>NZ_CP128986.1:0-1293630 GCF_032711245.1 Gordonia abscondita
CTAATGCCGCCCCACGTGCATCGCATCGCAGCGAGGAGCGCGGCACCCTCACCCCGGAAGCGTCGTCATAACCGTTCGCCTCGTTCTCGGCGCGGCGATCGTCGGCGTGATGTCTATCGAGTCGCGATCGACGGAAGGTCGGAGGCCTCACGTCGCGAACGCAACGGTCTACTCGCCGAGCACGTCGAACACGCCGTACCACAGGGCCGTCCGCAGGGCGAACGCACGAACTCCATCGCGGAGTGTCGCGGCGTACCCTTGGAGGGAGCAGTCGGCAAGAATAAGCAGCATCCCGCTGAAGTCCTGACTGACCGACCGAGGCGTAGCACCTCGGGCAAGGCGGCTCCACCCCGATGATCTCCCCAACGCCAGTCGATGTCGGTCGACACAGCTATCAAGTCTTCGCGACTGCGGTTCAATACCACCAGAATCGCCCCGGACACACCCAGGCCCCACGAGTCATCGCCGACGGGCTGCGTACAGACGACCCGGACGAAGTCGTCGGGTGGAATGTGGTCTTTCATCATCGCGACGACGACAGCAGGCTGGGAGATGTCGTCGCCTACCGCGTCGAGAGGCAGAGCACCACCCAGGACGCCCAACGATCGCTGCTGCTTCTGCTCGCCGAGGACATCCCGTTCAGCAGAAGCCTCGACCACTGGCGACTCGCCGTCACCCAAGCCCTTCACCGAGGAACTCTGTCGGACGTGCGAGTCGATCCCAAAGAACTCTTCGACGACGTTCACGACAGTCCCCCGATCGACCCGGAACGCACCTATCGCAATCCGGACGGCAGTGAGACATGGTGGCGAACGCGCGTCACATTCCATCGCGAAGTGCGGATCGAGACCCGAATCAAGACGTTGCAGGCAACCGACGGGCAGGTCACTGCTCAGGATGCGACCATCTCGATCACTGATGGCCAAACCCTCCGAGAATTCGGGGTGCCGATCGCAGTGCTCGACCAGGTGATTGCCGCGCTCCATCGGGCGCGAGACGACGCAGAAGCAATCAACCACGAACTGGACACTCGCCTGGCACGACACAACGCCCATCCCCCGGGTACGCCCGCCTCATAGGCGGTCCGCACCGTCGCACGGTAGGCGCGATTCCACCTCCGCACGCTCACCACCACCAGCACCACCAGCACCATCAGCATCATCAGCACCGACCGTCTCGGCGAGGTGACGAGAGTCATGCCGAAATCCTTCACCAAGCCGACATACCGCCTCGTCGACCCGGCGTTTTCGATTGGCACACAAGCAACGGTTGTGTAACGATGATCGGACAGCGTCCACGGGGGTGGCGTGTCGTTACGACGAAACGAAGGTAGAAACGACGTGTTCAAGAAGAAGAGTGCGAGCCGCGCTGCTCGCCTGACCGCCATCGCAGTCAGCGTGGCGGTCCTCGGTGCCGGCGTTCCCGCCGTCGCCTCTGCGACGCCTGTCACAGTCATCCCGGGTCTTCCGCCGGTCGAGGTCCCCGAGCTTCCGAAGGCTCCGACCCTCCCGACGCTGCCGACCCCGAAGAAGAAGGAGTCGCCTAAGCCGACTCCGAAGTCGACGACTCCGAGCAAGCCCGCCATCCCGGCCATGCCGAACGTCAAGTCGGAGACTGGCTACGTCGCTCTCGCAGTCGACGGCGCACACCAGATCTACTGGTGGAAGAACGGCGAGTTCATCAAACAGATGCCGATCTCGATGGGCACGAACCAGCACCCGACTCCTAACGGCGTGTACCACACCAAGGAGAAGTACCGCGACATGTACATGGACTCGTCCACGTACGGTGTCCCGATCGATTCGCCCGAGGGCTACCGCACGTACGTCGAGTACGCGACGCGCATGTCCTGGGACGGCATCTTCATCCACGCCGCTCCGTGGTCAGTCGCCCAGCAGGGTGTCTCGAACGCCAGCCACGGCTGCATCAACGTGAGCACCGCGAACGGAAAATGGGTGTTCGACAACGTCGGACGCGGCACTCCGATCGTGGTTCGCGGCACCGTCGGCGGCAAGTACACCGGCGACTAGTCGCCGACTGCACCACAGCCTGCCTCACGCAGACAGCGACCGGGCCCCTTCCGACATCGTCGGCAGGGGCCCGGTCTCGTCAGTAAGTCATTCTCGCGGCAGGATCCGTCTCAGGCGGCCAGCGCGATACCGCAGCGGTGCATGGTCGCCTCAACCTGCAGCCACTGGGCGAGCACCTGACAGCCGGTGACGTCCGGATCGGTCAGCGGTGCACGACGGTACGGCTCGCCGTCGTACGAGATGTGCCGCCCGCCGCGCACGTTTGTCAACCGCCACTTCCCGACCGTGATGTCCGACGGCAGATAGCCTCGGACCTCGTGGAAGGCCGCGCGAAGACGTTGAGCGTCGCGACGCCACTGCCGCGGTGTGACGGACGTACGGTCGGCGTTCTGCATCCGGCGGGACATCACGGCCGCACACATTGCGGCGACCCAGCGGCGCATGTGCAGCATCGAAAGCGAATCGGTGAGGTCGGCGACGTCGCGGATCAACGAATCGTCTGACGCATTGCAGATGACATCGTCGGGAGCGCCGACCCAGAAGGCAGGCACCTCACTCGGGATCGCGGCGCCAGGACCGGCGACTCCCCAGCCCGCGCACCCGGCGACGGTGCCGGGCGGCTGATGGGGGTCGGCGACGAGCCCGACTGCGAGTACCCGCTCGGTGAGTGCGGCCGACGACGGGTGGGCGAGGAACGCTCGGATGACGGCGGCGCCCTGCGAGTATCCGACCATCATCACCGGACCGTCAACCGCGCGTACCGCCCGAATGAGCGCGGCGACCCCGCAGACGACACTGTCGACATACGCCATGCCGTTACGCCCCGCAGTGGGTCCGTAGCTGGCGGGATAGCCGACCCAGCGGCTGGTGAATCTGTGGTCGAGAGCATCTGTGACGCCTGCGAGCATTCCGGTGACCTCGGTGCGCTCGTCACCGGGATACGATTCGCCGGTTCCACCCACGGCCAGGACTGTGATCGGTGTGCGGACCTCGTTCATAGACTCCATGCTGCACCCGCACTCTGACAGATCTCCGTCTCAGACGCTGAGCGCAGCCTGAAGATCCGTACCGAACGATCCCGATCAGGATTGGCAGGACGGGCACCAGAACAGGTTTCGCCCCTCCATCTCCTGCCGGGCGACCGGTGTCCCGCAGACGCGGCACGGCTCCCCCGCACGCCGATACACGTACGTTCGCGGGCGGTCGACGGCGTACGGCGGCGCGCCGTGATCGTCCTCGGCTCGGACCACATGCATTTTGCCGCGTCGGACACCGATCGGCATGAGCATCAGAAGGTCGGCCCACAGATCGTCGAACTCGGTTCGGGTGATCGTGGTGCCCGGCCGGTGCGGCTCGATTCCCGCCCGGAACAACACCTCGGCGCGGTAGACGTTGCCGACCCCGGCGAGCACCTTCTGGTCCATGAGGAGTGCCCCGATCGCGCGGCGAGATCGTGAGATCGCTCGCCACGCCCGATCCGGTTCGGCGTCGCGGCGCAACGGGTCGGGACCGAGTCGAGCGACCAGCGCTTCGAGGTCGTCAGACGTATACAGTTCGCAGGCCGCTGGTCCGCGCAGGTCGGTGCCGACTTCGGCGCCTTCGACCCGCATCCGGACCTGCCCGGCCGGCTGCCCCATCGGCACGGGCTCCTCACTGAAGGCACCATAGATGCCGAGGTGAACATGCACCATCGGTCCGGCGTCCACCGGTCCGCCAGGGGTCGGGGTGTACCGGTGGATCAGATGCTTGCCCCACGCTTCGGCACGACGAAACACCAGCCCGTCGAGCACGCCCGCTTCGTGAGCGAACCTGCCCTGCGGGCTGGTGACACGGACCTGCTGTCCGCCGAAGAACCGCTGCTGCCGACGTGCAAGCCGGTGCAGGGTGTGGCCTTCGGGCATCCCCGCTCTACCGGGTCAGCGCGGCGACTCGGGAAGCTCCGGTGCCACGCCGGTGGTCTCGTACTCGGCGAGGATGTCGATGCGACGCTGGTGGCGGGCCTCGTCGGACCATTGCGTTCCGATGAATGCGTCGACGATCGCCAGCGCCTCCTCGGTGCTGTGCATGCGGCCACCGATGCCGATCAGTTGCGCGTTGTTGTGCTGGCGGGCGAGCTGCGCAGTCTCAACACTCCACGCGAGAGCGCATCGCGCACCCTTGACCTTGTTCGCGGCGATCTGCTCACCGTTACCGCTGCCGCCGAGGACGAATCCGAGGCTGCCGGGGTCGGCGACGACACGCTCGGCGGCCGCGATGCAGAACGCCGGGTAGTCGTCGACGGCGTCGTACTCGTGGGCACCGCAGTCGACCACGTCGTGCCCCGCGGACTTGAGATGATCGGCGATCTGGTTCTTCAATTCGAATCCGGCGTGGTCGGCCCCGAGGTAAATACGCATGCCGTCACTATAGTTTGGAGGAGTGGAGAATGCTGAACCGATCCCCCGCACCCGGCTGCCCGGCTCACCGATCCCGTCGGTGCCCGGCGTCGATGACTCCGTCGTTCCCGTCGCGCCCCCGCCCGCCGGGCCGGCGACGGTGTGGCAGTCGCCGGCCCTCTACGCGGGCGCTCCGCGTCGTCACCCATGGGAGATTCCGGTCTTGGTGATCGCGATCCTCGCAGCAGTCGCCGCATATGCCCTGGTGATCACGCTGGTGGCACTCGGGCTCATCAGCGAACTCCTGTTGATCCCGTTGGTCCTGCCGATCCTGGTGTTCCTCGGCCGCGGCGTCGGCTACGCAAGTATGCGCGCCAACGCCGTCCAGATCACACCGACCCAGTTTCCCGAAGCGTTCACCACCGTCGTCGAAGCCGCTGCGCGATACGGCATGGAATACGTCCCCGACGCGTACGTGATGAACGGCAACGGCCAGATCAACGCGTTCGCGTCCGGCCACGGTTTCCGACGCTATGTGGTCGTCTACTCAGATCTGTTCGAGGTCGGCGGGCGCGCCCGCAGCCCAGAGGCGCTGGAGTTCGTGATCGGCCACGAGATCGGGCACATCGCGGCCGGACACACCTCTTACTGGCGGCAACTGTTCAGCAGTCTGATCATGAGCGTCCCAATTCTCGGCTCGCTGCTGTCCCGTGCGCAGGAGTACACCGCCGACAACTATGGCTACTACTCACGACCAGACGGGGCGGCTCCGATGATCGGGCTGCTCGCAGCGGGCAAATACTTGCTCAGCGCCATCGACTTCGACCAGTTCGCCGACCGAGCCGTCCATGAGCGAGGCTTCTTCATCACCGTCGTCAACGCACTGTCGTCGCATCCCGTGCTGACCTGGCGCGCGGCGGCGCTGCGCGACCGGACGCGCAGCGGAGCCATCCTGTTCCGGCCCCGATCATTCGTCCGCGGCACCGGCAGCGGACACGTCGCGTTGGTCCCCGCACCGCATCCGCCTGCCGCCGTCGCCGAAGGCTCCCTGCCGAACGAACTATCCGAGACCGGAATGTACTAGAGGCGAGTCAGTCGAACTGCGGGTCCTCGTGCCGAGTGCGCTTGAGTTCGAAGAAGTGCGGGTACGACGCGAGAGCGACGACGCCGTCCCATACCTTCCCCGCGTCCTCGCCCCGCGGAATCCGCGAGAGGACCGGACCGAAGAATGCGACGCCGTTGACGTGGATCGTCGGCGTGCCTACGTCGTCGCCGACCTTGTCCATCCCCTCGTGGTGACTGGTCCGGATCGCCTCATCGAACTCGTCGGAATCGACCGCCTCGGCGAGATCTGCTTCCAGGCCCGCCGAGGACAGCGCCGCGGTGATCATCGACGGAACGTCCTTGTTCCCGTTGTCGTGCAGTTCGGTGCCCATCGCCGTATATAGCCCCGCGAGCACGCCGTCGCCGTGCCGTGACTGCGCGGCCGCGAGTACGCGGACCGGACCCCACGCATGCGTGAGCATCTCGCGGTACCCGTCGGGAATATCTTTGCCCTCGTTCAGTACCGCCAGGCTCATGATGTGGAAGTGGACGTCCAGGGTGCGCACCTGTGCGGCCTCCAGAATCCAGCGCGAGGTGATCCAGCACCATGGGCAGAAGGGGTCGAACCAGAAGTCAACGCGATCGTTTTCAGCCATGACTCCGATTCAACCACCGGTTGGGTCGTCCTGCCCATGAGGACGCCGTCACATCACGTCGCGCACCGCATCACGTCGCGCACCGATGGCGGGGCCGGGCCGCGCCCTGCCCCGCACACCGGTCCGCAGATCACTAGAGTGGGCCGAGTGAGCGCACCGAATCTGACACGTGACCAGGCGCAGCAGCGCGCAGCACTCCTCGACGTCGACGCGTACGTCGTCGACCTCGACCTGACCGACGGGGACGGACACCCGGGCGAGTCGACATTCTCGTCGTCGACCACCGTCACCTTCCGCGCGTCGGCGGGCGCGTCGACGTTCATCGACCTGATCGCTCCCCGCCTGACGTCCGCGACTCTCAACGGCGTCGACCTCGACGTGACCGGTTACGACGAGTCGGTCGGATTGGCGCTGCCCGATCTGGCTGCCGAGAACACGCTTACCGTCGTCGCCGAATGCGCGTACTCGAACACCGGCGAAGGGCTGCACCGCTTCGTCGATCCGGCGGACGGTGCCGTCTACCTGTACTCGCAGTTCGAAACGGCTGACGCCAAGCGCATGTTCGCATGCTTCGACCAACCCGACCTGAAGGCACGGTTCACCACGACGGTGACCGCCCCCGCCGACTGGCAGGTCATCACCAACGGTGCCCCCATCGGCGACCCCGAGACCGTCGACTCGGGTGCCGTGGTCCGCCGCTACGCGACCACCGAGCTGATGAGCACATATCTCGTCGCATTGATCGCGGGGCCGTACACGAAGTGGACCGATGAGTACTCCGACGAGCACGGCACCATTCCTCTCGGCTTGTACTGCCGCGCGTCGCTCGCCGAGCACATGGACGCCGAGCGACTGTTCACCGAGACCAAACAAGGCTTCGGGTTCTACCACCGCGTCTTCGGCGTCCCGTACGCGTTCGGCAAGTACGACCAGCTGTTCGTCCCCGAGTTCAATGCGGGCGCGATGGAGAACGCGGGAGCCGTCACGTTCCTGGAGGACTACGTCTTTCGGTCTCGGGTTACCCGATACCTGTATGAGCGCCGCGCCGAGACGATCCTGCACGAGATGGCGCACATGTGGTTCGGCGACCTCGTCACCATGACGTGGTGGGACGACCTTTGGCTCAACGAGTCGTTCGCGACGTTCGCGTCGGTGCTCTCGCAGGTGGACGCCACCGAGTACAAGAATGCGTGGACGACGTTCGCGAACGTCGAGAAGTCGTGGGCTTACCGGCAGGATCAGCTGCCGTCGACCCACCCGATCGCCGCGGACATCCCGGACATCGCCGCCGTGGAGGTCAACTTCGACGGCATCACTTACGCCAAGGGCGCTTCAGTCCTCAAACAGCTCGTCGCCTATGTCGGGTTGGACCCGTTCCTAGCGGGACTGCGCGACTACTTCGCGGCGCACCGCTTCTCGAACGCGACGTTCGCCGACCTGCTGGGAGCGTTGGAGAAGTCGTCGGGCCGCGACCTGTCGGACTGGGGCGACCAGTGGCTCAAGACCACCGGCATCAACGTGATGCGCCCCGAGTTCGAGACCGACTCCGACGGCGTCATCACGTCGTTCACCGTCGTGCAGGACGGCGCGGCTCCCGGAGCAGGCGAGACGCGCGTGCACCGAATGAAGGTCGGCGTGTACGCCCCGTCCGACGACGGGAAGTTGCTCCGCACCGAATCGGTAGAGCTCGACGTCGAGGGGCCGCGCACCGAGGTTCCCGCACTCGTCGGCAAGCATCGCGGCGCACTGATTCTCCTCAACGACGACGACCTGACCTACGCTTCGGTCCGGCTCGATCCCGAATCGTTGGCGACGGCGACAGCGCGGATCGGCGACATCGACGATCCGATGCCGCGCACGCTCGTGTGGTCTGCCGCGTGGGAGATGACCCGCCAGGCGGAGATGAGCGCCCGAGACTTCGTCGAACTCGTCGGCCGCGGCATCGCCGCCGAGACCGAAGTCGGCGTTGTGCAGCGCGTGCTCCTGCAGGCGACGACCGCACTCGAGGCATACGCCGCGCCCGATTGGGCCGAGTCGACGGGGTGGCCGCAGTTCGCCGACCGGCTGCTCGAGTTGGCGCGTGGCGCCGAAGCTCGATCGGACCACCAACTGGCGTTCGTCAACACGTTCCTCGGCGGCGTCACGACCGACGCCCAGCAGCCGATCTTGCTTTCACTGCTCGACGGCGCCGACCCGGCGACCGTCGGCCTCGAAGGCCTGATCGTCGACGACGAACTCCGCTGGCGTCTAGTCAAAGCACTCGCGACGCACGGAACCATCGACGAGACGGTGATCGCGGCCGAAGCCGACCGCGACAACACGGCCGCGGGCGCGCGCCACGCCGCAGCAGCACGCGCGGCGTTCGGTACCCCGGAAGCGAAAGAGGCGGCATGGACTACCGCGTTCGACGACGACGCCGTCGCCAATGTGACGGTCCGCTCGATCGTCGAGGGTCTCACCCGTCCCGGACAGGGCGCGCTCTTGACGCCGTTCACACAGCGCTACTTCGACGCGGTTGTCGACCTGTGGTCGCGCCGGACGAGCGAGGTCGCGCAGACCGTCGTCATCGGGCTGTACCCGAGTTGGGATCTGTGCGACGACGCGATCGCCGCCGCCGACGCACTGCTGGCGAACGACATCCCGGCCGCACTGCGTCGTCTGATCGTCGAAGGTCGTGATTCGGCGCAGCGCGCAATGCGGGCCCGCGCGTTCGATGCGGAGTCGAATCGCTGACACGGCTACCGCTAAACGGCTGCGGCCCCCGACCTTGGACAGGTCGGGGGCCGCAGTCGTTCAGACCGTAAGCCTGCAGTGCGTGTTACGGACGCGCGACGGCAGTCGCCATGACGCGCAGCGCCGAGACGAGACCGTCGATGAGCTCGCCCTGCTTGATCGACGAGAGCGCAGCCTGCACACCGAGTTCGGCGACCCGGTCGTTGACACGACCTGCGACGTCCGAGCCCGAGACGACGACGACGTCGCGCGAGTTGGGCGAGACGGCCAAGAGTGCGGCATTGTATGGTTCGGGTGCCTCGGCGAGGGCGGCGCGGGCACCTTCGACGACGTCGGTGCCGAGGTCGCCGATGTAGACCGCGAAGCGCACGAGCGCGACCTCGCTGGTCTCCTTGAGCGTGTCGTCGAGGAGGATCAGGTCGTCCTGCGAGAACGGCGGAGTGTCAAACGCCTGGCGCGGCCACAGTGCTGCGGAGACGCGGCCACTCGACGTGACTGCGGCACCCACCGGGAGCGACGCGGGATCGACATGTGCGATGTCACCACTTGCCACTTGCGGAGCCTCCCTCGGTGTCGCCCGGCGCAGCGTGCCGTGCGAGAGTCATCGGATCGATCTCGGTCGCGGAGAACAGCTGCGGATTACGGTCCCACCGCTGATCGAGCGTGTATTCCTTCGGCCGGGGGCGCTTGACACCCCACGAGAACGCCATCGAGACGACGCAGATCAGCACTGAGAGCAAACACAGCACCACGACTGTCATTCCGACGGGGACAAGAAGCTGGTCCACACCCCACCCTTTCGACTCGCGCCTGGATTGAGAAGCGCATACGACCTGCCGTGTGCAGATCATCTGGTGACCAATTTATCGCACCGCGTCCCCGATGTCCCCATAGGGCCTACAGAGCGTCGTAGACGTTTGCGGCCGGTCCGCACATTCTCCCGGCCATCGTGGACAATGGGCCCCGTGAGCACCTTTTACGACGAAGTCGGCGGACACGACACGTTCGCGCGGATGACGGCGCGCTTCTACGAAGAGGTCGCCGCCGACGAGATCTTGCGGCCGATGTATCCCGAAACCGATCTCGGCCCGGCCGAACGTCGCCTGCGCATGTTCCTCGAACAGTATTGGGGCGGCCCGCACACGTACTCCGACGAGCGGGGGCACCCCCGGCTTCGGATGCGCCACGTCCCGTATCACGTCGGCCCGATCGAGCGGGACGCCTGGCTGCGCTGCATGATGATCGCCATCGGATCCATCGAGTCGGATGTGCTCGACGACGATCACCGCGCGCAACTCATCGGATACATGGAGATGGCCGCTAACTCGTTGATCAACAGCCCGGTGTGACGAATATGGAAGAATCGCGACGGTGAGCGAACAGTACGTGACCAATTCCGGACCTGCTGGCGACTGGTGGCGCAACGCCGTCGTCTACCAGGTGTATCCGCGATCGTTCTCGGACTTGAACGGCGACGGGGTCGGCGACCTCGCCGGCTTGATCGACAAGCTCGGCTATCTCGAGTTGCTCGGCGTCGACGCGATCTGGCTGTCGCCCATCATGCGGTCGCCGATGGTCGACCACGGGTACGACGTCTCCGACCCGCGCGACGTCGACCCGTTGTTCGGCGATCTCGACATCTTCGACAGACTCGTCGCGGAAGCTCATGACCGTGACATCAAGGTCACCATGGACCTCGTGCCCAACCACACGAGCAACCAGCACACATGGTTCTCGCAGGCATTGGCCGCAGAACCGGGCAGCGGTGAACGCGACCGTTACTTCTTCCGCGATGGAGTCGGCGACGACGGCTCGCAGCCGCCGAACAACTGGACGAGCGTCTTCGGCGGCCCGGCGTGGAGCCGCATCACCGAACCCGACGGATCACTCGGCCAGTGGTATCTCCACTTGTTCGCGCCGGAGCAGCCGGACCTGGACTTCACTCACCCCGACGTTCTCGACGATCTGCGAGCCACGATGCGGTTCTGGCTCGACCGCGGAGTCGACGGCTTCCGCATCGACGTCTCCCACGGCATGGCCAAGCCGGAGGGACTGCCCGACATGGCGGAGTCAGTCGAGATTCTCAAGCACACCGACGACGATCCGCGGTTCAACGATCCGGGTGTTCACGCGATCCACCGCGAGATCCGCAAGGTGATGGATGAGTATCCGGGCACCGCGAACGTCGGCGAGGTGTGGGTGTCGTCGAACGACGCATTCGCCGACTACGTGCGCGCCGACGAACTGCACCTCGGATTCAACTTCCGATTGGCGACGACCGACTTCGTCGCTGACCACATCAAGGAAGCGATCACCGAGTCGCTCGCCGCGACGACGTCGGTGAACGCGGTCCCGACATGGACGTTGTCAAATCACGACGTGCCAAGAGAAGTGACGCGCTATGCGCCCGACGCCGCCGAGTGGGGCGTCACCGACGGGCAAGCGCTCGCGATCGGCGCATTGCGGGCCCGCGCCATGGCGATGGTCGAGCTGGCCTTGCCAGGCACCGTATTCATCTACAACGGCGCTGAACTCGGACTGCCCGACGCCGACCTGCCCGACGATGTCCTCGTCGATCCGGTATGGGAGAACTCCGGTCACACCGATCGCGGTCGCGACGGGTGTCGCGTGCCGATCCCGTGGGAGGGCGTCGACCCACCGTTCGGGTTCAGTTCGACCACCGACACCTGGCTGCCGATTCCCGCCGACTGGGCGGGGCTGACCGTCGAAGCGCAGTTGGAGGACATCTTCTCAACACTGTCGCTGTACCGGCAGGCTCTGGAGCTGCGCTACGCGCGTCCGGAGTTCGCCGGCGACACCGTCGAATGGTACGGCGCACCCGACGGCTGCATCGCCTTTCGCCGGCCGGGCGGACTGATCTGCGCTCTCAACGGGTCGACGACGCCGATTCCACTGCCGCCCGGCCAGGTGTTGCTCGTCAGCACCCCACTCGAGGACGGCTTGCTTCCGCCCAACACCGCGGCCTGGCTCGTCTGAGCGTCAGCCGACGTTGAGGCTCAGAACGCTTCGACGTTGGAAAACCGAACCGAACCGGGCATCCAGGCGGAGCCAAGCGGCGGAGGCCCGGACACGGACGGGTTCTTCGGGCGCGATCGCGTCGAGCGGTGAGTCGCCGGTAATCTCGTGGCCTGCCGAGTCTCGGACGAAGCCCATAGAGGTGAGCGCGAAGACCGCGCGCATGCTGACGTCGACGGCTTCGTCTGCGCCGCTCACTGACAGGACCTTCTGGTCGAGCAGCGACGACACCATACCCATCGCGCCCGACTCGTCGCGTGCGACGTCAGCGCCGCGTCGGGCGAGACCGATCACGTCGCGGGCGGGCACGTCGTCGACGTGCACGAAACCCGTGGTTCCCGGCAGCGCCCCCTGCCACGCGATCGTCGGCATCGTGCCGACGTCGATCACGTTGTCGCCCGCAGCCAACGACGTCGCCATGGCGTTCGCGTCGGCCACGACGTCGTTCGGCGTCACCGTGCCGAACACCGAGCGGGTCGCCAGCACGTCGAACCCGGTCCGCACCCACAGTCCGACGCGCGCGTCGGCGCGTTCGTGCAGGCGCAGCACACCCGCATCGTCTGCGCGGCGAGCGCGCGCGACGAAGGCCCCGATGTCGGAACGGTCGGACGCCCGATACGGCGAAAGGCCGGTCACGGACGCACGAATTCCGTCAGGTACGCCTTCTCATCGGGAGTCATCCGGCGGGGGCGTTGGGTGTCGATGTCGAACGAGACGAGTTGGGTGCTCGCTACGACGGCGGGCTTCGAACCGGGTGCGGCGCCGTGCGGACGGACTTCGTAACCGACGGTGAAGTCGACAGCGCGCAACCGCTGCACGAACATCGTCACCGAGATCGGCGACTCGTCGTGCCTGATCTGACCCTGGTACTTCACGTGCATGTCGGCCACGAGGCAACCTTGACGCATCAGCGCCGTCGGCTTGCCATCGTAAAATAGCCACGGGATGCGTGCCTCTTCCAGGAGCGTCACCATCCGCGCATGGTTCACGTGTTGGAAGACGTCCATGTCCGACCACCGGACCGGCACCGTGACCACGTAGCCTGCGTCGGTGCGGTGTCCCCCGTCATCGAACAACTGTCGGTCGGCCTGCGCGTCTTTTGCCGCACTCACTGAACTGGACTCCTGTCGTCGACTACCCGATCACACTACGCAACGAGCGGACCGCCACCGACAGGGTGGCGATGTCCCACTGCGCGGACGCGGTCAGGTCGTCGAGGGTCGCACTCGCACGGGTGAGGAGCGTGCTTCGGCCGGCCGACCACTCGCCGATCTTGTCGCGAGTCGGCTCGTCCGGCTCACTCATGGACAGGATCGAACCGGTCAGCCCGCGCAGCACACTGAGCAGATCATCGTGGAGCGCCACCCGGGCGAGTAGATGCCACCGGTCGCCCTGGTCGAGACCGTCGACGGCCCGGATGAGCCGGTCGATCCCGAAGTGGTCGAGAACCGCGAACAGCAGTTCCCCCACCTCGGCTGGATCCCGGTCGGCGATGTCGGCGAGGTCGTGGACGTCGAGCAGGTGCACCCGGTACGGGATCTCGGCGACCGCACGCGCTACTGCGGGGGTGGCCCCGGCGTCGAGGTACGTCTTCTCCAGGGCGTCACCGTTCACCGTGCGCAGCCATCGACTCAGGTCGGGCGTCAGTTCGGCGACGTCGGAGTAGCGCGTGATCTCCGCGGCGGTCGCCAACGGCTGCGGGCGGTGCGCGAGCAGCCAGCGCGACGACGTCGACAGCAGGCGACGCACGCGGCGCGTCATCTCGTCGCCGACCGATGCCGGTACTGGCTGGGCCCGGATCGAGTCGATCAGATCGCTGACCCCGAAGACTCCGTCGGCGACTACGAATGCGCGGGCGCCCTCACCGGTATCCGCACCCGTCGACTCCTGTACCGACAGCAGGTGCCCGATTCCGCCGCCGTCGACGATCCGATTCACCAGGCGGGTCGTGACAATCTCGCGGCGCAACCGGTGGCCGACGATCCCCTCCGGGAACCGCTCGCGGATCGCCGCTGGGAAGTATCCGGCGGCGAGCGGCGTGAACAGATCATTGTCGGGCAGGGTCGTCGCCAGTAGCCGCCCCTTGGTCTGGAGCTTCACATGCGCCATCACCGTCGCCAGCTCGGGACTGGTGAGTCCGCGACCGAGATCGCCGTCACGACGGGCCCGAAGCCGACGTGGATACGGCAACGCCTCCAACGCCAGGTCGACGCCGCCGTCTGCGAGATCGGCGAGGATGCGGGCGTGCAGTTCGACGTCGTCGTCGGCGGTGGCGCGCGCCACCCCCAGTTCGGCGTTCTGCGCGATGTTGTCGGCGAGGACGAGGTCGGCGACGTCGTCCGTCATCGACTCGAGGAAGTCCACCCGGTCGGCGGCGTCCAACGCCCCGGACGCGATCTGCGAGTCCAGCAATACCTTGATGTTGACCTCGTGGTCGGAGCAGTCGACTCCGGCCGAGTTGTCCATCGCGTCGCTGTTGATCCGCACCCCACACAGGTCCGCTTCGATGCGCCCGTGCTCGGTGACGCCGAGGTTGCCGCCTTCCCCGACGACCTTGACGCGCAGTTGCGCACCGGCCACTCGGATCGCGTCGTTTGCCTTGTCACCGACGTCGGCGTCGGCCTCGCCGCTCGCCTTCACATAGGTGCCGATCCCGCCGTTGAACAGCAGGTCCACCGGGGCCAGCAGGGCGGCTCTGATCAGTTCGGGCGGTTCGAGTTCAGTGACGTCATCGGCCAGTCCGAGCGCGGTCCGCATCGGCGCAGTGATCGGAATGGACTTGACGTCGCGCGGCCACACGCCGCCGCCCGGCGAGATGAGCGACGTGTCGTAGTCGGCCCACGACGATCGCGGCAGCCGGAACAGGCGTTCACGTTCGAGGTACGACGTCGCCGCGTCCGGGTCGGGGTCGACGAAGACGTGTCGGTGGTCGAACGCGGCGACCAGGCGGGTGTGGCGGGACGCCAGCATGCCGTTGCCGAAGACATCGCCGCTCATGTCGCCGACAGCGACGGCGGTGAAGTCCTGCGTCTGGACGTCGACGTCCATCTCACGGAAGTGTCGCTTCACCGACTCCCATGCGCCGCGCGCGGTGATCCCCATCGCCTTGTGGTCATAGCCGACGGACCCGCCGGAGGCGAACGCGTCGCCGAGCCAGAATCCGTAGTGTGCTGACACCTCGTTGGCAATGTCGGAGAACGACGCGGTGCCCTTGTCGGCGGCCACCACCAGATACGTGTCGTCGCCGTCGCGGCGCACTACACGCGGCCCAGGGACGACCTGCCCGGTCACGGTGTCGAGATCATCGGTCATTTGCAGCAGCGAGGCGATGAACGCGCGATAGCATTCGATCGCGTCGTCCCGCGTCGCCGGACTTCGCCGGACGACGAATCCGCCCTTCGCGCCGACCGGGACGATCACCGCGTTTTTGACTGCCTGCGCTTTGACGAGACCGAGGATTTCGGTGCGAAAGTCCTCGAGTCGATCGGACCAGCGGAGCCCGCCCCGCGAGACGTCGCCGAACCGCAGGTGCACCCCCTCGACCAGCGGCGAGTGCACGAAGATCTCGTACTTCGGTCGCGGCTGCGGCGCCTGCGGAACATCACCGGTGCGGAGCTTCACGGCGATCGTCGGCTGCGTCCAACCGTCCGCCTCGGTATAGAACGTGGTGCGCAACGTCGCACGAACGAGGGCCGCCAACGCCGACAGAACCCGGTCGGCGTCGAGGCTGAGGATGCCTGCGATCTGCGTGTCGAGCCGAGCGGACGCCTCGTCTCGGCGCGCGTCGTCGTGTCCGTCTGGGTCGAACGACGCGGCGAACAGGTCGACGAGCGCGTCAGTCGCCGCGCGCTGGTCGCCGAGGACGCCCGCGATGTGCGAGAGGCTGTAGCCGAAGCCGCACTGTGCGAGGTATCGCGCGTAGGTGCGCAGCATCGCGACCCACCGCGACGTGAGACCCGCGCGGAGCACGAGTTCACTGAGGCGGTCGACGTCGGCGTGACCCAGCCACATCTGTTCGAATGCGTCGGCCACGCGCGCGGACAAGTCCGGCACGCGTTCGGTCTCGATGCCGGGCGCAGGAGTCACGGTGAACTCGTAGACGGCTACGGCCGCGCCGTCGGGTCGATCGATTGTGAACGGGTGTTCGTCGACGACGGTCAGCCCGAGACTCTGCAATACCGGCAGCACGTCGGTGAGCGCGGCCCGACGGTCGCACAGATACAGCGTGAACGTCCACGCGCCGGCATCGGGGACGTCGACCGCCACGTGCAGAGCACCCGATGCCAGTGCTGCCGCGATCGGCAGATCCGCAGCCGCTGCGGCCGGGTCTCGCCCGTCGCGATAACGCTCGGACACGTAGTCGAGTAGCCGCAGCGGCGACGAATCATGCGCGACCTCTCGGGCGCGATCAATCCAGTGTTCACGGACCCGGTCGTCCCACGTACGGACCGCGTCGGTCAGCTGCTTCTGGCAGTACTTGCCTTCCGCGTCGTCGAGAACCACCGGGTATCGAACGTGCATGAGCAGTTGCAGTTGCGCGAGCGGCGACTGCGACAGCCGCGTCGTGAACTCGGTCTCCTGACCGCCATACGCCGCTTTGATGATCTCAGTGAGCCGGATCCGGACGGCCGTCGAATACGCCTCCCTCGCCATGAAGACGAGCGCCGAGATCGTGTGTCCGTCGACGCCGGGGCGGACGTGGAAGCGCGGGGTGCGCGCGGCCTGCGCGTCGAGGAGGTCACTGACGCGCACGGCGAGGTCGGCGGGGTCTGCGGCGAACAGTTCGACGAGCGGGAATGACTGCAGCAGTTCGACGGTGGCCATTCCGCCGTACGAATCCGCGGCGAAGCCGAGGCCGTCGAGCACCCGGTTGACGGTGACGCGCACACCGGGGATGTCGTAGATCGACTGGTGCGCACCTGTCGCGGTGATGATGCCGAGGAATTGATGTTCGACGCCGTCTCGGGTGGCCCGGACCAGGGTCGGGAACTGTCCACGCAGAAGTCCAGTCGCCAGCCATACTCGGTCGACGTCGACTCCCGAGTCGGCGGACACCGGAGTCGGACGATGGGTGTCGCGGTCACGCCACACACCCAACACCTCCCCGCCGTCGGGGTCGATGGTCGCGGCGCGGTATCCGACGCCGACGAAGTTCGACCGCGACGCGAACCATTCGAGGAGACGGATCTCCTCAAGGTCCGCTCCGGCGTCGGCGATCGCCGCAGTGACTTCGGCGAGTCGTTCACGCATCGCCACGGTGTCGTCCCGGACCGAGGTCGCCCGTGAGGCCGCCGTCGTGACGGCGGCTTCGAGCCCGGCCAGGTCGGCGTCGGCAGATGGCGCGGTGACCACCGTGATCCACGATTCGACGATGCCGTCGTCGTCGAGGCCGACGAGTCGGCCGTGAGCATCGCGCGCGACGGTCAATCGCGGGTGATCGGTCGCGACGATCGTGTATCCGGCGGCCCCGACGGCGGTGAGGATCGATTCGACGAGCAGTGGCACGTCGTCGAGCACGGCGTGGACCTCAATCCCGCCGTCGTCGACGCGGGTCGCCGACACGAGGATCTCCCCCGGCGATCTACTCTCCCCCACCGCGAAGTGTCGTTCCAGCCGTCGGTCGATCTGCGCCGGCGGCAGGTCGCTCACACCTGCTCGATAGCGTGCCGCGAGTTCGGATCCCACTGATGCCCACAACCTCTCATCGACTGCCCCCCCAAGCCTACGGCGGGCGAAGCCGTCTCGTCGGACTCTCGACGGACGGCCGACTCAGAGGCCGGACAGACTTAGTCGCCGTTGAGCAGACCGATCAGTTCGGGAATCAGTGACACGCCCCATGCGATGAGACCGACGACGGTGGCGATCAGCGCGATCAGCACCAGCCAGGCGATGACGCGGGCGAATATGTTTCGGTGTCCTGGCGCGCCGACCAGCAGTTTCACGTACTCGACGATCACGTCGATGAGTTGAACCAGAAGCATCATGGCGAGTCTTCTCCTAGGTCATCGTGACGTTCGAGAACGTCAAGACTGGCCAGCACACGATTGAGCCCAGAAACGAGATGACTTGGTCGACGGGGTTGTCGATGTCGCTCAGATGCGAGGTGTGGGTGAGGGTCCAGATGACGCCGACAATCCCGTACGGAATCCCGATGAGGATGAGCGCGCCGAGGAATTCGGACACCTTCATCTCATGGTCGAGGATTTTACTGATGCGATTCCACACAGGAGGGAATCCTTTCGCCGGTCGCGTGCATTGAGTGAGGAGGTTGGGCGTCTGGCCTGGACCCGCTCAGATCAGGTCCTTGTTCTTGTTGATCTTCCGGCGCAGGTCGAACATGTTGAAGTAGAAGCTTCCGAAGCGCAGCGGGCGCGGCAGGAACCGGTTGACGAACCCGACGAACAGAAAGAGATTGTCGAAACGTCGCTGGTCGACCGCCCGCCAGCGCAGACCGATCTTCTCCCGGAACAGCCGCGGCATCATGCCGATCGACAGGAAGCGCAGGAGGCTGCGCAGCGGGAGCCCGAGTATCGGAGTGATCATCTTCAGATCGATGAGGTCGTTGATGAATTGGATCTGCGTCTCGTCGTACGTGACGCGTTCGCAGGCGACATTCCAGTACTGGTCGAACTCTTTGCGCGTGCTCGGCCACATCTCTTCGGTCACCTGCAACGTCGTTGCGAGTTGGCTGGCGCCCGAAAAGAACTGTTCGGCCTGCTCCTCGTTCATCTTCCCGTGGAGGAGCTCGTGCGCGTCTTCAAAGCCGATGTAGAGGCAGGCTGCGACCCACATCTGGAGCTCACGGTTGAACGCGTTGTATTTGACGGGCGAGTTCTCGTCGTTGCGGACGTGCCGATGCGCGGTGTTGATCGCGTCGCGGTAGGCGTCGCGCTCGTCCTGCGATCCGAGCACAGCGACGGCCAGGTAGGTCGCGGTGGTGCGCAGACGCTTCCACGGGTGGTGCATGAGTGCGCCGGATTCGACCTTCGACTCCATCACGCCGTAGGCCACCTCGGGCCAGCCGAGTTGCATGGCGACGTTCGTCGCTGATCCGGCTGCAGCCCAAAAGTCGAAGGCGTCCTGCAGGTCGGCGCGATGGTATTCGTCGTTCGGTTTGCGCTCCGGCGTCGTGATCGTGATCCGGGTGTCGTCGACGGTCAATGTCGGGACGGTGCTCCGCCAATTCGGCACGTAGCCGCGCCGTGCACTCCGGCTGTCCTGCTGTTCTTCTGAACTGCCCACGCCCACCGTGCTCGTCATCGAACCCTCCATCTGAAACGGCCGTTACCTCCACCGGTAGTGTTACACACTAGAACCCTTTGTATCATTCGGCAAATACTCGAGTACGCCGCGGTCGTCGATCCGGGATTGAAACACAAAATTCCCCGCTCAGCGTCGGCGTGCCCCAGGAATAGGACGCCGACCCCGAGCGGGGAATCGTAGGGCGCAGATGTCAGTCGCGCGTCAGCTTGCGGTGCGTGACGCGGTGCGGACGAGCCGCTTCCGCACCCAGGCGCGTCACCTTGTTCGCTTCGTACGCCTCGAAGTTGCCTTCGAACCAGAACCACTGCCCCTCGGCGACGTTGCCCTCCCAAGCGAGGATGTGGGTGCAAGTCCGATCCAGGAACCAACGGTCGTGCGAGATCACGACCGCGCAGCCCGGAAACTGCTCCAGCGCGTTCTCGAGCGAGCTCAACGTCTCGACGTCGAGGTCGTTAGTCGGCTCGTCCAACAGGATCAGGTTGCCGCCCTCTTTCAGGGTCAGCGCGAGGTTCAGGCGGTTGCGCTCACCGCCGGAGAGTACCTCGGATGGCTTCTGCTGGTCCGGCCCCTTGAAGCCGAAGGCGCTGACGTACGCGCGCGACGGCATCTCGTTCTGGCCGACCTCAATGTAGTCGAGACCGTCGGAGACGACCTGCCACACCGTCTTCTTCGGGTCGATATTGGCGCGCCCCTGGTCGACGTAGCTGAGCTTCACCGTCTCACCGACCTTCACCTCACCAGAGTCCGGCGACTCGAGACCGACGATGGTCTTGAACAGCGTGGTCTTACCGACACCGTTGGGGCCGATGACGCCGACGATGCCGTTGCGCGGCAGCGTGAACGACAGATCCTTGATGAGAACGCGACCGTCGAAGCCCTTGTCCAGGTTGCTGACGTCGACGACGACGTTGCCCAGACGGGGCGGCGTCGGAATCTGGATCTCTTCGAAGTCGAGCTTGCGGTGCTTCTCGGCTTCGGTCGCCATCTCCTCGTAGCGGGCCAAACGCGCCTTGTTCTTGGTCTGGCGAGCTTTCGACCCGGACCGGACCCACTCGAGCTCCTCCTTGAGTCGCTTCTGGAGCTTCTGATCTTTCTTGCCCTGGACTTCGAGGCGCTCGGCCTTCTTCTCCAAGTACGTCGAGTAGTTGCCCTCGTACGGATGAAGCTTGCCGCGGTCGACCTCACAGATCCACTGGGCGACGTGGTCGAGGAAGTAACGGTCGTGCGTCACGGCCAGGACAGCGCCCTCGTAGTTGGCGAGGAACTGCTCGAGCCACAGCACCGATTCGGCGTCGAGGTGGTTGGTCGGCTCGTCGAGCAGCAGCAGGTCGGGCTTGCTCAACAGCAGCTTGCACAGTGCTACGCGGCGACGCTCACCACCGGACAGGTGGGTGACGGGCGAGTCGCCGGGAGGGCAGCGCAGAGCGTCCATCGCCTGTTCTATCTGGCTGTCAAGGTCCCAGGCGTCGCCGTTGTCGAGATCCTCCTGGAGCTTGCCCATCTCCTCCATGAGCTCATCGGAGTAGTCGGTCGCCATCAGTTCGGCGACCTCGTTGTAGCGGGCCAGCTTGACGCCGATCTCGCCCATACCCTCCTCGACGTTCTCCTTGACCGTCTTTTCCTCGTTGAGGGGCGGCTCCTGCAAGAGGATGCCGACGGTTGCGTCGGGGTCGAGGAACGCGTCACCGTTCGACGGCTGGTCGAGACCAGCCATGATCTTCAGGATCGACGACTTTCCTGCACCGTTCGGACCGACGACGCCGATTTTGGCGCCTGGGTAGAAGCTCATGGTGACGTCGTCGAGGATCACCTTGTCGCCGTGCGCCTTGCGCACCTTCTTCATGGTGTAAATGAACTCAGCCAACGAAAACTCCTCTGACCTGCTGTGATGGTGGGAAAATTGGTCTGCTATCCAAAATTGCTATCCAATTCGAGCGCAATTCGACCCGCAATTTCAGCGGTTTGGATAGTGGACGCACGTCCTCCACCATAAAGGAGAAGGGGAAACATTCCCGCACCAGGGGATATACCGCACACATTGCGCGAGAATGCCTTGTCATTGACTATAGATTATAGTGCCTTCGGGAAATCTTAATCCTTAATCTTCTGATCTGTCAAGACTCCTTCGTCGTTCTAGCCCAGCCCCGCGGAGCAACCCGCTTAGACCACTTCCCAGCGGAAATCGGCCTCAAGTTGCTCGACAACCTCGTCGCGCACACTCACCGGGATGAGCAGAGTATCCACACCCCAACTCTCTCGCCCGTCGCCCAGGGAGTCGGCCCGCCCCACTATGTCGTCGACATCGAACTCCATCCCTGCGGCTTCAACGACCTCCTGGATGACCCCGACGACATCGCCCTCGTCCACACTCGAATCCGCGGCGATCAGCGTCAGCGAGCGATCCACCGTCCCCACCCGCTCACGCTCCGCTTCCAGTGTCATGTCCGTAGCTAAATCGATCAAAGTCTTGCCGAGGGGGGCCAAATACGCGGTCATCTCGACCACGTCCAGACGCCGCTCTCTCAACTCGATTTTGCTGACTTTCGTCTGTGCGATCCCAAGCTCTTTCGCCAGTTCAGACTGGGTAAGCCCGGCCTGAACGCGATACCCACGCAGAATGATGCACAACGTCTCGATGCGCTTCACGTAGTCGCTCCCGCGCAGCTTATCCATGTCCCCATTCTGGCCCCCTGCCGTCGATGCTCATAACCCGATTGTCAGTACCCGATTTGCGGGTACCCGATTATTGGGTACTGTCACGACGACACTATCGAACGAAAGCGACAGTAATGACAAAACCGCATGAGGAGCGGGGGCCACACCTCCCCGAGCGGCCCCCCATGACCGTTCCGACACCACCAGGCTGGACACCACCGCCTACACTCACCCCTCCGCCGAACTGGCATCAGCGCCTCCTGCCCACCACCAAAGCCAAGGGCCTGGCCGCGTTGGCAGTCGTCGTCGCAGTGGTCGTGGTCGTTGCGATCGTCGTGACGGGGTTTGTAATCCTTCGCGATGACAACGAGAAGGTCGACCTGGGCAACGGCGTCTCGGTAGGCATCGACGCCCCCTCTGGCTGGAAGACGATGACCTTTCACGAAGACGACGAAACGCTCGCGCTCCTAGTTCCCGAATCGGAGTCTCGCTCCGCCGAGAAGGTCGCTCCCCTTCTCTCCAACGCCGCCAAGGGCTCTGCCGACGCCGACGACCTGCCCGTGAGCGGGGTGGCGATGGGATATAGCTCCTGCGACAACGCGGCCGGGCAGTTCGACGGAGCCGATGGACTCAAGAGCGTCGGCATTTCCGTTGAGCGCGTTGGGGACTGGCTGGAGACCGAGAACTACACGGTCAAGCATCAAGGCTGGACCAGCACCACTCGCAGTGCCGCCTATCTGCCCGCTGACTGCAAGGGCAACACCGTGATGGTTACGGCGATCGACGCCACCGATTCCAGCGCCACACCGCCGAAGAAGGCGACCGAACTACTGCGCCACATCACGCGCGGTGAAGTCGTCACACCAGCAGCCAGTTAAGCAACAAGGGAGAGAAAAGATCATGTCGTACCAGGGACCGCAGGAATCGTTCGAGCCGTTCGGACCGCAGTACCAGCCCACTCAGCAGCCTCAGCACGAACAGCCCACTCAACAGTCTGCGCCGATGCAACCTCAGCACCAGCCAGTTGTCCCGCTTTCCGACGCGAAGCGCAGGCGCAACGCGGCAATTATCTGGCTCGTGGGCGCGGCGTTCCTTCTGCTATCCAACTCGGGCTTCTTTCTGGCTTTCAGTGGCGACTCGGACGATTCCGATGCTGCGGCGCTAGGCACAGTGATGGTCGCCGGCTACGCGCAGATGATCCTCGTCGCCAACCTCATTGGTGTCGTCTCTCTGACAGCCGTCGTCCATCTCTCTCTGCGCCTGGCTAAGAAGGCTTGATAGTGAGTGCGCGACGCCTGGCCGTATTGATCCTGCTTGTGGCGCTTCTGGCCGTCTCTGCGTGCGGCAGCAGCAAGCTCGCCTCGATCGCTGACGAGCCGCGGACCGCAGGCACCACGATCGCTGCCGCCGGCGCAGCCTCATCTTCCAGCGAGACGGCAGCGCCTGATCCCACCACCTCCACTCCGACTTCCACCTCATCCAGCAGTGCTGCACCCGCCTGCGGGGTGGACTTGGACGCTGCTCAAGTGCGCCACGCGATGTCGAATCTGGACCTGATGTTCGACTGGAAGGCCGAAGACGGGAACTACGATCCCTGCGCCCGGTTCTCCTGGGCTTCTGCTGTGCCCGAGAATGCCGCTGGCCGTGACTATCCCACGGCCGTGCTCCTGTTCGTGAAGGGCATCTCCGCCCGGGCAGCCGCCAAGTGCGCGGTGCCTTCCGAGGTTACTGATTCGAACGCTAACTCGGTGACCGTCGCGTACCCGATAACGCCCGAGCAGCGAGACATGAAGGTGAACGTCACGTACACGCTGACCGATGCCGGTTCAATCACGCAGGATGGGGACGTGCCTAAGCCCCTTCTGGAGGCCGCAGGTTGCTGATACGTCACCTTCGGCCACTGACGACTGTCCAGCATGGTCGGCGACTAACCGGTTGTCGTGACCTTTCCGAGTAGCCGAGCCGTGTGGCACAGAAGCGCACGGACCGCTGGCGGGTGGAAACCAATCCACCCGCCATTCTCAATTCAATTGCCCCACAATATATTTCACGCGCAGTTCGACGTCCACCGACCATCATCCAGCGAGTCCTCACCCGTCGGCTCAGACAGAGTCCCCAACACCGTCAACGGCACCGATCCTCCGCACGCTGTCGGCATCTCGCGAGCGACACTGGCGAACACACGCCCACAGCCTCATCCACGGGAGTATTGGTGGCACCAGAAAGCGATCACGAGCGCCTCGTGCAGGCCCTCCGGCGTAGGGATATGGGCGATCGCCGTGCGGCTCCGTCCTCCGGACGAGTCGGATGCCGACCTCTGGACGATTCGGATGACTGACACGCGGACGCATGCACTGTCGCGGACCAGTGTCGTGTGTCACACTGGGAACTGCTCGGGACGGTCCGTCCGTTACCCCTGCAGCCCATGCCCGACGGTTGGCACACCGGGAACCACGAGAGGTCGACGATTTTGAGCATTCGTCTACGGATCAAGATCTGGCATCGGAAGCAGCGTTATACGATCCGACGCCAGCGCAAGCTCGACATCGCTTATCGTGTCGGCGTCGCCGTCGTCGGCACCGTGCTCATTCTGGCGGGACTCGTGATGATCCCGCTGCCGATTCCGGGCCCCGGATGGGGTTCGTTCTTCCTCGGCCTCGGCGCGCTCTCCACCGAGTTCGAGTGGGCACATCGCGTCACATCGTTCATCTTCGCTTTCCTGCGCCGCATCGGCGAACTAACGCGCTCGTGGTGGAGCACCTTCGACGCTGCCGTCCACCGTCGCGTCGAACGCATCACAGGGGTGCGCTTCGTTCGCACTTGGCGCGACTTCCAGTGGTCGTTCCAGACGCCGTACGCGCTCGCCTGACCGCGCGGGCGGCACCGTCACCGATCAGCTTCGTCCGACCCTGATTCTGATACCGCCACTCCGCCGCCCGAGCCCGGTTCTGCTTCCGCCGGCGCACTCATGCCGCGCAGCATCTGGTTGTACGCCTCCAGTTCGGCGTCCTCGTCGCGGTCTTCCTTCCGGTCGAATCGGCGGGCGACCTTCTCGTCCTGCCTGCGCCACTGCACGAGGAGCGCGAGCATCACGATGACGAGCGGGAACTCGCCGGTAGCCCACGCCACCCCACCGCCGACCCGCTGGTCGGCCGCGAGGTCGAGCGCCCACGGGTGCTGGAGCGACTCATAGTATTTCTCGGCGATGAGCGCCGACGTCATCATCAACGCGACGCCGAAGAAGGCGTGGAACGGCAATGCACCGAGCACCACCCCGAGCTTCGCGACGTGCGAAGTCTGCCGGGGAGCCGGATCGATGCCGATCACCAACCAGTAGAAGAGATACCCACTGACGAGGAAATGCAGGTTCATCAGGAGGTGGGCCGAATGGTGCTCCACGACGACGTCGAAGAGGCCACCCAGATATAGGACGTAGAAGCTGCCGACGAAGACGATCACCACGATCGCCGGATGCGTCACGATCTTCGAGTACTTGCTGTGCAGTGCGATCATGATCCATTCGCGAGGCCCGTCCGGGTTGCCGCGACCGGCCGGCGGGATCGCCCGCAACGCCAACGTCACCGGTCCGCCCAGGACCAACAGGACCGGAACGAGCATCGTCAACATCATGTGCCCCATCATGTGGGTGCTGAACAGCGCGGGCCCGTACTTACCCATGCCCGACGACGTCGCGATCAGCAGGCTCAGGCAGCCGAGAAGCCAGGCGACGGTGCGGCCGACCGGCCATGAGTCGCCGCGTTTATGCAGCCGCCACACCCCGCGCAGGTAGACCGCTGCGGCGATGACGGCGGCCGTCCCGAAGATCAGATCGAAGCGCCAATCAAACAGCAGGCGCGCCACGGTGGGCGGGCCGTCGAGGTCGTAGCCGATCTTCAACGCCATCGGCGAGATGTCGGTCGTCGCCAGGTCTGGTGGCGGTGTCCGAGACAGGCCAGCCGCGAACCCGAAGGCGATCGCGAACACGATCAGTTCGACGGCGGCGAAACGCACGAACAACGACTTACGAGGCTCGTCGGTTGCCTCCAATTCGGCGATGGTGACCCGGCGGTGCACCCCGCCGATCGCGGCAGCGACGACGAACGCCGACAGCTTCCCGATGACGATGAGCCCGTACGTGGTCGTGAACAATTGCTCGATCGGCATCCGCACCAGCGCGTTGACGACCCCACTGATGCCGACGACGATCAGACACCAGAAGGCCACCCGCGAATAGCGTCGTACCGCGAGGACGCGCCACCGCCCGTCGCCGAACGAGTAGGCGAGCACGACGAGGAGCCCGCCCGCCCATGCCGCCGCGGCGACGATATGCAGGATCAGGCTGTTCGTCGCCACGTCGTGTCCACCGCCTGCCGACGAATGCCCGGCCAGCGCGGACGGCATCAGGGACAGGAACGCCAGCGCGAGAACGACGAACGTCCACCCCCACTTGAGTGCGGCGCGCGCGAGGACAGCGGCGAGCAGCGCGAAGATCGCCGTCCACAGCCAATACTTCGCGTCGGCGACCTGGTTGTAGGCGGTGAGCAGGTTGTCGGGCTTCAAAGTCTCGGCGAGCGAAAAGCCGCTCACGTTAGAGATCGTCAACGGGATCATCGCGAGCGCGCAAACCGCCCAAACGAGCATCGCCGCGTACGTCCATCGGATGGCGCGGAAACCCCCGACATCGAGGTGACCGCTGCGTTGGGGTGGAACGAAGAACGCGGCGAACATCGCGCCGCCGAAACCGATTGCGGCGCTGAGCTGACCGACCACGGTGACGACGGGGACACCATAGGTCGTGAGCGCTCCCGCGTCCGGGACTCCGGCGAGGCGGAGCGCCGTGGCCGCGGACGCCGCGGTGACCAGCGCCCCCGCGACCGCGCCTGCGACCATCATCGCCGCGACGATCACCCGCCGCGGCGCCGACGGGTCGGTGAGGCGGTCGCGGTCGATCGCGTGCGGCGAACGGGACTCGGTATCGGCCGTCGGGGACGTCGTTGACATGCCCCCATCGTAGGACCAGATATACTCATCCATCGCTGCCGCTCTCACGGCGACAGTGAACGCCTCCGTAGCTCAGGTGGATAGAGCAAGAGCCTTCTAATCTCTAGGTCGCAGGTTCGAGTCCTGCCGGGGGCACCACACAAGTGCTGGTCACAGCCTCGACAGCCGCTGTCACCGACGATCGTGCGCCAAGCGTTCCGCCCCGAGGCGAATCAATACCTGTCCGCGAGCGTGTGACGAGGCATACGTGCATCGCCTCGCACACTGCGCCTGCACGTTGTGGCCTCGAGTCGTCGCGTCTAGGTCCGCGACTTCTGGAATTTCTCCAAGATCCACAGCAGGATCACCGATCCGAGTACAGCCGTGAACAGCGTGAACCACCATCCGCCGGACTCGGTGTCGAAGGCGAAGCTCATCAGGAAACCGCCGATGAGAGCTCCAGCAACGCCGATGACAATGTTCATCAGAAACCCGGCGCCGCTGCCTTTGACGATCTTTCCCGCGATCAGTCCAGCGATCGCGCCGATGATGAGATATCCGATCCAGCCGACGTTCGTGATCGTGGTCGATCGTGCCAGGATCTCGGTAGCCGCGAGCGTGTCCATGATCGAGCCTTCCATCGGAAGTTGAGTGACCACACTCATGCTATCCGTCGATCAGACACACCTGCAGCGGTTCGTGATCGACGGTCACCGAAGTGAGGTCGTCGACGACGTAGTCGGGTCCATGGGTTGCGGACGCCGCGCCGACCCCGATCACCGTAGCGCCTGCGGCCCGACCGGCCGCGATCCCCGCACCCGAGTCCTCGAACACCACGCATTGCGTCGGGTCGACGCCGAGCAGCGCGGCGGCATGCAGAAAGCCGCGCGGGCTCGGCTTGGACTCGGTGGTGTCGTCGGCGGTCACCGAGACTTCGGGGACGGCGAGTCTCGCAGCGCTCATCCGCGCCAGCGCCAACGGCAAGGTCGCGGAGGTGACGAGCGCGTGCGGGACGTCGGCGAGCGCGGCGAGCAGGTCGGCGGCGCCCGCGATCGCGACGATCCCGTCGGTCTCGGAGATCTCGGCGGCGAGCAGGTCCGCGTTGTCGGCGAGGTTCTCAGCCATCGGCCGGTCCGGCAAGAGTTCGGCCATCACCTCGTGGCCTTGTCGACCGTGTGAGATCTTCAGGACTGTGTCAACAGGGAGCCCGTGGGCGGCCGCCCATCGTCCCATCAGCCGCTCGACGACGGCGGCGGAGTCGACGAGAGTCCCATCCATGTCTAGGAGCACGGCACGGACAGGGATGCGCACACGCGAACGGATCGTCACCATGGCTCCAGTGTGCGGGAGAACCGTGCGGGAGAACGCACAACGGGAGGCGATGGTCGCCAGATGGGCCCGCGCGCCGGCCTGACGGCACACCGACATCGGTCGACGTCCAGACCATTGACACGGTTCGACCGTCGCCATAGCCTAAATCTGATAACACCCGTATCCTGAATTGGGGAAGCGATGCGCCGCGCACGACCAGAGACTTTGTCCGACCTGATCACCGCCTACGGGATCACCAACGGTGTCGCCAACATCATCATGCAGTTGGCGTTGCCAGCGGTCGGCTACGGCGTGCACGAGTCACGGGTGGTCTCGGGAAGCCCGCGCCGTCGCCCGATCAAGCGCAGCCGTACCACGTCGCAATATTTGGCCGTCGCGATCTTCGGCGACGACGCCGACCGGGACCGGATGCGCACCGAGGTGGCCGGTGTCCACCAAGCAGTGATCTCGACTCCGGACAGCCCCACCAGATACAGCGGCAACAGCCCCGAACTGCAGAAGTGGGTCGCGGCATGCTTGTTCCGCTACTACCTCGATCAGTACACGACCCTCTACGGCGATCTAACTGTCGCCGAGCTCGACTCGTTGACGCGGTCGGCGTCCACGCTCGCGACGACGCTCAACGTCCGCGAGGCGGCGTGGCCGCACACCTGGGACGAGTACGAGCGGTATTGGAATGACACCCTCCCCCGACTCACGATCGACGACCCGATCCGTGCGGACTTCGAGTCACTGGCCGGCCTGGAGTTCATCACCGAAGCATGGGGGCCACTCGGGAAAGGATTCCCGCTGCTCGGCGGCCGCCACTACCGGTTTATGACCCGGGCGAACCTGCCTGCGGAGTTCCGCACCATGATGAAGTGGGATTGGACGGACCGCGATCGACGACGCCTCGATCGCATAGTCGTCTTCTACCGCGCGGTCGACCGGGCGGGTGCGGGATCTCTCGTCCGACTCGCATACCGGAGCGCGGTGACCGACTTCCGGCTCCGGTCCCGCATCCTTCCACAAGCGTTAGGGCGGACAAAGCTCTCCGACGCGCCGATCAAGGACGGCGGCGGACTGCGCTGGCTGGCACGACACTGAGCCGGGACGTCAGTTCCTGTGCGTTCGGGGTGTCAACTCCAGCGTCCGGGAGAATGCGCTGCGGGAGGCGATGGTCGCCAGGTGAGAGCGCACGACGCGGTCGGGCACCAGCACGCTCGACCGGATGAGCGCGCCCCACACTGCGGCCGGACGCCCGTTCACCACTCGCCCGATGAGAGCCGATTCGCGCACCACCGCCCGCGTCCGACGGCGTCGGACACCGGCGTACCGCACCATCGCCTGAGGTACGTCGTCGCTGGTCCGCACGCAGTCGGCGAGGGCCACTGCGTCTTCGATCGCCTGGCAACCACCCTGCCCGAGATGCGGTCGCATGGGATGTGCGGCATCGCCGACCAACACCACGCGGCCGCGGTGCAGGACTTTCGCGGTCGGCCGGTCGTACAGGTCGTTGCGTAGCAGGTTCGCCGGATCGGTCGCCGCGACCAGCCGCGGCAATGGGTCAGCCCAACTCTCGACGAGCCCGCGGACGTATGCGGACTCGTCGTCGAACCACGTGCTTTCGGGCAGTTGGGCAGTGGCGAACCAGTACGTGCGGTCGGTCCCCAGCGGAACCAGCCCGAACTGGCTGCCCGGCCCAAGCACCTCGCCCGCGAGGCTCGGGTCGAACGTCGCGTCGGCGATGCCGCGCCACGCCGTGTATCCGGCGTACCTCCGCGGCAACGCGCCATTGAGTTCCCGAGCGAGCACCGATCCGATACCGTCGGCTCCGACTATGAGGTCGGCGTCCAGTCCAGCCGATCGCTCGACACTCACGCCGAACCGCACGGTGCCCGGCGGAAGGAGCCGCGACAGCACATCCCGCAGGATCGGCCGTGCCACCACGACCAACGGCTCACCGAGCGCGTCGATCAGCCGCTCGGGATCGGGTCGCCGAATCCAGCTGCCGTCGCGCCACCGCACCGCGCCCGCCGCCACCGATCCGCCGGCTGCGCGGACAGCATCGCCCGCACCGATCCGATCCAAGGCGGCCAGCGCGTTCGGCCACAGGCTGATGCCCGCACCCGCAACCGTGTCGTCGCGGGCTTCGAGGACCTGCACGATGTGACCGTCACGGTGCAGAGCCAGCGCCGTGGTCAACCCCGCTACGCCGCCGCCTACGACAATCACGCGCATGGCCGTCACCGTCCTTGATAGACCCCGGCGCGCTTGCCGAGCATCGCCGCGACCGCTTCCTGGTGATCTTGCGTCTGGTGCGCGATCCCCTGCATCGCGGCCGACATCTCCAGGAGTTGGTCAAGCGTCTGCTGCGACGATTCACGGAGGAGCTTCTTGGCCATCCGGACGGCGATCGGCGGGTTCACCGCGACGCGGTCCGCAAGCGCACGTGCGGCTCCCAGCAGTTCGTCCGGTTCGACGACCTGCGACACCATCCCCCAGTCGAGGGCGGTGCTCGCGTCCACGCGGTCGCCCGTCAACGCCATTTCGGCCGCACGCGCGGGGCCGATGATGCGCGGCAAAAACCAGGCGCCGCCGTCGCCCGGAATGATTCCGAGCTTGACGAAGCTCTCGGCGAAGAACGCCGTCGTCGACGCGATCCGCAGATCGCACATCATCGCCAGATCGCAGCCCGCCCCGACGGCCGGACCGTTGACGGCGGCGACCACCGGAACCTCCAACGCGTATAGGGCCCGGGGAATCCGTTGGATGCCGTCGCGGTATCCGATCCGCTGGTCGTGTGCGGCACCGCCGAACAGCCCTTCGCCCGCTTGCATCGCCTTCACATTGCCGCCCGCCGAAAACGCCGAACCCGCGCCGGTAAGAATTACCGCGCGCACGCTCTGGTCGGCGTTGGCTGCCGCGACTGCGTCCACGATCGCGTCGATGACCGGCACGTCGGAGATCGCATTGCGCACCTCGGGCAGATTGATCGTCCACGTGACGACATAGCCGTCGCGGTCCACCAGCAGTTCGTCGCTCACCGCAGGTCCTCGCTCACAACAGTTCTAGGATCGTCGCGTTGGCCATGCCGCCAGCCTCGCACATCGTCTGCAGTCCGTAGCGGATCCCGTTGTCGCGCATATGGTGCACGAGGCGAGTCATCAAGATCGCACCGGACGCGCCAAGCGGATGCCCGACCGAGATCGCGCCGCCGAGCGGGTTGAGGACGTCGTCGGACGCGCCGATCTCCTTCTGCCACGCCATCGGGACTGGCGCGAACGCCTCATTCACCTCGTACGCGCCGATGTCGTCGACCGTCAAGCCCGAACGGTCGAACGCCTTACGCGTCGCCGCGATCGGCGCGGTCAACATGATGACGGGGTCGTCGCCCGCCACCACCGTGGTGTGCACACGGGCGATCGGCGACCACCCGTTGGCCGCCGCGGTCTCGCTCGAGGTGACCAGCAGCGCGCCCGCGCCGTCGGAGATCTGCGACGCGTTACCCGCTGTGATCATCCCGTTCGGGTCGAAAGGCGTCTTGAGCTCGGCGAGTTTCTCCACGGTGGTACCGCGGCGCAGCCCCTCGTCCTGAGCGAGTCCGCCGATCGGAGCGAGCTGGGCGTCGAACGCGCCCGCGTCGACGGCCGCGGCGGTGCGCTCGTGCGAACGCGCCGAGTACTCGTCGAGTTCAGTACGGCTCATCCCCCACTTCGCGGCGACCATTTCGGCGCCGACGCCCTGGTTGAATCCGTCGATCCCGTAGCGATCGAGTACCGACTGCGGCGTCGGGGTACCGCCCTGGCCGGCCGACCCCATCGGAACACGCGACATGGATTCGACGCCGCCCGCGATCGCGATGTCATATTGGCCTGCGATGACGCCTGCCGCGGCGAACGCGACCGACTGCTGGCCCGATCCGCAACGACGGTCGACGACCACCGACGGCACCGATTCCGGCCACCCCGCGGCGAGGACTCCGAGCCGGCCGATGTGGCCCGCCTGGTCGCCGACCTGGCTCACACAACCCCAGATCACGTCGTCGACCGAGGCCGGGTCGAGGCCGACCCGCTCGGCGAGCGCTTTCAACACGTGACCGGACAGGTCGCCGGGATGGGTGTCGGACAAGGAACCGTTTCGTCTGCCGATGGGGGTACGAACCGCATCGACGATCACAGCATCACGCATGCAGTCATCATGTAGCACTGTTGACACCCGCGTAACACGAAACGGCGCAACCGGAAACATGTCACATCGACGATGCTGAGCATGGACGATCCCTCGCGCACCGTGGCAACCGTGTGCGGCTACTGCGGGGTCGGCTGCGGAATGACATTGACGATCGACGGCGACCGCGTCGCGGCGTCGAAGGGCGATCCCGATCATCCGACGAACCGCGGCCGACTCTGCACAAAGGGTGCGACGACGGCCGAAATGCTCTCCGCGCCCGGCCGTTTGACGTCGGCGACCGTCGACGGAACCCGGGTGAGCACCGACGACGCCGTCGCCGAGACTGCGCGGCGTCTCACCGCGATCCGCGACGAGCACGGCCCCGACTCGATCGCCGTGTACGTGTCAGGGCAGATGACTATCGAAGCGCAGTACCTGTCGAACAAGCTGACGAAAGGGTTCCTGGGAACCAACCAGATCGAGTCGAATTCGAGGCTGTGCATGGCGTCGGCGGGCACCGGCTACAAACAGTCGTTGGGTGCGGACGGCCCTCCCGGCAGTTACGACGACCTCGACCACGCCGACCTGTTCCTGGTGATCGGCGCGAACATGGCCGACTGCCACCCGATCCTGTTCCTGCGCATGATGGATCGGGTCAAGGCGGGTGCCAAACTCGTGGTGATCGATCCGCGGCGGACAGCCACAGCGGCGAAAGCCGACCTATACCTCCCGGTCAGGCCAGGCACCGACATGGCGCTCCTGAACGGATTGCTGCGACTGATCGTCGAAGCCGGCGGGCTCGACGACGAGTTCATCGCAGCCAACACGTCCGGGTGGTCGACGATGGCCCCGCTTCTGGACGACTATCCGGTGGACGCCGTCGCGGAGACCACCGGCCTGGCCGCCGACGATCTGCGGACCCTGGCCCAGTGGATCGTCGACGCGGACGACTGGATGTCGTTGTGGACGATGGGCTTGAACCAGTCGACCCACGGCACGTGGCACACCAACGCCCTGGTGAATCTCCATCTCGCGACCGGCACTATCTGCCGGACCGGATCGGGACCGTTCTCCCTGACTGGGCAGCCGAACGCGATGGGCGGCCGTGAGATGGGCTACATGGGTCCAGGCCTCCCCGGCCAGCGCACGGCGCTCGATCCCGCCGACCGCGCACACACCGAAGCACTGTGGGGGCTCCCGGACGGGACCATCCGTGACGATCCGGGTGGCGGCACGATCGACATGTTCGAGCGGATGGCGGCAGGCGAGATCCGAGCGGCATGGATCATCTGCACCAACCCAGTCGCGTCGGTAGCGAACCGGGACACCGTGATCGCCGCCCTCGAGACCGCCGACCTCGTCGTCGTCCAGGAAGCCTTCGACGGCGCCGAAACCACGACATACGCCGACATCGTGCTGCCTGCTGCGCTGTGGGCGGAGACCGACGGGGTGATGGTCAACTCCGAACGCAACCTGACCTTGTGCAGGCCGGCGCTCGCCCCGCCGGGTGACGCACGCCCCGATTGGCGACTCATCGCCGACGTCGCGACGCGGATGGGCTTCGCCGACGCCTTCGACTATCCGGACGCTGCCGCCGTCTTCGACGAATTGAGTCGGTTCCACAATCCGAAGACCGGTTGGGACGTACGTGGCGCCGACCACGAACGCCTACGCGCAGGGCCCGTCCAATGGCCTGCCGCACCGGGATGTTCCGATCGCAATCCGATCCGCTACCGCACCGACGACGGTCTCGTGTTTCCGACGGCGGACGGTCGCGCCCGCTTCTTGCCGCGACCGTACCTGCCGCAGGCCGAACTCCCCGACGACGACTATCCGGTCGTCCTGACGACGGGACGACTGCCGCACCAGTGGCACACGATGACCAAGACCGGACGCGTCGCCAAGCTCAACAAGCTCGATCCGTCGAGTTTCGTCCAACTGCACCCCGAGACGGCGGACCTCCACGGCGTCGTCGACGGCGAACGCGTGACCGTCGCGTCCCGTCGCGGCTCGGTGACCGTGCCCGCCCGAGTGAACACCGACATCGCGCCCGGGTGTTGCTTCGTCCCGATGCACTTCAACGACGCGGCCGGGCCAGACCTCTCGGTCAATGCCGTGACCAGCGACGCTGTCGACCCGGACTCTCTGCAGCCCGAGTTCAAAGCGTGCGCGGTATCGCTGACCCCGGTGCCAGCCGAACCCGTATCCGATTCCCTTCAGGAGCCTCCAGTGACCGCTCTCGCTTCCGTCCTCGGCGGAGTGCCCGCGCCGTCGACCGTCCCCGAAGAGTCGGCCTACCTGTCGGGTCTCGCTGCGGGCATCGCCGCGAACCCGCCCGTCGACTCGGTTCCGACGATCCCGAGCCACGCTCCCCTCTCGCCCGCGGTCCGTGCGTGGGCCGACGGCGTCCTCGCCGGATACTTCGCGCGCACCGCGGTGGCGTCCGCCGTCGCCGCACCCACTCCCGACACCGTCGCGGCGAGCCAACGCGTGACTCTCGTGTGGGCGTCGCAGACCGGCACCGCCGAGGAGTTCGCCGAACGCGCGGTCACCGCGCTGACCGACGCCGGTCTCTCGGTCAGCTTGCGGTCGGCCGCCGAGGTCGGTGTCGACGAGTTGACCGGGGTCGTCCTGTTCACGGTGTCGACGACCGGCGACGGTGACCCACCCGACAACGCGACCGCACTCTGGACGCGGCTGACCGCGGCCACGTCGTCGGACGTGCCGGACCTGCGGTTCGCCGTCCTCGGGTTCGGCGACTCGTCCTACGCCGACTTCTGCGGCTTCGCCCGCAAACTCGACGGCAGGCTCGAACTCCTCGGCGCCGCTCGCCTCACCGCCCGGACCTCATGCGAGCCCGGCGACGACGCCGTCGCCGACGCATGGATCGACTCCGTGACTCGCGCCCTGTCTGAGGCCGAGCCGACCGACACCGGGCCGACCGACACCGGGCCGACCGACACTGGGCCGACCGACACTGGGCAGTCGGCGACGGACTCGTCTACACAGGGCCGATCTGGGCCGAATCCGGCAGCAGCCGCACCGGCAGCGTATTCGCGTCGCAACCCGCTGCAGACCCGCCTCGTCACGAACCAACTCCTGTCCGGCGACGGATCGGCGAAGGAGATCCGACGGTTCGGGTTCGAGCTGCCGCCGGGAACCCTCGCATACGAAGCGGGCGACGCGTTGGGCGTCGTCCCGTCGAACAGCACGGCGCTCGTCGACGAGTGGCTGCGGGTGACCGCGCTCGACGGCGATCTTCCCGTCGACGCGGCGGGCGACACAATGGACTTGCGCACCGCGCTAACCGACCACTTCGAGATCGCTCGGATCACGCGCGACCTCGTCAGTTTCGTCGCCGACCACCACGACGATCCGCACTTGCGGTCGCTGCTCGACCACCGGGAGGCGTTCGACGAGTGGACGTGGGGCAAACAGTCGGTCGACGTGCTCGCCGAGTACCCGGTGATCGCGGAGATCGCCGACTGGTTGACGGTTCTGCGTCCGCTGCAGCCGCGCCTGTATTCGATATCGTCGAGTCCGGCGCACACCCCCGACCGTGTAGAGGTGACGGTGTCGGCCGTCCGGTTCGGTGCGGGCGACGTCCGACGCGGTGGCGTCTGCTCGACGTTCCTCGCCGACGCCCCCGAGACGGCGCCGGTGAAGCTGTTCGTCCAAGCCAACAAGCATTTCGGGCCACCACAGGACGCCGACGCCCCGATGATCATGATCGGCCCCGGCACCGGAGTCGCACCGTTCCGCGGATTCCTGCGCGAGCGGGCCGCGGCCGGCGCATCGGGCGACAACTGGCTGTTCTTCGGCGAACAGCACCGCGCCACTGACTTCCTGTACGAGTCGGAGCTCGGCGAATTGCAGGAGACCGGTGTGCTGACACGGCTCGACGTCGCATTCTCGCGAGACCAGGCAGACAAGGTGTACGTCCAAGACCTGATGCGTGAGCGGGCCGCCGACATCTGGGCGTGGCTATCGCGCGGAGCCCACGTGTACGTCTGCGGCGACGCGTCGAAGATGGCCCGCGACGTCGACGACGCGCTGCACCAGATCGTCGCCCAGGAAGGACGGCTTGCGCCACGCAGCGCGGACGCGTATGTCGCTGCACTCGCCGCCGAACACCGTTACGTCCGCGACGTGTACTGACTGACGCTCGCCCTCACACCTCGGGACGTAACACGGTGAGAACCTGGTGACTCCCGAGCAACGAGACCCGCGATCTGCCGCAACACCGAATCCATACCGTCGTCGACATGAGTAGAACAGTCGCAGTCATCGGGCACGGAATGGTCGGCCACCGTTTCGTCGAAGCACTCCGCACCCGCGATGAGGAAGCGTCGTGGAACGTCGTCGTGATCGGTGAGGAATCCGACCGCGCGTACGACCGTGTGGGACTCTCCTCGTATGTCGGCGGATGGGATCGCAGCACTCTCGCGCTGGTAGGCAACGAATACGCGGGCGACGCCTCGGTGCGGGTGCTGACCGGTCGTCGTGCCGCGACGATCGACCGTGCCACCAAGACCGTGCAGCTCGACGACGGCACAACCATCGACTACGACGCCGCCGTCCTCGCGACGGGCTCTTACGCATTCGTGCCGCCGGTGCCCGGCCACGACGTCGACCACTGCCACGTCTACCGCACGCTCGACGACCTCGACGCGATCCGCGCCGACGCCGACGACGCGATCGCCCGGAGCAGCGGCGACCAGCCGGTGGGCGTCGTCATCGGCGGCGGTCTACTCGGTCTGGAGGCCGCGAACGCACTCCGCCAGCTCGGGCTCCGCCCACACGTCGTCGAAATGAACCCCCGACTCATGCCGCAGCAGATCGACCCGGCCGGCGGTGAGCACCTCGCGCGGATGATCGGTGCCCTCGGCATCGACATCGCGCTGGAGACCGGAACCAAGTCGATCGAACCCAACGGTGACGACGTGAAGGTCACGTTCTCCGATGAGACGACTGTCGACGCGGCCCTCGTCGTGTTCGCGGCCGGCGTGCGTCCGCGCGACGAGCTGGGCCGCGACTGCGGGCTCGACACCGCCGAACGCGGCGGTGTCCTCACCGACGTCACCGGCCGTACGAGCGACCCTGCCGTCTACGCGATCGGTGAGGTCGCGGCCATCGAGGGACGCTGCTACGGCCTCGTCGGACCCGGATACGCCAGCGCCGAAGTGGTCGCCGACCAGCTCCTCGGCGGCGACGCATGCTTCCCGGGCGCCGACATGTCCACCAAGTTGAAGCTCCTCGGCGTGGATGTCGCGAGCTTCGGCGACGCGCACGGGACCACCGACGGCGCATTGAACGTCGTGGTCAGCGACCCGATCAACGGCACCTACGCCAAGCTCGTCCTCTCGGACGACGCGTCGACTCTGCTCGGCGGCGTACTCGTCGGCGACGCGTCGTCGTACGGCGTCCTGCGGCCGCTCGTCGGCTCGTCGATCCCTGGCGATCCGGTCGCGTTGATCAGTCCGGTCTCCGGCGACGGTCCGGCGCTCGGCGTCGGTGCGCTCGGCGACGACGCACAGATCTGCTCGTGCAACGATGTCACGAAGGGGACGTTGTGCGGCGCTATCGCCGACGGCGCCTGCGACGTCGCGGCTCTCAAGAAGTGCACGGGAGCCGGTACATCGTGCGGTTCGTGCGTCCCGCTGCTCTCGCAGATCCTCGCCGACTCGGGCGTCGAACAGTCGAAGGCGTTGTGCGAGCACTTCGACGTCTCGCGTGCCGACCTCTTCGAACTCGTCCGGGCGAGCGGCATCCGGACGTTCTCCGGCCTCGTCGAACGATTCGGCAGCGGTACCGGTTGCGACATCTGCAAGCCGACCGTCGCGTCGATCCTCGCGTCGACGAGCAGCGACCACATCCTCGATGGCGAGCAGGCGTCGCTGCAGGACTCGAACGACCACTTTTTGGCGAACATCCAGCGGAACGGCACCTACTCGGTGGTTCCTCGTGTGCCTGGCGGTGACATCAGCGCCGAACAACTCATCCTCATCGGGGAGATCGCCCGCGACTTCGGTCTGTACACGAAGATAACGGGCGGCCAGCGCATCGATATGTTCGGTGCGACCGTCGACCAACTCCCCGACATCTGGCGGCGACTCGTCGACGGCGGCATGGAGTCCGGCCAGGCGTACGGCAAGTCGCTACGCACCGTGAAGAGTTGCGCCGGATCGGACTGGTGCCGGTACGGTCAGCAGGATTCGGTGCAGTTGGCGATCGACTTGGAGCTTCGCTACCGGGGTCTCCGTTCGCCGCACAAGCTCAAGATGGGTGTGTCCGGCTGTGCTCGCGAATGCGCTGAGGCCCGCGGCAAGGACGTCGGCGTCATCGCGACCGAGAGCGGCTGGAACTTGTACGTCGCAGGTAACGGCGGGATGACCCCACGGCACGCGCAACTCGTCGCGGGCGACCTCGACACGCAGACACTCATCGCCTACATCGACCGGTTCCTCATGTACTACATCCGGACGGCCGATCGGCTGCAACGCACCGCACCGTGGTTGGAGAACCTCGACGGCGGGCTCGATCATTTACGCGCGGTGATCGTCGACGACAGTCTCGGTCTGGCCGCTGACTTCGAAGCGGACATGGCACGGCACGTCGACGGCTACCAGTGCGAGTGGAAGGGCGTCCTCGACGACCCGGACAAGCTCTCGCGCTTCGTCTCGTTCGTGAACGCTCCCGGCGTTCCCGACCCCACCGTCTCGTTCGGTGAGAGCCACGGCCGCAAGGTGCCGGTGCTGCTCGGCCAACCCCAAGTCGGCCCGCCTCCCCAGATCGTCCAGCCAGCTGCAAGGAGTAACGCATGACCATCAATTTCGACCTGCACCGCTGGACCCGCGACTGGACCCCGGCCTGCGCTTATGACAGATTGCAGCCGCTCCGCGGTGTCGCAGTCCTGCTCCCCGACCACGGTCAGGTCGCTCTGTTCCGGCTGGCGGATGACTCGCTGCGCGCCGTCGGGAACATCGACCCAATCGGCCGTGCCGCGGTCCTGTCACGAGGCATCGTCGGCGACCGGAACGGATTCCCGGTGGTGCAGTCGCCGCTCAAGAAGCAGGCGTTCAGCCTCATCGACGGCCGTTGCCTCGACGCGGACGGGGTGAAGGTCCCGGTGTTCGCGACGCGCATCGGCATCGACGGGACGGTGTTCGTCGCGAACTCGCCGCTCGTCGGTTTCGGTCGTCGCCCCGAGCCGCTGACGGCGCGGTCATGACGGTGCTCCTCGTCGCCCATGGCACGCGCAACCCACGCGGTGTGGCCCTCATCGGCGATCTCGCCGCCGCCATGCGCGAACGTCTCGACGACCAGGTGGCGGTCTCGTTCGTCGACGTCCTCGGCCCGAGCCCGTCGGAAGCGCTGGCGACCCTGAAGCTCTCTTCGCCGATCGCTGTCGTCCCCGCGTTCCTCGGCCGCGGTTACCACGTTCGTCGGGACATTCCCGAGCATTTGAGTCGTTGCGGTGTCCCGCCGACGCGCGTGTCAGATTCGCTCGGGCCGTCGGACGAGGTGGTCGAGACGCTCGCCGATCGCCTCCGCGCCGCGGGGCGACGACCGGGTGATGCCGTGGTGCTGGCCGCCGCCGGTTCGTCGGATCCGCTGTCGCACCGCGATGTCGACTCGGTCGCGCACGCGCTGTCGACTGTGGTGGACGCGCCGGTCGAGGTCGCGTTCGCCGCACCGTCAGCGAAGGCCCCGCAGTATCCGTCGGTAGCCGAGGCGGTTGCACGGCTTCGGCGACGACACCGTCGCGTCGCCGTCGCGTCGCATCTCCTCGCTCCCGGCCTGTTCCAGACTCGGTTGGAGGGCTCAGGCGCCGACGTCGTCGCCCGGCCGCTGGGTCTACACCCCCTCATCGTCGATCGAGCTTGTGCCTTGGCGCGCAGCACAGCCACGGAGCCTGCCGCCTGCTGAGCCCTGGTACGGAAATCGCGTTGAACAATGGTCGTCAGACGACCATTGTTCAACGCGATTCTGCGTCGGTGCCCCTCAGTCGACGGCGAGCCGGTAACCGCGTTTGACGACGGTCCCGATGATCTCGCGAGCGCCGATCGCGGTGCGCAACCGTCCGACGGTGACTTCCACCGCATGAGCGTCGTCGCCCGCCGCGGGCAGGACGTCGAGCAAATCGTGTCGGGACACGACGTCGCCGGGAACCGCCGCTAACGCTTTCAGGACAGCCAAACCGGTCGCCGACACGTCGCGCACCTCGCCATCGACGACAACAGCCGACGCATGCACACCCAGACGGTGCCCAGCGACGGCGATATCGGGGTCGCCCGCGGGCAGATCTTCGGCGATGAGCCGAGCCAGCGCACCCAACCGCATCCGATCCGGTGCGACGCTCGGCACCCCCACCGCGTCCAACGGGGCCGAGGTAACGGGACCCACGCTGTAGGCGGTCACCGGCCCGCACATCGCCGCGACGAGTCGGTCGCGAACACCGAGGTCCCGTGCGCGCAACAACATCGACGCGACGGCGGGCGCCGACGTGAACGCTACGGCGTCCACTCGCACGTGAACCACGTCGGAGATCAGAGCGTCGAACGCGGCGACGTCGCGCGGCCCCTCCCACCGATACACGGGGACACCGACCACCTGGGCGCCGCGCGCGGTCAGGCCGTCGAGGAAGCCAGGATTTGGATCCCACGAATCGGTTGCACCGTGCAGTTGGACAGCGACGCGTTTACCGTCGAGATCGGCTTCAGTCAGGTGGGCGAGGACTTCCGCGGACGACTCCGACGCCGGCGACCACTCCTCGCGCAGACCTGCGGCCCGCAGCGCACCCGTCGCTTTGGGGCCTCGGGAGATGATGCGCGCCGTACCGAGTGCGGCCAACAAGTCCCCTGCCGTCCCCCATTCGTCCGCGGCCTCTATCCAGCCGCGGAACCCAATGCCCGTCGTCGCGATGACCAGGTCAGGCGGCGCCTGAATAAGGCTGCGGGTGGCCTCAAGCAGACCTCGGTCGTCGGCGAGCGGAACCATCGAGATCGCGGCAGCGGACACCACCCGCGCACCGCGACGGGTCAACAGCGCGTCGAACTCCTCGGCTCGACGCGCCGCCGTGATCGCAACGGAGAACCCCGCCAAGGTAGGCGGGGTTCTCCGTTCGGTGTCTGAGGTCATGAACTCATCGTCCCAGACACGGGCTCACGGTCATCGGCTGGAGCCTTCGCCGGGACCGCGACATACGCCCGCCAGGTGACCAACGCAGCCGTTATATAGAAGGCGGCGAACACGACGAACGCCCACACCGGCGAACCCCCGTCGCCCGACTGATACGCCTGCCGCAGCACCAAGTTGATGCCGACACCGCCGAGTCCGCCGAGCGCACCTGCGATTCCGATGACCGCACCCGACATCGATCGCGAATACGCGGCACGCCCCAAGGTGTCGAGCGGAAGGGATCGCGATGCGGCGTCGAACACCGACGGGATGATCTTGTACACCGACCCGTTGCCCATGCCGGACAGAATGAACAGCAGGACGAACGCGACCGACATCGTGACGAGCGAACTGCTGCCCGCAATGAGGATCATCGCGGCGCCGATCATGCCGACGAAGACGGCCAACGTCACGGTGCTGCCACCGAACCGGTCGGCGAGCTTTCCGCCGTACACACGGCTGATGGACCCGAGCAACGGACCGATGAACGCGATAGACGCGGCGTGCAGCGCAGCCTCGGATGCCGACTGGCCGTCCGCACGGAAGTTGATCGCCAGCACCTGCGCGAAAGCGAACGAGAAGCCGATGAACGATCCGAACGTGCCGATGTACAGCAGCGAGATGATCCACGTGTGTCGGTTGGTAAGCGCTGACCGCATCGCCGCGGTGTCGACTCCGGGGCCGTCAAGATTGTCCATGTAGACGGCTGCGCCGATCCCCGCGACCACCAGTGCGACGAGGTAGAACGCACACACCCAGTACGGCTGGGAGTCCCCGGCCCACGCCAGGACGAGGAGTCCGAGCAGTTGGACGGCAGGTACACCGAGATTGCCGCCACCCGCGTTGAGACCTAGCGCCCACCCTTTGAGCCGCTGCGGATAGAACGCGTTGATATTGGTCATCGACGACGCAAAGTTGCCGCCGCCGAGACCGGTGAGCGCCGCGCAGACTAGGTACATCCACAGCGGTTGACCCGGGTTGGCGAGAATCACGATGGTCGCCGAGACCGGAACCAACAGGACCACGGCGGAGAAGACGGTCCAGTTCCGTCCACCGAATCGGGTAGTCGCCATGGTGTACGGGAAGCGCAGGAGCGCGCCGGTCAGGGTGGCGACGGCGCCAATCAGGAACTTGTCGCCAGTGCTGATGCCGTACACGTCTGTCGGCATGAACAGCACCATCACCGACCAGAGGGACCACACCGAGAAGCCGACGTGTTCGGCAACCACCGACCAGACGAGGTTGCGGCGCGCGACCGCAGCACCACCTGCATCCCACGCCGTGGTGTCCTCGGGATCCCAGTGTTCGATCGTGTGGCTTCGTCCCACGAGGTCCGCCTCTCGTCACGCCAGGCGGCTGGTCCGCCGGGCTGATGCTCACGAACTTACGAATCCTGTGTTGCGCACGGACACTGTCGCTGTCACCGCGAGGTAATGAACACCTCGCACCGCGTCACCGCCGCTTGTGAGGGGCCACTTCCGAGACCAAGCCGAACCACGCTCTACTGAGGGAGGTCGAGTACGCCGATCGCGTCGTGCATGATCGTGCCGAGGTATAAGACGCCGCTGTGCTCCGCGACACCGGTGACGAACGAGAAGTCGGGGGCGTCGACGTGGACATCGTGCACGACCGTGCTGTCGAATCGCAGGCCAAGGACCCAGACCGTTTCCTCAGGCGCCGGCCCGATCCGCTGCGGCGCCCGAGCGAGGACCTTCCGGGCCCGCGGCGGCAGCTTGAACAACGATTCGAGGACCGCGTTCCGGGGCGACGCCAGAGCAACCCAGACGAGGCCGTCGCTGCCCACCGACATGTTGTCGGGGTACCCAGGCAGGTCGTCGACGAACAGGTCCGTGGTGCCTGCGGCGTCGCCGGACAGCCAGTAGCGGACGATGCGGGCGGCCCCGGTCTCGGCGACCAGGACGTACGAATCGTCGGGGCCGAGCACGATTCCGTTCGCGAACTGTAGTCCACCGACGAGGACTTCGACACGCCCGTCCGGCGTTCGCGCCATCAGCCGACCGGTCCCCGAGTGCTCGATGAGATCGGAGCGCCATTTGTCGATTGTGAACCGCTGGGTCGACGAGGTGAAGTACACAGTGCCGTCGGCCGCTGTGGTCGCGTTCGACGCGAAGTGCAGCGGCCGCCCGTCGACGGTGTCAGCGAGAACCGCAACGCGTTGCCGTCCGGATTCGAGGAGTAGAAGGCCACGGTCGTGGTCACAGATGACGATCGACCCATCGACCCGAGCATCGAGGCCAAGCAGGTGGCCCGCGGTGTCGGCGAGCAGTTCCACATCGCCGGAATCCGGTGTGACGGCGAACAATCGGCCGTCCGCCAGTCCTGTACCGATCCGGCCGTCGGACAGCACGACGACGTCTTCAGGTGCTGATCCGGGAACCGGGATTCGACGCAAGCTGGTCACGGCACATTCTTAGCAGGGTTCCGGCGGGGGCGCACTGCGACTCGACAAGCCAATATCCGGCATCAATATGCACTCAATTTCACATCCCTTTGTTGCATACAAACTTTGTGCATAACGCCGTATTGCATACCGCACTGTTGCACTGATACCGTGACACTATGGCCCTAGAACATGCCATCCTCGTGTCGCTGTCCGAGCGCCCAGGAACCGGCTACGAGATCGGACAGCAGTTCGTGCGGTCCATCGGATACTTCTGGTCGGCCACCCACCAGCAGATCTATCGGACCCTTAAGAAGCTCCACGACGACGAACTCGTGAGCTTCGAGTCGGTCAGCCAGGACGGCCGACCGGACAAAAAGGTGTACACGATCTCCGACGCCGGCCGCGAAGTCTTAGCCAAGTGGGTCGTCAGCCCGACCCCGTTTCCGCCGCTGCGAAGCGATCTCGGCGTAAAACTGCGTGCCGCCGAGTTCGGCGACCTCGCGGAGGTCGTCAAGCAGTTGGAAGAGCATCGCGCCGATGCGGCCGCAGCGCTCGCGCTCTACGCCGGTTTCGAGCGCGACTACTACCCCGAACCGAAGACGCTGACCGGCCGAAAACTACACCAGTACCTGGTGCTTCGCGGCGGAGTGCGCGCCACCCAAGGCACAGTCGACTGGTGCGACGAGGTCATCGAAGGACTGCGACGCGAACTCGACTCCCAGATCTGACTGCCGCTCGATCCACTTGTGAACAGCCCCACGACACGAAAGAAAGGCCCAGCCATGTCAGCCCCGACGGCCGAACCCAACACTCATTACCCGCTCCTGTTCGAGCCACTGCAAATCGGTGGCACGACGCTCAAGAACCGACTCGTCATGGGTTCGATGCACACGGGTCTGGAAGATCGGCTGTGGGACACTCCCAAGCTGGCCGCCTACTACGCCGAGCGCGCGCGCGGCGGCGTCGGCCTCATCATCACCGGCGGATTCGCGACGTCGCGCACCGGCCTGCTGCTGCCGTTCGCCGGCAAGATGACCAACCAGGCCGACGTGATGCGGCACCGCGAGTTCACCAAAGCGGTCCACCACGAGGGCGGCAAGATCGCGCTGCAGATCATCCACGCGGGCCGTTATGGCTACACGCCGTTCAAGGTGGCCGCCGGTAGCGCACCGTCGCCGATCCACCCGTTCAAGCACGTCCAAATGACCGAAGCGATCATCAAGCACGTCATCCGATCGTTCGGCCAGAGCGCCAAGCTAGCGCGCCGCGCGGGCTACGACGCGATCGAGATCATGGGCGGCGAAGGTTACCTGATCAACCAGTTCCTGTGCCCGCACACGAATGACCGCACCGATAAGTGGGGCGGGTCGACGGAGAACCGGCAGCGCTTCCTCATCGAAATCATCAAGGAGATCCGCGAGCAGGTGCCGCGCGACTTCCCAGTGATCCTGCGCCAGTCGGTCGCCGACTTCGTGAAGGGCGGTCAGACATTCGACGAGATCGCGCTGCTCGCCCGGCGCGCCGAGGAACTCGGTGTTGACGCGATCAACACTGACATCGGCTGGCATGAGGCGCAGGTTCCGACAATCGTCACGTCAGTTCCGCGTGGCGCGTTCGTCAAGTTCACTGAGCGTCTGCGCGACGTCGTGTCCATCCCGCTGATCGCGTCGAATCGCATCAACACTCCTGATTTCGCCGAGGAGATCCTCTCCGGCGGCAAGGTGGACGCCGTCTCGATGGCGCGTCCGTTGCTGTCCGATCCGGACTTCGCGAACAAGGCTGCGTCCGGTCGCGCCGACGAGATCAACACGTGCATCGGCTGCAACCAGGCCTGCCTGGACCACGCGTTCGTCGGCAAGAAGGTGTCGTGTCTGCTCAACCCGCGTGCAGGCCGCGAGACGACGCTGACACTAGGGCAAACGCGCCGCGCCAAACGGGTGGCCGTCATTGGCGCCGGCCCAGCAGGCCTGTCGGCTGCGGTGTCGGCTGCGCAGCGCGGTCACCGCGTTGACTTGTTCGAGGGCGGCGGCACGATTGGCGGACAGTTCTCCATCGCCGCGCGCATCCCCGGCAAGGAGGAGTTCAACGAGACGATCCGCTACTTCACGCGGCAACTCGAGGTGAACGATGTCACCGTCCACCTCGATACCCGGGTATCGGCAACCGACATCGTCGCCGGAGGGTTCGACGAAGTGATCGTCGCGACAGGCGTCGTCCCGCGTGTCCCGTCGATCGACGGAATCGACCATCCGATGGTGATGTCGTATGCCGAAGCTGTCCTAGGCCATCGCGAGATCGGCAAGCGAGTCGCGGTGATCGGCGCGGGCGGCATCGGCTTCGACGTCACCGAATTCCTGACGACCGACGAGTCCCCCACCCTCAATTTGAAGGAATGGGAGCAGGAATGGGGCGTCACCGAAGACCTCGACACCCCGGGGTTCGTCACCAAGAACCGTCCGCTGCCCGCCATTCGCCAGGTGTACATGGTGCAGCGCAAGCCGGGCGGCCAGGGCAAAACCCTCGGCAAGACGTCAGGTTGGGTACACCGCGCGACCGTCAAGATGAAGGGCGTCGAGCAGATCTCTGGCGCGACATACGACAAGGTCGACGACGCCGGACTGCACATCACCCTGCACGATCGGGAAGGCAACAAGACCGGGACTCGCGTACTAGAAGTCGACAACGTCGTCGTCTGCGCAGGCCAGGAGTCGGTTCGTGAGCTCGTCGACCCGCTGACCGAGGCCGGCGTCATCACCCATGTGATCGGCGGCGCCGACTTCGCCTCTGAGCTCGACGCCAAGCGCGCCATCCGCCAGGGCACGGAGGTCGCCGCAGGCATCAAGTGAGGTGAGCCTTCGGCCCTACACCCGTTGGTCGAGCGGAGTCGAGACCCTATGCTTCTCGGCTCCGCTCGTCAGCGTCCGAAGCACCACGTAGTGCACAACCGGAACAACGAGCTCCACAACAAACATCGCCACGTAGAACGGCGTCGGTGTGCCGGATGCGATCCAGGCCAGGAGTCGACCGAAGGCGCCGACGAAGAACAGCAGTCCGAGCAGGTTAATCTGACGTGCCCGCCCGATGACGTCCCGGGAGGCCCAGAGGAATGTAGCTCCGTACGCGGCGAAGAGCACATTGAAAAAGCGCAGGTCGGAGTCCATGGTGGCGTTGACGTCGCCGCCTCCGATATAGGTGGCCTGGCCGAAAAGGAAGTGGGCCACCGCGATTCCGATCACGACGACACCGAATACGACGAGCCATGCGCGAAAGACCCGTGCCATCACAGCCTCCTAATTTTACTGCTGTCAAATAAAGGATACGACCCAAGCCGACAGCCATCAACCACGCGCCGGGTTCGCCTACAGTGGCACGGTGCCCCCTCGTCGTCGCCTGCCCCCCGATCATCGGCGAGACGCCTTACTCGACGTCGGTGAGGAGGTGTTTCGGGAGTCGAGCGTCGACGACGTGTCGATGCAGCAGATCGCCGATCGTGCGGGCGTCACGCGCGCGCTGCTCTACCACTACTTCGCAACCAAGGCCGATCTATTCGGCGGCGTCTGGGCCCGGGCTCACGAGCGCCTCCGCACCGGCGCGAGCCCAGTGGAGTCTCAGTCACCGCCAGCGACGGTGCGCGAATGGGTGGAAGTCCGTCTCCGTGTGTACTTGGACTTCTACGTTACGAATCTGCCGTTGATGGTGATCGCGAATCGAAGCTCGATCGCAAGCGATCCGGCAGTTCGCAAGCCGATCGACGCAAGCTTCGCCGAATTGAGCAGCATCCTCATCGACGCGGCGGGCGCTGCACCCGACTCGCGTGCCGCGGCAGAAGTCGGCTTCATCGGGTGGGTGGCTTTCGTCCGTGAAGCGTCTCTAGCCACCTATCTGGACGCGCGCATCGCACCGAGCGAGAACCTCGATCTTTGCATGGCAGCATTCGACGCCGCGCTAGGCCGATATCTGGATCTGAATGCGCAGGCCCCGTGAGTCACTGACTGATCTGAGACCGGCCCCGTGCCGTCCCGAATCCGGTCGGACGTTCTCGCGCCCGTTACCATGACGCCATGCCTGTAGTTCCTCGTAATGCCGCCCGCGCCGTCGTGACGGGTGCGTCGTCCGGGATCGGGATGGCGCTCGCGCGGGAGCTCGCCCGGCGCGGCCATTCAGTCATCCTCGTCGCCCGACGCGGTGAGATCCTCGACGTGCTCGCTACGGAGCTCCGTAGCCGCTACAACGTCGACGCGGAAGTGCGTGCGGTCGACCTGTCCGATCTGGCCGCTGTCGGCGTGCTCTGCGATGAGCTACGTGGCCGCGATATCTCGGTCTTGTGCAACAACGCCGGTATCGCCACTTTCGGTCCGATCGCCGAATCCGACTTGGAGTACGAGCGAGCACAGGTCCGGTTGAACGCGAACGCCGTGCACGATCTGACTCTGGCGGTGCTCCCGCAGATGGTCGAGCGGGGATCGGGCGGGATTCTGATGGTGGGTTCGGCCGCGGGCAACATGGCGATCCCGAACAACGCCACGTACGCGGCGACGAAGGCGTTCGTGAATACCTTCAGTGAGTCGCTGCGGGGTGAACTCAAGGACACCGGCGTACACGTCACCCTGCTGGCTCCCGGGCCGGTGCGGACCGCCGCGCCTGCTCCGGAGGATCAGTCGATCGTCGACAAGATGGTGCCCGACTTCCTGTGGCACTCATCCGAGAAGGTCGCCGAGATGAGTCTGAATGCCTTAGCGCGCAACAAGATGCGCGTGGTCCCCGGCACGTTGTCAAAGGCGATGTCAGTGGCGGGCGGATACTCGCCGCGAGCTGCGGTCGCACCAATCGTCGGCCGCTTCTACAGCAAGCTCGGCGAGGGCGACTAACCCGCGCCACCCGCTTCGGGCATAGAGTCGATCGCGTGCAGGACAAACTCGTGTGGATCGACTGTGAGATGACCGGCCTCGATGTGGGCTCCGACAAGCTGATCGAGATCGCTGCTCTCGTCACCGACAGCGACTTGAACATTCTCGGCGAGGGTGTGGACGTGGTGATCCACGCCGAAGACGACGCGCTCGCCAACATGCCCGAAGTCGTCGTGAAGATGCACGCCGACTCCGGGCTCACCGAGGAGGTCCGCGCCTCGACGGTGACGCTCGCGCAAGCGGAGAAGCTGGTGCTCGACTATCTTCGACAGCACATCAGCGGCGACGCGGCGGCCCCGCTGGCGGGCAATTCGATCGCCACCGACCGGGGCTTCATCGCGCGCGACATGAAGGAACTCGACTCGTTCCTCCACTACCGGATGGTGGACGTCAGTTCGATCAAGGAACTGTGCCGTCGCTGGTTCCCGGCGATCTATTTCGGCCAGCCGGCGAAAGGTCTCGCACACCGGGCGCTCGCCGACATTCGCGAGTCGATCCAGGAGCTCCGCTACTATCGCGCCGCCGCATTCGTGCCGGCGCCCGGCCCCGACGCGAAGAAGCTCGAGACGATCGTCGGCGACCTTCCACCCATCTGATCCGATGAATGCCTGGCGAAACACGCAGGTCAAAAACCGATTGGAAATTACTGCGCGGAACCGGCTAGAGTATGAGCCTGGCTCGGCCAACGACGTGTGAACGTTGGAAGTCGGCGCCGATGGTGGGTGTAGTTCAGTTGGTAGAGCACCAGGTTGTGATCCTGGCTGTCGCGGGTTCGAGTCCCGTCATCCACCCCGCAAGTGGGAGACCCGTTGTCGGGTCTCCCACTTTTTGTTGGTCGACGCCCGAGTAGGACGACAGATACAGCATTCGCGCCGCTCACCCCGCGCCGCTCGCCGATGCTGCACCATGGAGACGACACATCCACGACCCGTCTGGAGGCACTCATGGCGACCATCGACCCGTCGTTCCCCACCGTCGCGCTCGGCACCTGGGCATGGGGCGACACCGGCGAGTCCGGCGACGGGATCTTCGGGAGCCGCTTCACCGAGTCCGACGTGGCAGAGATCGCCGACCGCGGCCAGTCGAGCGGTCTCACCTTTTGGGACACCGCCGCGATCTACGGGATGGGCCGATCCGAGACCGTCCTGGCCCACGCATTGAGCGGATACGACCGCGAGGACTACCAGATCTCGACGAAGTTCACGCCGCGCATCGCGGGCGGCGGACAGAACCCGGTCGCCGACATGCTGAGCGAGAGCCTCGCCCGACTCGGCACGGACTACGTCGACCTCTACTGGATTCACAGTCCGGCCGACGTAGCACGATGGACGCCGCAGCTGATCCCGCTCCTGGAAGCAGGGACGGTGAAGCGAGTCGGCGTCTCGAACCACAATCTGGACGAAATCGTGCTCGCGGACTCGATCCTGCGTGAAGCGGGGTTCCGCGTCGACGCCGTCCAGAATCACTTCAGCCTTCTGTACCGCAACTCTGAGCGCGCGGGCATCCTGGACCACTGCGCAGAGCACGGCATCGCGTTCTTCTCTTACATGGTTCTGGAACAGGGCGCGCTGACTGGCGTCTACCGTCCCGACCACCCGCTGCCCGACGGCAGCACGCGGGCCGCCGTCTACAACACGATGCTCCCCCAATTGAAGGCGCTGACCGATCTACTCACGTCGATCGGGAACGGCCGAGACTCGTCCGCCGCCGATGTCGCCTCGGCGTGGGCGATCGCGAAAGGGACCGTCCCGATCATCGGTGTGACCCGCCCCGAGTACATCGGCGATGCCGTCAACGCGACCGGTCTCACCCTAAGTCGAGCGGAGATCGACGAGATCGAGGCGCTGGCCGACAGCATCGGCGTCGACACCCGAGGGGCGTGGGAGAACACGATCTGAGGGCCTGTCGCGGGCAGCGGCACGCGGAGAATTCAGGGCTACCGGCTCCGCAGCACCGTCGCGGCGCACCCGCCCGCGATCACCGCGAGCCCGGCTACGACGAGCGCGGTCGCCGTCCAACCCGCGTGGATGAAGACGATTCCACCCGCCCAACCGACCACGCTCGAACCCGCGTAATAGAAGAGGTTGTACAGCGACGCCGCCTGCGCGCGACCGACTTCGGCTCGAGCTGCCGACCAACCAGACGCGATCGAGTGGGCGCCAAAGAATCCGATGGTGAGGACGACGAGACCGACGATGATGATTGGCAGCGAGTCGACGAGCGTGACCAGCACACCGACGACCATGACCGCGATCGATCCGAGGAGAACTGGCAGTCTCCCCCGTGTTCCCGCGACGACACCGGCCCGACGCGAGGACCAAGTGCCGGCGAGGTAGGCGAGGAACAGGAAGGCAATGAGCGAACTCGGCAGGAGGAACGGCGGCGCCTGCAATCGGAACGACAGGTAGTTGTACATCGTCACGAACCCGCCCATCAGCAGGAATCCCTGCGCATACAGCGCGAGCATCTGCGGACTGCGAAGGTTGACCCACAGGACGTGTGCGAGTGACGGGCGCTCCTCGTCGCGGGCTCGGCGGAAGCCGCGCGGGGTCGGCGTCAACAGCATGAACGCGGTCGCGGCCAGGGCCGACAGGACGACGACCGAGCCCACACCCCATCGCCAGTCCAACCACTCGGCAAACGGCGCGGCGACGATCCGCCCGGACAGACCGCCGATCGTCGTGCCCGAAATATAGGTGCCCGCCGCGACGGCGGTGTGCGCGGGTGCGATCTCCTCCTGCAGGTAGGTCATGGCGAGAGCGGGCAGGCCGCCGAGCGCCGCGCCTTCGAGCGCACGTAGGACGAGGACGCCGGTGAAGTTCGGACACACCGTCACTGCGAGGCCGAATGTGGTGGCTGCGATCAGCGACAGCCGCATGGCCGGGAGGCGGCCGATCCGGTCGGCGACTATCGACCACGGCAGCACCGCGGCAGCCAGACCGAGCGTGGCGACGGAGATCAACAGCGCCGACTGGTCGGCGCTCACGTCCAACGACTCCGAGATCTCCGGCAGGATTCCCTGCGGCGAGTACAGCTGAGCGAATGTCGCCACGCCGGCACACGCCAACGCGAACAAGATCCGCCGATACTCGCTCGACCCCTTTGGGTGGCCCACCCAGGGCGACGAGAACGCGTGGAGAGTATCTGTCACGAGGGTTTACGCTACGAGCGCCAACCATCCGACACCAATGCATGCATAGGCTGCAACGCATACGCTATTGCTATGAGTACTGGGCGCGGCATACGTGATCTGACGACGTCAGCGCTGCGCGAGGTCCTCGCCGATCTGCCGTATCTGATTGCTGTCGCCGACACCGGCGGTGTGACGGCGGCTGCGGACGAGCTCGGCGTCCCGCAGCCGACAGTCAGTCGCGGGCTGACCCGCCTCGCCGAACGACTCGGTACGCCGATGCTCGTCCGCGACGGGCGCGGCGTGGCCCTCACTCCGGAAGCCGCCGATCTTCTTCCGTACGCGCACCGCGCAGTCGACGCGACCCGCGCAGGGATCGACTCGACTGCGCGACGCTCCGACGAACGCGCCGACACGGTATCGCTGGCGTTCCAGAACGACATGGGCCGGGTTGTGGTCCCGGCGCTGTTGCGCGCCGTCCTCGAACTGCGGCCCAACGCCCGATTCAAACTCCGCCAGGGTTCGCGGACACTGTGCACCGACGCACTAGATGCGGGGGACGTCGACGCCGCGATCGTCTCGCCGCCATACGCGGGAGAGTTGGACGTCCAGACCGCCCGCTTGTTCGCCGAACCTCTCGTCCTCACTGTTCCGGACGGTCACCGGTGGGCACGCCGCACCCGCGTCCGATTGCGTGAGCTGACCGGTGAACACATGCTCCAATTGCGTCCCGAGTTCGGGCTCCGTGGACACGTCGACGCGCTACTCGGGCACGCGGGCGCCGAACCTGAGCGCGGATTCGAGGGCGAGGACCTACACACGCTGCGCGGCCTGATCGCCGTCGGTCTCGGAGTCGCGATCCTGCCGCCTGCCGCACCCGCCCCCTCGGGGATCGTCGAGCTGCCCATCGCGGACACCGCCGCACACCGGGAGATCGGCATCTCCTGGCCTCGCGACGTCACTTTCTCCCCCGCTGCGCAGACGACGATCGATGTCGCCGCACGCACGTCGACCTGGTTGCCGCACGGTTGATCGGGGGGCGGCGCCGGAGACGTTCTCATGAGACTACCGGCGGACTCATAGGACTGCCGGCGGGGGCGGACGATCCTCTGTAAGCAATCGACCCGACGGCCGGAGCGGTTCACGCGTGTGGATCGACGATGATCTTCACATGCTGCTCGTTGTGGTGAATGAGCTGGTCGTAGCCGTCCGAGACGAGGCCGTCGAGAGTGATCCGGCCGGTAATGAACGGGGCGAGGTCGATCTTCCCGCTCTGGACCAGCGCGATCGTCGCGGGATGATCGTTCGAGTAGCCGATGGTGCCCCGCAGGTCGATCTCCTTGAGCACCAGTTTCGGCATGTCGACTTCGGGTTTATGCCCCCAGATCGACACGTTGACGATCACGGCGCCCGGCCGGACGGCGTCGAGGAGCATGTCGAGGACGACGGGGACGGACGAACATTCGAAGCCGACATCGGCACCGGCACCGCCGGTCAGTGCGCGTACTCGCTCGGCGACGTCGCCGTCCCTCGGGTCGAAGATCTCGTCGGCCACACCAGTCGAGGACGCCATCTGTTTACGCGCGTCCGACAGCTCAGAGATGTAGACGGTGAGGCCTTCCGCTTTCAAGACGGCCGCGGTGAGCAGACCGATCGGCCCGGCACCGCCGATGATCGCGACCTGACCCGCCTTCGCTCCGGACCGCACGTACGCGTGGTGGGCGACCGACAACGGTTCGATGAGTGCTGCCTGGTCGAGCGGGATGTCACCGATCGGGTGCACCCAGCGGCGCTGTACGACGATCTTCTCCGCGAGACCGCCACCACGCCCGCCGAGTCCGATGAAGTTCATGTCCTTGGACAGTTGGTAGTCCTGCCCGGGACCGGTGTCGACATCGTCGGCGATGATGTAAGGCTCGACGACCACGTTCTGGCCGACCGACAGGTCGCCCACGCCGTCGCCGAGCGCAGTGATCGTCCCGGAGAACTCGTGACCGATCACTACCGGTGCCGACTCCCCGGAGATCGGATGTGGACAACCCGATGGCGGAATGAAGATCGGCCCTTCGAGAAACTCGTGGAGGTCGGTGCCGCAGATCCCACACCAACCGACGTCGATCGCGACCGTTCCCGGCAAAAGGGTCGGCTCTGGGATGCCTTCGACTCGGATATCGTTGCGGTCGTAGTAGCGTGCGGCTCTCATAAGGCCATGGTAGGACCGGTGGTCGACGTCACACCAGCATGCAACCCCTTGCAACCCCCGCCCAGCGCGCTAACGTGCAGACCATGCCTGCCACCGTGGCGCACCCCCATGCGACTGCTCCCGATTCGACTCACTGCTGGGCCTCTCACCGCTGGGCCTCTCACCTCCGGGCCTCTCACCTCCGGGCGACGCACCTCTGGTACGTCAGCTATGGCTCCAACCTGTGTGCCGACCGACTCTCCTGCTACCTGCAGGGCGGTCGACCCGACGGCGGACTACGCACCTACCCGGGCGCACGCGACACCTCGCCGCCGCTCGATGCTCGACCGACCACGCTGCCCGGCCGGATCTTCTTCGCAGGCGAGTCTCGCACGTGGCGCGGCGGCATGGCGTTCTACGACCACCAGACGCCGGGCCCGACACCGGCGGGCGCCTACCTGATCTCGATCGAACAGTTCGCCGACGTCGCCGCACAGGAGTCCGACCGTGAACCCATCGTCGGCGGCGCCGTCGAAGCTGCGCTCCGCGATAGCGCGATCCTCCGGCGGCACGGCGACGCGCACGTCGTCGACGACGGCCTGTACTCGCGTCTGGTCCGGGTCGGCACCATCGACGGACTGTCCGCGCTCACGTTCACGTCGGTTCCCGGTATCCGCGACGTCGCGCACACCGCGCCGAGTGAGCCGTATCTCGCGATGATCGGCCGCGGCCTGCGTGAGACCCACGGCTGGGACGACAACGAGATCGCGCGCTACTTCCGGGCGTGCGGCATCGGCGAATAGCCGCCGGACGGCACACCCTGGACGTTAGGGTCGGAATCGTGAGCACTTCCACCGATCGTGTCACCATCCGCGTCCTCGTCTACTCGGATAATTCGGGGACGCGTCGCGAGGTGCTCCGCGCGCTGGGAACCACGCTCCACCCGGAATTGCCCGACCTCGAATTCGTCGAAGTAGCGACGTCGCCGATGCTGTTGAAACACTTCGACGGTGGCACGGTCGACGTCGCGATCCTCGACGGCGAGGCCGCGCCCGCGGGCGGGATGGGCATGGCCAAACAGGTCCGCGACGAGTACGACCCGTGCCCGCCGCTTGTGGTGTTGATCGCCCGCGACGCCGACCGCTGGTTAGCCGACTGGTCGCGCGCCGACGCGACCGCGCGCGTCCCGGTGGACCCGATGGAGCTCGCGCGCACTCTCGTCGACCTTCTGCGCTGACCGGCGCGCTGACGTTCTCCCAGCGCAGGCGACCGGTCGCGCAGAGTTGGCCGAAACCTCCCACGGCACACACCATTCCGTGAGTAAGGTGTGGTTCAAGTCACAAGAAACCGATCGACGCCGAAGGTGCTCCCTTCGACGCCGTCGAGACAGTGGAGGGCTTGGAGATGAACGCGTACGGGCCGATTCTGGTACTCGCTGCGATCGCTGCGGCGTTCGCCATCGTGTCGGTGATGATCGCGTCCGTCGTCGGACCGCGTCGCCGCAACGCCGCTAAACTCGCGGCCTACGAGTGCGGTATCGAACCACTGCCGCCGGCCGCCGACATCGTCCAACGTTTCCCGGTGAAGTACTACCTCACGGCGATGCTCTTCATCATCTTCGACATCGAGATCGTCTTCCTTTACCCGTGGGCGGTCGCGTCCGAGAGTCTCGGCTGGTTCGGGCTCATCGCCGTCGCCCTGTTCGTCGTCAACGTGTCCGTCGCTTACGCCTACGAGTGGCGGCGCGGCGGACTCAGGTGGGATTGATTGTGGGAATCGAAGAGAATCTGCCGGGCGGTCTACTCCTGACCACTGTCGAGAAGCTCGCCGGCTACATGCGTCGCGGATCGCTGTGGCCTGCGACGTTCGGACTCGCTTGCTGTGCCATCGAGATGATGGCTAGCACCTCGGGCCGCTACGACATCGCCCGATTCGGCATGGAGGCCTTCCGCGCGTCGCCACGGCAGGCGGATCTGATGATCGTCGCAGGCCGCGTCAGCCAGAAGATGGCCCCGGTGCTCCGTCAGATCTACGACCAGATGGCCGAACCGAAATGGGTTCTCGCGATGGGCGTGTGCGCGTCGTCGGGCGGCATGTTCAATAATTACGCGATCGTGCAGGGTGTCGATCACGTCGTCCCGGTCGACATCTACCTGCCGGGCTGCCCGCCACGGCCCGAAGCGCTACTCAACGCGATCATCACCCTCCACGAACAGATCGGCCAGATGCCGTTGGGCGTGCACCGCGAGGAGGCGATCCGTGCCGCCGAGCAGGCCGCCCTCGCGTCCACACCGACGATCGAGTTCACCGGGCTCCTGCGATGAGCGGGGAGCTGTCCACCGGACCCGACACCCCCGAGGTGATCGCGACCCGACACGGTTTGTTCGGCGCTGCCGACACCGGCGACACCTCCGGTTACGGCAGACTCATCGCACCGATCACGGTGCCGGGGAGAACGGACCGGCCGTTCGGCGGCTATTTCGACGAGGTCGCCGACAACTTGGCTGGCGCTCTCGCCGCCCGCGGCATCGCGTTCGACGACGCGGTCGACCGGTGTGTGATCTTCCGCGAGGAGATGACGATCCACGTCGCCCGCACCCACCTTCAGGCGGTTGCCGCAACGCTGCGCGACGACCCGTCCCTGCGCTTCGAGCTGTGTCTCGGCGTGTCTGGCGTGCACTACCCGGAGGAGACCGGCCGGGAACTGCACGCGGTCTATCCGCTGCGGTCGATCACCCACAATCACGCGGTGACGCTCGAGACGACGGCGCCCGACAACGACCCCCACTTGCCGAGCCTGTTCCTGATCTATCCGACCACCGATTGGCACGAGCGCGAGACCTACGACTTCTTCGGACTGATTTTCGACGGCCACCCGTCGTTAACGCGCATTGAGATGCCTGACGACTGGGTCGGGCATCCACAACGTAAGGACTATCCGTTGGGCGGCATCCCCGTCGAATACAAGGGCGCCACCATCGCCCCGCCAGATCAGCGGAGGTCGTATCACTGATGGCCGACACCTTTACTGTGACGGGAAATGATTGGCAGGACATCGTCTCCGCGGTCGCCGACCGGGCAGCCGCGAGCACCGCCGATGAACGGATCGTCGTCAACATGGGTCCACAGCATCCGTCGACGCACGGGGTGCTGCGCTTGGTCTTGGAGATCGAAGGCGAAACGGTCACCGAGGCCCGCTGCGGGGTTGGCTTCCTACACACCGGGATCGAGAAGAACCTCGAATTTCGTACGTGGACACAGGGGGTCACGTTCGTGACCCGCATGGACTATCTGTCGCCGTTCTTCAACGAGGTCGCCTACTGCCTGGCGGTTGAGAAGCTGCTCGGTGTCACCGACGACGTCCCCGTCCGGGCCAACGTGATCCGCGTGATCCTGATGGAGCTCAACCGCATCGCATCGCACCTGGTGGCACTCGCTACCGGCGGCATGGAATTAGGCGCGGTGACGCCGATGTTCCTCGGCTTCGGCGCCCGGGAGAAGATTCTCGACCTGTTCGAGGAGATCACCGGGCTGCGCATGAATCACGCGTTCGTCCGCCCGGGCGGCGTCGTCGCCGACCTCCCCGACGGAATCGGCGACCGGATCTGCGCGGTCCTCGACGAGTTGCCTAGTCAGATCGGCGAGGTCGAAGCATTGTTGAGCGAGAACTACATCTGGAAGGCCCGCACCAAAGGGGTCGGCTACCTCGATCTGACCGGCTGCATGGCTCTGGGCATCACCGGACCGGTGCTCCGTTCGACCGGTCTCCCCTACGACCTGCGTAAGAACGCACCCTACTGCGGCTACGAGGAGTACGACTTCGACGTCGTGACGGACACCGGCTGCGACGCGTACGGCCGGTATGCGATCCGCATCGAGGAGATGAAGCAGTCCATCCGCATCGTCCGGCAGGCCCTTGACAAGTTGACGCCGGGCCCGGTGATGATCGCCGACCGCAAGCTCGCGTGGCCCGCTGACCTCGCGGTCGGACCGGACGGCTATGGCAACTCCCCCGAGTACATCGCCGAGATCATGGGCGCCTCGATGGAGTCGCTGATCCACCATTTCAAACTCGTCACCGAAGGCATGCGGGTTCCCGCAGGCCAATGCTATGTGTCGATCGAGTCGCCACGCGGCGAGTTGGGCGTCCACATGGTGTCCGACGGCGGGACACGCCCGTACCGCGTGCACTTCCGGGACCCGTCGTTCACGAATTTGCAGGCTGTCGCCGCCATGTGCGAGGGCGGTCTGATCGCCGACGTGATCACCGCCGTCGCCAGCATCGATCCGGTGATGGGAGGAGTCGACCGATGAGCGCCGAACCCATGCTGGGCAAGCCACTTCCGCTCCTGTTCTCGACGTCGGAGCCGACGCCGCCGATCGAATTCACCGGGCCGGACACGTTCGCGGCAGAGGTCGTGGAAACGCTCCGCACCGAAGCCGACGCGATCGTCGCGCGCTACCCGCAGTCCCGGTCGGCACTGCTCCCGCTCCTGCACCTCGTGCAGAGCGTCGACGGCTACCTCACCCGGGCGGGTATCGCGTTCTGCGCGGACCGGCTACGTCTCACGACGGCACAGGTCGCGTCCGTCGCCACGTTTTACACGATGTACCGACGCGAACCGACCGGCGACTACCTGGTCGGTGTCTGCACCAACACGCTGTGCGCCGTGATGGGCGGCGACGCGATCGCCGAACACCTGGCCAGCGAGCTCGGCGTCGACGACGGCGAGACCACCACCGACGGTGCGGTGACATTCGAGCGCATCGAATGCAACGCGGCGTGCGACCACGCACCGGTCGTGATGGTGAACTGGGAGTTCTTCGACGCTCAGACACCGGAGTCGGCAGGCGCGCTCGTCGACGCCCTACGCGCCGGGACGCCGCCGGCGCCGAGCCGCGGCGCATCGTCGTTGTGCACATTTCGGCAGACGGCACGACTGCTCGCCGGACTCGACGAGCAGGGCGGTGACGCATGATCGCCATCGACCTCCCGGCCCCCGACGCCGAGCCCGCCCAGGTGCCTGTCTTGTCCCGGTACTGGTCGGACGACGAGCCGTGGCTCTTGCGTAACTACGTGCGCCGCAACGGCTATCAGGGCCTCAAGGCTGCGTTGCAGATGTCCCCCGACGACGTGATCGAGCTGGTCAAGGCGTCCGGTCTGCGCGGGCGCGGCGGCGCCGGCTTCCCGGTCGGCACCAAGTGGTCGTTCATTCCGCAGCGCGAAGAACGTCCCAAACCTCACTATCTCGTGGTGAATGCCGACGAGTCCGAGCCCGGCACATGCAAGGACATGCCGCTCATGCTGGCGACGCCGCACACGCTCGTCGAGGGCGTGATCATCGCGGCCTACGCCATCCGTGCGCGGCACGCGTTCATCTATGTGCGCGGCGAGGTCGCCTCGGTCATCCGTCGGCTACGGGCCGCGGTCGACGAGGCGTACGACATTGGACTTCTCGGCACGAACATCTTCGGGTCGGGTTTCGATCTGGATGTCGTGGTCCATGCGGGCGCGGGCGCCTATATCTGCGGGGAGGAGACGGCTCTGCTCGATTCTCTCGAAGGCCGACGCGGCCAGCCACGGCTGCGACCGCCGTTCCCGGCGAGCGAAGGCCTGTACGCGAGTCCGACCGTCGTCAACAACGTTGAGTCGATAGCGAGCGTCCCGTCGATCCTGCGCAACGGCGTCGACTGGTTCCGCGCGATGGGCACGGAGAAGTCACCTGGATTCACGTTGTATTCGCTGTCCGGTCACGTCACCCGCCCCGGTCAGTACGAGGCGCCGCTCGGTGTCACCCTCCGCGAACTCCTCGCCATCGCGGGCGGAATCCGCGCTGGTCACGAACTCAAGTTCTGGACGCCGGGCGGGTCGTCGACACCCATGTTCACCGCCGACCACCTTGACGTCCCTCTCGACTACGAGGGCGTCGGCGAGGCCGGTTCGATGCTCGGCACGAAAGCCGTCCAATTGTTCGACGAGACGACGTGTGTGGTGCGCGCGGTGCTGCGGTGGACACAGTTCTACAAACACGAGTCGTGCGGCAAGTGCACACCGTGCCGCGAGGGCACATACTGGCTGGTCGAGATCTTGCAGCGTATCGAGGACGGGACGGGGACCGAAGCCGACATCGACCTACTCGCCGAGACCACCGGCAATGTCGTCGGCAAGAGTTTCTGCGCGCTCGGCGACGGGGCGGGCAGCCCGATCACGTCGTCGCTGCGGTACTTCCGCGACGAGTACCTCGCGCATTTGCGCGACGCCGGCTGCCCGTTCGACCCGGCGCTCTCGACGGTGTTCCCCAGCGGAGGTGCGATATGACGGGAACGACAACCGACCTGGTGACGCTCACGATCGACGACGTCGAGGTCTCGGTGCCCAAAGGCACATTAGTGATCCGCGCGGCCGAGATGATCGGGGTCGACATCCCTCGCTTCTGCGATCACCCGTTGCTGGCTCCAGTCGGCGCGTGCAGGCAGTGCCTCGTCGAGATCGAGGGCATGCGCAAACCGATGGCGTCGTGCACGACGGTGGTCAGTCCCGACATGGTGGTCCGCACCCAGCATTCGTCGTTGGAGGCGGCGTCGGCCCAGCGCGGGGTGATGGAATTGCTGCTCATCAACCATCCGCTCGACTGCCCGACCTGCGATAAGGGCGGCGAGTGCCCACTGCAGAACCAGGCGATGTCGGCGGGCAGGCCAGTGTCCCGGTTCGGCGGCGTCAAGCGGACGTACACGAAGCCGGTCCCTCTCTCGTCGGAGGTGCTGCTCGACCGTGAACGTTGCGTGCTGTGCGCGCGCTGCACGCGATTCTCCGAGCAGATCGCGGGCGATCCGCTGATCGAGCTCGCCGACCGCGGCGCCCTTCAGCAGGTGTCGGCGTACGCGGACGATCCGTTCGCGTCGTACTTCTCCGGGAACACCATCCAGATCTGCCCGGTCGGTGCGCTCACCGGCGCCGCGTATCGGTTTCGGTCGCGTCCGTTCGACTTGACGTCGTCGCCGAGCGTCTGCGAGCACTGTGCGTCCGGCTGCGCTCAACGCGCCGACCACCGCCGCGGAAAGGTGTTGCGGCGCTTGGCTGGTGATGATCCCGACGTCAACGAGGAATGGAACTGCGACAAGGGCCGGTGGGCGCACGCCTACGTCACTGCGGGCGACCGGATAACCGCCCCGATGGTGCGCGGCGACGACGGCGTCCTCGCCCCGACCTCGTGGCCGCACGCTCTCGCGGTTGCCGCGCGCGCACTCGCCTCGTCGCGTGTCGGGGTCCTGGTCGGCGGACGGTCGACCGTCGAAGACGCATACGCGTACGGGAAGTTCGCGCGCGTCACTCTCGGCACATCCGACGTCGACTTCCGGTCCCGGGCGGAATCTCTTGAGGAGACCGACTTCCTCGCGGCACGCGTCGCCGGCACCGGTGTCGGCGTCACCTACGCCGACCTCGAAGCCGCGCCGGTGGTGGTGCTCGCCGGGTTCGAGCCGGAGGAGGAGTCGCCGATCGTCTTTCTACGTTTACGGAAGGCGGTGCGGACCAACGGTCAGCGAGTTCACACGATCGCGCCGCTACTCAGCGCGGGAGCGCAAAAGCTGTCCGCCACGTTGATCGACTGTGTCCCCGGCGACGAGGCGCGGGCACTGCGCAGCGGTGACGTCACTGTGCTCTTGGCTGAGCCGGGCGCGATCCTCCTGGTCGGTGAACGTCTCGCGCGCAGCCCGGGCGCACTGACCGTGGCAGCCGAGTCGGGTGTCCGCCTCGCCTGGATCCCCCGCCGCGCGGGTGAACGCGGAGCCCTCGACGTCGGGGCGGCGCCCAATCTGCTTCCTGCCGGGCGGCCGGTGTCGTCGGAGCGGGCGCGCGCTGAGATCAGCGCGGTTTGGGGCGCCGAGATCCCGGCGCGGCCGGGACGGTCCACATCACAGATCCTGGACGCGCTCACCGCGGGCGACCTCGACGCCGTCGTCGCCGGTGGCGTCGAACTCGACGACCTGCCCAATCCGTCGGCGGCTGTCGACGCGGTCCGCGGCGCGTCGTTCGTGGTGAGTCTGGAACAGCGGGAGTCGTCGGTGACTGCTCTCGCCGATGTGGTGCTGCCGGTGGCCGCTGTCCCGGAAAAGGCAGGCACGTTCGTCGACTGGGAGGGCCGTCCCCGCGCGTTCGCGGCCGCGCTGCCTACCGAGTCGGGAAGCGTCCCGCTGTCGGATCACCGTGTGCTGCACGCACTCTCCGCCGAGATGGGCACCGATTTGAACTGTGACGATGCCGCGGCGATCCACGACGAGTTCAGCCGTGTCGGCGCGTGGGAGGGTCCGCGACATACGGCCGAGTCAGTGGCCGCGGCAGAGCCGTCCCAACTACAGACCGGATGCGCGGTGCTCGCCTCGTGGCGGATGCTTCTCGATTTGGGCCGCATGCAGGACGGCGAACCGCACCTGGCCGGGACGGCGCGCCCGCCAGTCGCGCGGCTGTCGGCGGCCACCGCAGCCCGGGTCGGCGTCGCCGAGGGGCAGTCGCTCGCCGTGTCGACTGACCACGGCTGCATCACGCTGCCGCTCGCGGTCACCGAGATGACCGACGGAGTCGTCTGGGTGCCGATGAATTCACCCGGATCACGGCTGTATCCGACGCTGCGGGCCCAGCCCGGCGACACCGTCGTCATCGGGAGTGCGCCATGATCGCGGCCACCAACTATCCGACGCTCGCCGACTTCGGGTACGACCCGTGGTGGCTGATGCTCGCGAAAGCGATCGGCGTCTTCGTGTTCCTCGTCCTGACGGTCCTCGCCGGAATCCTCATTGAACGCAAGGTCATGGCGCGCATGCAGCGGCGACTCGGCCCCAACCGACTCGGCCCGGGCGGTCTCCTCCAGTCGTTGGCCGACGGTGTGAAGCTCGCGTTGAAGGAGGGGCTGACCCCTGCGGGCGTCGACAAGGTGATCTATCTGCTGGCGCCGATCATCGCGGTGGTCCCGGCGATCACCGCGTTCGCCGTCATCCCGATGGGCCCACAGGTATCCGTGTTCGGGCACGTCACCCCGCTGCAGTTGACCGATCTCCCTGTCGGTGTCCTCTACGTTCTGGCGATCACGTCGATCGGCGTCTACGGCATTATCTTGGCCGGCTGGGCGTCGAGTTCGACGTATCCGCTGCTCGGCGGCCTACGATCGACGGCTCAAGTCATCTCCTACGAGATCGCGATGGGCCTCTCGTTCGCGTCGGTGTTCCTGGTCTCAACGACGATGTCGACGTCGGAGATCGTCGGCGGCCAACGACACCACTGGTACCTTCTGCTGGTCTTGCCGGCGTTCGTGATCTACCTGATTTCGATGGTCGGCGAGACCAACCGCGCCCCGTTCGATCTCCCCGAGGCCGAAGGGGAACTCGTCGGCGGCTTCCACACCGAGTACTCGTCGCTCAAGTTCGCGATGTTCATGCTCGCCGAATACGTGAACATGGCGACGGTGTCCGCGCTGGCCACCACGCTGTTCCTCGGCGGTTGGCAGGCACCGTGGCCGGTCAGCGCATGGGACGGCGCGAACTCCGGTTGGTGGCCACTGCTGTGGTTCACCGCGAAGATGTGGTGCTTCCTGTTCATGTTCTTCTGGCTGCGGACAGCGCTGCCACGCCTGCGCTACGACCAGTTCATGAACCTCGGTTGGAAGGTGCTGATCCCGGTCGCCCTCGGCTGGGTGATGGTAGTCGGCGTCATCGATCAGGCCACCCGCGGACAGTCCGACCTGGTGACCTCATTGGTCCTCGCGGCCGCGGGCGTCTGCGTCACTGTGCTCCTCATCTATGCGATCAGCCGGTTGAGCCGTACCCGCAGGTCGAGTGCCCTTCCCCACCCGCCGAGTGGTGCCGAGCCGTTCGACCCGATGGCCGGCGGCTTCCCCGTCCCTCCCCTGCCCGGTCAGATACTGCCCGGTCCGCTACGGCCCGACCGTGCTCCGGAGAACAAACTCGCCGTCGAACAGAAGGGAGCCCCGTGATGCCTGACATCCCCGACAGCCTGAAACCCGTCGCCGGATTCGGTACGACGTTCGCGTCGATGTTCCGTACACCGATCACTGAGCAGTATCCAGAGGAGCGCAAGCCGGGCCCGCCCCGTTCACACGGCCGACACCAGCTGAACCGGTACGACGACGGGTTGGAGAAGTGCATCGGCTGCGAGTTGTGCGCGTGGTCGTGCCCGGCCGACGCGATCTTCGTCGAAGGAGCGGACAACACCGAGGAGGAACGATATTCGCCCGGTGAACGGTACGGCCGCGTCTACCAGATCAACTATCTGCGTTGCATCGGCTGCGGCTTGTGCATCGAAGCATGTCCGACGCGGGCCCTGACCATGACAAACGACTACGAGATGGTCGGCACCGACCGCGACAGCATGATCTACGAGAAGGACCAGCTCCTGGCCCCGCTCACCGATTCGATGGAGGAGCCGCCACACCCGATGGCCGAGGGCACGCGGCCCGAAGACTACTACCGCGGTGAGGTATGAGCGCGACTCTCGCCGCAAGTCTGGCGACGACGTCTGAAACGGAAGCGGTCACCTTCTGGATTCTCGGTGTCATCGTGGTGATTGGCGCGCTCGGCGTCGTCCTCAGTCCGAAGGCCGTGTACTCGGCGGTGTTCCTCGCGATGACGATGATCATCTTCGCGGTGTTCTATGTGATGCAGGGCGCTTTGTTCCTCGGCGTCGTCCAAGTGGTCGTGTACACGGGCGCGGTGATGATGCTGTTCCTCTTCGTGCTGATGTTGATCGGTGTCGACTCGTCGGACTCCCTCGTGGAGGCGGTCCGCGGCCAGCGGCTCGTGGCGATCGGGCTCTCGCTGGGTTTCGGTGTCCTGTTGGTCGCGGCGATCGGCTCGGCAACCGTCGCCCGGTTCGTCGGCGCCCCCGATCTGAGCGACGGGACGGCTCCGGGCGGCGGCAACGCCAACATCCGGGCGCTCGCCGAAATCATCTTCGTCCGCTATCTGTGGGCGTTCGAGTTGACCGGTGCGTTGTTGATCACGGCGACGCTCGGCGCGATGGTCCTCGCGCACCGTCAGCGGACCGGGCCTGTTCAAGGTCAGCGTGAGCTGTCCGTCGAACGTTTCCGGCGCGGCGGCCAGGTAACCGGACTGCCTGCGCCCGGTGTGTACGCCCGTCACAACGCGGTCGACATCCCCGGCCGTCTCCCCGACGGAAGTCCGTCCCGACTCTCGGTGAACAACCGGCTGACGCCACGGGCACTGTCCGACGCCGGACATGCCCTCCCCGACGCTGACTCACACCCCGATTCAAGAACACCAGCGTCGAAACCCTCGGATCGAGTGGAGCCGAGACCATGAATCCCGCCAATTACTTGTATCTCGCCGCGATCGTCTTCGCGATCGGTGCCGCGGGAGTATTGCTGCGGCGCAACGCGATCGTCGTCTTCATGTGCGTCGAGTTGATGTTGAACGCCGCCAATCTGACTTTCGTAACGTTCGCCCGCATGCACGGCAGTTTCGACGGCCAGGTGATCGCGTTCTTCACGATGGTGGTGGCCGCGGCCGAAGTGGTGATCGGACTGGCCATCATCATGACGATCTTTCGTACCCGGCGTTCCGCTTCGGTGGACGACGCAAACTTGTTGAGGCGGTGACGGAATGGATCAGTCGCTCACCGGTCACCTGCTCTGGTTGATTCCGACCCTGCCCGCGGCGGGCGCCGCCCTGGTGTTGATCGCCGGTCGTCGTACACGGGCGTGGGCGCATCTGCTGACGACGACTCTCGTGTCGGTGTCGGCGGTGCTCGCGATCGTCATGTGGATCGCGATGATCGGTCGAGACGGCCCGAACAAGGCTGCGTCGAGCGACCTGTACTCGTGGGTGCCGGTCGGCGAGCTCCGAGTCGATTTCGGGATGAGTCTCGACCAATTGTCGATGTGCTTCGTACTGCTGATCACCGTCGTCGGGTCGCTGATCCACGTCTATTCGATCGGCTACATGCGGGAAGACCCAGAACGCTACCGCTTCTTCGCCTACTTGAATCTGTTTGTGGCGGCGATGCTGGTGCTGGTGTTGTCGAACAACTATCTCGGCGTGTATCTCGGGTGGGAGGGTGTCGGTGTCGCGTCGTACCTGTTGATCGGTTTCTGGCAGTACAAGCCGTCGGCTGCGACCGCGGCGAAGAAGGCGTTCGTGATGAACCGGGTCGGCGACATGGGTCTGGCGATCGCGATGATGCTGATGTTCTCGACGTTCGGTTCGGTGAACTTCGACGAGGTGTTCGCGCAGGCGTCGTCGGCGAGCGAGGCGACGGTCACCGGTATCGGCTTCATGCTGTTGTTGGCGGCGTGCGGTAAGTCGGCGCAAGTGCCGTTGCAGGCGTGGCTGGGTGACGCGATGGAGGGCCCGACCCCGGTGTCCGCACTCATCCATGCGGCGACGATGGTCACCGCAGGCGTCTACCTGATCACCAGGTCCGGACCCCTGTTCGATCTCGCGCCGAACGCGCAGACCGCTGTGGTCGTGGTCGGCGCGGTGACATTGCTGTTCGGTGCGATCGTCGGCTGCGCGAAGGACGACATCAAGAAGGCGCTCGCGGCATCGACGATGAGTCAGATCGGCTACATGGTGTTGGCGGCGGGACTCGGGCCGGCCGGCTACGCGTTCGCGATCATGCACCTGCTGACGCACGGGTTCTTCAAGGCCGGACTGTTCCTCGGCGCTGGTTCGATCATGCATGCGATGGACGACGAGACCGACATGCGGCGGTTCGGCGGGCTGTGGCGGGTCATGCCGATCACTTTCGTTACGTTCGGTCTCGGGTATCTCGCGATCATCGGGATCCCGCCGTTCTCCGGCTTCTTCTCCAAGGACGGGATCATCGAGGCGGCACTCGCCGAGGGCGGCGCCCGTGGGGTCGTGCTCGGCGGCGCGACGATCATCGGCGCGTCGGTCACCGCGTTCTACATGACGCGCGTGGTGGTGATGACGTTCTTCGGACCTCGACGGTGGCGAACCGATATCGACGGCGGGCAGCCGCACCCGCACGAGTCGAGCAGTTCGATGACCGTGCCGATGATCATGTTGGCGGTCGGATCGGTCGCGGCCGGCGGTCTCCTGGCGATCGGCGGGACGTTGAAGGACTGGCTCGCACCGGTCGTCGGCGAGGTGCCCGAACACGAGGCCGGCATGCCGCCGTGGGCGGTCACGGTGATTGTGCTGGTGTGCGTCGTCGCAGGCGCGGCGGTCGCGTGGGCGAAGTACGGTCGGGCACCCATCCCGGAGTCGGCGCCCGACGACGTGTCCGCGCTGACGCGGGCGGCACGCGCGGACCTGTACGGCGACGCGTTTAACGAGAAGGTAATCGCCGGTCCGGGCGCTGCCGCGACGTCCGCCCTGGTCATCGTCGAAGATCACGGTCTCGGCGCTGTCCCGTCCGGTATCGGCGCCGCGGTGACCGAGGCGTCGGAGGTGACCAGACGGGCGCAGAACGGGTTCGTGCGGTCGTATGCGATGTCGATGCTGGCGGGGACCGTGGTGATCGCCGCTCTCACATTGGTGGTGAACGTCCTGTGACGATGCCCTGGCTCACCGTGTTGTGGCTCCTGCCCGCCGTAGCATCGGCGGTCGTCATGTTTCTGCCTGCCGACCGCGCGGTACAGGCGAAGACGACGGGTGTCGGCGCGTCGTTGATCGTGTTGGTGTGGGCGGTGATCGTCGCGTTCCGTTTCGACTCGGGCGGTGACCGCTTCCAGTTGGTCGAGGACGTGAGTTGGATTCCGGAGTTCGGCGCGCGCTATTCGCTCGCCCTCGACGGCCTGGGTCTCTCGTTGATCCTGTTGACGGTGGCACTCACTCCGCTCCTGTTGATCGCCGGGTGGCGTGACGCCGATCGGGTCGACGGCGTGAAGCGCGGAAAGTCCGTCCACATCTATGTCGCGCTACTCCTGGCGGTCGAGGCGATGGTGTTGATGAGTTTCGTCGCAACGGATGTGCTGCTGTTCTACATTTTCTTCGAGGCAATGCTCGTCCCGATGTATTTCTTGATCGGCGGTTTCGGTCCGAACGGTCCGGGTGTGCGTCCCGCCCGTTCACGCGCTGCGGTCACGTTCCTGCTCTACAACCTGCTCGGCGGCCTTGTGATGTTGGCCGCGGTGATCGGATTGTTCGTAGTGGCAGGCGATTTCGACTTCATCGCGATCTCGCAGGGGATCGCCGACGGCTCGCTCGACATGTCGGCGACGACGCAGAATCTGCTGTTCGGCGGGTTCGTGTTCGCGTTCGCGGTGAAGGCGCCGTTGTGGCCGTTGCACACGTGGCTGCCGAACGCCGCGGTGTCGACGACGCCGGCCGCCGCCGTGATGATGATGGCGGTGATGGACAAGGTCGGCACCTTCGCGATGCTGCGGTTCTGTGTCGGCCTGTTCCCGGACGCGTCGTCGACGTTCGCGCCGCTGTTGTGCACACTCGCCGTGATCAGCATCGTCTATGGCGCGGTGATGGCGATCGGGCAGCGCGACGTGATGCGGTTGATCGCGTACACGTCGATCTCGCATTTCGGGTTCATCGTCCTGGGCGTCTTCGCGTTGACGGCACAGGGCCAGAGCGGGTCGGCGCTTTACATGGTGAACCACGGGGTGTCGACGGCGGCACTGTTCCTGATCGCCGGATTCCTCGTCAGCAGACGCGGCAGTTCCTTGATCGCCGACTACGGGGGTGTGCAGAAGATCGCGCCCGTCCTTGCCGGGACGTTCCTTGTCGCCGGGCTCGCCACGTTGTCGCTACCGGGTCTCGGACCGTTCGTCAGCGAGTTCCTGGTACTGATCGGAGCGTTCACGCGCTACCCGGTCGCCGGGATCATCGCGTCGGTCGCGCTCGTCCTGTCGGCGGTCTACATCTTGTGGACCTACCAACGGATGATGGGTGGCCCGGTACGGGAATCGGCGTCGCCGATCACCGATCTGGGAGTCCGGGAGAAGGTGGTCGTGGTGCCGTTGATCGTCGCGCTCGTCGTGCTCGGCTTCTATCCGCGGTTGATCCTGGACTTCGTGAATCCGACCGTCGACGTCAGTGTCTCGACCGTGCACGGAGGTGACCGATGATTGCAGCCGTCGACGTCGTCGCGCTCAATACCCCGAGCATCGACTATTATCGGCTCTCCCCGATGCTCATCGTGTTCGGTGTCGCCGTGGTCAGCGTCCTGGTGGAGGCGTTCGTGTCGTCGCGTGCCCGCTACCGGGCGCAGTTGGCGCTCACGTGCGTGGGACTCGTCGCGGCAATGGTCGCGCTCGGTTTCGTCGCCGCCACCGCGTCCGGTGATTCGGCTGCCGCCCGCTCGGTGATGAGCGGAGCGGTCCTGATCGACGGCCCGGGTCTGTTCGTGCAGGCGGTGGTGCTGGTCGTGGCGCTCGGTGCGGTCGCGTTCATGGGCGAACGACGGCTCGACCAGGTGTGGGCGTCGGTGGAGGTGCGTACCGCCGCGGGCGAACGAATCGCGGTCGGCGGCGGCCCGGACGAGGTGCCCGGCGCCGACGATGCCGATTTGGCGGCCGATGCGTTCACCCCGTCGGGTGCGACGGTGCCCGGTTCGGCTGACGAACTCGCCGCGGGCCGCGCAGGATTCTTGACGACTGAGGTGTATCCGCTGACGTTGTTCGCGGTCGGCGGCATGATGCTGTTCGGGTCGTGCGGAGATCTACTGACCATGTTCATCGCGCTGGAAGTCTTGTCCCTGCCGTTGTACGTGCTGTGCGGGTTGGCGCGGCGCCGGCGGTTGTTGTCTCAGGAGGCGTCGCTCAAATACTTCCTGTTGGGGGCGTTCTCGTCGGCGATCTTCTTGTTCGGCGCGGCGTTCGCCTACGGCGCGAGCGGTTCCCTCGCGCTGCGCGACATCGGCGCCACCCTGTTCGCTGATGACGAACGAACGTTCGGCGTCATCGCGTTGTGCCTGATCGCCGTCGGTCTGTTGTTCAAGGTCGGCGCGGTCCCGTTCGGCTCGTGGGTGCCTGACGTCTACCAGGGTGCGCCGACACCGGTCACGTCGTTGATGGCATCAGCGACGAAGGCTGCGGCGTTCGGTGCCCTGCTCCGAGTCCTGCACGTCGGATTCCCCGATCTCGCGGATGTGGCGCGTCCGGCGTTGTGGACGGTGACTATCGCGACGATGGTGATCGCGACGGTCATGGCGGTGACGCAAAACGATCTGAAGCGAATGCTCGCCTATTCGTCGGTCAGCCATGTGGGGTTCGCCCTGGTCGGCGCGGTCACGATCACCTCGGACGCGGTCGGCGCGACACTGTTCTACGTCGCTGTGTACGCGGTGTCGGCGTTCGGCGGGTTCGCTCTGCTCGCGGTGGTGCGGGACGCGGCGGGCCGGGAGGAGTCGGACTTGTCGGCGTGGGCCGGGCTCGGCCGACAGCATCCGCTGGTGGGCGCGATGATGTCGCTGTTGCTGCTGTCGTTCGCGGGTATCCCGTTGACCGGCGGTTTCATCGCCAAGTTCGCGGTGTTCTCCGCAGCGGGCGATGCGGGTTCGTGGCCGTTGGTGATCGTCGGCGTCCTGTGCAGCGCGATCGCCGCCTACTTCTACGTCCGCGTGATCGTCACAATGTTCTTCGCCGACCCGCCCGACGACGCCCCGATAGTGCTGACCCCGAGCCCGCTGACGACCGTCCCGATCGCGATCAGCGCCGGTCTGACGCTGTTGTTGGGCGTCTTCCCCCAATGGCTCCTCGACCTCACCGCCGACTCCACTCACTTCCTCGGCTGAGTTTCCCCGCCGCACCTCGCCCGCGTGGTCGCTGCGCCGCATTTGTTGGCGCGACGATCAGGTGACCGCTTCCCACGCTGCGAGTAGCGGAAGGTTCCGCGCGGTGGTCGAGTCCGGTTCGACGGTGTAGACAATCAGGCGCTGCTCCGGGTCGTGGGGCTTCCCGATCGACTCGATCCCGAACTCCAGCGGCCCGGCGACTGGGTGCGCGATCCGTTTCCCCACCGACGTGCGGTCAGTGACGCCGTGGTCATCCCACCAGCGCGCCACGTCAGGATCGGCGGAACGGACCTCGGCGACCAGCGCGGCGAGGCGACGGTCGCCGGGATGTCGGCCGAGCTCGTATCGCATCGCGCCGACAGCCGCGGCAGCGAAGTCAGCCCAATTCACGATGCGTTCGCGGGCGAGCGCATCGAGGAAAAGCCAACTCAGAAACGACGATCCGGGCTCCATCGGGGCCCCGAGGACAGCGGCGAGGAGCGCATTGCGGGCCAAGACCACGCCACGGCGGCCGAGTAGCAGTACCGGCACTTCGAGGCTGTCCATCACGCGCAGCAGGCCGGGGTCTGCCTGCTGCGGCGCACTGTCGTCGCGAACGGCACGTCTGACCGGGGCGGCGAGGTCACGGAAGTGCTCACGCTCGATGCCGTCGAGGCCGAGGGCACGCGACAGCGCGTCCACGACGTCCTCGCTGATCGTAGGCTGTCGCCCCTGCTCGATGCGGCTGTAGTGGTCTGGGCTGAGTCCCGCGAGCACGGCCAACTCCTCCCGGCGTAGTCCGGGAACCCGTCGCGGTCCGGGAAACGGCTGGATCCCAGCCTGCGCAGGGGTCAGTCGGTCCCGTCTCGAACGCAAGAACGCTCCAAGGGCGGCACGATCTGCTGGCACGCTCCCCAGCATAACGACCGTCTCCGATGTCGTCCTGGCCATTCAGTGAGCCTTCCTGGTCGTATCGTGACCAGGCAGCGCTCGCACTGGTCCCCTGTCCGGATCCGGTATTGGCTGGCCACATGACCCAGACACTCACCGGCCGCACGGCACTCGTCACCGGATCCACCAGCGGCATCGGCGCCGCCACCGCCCACCGTCTCGCCGCCGAAGGCGCGCGGGTCGTCGTCACCGGCCGCGACACCGCGCGCGGCGACGCCGTAGTGACGAGGATCCGCGACAGGGGCGGCGACGCCCTGTTCATCGCTTCGGATCTCACCGCCGCCCCGGACACGCTGCGCGACTTCGCCAGGGACGCCACGGACGCCGCAGAAGGCACTATCGACCTGCTGGTCCACAACGCTGCGGTGTGCCCCGCAGTGAACACGCTCGCCCTGACCGATGCCGACTTAGAGGAGACGCTGTCGGTCAACATCCGTGCCCCGCACGTCCTCACCGCCGCACTGGCGCCCATGATGACCGCGCAACGTCGGGGCGTGATCATCGTGGTGGGCTCGTGGATGGCGGAGGTCGGTCACGCGTACGTTGGCCTCTACTCCGCGTCGAAGGCAGCGCAAGCGCAGCTCGCTCGCAGTTGGGCTGCAGAGTTCGGGCAGCACGGAGTGCGCGTCAACACCGTCGCGCCAGGCGCCACGCGCACCCCGATCAACGACGACTCCGACGACGTCGTTCGCCGTATTACCCAGAACCTGCCCGCTGGCCGGCCGGGCACCCCCGACGACATCGCGTCCGCGGTCGCGTGGCTGGCCTCAGACCAGGCGGCGTACGTGCATGGCGCAACGATCGCGGTCGACGGAGGTATCACCGCCACCCGCGCGGACTGACAACCGCGACACTAACCTGATCCGGCCACTCCGGTAACGCCTAGGCTCACTGCCCCAGTTCGGCGACGGTGGCACGGGAGAGGCCCTTGTGGTCGTAGTACCAGTTGACGCCGAGCCCGAGCGCCACGCCGATGGCGAGGCCGACGACGGTCATGATCAGGCCGTGGGTGAGGCCCGCGCTGCCGCGGGCATCGAAGTAGAGGATCGCGCGGATCGCTTCGTACACCTGGTGCAGCGGCTCGAACGACGCCAGCCAAGCGAAGAACCCTGGCGCCGCTTGGATGGGCGTCGTCGCTCCGGCGGACGGCAGGCCAAGGAAGATGAACAAGAACATGTTGATCAGGAGGCCGATGGTGCCGAAGGCCGAGATCACTGCCATCGCCGTGATGCCGACGGCCGACGCCGCGAGTGCGCTGTAGGCCCACAGTGCCCAACCATGGTCGATCGGCATGTCGAGAGCCGCGGCTATCCCGACGTACACACCCGACACGACGAGGCTCGCGACGACCATGATCGACCATTTGATGAGTAGCACCGACGTTCTGGTGAGGTCGAGTGACTTACGCACGATGACCCGCGGGCCGATCTCCGACGCGGTGTAGCCGAGGCTCGAGTCGACGAGCGAGTTGATCAGCATCGCACCGGTGAATCCTGCGAGGAGGACGAGGAGCGCGAAGTAGAAGGCCGACAGTCCCATTCCGGTTCCGGACGGCAGCGCTTCGAAGTTCGTCGACACGATGTCGATCGGCGCCGCGAGGATGGTCGCGGCAGCGCCGCTGATGGTGGGCGGCGGGGTCATCGCGGAAACCTGTTTGGTGACTGCTGCCGTCAACTGGTCGCCGATCTGTTTGTTCATCTCAGCGAGCGCTTCTTTGCTCAATGCGGTAACGAGTGAGCTGCCCATCGTGCCAGACCTTGGATTCGCGTAGACGATGATCTGTGGGCGTTCGACCGGTGCGGGGGTCACTGCCCCTTCGGCGAGCGCCATTGTCTTAGCGGTGAAGTCGGCTGGCACGCGGATGGTGCCGTACGTGTCGCCGTCGCGCATCTTTTCCTGCGCATCCGCCCAGCTGAGGCGCTCCAGCGATACCTTGTCAGGGTCTACCTGCTTCTCGATGGTCGCTTGCATCGTGTCGCCGAGGTTCTGGTGTCCGGTCGGACCGGTAGCGCCTTGATCTTCGTTGACGACGGCGATCGGGAACGAACTCAGATTCTTAACGGGGTCGAGGATGCTGCTCAGGTACAGTCCTGCCATCGCGCCCATCGCGATCACCACAGCGATCACCGGCGCGAGCCACAGTTTCCAGGACCGCAGCGCGGCGCGGCGTTCGTCGTGCTCGGAGGATTCGGCGGGAGCTGCCTGATCGGCATCGGCGTCAGTCATGGTGTGAATCGTAGTTGGGGTTGGCCGACGTTCGTCCCAAGTCTGTACCGAACTGTCGAGGGGACGTCGTACCTCACTCGCGTCGCCAGAGTCGTCGACTGGGCCGACGCACGCTCACGGTGCTCAACTTGAACGCGAAAAGTTGTGATTCTTTGACGACCGAATCAAATCTCAAAATCTAAGGGGGCGGAAGCCCTTGGGTTCCTTGGCTTTTCGGTCGGATTTGCGGAATGTGAATCCGCGACCACTGACCCCTGCACAGGTTCGTCGCCAGCTCGGGTCAGCAGGTCGGCGGCGCCGACGAGACTCAGATCGTGTAGCGCCAACCGCGCAGCTGTGCTCGGTCGCTAGTCGATCGTCATCTCCCCGGCGATCCCGGATATCTCGCGTGCCAGCGCGTGATCCTTGTCGGTGACGGCGTTCTCGGCGTCGTGGGTGATGAGGGTCAGCCGGACCTCGGGATACCGGAAGTCGATGTCCGGGTGGTGGTTAGCGGCTTCCGCCGCGGCGACGACGCGGGTCACGAAGTCGAGGCCGCGAACCATCGAGCCGGTTGCGAAAGTGGCGATGAGGCCGTCGGAAGTCTCACGCCACCGTATCTCGGTTACAGATTCTGATGTGTCCATACTTCGACCCTGCCACCGCAAACGTGTGAGCGACACCCCCTGACCGGGTCGAACGCAATGACAGATTAGTCGCACCCTTCGTTCGGCTCCAGCACGCGCCACCGCAACCTCGCTCCCCCGTCGCCCACGCCCCCACCTCCGTCGGGCGCGTTCTTTCAGACGCAGATCGGCCGGCAGCGGCCGCCGTTCCCTCCGCAGGGCTGAGTGACGGCGACTACTGTTGCGGAGGCAACCGGCCGATGCATCCGGTGTCGAATCGTTCGTCCGATGGACAGGAGCTGCAGATCAATCATCAGACGAGTCCGGCCATTGTGTGGTTTCGCCGCGACCTGCGTGTGCACGATCTGCCGACCTTGACGGCTGCGGCAGCCGACGCCGACAGCGTGGCAGCTGTGTTCGTGCTGGACAGCCGCGTCGCGCGACCCGGCCCCCGCACCGACTTCTTCCTCGCGTGTCTGGCCGAGCATGATCGTGCGCTCGGAAAGCGGCTAATCGTCGTCGACGGCGACCCGGCCGTCGTGCTGCCGTCACTCGTCGATCGGCTCGGCGCAGGCTCGGTACACATCTCCGCCGACTTCTCCCCATACGGCGCACGCCGCGACGATCGTGTCGCGACAGCTCTGGGGCAGACACCATTGGTTCGTACGGGCTCGCCGTACGCCGTCGCTCCCGGTCGGGTACGCAAGTCGGACGGCAGCGAGTATCGCGTGTTCGGCCCGTTCCAGCGAGCCTGGCATGAGCACGGCTGGCATGCACCCGCACCCACCGACGCCAACACGGTGACCTGGCTCGACCCGTCGGAGGTCGGCGATCGCATCCGGCTGCCCACGCCGACCGCAGAGCCTCTCGCATTGCCGGGCGAGAATGCGGCGCTCGTCCGGTGGCGCGCGATCATGGCGCAGTCACTCGACGAGTACGACACCGACCGCGATCGACCGGACCTCGATCGCACCAGCCGACTGTCCGCGTATCTGAAGGTCGGCTGTCTCCATCCGCGAACCCTGTTACGCGATCTGCGGGGCAGGTCGGACGTCGGCGCATCCACGTTTCGCAGCGAACTGTGCTGGCGAGACTTCTACGCCGACGTCATGTACCACCGACCCGACACGGCGTACCAGGACTTCGACGAGCGGTTCGCGCGTCTGCCCCACGATTCGGGCCCAGAAGCTCAGGCCGCGTTCCGCGCGTGGTGCGACGGGCGCACCGGCTACCCGATCGTCGACGCAGGCATGCGTCAACTCGCCGCCGAAGGGTGGATGCACAACCGGGTGCGGATGATCGTCGCGTCGTTCCTCACGAAGGATCTACATCTGCCGTGGCAGTGGGGCGCTCGCCACTTCATGGACCACCTGATCGACGGCGACCTCGCGTCCAATCAGCACGGGTGGCAGTGGGTGGCCGGATCGGGCACCGACGCCGCACCGTACTTCCGGGTGTTCAACCCGGCTCTCCAAGGCGAGAAGTTCGACCCAGACGGCGACTATGTGCGCCGGTGGGTCCCCGAACTGAGGGGCGTCTCCGGTCGAGGAGTCCACCGCCTTCGGAACGGGAGACCCGACGACTATCCCGCTCCCATCGTCGACCACGCGACCGAACGTCTCGATGCACTCGACCGGTACGCCGAGATCAAGAACTGACTGTCAGACGGTGCAGAACGGGACGGATGCGGCGTCGTCGCCCTTACTCTTCGCGCGCGCCGATCAGTGCTTCCGAAATGACGTCCGTCGCCTTTTTCAATGCGGGTACGGCGCGGCCGATCAGGTCCTTGTTCACGCGCGCCGACGGCCCGGATATGCCGATCGCCATCGGGGTCGGGGCACCCGGTACCGCCATCGCGACGCACCGAACACCGACCTCGAGTTCCTGATCGTCGACAGCGTAACCGTCGGCGCGAACACGCTCGACGTTCGCGAAGACTGCCGACAGCGTCGACGCGCTGTACTCGGTCGGCGCGGGCAGACCAGACTGGGTGACGAGCTTGAGGATCCGCGCGTCGTCCAATTCGGCGAGCACGGCCTTCCCAACACCGGACGTGTGCAGACCGACGCGACGGCCGATCTCGTTGTTCGTGCGCATCGTGTGCAGCGACGGGACCTGCCCGGTGTAGATCACCATGTCGCCGTCGAGCACGGCAAGGCTCGCAGTCTCCGACAGTTCGTCGACCAGCGACTGCAACACTGGGCCCGCAACGGCGCCCAACTGCCGGTTGGCCACCTCACCGAGACGGATCAGCCGCGGCCCCAACGCGTAGCGCCGATTCGACAACTGTCGGACGTATCCGATGCCGACCAAGGTGCGCAGGAGCCGGTGGATCGTCGGAGGCGGCAGGGGCGACTCGGCCGACAACTCGGTCAGCGAACACTCTCCCCCTGCGCGTCCGATGAGTTCCATCAGTTCGAAGGCGCGCTCCACCGACTGCACGCCGCCCGACGGTTTGTCCGCCATACGATCCACTCCCGCCCGTTATGATTCCATTCCATTCAACAGGTCCAGGAATCTTTCCGCAATACGGAAGTCCAGAGGCCGACGCGTGAACCCTTTTCTGTACTTTCACACGCCTTCGTACTAAACTCCACGATGCGGAATTACTGTTCCGTGGAATCTTCCCGCGACGGTGAGGAGCCACCTGTGACACGACACCTCGACGATTCGGTACTCGCCGACATCGACCGCCGATTGATGTCCGCCGACGCGACCTTGGCGACCGACTATCCCGGCGACGACGGGCGGCGCCAGCCCGTCCACACCGTCTACGTCAGTGGCGACCGGTACGCCGCGACGACGCCCGCCGACTGGGGTTCGCAGGCACTCGAGGCCGCGCGCGCCGCGGGTGGCCTCGACGAAGTCGCCTCGCTCGTCGGCGCGACATCCGGAACCGACTGCGCCGCGGACACACTCGCCGCGCTGGTCTCCGCGAAGCTGAGCTCCGAGCCGATCGAGGACCTCCGCATCGACTTCGAAGACGGCTACGGGACGTTCCGCGACGCGACCGAAGACGACGACGTCGAGAAGGCGATCGCCGCACTGCGCACCGCGATTGACGCGGGCACGTCGACGCCGTTCGTCGGCACGCGTTTCAAATGCTTCGAGGCCAGCACTCGCGCACGCGGGATCCGCACCCTCGACATGTTCGTCAGTGGCCTGGTCGAATCCGGCGGACTCCCCGACGGACTTACCCTCACGCTGCCCAAGGTCACTTCCGTCGACCAGGTTCAAGCGATGGTCACCATCGCCGAAGCCCTCGAAGCCGCGAATGGTCTGCCGCCGGGCCGAATCCGCTTCGAAGTCCAGGTCGAGACACCACAGGCGATCCTCGACACGGACGGCCGCGCCCCCGTCGCCCAGTTCATCCACGCAGGACACGGCCGGGTCAGTTCCCTGCACTACGGCACGTACGACTATTCGGCTTCCCTCGGTATCGCCGCCGCCCACCAGTCGATGGAGCATCCGGCCGCCGACCACGCGAAGAACGTCATGCAGCTCGCGGTGGCCGGGACCGGCGTCCACCTGTCCGACGGATCGACCAACATTCTGCCGATCGGCGACCGCGACAATGTCGCTGCGGCCTGGCGGCTGCATGCACGTCTCGTCCGACGGCATCTCGAGCGTGGCATCTACCAGGGGTGGGATATGCACCCCGCCCAACTGGTGACCCGCTACCTCGCGACCTACGCGTTCTACCGCGGCGCCTTCGCGCCCGCCGCGGCACGCCTGCGCAACTACGTCCACAAGCTCGATTCCACCGTGATGGACGAGCCCGCCACCGCCCGCGCACTCGCCAACGTGATCCGCCGAGGCAACATCTGCGGTGCCCTCACCGTCGACGAGATCGAAACAGCCATCGATCTGCCCATGACAACCGCGCGCGACATCGCGCTCGGCCGCACTACCAGGAGTGACCAGTGACCACAGCCTCGTATTACACGCCCCGAGGCGGGCTGCCCCCGCAGACCGATCTGCTGACCGATCGCGCGATCGTCACCGAGGCCTACACGGTGATCCCGCGCGGCGTGCTCTCCGACATCGTCACGTCCGTGCTCCCCGAGTGGACCGACACGCGCACGTGGATCATCAATCGTCCCGTCGCCGGCGGTGCGACCACCTATTTCCAGGCGATCGTCGAGGTCAAGCCCGGCGGCGGAGCACAACGCCCCGAACCGCAACCCGAAGTCGAGGGCTTCCTGTTCGTCACCTCCGGTGCGCTCACCGTCGACGCTGCAGAGCAGTCACAGACGTTGACCGAAGGCGGGTTCGCCTACCTCCCGGCCGGGACCGATTGGTCGGCCCGCAACGACGGCGATGCCGATGCCACGTTCGTGTGGATCCGCAAACGCTACGAGTCGATCGCCGGGCATGCGCCGTCGATCAAGTTCGGCAACGAGCGGGACATCGAACCGTCGTCGATGCCGGGCACCGACGGCAAGTGGCGCACCACGCGCATGCTCGACCCGCAGGATCTCGCATACGACATGCACGTCAACGTCGTCACGTTCGAACCCGGCGCGACCATTCCGTTCGCCGAGACCCACGTGATGGAGCACGGTCTGCTGATGCTCGAAGGCAAGGCCGTGTACCACCTCAACGGCGACTGGGTCGAAGTCCAGGAAGGCGACTTCCTCTCGCTGCGCGCCTTCTGCCCGCAGGCCTGCTACGCCGGCGGCCCGTCCAACTTCCGCTACCTTCTGTACAAGGACGTCAACCGCCAGATCATGCTCTGACCACGTATCGACGGCCAGCCGACACGACGGAACCGGGCGCCTGGGAGGCGACGCCCGGTTCCGTCCGGCCATGCGGAAGTCGGCTACAGCTGAAACGGCCAGCCGATGACCTTCTTCTCACGTGGAGTCGCATACGTGCGCACCTTGGACGTCGACAGCCCCATTCGGACGAGGCCTTCGGCAATGGTGACGGCCGCGCGGACGCCGTCGACAATAGGGACACCGGTCGCGGCCGTCACCTTCTCCTCGAGTTCAGCCATGCCGCCGCAGCCCAGGCAGATCACTTCGGCGTGGTCGTCCTCGACAGCTGCGCGCGACTGCGCGACGATCGCTTCGACTGCCCGATCTGGTTCAGACTCCAATTCCAGCACCCCGAGCCCCGACGCCCGGACTGATGCGCATCGCGCGTCGAGCCCCGCCAGTTTGAGACGGTCTTCGATGAGCGGAACAGTGCGATCGAGCGTGGTGACGACCGAATATTTGTGACCGAGGTACATTGCCGTCGACGCCGCAGCCTCGGTGATGTCAACCACCGGGACGTCGAGCAGTTCCTGAAGCCCCTCCCTGCCGTGCTCGCCGTACCCGGCTTGGATCACCGCGTCGAACGGCTCCGAATACGACGTGATCGCGTCCATCACCGCGATCGCCGCGAGGTAGCTCTCGAAGTTTCCCTCGCACGAATCGGCGCCGAATCGCGGCGTGATGCCGACGATCTCGGTTCCCGGCGACGCGACGCCGCGCGCCGACTCGGCGATCGCATCCGTCATTGACGCGGTGGTGTTCACATTGGCGACGAGGATTCGCATGTGAGGTCCTTCTGGTAGATGGGGTGGTCTCGACTCCGCGACCGATATTTGACGCTAGTGGGCACTCGCGACGGCGATCGCCTCGCCGGACACATCGTTGAACGATCCCTTGCGGTCGGCGATGACGAGGTACACGATCGCACCGAGACCTGCGCCGATGAACCACGAGAAGTCGGCGACCACGTCGAGGGCGGGCACGAATGCCATGAGGAGTGCGACTGTGGCGGTGATAAGGAGGGCCACGATCGCGCGCGGATTCACGCCCTGCAGATACGCGTACTCACCGTTTTCGTCGGTCGTGAACAGCGCGGGAACGTTAATCTTGGCGCGTCGCACCAGCCAGTAGTCGGCCATCACGATCCCGAACAGCGGGCCGAGGACGGCACCGAGTCCGCCGAGGAAGTATTCGATGACCGCCGGCGAGTTGTAGAGGTTCCACGGCAAGATCACCAGGCCGATGACGGCCGAGACGAGCGCGGCGCGACGGAAGTCAAGATGCTTCGGGAGGAGATTGTTGAGGGCGTAGATCGGAGCCACAAAGTTCGCCATCATGTTGACAGCGACAGTCAGGATCAACAGTGCCAGGCAGGCAAGCACCAGCAGCAGCGTGTTGGGCACGGTCCGGACGATGTCGGAGGGCGACTCGATCACCTGTCCGTCGATACGGAACTGCGCTCCGGCGAGCGTGATCACAATGCCGCCGAACACGAGCATGTTGAGCGGAATGCCCCAGAAGTTGCCGCGCACGATGGACCGTTTCGACGTCGCATTGCGGGTGAAGTCGCAGAAGTTGAGGACGAAGGTGCCGTAGATCGCCACCCACAGGCTCGCACCGCCGACGATCTTGAGCCACATGTCGCCACCGGTGATCGAGTCAGGAGTCGTCCAGGCGATGGTCCAGTCGGCGTTGCTGAGCATCCACACGGCTAGCGCGATCATGGTGATGAGGATGACCGGTCCGGCGAACGCCTCGTACTTGCGAATCATCTCCATGCCGTAGCTGACGATGACCACCTGGATCACCCACAGGGCAAGGAACGCGATCCAGCCGAGTGTCGACAGACCGAGGAAATCGTTGGCGTCCAACGTGTCCGCGGACGGAACGAGCGCGACGATCATGATCCGGAGGACAACCGAGGCCAAATAGGTCTGGATGCCGAACCATGCGATGGCGACGGCGCCACGGATCAGCGCGGGAACTTGCGCGCCTCGGGTGCCGAACGAGATGCGGCTCATCACCGGGAACGGAACACCCGTCTTCTCTCCCATGAAGCCGGACAAGTTCAGCAGGAGGAATAAGAAGACGCCGCCGAGAGCCAGCGCCAGCAATATCTGCCACCCGCCCAGCCCGAGGGCGAACAGCCCGATCGCGAACGAGTAGTTGCCGAGGCTGTGGACGTCGTTCGCCCACAGGGTGAAGATGTTGTACGTGCCCCAACGTCGGCCCTCGCGCTTGGTCGGCGCGAGTTCGGCGTTGTACAGCGACGGACTCACGTCGGCGGCAGGGGCGGGCGCCTCGTCGCGGCTGGGGTCGTCGATCAGCCCGGTGGACTCAGTGGTCATGGATACGCCTGTCAAGGTCGGAGCGGCGGCGCCAACGCCTCCGCTGATATTCCACCCTGCGGAAACTCTATTCCACAAGTTTGATTAGTAACGCTCATGCAGGCGCCGCCTGTCAAGCCCATGGCCCGATTGACGGTGTCTGTGCTCACAACTATGATCTTCCAGTAAGTAGAGTTTCTATTCCACGATGAGAAATTACGTTCTTGTTAAGGAGCCACCTGGATGAGCACCGACAACCCTGAGCAGTCGAATCAGCAATCCTTCGACGTGGTCGTCCGTGGTAAGCGCACGCTCACCACAGCAGGCGTTGTCCCCCGCGAGATCGGCATCCGTGACGGCCGCGTCGTTGCCATCGAACCGCTCGGCAGCGGCCTGAGTGGCGCCGAGATCGTCGAACTCACCGATGATCAAGTGATGATCCCCGGACTTGTCGACACACACGTCCACGTGAATGAGCCTGGTCGCACCGAGTGGGAGGGGTTCGACTCGGCGACTCGCGCCGCCGCCGCAGGCGGGGTGACCACCCTCATCGACATGCCGCTCAATTCGATCCCACCGACAGTGAATGTCGACGCACTCAACGCGAAGCGTGCGGCGGCAGCCGGTAAGACCCACATCGACGTCGGATTCTGGGGCGGCGCCGTCCCCGGCAACACCGATGACCTCCGCGGTCTGCACGACGAGGGCGTCTTCGGTTTCAAATGCTTCCTCCTGCATTCGGGCGTCGACGAGTTCCCCCATCTCGAAGCCGACGAGATGGAGAAGGACATGGCTGTGCTCGCCGGGTTCGATTCGCTGATGATCGTCCACGCCGAGGACTCGCGCGCCATCGATCACGCGCCGACCGCCGAAGGAAATCAGTACTCGCAGTTCCTCGCGTCACGCCCACGCGGCGCCGAGAACGTAGCGATCGCCGAGGTGATCGAGCGGGCCCGCTGGACCGGTGCCCGCGCCCACATCCTGCACCTGTCGTCGTCGGACGCACTGCCGATGATCGCGACTGCGCGACGCGACGGCGTCAAGATCACCGTCGAGACCTGCCCGCACTACCTGACGCTGCTCGCCGAAGAGATCCCGAACGGCGCGACCGCGTTCAAATGCTGCCCGCCGATCCGCGAAGCGTCGAACCGCGAGCTGCTGTGGCAAGGCCTGCTCGACGGCACCATCGACTGCATCGTCTCCGACCACTCGCCATCGACGGTCGACCTGAAGGACGTCGAGAACGGCGACTTCGGCGTCGCATGGGGCGGTGTCGCATCACTGCAACTGGGCCTGTCCCTGATCTGGACTGAGGCGAAGCGGCGCGGCATCGAGCTTCCGCAGGTCCTCGAGTGGATGTCGGCCAAACCCGCTGCACTCGCCGGCCTGACCCGCAAGGGCAAGATCGCACTCGGATGCGACGCCGACTTCGCGATCTTCGAACCCGAGGCCGCGCAGGTCGTCGACGTGCACAAGCTGCACCATAAGAACCCGATCAGCCCGTACGACGGACGCGCGCTTGCGGGCGTCGTCAGGAGTACGTGGCTGCGCGGCGAGAAGGTCGACTTCGAGAACGCACACGGCCGGATGCTTCGGCGCGGAGACGTGTAGCTTCACTCCCGTGCCTCTGCTTCTGCTGTCCCTCGGCGACGGGCCCCTCGGCCGTTTCGTCGACGATTCACTCGGGCGGCCCGCTCGAGACGTGACGATCGGCCACGTGACCGGGGCCGGTCGAGAACTTCTGGTCGACAGAGGTTTTCGAGTGGTCGACTTCGTGGCTTCGCCGGACGAGGTCGATGCGGTCTACGTCGGCGGCGGCAACACGTTCGCTATCTGGCACGAACTCATCGAATCCGGCACGGCCCAAATCCTCGACGAGCAGGTCCGCGCCGGACTCCCCTACATTGGGCTCAGCGCAGGTGCGGTGATCGCCGGGCCCAATATCGAACCCGCAGGCTTACTCGACGACCCGGCCGAAGCGCCCGGTTTGAAAACCACTGCAGGCTTCGGTTGGATCGCGGAGGTGCCGATTCCGCACGCGGGTGGAATGCTGCCCGCGTATCCGCCCGCCGTGATCGAGCGAACATTCACCGAATTCGGCGGACGGTTCAGGCTACTCGCGCTCGACGATGACCAAGCGCTGATTGTCGACGAGAACGGCGCTCGGATCGTTACGAGCCCATGACGTCATATTCCCCGCTCAGGACCGGCATCGCCTCAGCGGTCGATGGTGACGCTGAGCGGGGAACTAGCGGTCAGACTCGGTCCCAATCCCGCGCGAAGATCGCCATCCGCACGGCGTCCCGATACGCACCGCCCGCGTAGAACTCCTCGCGCAGCGTCGCTTCCACCTCGAAGCCGACCTTGGTGTAGACGTGGATCGCGCCGGCGTTCTCGACGTCGACGAGCAAATGTACCTTGTGCAGGTTCAATGTCCCGAACGCGTAGTCCAACACCAGTCGCGTCCCGGTCTGCGCATACCCGCGCCCCTGGTTGCCGGGCGCGACGATGATCTGGAACTCGCATGTCCGATGCAGCGGCGAGATGTCGACGAGTTCGACGATCCCGACGTCCGCGCCGTCGTCGCTGATGACAAAGCGCCGCGCGGTGGCGTCGCCGCGGCGACGCTCGAACTGGGCCTGCACGTCGACACGTGTCAGATACGGCTCGATGAACCAGTAACGAGCCGCCTCCGGGTCGCTGAACAGCGAATGCAGGAACTCGGCGTCCGACACTTCTTGCGCGCGCAGCGTAACCGTCATGAACTCAGGATACCGAGCTTCACCCGGCGACCGGACGCTCGCGGACCGGGCCGACCGGGGCTCCGTCCGGGCCGTACTCCGCCGTTCGGATCACGCGAGTGAACTCGGGAACCACGCGAGCGCATGAGGGGTCCACAGTCCAGGTTGCACCGCGCCCGCCGTCGGTCGCCCATATCTCAAAGGTGCCTTCGAGACACGGCTGCGGCCCTTTCGTCTGACGAATGGTGTCCCCCATATCGCTGACCGTCAGCATCGCGAACCAGGCGTCCCCACCGACGATGCTGCCGCCGGGCGAGCGCGCCAACGACACTGCGGCTTGCACCGGGTCGGATGCGACGAGTCTCGTCGACACCGGATCGAGTTGGAACTTCACGACTTCAGATCTGCGTGTCTTCGCGTCGGCCGCCGGGGCGACGGCTGTCGCGATCCCGGACACCGCGGTCGCGGCCGCCGCCGCGACTACGGCGATTCGCATGCTGGTCTTCACTTTTCAGTCCTCCCCAACTGCGGCGGCGTGCTTTGCCGCGCGGGAGCAAGCGTACGCGACATTTCACACGGAGCTCAGCGCCACCCCAGGCCGGGTGCGACGTGCTGAAGTATCCCTTCGATCACATGCGCGTTGTAGTCAACGCCCAGCTGGTTCGGCACGGTCAGGAGGAGAGTGTCCGCCGCCGCGATCGCCTCGTCTTCACGCAGTTGCTCGATGAGCTTGTCCGGTTCATCGGCGTACGACCGGCCGAACCGCGCATTGCTGCCGTCGATGTGGCCGACCTGGTCCTGATAGTCGCCGCGTCCACCGAAGTACGCGCGGTCCATGTCGTCGAGCAGCGGGAATATGCTGCGGCTCACCGAGACTCGCGGTTCGCGAGCAAATCCCTGCTTGGCCCATTCGTCGCGGAACATTTGGATCTGTTCGGCCTGCAAACGATGGAACGGCACGCCGGTGTCTTCGGTGAGGAGAGTCGATGACATTAGATTCATGCCCTGCTGCGCCGTCCACTCCGCAGTCGCGCGCGATCCGGCCCCCCACCAGATGCGATCGCGCAGCCCCTCCGAATGAGGTTCGACGCGTAGCAGGCCTGGCGGGTTCGGGAACATCGGCCGCGGATTCGGCTGCGCGAATCCCTCCCCCTCAAGGACTTTCAGAAACACTGCGGTGTGTTTGCGCGCCATGTCGGCGTCTGACTGGTCGTCGTCGGGCACATAACCGAAGTACTTGTAGCCGTCGATCACTTGCTCCGGTGATCCCCGCGAGATGCCAAGTTGCAGCCTGCCGTCCGAGATGAGGTCGGCGGCTCCTGCGTCCTCACCCATGTACATGGGGTTCTCGTAGCGCATATCGATTACGCCGGTGCCGATCTCGATGGTGCTGGTCTTCGCGCCGATCGCGGCCAGCAGTGGGAACGGCGAGCCGAGTTGTCGCGCGAAGTGGTGCACCCGGAAGTATGCGCCGTCGGCACCGAGTTCCTCGGCCGCGACCGCGAGGTCGATCGACTGGTGGAGTACGTCAGCCGCGGTGCGAGCCTGTGAACCCGGCGCATCCGACCAGTGGCCGAAGGAAAGGAATCCGATCTGCTTCATATCGACGGTAACCGTACCGTGGTCCGTTTATATTCCCGGAGGGCCAATCTCACGCCCAGCAGGCCACTATCCGTCGCCGACCAGCCGTGCCATCACGTCTCGCCAGCTGCGCTCGGCATGTGAATCGACATCGGCGAACACTGCCTCCAAGAGGTCGAGCTGGGCGCCGGTCAGTCGCGACTCAAGCTTCGCACCCTGCGCCGTCGTCGACAGGCAACGGACCCGGCCGTCGCGCGGATCGCTGGTGATCGTCACAAGCCCGAGATCTTCGAGTTCCCGAATCGGACGGTGAAGCGCCTGCTTTGAGACGTCGAGTACGGCAACCAGCGACCCGACCGAGATTCCGGGTTCGCGCTGGACGAAGTAGAGGATGCGATGGTGCGCGCGGCCGAGGTCGTACTCGGCGAGGATCCGGTCGGGCAACGACGTGAAAGCACGATAACCGAAGTACAGCGCCTCGACCGCACGCCGGAGTTCCGCTTCACGATGCGAGCCAACCATATTGACCTATCTTGCGTTCGAGTCCACACTTAGGTCAATAGTATTGACCTATATGCGGAGGTTCAGGGTGTTCTCGCAGCGTATCGAAGGGCTCCGGCCATCGCCGATCCGAGCGATCCTCGAAGTGATCGACCGTCCCGGAATGATCTCCTTTGCCGGTGGCCTGCCCGCGACCGACACGCTCCCACATGTCTCGGGCATCGTGCCGCCGTCGACTCTGCAGTACGGTCCGACCGAGGGCGAACCCGAGCTGCGGGCAGCAGTGTCTCGGCAGCTCCGCGAGCTCGGCGTCGACGCTTCCCCTGAGCGCGTCATGATCCTCAGCGGCAGCCAGCAGGGCATCGATCTGGCCGCCAAGCTCTTCATCGACCCTGGAACAGTCACGGCAGTCGAGTACCCGACCTATCTCGCCGCGCTCCAGGTGTTCCGCTTCTACGGTGCTCGTTTCGTCGACCTCGCCGACCCCGGCAATACGCAGGCCGCCCTCGCGTACGTCGTGCCGACCTTCGGCAACCCGACCGGCGCCTGCGCATCCGACGGCGAGCGAGATCGACTCGCCGCGCAATGTCTGCGGGACGGGACTGTGCTGTTCGAAGACGACCCATACCGCGACCTCGTCTACGATCCCTGCGACCGCACCCCGATCGCGTCCCGCATGGGCGGCGGCTCATGGATTTATCAAGGCTCGTTCTCCAAGACGTTCGCCCCCGGACTGCGCCTCGGATTCGTCACCGCGTCCGACGACCTCTTTGAGAGGCTCGTCATGGTCAAACAGGCGACCGACTTGCACACCTCGCGGTTGTCGCAGCACATCATGCTCGACGCCGTCACCGATCCGGGGTGGGCGGCGCGATTGGACCGTCTCGCCGACTTCTACCGCACGAGACGGGACGTCTTCGACGACGCGCTGACCCGACATTTCGGCGACCTCGCCACCTGGGAAACACCGAAAGGCGGGCTCTTCTTCTGGCTCCGGCTCAGCCGGAGGGTCGACACCCGGGCCCTGCTCGACGCCGCGATCGAGCGTGGCGTCGCATTCATGCCCGGCGAGGAGTTCTCGCCGGATCGACCGAGCATCGGGACAATGCGGTTGAACTTCAGTCATGCCGACCCAGACCAGACGGACCGCGGCCTCGCGATTCTCGCGGACCTCCTCCGTTCCTGACGCGGGCGATGCACGACCACCGGAGTATCGTTTTCCCGGTTGTAGCGCCGTCGACCGTCAGGAGCGCCCCGCAGTGCAAGCACCGGTGTCCCGTCTCGTCGACGGACCAGTCATCACCGCACTACGGAGCCCTCGCCTCCTGACCCGCGAGACGCTGGCCGGTGTCGTGACCGCGCTCGCGCTGATCCCCGAAGCGATCTCGTTCTCGATCGCTGCGGGCGTCGACCCGCGGATGGGCCTGTTCGCGTCGTTCACGATGGCGGTGTCGATCTCCATCGTCGGTGGGCGTCCCGCCATGATCTCCGGCGCCGCTGGATCGACGGCTCTCGTGATCGCGCCCGTCGTCCGCGATCACGGCATCGACTACCTGCTGGCGACCGTCATCCTCGCGGGGATCCTTCAAATAGTGTTCAGCGTGTGCGGGGTCGCGAAACTGATGCGGTTCATTCCGCGCAGTGTGATGGTCGGCTTCGTCAATGCCCTCGCCATCTTGATCTTCTCCGCGCAGGTCCAGCACATGTTGAACGTCCCGTGGATGGTGTATCCGATGATCGCGGCCGGGCTCGCCATCATCGTCGGACTGCCGAGACTCACCACCGTCGTGCCGTCGCCGCTCATCGCGATTATCGTGTTGACGGCCGTCGCGATGGCGTTCGGCATCGGCGTGCCCACTGTCGGGGACGAGGGCGAACTCCCCAGTTCCCTACCGCAATGGCTGATCCCCGACGTCCCATTCGACCTCGCGACATTGCAGATCATCGCCCCGTACGCGGTCGGCATGGCGCTCGTCGGGCTGCTCGAATCATTGATGACCGCGAAACTCGTCGACGACATCACCGACACCCACTCGGACAAGACCCGCGAAGCCTGGGGCCAAGGCGTTGCGAACGTCGTCACCGGCTTCTTCGGCGGAATCGGTGGCTGCGCGATGATCGGCCAGACAATGGTCAACGTGAAGACGGCGGGCGCGCGCACGCGCATCTCGACGTTCCTGACGGGTGTGGCCGTCCTTGTGCTCGTCGTCGGGTTGGGTGACATCGTCGGACAGATTCCGATGGCGGCACTCGTCGCCGTCATGATCATGGTCTCGGCGACCACATTCAACTGGCACAGCATCCGACTGTCCACCCTCCGTCGAATGCCGAAGAGCGAGACGGCCGTCATGGTGGTCGCCGTCGTCGCGACCGTCGTCACCAGCAACCTCGCCGTCGGCGTCATCTCGGGTGTCGTCGTCGCGACTCTCCTGTTCGTCCGACGCGTCGCCCACTTCACCGAAGTCACGCACACCGACGGGATCGACGACGGCCACACCGTCCGTACTTATCACGTGCGCGGCGAACTGTTCTTCGCCTCCAGCAATGACCTCGTCTACCAATTCGACTACGTTGACGACCCCGACCGCATCGTCGTCGACCTCTCCGACACGCATGTGTGGGATGCGTCGACTGTCGCCGCGCTCGACGCCATCGAGGCGAAGTACCTCAAAAAGGGCAAGCATGTGGAGATCGTCGGTTTGAACCAATCGTCCGCCGAACGCCGCGACCGACTGTCCGGCCAGCTCGGCGAAGGCTGATCCTTCACACGCGTTGACGGACCGCGTCGAACGGGAGGTGGCCGCTCACGCGGGCTTCGATTGCGGCCCTGGTGAATTCTTTGGCGCGGCGGGCCGCGTCGACGACTGTGGCGCCTTTCGCGAGTTCGGCGGTCAGCGCCGCGGCCAAGGTGCAGCCGGCGCCGGAGACGCGTTCGCCACCGATCTTCGGTCCGCGCAGCACGGTCACGTCCTGACCGTCGAACAGTACGTCGATCGCTTCATCGCCGGGCAGTTCGACGCCCCCCTTGGCCAGCACGTACTGCGGTCCATCCTCGGCGATCCGGCGCGCGGCTTCGGCGAGCTGGTCGACAGTCGTGATCTCGTCCATCCCGGACAGGGTCTGCGACTCGAACAGGTTCGGCGTGACCACCGTGGCGTGCGGCAGCACCTTCGCGCGCAGCGCCTGGTCCGTGTCGAGGGCAGCTCCGGGCTCCTGCCCTTTGCAGATCAGCACCGGGTCGAGGACTACGTGACGCCACGACTGCGCCGCCAACGCGTCGGCCACGACGTCGATCGTGGCCGGTGCGCCGAGCATCCCGATCTTGACGACGTCGAGGTCGTACGCGCTCGTCGCGGCCTCGATCTGGTCGGCGATGACGCCCGGGTCGATCGGGACGAACCTATGGCCCCAGTCGTTCTTCGGATCGAACGACACGATGCACGTGATGGTGCCGAGCCCAAACGTGTCCAGCGTCTGGAACGTTTTGAGATCCGTCTGGATACCGGCGCCGCCGGTCGCTTCCGAGCCGGCGATCACATATGCGAAGTCAACCACGGTTATCGAAAATACCCTCCTCGATCAACACCTCGTCACCCAGCGGCCTTGTGATCGACCAGCGCTGCGTGAATCGGCACACCGACATCCGCCACGCACCGTCGGAGAAGCGGTATTCGTCGTCGTATTCGCCGATCGTCACGGTCTCGGTCCGGTCGACGGTGTTCACCTGACGGAACCGCAACGACCAGCGACCGACCGCGGTGTCGTGCGCAGTCAATTCGATCACCGGGTGCGTACCGTGGTGCATGTCGAGCACTGCGTACCGCCCGTCTACGTTTCGGCAGGCGATGGTGCGGAAGATCTCCACCATCGGCTTCGCGTCATCGAACCTGCCGAGCGGTCCGTAGTCGATCACCGCACCGTCGGCAATGAACGACGCCGCGAAACCTTCGGGGTCCTTCGCGTCGCAGGCACGCCAGTACCCGTGTTTGAGGCTTTTGATCGACTCGATCGCCTCGAGTGCTGCGATCCGGTCGTCGTTGGTCAGCATGCCTCCCGTTCTACACGGCGGCGGTGCGCGCGACGCCAACGGGACCGGTGATCGCCGTGGTTCAAACTCCCGACATTTCTCGCCCAGTCCGATAGGTTCACGCAATGGTCACCGCATGCACGCCGCAGCGCGTCGAAGGTCGGCGGGCATGACGTCGCAGCGGACCGGTGGCCTGCTCGGCCGCCGCGTCATCGCAGGTTATGCAGCTGGCAGCGTCGGAACGGGCGGCTTCGGTGTCCTGCCCGGCCTGGTGCTCGCTTACTACCTCACCGACACACTCGGGGTCGCTGCTCTCGTCGCATCGATCGTCGTCGTACTCCCGAAAGCGGTCGACGTGGTCGTCAACCCAGTCATTGGTGCGATCAGCGACCGCCATGCGGCGACGACGGGCACCCGCACCCGGTTGATGAGGTTCGGTACTGCCGCACTCGTGCCGACGTTCATCCTGACGTTCGCTACCCCGGCTGGCTTCGGCCCGGCGGCCTCGGCAGTCTGGGTCCTGCTGTTCTTTACCGCAGGCGCGATCGCCTACGCCTGCTTCCAAGTCCCGTACATCGCGTTGCCTGCCGAACTCACCGACGGGTACAACGAGCGGACCCGCCTCATCTCGGTGCGTATCGCGGTGTTGGCGTTGACGATTCTCGTGATTGGCGCGGGTGCGCCCGCGGTCCGCGACGCGTTGGGCGGCGGAGCGGTCGGATACCTGGTCATGGCGGCCGTGGCCGCTGCTCTCATCGCGGCGGGGATGGCGGCCGCGACCTCGTTCGCGGCGACCAGTGCTCGGCCGCGCCCGGTCGTCGACGGTGCTCGCGTCCACCACCGCGACGCGTTCACCGCCGTGCGCGAAAGCACCCACTACCGGATCTTGCTGACGGTGTATGTATTGCAGGCGCTGGCGAGCGCGGTGATGCTCGCGGGCGCGCAGTACATGGCGACATATGTCCTCGATGACTCGGGCGCGTTGACGTACCTGTTCGCGGCGCTCGTCGGGCCCGCGCTCCTCGTGATGCCGGTGTGGGTCCGGCTCGGCACCCGCTACGGCAAACGTATCGCGTTGATCGTGGCATCCGCGCTGTTCGGCGTTGCCGCACTCGGACTGGTCGGCGCGATGGCCGCCTCGGGGCCGTGGATCTTCGGTCTAGTCGCCCTCGCCGGGATCGGCTACGCGGGCATGCAGACGTTCCCGCTCGCGATGCTTCCCGACGTGATCGACGAGGTGTCCACCGCCCGCGGACGCGACCAAGGCGGCGCCCTGTCCGGACTGTGGACCGCGGGCGAGACGCTGGGGCTCGCGCTCGGCCCCGGCGTGTATCTCCTCGTCCTCGCGGTGACTGGGTTCGTCTCGTCGACCGGCGACGAGACGCACTCGCAGAGCGACGCCGCTGTCGCCGGGATCGCCGGCGGATTCTCCCTCTTGCCCGCGGCTCTGGTCGCGGTGAGCATCGTTGTACTCCTGCGCTACGAAAGGACACCGAACCGGTGAACTCCCCCGACGATATCCTCGCCGAACTCCGACGTCTCCGCGCCACGGACGCCCCGACGCACGGCGGACGGGTACTCTCCTACGTCTACGATTCAGGGCTGGCGATCGTCGATTCGCTCGCCGCCGACGCCTCAGCGCTCGTGCAGCCGGTCAATGGCCTGGACCCGACGACGTTCGGCTCGGTCGCAGCCATCGAACGAGACTTGATCTCGTTCTCACGCACCGCTTTTGGATCGTCGGACGCGGTCGGGTCAGTGACGTCCGGCGGCACCGAGAGTTGCATTCTGGCGGTTCTGTCGGCGCGCGAGTTCACGCGTACGCCCGCCGGGACGGGCAATATCGTCATCCCGTCGACAGCCCATGCCGCGTTCGACAAAGCCGGGAAGCTTCTCGGTGTCTCGGTGCGACGCGTGCCGGTCGATCCGACCACCACGCGTGCCGATGCCGATGCGATCGCGGACGCGGTCGACGACGACACCATTCTGCTCGTCGGTTCGGCCCCGAACTATCCGACCGGAACACTCGATCCGATCGTCGAACTCGGGGATCTGGCTCTGCGACGTGGGGTCGGCCTCCACGTCGACGCCTGCCTCGGCGGGCTGGCGCTGGCCTGGTGGCCGACACCGCTGCCCGACTGGGACCTGAGGGTGCCTGGTGTCACGAGTCTGTCCGCCGACTTCCACAAATACGGCTACGCACCGAAGGGAGCATCCGTGCTCCTGCACACCGACCGCGATCGCCATCGCGCTGCGTACTTCGCGACAACGGACTGGCCAGGGTATCCGGTGGTCAACCCGACCCTGCTCGGATCGAAGTCGGTGGCAGGTGCGGCCGCCGCATGGGCGATCACACGGTACCTCGGTGACACCGGGTTCACCGGGCTGGTCGCCGACATCGCCGGCACCGTCGAAACGCTGGTCGACGTCGTCGATGGTATCGACGGACTGCGGATCGTCGGCGACCCAGCGGGACCGGTGTTCACCGTCGCGACCGACCCCGCTGCGACGACGCCGATCGATCCTCACCGTTGGGCCGATGAGGTGTCCGCGCGCGGCTTCACGTTGCAGCCCCAACCGGCGTATGTGCAGGCCGACGGGTCGACGCTCGCGGCGAGCACGCACCTGACGATCACGCCCGTGACATCGGCTGTCATCGACGAACTGTCGCAGGCGCTGCGCGAGGGAGCCGACGCAGCGTACGGGCTGGAACGCTCGGTGGCGCCTGCCGCGCTCCGCGAGCTCGCGGCCGCGTTCGACTCCGGTGCGATCAGCATCGACGATGCGCTGGCCCTCGACTCCGCCTCTACTGAAGCCGTCCTCATCGGCGCGGGCATCGACCCGCACACCGATCCGGCCGACGCCGCGGACTCTCTCGATCTAAGTGCGGTGATCACCGCTATCGAGTCGCTGCCCACGCCTATCACTGCGAAAATGCTGGCCGAATTCCTGGCCGCATACTCGAATCCGTCTCCGTAGGCTCCGCGACAGCTGAAGGGTCCGGTCACCGCTGGTGACCGGACCCTTCACGTCAGTCGATGTCGGTCGACCGCCGTCGTCTCACAGCGAGCGCGAGATGACTTCCTTCATGATCTCGTTGGTTCCGCCGTAGATCATCTGGACGCGGTTGTCGGCCCACATTCGGGCGATCGGGTATTCGTTCATGTAGCCGTATCCGCCGAACAGTTGGAGGCAGGTGTCAGCGACCTGCATGGCTCGATCGGTGGTCCACCATTTGGCCATCGCGACGGTCGGGATGTCGAGTTCACCGCGCAGGTGCTTTTCGATGCAGTCGTCGACGAACACGCGTGCGATGTGTGCTTCGGTCGCGACTTCGGCCAGCTTGAACTTGGTGTTCTGGAACGCGAACACCGGCTTGCCGAACGCGGTGCGCTCCTTGGTGTATTCGACGGTCTTCTCAAGTGCGACCTCCATGCCTGCGACGGACGCGACGGCGATGATCAGGCGTTCTTGCGGCAGCTGGGTCATCAGCTGGATGAAGCCGAGGCCCTCCTGCTCGCCGAGCAGGTTCGACTGCGGGACGCGCACGCCGGCGAAGTTCAGCTCCGCGGTGTCCTGGCCGCGCATGCCGACCTTGTCGAGGATGCGTCCGCGGCTGAAACCGTCGCGGTCGGTCTCGACGAGGATCAGCGAGATCCCCTTTCCGCCTGCCGCCGGATCAGTCTTGGCGACGATGATCACGAGGTCTGCCTGACCGCCGTTGGTGATGAACGTCTTGGATCCGTCGATGACGTAGTCGTCGCCGTCCTTGATCGCTTTGGTCTTGACGCTCTGCAGGTCCGAACCGGTGCCGGGTTCGGTCATGGCGATGGCGCCGACGACTTCACCGGAGGCCATCTTCGGCAGCCACTTCTTCTTCTGGTCTTCGGAGCCGTAGGCCAAGATGTAGTGCGCGATGATCCCGTTGTGCAGGCTCTGACCCCACGAGGAGTCGACGACACGGGCCTGTTCCTCGATCAGGACGGCCTCGTGGGCGAAGGTGCCGCCACCGCCGCCGTACTCCTCCGGGATTGACATGCCGAGGAGGCCGAGCTCGCCTGCTTTGCGCCACAGGGCGCGGTCGACGTGATGCTGGTCGATGTACCGCTCGGTGTTAGGTGCGATCTCCTTCTCGCAGAAGGCACGCGCCATCTCACGCAGCGCGGTCAGATCCTCAGTTTCCCAGGAGGGACGAGCCATGGTGTGCATACCAATCTTCAGTGATTTTTTCTATCGGAGGCGATACTAACACCAACCGATGGCAGAGTCCGGCCGAGAGCACTCGGCCGGACTCTTTGTCATATGTTCACTTATGGTAGCCGCAGGATGTCGTCGCAGCTACGCGTTGCCCTTCGACCAGGTCGACCACGGAATATTCCAGTCGCCGAGCCCGTCAGTCCCGGAAAGCGTGCCGCCGACGGTCCCCGACACGGTCACCGGGTCGCCGCGCAGCGTATTTTGAACCACCCACAGCGCATCCTCGTTACTCAGGTTGAGGCAACCGTGCGATGTGTTGGTGTTGCCCTGTGCCCACACCGTCGCCGGCAATGCATGCAGGTAGATACCGCTGTAGGACATCTGGGTGGCGTAGTCGATCGGGGTGCGATATCCGTCCGGTGAATCAGCGGGAACTCCGTAGGTCGACGAGTCCATGATGATGCTGTCGAGACGGTCCCCGATGATGTAGGTGCCGTTGTCAGTGGGTGTGGCGTCCTTACCCATCGACGTCGGCATCCGGCGGATCACCTTGCCGTCGCGCTTGACCACGACCATTTTGTCGCTGTCATTGACCGACAACTCCATGTCACGGCCGACCTTGAAGCTCGACGACACGTTGTCCTGCCCGAACGTCCCGCCACCGAGATCGATGCCGAAGATGTTGACCTTCACATCGACTTTCGTACCGGTCTTCCAGAACTCCTTGGGGCGCCAGCGGACCTCTTGGTCGCTGATCCAGTAGAACGCACCCTCGGTCTTCGGGTTAGTCGTGATCGTGATGGCCTTCTGCGCGGCCTTACGATCGACGATCGCCTCGTCGAATCGAACACCGATGGTCTGCGCGATACCAACGGTCTCGCCGTCCGGCGGACTGATGTAAGCCGCCGTCTGGTTCTCCGGAGAGCGTGTGGTGAACCTGGTGGTGCTGGTGGTGGTGCCGCCGACACCCGCTGCGGTCGCCTTGACCGAATAGGTGCGGCCGTATCCGAAGGCCTCCGTGCTCGTCCAGGTGGCACCGTCGTCACTGACGTCACCCTTGATGTAGCCACCGTTGGCCTTCTTGATCTTCACGTCGGTGATGGCGCCCTCGGTCGCCTTCACCACGATCGGCTGCCCGGGTTGGACATCGACCTCGTTCTTCTCAAGTGCCTTACCGGCTGTGTCGGTGACCGAGACTGCCGGCTTGCTCATGTCGGCGAACTCACCGTTCGCCTGCACTTCATTGCCATACGTACCGCCGCAGGCCGACACGAATGCGGTCACCCCGACCAGTAGCGTGATCGCGAATGCCGTGATTACGGATCTGCGCCGACCACTCCGAGTGATGCCCATCTTGCTCCCAAACCTCTTCTTACCGTCCCCGGCACATGGCCATTGAGGACCCGAAAGCGGACCGTGTTCCGATTCTCGTCGATTGTACGAGACACCGACCGCTTTCCTCGCTGCCGAGGACGGCCGGACCGATTCGCCACACGCATGTGCGGCACTGTCCATTTTGTCGTCACCGCGGTCGGCGACGTTACCGTTGAACAGAAGCGTCACCACCTCGATGAATCGACTTCGACAGTACCTGGTGCATCAGACATCGACCACGCGTCGACGCAAAGATCACATTGGTGCAACTCATCCGGTCGAATGAGTTCCAACGTCGACCAGAGGTTGAGGTCCGCCGCCCCCCCACCAGACCTTTCACCAGCTATGGGCCTGGGTAACCGAACCCAGTCAGCTTCCGGGCGACGATGCTTGCCGACGCAGGTTCAGGGATCGCGGCCGAGACGGAAGACGGCCGTGCCGGACAGGATGGCCACCAACCCCTGCCCGGGGTCGACACCTCTTCCCCTCGCTGGTCATCTGACGCGCGTGATGCGCCACGTTTCTCTGGGACACGCACGCTCGACGGCAGAGCGAACCGCGCACGGTGCGGAGGGGAACCGCCACTCATGCGCAACTGCAAGACGGTGGACGTCGGTAGTGAACTCCGCGGCGAGCGAGTCTACATTCAGTCGCCGAATCGGGGCCGGCCCAAAGTTCATCACGACCACGGCCACAGGGTTACGCAACTACTACGCGATGTAGTCGGAGACGCCCCGTCGCGCGTCAACGTCAGTTAGGTTATGCCGTATGGGGACACGGAGGAGACCGAATCCGATCGCCGTCGATTCAGACTCAGTGGAGCAAACTGATGACGTCCAGCCGGGTGGAGCAGAAGAGTCGACGTCTCCGAAGCTGCGGCGCCGGATCTTTCGTGTGCTGAGATGGCTGCTCGTCAGTCTAGTTTCGGTAGTCGTTGTTGCCATTGCGGTATCAGCAGCTTTCCATTGGTGGCAGACGCCCCGTGACAAGCGGGCCATCGAGAACCAAATCGGCTCCGAGCACCGGTACGTCGAAGTGGACGGACATCGGATGAGTGTCGCGGTCCAGGGGGCAGGCCCGCGAATACTTGTCCTGATGCCCGGGCTGGGCACGCCGGAACCGATCATAGGCTTCGCGCCGTTGGCCGCACGTCTTGCGGAGCAGAACACGGTCGTCACGGTCGAGCCGTTCGGACTAGGACTGAGTGACGGCACCGACACCCCGCGCACCAGTGAAGCGATCGTCGAAGAGATCCGTTCTGCGCTCCACGAACTTGGACTGCGCGGGCCCTACGTACTCATGCCACATTCGGTTTCAGGCCTGTACGCGATGTGGTGGGCTACCCACAACCCGACCGAAGTAGCCGCAGTGGTCGGTCTGGACGACGAACGTTACACCCCCGCTGGGGCGCGAAGTTCCCCGGATTGGCCGAGTTGGATGGCCTCCATCAACACCGTCGGAGGCACCCGAGACCTGATCGCCCTGGACAGGGCTACCGACTACTTGGGGCTCGCAGCTGACTATCGGGATAGTCTCGGCGGCGCAGGCGAATACACTGCGGACCAACAAGACTTGTACCTGCGCGGATACTCGTGGGTCCTGAACTCGACCGTGCTAGACGAAATGGCCTACGAGGCAGAGAACGTGCGCGCGGCAAAGGGCGCACTATTCCCGCCCACGCTTCCCGCCCTATCGATTCTCGCCACTTCCTCGCTCGAGGTAGAACCGGATTGGGAATCGGCGCATCGCGCCGCGATCAGCAACCCTGCAATCCAGAGGATAGCGATCATTGATGGCCATCACTACCTGTTCCATGCACACGCGGCGGAAATTGCAGAATTGAGCCAGAAATTCCTCAATGAGAATGTGCCGACTCGGTGACCACCTACGTCAACTTTCTTCCCCAATCAGCCAGCCGGTCGACTGACCAGTTCGCTCCCGAGACGGGCACGAAGGTGTTCTTCGCAGACCGCCACTCGCCCCGGCAACGGCCGACGAAGGAGATCACGAATGGGGTTGTAGCGTCAGCACTGGGAGTGGCCGGAATTTGCCCAGTCCTACTGACATCCAACCGGGACGACACCCATTTGCTGCCGAATCCACTGACACCGAACCCGGAAACTGACAAGCCTCAGCGGAATCTAGAGCTTCACCAATTCGTCGATCTGGGCGGTGAGGTCCTGCTTGTCGGCGCCCACTCGGGCATATCCGATCTTCATCGGCATGAGGGTACGTAAGACGGGCGGCCGCCGCGACAAAGTCGCCGTACGGGTCTAGTGAGCCAGCCCGGCCTGCAGACCGCCGTCAGTTGAGAGAACGCGGGGCGAGCTCGTACATGGGGCATGCCGACGCGCATACGTCCGTGGTGCTGGTGCACGTCCATCGTCAGGCGGGCACGTCATCACCGAGGACGTCGTCGCTGAAGTTCACGACCTGCACGGCTTCCCATCATGGAAACCGCCTGAGAGTTCGACGTCGATCACAGCGTCAGGATACGACGAAAGCGCCCCGCCTCCTATGAACCTTCACCAGGGAGACGGGGCGCCGTTCGAGGACTTAGCAATGCAGCCAGCGCATTGCAGGATGCTCAGAGTCCTTCGTGTTCTCGAACCTCAGTCGGCGGAAAGGAGTACGCGAATTAGAACCCCCGTGAGCCCAACTATGAGGTCAGGCGGTGTATCGACCTATCGTGGGAACTCACCAACGCGAGAGGGATTGAATAATGACTGAGACCGTGACCAGCAAACTCAATGACGTGAACATCGCCGCCGTTAGCGGTTTAGTACAAGCGATTGAGGCGGACTCAGACAAGGCCAAGACCACCTGGGCGGCGCACGTGACCTGGAAGGGCGCGTTCGAGTCTGAGGCCACGGTGCGATCGTTCAGTCCGTCGCCGTCCGACGAGCCCGCGGGCCTGGGCGGCGGCGACACGGCCCCCAACCCTGTCGAACAATTGCTCGGCGCTCTGGGCAACTGCTTGGCAGTGGGGTACGCGGCGAATGCCACCGCCGCGGGCATCGAACTCAAGGATGTCCGGGTGGATCTGAAAGGTGACCTCGATCTACACGTCTTCCTAGGACTTGCTGAAGGCCACGCCGGCTTCGAATCGATCACTGCCACAGTCACGGTCGACTCCGATGCGCCGCGCGAACAGTTGGAGACGCTGCACGCCAACGTACTCAAGAGCTCTCCCGTGGGACACACGATCGGTAGCGCTGTACCTGTGGATATTGGCCTCGCCTGATTCTTGCAGCAGCGGACACACACTCAGGAGGCGGCGACCCGCAACCGTCACCGAGAATCCAGGTCTAACGCTTCCACTCAAGGCATATTTACGTCGCAACCTCATCACTCGTCCACTGGAATCCACCCGATAGCTCGACAACGATCATGCGATCGGACGCTGGCAGGGATTGTCCCCGGACGATTGCGTCTAGGTCGGCCGATCTCGACCGTCGTCTCAGCCGTAATCGTCAGCGCTTGGTTGATTCTGCGCTGCACTTCGATCCACACCTCGGCCCCCGGATAGGTGGGCCTCGACCGTGAGCTCGATCGGCACGTCGCGAGTCAGGGTCTCCGACGTCAAGGCGACGTCGACACCATCGACGACAATCCATACATCGACCGTGCGCGAGCTCGTTCTCGACGTGTCGAACACCGTGGCGCGTATTGTCGCCCGCCCAGAGCCGGTGACGACACATCGCGAGTCGTCCGACGAGATCATGCTCGGTGGGATCGCCGCCCATCCGGTCGGGGTGAAACGCGAGGTTAGCCACTGACCGGCGAGCTATCGACCTTGTTCATGCCTTGAGGCATGAAGTTCGGCCAGACCTTCACATACTCGCCGTCGCGCCACACATAACAGCCCTTCGGCTCGTGATAGGTCGCACCGTCCCAGACCTTCGGCGTGCCGTCGACGAACGCACCACCGCTCGCGACTTTCAGCCCCGTCACGAGTCGACCTCGACGTAGAGCACGCCCGTCTGGCCCGTCGTCGGCAGCGTCGAGCCGATTCAGATACCCGACGCGCCGCCCTTGTTCTGCACTGCGCCGACGATGCGCGAGTCGTCCCCCTGCGCGGCGGTGCCGGCATCGCCGCCGTACTTGACCGACAGCGAGCGATCGGCCGACAGGTCGCCGCCGGCGAGGCCGGTGCCTAGCTTGATCTCAGTCGCGATGTCGACCTTGCTGTCGAGCGCGGTCTGCTGCGCGGTGCTAACCGGCTTCTCGGGTCGCTCGTGTTGTTGACCTTGCTGAGACCGACGTCACCCTTGCCAAGATTGATGATGCCCCTATTCCCGGCGACCTCTCGCGAGACCGCCGGGATGAGTCAGACCGACCTTGCCGAAGCGATCGACGGATCGCGCGCGACGGTGTCCAACTATGAACGCGGCGCGCGCGAACCACTGCGCGTGACGCTGCGCCTGTGGGCTATGGCGACGGGCGTCGATTTCCATTGGATAGAAACGGGTCACGCCCCGTCACCGGATGGTGACGGGGCGTGTCGTGGGTGCGCCATCAGGGACTTGAACCCCGAACCCGCTGATTAAGAGTCAGCTGCTCTGCCAATTGAGCTAATGGCGCTTGGCCTTGCGAGAAGAAACATTAACAGCACGGGTCGAGATAACCCAAATCGCCTGGTCGGGCTCGGTTACCGGGCCCGAATGCACCTGGTCCGCCGGCCTGAAACAGACCGGCGGACCAGGTGAGCATTGCTTCCAGGACGCGTCAGCGCAGGATCTTGCGGATCACCACGACCAGGACGAGGGCGCCGACGCCAGCGGCTCCGTACTTCACGGCAGGCGTGTTCGCAATCGCGAGCGCCTTCGTCTTCGCATCGTCGGCCAGACGCTGCGGATTCGCCTTCACTGCCAGCTGATCGAGGGTCTTCGCGAGATCCTCGCGCGCCTGGGCGATGTCCTTCTCAATCCGTTCGGTGTCACCGGCCACGGTCGTCCTCCACTACTCGTCGACTTTGTCAGCGTTGTTGTTCGGTTGAAGCCTACAAGGGTTCAGTGTCACTACTATCGGCTAGCCTGGCGGTATGTCTGAGAACGCGCGTCTTTCCGTCGGCGACACCGCCCCCGATTTCACTCTTCTCGACTCGACCGAGAAGCCGGTGTCCCTCTCGGACTACGCCGGACGCAAGGTGATCATCTACTTCTACCCTGCGGCGATGACGCCCGGATGCACCAAACAGGCGTGCGACTTCCGCGACAGCCTCGCCGAGCTCAACGGTCAGGGTGTCGACGTCATCGGCATCTCTCCCGACAAACCCGCCAAGCTCGCGAAGTTCGTCGAACGTGACGCGCTGACCTTCCCGCTACTCAGTGACCCCGACAAGACGGTACTCACCGCGTGGGGCGCATTCGGCGAGAAGAAGATGTACGGCAAGGTCGTTCAGGGCGTCATCCGGTCGACGTTTCTCGTCGACGAGAATGGCGCCATCGAAGCCGCTCAATACAATGTGCGTGCCACCGGCCACGTCGCGAAACTGCGTCGCGACCTGTCGATCTGACGCGGCGCGGCATGGCCGAGCCAGAATCGGCGCCCGAACCCCTCGTCCCGCGTAAGCGACCGACGCAGGATCGTAGTCGGCGCACATTCGAGACGATCCTCACGTCCGCACGGGACGTATTGACCGACGTCGGCTTCGAATCGTTGACGTGCGAACAGATCGCGCAGCGAGCCGAACTCCCCATCGGCACCATCTACCAGTACTTCGCCAACAAGTACGTCGTGGTGTGCGAACTCGACCGCCAGGACACGACCGCAGTGAGCGAAGAGCTGTCGGCGTTCGCATCCGAGATCCCGTCACTGCAGTGGCCGCAACTCCTCGAAAAGTTCATGGACCACCTCGCCGACCTGTGGCGCACCGACCCGTCCCGTCGCGCGGTGTGGCTGGCCGTCCAGTCGACGCCTGCCACCCGCGCGACGGCGTCAATCACCGAGAAGATCCTCGCCGAACAGGTCGCGCGGATCCTGGCCCCGCTGACGCCGACGGCCGAGCGAGACCGCCGTCAGATGATGGCCGAAGTCCTCGTCCATGCCGCGTACTCGCTGCTGAGCTTCTCCGTGCAGCCGCCACACGACCACGACAGTGTGGTCGGCGAACTCAAGCGGATGCTCGCCGGCTACCTACTCCTCGAAGAGTCTGTCGACCGCGCCTGACCCGCGACAGCCGAAGCACTCCTACCCGACGACAGGCTCTTCGAGAATCGCGACCGCTCCCGCCATATCGCCGTCGTGCGTCAACGACACGTGAATGTTCAAGTGCCCGATCGCATTCGCCAGATCGCCATGCAGCCGCACGCGCGGCCGCCCGTACGCGTCCGACTGGATCTCCACCTGATTGACAGCGGTGTCCGGTAGGAGCGGCGCGAGCCCGAACCTACTCGACGACCACGCCTTGATGACGGCCTCACGCGCCGCCCAACGGGCCGCGAGGTTCCGCGCCCCGTCACCGGTGCGGTCTGCGACGTCTCGCCGTTCACCGACCGAGAAATGGCCGATGAACGTCGAGCCGGGGGTCGACAACTGCTCGCTGAACTCGGGAACCGACACCATGTCGATCCCCACTCCGACGACGCTCATCGGACGTACGTTCCGTCCGCGGCCAGGCGCGAATCCGGGTCGAGGAGCACCGCCGATTCCACAGTGTGCTCGTCGGCGTCACCGAAGCGGCGTCCCTCGGGTCGCTGGTAGGCGGCGTCGCCACCGCACATCGACGACAGCAGTCGCTGCTTGCCGTCCCGCAGACGGGAGGCCGCCGCACGACGGTATCCGTCGCGAGCCGACTCGCTGAGCGACGCCACGAACGCCTCCGGGTGGACGACGGCGATCAGACCCGACACGTGACCGAATCCGAGACTCGTGAGGACACCTGCCTTCAGCGGGAACCTCTCGCCCATCCGCAACGTCTCACGCGGCCACACCAGATGCGGGTACTCGGCCATCTTCTCGTCGACGCAATCGAGGCTGCGGTTCGGCGGGACGACGCCGTCGCGGAGCACCTGGCACAGACCGATCAGCTGGAACGCCGCCGCACCGCCCTTAGCGTGGCCAGTCAGCGACTTCTGCGACACCACGAACAGCGGTGCGCCGTCGCTGCGGCCGATGGCACCGGCCAGACGCTCGTGCAGGTCGGACTCGTTCGGGTCGTTGGCCCGGGTAGAGGTGTCGTGCTTGGACACGACCGCCACGTCGTCTGGGCTCACTCCCAGCGAGGCGAGCGACGACGCGAGCGGCGACGACGCCTGCCCGCGGGCCGCGCCGAGTGCGCCGAGGCCCGGAGCCGGGATCGAAGTATGGACGCCGTCGCCGAAGCTCTGCGCCCACGCGACGACGCCGAGGACCGGCAGGCCGAGTTGCGCGGCGACGTCGCCACGCGCCAGCAGGACCGTGCCGCCGCCTGCCGACTCGACGAAGCCGCCGCGGCGGCGGTCGTTGGCGCGCGAATAGCGACGCTCATCGATGCCCTTGGCTTCCATCGCCGCCGAGTCCGCGGTCGCCGACATGTCGCCGAAGCCGACGATGCCTTCGATGCCGAGGTCGTCGAACCCACCTGCCACCGCGAACAACGCCTTGCCGAGACGGATCTTGTCAGTGCCCTCCTCGACGGAGACCGCTGCTGTGGCGCAGGCCGCGACCGGGTGGATCATCGCACCGTACGAACCGATGTACGACTGCACGACGTGCGCGGCGACGACGTTCGGCAACGCCTCCTGCAAGATGTCGTTGGCCTTCGACTCTCCGAGCAGCGTGTCGACGTACAGCGACCTCATCGAGGTCATGCCGCCCATGCCGGTGCCCTGCGTGTTGGCGACCAGACCGGGATGAACCCAGCGCATGAGCTCACTCGGCGTCAGGCCCGCGGTGAGGAACGCGTCGACCGTGGCGATCAGGTTCCAGAGCGCGACGCGGTCGACGGACTCGGCCATGTCGGGCGATACCCCCCAACGCACCGGGTCGAAGCCGGTCGGGATCTGGCCACCGACAGTGCGCGACAGTTCGAAGCGGCGCGGGACACGGATCTCGGTGCCGGCGAGGCGGGTCACCGACCAGTCGCCCGACTCGGTGGCGACGATCCGTGTACGTTCCGGGTCGGCCGACGCGAACGCCCGAGCGGACGCCTCGTTCGGCACCGTGAACGTCAGGTCGTCGTCGAGGAATACCGACTCCAACAGCGGCGACGTGTTGTCGACCATCGCACCCTCGTCCGCGTAGCGACGGATGCCGCAGCGGGCGACGACCTCGTCGTGGTAGCGGTCGGCGATCTCGGCTTCGGCGACCGGGTCACCGGATTCGACGTCGTACCAGCCGGGTTTGGGCGTCTCCTCCCAGGTGACGAGCCCGGTGTTCCAGGCGAGTTCGAGAACGCCCGCCGCCGACAGCTTCTCGTCGACCTCCATCTCGAAGCGAGTGCGTGCCGAACCGTAGGGTCCCACCTCGCCAGCACCAACGATGACCACCGTGTCTTCGGGTCGCGCGTCGACTGCAGGCCATTCGTGTGCGGCCGGGAGTTCGGCGCGCGCCGGGGCAGACAGTGCGGCGACCAGTGGGTTGGCCGGTACAGGCTCTTCGACGGCCGGCTCGCCGGGCGCTGTCTCGGCGGCTTGCGCGGCCAGCGCCTTCAGGTCGATGTTTGGGTCGAGTCCGGCCGTGAGGTCGGCGATCACCGGGTCACGGCGAGCGTCGTCGCGGGTCGTGGGCGAGCACAGCGCGACCAGTTCGGCGGCCATCTCCTCGGTGCTCCAGGTGCGGACACCCGCGCCCTCGACTGCGGCGGCCATCCCGTCGTTGCCCCCCATCAGACCGGTGCCGCGCACCCAGCCGATGAGTGCGTGCACCAGCGTGGTGCGCGAGCCCCACGACTCTTCAGCACCCCAGCGGGTGACGAGGGCGTCGAGCGCGGCCTTCGCTTCGCCATACGCGCCGTCGCCGCCGAACATGCCGCGGTTGGGCGAGCCCGGAAGCACCACGTGAACTCGCGAGTCGAGGTCGTGGTCGGCGCCGATCGCACCGAGTCCGGCGATCAGCCGTTCCACCGACCACAGCAGGACCTTCATCTCGAGCTCGGCGCGACCGCCGACCTCGGTGAGATCACCCGCCACGCGCGGTGCCGCGAACGGGAACAGCAGCGTCGGCGTCATCGCTTCCTTGACGACGCCGGTCGTCGAACCCAGGTTCTCGGTCTGTTCGGTCCCGATCCAATCGACGACGGCGTCGACGTCGACGTACGACGCGAGGTTGGCCGGAACCACCCAGAGCGCGGCGTCCGCACTCGCGTTGTCACGGTAGAGCTTCTTATAAAAGGCTAGTCGTTCACTGTTCAGACGTGATGTGGTGGCGACGACGGTCGCGCCCCCGTCGAGCAGCCTGGCGACGACCGACGCCGCGATCGAGTTGGGCGATGCACCGGTGACGACTGCGACATCGTCGGCGAACTCGCCGCGTTCGGTCGACTCGGCTGCTTCGGCGATCGCCGCGAACAGTCGCGCGTGGACCCGGAAACCGCGATGCAGTGCCTTGCCCTGCCACCAGGTGGCGTGTTCGGCGACGGCCGTCCCGGCACCGCGTAGGCGGGCCACGATCGCTTGATGGTCGGCGTCGACGACGTCTTCGCCCGTGAGCCATAGACGCGCGAGGTCTTCGCGGGCGCTGGCCCAGCGATCGTCGAGCAGGACGGCACGCTTCTCGTCGAACGACGGGGTGACTGTGCGCACCCAGTCGGCGCCGAGCTCGTCGCTGATGCGGGATACGGCGACGGCGTTCGGGTCCTCGAGGGTCTCACCCGCTGACTCGAGGTCGACGAGGCCGAGTTTGGCGAGGATCGTGTTCGCGGTGGCCGCGAGCACCCCGTCGGGGCCGACCACTTGGTCGGCGAAAGCATCGAGAGCTGCCGAATCGACTGTGCCGCCGTCCGACGACGCTGCCGCGGGCAGTTCGACAACGACGCCGCGCGCCGCACCGGCCGAGCGGACGGCGCGGTCGATGAGCGCATCGAGGTCGGACGCGGTGGCGACACCGCCGTCGAGCAGGTCGCCGAGCTCACCGCCACGGACGCTGGCACCGTCGCGCGAGCCGAGTGCGACAGCTACGAGGGTGTGTTGCGCCCAGCCTGCGCCCAGCTGCCAGGTGCCAGTGACACGGTCACTGATGTAGGCCTGACGTTTGCCGGTGGGGCCTGCGACCTTGCGGATCTGGTCGCCGACGGCGTCCGTCAGTACGTCGCCGAACGGTTTGTAGCCGCGAGCCAAGGTCTCGACGGTCGTCGCGAGAGCAGTCATATCTGCTTCGGCGGCACCGTCGATGGCGCCGAGGCCGAGCTCGCCGCCGATGTCGAGGAGTAACTGGTTACGGCGGGAGGAGACGCCGTCGCACAGCGACTCGATGGTGTCGGCCGCACCGATCTGTGCCGGAGTCATTTTGGTCCACAGCGCGATGACGGCCCGGACCGCGTCGGCGGGGCCGAAGGCGATGTCGTCGGGACGCGGGCCTGCGGCAGCTGCCGAGACGGGAGCCGCGACGACAGGTGCGGCAGCCGGTGCGGGCGCAGCGGCTTCGGCTGGCGCCTCCTCGGCGACGTCGTCGTCGATCGGCTCGGGCGCGCTGTCGTCGGCGCGCAGCAGCCGCTCATCGGATTCGACGTTGAGTACCTCGGCGATCGCCCCACCGTACGGCGCGAGTTTCAGGGTGTTTCGCGCCAAGCCGGTCAGGGTCGGCGCCGACTTGACGCCGACCTCGACGAACCGTTCGATACCGAGGCCGCCCTGCTCGACGGATGAGAACAGCAGATCCTGCGTCTCGATCCAGCGGACAGGACTGGCGAACTGCCAGGCCAGCAATTCGATGAGCATGATGCGAGCGAGTGCTGCGGGCTTCGCGACCCACGTGTCCCAATCGGCGAGCACCTCGTCGAGTGGCTCGGACGGCACGAGGTCGGCGATCTCCTGAACGAAGTCGCGCCCGAGGTTGAACAGGCGCGGCACCAGGTTCGGAATGTAGTTTCCGACGAGGATGTCCGGGTCGATGACCTCAGGCAGCAGTTCGTCGAGCTTCCCTCGGAACTCGGGCACGCCCGCACGAAGCACCGTCGAGTGGAACGGCACGTCGATACCTGGGACCACGATGAACGCACGCTTGCCACCGAACTCGGCGCGACGACGGTCGATCTCGGTCTCCAGCAGTTCCAGGCCGCGGACGGTGCCCGCGATCGCATATTGCGAGCCGAGCAAGTTGAGGTTGACGACCTGAAGGAACTCGTCGTTCCCCTCGCCGATCGAGGCGACGAAGTCCTCGACGTCGTCGTCAGCCAGACCGAACTGGCTCGGGCGGATCGCCGCCAACCGGTAGTCGCTACGGCCCTTCTCGTCACGCGGAACCAGGTGGTGCATGGCGCTGCCTCGCTGGAACACGACTTCGAGGACGGCTTCGAGGGGAAGAACGCCCGCGCATGCGGCGAGCGCGTTGTACTCGCCGACGGAGTGACCACATGTGATGGAGCCGTCGACGAAGGCTCCGGCTTCACGGAGTTCGGCGATCTGTGCCACGCCCAACGTCGCCATCGCGACCTGCGTGAACTGGGTGAGGAACAGCACGCCGTCCGGGTGGTGGTACCGCTCACCCCCTGCGACGAGGGTGGTCGGATTGTCGCGGACGACAGCCAGGATCGAGAAGCCGAGCGCCTTGCGCGTGTGCTTGTCGGCGCGATCCCAGATCTCGCGGGCCGCGACACTGCGCGACCGCGCGTCCAAGCCCATCCCCTTGCTCTGGATGCCTTGGCCGGGGAACGCGTAGACGGTGCGCGGTGCGTCGAGCAGTGCGGTCGCGGACATCACGAGTTCGCCGCCGACCTTGGCGGTCACCTCGACGACCTCACGGCCGGCATCGATGCCGACCCGGTCGACGCGGATGTCGACGGTGTCGCCTAGGCGCACCATGCCCAAATACCGGGCGGTCCAGCCCCGCAGCGCGCGGGGTGCCGGGACGGGTTGGGTGAGTGACGCGGCGGTCACGACCTGCTGGGCGACAGCCGACAGCCACATGCCGTGAACGATCGGATCGCCCAGACCTGCCAATCGTGCGGCGAGCGCGTCGGTGTGGATCGGGTTGCGGTCGCCGGAGACGACGGCGAACCCGTTCATGCGGCCCGGTGCGGTGACCGTCGCTGAGCGCACATGCTTACGCGTGCCGGTGCGCTCGTCGACGATCGCGCCGCCTGCGCGGACCGGGTCGGCGAGCGTCGCGTCGCCGTTGCGATTTCGGATCGCGAACCGCTCCACGAGCTGCGCGACGGGGGTATCGCCGTCGGTGACGGCAACTTCGACGCCGATGACCCGGCCGACATCGGCGTCGGTGACGCCCAGGCAACGCGCGGTGACGGTCAGGTCGGTGTCGACGGTCGGCACGGCTCCAGCCAGCGTAATCGCGTGGTCGAGGTGGACGAGGTCGAGGAGGCCTTCGACGACGGGTAGGCCGTCTTCTGTCGCGGCGGCCCCGATGACGCTGAACACGGTCGGCCAGCAGGCGACGACGAGCGCGTCGGGCACCGCGGAACCGTTCGGCGACGTCGGGGTCACTGCACGCAGAGTGCTCGGCAGACTACTGCTGGTGGCCCCGCTGTGGTCGGCGATCGAGTCGGCGCGCCACGGGACGGTGTCACGGGCGGTGGGAAGTGTTCCGTCGGTGACGGTGAGCTGTCCACCTGCGGCCACCGTGAGCAGTTCACGCATGGCACCGGCGGCGGCGGCGGTCACGACGCGCGGGCTACCGCCGTCGACGACTTTGAGGTCGCCGATGAACGGGATGCGCAAGACGCTGCCTGCGACGGGCACGGTCAGGTCGAGCCGGATCTCGTCGTCGGCGGCTTCGGCGTCCGGGACGTAGGCGATGACCGCTCCGTTGGGGTGCTCGGCGCGTTCCCCGTCGATGATCGTCCACTGGTCGCGGTCGCCGAGAAGGGCGACCGGGTTGCGGACCTGGCGACCCGCCCACAGGACGTCGTCGGCTTCGATGAGGATGCTGAGCGGGCTCGACTGGTCGACGATGCCGCGGCGACGGCGCCCGGCGACCACTTCGGGTTCGGCGCCCACAGCCCGCAGGTCGGCGATGGTGTGACTCTCGAAGCGGTTCAGCAGGTCGCCGACTGGCTCGTCAACGCGGGTGATGCCTGCGACGGCAACGGTGCCGGGGATGACGCAGACCTCGTCTGCTGAGTAGCGCGCGTCGTGTGCTTGCCACAGCGAGTCACTGCGCCACCAGCGCCGCACGTCCTTGTCGATGACGGGGACGAAGTTGACGGGTTTGCCGGGGGTACGGCACAGCTCAAGGAAGAATGCGACGTCGGCTGGGTGCAGGATGTCGGCGTCGACGGCCGGGAACTCTCGGGTGAGCAGTTCTATCGCGGTGTGTGGGTCGGTGATGGTGTCGCCGAACAGTGACTCGAACTCCCCCGAGTCCTGCTCGTGCATGCGGGCTTCGGTGCGGCGCAGCATATCGGCGAAACGCGACTCCCAGGTGATGTCCGCCCACGGGTAGTGGTTGCCGGGCGTGCCGACGGCGAGCTCGGCGTAGCGGCCGAGCCATTCGCCGTACGTCATCTCGGCGACGTCGCCGAAGTAGGGCTTGGCGGTTCGCTCCATCGCGGCAACGATCTCGTCGCGGCGTTCGGCGACGGCGTCACCGTCGCCCGCGACCTCGTCGAGGAGTCTGCCGCAGCGCGATGCGGAGTTGTCGATCTCGTGGATGTCGGCTCCGAGCTGGCTACGGCCCGACGCCATGCCGCCGGTCGCGTGGCCTGCACCGACCCAGTCGGGGCAGCCTTCGGTATCGACGAGGAGTTGTTTCACCTCCGGTGCGGTCGTCGCTTCCAAGGTCGCCATGGCTGCGGTGCCGACGAGGATGCCGTCGAGCGGCATCGCCGGGTAGTCGTGCGCGGTGGCCCACGACCCGGTCAGGTACTCCGACGCACGTTCGGGCGTGCCGATCCCGCCGCCGACGCACACGACGACGTTCGGACGTTCACGCAGTTCGCTGTAAGTGGCGAGCAGCAGATCGTCGAGGTCTTCCCACGAGTGGTGTCCGCCCGCACGTCCACCTTCGATCTGCACGATGATCGGAAACTCGGGCGTCTGGGTGGCGATGCGGATGACGGCGCGGATCTGGTCGACTGTGCCGGGCTTGAACGCGACGTAGTGCAGGCCGGCTTCGGCGAGTTCGGCGACGAGGTCGACGGCTTCGTCCAGTTCGGGGATGCCCGCAGTGATGATGACGCCGTCGATCGGCGCTCCTTGGGCGCGAGCCTTCTGTACGAGGCGCTTGCCGCCGAGCTGCAACTTCCACAGGTACGGGTCGAGGAACAGCGAGTTGAACTGGACCTGACGGTTCTCGTCGAGCAGGCCGGTCAGCTTGTCGACGTTGGCGGCGAAGATCTCTTCAGTCACTTGGCCACCGCCCGCGAGCTCAGCCCAGTGGCCTGCGTTGGCTGCCGCGGCGACGATGGCCGGGTCGACGGTCGTCGGGGTCATGCCGGCGAGCAGTATCGGCGACCGGCCGGTAAGTCGGGTGAATCCGGTGTCGACGCCGACGCGACCGGTGGGCAGCGACACCAGGCGCGGCGCGAACGTCGACCACGCGGCGGCGACGGTCGGTGCGCTGCCGGGCACGAACAGGCTGCGCTGGCCGCGACGAGTGGCTGCGGCGACGACGCCGACGCCTTGGCCGCGGACGACCGACGCGGCTAGACGTGCGCCGAGGTCAGCCGGCCCGAAGTCCAGGATCCAAGACGCACCAGACTCGACGACGTCGCCGATCTGGTCGACCCAGTCGACGGGGTCGACCAGGATGCGGGTGGCGTGACGGTGAGCGAACTCGGTGTCGATACCGCAACGACCGGACCATTCGACGACGAGGTCGACGGCGGCCACCAGGTCCGGATGGTGAAACGGAACGGTCACCGGCAGTTCGTCGAAGACCGGTGCGAACGGGCTTCCGCCGGTCCGCTTGGCTTTTCGATCTGCAGCGTCAGATGCGGCGCGAGTCTCGCACAGCCGCGCGAAGCCTGCGAGGTGCCGGGGTGCGCCGGAGACGACGACCGAGCGGCGGTTGTTGACGATCGCGATGGTCGGCAGACCGATGGCACCGTCGGGCAGTCCGTGTGCGTACTCGGCGAGCATCGAGTCGACGTCGCGCGGTGCTACACCGGACACGGCGACCATCGGCGAGGCGCCTTCGTGGTGGCCGTCGGCCGAGCCCAGCAGACCCGCTCGGCGCGCGACGAGGGTCGCTGCCGCTCCCATCAGCTGCGACACGGCGAGAAGTTCGGCGTCGGTGTGCTCACGCGGATACTCGGCGGTGGCGACGGCGTCGATCGCGAGCAGCCCCTGCGAGTGGCCGATGACAGCACTAGGCGGCAGTGTCCGGGTGTCCAGTCCCTGCTTGGTGAGGTTCGCGACCGCGGCGAGCTGGGTCAGCAGAATGCCGGGCAGCGACAGGTGTGCGCCTGCCAGGTCGCCATCGGTCGGCACGGACTCCTCGGCGTCGAGGGCGGCCAGCCAGGTGAGGGGTACGAACCGATCGCTCCCCGCTGCGGCGAGATCGTCGGCGATCGGCGCTGTCAGCTCGGCGACGTCGGTGAGGATTGCTTCGACAACGCGGCCGAGGTCGGCGTCGGCGACGAGCTCGGCGAGGCTCGCCAGCCACGGTCCGCCCTGTCCACCGAAGCTGATCGCGTAACTCTCGCCTGCACCGAATCGGTCGATCAGACTTGCGGACGAGTCGCCCGAGGCGGGGATGCGATTGCTTGAGCGGAACTGGTCGAGGGTCACGGATACTCCTGATCGGCCTGTGTGCGGGAACGCGACCATCGTGGCACACAAACATGAGGAAACCCTCACGTTTATGCCGACCCGTAGGTATACCCGCCAGTAGACCGAGGGGTAACCGAATCGACCTGCACGAAATGTTGTTCTCGTGATTGTGATCACACAATGTCTGCAGGTCACCCCACTATTACGCAACGTCGACGCGCGTCGTCATCCGCGGAAACGACGCGTACCGGCCTTCTCGACCGCCGACGTAATACCCTTCATACGAGAATTCACCGACGAGCCGGACACTTCGGTCCGACACCCCAGGGGAGAAGGAGATCGCCCATGCAGCGTTCCAACCGACTGATCGCGGGCGGATTCACCGCCACCATCGCGGCCGCGATGGTCTTGACAGGCTGCTCCACCAGCGACGACGGCGGTGACGAGAAGCCTGCTTCCGACGCGGCGGCCACGTCGACCCTGAGTGCGGCGGCGACGGCGACGCAGGACCTCACCGGCGCCCACGTGGTCCTCACGGTCGACGGGCAGCTGCAGAGCATCAACGCCACCAAGGTCGACGCCGACATCGAGACCAAGCCTGAACTCGAGGGCAAGGGCACCACCACTCTGAACATGGGCGGCAAGACCGTCGACGCACCGTTCGTGTACATCGACGGCAAGCTGTACGCGAACGTCGACGGTTCCGGATTCCAGGACTACGGCGACGGCCGGTCGATCTACGACATCTCCAAGATCCTCGATCCGGAGGCGGGCGTCGCGAACATTCTGCGAAACGTTGACGGCGCGCAGGAGGCAGGCGACGAAACGATTAACGGCGTCGCCACCACCAAGATCACCGGCACCGTCTCCGGCAAGACGCTGTCTGCATTGACGTCGACCGCCGCCGAAGGACCGGGCAGCGACGCCTCCTACGACGCGACCATCTATATCGCGAAGGACGACAAGCAGGTCGCCCGCGTGGTGGTCAGCCCGACCGAACGCGTGACGATGACCGTCGATTTGGACAAGTGGAACGAGAAGGTCGACGTCAAGAAGCCTGCCGACATCGAATCCCCCACCAAGAAGCCGGAAGCGCCGAAGTCCGGGGAGCCGACCCGCGACAAGGCCAACTGAGACCCACTCTGAGCCAGGAGAAGAAGTCATGAGCATTCGCAACCGCATCGTCACTGCGGGCTTGATCGCCGTCGGAGTCGGCTCGGCCCTAACCGTCCCGTCTGTGATCGACCCCGCGCCCGCCAACGCCGCCGCCTACTACGGCGCCATCGCCCTGTCACCGAGCACCGGCCAGACCGGCCGATCCTGGGACTACCAAGACTCCGCGACCGCGGCTAGTACCGCAATGAGCTTCTGCTACTACGACGACTGCCGCGTGGTAGCGCAGTTCGCCAATGGCTGCGGCGCCGTCGCGCAGAGTTCGCGCTACTGGGGCTACGGCACCGGGTCGAGCCTGAGTGAGGCGCAGTCGTATGCGCGCTACAACGCCGAGGGCGGCTACATCTACGACTGGGTGTGCACCTCCGGTCACAGCTGACCACTCGGCCAGATCCGTCGCCTCCCCGCCGACCCGGGCCCGCGCTTGACAGCAGGTCTCGGGTCGCGCCTGTTTAGACTCCACGTATGACTGACGACGCATGCGTCTTCTGCGAGATCGTCGCCGAACGCGGACCTGCACACATCGTCTACGCCGATGACGACGTCGTCGCCTTCCTCGACCGTGCGCCGATCGCGCGCGGCCACACGTTGGTGGTCCCGCGTCGACACTCGTCCGGCCTGTCCGATCTGGATCCGGCGTACGGCACTCCCCTGCTGGCGGCCGCGCAACGAGTCGCGAACGCGCTCAAAGGGACCGAGTTCGGCGCCCACGGCGTGAACCTCGCGCTCAACGACGGACGGGCTGCGATGCAGACGGTGTTCCACACGCACGTCCACATCGTTCCTCGCCGGTCGGGCGACAAGTTGACGTTTGCGAAAGGGTTCCTCACCCGCCGCCCGGGCGACCTGAAGGCCATTGCGGCACAACTGCGTTCGGCGATCGCGACGCGGACATGAGCACCGCGGACTCGCGTCGGGCGCCTACGTTGAGCCGACGTCGCGGCGCGAATGGTCCCTGAACCGGCACGCGCGGCGCTGTAAGATTCCGGCGTGGCAGACGACGAGCGACCCGACCTCGATCCTGTCGACGACACCATCGCACTGGAGCTCGAGTTCCTCACCTCGCTCATCTGGGCCCCCGACTCGGTGACCGTGATCGCCGTGCACGCGCTGGTCGGCACGGCGATCGAACGCGCGCTTGGACCTGATCAGGTCGCTCGGGCCGATGTCCTTCCGCTCGACACCACGCTGTTCATACGTCGGGATCACGCTCTCGTGTTCGCGGCCGTCGTCGCCCGCGTGGATGGCGCGCTACCGGTCACCCCCACCCTCCTGGCCGAGAGTCTGTCGGATCCGAAAGCGCGCGCGAGCGTACGCAACGTACTCCTTGAGATCGGTGCGCCTACCGGACAAGGACCCTTACCCGGCGGAGCCGATGTCCCGCATCTCGCGATCGCCGTCGTCGATCACTGGTACCGGCGCGGCTACATCGCCCTGGTGTCGAAGATGGCCCTGGCATGCGAGGAGTCACCGACCGACGACCTCGCCGACCGATGGGCCGATCTAACCGCCCACCAGCAGAGAGCGCACCGTCGTCGCTCCGAGGTGCGGCGCCGACTCGCCCAGGTGTGAGGGCGGCGAGCGGACCGCCGCGACGATCGAGGCTACCGTTGACGCACGACGGCGCGAGCCGTCGAAGGGCCTTAACCAGCATATCAACGATCGTTGAAATAAGCGTACAATGGAGACATGATCGACAAGTCACCCCGCCGACCCGGACGCCGAACCAGTGACTCCACCGCCCGCGACGACATCCTGCGCGCCGCACGGAATCTATTCGGGCGCAAAGGGTTCAACGCCACGTCGATGCGCGCAGTGGCCGCCGAGGCGTGCGTCGACGTTGCACTGGTCCCCTACTACTTCGGGAGCAAGCACGGCCTGTTCGTCGCCGCGCTCGAAGTGCCTATCGATCCGGCCGATCAGATCCGCCGAGCGACCGACGGCCCGCGCGAACAGCTAGGCGAACGGATGATCTCCGAGTTCACGCGTGTGTGGGAAGGCACCGAGACCGGAAGTGCGATGCAGGGGCTCCTCCGCTCAGCGATCAACGACGAGAGCAGTCCCAGCGCGTTCGCCGAGTTCGCGTCTTCCGAGATGGTTCCGCTCGTCGCGAAGTCGATGGGCGTCCCCGTTGAGACTGCACGCATCACGGTCAGCATGCTGTTCGGCGTCGCGACGATGCGGTATCTGCTGCGAGTACCGCTATTCGCCGACCTCACCCGCGACGAGGTCGTCGCGCAGTGGGGGCCGAGGCTCCAGCAGGTCATCGACGGAGTCTGACAGAACTCGACTCCGCTCGACCGACCAGAGGCCACGACCACCCGGCGGCTTCAGCCGCGACCGCGGCCTGCCACCCGCGGTGAGCGCTTGTTGTAGCCGTCCCGCTTGTTGTACTTCTGGCCTCCGCGGCCACGCGGGGCACCGAGGTCGGCGCGCAGATCGATCGGGTTCTTGCCGATCCGCGTGTGCTTGAGCAGGTTGAGCGTCTCCGAGTCGAGATCGTTCGGGAGCTCGACGAGCGAGAAGTCGTCGCGAATGCTGATGTTGCCGAAGTCTCCGCGCGTCAGACCGCCCTCGTTGGCGATGGCTCCCACGATCGCCCCCGGCGACACCTTGTGCTTACGGCCGACAGCGATCCGGTACGTCGCGAAGTGCCCGCCGCCATTGCGCGGAGCGCGTTCACGACGCTCCTGCTCGGGACGCTCACGCCGCTGGCTGGCAGGCGGATCCGGCGCCATGAGGAAACCGCCGTCGCGCGACTCGAGAGCAAGTGCCGCCGCGATATCGGCCATCGTGACGTCATTCTCGCGGGCGTAGTTCTCCACCAGGCCCCGAAACATGTCGAGGTGGTCCGACCCGAGGTTCGAGGTGATCGAGTCGGCGAATTTGAGGACGCGCTGTGCGTTCACGTCGTCGACGCTCGGCAGATCGATCTCTTCGAGTTGCTGGCGCGTGTGCCGCTCGATGGACCGCAGGAGGTGACGTTCGCGCGGCGAGACGAATAGCAGCGCGATGCCCGACCGACCTGCGCGGCCGGTACGACCGATGCGGTGCACGTACGACTCGACATCGTGCGGGATGTCGTAGTTGACGACGTGCGAGATGCGGTCGACGTCGAGTCCACGGGCCGCCACGTCGGTAGCGACCAGGATGTCGATGGAACCGTCTTTGAGCTGGTTGATGGTGCGCTCACGCTGGGCCTGCACCATGTCGCCGTTAATCGCCACCGCAGAGAGCCCGCGCGAGCGCAGTTTCTCCGCGAGTTCCTCAGTCGCCGACTTGGTGCGGACGAACATGATCATCCCGTCGAACTGCTCCACTTCGAGCATGCGGGTGAGCGCGTCAAGCTTGCGGTGGTGCGATACCTGCAAGTACTTCTGCGTGATGTTCTGCGCGGTCGCGGTCTTCGCCTTGACCGTGACCTCTTGCGGATTGTTCAGGTACTTGCGTGCGAGCCTGCCGATCGACGCGGGCATCGTCGCCGAGAACAGCGCGACCTGCTTCTTGTCCGGGGTGTCGGAGAGGATGCGCTCGACGTCTTCGGCGAATCCCATCGTCAGCATCTCGTCGGCCTCATCGAGCACGAGGAACCGGAGTTCGGACAGGTCGAGAGTGCCCTTGTCGAGGTGGTCGATCACCCGGCCAGGGGTGCCGACGATCACCTGGGCGCCACGCCGCAACCCGGCCAGCTGGACACCGTAGCTCTGTCCGCCGTAGATCGGCAGAACCTTGACCTCGGGCATCTTGCTCGCATAGCGGCCGAACGCCTCGGCGACCTGAAGCGCGAGCTCGCGGGTCGGGGCCAAGACGAGCGCCTGCGGCTTACGTGCGGACGGGTCGAGGTTCGACAGGACCGGGATCGCGAAAGCCGCGGTCTTACCGGTGCCCGTCTGCGCCAGACCGACGACGTCGCGGCCGTCCATGAGTGGAGGAATGGTGGCCGCCTGGATGGGCGACGGGGTCTCGTACCCGACTTCGTCGATCGCCGCGCGCACACGGACGTCGATACCGAAGTCGTCGAACGTGGAGCCAGAAGTGGGGCCGCCGGTGGAATCAGGAGCGGCAGAGTCAGGGTTTTCGGTAGTCATCGCCTATAGATGCTACCCCGAAATAGGGCTGTGACACCCCTCACCACCTTCTACGGTACTGTGCGACTCACATATCCAGCGCTGCCTGAGTTGCGCACTTCTCGCCGAAGGGGTTTCACGATGCAGGAGTACACCACTCCCTCCATCACCACCGTCGACCCGAATACGACCACGATCACCAAACTGCAGCAGTACCGCGCACAGCGGCCGACGTTGCCGTTGTTCAAGCGGCGGAGCGACGCAGGCAACTGGGTGACGGTCACCGCCGCCCAGTTCGGCGACGAGGTCGACGAGATCGCGAAGGGCTTGATCGCCGCGGGCGTGAACGCGGGCGACCGCGTCGCACTGCTGTCGTCGACCCGCTTCGAGTGGAGCGTGCTCGACTACGCGATCTGGCGCGCGGGCGCCACGACGGTCGCCATCTACGAGACCTCCTCCCCCGACCAGGTGGACTGGATCCTGACGGACTCGGCGGCGTCGGTGCTGATCCTGGAGACCCCCGAACACCGCGGCAAGCACCAGGAGGTGATCGCTGGGGCGTCCGCTCTGCGCGAGACCCTCGTCATCGACGACGGTGCGATGAACGCACTGCGCAAGCGTGGCGCCGACGTGCCGGACTCGGCACTCGACGAGCGCGAGTCGAACGCGAAGGCCGCCGATGCCGCGACGCTGATCTATACGTCGGGCACCACCGGCCGACCCAAGGGCGTCGTACTGACGCACCACAACTTCCTCGAAGAGTGTGCCGCCACCGCCGAAGCTGTCGGCAACGGACTCCAGGAGGGTAAGTCGACACTCTTGTTCCTCCCGTTGGCCCATGTCTTCGCGCGTGTCGTCGCCGTCGGCTGTGTCGAGAATGCGGTCGTCCTCGGCCACACCAACGACATCCCGAACCTGGTCGCCGACCTAGCCGTGTTCAAACCGAGCTACGTGCTGTCGGTTCCGCGCGTGTTCGAGAAGGTCTTCAACACCGCCGAGCAGAAGGCCATCGACGGCGGCAAGGGTGCGATCTTCGCCAAGGCTGTCGACACGGCGATCGAGTACAGCCGGGCCACCGAAGCCGGGTCCGCGGGCCTCGTCCTCAAGCTGAAGCACGGCATCTTCGACAAGCTCGTCTACGGCAAGCTCCGCGACGCGCTCGGCGGCAACTGCGAGGGCGCGATCTCCGGCGGAGCCGCGCTCGGCGATCGTCTCGGCCACTTCTTCCGCGGCGCAGGCGTCCCGGTGTACGAAGGCTACGGTCTCTCGGAGACCACCGCTGCCGTCACCGCCAATAATGACGACCACAGCCGAATCGGTTCGGTGGGCCACCCGGTCCCGGGCGTCTCGGTGAAGATCGCCGAGGACGGCGAGATCCTGTTGCAGGGCGGCATGGTGTTTACCGGCTACTGGCAGAACGATGCGGCCACCGCCGACGCTATCCGGGACGGCTGGTTCCACACCGGTGACATCGGTCGCCTCGAAGACGGCTACCTGTTCATCACCGGCCGCAAGAAGGAGCTCATCGTCACCGCGGGCGGTAAGAACGTCTCCCCGGCACAACTCGAAGACTCGATCCGCGCACATACGCTGGTGAGTCAATGTCTCGTCGTCGGCGACCAGAAGCCGTTCATCGCGGCGTTGATCACTCTCGACCCGGAGGCCCTTCCCGGCTGGCTGGAGCGCCACAACCTGCCTGCGTCGACTACCTTGCCCGAACTCACGACGAACACTGAGATCCGCGCCGAGTTGGACGCCGCCGTCGCCGAGGCGAACTCCAAGGTCTCGCACGCCGAAGCGATCAAGAAGTACTCGGTGCTCGACACTGATTTCACGATCGAGACCGGCGAGCTGACGCCGACGCTGAAGCTCAAGCGCAGTGTCATCCACGACTCGTACAAGCAGGCGATCGCCGACCTCTACACGTGAGCCCTACAGATCTGACGCCGCTGCGCCGGTCGCCCTCCATCCACCTGTGAGGCGCGACCTCGCGATCGACGCGTTGCGAGGTCTGGCCATCTGGAGCATGGTCAGCCTTCATTTCGCCGACGGCACCTGGGCAGCCGAACCAACGCACTCGTTCCCGTATGTCGACGGGATGAGTGCGTTCGTTCTGCTGTCCGGACTCGTTCTCGGCATCGTCCACCAACGGTGGACGCAGCGGTTCTCATTGCGTTACAGCATGACTCGCCTTCTGCGGCGGATCGCCGTGCTGTACGTATGTCAGGCGGTGATCGGCCTGGTGGCGGCGTGGGTGGCGACCGAGATGACCGGGCGCGAGTTCCGAGCGGTCGCCGTTCTCCCGTATCGTCCCGACACCTGGACCAAGGTCGAGTGGGCGTTGACCCTCCGTTATCTGCCGAGCGGCGGCAATATCTTGCTCATGTACCTAATCCTGATGGTCATCGCGGTCGGAGCGATCGCGATGCTCGTGCGTGGCTGGTGGCCGGCGGTCGCCTGCGCGTCGATCACCTTGTACGTGGTGAGCCAGGCGTGGCCCGCATCGTGGATGATGATCCATTCCGCGCCAGACTGGTACGGCATCCAGAACTGGGCCGCCTGGCAGATCGTCTTCATGTTGGCGTTGATCGCCGGATGGCAGTGGGAGGCGTGGCGGATCCCCGAACGCATCGATCTCGTGCTGCCCGTGCTGATCGCGGTGTCGCTGGCGCTCGCCTTCACGATCGAGGACGTGATCCGCTCCCACGACGTACTGCCGCATGCGAGTTTCCTGATCGACAAGGTGCACCTCGGCCCGGTTCGCGTCGTCGTCTCGTTCCTGGTGATCACCACCTTGTACGGGGCGCTGGCGCGAGTCCTACGCTGGACTCGTCGCGATGTGCTGCGTCCGCTTGTCTCGACCGGCGCGCGCAGCCTCGACGCCTACGTCATCCAGGCGACGTGCCTTCTGGCGATCCCCGCGGTGCTGCTCGAGCGTCCGTGGTCGCAGACTCAATCGGTCTGTATGGCGCTCGGTGTCTTCGCGATCTGTTGGGCGTGGGCGGAGGCCCGTGCCCGGTTCGGGATCGACAAGCTCCATCGGCTGCCGGTGCGGGCGGTCCGGGGTGTGTCGACCCGTGTACGACGAGGAGAGAGGGTGTCATGACAGGTCAAGACAGATCGGCGCAGGACGGACGCGGGCAGCAACGACCCGACCGGCACGATCCGGCGACCGTCGGCGAACAGACGTGGAGCGTGCACGGCGGCAATCACATGCCGGGGTCCGACGCCGAGGGCGCCGCGATCCGGGTTCCGATCACGATGGCCAACTCGTACCGGCTGCCCGAGGATCCGTCGACGATGGACTGGTCCAATCCCGACCACCTGACCTACACCCGCAATACCGGCGTCAACCAGATCGCGCTGCAGAACAAACTGATGGCGCTCGATCACGGTGAGGACGCCGTCGCGCTCGCCTCCGGGGTGGCCGCTTTGCACGCAGTGTTCTTCGGCCACGTGTCGGTCGGTGATCACGTCGTCGTCGCCGACGCGACGTACGAGGCGACGTACAAGTTGTGGACGTCACTGCTGCCGCGCAAGTATGGCATCGAGGCCACGTTCGTCGATATCGCCGACCTGGATGCGGTGCGCGCGGCGCTGCGCCCGAACACCAGGCTGATCGTCACCGAGGTCATCGCGAATCCGACGACGAAGGTGGCGGACATCGCGGGACTTGCGGAGATCGCGCATGCGGGCGACGCTTTGCTCGTCGTCGATTCGACGTTCACTCCCCCGCCGCTGTTCCGGCCGCTCGATCACGGCGCCGACCTGGTCGTACACTCGTTGACCAAGTACATCAACGGCCACGGCGACGCGATGGGCGGAGCGGTGATCGGCCGGGCCGACGTCGTCGAGCCGATCCGCTCGGAGGCGATGGTCGACGTCGGCGGTGTGATCTCCCCGTTCAACGCGTGGCTGATCATGCGCGGTTCGGTCACCCTGCCGTTGCGGCTGCGCCAGCATCAGGCGTCGGCGTTGGAGCTTGCACGATTTTTGGAGGCCGACGAGCGGATCGCGTACGTCGCCTACCCGGGACTCGAGTCGCATCCCCAGCACGCGACCGCGCTCCGCCAATTCGGCGGCCTCGCCGGATCGGACGCGGGCTTCGGCGGCATCATGTCGTTCGCGTTGAACGGCGACCCGGACCTGCAGAACCGATTCGTCGCCGCGTTACGAGTCATCACGTCGGCGGTGTCGGTCGGACACGACGAATCGTTGATCGTCCACGTCAGCAGCACTGGCCCGCGCGTAGCCACCTACCCCGACGGCTTCCGCGAGTACGGACACCTCCGCTTCTCAGTCGGCCTGGAGGACGTAGGCGACCTTCGCGCCGACCTGGCGGCCGCACTCGACATCGCGACTTCGCCCGCCCGCACAACACATTTGACCTAGCCGACGCCGACGTTCTCCGCCACCCGCCGGACGGTAGCCTCGTCGACTGCGACGCCGACCGCCTCCGGCACCCGGGTCGCCGCGAGAACGCACAGGCCGTGGACCGCCGACCAGCAGGCCAACGCCTGTTCGGCGTCGCCGATCTCGTCAACGATCGCGCGGAACCACGCCCCAGTCGTCGCTCGCAGGTTTCCGCCGGCTCCCGCGAGGACGTCGTGGCGAAAGATCAGCTCAAACATGCCGGGCCGTTCGCGGGCGAAACGCCAGTAGGCGACAGCCGCGCTGCCGATACCCGCCCCGATCGCAGGCCGAAGGACCGCGTCAAGGTCGGCGACGCCTTCGGCCGCGATTGCCGCAAGGAAAGCGTCGAGCGTGGCGAAGTACCGACGAGGCGCACCGTGTGAGACGCCGACCCGAGCGGCGACCGCCCGGACGCCGACGTCACGGAATCCACGTTCGTCGACGATCCGCACGCCTGCTGCGATGAGACGGTCGCGTGTCGTTTCGGCCATGTTGACAGTGTCTACCGAGGTCGGTCACGATGTCGAGTAGACACTGTCTACACCGCTAGTCCGGAGGGCCCGATGCACGTAGCGCCACCTGTTCTGTATCCGTTGTGCAAGCACGTCCTGCTTGGGCCCGCCCTTCGGCGGCGAATCGACCTGGACGTGTCCGGCACCGAAAACATTCCCGCCCGCGGACCGGTGATCGTCGCCGCGAACCATCTCGCCGAAATCGACTCACTCGTTCTCCCGTTGTCGACCAAGCGCCGACTGTCCTTCTTCGCCAAATCGGAGTACTTCACGGGAACCGGTGTCCGGGGCCTGCTGTCGCGATCGTTCTTCGCGGGAACCGGGCAGATTCGCGTCAGCCGATCGGGCGACGACGCTGCCCTCACCGCAGCCGAGCGGACCCTCGCCGCGGGCGGCGTGTGGGCGATCTACCCGGAAGGCACACGCTCACCCGACGGACGACTACACCGCGGGCATACCGGTGTGTTGCGGGTCGCGGCGAGAATGCCGACAACACCGATCGTGCCCGTCGCCCTGGCCGGAACCGACGAGGTGAATCCGCCTGGGGCCCGCCGGATAGTGCCGGGTCGGGTGACGGTCCGCATCGGGGCACCGCTCGCCGTCGCCGACCTCCTTGGCGTTGACTCTGATATCCGCTCTGGCACTGACCGGCTGATGGCGGCGATCCGAGCACTCGGCGATCTCGACTACGTCGACGAATATGCGCGACGCTGACCCGGCCAGGGCGAATCACTCGACGACGAACAGGACTCCTCTGCCGATCGCCTCACGGATGCTGGGCATGGCCGCTTCGGCGAGCGCATCGGCGTCGACTCCGTGGAAATCCGCGAGAAGTGTGATGAGCGCGCCGAGCGGGACTTCGCCGCGACAGCCGGCGAAGAGCGCAGTCAGGACTTCGTCGACTGCCAGTACTGCGCCTGGCCCACCGGGGCGGGTGACGGATGCGCCGACCTGCTGCCAGCCGTCATCGCCCGGCAGCGACTGGGCTTCAAGGAAGACCGGAGCCGTTCGCAGACGTGCGGCGAGGAGGTCGGCATCAGAAGTGGCGCGAAGGAAGTCGCGTCGGTTGAACCAAGCCTGCGCTTCGAAACCGGTCACTTCCTGTCCGGCCGCGGTGATCTCTTCAATGACGATGTCGGCGGGTCGATCCTCGACGGGTCGGCGCAATGTCACCGACCCCATGCCGATGCCGACGATGCCTTCGCGTTCGAACCAGTCGAGCCAGTCGGCGCCGCGCCGCGCAGCGTCGACGGCCGACTCCCCCGCATCGGATACCCACAGGGACACATAGGTGATCGGGTCGGCTAGTTCACGTTGCACGACCCATGCGTCGAGCCCGCTGGCGTCAACCCAGCTCCGGATACGCTCGTCCCAGTTGTCCTCGTCGTAGACGACCCAGTTCGCGAGCATCTGTGCGATACCGCCCGGGTTCAGATAGGTCCGCGCGTTCTCGACGAGGTGTTTGCTCACGCCGTCGCCGACGATCCCGGAGTCGCGGTAGATGTAGTCCTGCGCTCCGCTGCCGACGACGAACGGAGGGTTGGAGACGATCAGGTCGAACGTCTGGCCCGCGACAGGTTCGAACAGATTGCCGGCGCGAAGATCCCACGACATCTGGTTGAGTCGCGCGGTCGCCGCGGCCAACGCGAGCGCACGCGGGTTGGTGTCGGTAGCGACGATGTCACCGCAATGCCCGTTCATGTGGAGCGCCTGGACACCACACCCGGTACCCAAGTCGAGGGAACGCGCTGCGGGTGTGCGAATCACGGCCTGCGCCAACGACATCGATGCGCCGCCGATCCCGAGCACATGGTCGTGCGCGACGGCGCCCGAACGCATCGAGGCATCTTGGTCAGCTACGACGAGATAGTCGGCCTCGTCGCTGCCGTGCGGGCGGATATCGAGGAGCGCCCGGACACCGTCGTGGTCACGGGCAAGAACACCGCCGTCAACGAGGTCGTCCACGGCCAGTCCACCGAACGCGGTGGCGACGTCCGCTTCCGATTCGGTCGAGCCGAGGAGGAAGAGTCGAACCAATGTGGCAAGCGACTGCTTCTGAGCGGGAGCCCGACGGGTGGCCCGCAGCGCGGGCCACCAGGTGCCGCCGACGAGTGCGGCACCCGCCTGTTCGCCGAGCAGGCCGTCGATTCCGTCGGACGAGAAGTCCGCCGCACGCAAGGCGCTGCCCAGCGCGTCGACGAGGCCGGGGTCACCGAGAGGGTATGCCGTCACGGCCCGAGCGTACCGGTACAGTGTTCATGCACGCGTCGCGCGTGCATGCGCGAGTGGCGGAATTGGCAGACGCGCTGGATTTAGGTTCCAGTGTCTACGGACGTGCGGGTTCAAGTCCCGCCTCGCGCACAGCGTTGCCGGAGCACTCCGGGTTCTGGAGCAATCCAGGACTGGGAGTGATCTGGCATTACTCCCACGTATATGGACGCTCAAGCAGAATATCGGGGCTTTTCGCCGTATACGTGAGACTTCTGCCGGAACTGGTCAGATCTCGACCATCCGATGCTCCTTCGCGGGCGACCTGCGCCCACGAATCGCGATCAGTTCCCGCGCGTGCAGGTCCAACGCGACATCCTTTGGCAACTGCGGTGCCCACGGGGTGACGTCGGTGGCGTCGCCTGCCGCATCCAGCGCGGCGAGAACCGTGAGACTGTAGGCGGCCAGACGCCTGGTGTGCGACCCTTCACGCGGCCAGTGCGTATACACGTGCACAGCGACGTGCATCGTCTGACGACCGGTGTGAATGAGGCGGGCGGTCACGTCGACGACCTGACCGATGTGGATCGGCCGATAGAAGCGAACTCCACCCATGTATACAGTCACCGCTTCCCCCGACCACCAACGCACCGCACACAGGTAGGCGGCGTCGTCGATCCACCCCATGACGCGGCCGCCGTGCGCTTTGCCACCCCAATTGATGTCGGTGGGCGCCGCCAGAAAGCGGGTCGATGCTTCGAGTGCGGCCGTCGCGCCGGAGTAGTCGGCGTCGGCCATCGCCGTAGTGATCTTGCTGCGGATGTCCGACCGTTCGAGCGCGAACATCTCGCGGGCGACGTCGTCCGCGCGCATCGGAACCCATTGCCGCACAGGAGTGGGCGTACCGTCCTCGTCCACGGCAACAAAGACCAGCAGACATCGACTCGCCTGGGTGAACGTGCCGACCCGCGGATCGGCGGACCGCACCTCGCATTCGATGTGCATGCTCGTGCGACCGGTGTGGATGAGAGTTGCGATCACCTCGACGAGGTCGCCGGACGCGATGTCCCGCCCGAAGCTGATGTTCCCGACGTAAGCGGTGACGCTGTATCCGCCCGACCACGCGGCCGCGCACGCGTAGGCGGCTTTGTCGACCCATTCGAGAATCCGGCCGCCGCGGACACCGCCGCCGATGGTCGCCACATCTGTCGGCGCGGCCATGAACCGCAAGGTGATCTGTCGATCGTTCATCATCGCTGTTCCTTCAGTCGGTTGGAACGATCCTGGCGGTGGCGATGAACGCACTGGTCGTCGGGGTGCGGGCGCGAGAATTCGGTGATCTGCCAGTAACACCGATGTCACCGTGCGGCACGTGCCCGACAGGGCGTCCGACGTCTCGGAATAAAATTCGAAGCGGCCAATTCTAATGCACGACCAGAAATTGACTTCACCAACACTCACTGCCGAGAGTGGACGTGTCATCCGGAGAGGTTCTCGCGGGTGGGAAGGTATTTGTGCAGCGTAGAAAAAGGATTGCGATCATTGGCGCGGGGCCGAGTGGAATGGCCGCCCTGCGCGCTTTCAAGTCGGCAGAGAGCGACGGCGCCGAGACCCCCGACATCGTCTGTTACGAGAAGCAGGACGACTGGGGCGGGCAGTGGAACTTCACGTGGCGGGCAGGAACCGACCACTACGGTGAGCCAGTGCATTCGAGCATGTACCGCAACCTGTGGTCCAACGGACCGAAGGAAGCCCTCGAGTTCGCCGAGTACACGTTCGACGAGCATTTCGGCCGCCCGATCTCGTCCTACCCGCCCCGTGAAGTGTTGTGGGACTACATTGACGGTCGGGCCTCACAGTCCGGGGTGAAGGACAAAGTCTTGTTCGCGCACGCGGTCCGCTGGACCGAGTTCGACGACGAGACGCAGACGTTCACGCTCACCGTCGACGATCTGCGGAACAAGAAGACGCTCACCGAGGTGTTCGACGAGATCATCGTCTCCACCGGACACTTCTCGTTCCCGAACGTGCCCGATTTCGACGGCATCGAGACATTCCCCGGCGAAGTAATCCACGCCCACGAGTTCCGCGGAGCAGAACGATTCGCCGGCCAACGACTGCTCCTGATCGGCGGCTCCTATTCGGCCGAGGACATCGGCATCCAGTCGCACAAGATGGGCGCCCGGCAGGTCACCATGAGCTACCGGTCCGCGCCGCAGGGCTTCGCATGGCCCGAAGGCGTCGACGAGGCCCCCCAGGTCACCCGATTCGACGGCGCGGTCGCGACGTTCGTCGACGGCACATCGCGCGAGTTCGACGCGGTGGTCCTGTGCACCGGCTATCTGCACCACTACCCGTTTCTGCCGCACGACGCGCAGATCGATTCGCCGAACAACCTATACCCGAACGGTCTGTACCGCGGGGTGACGTGGCAGGCGAACCCGAAGATTCACTACTTGGGCGCCCAGGACCAGTGGTTCACGTTCAACATGTTCGACGCACAGGCATGGTTCGTCCGCGACCTGATCCTCGGCCGCATCGAACTTCCCGACGCCGCCGCCCGGCAGGCGCATATCGACGTGTGGCTCGACACGTACGGCAAGGTCGACGACGATCCGGCGGCTGTCCGCTTTCAGGCCGACTACATCCGGGATCTGATCAACCAGACCGACTATCCGATGTTCGATCTCGACGAGGTCGTCGATACCTTCCTGGCCTGGAAGACGGACAAGAAGACGAATATCCTCACCTACCGTGACCAGGCGTACCGGTCGGTGATGACCGGCACGATGGCGACGATCCACCACACCGCGTGGCTCGCTGAACTCGACGACTCTCGTGAGCGGTACCTGTCGGCCCAGCCGACAGCCGATGAAGCCCGGGGTGCCGCGGAACCCGCCTGATCGTCGGGCGGACGAGCGACGACTCGCACTCGAGACTCTCGCGTCTTAGCTCTGTCTGCGCACCAGCTCCGCGATCCACACCGGAGCGTAGGGAGACGTGCAGCCCGGCGACGTCGGGTAGTCCTTCAAGACTTCGAGTCGTTCACCGATCTCGACCGCGCGCTCGCGCAGTTCCGGGTGGCCGATGCCGATCTGGGCGAGCGTCGTGTTCATCGCCCACTGCAACCGGTCCGGCGCGTCCTTCATCTGCGCATCGATGGCGTCGAGGAGCCCGGACAGGTCGAGTCCGTCCGCGTCCGAAATCACGCGATCGGCGGTCAACGACCACCCGGCAGCCGCGACGATCGGGTCGGAGTCGGCGGTCCACGCGGTCCGCAGTTCTTCGCGATGCGGACTCTTCTTGACGACGTACCCGACGAACCAGTCCTGGATTTTCGGCGTCCGAACGTCGCGCAGCATCGCGTCGAGGTCGTCTGCGGAGTACTCCTTCGGCTTGCAGATCAACAACGACAGCAGGCGGGCGGCGGTGTCGCCCGTCGCCCACAGTTCGACGGCGACGGGCTGCTGAGTCTTCAATCGTTTGGCGATGCCGCGCAGCACCGACAGCTTCACTCCGTGGTTGTCGCCGTGCCGCTCGTTGACGACGCGCGTCTTCGGATCGTCGCTCTCGGCCAGTTCGGCCAGCAGGTCGGCCACCTTCGCAGTCATTGCTCCACCCTACGAAACAAGGCTCACACCTCCGGCTGCGACACAATTGCGACACTCCGGGTACCTGGCGCCGCGATTCTGTGACCGTCGTCGGGCACGGTGGTCCTATGTCCGAAACCGCTTCTCACCGCGTTGGCACCTTCGCTGGCGCCATCGCCGCCTTCGCGCTTCTCGCCGGAACGTTCGGCCTGTTCGTCATGTCGTATCCCGGTCAAGCCTCTGACGAGCAGACAATGCAGTCCTGGGCCGCCCGCTTCGGGAGCGACGTCCCGACCAGCGGGTGGCTCGGCGATCACCAGTCGGCGGTGCTCGCGGGAATCGGCGCTGTGGTCGCCGTCGTCTGCGCGGTCCGACGCTCCCCGCGCCTCGCCGCTCACACGGCGATCCTGGTCCTGGGCGCCGTCGCGATAGCGGTCTTCCTCAAGGACGGCTTGCAGCGGCCGGCGCTGGGTATTGGCTCCCTGACCAACTCGTTCCCGTCGAACACGGTCGCCGCGTTCGCCGCGGCGGCGTTCGCGCTGATCGCCGTCAGCACCGAACGTGCGCGCTGGGTGGTCTCCGCCATTGCTCTCGCCGGAGCAGCGATCGTGTCGGTCGCGGTTGTCGGCCTGCAATGGCATCGCCCATCCGACGTGATTGCCGGCTGGCTGGTCGCGGCCGCTGCCGCGTTCGCGGCCGAATGCATCCTGCCGGTGCGGGGGCACTCTGTGCGAGACTTGCGAGAATGACCCGACTGCTGCTGATCGAGGACGATCCCCACATCGTCGAGGCGCTCAAGATGAGTCTTGAACGCCTCGACTATGTGGTCACGTCGATCGCATCCGATCCCGGCGATTCGCTACCGACGCTACTGTCGTCCATCGACGCCGTGATCCTCGACATCGGGCTCCCCGGCTCCGACGGCTTCAGTGTGTGCCGCGCCATCCGCGCAATCAGGGACGTTCCGGTAATCATGTTGACCGCACGGTCGGACGACATCGACATGGTCGCCGGCCTCGAAGCAGGTGCTGACGACTATGTGGTGAAACCGGTCAGCCCACGTGTCCTCGACGCCCGGATCAAGGCAAACGTACGCCGCGTGAGTGCTGTCGAACCCGATTCGTCACCTAGTCCCGACGTCATCGCGGTCGGCGGCCTCGCCGTCGACCGAACGGCCGTCCAAGTGTCGCGCGACGGCGTGCCTATCGCGCTCAGCCCCACGGAGACGCGTCTGGTCTTCGCATTCGCCGACCACCCGGGCCAAGTCCTGTCGCGGGACCAGCTCCTCGAAATGGCGTGGGATCACACGTACCTGGGCGACTCTCGGCTCGTCGACAACGCGATCCAACGACTCCGCGCCAAGATCGATCCCGAGGGCGTGAGTCTCATCGAGACCGTCCGCGGCTTTGGCTATCGCTTCGTTCCGTGATCTCCGCTGCGGCCGAGCCCACGCGTGTTGCTAGCGGCGGTCGACGTCGTATGCGTCGAGCGGGCGCTGTGAGCCAGGCCGCTTCGCCATGCCAGGTACCGTGGAGGTCGTGACCGAGGCAGCATCCCCCATCCAGAAGCGACATCGTCCCGCGCTGATCGCACTGGTCGTCGTCGCGGCGGTCGCGTGTCTCGCGCTCGCGTGGTGGCAGTGGAGTCGCTTCGAATCGTCGTCTGGCACCTTCCAGAATCTCGGGTACGCCCTGCAGTGGCCGGCTTTCGCCATCGCTGTGCTGTATGCGTACCGACGATTCGTGGTGATGGAGGGCGACCCGGACGCTGTCGTCGACAAGACCTCTAAACGCGGCCCTTCCGAGATCCCGGATGGCATTCTGCCCGAACGGCCCAGTGCCGCCGACCCGACCGTCGCCGTACTCGACGCCGAACCGGACGACCAACTGGCCGAGTACAACCGGTACCTCGCCGGACTCAACGACCGGCGCGACGACGCCTGACTGCACTGAAGGACGACACGTGACCGAGAAGAACACCCCGACCGCTGGCGGGTCCGCAGCCACCACCGCCGCGACACTAGGCCCCGTGGCACGTGCGAGAGTCAAGTCGGCGCTTCTGCGTTACCGGATCCTCGCCTGGGTCACGGGCGTCTGGCTACTCCTCCTCGTCGCCGAGGTGATCAGCAAGTACGGGTTCGACGTCGACGGCTTCGGCTGGGTCGGCATCGCCCACGGCTGGATCTATTTCATCTACTTGATCATGACGGTCGATCTCAGCATCAAGGCGCGGTGGCCGATCGGGAAGCTGGTCACGACTGCCGTCGCCGGGACCATCCCGTTCCTGTCGTTCTACTTCGAACACATCCGCGCCCGCGAAGTGAAACAGGAGTTCGACGTCTGACCTCAGGCTTTCGCCAGGTCGGCCAGCGCGGGCAGCAGTTGTTCCAACGCCTTGTGCCGATGGCTGAGCGCGTCCTTCTCGGCGGGATTCAACTCGCCTGCGGTGCGCCCGGCGGCCGACTCGTCGTCCGGCAGGAATAACGGGTCGTAGCCGAAGCCGCCCGAGCCACGCCGCTCCCGCACGATCTGACCGCGCCACTCGCCGCGAACCACGGTCTCGCGTCCGTCAGGCAGCACGAGAGCGCAGACGGACACGAACGCCGCTCCGCGTCGCTGGATCGGGATGTCCGAGAGCTGGGCCAGAAGCAGTTTGTTGTTGCCCTCGTCCCGTGTAGCGCTGTCGCCTTTGCCACCGCTCCACCGCGCCGAGAGGATGCCCGGCATTCCGTTCAGCGCGTCGACGGCGATGCCCGAGTCGTCGGCAAGGGACGCGAGGCCGGTACGCGCCACGGCTTCCCTCGCTTTGAGGAGCGCGTTCTCCTCGAACGTCGCGCCGTCCTCGACGGGTTCGGGATACGGGTCGACGTCCCCGAGTCCGAGCACATCGAGCCCGGTGATCTCGGCACCGTCCACCATGCGTCGAAGTTCGGCGAGCTTCTTGGCGTTGCCCGATGCGAGCAGGACGCGTGAACTCACTTCGATGGCGTGGGCAGAACGCCCGGGTACGGCTCCGCGAGCGACGCGCGCTGAGCTTCGACGAGCTGCTCGATGCCCGCGGTCGCGACGTCGAGCATCGCGTCGAGCGTGCGACGGGGGAAGGTCGCGCCTTCGCCGGTGCCCTGGACCTCGACGAGGGTGCCCGCGTCGGTAGCGACTACGTTCATGTCGACCTCGGCGCGTGAATCCTCCTCGTACGGGAGGTCGAGACGGACGCGGCCGTCGACCACGCCGACGCTGATGGCGGCGATGACGCACGACAGCGGCTGCGGGTCGTTGAGCTTGCCCGCGGCGCCGAGCCAGGTGACGGCGTCGGCGAGGGCGACGTACGCCCCGGTGATGGCCGCCGTGCGGGTGCCGCCGTCGGCTTGAAGGACGTCACAGTCGACGGCGATGGTGTTCTCACCGAGTGCGGCGAGGTCGATGCAGGCTCGCAGCGACCGCCCGACGAGTCGGCTGATCTCGTGGGTGCGTCCGCCGATCTTTCCGCGCACCGATTCACGCTTGTTTCGCTCGTGGGTCGCCGCGGGGAGCATCGAATACTCGGCCGTCAGCCAACCGAGCCCGGAGCCGCGCCGCCAGGACGGGACCCCCTCGGTGACCGACGCGGTGCACATGACACGCGTGTTCCCAAACTCCACTAGGACCGATCCCGCCGGATGCGAAGTGAATCCGCGGGTGAACTTGATGGGGCGCAACTCGTTGTCGGCCCTGCCGTCTTCTCGTGTGCTCACGGTCGCGATTCTATCCGGACCACGCAGGCACACAGTTCGGGCTCTCGGAATTGTCAGACGCCCTCTCTATAATCGAACACATAAACGATCTACTAATTCGGTTGATCACTTACACACAAGGGCAGCGCCTGGCGGTCAGCATGAATGCCACACTCATCGCCCCGAGCGCACCGTCCGGCCGGTTCAGCTCGAGCGGTTCGTACCGGATCGACGGTGACGATCTCACCGTCGAGCTGCAGTTGCCTACCACCGTGTGCGGCGATCTGATCGCTTTCGCAGGCGAGGCCGCGGCGTGCGAGGGCACGCTCACCTGGTACCGCTACCGCGCGCTGCACGCCGCGTACGAGGGACGCCTCGCCGATCCCGCCTACTGCGAGGATTCCGAATACGACCGCGTGTGTAATCCGTTCACGCAGGTCGCCGCGGCGTACGCCGTCGTCGCCCACGTCGGGCGTCGCGCGGCCGAGGGATTCCTCGATCGCGCACTCACGTGCTTCGATCGGATCCCGGCGATCGGACGCGTGATGCGCGATGGCCTGATGTCCCCGTACGCCTTCGCTCAGGCCGTGCTGGAGACCGCGAACGTCGTCGACGAGGAACTGCTCGCCGCGATCGACGCGGACGCCGCTCTGCGTCTGCGCGAGATCGGCGGGCTGTCCGTTCCGCGTGTGGCCAAAACCGTGCGCGCGGCGGTCGTCGCGTTCGATCCCGATGCAGCGCACGAGGCACGGGAGTCGACGAAGGCCAGCAAGCAAGTCATCGTCGCACCGCTCGACGCCGACCTCTCCCAGATGATCGTCACCGCATCCGCGGAGGACGCAGCACTGTCGTTCGAGTCGATCAACGCCGTGATCTCCGGAGTCTGCGAGCACGATCCTCGCTCGGTTGCGCACCGCCGGTCCGATGCCGCGCTCGCCCGCCTCAACGGCACCGCGTTCACCTGCGCATGTGGTCGGACCGACTGCATGGCCGAACTCTCGGATCACGCTGTCGCGGAACGCTGCGCGAATGTCGTCCTGCACGTCGTCTGCCGCAAAGAGATCCTCGACGGCTCCGACGATTCGCCCGCCTACCTGGACGGGTTCGGCCCGATCTCGGCCGAGCACGCCCGGGACATCGCGGGCCGCGCCGACGCCGCCCGGCGCGAAGTCGACCTCGACGACGTCGCGGCTCACCCGCACCAGACGGGCAACCGGTACCGCCCGACCGCCGCGTGCGACACGGTGATCCGCGGCGTGTTCGGGGCGTGCTCGTGGCCCGGATGCGATCGCCCGGCCTGGAAGTCCGACCTCGACCACGTCTGCGAGTTCAACCACGACTCCCCCGCTGACGGTGGCGCAACCTGCCCGTGCAATCTCAATCCGAAGTGCCGCTTTCACCACCTGATCAAGACTTTCGGTGACGGCTGGATCGACAGCCAATTCGTCGATGCGAACGGCGTCGTCTGGACCGAGGTCACCACACCGGACGGATACACGGTGCGCCAGCAGGCCCTGAACAATTGGTTGATACCCGAGCTCGGGCACATGCAGTGCAGGCACGGCCCGCAGAGCTCGCCCGGGATCATCGATCCGGCCGATGAGCCGCGCAGGACGCTCACCCGCACGGAGGCCAAGCACCGGGCCCGTGCACATCAGCGGGCCGTGAATCGTCGTGCTCGCCTCGCCGCCGAGGCCGCGTCCGACGCGTACTGGGGTGAGCCCTCGTTCTGAGTGCGCCGACTACCGGAAGCCAGCTTCGAGGAGGGCCGCCTGATCTGCGAGCGCGATCGCGAGCCCGCCTGCCGTCGTCGGATGCAGAGGCGCCGCGCCGTCGATCGACTGCACGAACGGGGCGGGTGAGCACACTCCGTGCCCGGCGAACGAGGGCTGTGCCGTGAGGAACGACGATGCCCGCGCACCTTCAGCCAGGACGTCGTTCATCGACTGCAGCCATCCACGCAGGATCTCCTCCTTCTCCTGCGTGATGCCGAGGTCACGGACGCAGCCGTTGTCGCCCGACAGCGGGTCGTAGTACTGGTTGATCACCACTGTCGGCGGATCCGGCAGCGCCCTCAACTGGGTGAGCAGCATCAGGTAGTCGCTGGTGAACACGCTGAGCTGCTGCCGGAAGTACGCGTCCGTCGCCGCGCCTCCGCATTCCGGGAGCGTCGCGCACAGGCCGATCATCTGCGACCACCGGACGTCGTTCGCACCGATGCTGACGATCAGCGCGCTCGGAGCCGCGGCCAGTGCTCGCGCCAACTGCGGGGCCACCGTCGTATCACCGCGGTCCTGGTCTCCGAGCAATCCGGACCGGATCGTCGCACTGCTGCAGGCCAGGTTCTCGACGTCCCACGTCGTGGATCGATCGAGTGCCGCAGCGAACGATCCGCTCGTGCGTTCACACGCGGTGTCCTCCGTCGTCGGATCGGCGATCGGCGGATTGCCGATCCCCGCCGCCGTCGAATCGCCGATCACCACGACCTTTCCGGCCCGGCCGGTGGGGACGTCGCGGGGCGCGGCCGACGCGATCGGAGCAGCTCCGACGAGACCGGCCAGGGAGTCGATGCCGCGCAACTGCTCGGCCGTGGAGAATGCCGTCGACACGAACGCACCGAGGTTGACTGCCACGGCGGCCACCACTCCAACGACGATGAAGGCGACCGACGCCCTACCTGATCGACGTTTCCAGCCGGCGACCGCACCGAGCAGGAGTATCGCAACAGCGGCGACGATGAGGACCTGGATGATCAGATAGTCGCGCCACCCCGAGACGAGTGCGTCTGTCAGCTCCTGCTGCGCGGCTGTCCGCGCCGAGGCGTCGCCGTTCGGCCCCGCGAGATCGGTGAGCTCATCGGTGAGTTGCAGATCGGTCAACTCCAGGCGCGGTCTGATCGGCCCGGAGAACTCGATGGTGGTCGGCAGCTCTTGACCGAACAGATCGACCTGGCCCGGCCCCTTCCAGGACAGTCCGCTCCACGATAGGGACGGAGCCGTCGCACCGACGCGGACGGTCTGCCCGACCGCGTGCACCGTCTGCATCGGCGTCACCCACAGGGCGACGACGATCGCGATGGCGGTCGCGACGACGATCAGGAGCCCGTCGATCAATCGCTTGGCCATACCTCGAGCATGTCACGCCGAGATTGTCGCCGAACGACCGTCCACGCCCTGGGCATCAGATTCTGCTCAGGACCCAACCGTTAGCGGGAGTCGCCACCCAGGGCACCATCAGCCGCACTTGGGGCGTAGTCCCAAGCGCCTCACATCGGCGGGCGAACCTCGATGATCTGCCCCTGGTGGACCAACTGCAGCGGCCCCGGATATGCGGCCGACGCCTCGTCCAAAATGGCATCAGCGTCGCTCCACGGGACGACGTGGGTCAATGCCAGCGAGCGGGCCGAGGCTCGCGCGGCGACCTGCCCCGCCTCGGTCCCGGACAGATGCAACCCTTCGGGCCGCACGCCAGGCTCGTGCGTCCACGACGCCTCACACAAGAAAAGGTCGGACTCGTGTGCGAGATCGACCACCTCGTCACACACGCCGGTATCGCCGCTGTAGGCGAACACTGCGCCGTCCGGCCCGGTGACGCGTAGACCGTACGTACTCGGCGGGTGGTCGACCTTGAACGGCTCGATGTGCAGACCGTGAATGTCGACGGCCTCCCGGTCGACCCATTCACGGACTTCGTACGTGTCGGATATGTCGTCGACCTGCCCTGGATACTCCGACGCCCCAGCGCCGATCCGCACCGCGGTGCCCGTCGGACCGAACAGAAGCGATCGCTCGGTCGCCTTCTCCGGCGACCAGCGACGCCACACAAGCATCGCAGGCATATCCATACAGTGATCGGCGTGCAGATGACTCAGCAGGACGGCGACCCGATTGGGATCGGCGTGCTGCAACAGTTCACCGAATACCCCGTGCCCGCAGTCGATCAGCACGGGCTGGTGACCGTCGGCCTGAAGCAGATATCCCGAGCACGCGGCACCGGGGCCGTTCACGCTCCCTGAACATCCGAGCACCGTCAATCGCATATCGCCCACTTTGCCATGCGCAACTCGGAATCAAGCATCGAACGGGGCGCGGGTGATCGACCGATTCCAGCCGCACTCGAAGCGAGACACATCACACAAGGCTCATCAGAAGTGCGTCACATGGTTGATCTGCGGACCGAGGAAGCGCTTCGACAACTTCGTGAACTGCTCCGGATCGCCCGTCGCAGAGAACAACCGGTGGGCTTCACGACCATTGTGCGGATTGAGTGATTCCTGTTCGGTCAACACTCGGAACGTGTCCTTCGCTGTCTCCTCAGCACTCGACACGAGAGTCACTTCGTCGCCCATCACCAACTGGATGACGCCCGAGAGCAACGGGTAGTGAGTGCAGCCCAGGACAACCGTGTCTACGCTCGCCTCTTGCAGCGGCTCCAGATACCCCTGGGCCAGTTGCAGGATCTGGCGGCCGCTCGTCACACCGCGTTCGACGAAGTCGACGAACCGCGGGCAGGCGACGGCGGTGATCTCCATGTCGCGGGCAGCCGCGAACGAGTCCTGGTAGGCGCGCGAGGCGATGGTCGCCTCCGTCCCGAGGACGCCGATTTTGCCGTTGCGGGTCGTCGCGACGGCACGTCGGACGGCGGGAAGGATCACTTCGATCACCGGGATAGGTGCGTACCGCTCCCGTGCGTCGCGGAGCATCGCGGCCGACGCGGTATTGCAGGCGATCACGATCGCCTTGACATCACGCCGCATCAATTCATCGCCGATCGACAGCGCGTGCCCCCGGATCTCCGGAATCGTCAACGGCCCGTACGGTCCGTTCGCCGTATCGCCGATGTAGACGATGTCCTCGTCGGGCAGCAGATCGATCACGGCGCGCGCGACGGTGAGGCCGCCGACGCCGGAGTCGAAGATCCCGATGGGTCCGTGGTTCAGGACAGTCCTCCCAATTCGATGGCTTTCGGGCCTGCGGACGGCTTGCCGGAAGCCGACTTCGCGATCATCCACGCCGCGAGGACGCCGCCGACCGCCCCGAACAGGTGTCCCTGCCAGGACACGCCAGACGTGCCCGGCAATGCACCCCACAGGATGCCGCCGTAGACGACCAAGATGACGAGGCCGCCGAGCACCTGCCAGACGTCACGATTGAACAGGCCGCGCACAATCAAGAACGTCAACCATCCGAAGACGATTCCCGAGGCGCCGATAGTGATCGACATCGACGGAGACGTCAACCACACACCGAGCCCGGACACCACCCATACGACGGCGGTCACCAACAGCGCCCGGCCGCTCAACAGGACAAAGAACCCGAGTACCAGCCCCGGGATGAGATTCGAGATCAGATGAGCGAAGTCCGCGTGCAGGAACGGCGCCCAGATGATCCCCGGTAGACCCGACCACGTGCGCGGCACTATGCCGTGCGTGTCGAGCCGACCGTCCATCACGACGTCGAGGAGTTCGACGGCGAACTGGACCGCCGTAACGACCGCCAGGATGATGATGATCCGCAGCCAGCGGTCCCATCGGTTCGACTCCGCTCGACCACCAGAGGTGGGTTCAGCGAACGGATCCGGCAAGTTCGTTGTCACTTGTCTCCGGCCCCGAAGGCGAAGCCGCCCGCAAACGCTGATGCGACGACGTCGCGGTACGACGGAATGCCCGCCACCGTGCGCGCGGTAACGACGGCCGCGACGATGGCCCGTTGGACGACCGTTGCGGATGCCTCGGCCAGTGCGGCGACGACGGCAATGTCCGATTCCATGCCGGGTGGGATCTCGACGGCGGCGTCCGGGTCGGCGACGCGTGCACCGGTCGCGACCGCGAACAACGTATCGCCGTCGAGCGGCGAATGCGCAGGTCGGACGGCACGGGCGATCCCGTCGTGCCCGGACATCGCGAGCCGCCGCACGGCGGGCACCGACAACGTCGCATCGGTGGCGACGACTCCGATCGTGGTGTTCAAGACGGTGCCCTTCGCGTCGAGCGCGCGTAGCCGCGTCAGCTCGGCGACAGCGGGCCGCCGGAGTCCGTGGTGGGCGAGATCCTCGGCGCCCCACGGCAGCCCCGTCTGCGGGTCGACTACTTGGCCGACCGGGTTCGCGACGACGAGCGCGCCGACAGTCAGCCCGCGTGCGGGCCCGTCGGTCACCGTGATCGACGCTGTCCCCACGCCGCCTTTGAGCACCCCGGCTCGAGCACCCGCACCCGCGCCGACGGAGCCGACCGCGAACTCGGTCCCGGCCGCTGCGAGCGCACGCTCACCGAACTGCGCGTCCGGTCGGTTCTCCCAACCGCCTACCGGCAGATCGAAGATGACGGCTGCGGGCACGATCGGCACCACGTGACCTTGACGGTCCATCGGCAGCCCGATGCCCGCGGATTCGAGACCGCGCATCACACCGTCCGCCGTGGACAGTCCGTACGCGCTGCCGCCGGTCAATACGACAGCGTCGGCGCCGCGCACACTGTTGCCCGGCTCGAGCAGATCGGTCTCCCGCGTGCCAGGCCCACCGCCACGCACGTCGACGGCGGTCGTCGCTCCGCTGGGGACAGTGATCACGGTGGCGCCGGTCGCCCAGCCTGAACCCTGCTCGGTAGCCGTGCCGACCACGACGGTGTCGTCGATCAGGTGGTGGTGTCCGACGCCGACCCCGGCGACGTCGGTGATCCGGTTCCCCGGTTGGGCGACGACTAACCGATCCGTCATTCCAGGACGTCCCAGTCCGACTGCGTCCACTCGTCTGCCATCAGCGCTTCGACGAGCAGCCCCTGCACCACCGACAGCCAGTCGTAGACGTCACGGTGCGCAGCCTGCGGATGATCGGGCGGCAGTCGCATCGGCTCGTCGTCGATACCGAGCATCGCACCGAGCGCCAACCGCACATCGGTGAGCGCAGAGAGCCACCGCGCGGCTTCTGCTTCGGTCAACCGGATGTCGCCACCATCGGCAGGCAGGGTGTCGAGAACGGTGCGGGCCGCGTCGAGCTTGGCGTCGATGATGTGTGGTTCGTTGACGCTTCGCAATCCGCCATTCAGGTCCGAGGCCACCGATGCTGCGGTGAGCTCGTCCTCCTGGTCGGGGCGGTGGAAGTCGGGCAGAAGACGACCGAGCGTCACGTCTTCCGGTGCGCGCGAATGGCCGGTGGCGATACCGGTGAGCGCCGACAGCTCATCGGTCGGCGCCGAGTCGCCGCGTTCGACGAGCAACTCGGAGATCGACTCGACCATGGAGGCGAGCAGTTGACACTCGTAACTCTCCAGGTTCGAGCAGATCCGTACCTGTGTACCGGCACCTGTCCGACGCCACGTCCTCATCGGGTTCGCCTCACGAGTCGTGCTGCATCGTCGCCCACAGACCGGCCGCATGCAGCTTGCGGACATCGATCTCGACTTTGGTGCGGTCGCCCGAGGAGACGACCGCCTTGCCCTCGTTGTGCACTTGCATCATGAGTTCGCGTGCTCGCGCCTCCGAATATCCGAACAGCTTCTGAAAGATGTACGCCACGTAGTTCATGAGGTTCACCGGGTCGTCCCACACCACGGTGACCCACGGACGATCCGTCTCGACCTCGGGTTCTGCCACCGCGGTGCCGGTGCTCGTGCCCGGCGTCGACTCATCGCGCACCATGAGTAATAGGGTAGCGAATGTGACCGGTACCGCGCTGCTGACAGACCAGTACGAACTGACCATGATCTCCGCCGCCATCAAGGCCGGGCGCGTAGACCGTCGGTGCGTGTTCGAAGTGTTCGCCCGTCGACTCCCCGACGGCCGGAGGTACGGCGTCGTCGCCGGCACCGGTCGGGTCCTGGAAGCCCTCGAGCAGTTCCGCTTCTCCGGCGACGAGATCTCCGCGCTGCGTGGCATCGTCGACGAGCCGACCCTCGATTGGTTGGCCGAGTACCGGTTCTCCGGCGACATCGACGGGTATCGGGAGGGCGAACTCTACTTCCCCGGCTCCCCCATCATGACCGTGCGCGGCGGCTTCGCCGAAGGCGTCGTCCTGGAGACGGTGATCCTGTCGATCCTCAACCACGACAGTGCGATCGCATCGGCAGCCGCCCGTATGGTGAGCGCGGCCGCCGGTCGACCGATCATCGAGATGGGCTCGCGACGAACCCACGAGCGCGCCGCTGTCGCGTCCGCACGCGCCGCCTACCTCGCGGGTCTGACGGCCACCAGCAACCTGGAGGCGTACCGCACGTACGGGGTGCCGAGCGCGGGCACCGCGGCGCATGCGTTCACGTTGTCGTTCGCGACCGCCGACGGCAACGACGAGAAGGCCGCCTTCGCCGCGCAGATTGATGCACTCGGCACCGCGACAACACTGCTCGTCGACACCTACGACATCCGGCAGGGCGTGGAGAACGCGATCGCCGTCGCGGGACCCGAACTCGGCGGGGTCCGTATCGACTCCGGCGACCTCGGCGTTCTCGCACGTCAGGTCCGCGCACAGCTCGACGGCCTGGGCGCCACCTCCACCCGGATCGTCGTCTCCGGCGACCTCGACGAGTACGCGATCGCTTCGCTGCGGGCCGAACCCGTCGACACCTATGGGGTCGGCACGGCGCTCGTCACCGGCAGCGGCGCACCGACCGCGGGCATGGTCTACAAGCTCGTCGAAGTGGACGGCGTTCCAGTGGCGAAACGCTCGAGTCGTAAGGAGAGCCACGGCGGCGCCAAGCGTGCGCTCCGCGCCGCCCGCGACACCGGCACGATCGTCGAGGAGATCGTGGTGACCGGCGCCGGTATGGCGGGCGACGGACCGATCGACGGACTCGGTAGCCTCGACGTCCGAGACCTCCAGATCCCGTTGGTGCGTGGTGGCCGCGTCGTCGACGACGTGCCGACACTCACCGACGCCCGCGAGCATCTCGCGCGCGGCCTCGTCTCCTTGCCGTGGGAGGGGCTGGGCCTGAGCCATGGCGATCCCGCCGTCGGTACCCGATACGTCACGCGACCGGAGAAGTAGATGTCCGCCAACCGAGCCCTGATCGTCGTCGACGTGCAGAACGACTTCTGTGAGGGAGGAGCCCTCGCTGTCGTGGGCGGCGCTGCTGTCGCAGCCGGTGTCAACACGATCACCGATGACTATTCGACCGTCGTCGCCACCCGCGACTACCACATCGATCCAGGCCCGCACTTCTCCGACGACCCGGACTACGTCGACTCGTGGCCACCGCATTGCGTGGCGCACACCGACGGTGTCGGCTTCCATCCGACCCTGAACACCGAACCGTTCCAGGCAGTCTTCGACAAGGGCGCGTACTCGGCCGCCTACTCCGGATTCGAGGGGGCCGACGCCGACGGGACAACGCTCGCGGACTGGTTGAGCGACCGCGAGATCAAAGCCGTCGACGTCGTCGGCATCGCGACCGATCACTGTGTGCGGGCCACCGCCGTCGACGCGGCGCGACTCGGCCTGCACACGCGCGTCCTGCTCGACTTCACCGCGGCCGTCGCCGAAGCCACCACCAAGACGGCCCTGCACGAACTCCGGGAGGCTGGCGTCGAAGTAACCGGGACGCTGCTGCACACCGGCGCGCCCGCCGCGTGAGCGTTCCCGAGGTCCCCGATCTTCTCGACCACGCGGTCACCGCATTGGGCGGCGCGCGACGCGACGGCCAGTTGACGATGGCGACCGCGGTCGCCTCAGCGATCGACGACGGCGAACACCTTGCCGTGCAGGCGGGGACGGGCACCGGTAAATCGTTGGCGTACCTGGTCCCTGCCGTCCGGCACGCCGTCGAATCGAACGAGACCGTGGTCGTGTCGACGGCGACCATCGCACTGCAACGCCAGTTGACCGAACGCGACCTGCCGCGTCTGGCGTCGGCGTTGACCGAACCGATCGGTCGCGAACCTAAGTTCGCGATCCTCAAGGGCCGCGCCAACTATCTGTGCTTGAACAAAGTGCACACGGGTGTCGCGGACGAACCCGACACTGAACTGTTCGACGCCTTCGAGTTGTCGCGAACCGGGCGCGAAGTGACACGCCTACGCGAGTGGACCTCCGACACCGAGACTGGCGACCGCGACGACCTGCCACAAGGCGTCTCGGACCGGTCGTGGCGTCAAGTGAGCGTCTCGTCCCGAGAGTGCCTCGGCGCCAACGTCTGCCCGTACGGCGAAGACTGCTTCGCCGAGATCGCGCGGCGCAAGGCCGGCGCATCAGACGTGATCGTCACCAACCACGCGATGCTCGCGATCGATGCGATGAGTCCCGCGACGATCCTGCCCGAACACAAGGTGGTGGTGATCGACGAGGCACACGAGCTGGTCGACCGCATCACGTCGGTGACCACCGAAGAGATCTCCGCCGCGGGCGTCACCCTCGTGGCTCGACGTCTTGGCAAACTCATCTCCGACGAGACGGCCGACGCGCTCGTCGGCGCGGGTGAACAACTCGGTCTCCTGCTGGAGGATTCGCAGAACGGCGAGTGGACGCGCCTGCCGAACGGCGCGGGCGAAATCCTCGCGTCCCTGCGCGACCGGCTGTGGAACGCGCGCAGCGAGATCGGACCCGCCAAACCGGGCACTGACCCGGATGCCGCGGCCGCCCGGCAGATGGCGATGTCATCGACCGACTCGCTCCACGACAGCGTCGTCCGTGCTCTCACCGTGTTCGGCGAGGCCGACATCACCAAACGGTTCGACGTCGTCTGGAAGTCGGTCGACGACTTTCGCAACAACACGCGTCACACGCTGCGGATCGCCCCGCTGTCGGTGGCCGGCCTGCTGCGGACGTCTCTGTTCACCGATTCAACGGTCATCCTCACCTCGGCGACGTTGACGCTCGGCGGCAACTTCGACGCGCTCGCCCGCACCTGGGGACTGCCGCCGCAAGGTGGGTCTAAGGGCGACGGGGGGTCTAAGGGCGACGGGGTGAAGGGAGATGTGAAGGGCGCCGGCTGGCGTGGGCTCGACGCAGGCTCACCGTTCGACTTCCCGAAGGCGGCGATCCTGTACGTCGCCGACCGTCTGCCGCCGCCCGGCCGCGACGGCATCGCCTCGGCGACCCTCGACCAGATGGTCGAGATGATGACCGCCGCGGGCGGACGGACCCTCGGCCTGTTCTCGTCGATGCGTGCCGCGAAGGAGGCCGCCGAGAAGCTGCGCGAACGCGTCGACTTCCCGATCCTGTGCCAGGGCGACGACGCCACGTCGACGTTGATCCGGAAATTCGCCGACGATGAGCCGACGTGCCTGTTCGGCACACTGTCCCTGTGGCAGGGCGTCGACGTTCCCGGGCCGTCGCTGCAGTTGGTGATGATCGACCGCATCCCGTTCCCGCGGCCCGACGATCCCCTACTGTCGGCCCGCCAACGCGACGTAGACGCCAGGGGCGGTAACGGATTTCTCACCGTGTCGGCGAATCACGCCGCTCTGCTGCTGGCGCAGGGCGCGGGCCGGCTCCTGCGGTCCACCACCGACCGCGGCGTTGTCGCCGTCCTCGATCCCCGGCTCGCCACTGCCCGCTACGGCGGATACCTGATGGCGGGGCTGCCACCGTTCTGGAGGACGCGCGAGAAGAAGGCCGTCATCGCCGCGCTCCGCCGGTTGACCGCGGGTTAACCGGGCGTGGACGCAATCGCACGACTGCTAGCGGGTACGCATCCGAGTCCGCAGACGCTGCTCGGCGCACACGACGGCATCGTCCGCGCGCTGCTGCCCGGCGCGCGGGGCGGCCATGTCGTCACACCGGACGGAACCCGCGAGCCACTGCGCCACGTCGCCGGCGCACTGTTCGCGACGGATCACTGCGCTACTCAGGTCACCGATGCCGGAGTCCCCGACCACCGATTCTCGATCGACTACGACGATGTCACCGTGGACGTCGACGATCCGTACCTGTTCGGTCCACGGTCGAGTTCTGACGATCGGGTCGCGATCGGCACCGGTGCCGACGGAGTCGTCGACGTGCTCGGTGCGTTCCCGAGTCGTCGAACCACCGCGTCGGGTCGACAGCTGTCCGGCGTCGACTTCGCTGTGTGGGCTCCCAACGCTCGAGGCGTCACCGTCTTCGGCGACTTCGACTCGTGGGGGGCGCAACAGTATCCGATGTCACGTCGCGACGGCGTGTGGGAACTGTTCGTACCGGGCGCATCCGTCGGTGACCGGTACAAGTATCGCGTAGTCGGAGCCGACGGGCTGGTCCGCGACAAGGCCGATCCCCTCGCCCATCGGGCGCAGTGCCCACCGGAGACGGCGTCGATCGTCGATGCGCCGTCGCAGTACGCGTGGTCGGACGCGGAGTGGGTCCGCGATCGAGCACGAGCCGATCCGGCCCGCCGGCCGTTGAGCGTCTACGAGGCGCACCTCGGGTCGTGGCGACCGGGTCTGGACTACCGGCGTGCAGCACACCTCCTCGCCGACCATGTGACCGACCTGAACTTCACCCACCTGCAACTGCTGCCGCTCACCGAGCACCCGTACGGACCGTCGTGGGGATATCAGGTGGGCTCGTTCTTCGCGCCGACCGCCCGTTTCGGCGAGCCCGACGACCTGCGGTACCTCGTCGATCACTGCCACCGGCGCGGGCTCGGCGTTATCCTCGACTGGGTACCCGCACACTTCCCGAAAGATCCGTTCGCGCTAGGCGAATTCGACGGCACCCCGCTGTACGAGCATGCCGACCCGCTGCGACGCGAGCAGCCCGACTGGGGCACGTACGCGTTCAACCTGGGGCGCGACGAGGTGCGCAGCTTCCTGCTTGCCAGTGCCCGCTACTGGTGCGAGCAGTTCCATGTCGACGGGTTGCGCGTGGATGCCGTCGCGGCGATGCTCTATCGCGACTATTCGCGAGGCCCGGGCCAATGGCGGCCCGCACCCGACGGCAGTCACCGAAATGAGGAGGCCGTCGATTTCTTGCGCGACCTCACCGACATGATCCGCGTCGAGCATCCGGGTGTGCTGATGATCGCCGAAGAGTCGACGGCGTGGCCGGGCGTCACCGCACCGACGTCCGACGGCGGTCTCGGCTTCGACTTCAAATGGGATCTCGGCTGGATGCACCGCACGCTCGACTACGTCGGGACCGAGCCCGCCGACCGAGGCGCACAGAACCCCGCACTGCTCGCCTCGTTGACTGGCGCCGTCCGCGAACGCTACGTCCTGCCGTTGAGCCATGACGAGATGGTGCACGGCAAAGGCACACTCACCACCCGGATGCCGGGTGACGCCCGAGCGCGGGCCGACCACGTCCGCGCGCTCCTCGCCTACCAGTGGGCGCACCCCGGGAAAAATCTGCTCTTCATGGGCCAGGAGTTCGGTCAAGTCGGCGAATGGTCCGATCATCTCGGCGTCGACTGGGGCGCGCTGCACGGCGACGACGGGCCCGCCCACCGCGGGATCGCGCGTCTCGTCGGCGATCTCGGGCGGCTCATGCGCACCAGGCCCGCTCTGTATCGGGGCGATGCCGACGCCGCCGGTTTGGACATCCTCGACACTGGCGACACCGAGCACGCGGTGGTCGCGTTCGTCCGCCGTGACCCCGACGGAGACGACCTCGTCGCCTGCCTGTTCAACTTCTCCGACGACGACCTCGTCGACTACCGGATGGGGCTGCCGTCCGCGGGCCGATGGCGCGAAGTCCTCAACACCGCCGCCCTCGACTACCGCGGACAGGGCGTCGGCAATCTCGGCGCCGTCCACGCGGACCCGCATCCCAGTCACGGCCGCCCGTTCAGCGCCGCCGTGACTCTGCCGGCGCGCGCCTCGGTCTGGCTCGCCCCCGACTAGCAGCCGGGCGAGTCGCTCGTACGATTCAGTCCCGCACCCACGATTGAGTGCAGGGCAGTTCAGTACAGCGCAGACTATTCAGTACTGCGCGGACGATTCAGTACAGGGCGGACGATTCAGTACAGCGCAGACTATTCAGTACAGGGCGGCGGCGAGTTTTCGGCGAGCCGAGACGACGAAGGGCTCCGCGGGATCGAAGAGTTCGAAGAGTTCCAACAGGCGAGTGCGTGCGCGGACCTTGTCGTCGCCGTCTGCGGTGCGCACCAGTTCGATGATCCGATCGAACGCCTGCTCGGGGCGTTGACCGAGCAGCAGAACGTCGGCGGCCGCGAACTGTGCATCGACGTCGCCGGGCTGCGCGGTCTCCAAGATCGTCGGATCGTGCTGCTGCGCACGGATCATGAACTTCACGTTCCGCGCCACCGATGCGGCTTCAGTGTTGGCGGGTTCCAGCGCGACGATCGCCTCGTAGGCGGCGAGCGCCCCATCGAGATCGCCGGTGTTCAGCAGTTCCTCGGCGGCCACCATGCGCGGATCGTCTTCCGGCTCGGGTTCGTCAACGCCCGAGTCGGGAGCGGGGATGCCCATCTTCGACGTGACCTCGTCGAGCCATGCGCCGACCTGCTCGAGCGGCTGCCTGCCGTCGAACGCCGACACCGGCTGCCCACCTGCCAGAGCGATCACGATCGGCACCGACTGCGCGCCGAACGCCTGAGCGATCCGCGGAGCGACGTCGACATCGACGCGTGCCAGAGTCCACGCACCCGCAGCACGTGCCGCGAGCGGTTCCAGGAGCTGAGCCAGTTGGACGCTCGGTTCGCTCCAACCCGCCCATAGGAGGGTGATGACGAGTTGGCTGTCCGACCGTGCGACGACATCAGTTTCGAAAGTCGCCTCGGTGACGTCGATGATCGACGCCCCCTCGGGGATCGGACCGGCGGCCTGTTGCTCGGCCGCCGGCTGCGGGGCGGGCGCCGGCTGCGAGGCGGGCGCTGCGGCCCGCGCCCGCTGAGCCTCGGCACGTTCTTTCAAGACGGACAGATCGACGGCACCCGACATGGCGCTAGCCTGCTGCACAGCCGCTGCGGCGGCCTGCCTGCGGTTCATAGGACTGCTCACACTGACAGTTTGTCACGGTCCACTTCATCGCCGCCAGGTGCGCTCGCATCGTGCGACAGCTCGCCGAGATGGCCATTGCGGCGCGCCCACACCTCGAACCAGACCGTGAAGAACGGCGGAATCGACGCGAGACCGGCGAGAAGCAGGGTCTTGATGTTCCACTTCAGTGCGATCGCCGCCCACACGGTGACGATCAGGTAGATGACGAACGCGACGCCGTGTGCCATTCCGGGATATCGCACCGCGGAATCGATACCGCCGCCGTACTTGAACGCCATGCCGATGAGCAGTGCGGCCCAGGTGATGGCTTCAACGACCGCGAAGAAGCGGAAGCATTTCGCCGGTGTGGTGAGAGTAAAGAAGTCTTTCACGGCGATCACGCTTTCGGGACGCGCACGATGAGTGCGTCCCCCTGGCCGCCTGCACCGCACAGTGCGGCAGCACCGACGCCACCGCCTCGGCGGGCGAGTTCCAGCGCCAGGTGCAATGTGATGCGAGCGCCGGACATGCCGATCGGGTGGCCGAGCGAGATCGCACCACCGTTGACGTTGACGATCTCCGGGTCGACGCCGAGGGATTTGGTCGATGCGAGACCCACGACGGCGAACGCCTCGTTGAGCTCCAGCAGGTCGAGATCGGCGGGCGTGATGCCCTCCTTCTCGCACGCCTTGAAGATGGCGTTGGCCGGCTGCTCCTGCAGCGACGAGTCCGGACCCGCGACGACGCCGTGCGCGCCGATCTCGGCGAGCCAGGTCAGTCCGAGCTTCTCGGCCTTCGCCTTGCTCATGACGACGACGGCACACGCACCGTCGGAGATCTGCGAGGCGTTGCCCGCGGTGACCGTTCCACCTTTGGCGAACGCGGGACGCAGCTTGCTCAACGACTCGACGGTCGTATCGGCGCGGACCCCTTCGTCGCTGCTGAAGGTGATGGGATCACCCTTGCGCTGCGGGATCTCGACCGGAACGATCTCGTTGTCGAACACGCCGTTCGCCGCGGCGGCAGCGGCCAGCCGGTGGCTGCGCGCGGCGAACTCGTCCTGCTCTTCCCGAGTGAAGCCGTCGGTGGCGTTGCGCTCCTCAGTGAGGCCGCCCATCGGCTGGTCGGTGAAGACGTCGTGCAGACCGTCGTACGCGGTGTGGTCGACGAGCTCGGTGTTGCCGTATTTGAAGCCACCGCGACTCCCCGGGAGCAGATGTGGCGCCTGGGTCATCGATTCCTGACCGCCCGCGACGACGCACTCGAACTCTCCGGCGCGGATGAGTTGGTCGGCGAGGGCGATGGCGTCGATGCCCGACAGGCACATCTTGTTGATCGACAATGCAGGAACGTCCCAGCCGATGCCCGCCTTGACCGCCGTCTGGCGTGCAGGCATCTGCCCGGCGCCCGCGGTGAGGACTTGCCCCATGATCACGTAGTCGACCTCGGTGGGGTCGACGTTGCCGCGCTCGAGTGCGCCCTTGACGGCGACGGCCCCAAGGTCGACACCGGAGTGCCCCTTCAGCGTTCCCATGAGGCGTCCCAGCGGCGTGCGAGCACCCGAGACGATGACGGTGGTGTTGTCGGACATTCAGCCAACTCCTAGTCGAAAACAGTGCATAGTCCCCTTCAAGCTACCGTTAGGGGATGAGCAACTCTGCATCCGAGCATGTGAACAGCAACACCTCTGACGACGGCGCATTGGCCTCGGTCGGCGACCTCATCGTCGGCATCGACCACGTCGGCATCGCCGTCGCCGATCTCGATGCGTCGGCCGCGTGGTATCGAGACAACTTCGGCTTCGAGAATCTTCACGAGGAGATCAATGACGAGCAGGGCGTCCGCGAGGCGATGGTCGGCCCGCGCGGCGGCACCGGTGCACTGATCCAGCTTCTCGCGCCGTTGAACGAGGAGTCGACGATCGCGAAGTTCATCGACCGCAACGGCCCGGGCCTTCAGCAGATGGCGGTGCGGGTCACTGACCTCGACGCGGTCATGACGCGTCTGACCTCTGCAGGCGTGCGTCTGCTCTACCCGGCGGCCAAGCGTGGCACCGCCGACTCGCGGATCAACTTCGTGCATCCGAAGGACGCGGGCGGTGTCCTCCTCGAACTCGTCGAACCCGCAGCCGACACCCACTAGCCTCGCCTTTTACCAAACTGCGATAAGACACGGGGCGGCGGGTCCGGTAGTACCGGAGTGCGTCGCCCTACACTGGAGACATGTCAACTCCTGGCCAGCGTCAGAGCCCGTTCCCGATCGTCATGCGCGGCTACGACCGCGACCACGTCACCGACCATATCCGACGGCTCGACGCCGAGCTTCAGATGATGGCCGCCGATCGCGACTCCGCGCACGCGAGCGCCGACGACCTGCATGAACGACTCGAACAGACTCGCAGCCAGGTCCACAGCCTTCAACGTGAGGTCGACACCCTGTCGGTGCCGCCGACGACCGTCGCCGGGATGAGCGACCGCGTATCGCGGATGCTTCAACTCGCCACCGACGAGGCCGCCGAGCTGCGGGCGAACGCCCGTGACGAGTCTGCTGAGACGTTGAGCGTCGCGCGCCAGAACGCCCAGCAAGAGCGAGACGATGCCGCGGCCGCCGCAGAGCGCACGAAGGAACTCGCGCAAGAGCACGCCGACTCGCTCATCACCGACGCCGAACGGCGCGCCGCCGACATCGACGCCGAGGCCGACCGAATCCGGCGAGAGGCCGGAGCGGCTCTCGACGACGCGCAGCGTCGCGCTCAGGAGATCATCGACGCCGCGGAGGCGGAGGGGGCTCGACTCCGGGGCGCCGCGCATTCGGTCGCGATGAACCGGCTCGCCCGCTCGCGCGAATTGGCAGGTGCCGCACACGACGCGCACGGTCAGATCCTCGACCATCTGGGAGCCTTGCGCCAGCACCTCTCCGACCTGCCGGATGCACTCGCGTTGTCCGGTGATGAGCGGGATCTGGTGGCGATCGACGAATCGGAGGATCTGGATCTACTGAACCGGACGTTGTCGGGCCGCGATCGCTTCACCTCAGGTGACCAGCCGTACGCCGACACTCCGGCCACCCAGTCGACCGATGTACTCGACGCGGTCGACGACGAATACTCAATCGACGACTACGACAAGGATCGCTACGGTCCGTCGCGCCTCGACGAGAACAGCTCCGGCGCGAGCGGGCACGCTAGCGGCGGGCACAGCACAGCCAGCGCCTGAGTCGCACTCAGAACAGTCTGAACTCTGTGCTCTCCGTACCGCGGAGTTGGTCGTAATCGAGCGTCACACACCGGATTCCACGATCGGTTGCCAAGGTCCGCGCTTGCGGCTTGATCACCTGCGCCGCGAAGACGCCCGCCACGGGTGCGAGGGTCGCATCGCGGTTGAGCAGGTCCAGGTATCGAGTCAGCTGCTCGACACCGTCGATCTCGCCGCGCCGCTTGATCTCGACGGCCACCGTGCCGCCGTCCGCGTCGCGGCACAGGATGTCGACCGGACCGATGGCCGTCATGTACTCGCGGCGAATTAACGTGTACCCCTCGCCGAGAGTCGTGACGTGTTCGGCGAGCAACTCCTGCAGATGCGCTTCGACGCCGTCCTTCACGAGCCCTGGATCTAACCCCAGTTCGTGCGACGAGTCGTGTTCTATCGAGGCGACGGTGATCCGGAGCTGCTCGCCCGCCTTGTTGGTCACCACCCACACCGCCTGCGCCTCGCTCCCCTCGGGTGCGACCTCTTCAGACAGCCAGCACGGCGGGCTCATCCAATTGAGCGGCTTGAACGCACGATCGTCCGCATGAATGCTCACTGAACCGTCGGACTTCACGAGAATCAGACGCTTCGCCATCGGCAGGTGCGCGGTCAGACGGCCAACGTAGTCGACTTGGCATTCGGCAATCACGAGTCTCACAGTCGCCGAGTGTAGGCGATGCCTATGACATCAGGGACGTGCGGGGACCACCGCGCACAACAACCCGTCCAACTGCGCGGCCAGGTCGGCCCCCGCATCTTCTTCGCCCAACGCCGACCGGCGAACGGCCCGCTCGAATGGTCCGTCGAACGACGCGTAGACGCCTGCGGAGTCGAGTAGCGGAACACTTCCGAGGAGTTCGCCGTATCGCGATACGACCCGCCAGATCATTGTTTCGAGTGCGGCGTCGATCTCCCGGACCCCGGCAACGAGCGACGGCTCGAACATTGCCTGCAAGCGCAGGTCGTACCAGAGTTTGTGGGTAGGCAGGTCGTCGGTCATCGTCTCGACGAGACGCCGCACGAATCGCCCCCGGAGGGCCTCCGCGTCGTCGACGTCGTCGAGCACGTCGTCGTACGACGCGACACATTCGCTCTTGTAGAGCGCGACACAGTGCGCGATCAGATCCAGCTTGTCGGAGAAGTAGTAATGCAGTACGCCGTGGCTGTACTCCGAGTTGGCGGCGATCTCACGCAGACTCGTCCCGGCGTATCCGAGCTCGGACAGGGTCTTAAACGCTGCGCGCGCGAGCTCGTCGCGCTTTGCGGCGAGCTTCTCCGTCCGTCGTCCGACACCGCGTTCAGCAGGAGACGACGGCTTTATCAGTGCTTCGGCGGTCATGGTCCTCCTCCTACGCTGAACGGCTTCCCTGAGCATAACCCGCTGCGACAAGCGGAAACGATACCACCCGATCCACTTACTGGACATTCGTACAATGTTTTCCTTGACGATCGTCCAACTTTGAGTAATGTGACTCCAGCCACTGGTAGATGCAAACAAGGGAGAACTCATGAACGCATTCGATCTGAGCGGACGACGGGCACTCGTGACCGGCGGTGCCCAAGGACTCGGCGAGGGCATGGCGCGCGCGCTCGCCGCGGCCGGGGCGACAGTCGTCATCGCAGACGTCAAGACCGACGCGGCCGAAGCAGTAGCGACATCGCTCGGCAGCGGACACGGCGTCGTCACCCTCGACGTCACCGACGACGACAATTGGGCGTCCGCGATCGACTCCGCGACGCAGCAGCTCGGCGGCCTCGACCTCGTCGTCAACAACGCCGGTGTCGAGATCAGCAGTCTGATGACCGAGTTGGCTGCGGACGACGTCCGACGCCAACTCGATGTCAACGTCCTCGGCACCGCGCTCGGCATCAAACACGCACTACGGACGATGCGACCAGGCGGCGCGGCCGGCCAAGGCGGCGTCGTCATCAACGTCGCATCGGTCGCTGCGACCATCGCGTTCCCCGGGATCGCGATCTATTCGGCGACCAAGTCGGCGATCGATCGGATGACCAGGGTCGCTGCGATGGAAGCCGGAAAACTCAACTACGGCGTCCGCGTCAACTGCATCTATCCCGGCCTGGTCCCCACCGAGATGGGTGCGGGCCTCGCCTCCGATATGGCCGAACTCGGCCTGTTCGGATCGACGGAGGAAGCCGTCGAGGCCGTAGTGGGGCTCACCCCGAGCGGCAGGCTCGGCGAAGTCACCGATATGGCGGACGCCGTCGTCTTCCTCGCATCTGATGCCGCGCGCTTCGTCAACGGCGCCGGGTTGCCCGTCGACGGCGGGATGGGCATGTGACGCCGACGATCACAACTACTCGCAGCACATCTATTCGCACCACGAACCACAATCAACCAGAGGAGAACTCATGAGCACCAAACCAGTCGTCGTATATGGAGCATCCGGCTACACCGGACGGCTCGTCTGCGAATTCTTGCGCCAGTACAACGTTCCGTTCACCGCCGCGGGCCGCAGCACTGCCACACTGACTGACTCGATGAGCGCCCATGTCCCCGGCATCGAGACGGCGGACTACGACGTCGTCGAGACCGAGCACACTGTCGAAGCACTCACCGATCTGTTTCGCGGCAGCTCAGTGGTCCTCAATACTGTCGGCCCGTTCATGAAGCTCGGCGATCCTGTGGTCGAAGCGGCACTAGCTGCCGGCGCGCACTACTCCGACACCAGCGGCGAGCAGGACTGGATCATCCACCTCGATGACGCCTTCCATGAGAAGTTCGCGGCAGCCGGCCTGCTTCTGGCTCCCGGAATCGCTCAGATGTATACGACCGGAGAGATCGCCGCACAGATCGCATTGGAGACTCCGGGCCTCGACACCTTGGACATCGCAGTGTTCTGGGGCGGCAGCCCGACGATCGCGTCAACGCGCACGATCCTCGTCAACGCCGCAGGCGGGGACGCATTTCACCTGGAAGAGAACGAGTACGTGCCGTTCGATCCGGCCCAGGGCCTCGTGCCGCTCATCGTCCCCGGGCAGCACGAACTCGCCCAGTCGCTGCCATGGGGCGGCACATCGCATCCGGTCTGGTTTAAACGTGATCCGCGCGTGGCCACCTGTAAGGCACAGGGTGGGGTGTTCAACGCGGCGCTCATGAACAATGTCCCGCTGATCGTTGCCGACGCGCTCGAGGCGACGAAGGACATGACGCCCGATGAGCGCGACGACGCGCTCGACGCGGTCGCCGCGCAGGTGATGAACTCGATGCCGCCCCGTGAGAACCCGCGTCTGAACAAGTCGCTCGACTCCGTGCACGCCTCGGGGCCGCTCGGTCGCGCGCATGTGGTCATTCACGGCAACAACAACTATCAGCAGACCGGTCTCCTGCAGGCATATGCGGCGTACCACCTCCTCCAGCAGCCGCCGAAGCGCGTCGGATTGGCCTCCGGATGTCAGGCGTTCGGCCATCGCGAACTCGAAGGCGTACTTCGCACGTTCGGCTTCATCTCGGCGCCGATCGTGACGGTATCGCAGTGACAGCGATGATCGTTCCAGGGCTGCCTGAGGCTCGAGCTGCGAATGCTCCCGATGCGCCCGCCGTTTCGGATGTACGACTCTCGTTGACCAATCGGGAGTTCGCCGAGCTCGTCAGGGGTGCCAGTGGGCATCTCGCGGACGCGGGCGTCGTACGCGGTGACGTGGTGGGTCTACTCCTGTCCAATCGCGTCGAGCTCGTCGTAGCGCTGTTCGCCGCGTGGCGGCTCGGTGCCACGGTGACACCGGTGAACCCGGCGTTGGCAGCACCGGAGATCGACTTTCAGACGAGCGACGCCGGGGTCCGCGTGCTCGTCATCGAGCCCGATGCCGAGGTTCCGGTGCGACGCCCAGCCATCCGCTGCGACCGGTTGCTGGATGCGCGGTCTGGGACCGTGCCAGAGACTGTGGCCGTAGACGGTTCGGAGATCGCCCTCTTGATCTATACGGCGGGAACGACCGGCAAGCCGAAGGGGGTGATGACGACCCACGCCAACATCGACGCGATGACGGAGACCTTCGTCGAGCACTTCAGTTTCACTGAAGCCGATCACAGTCTCTTAGTCCTTCCACTGTTCCACGCTAACGGCGTCGTCTTGGGGACGCTGAGTCCTCTCCGCGCCGGTGGACAGGCGAGCATCGTCGGACGGTTCAAACGGGATGCGTTCTTCCCCGCTGTCGAATCATTACGTCCGACGTACTTCTCCGCGGTGCCCGCCATCTACGCGATGTTGACCGCACTTCCGGCCGATGTTCAGCCGGATACCTCGTCGCTGCGGTTCGGGATCTGCGGGGCGGCGCCGATGCCCGCCGACTTAATCGGTCGGTTCGAGAAACGCTTCGGTGTACCCGTCATCGAGGGGTACGGGCTGTCGGAGACGACGACCGCCTCAGCGATCAATCCGCTCGACGGACTCCGCAAGCCCGGAACCGTCGGTCCTCCCCTTTCGGGTCAGCGGATCCGGATCGTCGACGCCGACCTCCACGAAGTGCCGAGAGGCCAGTCCGGCGAAGTTCTGATCGCCGGCGACGTGGTGATGGCCGGCTATCTCAACAGGCCGGAGGCCACCGCGGATACGATCGTCGACGGGTGGCTCCGTACCGGAGACGTCGGGAGGATCGACAACGACGGCTATCTGCAATTGGTAGACCGGGTGAAAGACATGATCATCCGCGGTGGGGAGAACATCTATCCGAAGGAGATCGAAGCGGTCATCTATTCTGACGCCGACGTCTTCGAGGCGGCCGTCATCGGCCGACCACACGATGTCCTTGGTGAGGTCCCCATCGCGTATCTGTCGTTTCGAGATGGTGCGACGACGACGGTCGACGACCTCGCCGCACTGCTAGGCGCACAACTCGCGTCGATGAAGGTGCCGGTCGACATCATCGTCGTCGACGACGTGCCGAAGAACCCCGTCGGAAAGATCGACAAGCCCACGTTGAGAACTATGGACGCCGCCGAAACTCGTGCTGTGTAGGTGGTGGATATAGGAGTAGAGCCCCCAACACGAATGTGTTGGGGGCTCTACTCGAATTCTAGTTCGGCGGTGTCCTACTCTCCCACACTGATTAAAGTGCAGTACCATCGGCGCTGGAGGGCTTAGCTTCCGGGTTCGGAATGGGGCCGGGCGTTTCCCCTCCGCTATAGCCACCGAAACAATATGAGGTTATCGCGTGTGCGGCCTCAGAAGTAGATAGTGGATGCGAGACACACTTAAACAAAAAGAATGTGTGTGAGTGTTGTTAGTAAGTCCTCGGCCTATTAGTACCAGTCACCTGAACATATTACTATGCTTACAGTTCTGGCCTATCAACCCCATAGTCTGTAGGGGGCCTTACCCCACCCAAAGGGCAGGTGAGAAACCTCATCTTGGAACAGGCTTCCCGCTTAGATGCTTTCAGCGGTTATCCCTTCCGAACGTAGCTAACCAGCAGTGCTCTTGGTAGAACAACTGGCACACCAGAGGTTCGTCCGTCCCGGTCCTCTCGTACTAGGGACAGGTTTCCTCAAGTTTCTAATCGCGCGCGGCGGATAGAGACCGAACTGTCTCACGACGTTCTAAACCCAGCTCGCGTGCCGCTTTAATGGGCGAACAGCCCAACCCTTGGGACCTACTCCAGCCCCAGGATGCGACGAGCCGACATCGAGGTGCCAAACCATCCCGTCGATATGGACTCTTGGGGAAGATCAGCCTGTTATCCCCGGGGTACCTTTTATCCGTTGAGCGACACCGCTTCCACTTGCCGGTGCCGGATCACTAGTCCCGACTTTCGTCCCTGCTCGACATGTACGTCTCACAGTCAAGCTCCCTTGTGCACTTACACTCAACACCTGATTGCCATCCAGGCTGAGGGAACCTTTGGGCGCCTCCGTTACATTTTAGGAGGCAACCGCCCCAGTTAAACTACCCACCAGGCACTGTCCCTGAACCCGATCAGGGTCCGAGGTTAGAAGCCCAATACGATCAGAGTGGTATTTCAACAACGACTCCACCAACACTAGCGTGCCAGCTTCACAGTCTCCCACCTATCCTACACAAACCGTACCGAACACCAATACCAAGCTATAGTGAAGGTCCCGGGGTCTTTTCGTCCTGCCGCGCGAAACGAGCATCTTTACTCGTACTGCAATTTCGCCGAGTCTGTGGTTGAGACAGCAGAGAAGTCGTTACGCCATTCGTGCAGGTCGGAACTTACCCGACAAGGAATTTCGCTACCTTAGGATGGTTATAGTTACCACCGCCGTTTACTGGGGCTTAAATTCTCAGCTTCACCACCAAAGTGGTTAACCGGTCCTCTTAACCTTCCAGCACCGGGCAGGCGTCAGTCCGTATACATCGTCTTACGACTTCGCACGGACCTGTGTTTTTAGTAAACAGTCGCTTCTCTCTGGTCTCTGCGACCACAACCAGCTCCCACCGTAAAGATGATCACCAGCCATGGTCCCCCTTCTCCCGAAGTTACGGGGGCAATTTGCCGAGTTCCTTAACCACAGTTATCTCGATCGCCTTAGTATTCTCTACCTGACCACCTGTGTCGGTTTGGGGTACGGGCCATGCACCAACTCACTAGAGGCTTTTCTCGGCAGCATAGGATCACTGAATTCGCCACAACGGCTACGCATCACCTCTCAGGACATATGTGGCACGGATTTACCTACACCACTCCCTACAGGCTTACACCAGTACAACCACTGACTGGCCCAGCTACCTTCCTGCGTCACCCCATCGCTTGACTACTACACCCAAGGTCCCACGCAGCCACACACACAACAATCCGAAGAAAGTCACACATGCTTTTGGGCGGTTAGTACAGATGATTCACCATTTGTCGCGGATGCACGGGTACGGGAATATCAACCCGTTGTCCATCGACTACGCCTGTCGGCCTCGCCTTAGGTCCCGACTCACCCTGGGCGGATTAACCTGGCCCAGGAACCCTTGGTCATTCGGCGGACAAGTTTCTCACTTGTCTTTCGCTACTCATGCCTGCATTCTCACTCCCACACCCTCCACCACTAGATCACTCTGCGGCTTCCACGGATGCAGGACGCTCCCCTACCCACCCACACCACTAGACACACCCCCAAAAGGGTGGCCGATGTAATGTGTGAGTGCCGCGGCTTCGGCGGTGTACTTGAGCCCCGCTACATTGTCGGCGCAGGATCACTTGACCAGTGAGCTATTACGCACTCTTTCAAGGGTGGCTGCTTCTAAGCCAACCTCCTGGTTGTCTTCGCGACCCCACATCCTTTTCCACTTAGTACACGCTTAGGGGCCTTAGCCGGCGATCTGGGCTGTTTCCCTCTCGACTACGAAGCTTATCCCCCGCAGTCTCACTGCCACGCTCTCACTTACCGGCATTCGGAGTTTGGCTGACGTCAGTAACCTTTTAGGGCCCATCGGCCATCCAGTAGCTCTACCTCCAGTAAGAAACACGTGACGCTGCACCTAAATGCATTTCGGGGAGAACCAGCTATCACGGAGTTTGATTGGCCTTTCACCCCTACCCACAACTCATCCCCTCCATTTTCAACTGAAGTGGGTTCGCGCCTCCACGACGTCTTACCGTCGCTTCACACTGGCCATGGGTAGATCACTCCGCTTCGGGTCTAGACCCAGCGACTCATAAACGCCCTATTCAGACTCGCTTTCGCTACGGCTACCCCACACGGGTTAACCTCGCCACTGAGCACTAACTCGCAGGCTCATTCTTCAAAAGGCACGCCATCACCCCACCCAACAAAGGGAAGGCTCTGACGGATTGTAAGCGTCCGGTTTCAGGTACTATTTCACTCCCCTCCCGGGGTACTTTTCACCTTTCCCTCACGGTACTAGTCCGCTATCGGTCACCAGAGAGTATTTAGGCTTACCGGGTGGTCCCGGCAGATTCACAGCAGATTCCACGAGCCCGCTGCTACTTGGGACACATCGACACCAGACCAATCGCTTACAGTTACGGGACTCTCACCCACTACGGCAGACCATTCCAGGCCACTTCACCTAACGAAAGATTTTCTTACTGGCGCTCCGCACGGCAGCACGAAGAACGACACTCCCACAACCCCACACGCACAACCCCTGCCGAGTATCACATACGCATGGTTTAGCCTCATCCGCTTTCGCTCGCCACTACTCACGGAATCACAATTGTTTTCTCTTCCTGTGGGTACTGAGATGTTTCACTTCCCCACGTTCCCTCCAACCCGGCTATACATTCACCGGGCGGTAACACGACATAACTCGTGCTGGGTTTCCCCATTCGGACACCCTCGGATCACAGCTCGTTTGACAACTCCCCGAGGACTATCGCGGCCTACCACGTCCTTCATCGGCTCCTGGTACCAAGGCATCCACCGAACGCCCTAAAACACTTACAACAACACCCACAAACACACCACAACACCAACCAACACCCCACCACCCACAAAAGCGGAAAGACACCAGCCACGCTGTGACACGAATGTGGACAACACAAACAAATCTTTGAAATTGCAATACACATCTAAAAATTTAAGATGCTCGCATCCACTATCCACTTCTCAAACAACACACACCCACCCAACCCCACACACCCACACAGGCGCGGAAATCCAGCGAGCATCACAAGACAACACCTGCCGAAACGACATGTGTTCCCTCAGAACCCCGATAGTGTGCAATATCCGACCATCCAGTCACCCAAACGATCCCACCACCAGCACACCAGCATACAACCAGTGCACCAGCCCCACGAACACAACGTCCGCGCAGTGGCTTCTTGTGTTTCACCCGTGAACAAACACCCACCCACACTACATTCGAGCATGGCATAGGAATTGTTGTCTGCTCCTTAGAAAGGAGGTGATCCAGCCGCACCTTCCGGTACGGCTACCTTGTTACGACTTCGTCCCAATCGCCGATCCCACCTTCGACAGCTCCCTCCCACAAGGGGTTAGGCCACCGGCTTCGGGTGTTACCGACTTTCATGACGTGACGGGCGGTGTGTACAAGGCCCGGGAACGTATTCACCGCAGCGTTGCTGATCTGCGATTACTAGCGACTCCGACTTCATGGGGTCGAGTTGCAGACCCCAATCCGAACTGAGACGCGCTTTAAGGGATTCGCTCCACCTCACGGTCTCGCAGCCCTCTGTACGCGCCATTGTAGCATGTGTGAAGCCCTGGACATAAGGGGCATGATGACTTGACGTCATCCCCACCTTCCTCCGAGTTGACCCCGGCAGTCTCCTGCAAGTCCCCACCATTACGTGCTGGCAATACAGGACAAGGGTTGCGCTCGTTGCGGGACTTAACCCAACATCTCACGACACGAGCTGACGACAGCCATGCACCACCTGTACACCAGCCACAAGGGAATATGTATCTCTACATACGTCTGGTGTATGTCAAACCCAGGTAAGGTTCTTCGCGTTGCATCGAATTAATCCACATGCTCCGCCGCTTGTGCGGGCCCCCGTCAATTCCTTTGAGTTTTAGCCTTGCGGCCGTACTCCCCAGGCGGGGTACTTAATGCGTTAGCTACGGCACGGAACTCGTGAAATGAGCCCCACACCTAGTACCCACCGTTTACGGCGTGGACTACCAGGGTATCTAATCCTGTTCGCTCCCCACGCTTTCGCTCCTCAGCGTCAGTTACTACCCAGAGACCCGCCTTCGCCACCGGTGTTCCTCCTGATATCTGCGCATTTCACCGCTACACCAGGAATTCCAGTCTCCCCTGTAGTACTCAAGTCTGCCCGTATCGCCTGCACGCCTGCAGTTAAGCTGCAGAATTTCACAGACGACGCGACAAACCGCCTACGAGCTCTTTACGCCCAGTAATTCCGGACAACGCTCGCACCCTACGTATTACCGCGGCTGCTGGCACGTAGTTGGCCGGTGCTTCTTCTCCAGGTACCGTCACTTGCGCTTCGTCCCTAGCGAAAGAGGTTTACAACCCGAAGGCCGTCATCCCTCACGCGGCGTCGCTGCATCAGGCTTGCGCCCATTGTGCAATATTCCCCACTGCTGCCTCCCGTAGGAGTCTGGGCCGTGTCTCAGTCCCAGTGTGGCCGATCACCCTCTCAGGTCGGCTACCCGTCGTCGCCTTGGTAGGCCATTACCCCACCAACAAGCTGATAGGCCGCGGGCCCATCCCACACCGCAAAAGCTTTCCACCCCACGCCATGCAGCGCAGAGTCATATCCGGTATTAGACCCAGTTTCCCAGGCTTATCCCAGAGTGCAGGGCAGATCACCCACGTGTTACTCACCCGTTCGCCACTCGAGTACCCAGCAAGCTGGGCCTTTCCGTTCGACTTGCATGTGTTAAGCACGCCGCCAGCGTTCGTCCTGAGCCAGGATCAAACTCTCCAACAAAAAACATCAAAACAACCAACCCCACAAGGATCAGCAATTTCAACACAAAGCCAGAAAGCAAAACCTGACCAATCCAAAAAACTGACAAAAACAAAAAACTAAACAAACAAAATGTCCGTCAAAAATTTTATCCCTGCCACAAAAAATACAAAACTATGGCACAAGAAAAATCCATTACACACTATCGAGTTCTCAAAGAACACACACCCACCAGCACCAACCCCACAATCAGGGCCGAACTCCAGCGAACATATATTGTTGCGTCAACCTGCAAGAGGCCAACTCCCCCAACCTACCAGGCAGAGGTTCACTTGGCAAAACCAGACCCACCCTCCGTAAAACGGAGAAGGTAAAAGGCTTGTGCCGAAGCGGATTCCCACGTTACTCGACCTGGCCGCAGTTTCACAACCGCGAACTTGGGAGTCTGTGGTGTCTTCGCGGCCGGGCCGCTCTGACTCGATATAAGTTACGCACGTGTCGGCCGAAGGGCAAATCGGCTGGTCACGGTCCCGCAGAGCGAGGGTCGGCGCGCAGAGACCTAGCCGAACGGTCAGGACGTCGGACCGTTCGGGCAGTTACGCGTGCGGTCTCGCCCCCATAGCGTCGAAGTATGAGCATCACCGCGGAGTCTGTGCGAACGGTCGGACGCCGTATCGACGTGGCGTCAGTCCCTTCGGTACCCGCCGCAGGCTTCACCACCAGCGGCCACCTCGGGTGGCGTCAGTCCGGCGACGGCGTCGACCTCGTCCACACATTCACCGCCGGATCGATCAGCGACGGGGCTGCGGTGACAGCGCTGTCCGATCTGGTCCACGCCGGGATCATCGTCGGGCAGGACGAGTTCGAGTCGGCGATGGTCGGTCTCATCGCCACCTGCTGCGACGACCCGTCCGACGGTTGGCTCGCCTTCTACGCGAACTCGATCGAAGATCTGCGTTCAGGCCGCTCGGTCTTCTCCCCCGTTCATCGGCGGGCACGTTCGCTCGTCGTCGGCCGCTCGGTTCTGGAGGTCGGCTGCTGTTTCGGGCTGTTCGCGGTCCAATGCGCTCAGGACGGTCTGGACGTACAAGCTTGCGACATCTGTCCCGGGGCTCTTGCCCTCCTGGACGACGCGTCGGCCCGGCTCGGCGTCGACGTGCGGACGGCGCTCGGCGATGCCCGGGCCCTACCCGTCCCCGATGACCGGGTCGACACCGTTACGCTGATCCACCTTCTCGAGCACCTGTCGTCCCACGACGTCACCACTGCGATACGTGAGGCCCTCCGCGTTGCGCGACAGCGGGTGGTGATCGCCGTGCCGTTCGAAGACGAGCCATCCGCGCACTTCGGTCATCTGCAGCGTCTGTCCGAGGACGATTTGCTCCGGTGGGCGGCGCCGTGGATCCGGTCGGGTCTGGCAGTCACCGTCTTCACCGATCACGGCGGCTGGCTCGTCATCGACAAACAGTGGTGACCAGATCGTCCCGGTTCAGATGAGTCCGCGTTTGCTCGCCACATAAACGGCGTCGGTCCGCTTACTCACGCCGAGCTTGCGGATCAGGTTGCGGATGTGAAACTTGACAGTCGACTCCGAGATGTAGAGGGTGCCACCGATCTCGGCGTTCGACTTGCCTTCCGCGAGCTGGCGCAACACCTCCCGTTCGCGGTCGGTCAGTTCCGCGGCCACGTCCCGGCCGCCGGAGACGGTCCGCAACACGATCGTCGCACTGCGCGGGTCAAACGCACTTCCGCCGGTGGCGACGGCGCGGACCGCGCGGACGAGCTCGGTCGTGTCGACGTCCTTGACGACATATCCTCGTGCGCCAGCGCGGACCGCCCGCACGACGAGGTCATCGTCGAGAAACGTGGTCAAGACTAGGGATGCGACTTCGGGGTGGCGCTTGGTGACTTCTTCGATCAGTCGAAGCCCCTCGTAGTCGGCACCCGCCGTCAGCTTCAGATCGACCACGACGACGTCGGGCAGGCATTTCGCGATCTCGGCGAGTGCGGTATCGAACGAGTTCGCCTCACCCACCACGACCACCGCGGTGTCGCGATCGAGCAGCGAACGGAGCCCTTCCCGCAGCAGCGCGTGGTCATCGACCAGAACGGTCTTGACTGGCCGGTCGTCATCTCTGGTCACGGTGCCTCCTGGTCCGGGCTCGGCACGTCTGCCGCGATTCGAATACCGCCTAGCCGGGACCGCCGAATCGCGAAGCCGCCGCCTCGCTCCGATGCGCGGGACGCCATGTTCGCCAGTCCACGACTGCGGCCCGACGCTATGTCACCGCGCACTGCGGCGTTCAGCACGGCTCGCAGTGCGGTCGGGTCGCCGGTTCCGTCGTCGTCGACGAGGAGTCGTACGCCCCGGTCGTCGTATTCGAGGGTCACGGTGACCCGGCTCGCCTGCGCATGCAATGCCGCGTTGAACAGGGATTCGCCCGCAATACGCAGGACCGCGTGCTGCACGTCCCCGGTCAGTTCTCGAGTGCGGCCGCGCACCGTGACAGTCACGTCGACGCCCGGCGGCATATGCAGCGAGCACAGTTCTCGAAGGGTGTCGACGACGCTGGCCGACGGTCCACCCGATCGGGCGAGCGCATAGATCGCGCCGCGCAACTGCTCCATGGCGTCGCGACTCAATGTGACGGCCTTGTCGAGTCGTTCGGCCGCGGCCCCTCCGACATCACCGCGGCACAACTCCATCTGCAACCCGGCCGATAGCACCGACTGTCCGACCGAGTCATGCAGTTCCCGCGCGATCCGCGCACGTTCGGCACCCAGCAGAGCGGTCCGTTGCGCCGCCCACAGTTCACGCTGGGTCCGAACCAATTCGTCGTTGCGTTCGGCGAGTTCGTCCGCGCGACGCTGCGCTTGAAGGAACAGCGACGAGTTCACCAGGGCCACCGTCGCTTGACTCGCGAGGATCCGCAGCACCGTGAGGTCCGCGGGGTCGACGCGCTGACCGTCTGCGGTCCACGCCGAGAGGCCGCCGACCACGTCCCCGTCGAGCTCCACCGGGACGTGCACGTGATGGTCGTCCGCGATCGGAGCGTGCAGCACAGTGACTTCGCCGCGGAGCACGTCGTTGAGTCGGTTGAGCACCGCGTCCGGCAATCCGGTCGGCGGTTCCGCGACGCGCACCCCTTCGAAGGCGAGGATCTGCCCGTCGGGTCCCGCGATGAGGTGTCGAGGGCCCGTGCCGACGAGTTGGCCGTCGGCGAGCGCGAAGAGCACCCACTGCGCGCCGAGATGGTCGCGAACGGTCTCCACGACCGCGACGAGCAGCCCTTCCGGCCCAGCCGCCGTCTGCACTAGAGCTTTCGAGATGCCTTCCAACGCAAGCATCACCCGACTCAACCGCGCTTCCGAACCTCGGTACTGCTCGTAGTAGCCCGCCTTGACGGTGCGCAGCCCTACGAGTGACGCCAGGTCCGGGTCGGCTTCCACGGCTAAAGCGCCTGTCGGTACAGCTCGACGATCCCCGACTCTTCCGGACGTCGTGGATTAGTGATCATGCACGAGTCGGCGAGCGCGTGCGTCGTCAGCAAGTCCAGGTCACCGGCGCGCACACCGAGTGGCGCCAGGGTGTCCGGCATTCCGACCCGTGCGGCGAGGTTCGCGACAGCGTCGGCCAGCCGGTCAGCGACGACCCGAGGGTCGCCTGTCGTCGACAATCCGACCGCATCCGCAAGCCGGACGAAGTCGTCCGCGCACACCAGCGCGTTGTACCTGATCACATGCGGCAGCAGTACCGAGTTGATCGTGCCGTGCGGCGCGTCGCAATGACCGCCGACCGGGTGGCTCATCGCATGCGTCGCACCGAGGATCGCATTGGTAAACGCCATGCCTGCGCGCAGCGAAGCGAGCGACATCTCCTCGCCCGCGACCGCGTCCGCCGGGTCCTCGACGAGGCGTTCGAGGTTCGTCCACACGCCGGTGAGCGAATCGATGGCGAGCGAGTCAGTCAGTCGTCCGTGCGCGAGCGAGACGTACGCCTCGATGCAGTGGGTGAGCGTGTCCATCCCGGTCTGCGCGGTGACCTGCGGCGACAGAGTTGTCAGCAGAGTCGGGTCAATGACGGTCACGTTCGGGACCAACGTCCGACCGATGATCGTCACCTTGGTCCGACGGTCAGGGTCGTTGACGATGCAGAACTGGGAGACGTCGGCGCCGCTGCCCGCCGTCGTCGGGACCGCGACGAGCGGTGGAAGCGGGCGGTGCACGCGATCGATGCCCTCGTATTCAAGGATGACACCGCCGTTGGAAGCGAGCACGGCCACGCCTTTGGCCGCATCGATGACCGAACCGCCGCCGAGTGCGACGAGACCGTCGGCCCCGTGCGCTGTGTAGGCGGCGAATCCGTCGGCCACCTCGTGTGACCGCGGGTTCGGCGAGACGTCGAGGTATGCCGCAGGCTGCAGACCGTGGCGTTGCAGGTCGGCGAACAGACGGCCGTACCAGGGGGTCTGTTCAATCGTGCGGTCAGAGACGATGAGCGGACGACGGACGCCCAGCCCGGCGACGGTGACCGACGCTTCCGGAAACGCCCCGCGACCGAGCACGATCTCCGGGGTGTGGAACTTCGCGACACTCGTTGCCGCGCGTGTGCGGCCTGGGCCCCGATCGGTCACCGGCGGTCCACCTCCTCATTCTGGGACAAACGCTACCGGCTCATCGCAGCGCTGCACCGAGTTCGTCACACTTCTCGAGCATCTCGGCTCCGTCACGGGCACTGACGACTCCCGCACACTGCTCGGCGTAGTCGTCGAGCGAGCACCCGGTCTGCGACCAGTACCGCGACGGCTCGGGGGTCAGCCACGCCACGCGGTGCGCACGACGTGCGATCGTCTCGAACAGGTCAACGCGCGGATCGAACGCGTTGCTGCGGGCGTCACCGACGACGAGGACGCTCGTCCGACGCGTGATGAGATCGCCGTACTCGTCGAGCGTCGTCTGCCATACGCGGCCGTAATCACTGGTCGCCGACAGATCTAGCCCGTCGGCGGCAAGTACTTCAGCCAACGCGGTATCGGGTTCGGACACGCGCAGCTCCGATGTGACACGGACTGCCCGATCGACGAACGCGATCACCTCACACCGGTTCCCTTGGCGGTGCAGCGTCTGCGCGAGTCGGAGAATGAAGCCTGCGACGGGCCGCACCGACAGCGAGACGTCCACCAGGACCAGCAGACGCACCGGTCCCGGCACGCGGACGGTCTTCCACAATTCCACCGGGACGCCATCGGTGTGCGCGGCGGCGCGCATCGTGGCGCGGGCGTTGAGACGACCACCGTCGGTGAGCCGTGACACCGGTCGGGGCGCGCCCCGCATCCGCTGCACCAACCGGTGACAGGCACGATCGATGTCCGCCTGGTCCCGGTGGACGTGTGAACCGCCGGTCGCCGCGCTGTCGGACAGGACGTTCTCGGCGAGACGCTCCGTCAACGCGTCCACGAAGTCCTCGAGTACACGTTGAAGCTGCTCACGGCGAGCGTCGTCGAGATCGTCCATGCCATCGACCCCGTAGGCTCCGCGCCCGTCCGTTGAATCGAGCACCGCGAGAAGCGCCGAAGCGTCGGCCAAGCTCAACGCCGAACCTTCCACACGCGCGGCGGTGCCCGTCAACTCGCCGACTTGAGCAGCGTCGGCGTGATCGACTTCGACGGTGTAAGTGACTCCGCCGGAGACGCTCGACGAGTCGGTGCCGACCTGGAGTTCCTCCGCACCGGTCGAGACCGAGAAGTCGTTCTCCTCGCGGTGAGCGCTCTCGGCGTTCCGTTCCCGCGCGTCGGGATCGTCGACCATCAAGTCGCCGATCTCCACAGTGTGCTCGTCCGCGCCGATCATCCGTGCCCCACCGGTGAAGTCGTCGTCCCACTCCAGTTCGTCGGGGAGGTCGCCTGCCATTCCCCGAACACGCGGCGCGTCCTCGGAAGGATCGTCAGTTGCGTCGTCGCCGATGAAGAAGGCAGCGAACACCGTCTCGAACCCGGCCCGCTCGTATTCGTACTTGACACTGACGCTCCGCAGGGCCGTGCGCAACCGTCCCATGTCTTCGGCGCCGACCAGCGCGAGCACTCGTCGGACCTCGATCACCTCGGCGGGCGAGCATCCGACGCCCAGGACGCGCAGCGCCCGGCCGAACTGCACCGACACGGTGTCGAGCAGCCGGGCGCCTGCATCGCTGCCGCTCAGCACGACCGCTCAGCTCCGCGCGGCGGCGCTGTGTGCCCGGCCCGCACCGAACGCTCGGCCGGTGCTCGACCCTTGCCGGCTCTCCGCATGCCGGTCCGCGTCCGACGCGGCGGGCCCGGCGAATGCCCGGCGCACGTGGTCGAGGTCGGTTCCGAACTTCACCAACAACGACATCAAGGCCGGATCGGTCGGCGACAGGTAGGAGGCGGCGCGCGACGCGTCAATGACTTCGGCGATCGACGGGCTCTTCCGCAGCGGCAGTTCACGCAGCCGACGAGCGAGGTCTACGACGTCGGCGATCACCGCCTCTTCGACATCGGGTGCGCGGACGGCGACGATCCGGCATTCGCGTTCGGCGGACGGGTACTCGACTTGGAAGTGCAGGCAACGACGCTTCAACGCGGCCGACAGTTCCCTCGTGTCATTGGACGTCAAGATCACCCAGGGCGCCGAACGCGCGGTGAACGTGCCGAGCTCGGGCACCGTCACCTGCCGTTCGGCGAGGACCTCGAGCATGACCGCTTCCATCGCCTCGTCGGTCCGGTCGATCTCGTCGACCAGAAGCACTGTCGGCTCAGGCGAGACGATCGCCGCCAGCAACGGCCGCGGGACGAGGAAGCCTTCGGTGTACACGCCGACCTCGGTCTCGGCGAGCGCCGTCGACGCCGCCGCGAGCGTGTCGTATTCGGCGAGTTCGGCTCCGATCCGATCGCGCAGCATCTGCACGTGCAGCAACTGCCTCGCGTAGTCCCATTCGTACAGTGCGCGGGAGTCGTCGAGTCCCTCGTAGCACTGGAGGCGGATCAGCTCGCGACCCGATGCGGCGGCCAACGCCTTCGCAAGCTCGGTTTTGCCCACGCCAGCAGGCCCTTCGAGCAGCAGTGGGCGGTCGAGGATAGTCGCCAGGTGGACGACGACGGCGAGGTCGTCGTCGATCAGGTAGCCCTCCGACGCCAAGGCTGTCGTCAGGTCGGCAGAAGTGTCGAAAGTCAGGTCGCTCATGGATGCCTCGCTCGGGTCCGAAAAAGATGGCAGCAGACGGGGGGTTCCCGGTGATCGCCGGACCGGGTAGGTCCGGCGATCACCAGGCGGACGGTCAACCGTCCCGACAGGTCAGTACGAGCCGGTGAAGGCGTGCCGGACCATTGGGATCAATGATTCGACGGTCGACTCGCGCGGATTGGCCGGCGTGCACCAGTCGCCCATCATGTGCTCGGCGATCGCGCGGACCTGCGCGTCCGAGGTGTCTACGCCGTCGCCTCGGCCTTCGTACTTGCCGGTGTTCATCCGGTTCTTGTCGTACGACGACGTGGTCAACGATCCGAAGTTGTCGGGGATGCCGACGTCCTTCGACAGGCGGATGGCCTCCTCGACAGCAGCGTCGGCGGCCTGCACCGTCGTCATGTTCCGGGTGTCGACGCCGAGCAGCGAGGCGATCTCGGCGTACCGCTCATAGCGTGCCGGCAGGTTGTACTCCCACACACGCGGCAGTGCGATGGCGTTGTTGAGGCCGTGGTGGCTGTCGTAGAACGCGCTGAACGCGTGTGACAGAGAGTGGATCATGCCGAGACCACCCGAGTTGAACGCCTGCGCGGCGATGTACTGCGCGTGCATCATGCCCGAGCGCGCCGCGAGGTTCTTGGGATCGTAGACGGCGGTCCGCAGGTGATCGCGAATCAACTCGATCGAGTACTTCGCGTTGCCGAGCGACGGCTCGAAGTCCAGACGCGAGACGAACGGCTCACTCGCGTGGGCGAGGACGTCGAACCCGCAGAACGCGGTGAAGTGCTCGGGGCACGAGTAGTACAGCAACGGATCGTCCATCGCGAGATCGACGAGACAGGAGTCGTCGAAGGCCACCCATTTATGAGGGTTGTCCATGTCGGAGGTGTCGGTGATGACGTACGCCCACGATGTCTCCGAGCCGGTGCCTGCGGTCGTCGACACGGCGATGTGCTTCGGGTTCTCCTTGTTGGTGGCCTTGGAGAAGCCCTCGAACTCGTTGATGTTGCGTCCGTCGTGCGCGATCACCATGCGCGCGCCCTTCGCGGCATCGTGGCTCGAACCGCCGCCCACCGAAATGATGCCGTCGCACTTCTCGGACTGGTACCGCGCAGCGGCATCCATCGTGTTGAAGTCCTTGGGGTTCGACTCGACCTCGTCGAACAGGACGACGTCCACACCCTGGTACTCGATCTTGCCGGTCAATTCCTCGATGATCCCCGAGCCGCGCAGGCCCGTCGTCATCAACAGAACGCGGGTCATTCCGAGTTCCTTGGCTTCGACGCCGAGCATGTCGTGCGCGCCGACGCCCAACTTCGCCTTCGGGAACGGGTGGAACTCCTTGATCGGGAAGTCCCAGATCTGATTCAGCTCGATAGCCATGAGGGTTGACTCCTGTGAGGTTGCCGTTTCGGTCCTTCACAGCGTGTGCCCTAGGTCACTGGCCGGGCAAGGGTTCCTGACCTGCAGCGCAGGGAGTAGGCCCAGGGGTTCAGGATGACACCTGTCCGGTCGGACAGGTGCGCCGTCGCCGATGCGCGCGCGGTCAGCCGTTCACACGTCGGATGGTTCCGCCGAGAGTGCGGAGCTGATCCTCGAAATTCGGGTAGCCGCGGTCGATGTGTTCAATGTCGTGGACTTCAGTGTCGCCGTCGGCGACGAGTCCGGCGAGGACGAGGCCGACACCCGCACGAATGTCCGACGACCACACCGGTGCGCTCGACAAGCGTTCGACGCCGCGGATCACCGCGTGATGACCGTCGGTGCGCGCATCGGCGCCCAACCGCACGAGTTCCTCGACGAACCGGAAACGGGCTTCGAATACGTTCTCGGTGACCATCGACATCCCCTCGGACACCGTCGCCAGACCAATCGCCATCGGCTGCAGATCCGTCGGATACCCGGGGAACGGGAGAGTCGCCGTGTCAACCGCGACTGGGCGCGACTCCTGGATCACGCGGAAACCGTCGTCGAACCGCTCGACGCTCGCGCCAGCGCCTTCGAGCTTCTTGAGCACCAGGCGCAAATGCTCAGGGTCGATCCCACGCACTGTGATGTCACCGCGCGTCATGACCGCAGCCACTCCCCATGTCCCCGCGACGATTCGGTCCCCGACCACATGGTGCGTCGTCGGTGTCAGCTCGTCGACACCGGTCACCGTGAGTGTCGGAGATCCGGCCCCGTCGATCCGAGCTCCCATCTCGGTCAACATGACACACAGGTCGACGATCTCCGGCTCGCGCGCAGCGTTGTCGATCGTCGTGACACCGTCGGCCAGGACCGCCGCCATCAGGATGTTCTCGGTGGCGCCCACGGACGGAAAGTCGAGCACCACTTCAGCGCCGGACAGTCGCTCCGCTTCCGCGACGACACAACCGTGCTCGATGTTGCTCTGCGCCCCGAGCGCGCGCAGACCCGCCTGATGCATGTCGAGGGGGCGAGAGCCGATGGCGTCGCCGCCCGGCAAGGCGACGACGGCGCGGTGACGGCGCGCCATCAGCGGCCCCAGCACGCACACCGATGCCCGGAACTGCTTCACCGCGTCAAAGTCCGCGTGGTAGTCGGGTTCGGCCGGGGTATCGATCGTCACCGTGTCGCCCGAGATGTCGACTGTCGCGCCCAGTCCGCGCAAGACGTCCGCCATCAGAGGAACATCGGCGATCTCCGGCGCATTCGTCAACACCGTGCGCCCCTGTGCCAACAATGCCGCCGCCATCAACTTCAGAACGCTGTTCTTGGCTCCGCCGACGAACACGTCACCGACCAGACGCGCCCCACCTGAAACCACGTAACGATCACTCACCGGCACAGTGTATCGGCCGACGGGTAGGTTGCCTGGTATGGCTGTGCACCTCACACGTATCTACACACGGACCGGCGACGACGGGACCACCGGCCTCTCCGACTTCTCCCGAGTCGGCAAGAACGACCTTCGCGTCGTCGCATACGCAGACTGCGACGAGGCAAACGCAGTCATCGGTCTGGCCCTCACCGTCGCAGGGGACGTCCCCGACGACATCGCAACGGTGCTCACGACTGTCCAAAACGATCTGTTCGACGCCGGCGCCGACCTGTCGACCCCCGTCGTGGACGATCCGCCGTATCCCGCCCTGCGCATCCAGTCGTCGTACATCGAAGGCCTCGAAACGTGGTGCGACCAGTTCGGCGAGGAACTCACGCCGCTCGACTCGTTCATCCTGCCCGGCGGCACACCGCTGTCGGCCTACCTGCACCAGGCACGCGTCGTCGTCCGTCGCGCAGAACGTGCCGCATGGTCGGCGATCGACGCGCACCCCGACGACACGAGCGTCCTCCCCGCGAAGTATCTGAATCGCCTCTCGGATCTCCTGTTCATCCTCGGGCGCGTCGCCAACGTTCGTGCCGGCATCACCGACGTGAAATGGGCGCCGGGCGGCGAACGCGAACGCTGACCACCGCTGACCGAGCGGAAGAATCGAGGGATTTACGCCGCGGGCCTGCGCCGTGCGCGTCGCGGGGCGCTGGCCTCCAGCCACGATTGAAATGCGGTCATCGCGGCCGGAGCCATCGCCAACTCGTAGGCGGGCTCATGACCGCGTCGCCCGATGGTGATCTCGGCGACCACGACGTCTGGATCCATGATCTCCGACTCTGTACCGACTCGGCTCCGACGTCCGGACACCTCGATACGGCGACGGGACAGAGTCACCGACGGGCCGAGCCGCACCGACGACAATCGGAAATAGAGCACGGCGTCATCCGTGTAGTGAATCGCACCGTGCCGCCACCCCTCGTCGGCATCGGCGGGTAACGGGCGCAGTAGGATCGGTGTCCCCGCTAGACGCACGAGCCGCAGTCGATAGACCAGCAATCCGGCAGCGATCAACCCGACGAGCACCACTACACAAATAGTCCACGCCCACATCTGCATCGGGTCGACCTCCTCACCGTCACCTACGAACGTACGCGAACAGCCGCCCTGCGGCGCAGGACGGCTGTTCGATCATTCACATCTGTACTTCTGGGAGTCCGCGTCAGCTCACGGCTTCCACGGCGCGTACCCGAGACTTCGCGCGGAGGAACTCCTCGCTGCCCTCGGTCGCCGATTCTAGAACGGCACGCTCCGCGGCGACGTCGATCTCGTCGGAGAACTGTGCTGCCTCGGCGAGGACCGTGACGGTCTCCGCGGTGACGGAAAGGAAACCGCCCTGCACCGCCATCGCCTTACGGGCACCGCTGTCCTCGGTCAGGACCACGCAGCCGCCTGCGGCGAGCTCGCCCAGCATCGGCTCGTGGTTGGCCATGATGCCGATCTGTCCGACGGTGGTCTGCGCGACGACGAGCGTCGCGTCCCCGGAGTAGAGCGCGGCGTCCGGTGCAACCACGTCGAGTCGGAAGGTTTTGTCAGCCATGTGCGACGACTACTTTCCGGCGATCTTCTTGGCAGCGGCTTCGACGTCGTCGAGTCCGCCACAGCTGTTGAACGCCTGCTCCGGCAGATGATCGAACTCGCCCTTGCACACGCGGTCGAACGCCTCGATGGTGTCGGCGAGCGACACGACCGAACCGACCTGACCGGTGAACTTCTCGGCGACGAGGAAGTTCTGGCCGAGGAACTTCTGGATACGGCGTGCGCGCTGCACCGTGACCTTGTCCTCTTCGGAGAGCTCGTCCATACCGAGGATGGCGATGATGTCCTGCAGTTCCTTGTACTTCTGCAGAATGCGCTTGACCTCGTTGGCGACGCGGAAGTGCTCGTCGCCGACGATGGAGGCCTCCAGAATGCGCGAGGTCGAGGTCAGCGGGTCCACGGCCGGGTAAATGCCCAGCTGCGAAATCGGACGCGAGAGCTCGGTCGTTGCATCCAGGTGCGCGAACGTCGTCGCGGGCGCCGGGTCGGTGTAGTCGTCGGCCGGGACGTAGATCGCCTGCAGCGAGGTGATCGAACGGCCCTTCGTCGACGTGATCCGCTCCTGCAGCTCGCCCATCTCGTCGGCCAGCGTCGGCTGGTAGCCGACGGCGGACGGCATACGGCCGAGAAGAGTCGAGACCTCGGAACCGGCCTGGGTGAAGCGGAAGATGTTGTCGATGAAGAGCAGCACGTCCTGGTGCTGCACGTCGCGGAAGTACTCGGCCATGGTGAGGGCCGAGAGAGCGACGCGCATACGCGTCCCCGGCGGCTCGTCCATCTGGCCGAACACGAGCGCGGTGTCCGGAAGGACGCCCATCTCCGCCATCTCCAGGTGGAGGTCGGTGCCTTCACGCGTACGCTCACCGACGCCTGCGAACACCGAGGTACCGGAGAACTCGCGGGCGATACGGGTGATCATCTCCTGGATCAGAACGGTCTTGCCGACACCGGCACCGCCGAACAGGCCGATCTTGCCACCCTTGACGTACGGGGTCAGCAGGTCGATGACCTTGATGCCGGTCTCGAGGATCTCCGTCTTGCCCTCGAGCTGGTCGAACGCTGGCGGCTTGCGGTGGATGCCCCACTGCTCGCCGTCGCGGCCGGTGCCCGGAGCGTCCAGGCAATCGCCCAGCGCGTTGAAGACGTGGCCCTTGACGACGTCGCCGACCGGAACCGAAATCGGGCTGCCGGTGTCGACGACCGCCGCACCGCGGACCAGGCCGTCGGTCGGCTGCATCGAGACGGTGCGCACCACGTTGTCGCCGAGGTGCTGTGCGACCTCGAGCGTCAGCGTCTTGGCGACGGCCGGGAGGGTGACCTCCGCGTGGAGGGCGTTGTAGAGCTTGGGGATTGCGCCGCGGGGGAACTCAACGTCGACGACGGGGCCGATCACCCGGGCGACACGACCGGCGGTCGCCGAGGCGGCGCCCGTGGACGAGTCGGTGACTGCTGCAGTCATTGGTTACTTCACTTTCCTCGGTTGTCTTGTCGCGATCAGTTCGCCAGCGCCTCGACGCCGCCGACGATTTCGCTGATTTCCTGGGTGATCTGAGCCTGACGTGCGGCGTTAGCCTGTCGAGACAACGTCTTCTCGAGTTCGTTCGCGTTGTCGGTCGCCGCCTTCATAGCGGTACGACGCGCTGCGTTCTCCGATGCCGCGGCATCGAGCAGGGCAGCGAAGATGCGCGACGCCACGTACTTGGGAAGGAGCGCATCGAGCAGTTCCTTGGCTTCCGGCTCGAACTCGACCTCGGCGCTGACCTTGTCCGCACCGTCGGTCAAGAGGTCGTCGCCCATGTCGAGCTGCTCCACCTCGAACTCGACGTCGATCGGCGCCATCCGGCGGACGACCGGCTTCTGGGTCAGCATCGACACGAAACGGGTGTACACGATGTGCAGTTCGTCGAAACCCTCGACATCACCGGCCGCATCGCCCGGCAGTGGGCTACGCTCCCCCGACCCAGCCAAGAACGCGTCAACCAGGTGGTGGACGGCCTCAGCGCTGTCGGCGAAGGCCGGCTGCTGGGAGAAGCCGGACCAGCTCGCGGCGATCGGACGCTCACGGAAGGTGTAGTACCCGATGCCCTTACGGCCCATCACGTACACGACCGGCTCCTTGCCCTCGCCGCGGAGCAGCGAGAGGAGCTCTTCGGTCTCCTTGAGCACGTTCGAGTTATAGCCGCCGCACTGACCGCTGTCGCTCGTGACGACGAGGACGGCGGCGCGCTTGGGGTTCTCACGCTCGGTCAGCAACGGACTGTCGAGCGATGAGCTGGCGCCGGCCAGGGTGGTGACGACTCGTGTGATCTCCTCGGAGTAGGGACGGGCGGCTGCCACCCGTGCCTGCGCCTTGGTAATCCGCGACGTCGCGATCAGTTCCTGCGCCTTGGTGATCTTCTTGGTCGACTGGATCGATCGGATCCGCGAGCGCAGCTCCCGAATTGTTGCCATGGCTACTTCGTCTTCTTCGTCACTCGGATCGTCTCGGACTCGACGTCTTCAGCGGCCAGCGGATCAGCCGCGACCTCGACGACCCGCGAGCCGTCTGCGGCGATGAAACCTGCCTTGAAGTTGTTCGTCGCGGTCGCGAGCGCGTCCTTGTCTTCCGCCGACAGCTTCTTGCCGCCCGCGATGTTGCCGTACACGCCCGAAGCCGTGTGGTGCAGATCGCCGAGCAGCTCCGACTCGAAGCGGCGGATGTCGGCCACCGGGACCGAGTCCATGAAACCCTCGCCACACAGGTAGAGCGACACGATCTGGTCTTCGACGGCGACCGGGCTGTACTGGTCCTGCTTGAGGAGCTCGACCCACCGTGCACCGCGCTCGAGCTGTGCCTTCGACGCTGCATCCAGGTCCGAGGCGAAAGCCGAGAAGGCCTCCAGTTCACGGAACTGCGCCAGCTCCAGACGCAACGAACCCGAGACGTCCTTCAGACCCTTGGTCTGAGCGGCGCCACCGACACGGGAGACGGAGATACCGACGTTGATGGCGGGGCGGACACCCTTGTTGAAGAGGTCCGACTCCAGGAACACCTGGCCGTCGGTGATCGAGATGACGTTGGTCGGGATGAACGCCGAGACGTCGTTGGCCTTGGTCTCGATGATCGGCAGGCCGGTCATCGAACCAGCGCCGAGCTCGTCGGACAGCTTGGCGCAACGCTCCAACAGGCGCGAGTGCAAGTAGAACACGTCGCCCGGGTAGGCTTCGCGCCCCGGCGGACGACGGAGCAGCAGCGAGATCGCGCGGTAGGCCTCGGCCTGCTTCGACAGGTCGTCGAACACGATGAGAACGTGCTTGCCCTGGTACATCCAGTGCTGGCCGAGGGCCGAGCCGGTGTACGGCGCCAGCCACTTGAAGCCTGCCGAGTCGGAAGCGGGAGCCGCGACGATGGTCGTGAACTCCATCGCGCCAGCCTCTTCGAGCGCCGTCTTGACGCCGGCGATGGTCGAACCCTTCTGACCGACGGCGACGTAGATGCAGCGGACCTGCTTGTCCGGATCTCCGGTCGCCCAGTTGTCCTTCTGGTTCAGGATGGCGTCGATGCAGACCGCGGTCTTGCCGGTCTTGCGGTCGCCAATGACCAGCTGACGCTGACCGCGACCGATGGCCGTCATGGCGTCGATGGCCTTGATGCCGGTGGCGAGGGACTCCTCGACGGGCTGGCGTTCGAGGACCGAAGCTGCCTGGAGTTCGAGGACGCGGTCGCCTTCGGCTTCGATGGCGCCGAGTCCGTCGATCGGTGCGCCGAGCGGATCGATGACACGACCGAGGAACTTATCGCCGACCGGGACCGACAGCACGTTGCCGGTGCGCTTGACTTCCTGGCCTTCTTCGATGTTCTCCGAGTCGCCGAGGATGACGGCGCCGACCTCGTCCAGATCGAGGTTCAATGCCACGCCGCGGATGCCGCCCTCGAACTCGAGGAGCTCGTTGGCCATCGCGCCGGGCAGTCCGGACACGTGGGCGATGCCATCACCGGTATCGGCAACGGTTCCGACCTCTTCGCGGGTGGCCTGGCCGTCCACGTCCTGGGTGTAACTTGCGATCGCGCTCCGAATTTCATCGGAGGAGATGGTCAACTCCGCCATGTTCCTGCTCTTCCTGGCTATCTAAAAAGTGGTCTGTGGGAATCGGGTGTTACTTGGTCACCGCAAGCCGCGGCGCAGCGTTGCGATCTTGCCGGACAGACTGCCGTCGATACGCTCGTCGCCCACGCGGACAACGACCCCACCGAGGAGTGCCGGATCGATGTCGACGTGCAGGGTGACCGGCGCTCCATATATGTCGGCCAACTTCGCCGACAGAGCGGTGCGCTGGTCAGCGGAGAGCTCGCCTGCGCTGCTCACGTACGCGACCTTACGTCCGTTGCTCGCTGCGGCGAGCTGAGAGAGCTCGTCGAGCGAATCGCCGGGTGCCCGGTCGGTACGGCTAACCGCGAACTGGGCGAGCTTGCTCGCGACGTCCGTGACTTTGCCGTCGATCAGCGTGCGCAGCAGACCGAAGTGATCGGCGGCGCTGCGGGTGCGGTCGGAGAGCGCCTGTTCGAGCGCTCCGTCTCCCTTGACGATGCGGGCGAGGCGGAAGAGTTCCTCCTCGACCGTGTCGATGCGGCCCGACTCCTTCGCCGCGAACAACAGTGCCTCGCACCCGAGGGACTGCAGGCCGTTCACGAGATCGGCTTCGCTCGACCATTCGCGCGCTGCCGCCGAAGCGACGACGCCGCGAGTGATGTCCGAGACTTTGCCCGAGAGCACGGTCTCAGCAACCTTCGCACGCGAGTCCGCAGCGGTGGCCGTGTCGGCCAGCGCGATGCGCAGCGAGCGATTGTCATTCACGGTGGCTGCCACCGAGAGCAGTTCATCGCCAACGGTCACCGCATCGGTGCTCGGCGCGGACGAACCGCGCAGGGCGGTCTCCAGCTCGATGCGAGCCCCCTCGAGGGCTTCACGGCTAGACGCTGCGTACATCTTTGTGCATTCCTTCTTCCGGCGGAGTCGTCAGGTGGGTGGGTGCGAGGGGCAGGTCCTGCCCGCTCGCCCTCCACACCATCGTTCCAGCTGCCCTAGGATTACTTGGCGGTCTCGGCGTCGAGTTCAGCGAGGAACCGGTCGACGGTCCCAGCCTGCTTGACGTCGTCCGACAGTGACACACCGACCAGCTTCTCGGCCAGGTCGACGGACATCTTTCCGAGGTCGCCGCGCAGCTCGGACACGACCTGCTGACGCTGTGCGTCGAGCTGGGTGTTTCCGTTGGCGATGATTCGGTCGCTCTCGACTGTCGCCTGAGCCTTCATATCCGCGATGATCTGAGTGCCCTGAGTACGAGCCTCCTCGCGAATGCCCGCAGCCTCTTCACGAGCGCCTGCAAGCTGCTCACGGTAAGCCTTGAGCGAGGCGGCGGCCTCGGCCTGTGCGGCCTCGGCCCGCTCGATACCACCCTCGATGGTCTCGCGACGCTCAGCGAGGACCTGCTTGTACTTCGGGATCACGTACTTCCAGAAGACGAACAGAACGACGGCGAAGGCGACCAGCGACCAGGTGATGTCGTACCACTGCGGCAGCAGCGGAATCGGCGGCTGATGGTCGCCGCCTTCCGCCGGCGAAGCCTCAGCCAGAATCAGTTCGTTGATCATTGGTGTCGTCTCGCGATCAGAAGATGAAGCCGGCGACGATACCGATCAGCGCCAGAGCCTCGGAGAGGGCGATACCCAGGAACATGGTGGTACGGATCTGGCCGGCGAGCTCGGGCTGACGGGCGATTCCCTCGATGGCCTTACCGGCCACAATGCCGACGCCGATACCGGGGCCGATAGCGGCGAGACCGTAGCCGATCGCGCCGAAGCCCTTACCAGTGATCTCCGAGTCTGCGGCGAGAGTCTGGGCGATGATGCTCATCTTGCGATTCCCTTTCTTGGTGGCTCCCCGCCCGGTCGGGCGAGTGAGTCAGTTCGTGTCGGTTCCCGTCATATCTCCGGGACCGAGGTCGTATTCAGTTAGTTCGGTGTGACTGCCCCGCGAGCAAGTCGGGTTAGTGCGAGTCTGCGTGGATCGACTGGTCGATGTAAACAGCGGTCAGCAGAGCGAAGATGTACGCCTGCAGGCCGATGACCAGGAGTTCGAAGAAGGTGAAGCCGATGCCGGCAATGATGCCGCCGACGCCCGCCAAGGTCCACAGCCCACTCTTCTCCACCACGAAGAACTGCGTCGCGGAGAAGAACAGCACCAGCATGATGTGGCCGGAAAGCATGTTGGCCATGAGACGCACTGTCAGCGTGAACGGCCGGAGAATGAACGTCGAGACGAACTCGATCGGAACGAGCAGGAAGTGCACCGGCAACGGCACGCCCGGAAGGACGATGGACGACTTGATGAAACCGAAGAAGCCAAACTTGGCGATGCCCACCCAGCAGTAGGTGATGTAGGCGACCGCGGCCATCACCAGCGGCATACCGATGCGCGCGTTACTGGAGATGTTCAAGAAGGGGACGATCGACGTCAGGTTCAAGAAGATCGTCGCGAAGAACATCGACGCGATGATCACCAGGAACTTGCGGCCGTTCTCCTTGCCGAGGATCTCTTCGGCGATATTGATGCGAACCCAGTCGAGCATGCTCTCGGCGACGTTCTGCACGCCGGTCGGGACGATCTTCGGGCTGCGCATGGCGAAGAAGAAGCCCGCGGAGACCAGGACAGCTACAACGACTCGGATCAGCATGATGCGATCCATGCCCCACCACTCCGGGTTGGGCTGTTCTCCACCGAAGAGCATCACGGGATAGAAGTCCCACAATGTCGGCGCGTGGAATTCGGCTGCGAGGGTGGCGCTCAGCGTTCTCTCCCGTTCTCGGGCCCACTGATCTCACGATCTGCGGGGTCCTACTGTCATTTGGCATTCGGTGACATCGTCCATGGACACACGTCGCCCGAATCAGCCTGCGTGCAGCAGACTAGCAATATTTTGGTCCTACCAGCGAATCAGGGTCGCAGCGATCTGTCCGGCCGCGTAGCTACTATCGTCCGTAGTAGCTGGTCAGGGCAGCCTGGGTGATCATCGTCACATCTTCTAGTCGGTTGTCTCGTCGGAATCAACATATGTCGTGCGTGTGCTCATCACGCCCCACATTTCGCCGCCGAGGACGAGAACGATCGCACCGAGCAGGACTGACACCAGAGCGGGCTTATTGTAGAAGTCCATGTCTTTGATGCTCGCCGTCACGGCGATGACGATGACGACCTTCACGAGGTATGAGCCCATCAACGCGCCCATCACCACGCTCGGCGAGGCTTTCGACGTAAACAAGATCACGATGACCGTCACGAGGACGAAGCTGCCGCCGATCGCAGCGCCGATGAGCGCACCCCACAGACCGGGAGTGCCCTTGAATGGCCACCAGACAAGGAGTCCGACGACGAGTAGGATCCCGAATCCCCAGGAGCCGTACTTCAGCCCGTTCCGCAGAGGCGCCGACGGGCTCGCCTCCCACTGCGGCTTGCGCTCGGGGACATCGGCTGCCGGATTCTCATCGTTCGTAGACACGCAACAAGGCTAGCGAGCCGGAGGGGCCATGAGCGAACCGTGGCTTCGGGGCCCACGGGCGGATCCGCGTACTCGACCGGTGCGGAGCCGCCTATCTGGAGATGAACCACCGACGCAGTCGCGGTGCGAACGTGGCGATCAGGGCCAGCACCACTCCCACACCGAAGACAGGCATGACGACCGCCGGCGAGACCAGGGTCGACGCGGCAACCGCGAATGCGAGCAGGCCGACCCACAGGTAGATGACCAGCGCGACTCGTCGTTGGGTGTGGCCGATCTCGAGGAGTCGATGGTGCAGATGCATCTTGTCCGGCGTGTAGAAGCCGACGCCCGCCCGCGTGCGGCGGATCACCGCCATGACCATGTCGAGCATCGGGATGAACATCACCGCCGCGACCAGAACCAGCGGTGAGAGCAACGTGAACATGTCGGCGGGGCCGTACGCGCTGCGGGCCACCCGTCCTGACGCGCTCGTCGATGCGGCGGCCAGCATCAGGCCGATGAGCATCGCGCCCGAGTCGCCCATGAAGATGCGGGCCGGCGAGAAGTTGTGGGGAAGGAATCCCAGGCACGCTCCGGCGAGCGCTGCGGTGATCAACGCTGGCGGGTAGTAGCTGACATCGCCACCTTGATCGGCGAGCAGGCCTAGCGAGAACAGGCAGATGGCGGCGGCCGCGATGAGCCCGAGACCCGCAGCGAGACCGTCGAGACCGTCGACGAAGTTCATCGCGTTGATCGTGGTCACGGTGATCGCGACAGTCAGCAGCCCGGCCTGCAGCGGGTCGAGCACGACTGTGCCGATGTCGCCGATCGGTACGTAGAGCAGATACCAGGAGACCCCCATGATGACCAGGACGCCTGCTGCCGTCAGTTGACCGACGAACTTCGTGAGTGCGTCGAGCCCCCACCTGTCGTCGATGATGCCGACCAAGACGATCACGAGTCCAGCGGTCAACACCGCGAGCATGTCGTGTGTATAGGCGAATCCCCTGTTCAGGGCGGGCAACTGCGCGGCGAGGCCGATCGCGCAGACGACTCCGATGAACATGCCGACACCACCGAGTCGTGGCGTCGGGATCACGTGGACATCCCGTTCGCGCGGAATGGCGACCGCGCCGGCTTTGACCGCGAACACGCGCACGAGCGAAGTGATGAGGTAGGTGACTCCGGCAGCCGTCAGGCCGACGAGCGCGAGCTCGCGCAGAGGCACACCTGCTCCCCCACTGCCGACATCGAGAGCGAGTGGGATCACTCGTCTTCTCCCAGATGCGCGACCGCTGCGGCGACGGCGGAGTGACGTCGTTCGTCGCCGGTCGACATCGCCGTCACCATGAGATCGACGATCCGCGGCGCGTCCGACGGCCTGATTCCGCCGGTGGTGACGGCGGCGGTGCCGAACCGGATCGCCGAGCCTTCGGACACCGGGGCAGGATCGAACGGCGTGATGGCCTTGTCTACGACGATCCCCGCTGCCGCGAGCCGACGAGCAGCTTCGCGTCCGGTCACGCCGAGCGAGCTGACGTCGACGACCCCGATGTGCGTGTCGGTGCCGCCGCCGACCGGGTGGAGTCCGCGGTCGGCGAAACCGGCAGCCAAGGCCGCTGCGGTGTCGGCGACCCTGCGCGCATACTGCCGGTACTCGTCGGTCGACGATTCAGCGAAGGCGACGGCCTTGCCCGCGACCGAATTCATAGCGGGGGCGCCTTGCAAGAACGGGTACACCGCTCGCGAGAGGGCTTCGGCGTGCTCGGCGCGCGCCAACAGGAGTCCGCCGCGCGGGCCGCGCATCACCTTGTTCGTAGCGACCGACACCACGTCGGCGTACGGGACCGGTGATTCGAGGACGCCTCCCGCGGCCAGACCCGCCAGGTGGGCACCGTCGACCCACAGGATGCATCCGGCCTCGTCGGCGATCGTCCGCATCGCAGCGAAGTCCCAGCTCCGCGCGTAGGCGGTGCCACCCGCGACCAGAATCCGCGGGCGATGGATGAGGGCGATGTCGCGGACCTGGTCGTAGTCGATCTGTTCGGTGTCGCTGCGCACTTCGTAGTTGAGGACGTTGAACCAACGACCCGACCAGTTGGCGCGCGATCCGTGTGATTGATGGCCACCGTGGCGCAGGCTCAACGAGAGAACCTGGTCACCGGGTTGCGCGAACGCGACGTACACAGCGAAGTTGGCGAGCGGCCACGACAGCGGCTGTACGTTCACGTAGTCGGCGCCGAACAGTGCGTGCGCGCGCTCCACCGCTAGCCGCTCCACTTCGTCGACCACTTCGGCTCCACCGTGATAGCGGTGCCCCGGATAGCCTTCGGCGTACTTGTCGGCCAGCGTCGAGCCGACCGCCGCGCGGACCGCAGGCGACGCGATCGTCTCTGCCGCGAGAAGCTGCAGACTCTGCTCGCGGCGTTGTTCCTCCCGCTCGATCAGCGCACTGACCTGCGGGTCGACGGCAGCGAGCTGGCCGGTCACCGCGCCACCAGATCCGCCGGATCCATGTCGAGGACCTCGCCGATCTCGGCGGCGGAGATCGCGCCTTCACGCAGGACGCGCGGGACGTCGCCCGACAGGTCGACGATGGTCGACGGTACGGCCTTCGCCGCGGGACCGCCGTCGAGGTAGACCGACACGCTGTCGCCGAGCTGTTCCTGGGCCTCGGCGACAGTCGTCGCCGGTGGGCGACCTGAGATGTTCGCGCTCGACAGCGCCATCGGACCGACTTCACGGAGCACCTCGATGGCCACCGGGTGCAGCGGCATGCGTAGCATCACGGTGCCTTCCACGTCGCCTAGGTCCCACGCCAACGACGGGGCCTGCTCGACGACGATGCTCAGCCCGCCCGGCCAGAACGCCTGAGTCAGTTCACGCGCCTGGACCGAGACCGACCGAACCAGACCGTCGATCGTGTTCCAGGAGCCGACGACGACGGGCACCGGCATGTCACGGCCGCGGCCCTTCGCCTCCAACAGCGCGGCGACCGCCTCACTGTCGAAGGCGTCGCAGCCGATGCCGTACACGGTGTCCGTGGGGAGCACGACGAGCCGCCCGCCACGAGCCGCGCCGACGGCGGCGTTGCGGCCTGCCGAACGGCTGGCGGGATCACTGCAATCGAAGACGACGCTCACTGTTCCATCCTTGCACGGTCGAGGTCTGCTCCGGCTCCGGCGTCGCCGCCGGATCGGACTGCGGTCACGAATCTGGGACGCCCGGCGAGATCGGCGTGCGCGACGATGTCCCGGAACCGCCCGTCGGCGGCCAGCGCGTCGACGACCGCGGGCGCGGTCTCATCGTCATGCTCGACGGCGAAGAGTCCCCCGGCCGTCAACGCGTCGGCGACGATGGGGATCATCGCGTCGATGACGTCCATCCCGGTCTCGCCGGAGAACACGGCTTCGGCCGGATCGTGCCTCACTTCGGCTGAGACAGGCGATGCGGCGGGCACGTACGGAGGGTTCGAGACGATCACATCGCACGCCCCGAGCGCCTCCGCCATCGCCACGGGGTCGGTGACGTCGCCCTGGACCACGCGGACACCACTGTCTGTGGCGTTACGCCGCAGGTAGGCCAACGCCTCGACCGAATTCTCGACGGCGATCACCTCGACGTTCACGAGCCGACCGACGAGAGCCAGAGCGAGCGCTCCGCTCCCCGAGCACAGATCGGCCACGCGAAGAGATCGCTCCCCCGGCCGGTCGAGCGCAGTCGAGACCCACTCCACGATCAGCTCGGTCTCCGGACGCGGCACGAAGACCCCGGGTCCGACGGCGAGCTCTCGGCCGTCGAACCATGCGCGACCGGTGATGTGCTGCAACGGTTCCCGCGCCGCGCGCCGCGTCAGCGCGGCGTCGAACCGCGCACCGTCGTCGGCGCTCACTTCATCGACGAGTAATAGTCGTCCGGGCTCGACGTCGAGTACGTAGGCGAGGAGTGCTGCCGCGTCATGGCCCGCCGAGGAAACCCCGGCGTCGTGCAGGGTCCGTGCGCCGTCTCGCCGCAGCGTGTCGGCGGTGGTCACTGTTGTAGTCGTGCCTGCTTGTCGGCGTCCAGAAGTGCACCGACGAGGGCGTCCATCTCACCGTTGAGGACGGAGTCGAGGTTGTTGGCCTTGTAGCCGATGCGGTGGTCGGTGATCCGATTCTCCGGCCAGTTGTACGTGCGGATCCGCTCGGAGCGGTCGACCGTGCGGATCTGCGCGGCACGTCCAGCAGCCGCTTCGGCGGCGGCTTCCTCCTCGGCGGCTGCCTGCAACCGAGCCCCGAGGACTTGCATGGCGCGCGCCTTATTCTGCAGCTGGGAACGCTCATTCTGGCAGGTCACGACGATACCGGTCGGGAGGTGAGTCAGCCGGACGGCGGAGTCGGTCGTGTTGACACCCTGGCCGCCCTTGCCGGAGCTGCGGTAGACGTCGACACGCAGATCGGACTCATCGATGTGAACCTGCTCCACTTCGTCAGGCTCCGGGTACACCAGGACACCTGCCGCCGATGTGTGGATACGGCCTTGCGACTCGGTGACCGGCACGCGCTGGACGCGGTGGACACCGCCTTCGAACTTGAGCTTCGACCAGACGCCGTCGCGCACGGAGTCCCGCGCTTTGACGGCGAGCGTGGCCTCCTTATAGCCGCCGAGATCGGATTCGGTGACGCCTAGGACGGTCGCCTTCCAGCCTTGCCGCTCACAGAATTTGAGGTACATGCGGACGAGATCGGCGGCGAAGAGCGCCGACTCTTCGCCGCCCGCACCCGATTTGACCTCCAACACCACGTCGTCGGAGTCGTGGGGATCTCGCGGGGCCAGCAAATCAGTGAGGAGCGCATCGAGTTCTGTCTCGCTCGCTTCCAACGCCGGGATCTCCTCGGCGAACTCCGGTTCGACCTCGGCGAGTTCCCTGGCGGCCGCCAGGTCGTCGCGTACCGCGGCGAGCTTGGTGTGGGCTGCCATCACCGGCGCCAACTCGGCGAACCGTTTGCCGACACGACGAGCCTCGGCCGGATCGTCGTGCAACGCGGGATCGGACAGTTGCTGCTCGAGTCCTGCATGCTCGGCGAGGATGTCGTCGATCGCGGACGGTCCGTGCGTGCTCACCTGTAGATCACTCCCCATCTTGATTCTGGCGCCGTCTTGCTTCGGGCTGCGGGAAATTTCTGCTGCCGGAAAACGAACGACGCCCGACCTGAGATCGCGGACGATCTCGAGCCGGGCGTCGTAGGCGAGCTACTTGGCGCGCTTGCCGTAACGCTTCTCGAAGCGAGCCACTCGACCACCGGTGTCGAGGATCTTCTGCTTGCCGGTGTAGAACGGGTGGCACTGCGAGCAGACTTCCACAGAGATGTGGCCGCCCTTAGCGGTGCTGCGCGTGGTGAACTCGTTGCCGCAACCGCAGTTGACGACAGTCACCTCGTAATCGGGGTGGATACCCTGCTTCATTCTCGTCCCTTTCGAATGTGGTCGCCGGGTCACCGGGCGAAATGCTTCGGTGTGAACCGGAACCGGACTGACCGATCGATTATTCCATAGGGTGGCCAGTCAGGGCGAATCTGCGTACTGGACGCCGGGTTTCACGGCCCAAGTTTGGCGGGCCTAACGTAGAGGCCATGACCGAAGGCACCTCCATCGACAATACGAAGTCCCGCGCGGCCAAGCGCCCCCGCTGGTCACGGCGCAACCCGTTCCCGGCGACAGTCGTCGAGAACGCGTTGCTGACCGCCCCGGACAGCACCAAGGAGGTCAGGCACCTCGTCCTCGACATCGAGGGATCGGGACTGGAGTATCTGCCGGGCGACGCGGTGAACGTGACCCCGGCCAACGAGCCCGCGCTCGTCGCGGCCCTGGTAGACCGACTCGGTGTGCCCGCCGACACCGTCATCACCGACCGTAAGGGTGAGCGTTCTCTCGCGCAGGCGTTGACTCACGGTTTCGAGATCACGTCGGTGTCGCCGTATCTGCTCGACCATCTCGCCAACGCGCGCGGCCACTCCAAGGTCGCCACCCTGCTGGCCGGTGAGCGCGCCGAACTGGAGGCGTGGTCGCGTGGTCGCGACGTCCTCGACCTGTTGAACCTCGACGACGACTGGCATCCGACGCCAGAGGCGTTCCTCGCCGAGTTGAAGCCGCTGACCGCGCGCACCTATTCGATCTCGTCCGCCCCGTCGGTCCACGGAGGCACTCTGCATCTGACTCCGGCGACCGTCCGCCACTACGCGACCGCCGAGTGGGGTGACGGCCGCGACCGCCATGGCGCGGCGTCGGCGTTCCTCGCGGACCGTGTGGAGCCGGGCGACACCGTCGGCATCTACCTGACGCCCAACAAGTCGTTCCGTCTGCCCGAACCTGACACCGACATCATCATGATCGGGCCGGGCACCGGTGTCGCGCCGTTCCGCGCTTTCGTGCACGAGCGTGCGGGCAGCGACGGGTCGGGTCGCAATTGGCTGTTCCACGGCGCCCGCCACCGTGATCAGGACTTCCTATACCGCGACGAACTCCTCGGCCTGCACGCTGACGGCAGCCTTGACCGGCTCGACGTCGCGTTCTCGCGCGAACAGGAGCAGAAGCAGTATGTGAGCCATTTGATGGGCGGCCACGGCGAAGAGCTGTACACGTGGCTCCGCGACGGCGCCGTCGTCTACGTGTGCGGCGACGCCGAACGCATGGCTGCCGATGTGGAAGACGCGCTCGCCGCAATCATCGCCGAGTACGGCGACCACGACGAAGAGTCCGCGCGCGTCTTCTTGGAACGCCTGCGCGCCGAAGGCCGCTACCTTCGGGACGTCTACTGAACGACGTCGCGAAGACAGCGGCCTTCGGCGCGGGACCTCCCGCTTCCTAGTCGTCGTTCACGACGGCCGGAGCGTTCTTACTCACCTGCATCAGGAACTCGACGTTGCTGCGCGACTTCTTGAGCTGCGAAACAAGCAGGTCGATCGCGGCCTGGGAATCGAGACCCGACAGCAGACGACGCAACTTGTGCACGATCGCGAACTCGTCGGGCGACAACAGGAGCTCATCCTTGCGTGTGCTCGACAGATTGACATCGACGGCCGGGAACACACGTCGCTCGGAGATCTTGCGATCGAGTTTTAGCTCGGCGTTGCCGGTGCCCTTGAACTCTTCGAAGATCACCGTGTCACCGGTCGAACCGGTCTCCACCAGCGCCGAAGCGATGATGGTTAGCGAACCACCGTTCTCGATGTTGCGGGCTGCACCGAGGAAGCGCTTCGGCGGGTATAGCGCCGTCGAGTCGACACCGCCGGACAGGATACGGCCGGAGGCGGGCGACGCGTTGTTGTACGCACGGCCCAGGCGCGTGATCGAGTCGAGGAGCACGACCACGTCCTGGCCGCCCTCCACCAGGCGCTTCGCGCGCTCGATCGCGAGCTCGGCGACGCTGGTGTGGTCTGACGGCGGACGGTCGAACGTCGACGCAATGACCTCACCCTTCACCGACCGCTGCATGTCGGTGACCTCTTCCGGACGCTCGTCGACGAGCACCACCATGAGGTGGCATTCCGGGTTGTTGGTGGAGATCGCGTTCGCGATGTCCTGCAGGATGGTCGTCTTACCAGCCTTCGGCGGCGAGACGATCAGGGCACGCTGACCTTTGCCGATCGGCATGATCAGGTCGATAACCCGCGTCGACAGCCGGTCCGGCGTCGTCTCCAGACGCAGACGCTGGTTCGGGTAAAGCGGCGTCAGTTTGTTGAAGTCGGGGCGGTTGCGCGCGGATTCGACATCGGAACCGTTCACCGTGTCCAAGCGGACGAGTGGGTTGAACTTTTGACGCTGGTTGCCCTGGCCCTGCCCCTGGCTCTCGCCCTCGCGCGGCACCTTGACAGCGCCAGTTATCGCGTCGCCACGGCGCAGGCCGTTACGGCGCACCAGGTTCATCGAGACGTAGACGTCGTTCGATCCCGCGAGGTAGCCCGAAGTGCGCACGAACGCGTAATTGTCGAGGACATCGAGGATGCCTGCGACGGGGACGACGGTGTCGCCCTCGTTGACCTGCGGCTCGCCCCCACCGTCGACACCGCGGTCGCGGCCACGGCGCCGCTCACGGAATCGACGTCCGCGGCGACGACCGTCGCCGTCACCGTCGTCGTCGTTGTTGTTCTGGTTGTTGCGGCCACCCTGGTTGTTGCCGCCACCCTGGCCGTTGCCGCCCTGGTTCTGATTGCTGCGCTGGTTGTTGCGGTCGCCCTGCGACTTGTCGGCGCTACTCTTCTCGCCAGACTGCTTGTCGCCTGCCTGCCTGTCGCTCTGCTCGACCTGCTTGGACTCGCCCTGGCGCTGGCCGCCCTGGTTGTTCTGGCCGCCCTGGTTGCCGCCGCGATCCCGGTCACCGCGATTGCGGTTACGGTTGCGGTCGCGATTGCCGCGCTGCTGGTCGCCCGCGTTGTCACTCTCCGGCTTCTCGCCGCTCTGAGCATCATCAGCGGTCGGGGCCTGATCGTTCTTAACAGCGTCGTTCTTCGGTGCGTCGTTCTTCGGTGCGTCGTTCTTCGGTGCGTCGTTCTTAGGGACGCTATTCTTCGGCGCAGCGCTGCCCGCCTCGTTCTTGGGGGCCTCGTTCTTGGGGGCCTCGTTCTTGGGGGCCTCGTTCTTGGGGGCCTCGTTCTTGGGGGCCTCTACGTCGGCAGTCTTCGCTGCGACCGACCCCTTATTCGGAGCCTTGCCCTTCGCCGCCGGAGCGCTATTGGGTCCCCCACCCTGTTGGTGAGTCCTGATCACGTCGATCAGATCGCCCTTACGCATGCCCGACGTGCCCTTGATGCCCAACTCACCAGCGAGCGAGCGGAGTTCGGGCAGCAGCATCGCCGACAACCCGGTCCGAGCGCGCTTGGGAGTCTGCAGGTCCGTTTCGGTCACGGAATTCCTTTCGTTCCCCGACACCAGAGGCCGGGGCGTCCGCTCATGAGCGAGCGGGGAGCATGTCATCTCATCACTTCGCCGGTGGCGACCGATGTCGGAAGAAGTCCTTAGCGGCCGGAAGAATAAAGGCACTAGATCGTGACCTTCACGGCGGAGCGACTACAGCGTACCACCGGGTAATCGAGCTGGCACGGAACCCTGCTAGCGAATCACTTCCACGCCGTCCGCGATCGGCAGCGACACCATTTCGAACCCGAACTCAGCGGCCAGCCGAGCCTCATCGTCGCCGAGGTCAATAGTACCTATGACCAGCACCGACGGCCCGGCGCCCGAGACCGTCGCCGCGTGTCCGCGGTCCCGCAGAGCCTGCATCAGACCACTCGTGGCAGGCATCGCTTCGGCACGGTACGGCTGGTGCAGACGATCGAGTGTCGCGTCGACCAGACACGTCGGGTCACTCGTCAGGGCGACGATCCCGAGCGCGGCACGGCTCACGTTGAACACCGCGTCCACGCGCGGGACGGCGTCGGGCAGCAGACCGCGCGTATGCGCCGTCGACGACTGAGTCTGCGGGATGAACGACGTCGCCCGGACGTCGGCGTGCAGATCGAGACGTCGGGCGTAATACTCGCTCTCCCCGCTCGTCCACGTGACGACACCCGCTCCGAGAACCGAAGCGGCCGCGTTGTCGGGGTGTCCTTCGAACTCGCTGGCGAGCTGCACCAGCTCCTTCTCGGTGAGCGCGGAACGCCGGCCGTCCTCCGCCACCAACGCCGACGCCGCCGCGAGGCCACCGACCACCGCGGCCGCCGACGACCCGAGACCACGTGAATGCGGGATGGCGTTGACACACGCCAACGCGACACCCGGTGCTGCGACGCCCGCGAACTCGAGCCCACGAACCACCGCGCGCGCCACGAGGTGACGCTCGTCGGTCGGCACCTCTCCCGCCGACTCACCTTCGACTGCCACGACGACACCCGACGATGCGACAGTCACCTGAATCTCGTCGTAGACGCCGAGAGCCAGTCCGAGACAGTCGAATCCGGGTCCGAGGTTGGCGCTCGATCCGGGCACCCGCACGCGCACGGTCATCCCCTCGGCGAGGACGATCTCCGCGTTCGGGGCTCCGAGCGACGATGCAGCACTCACAGCGTTACCCATGCCCGTCAGCTGACACCCAGTGCGCGTGCGACAGCCACCGGATCCACCGGGATCGCATCGACCGCGGGCATGTCGAGCAGCGCGGTGTCGGGGTCCTTCAGTCCGTTGCCGGTCACCGTGCAGACGACGGTCGAGCCAGCTTCGACCCAACCCTCCTCGTGCGCGGCGAGCAAGCCGGCGACGCTGGCCGCCGACGCGGGCTCGACGAAGACGCCTTCCCTGCCTGCGACGAGTCGGTACGCCTCGAGGATCTTCTCATCGGTCGCGGCCCGGAACTGGCCGTTCGATTCGTCCTTCGCAGCGACGGCTTGGTTCCAGCTCGCGGGCGAACCGATACGGATCGCCGTCGCGATGGTCTCCGGGTCGGAGACCGGCGCGCCATTGACCAGGGGCGCCGCGCCTGCCGCCTGCACTCCAAGCATGCGCGGCAGCGCGTCGATGATGCCGTCGGCGTAATACTCGCTGTAGCCCTTCCAGTACGCGGTGATGTTACCCGCGTTGCCGACGGGGAGCGCGTGGATGTCGGGGGCCTTGCCGAGGACGTCGACGATCTCGAACGACGCCGTCTTCTGGCCTTCGATACGGGCCGGGTTGACCGAGTTCACGAGTTCGATCTCGGTGAACTCAGCGGTCACCTTGCGAGCCAGTTCGAGGCAGTCGTCGAAATTGCCCTGCACCTGGATGACCTGCGCCCCATGCATGACCGCTTGGGCGAGCTTGCCCATCGCGATCTTGCCTTCGGGGATCAGGACGGCGCACGTCATTCCGGCACGCGTCGCATAGGCGGCGGCCGACGCCGACGTGTTGCCGGTCGACGCGCAGAGCACCGCCTTCTTGCCGTTGTTGACGGCGGTGGTGACGGCCATCGTCATGCCGCGATCTTTAAACGATCCCGTCGGGTTGAGGCCTTCGACCTTGAGGTACACGTCGCAGCCGGTGATCTCCGACAGCACGGGAGCAGCCACCAGCGGCGTCGCACCTTCGTGGAGCGTCACGATCTTCCAGCCGTCTTGCACGGGCAGCCGGTCACGGTAGGCCTCGATGAGGCCGGGCCAGCCCTGGTGAACGGGCAGGTAAGCGGAGTCAGTCATTGGTTCCCTCCAGTCGGAGCACACTGGACACCTTGATGACGGAGTCCATCTTCTCGATAGCGGCGACGGTCTCCGACTGGTCGCGGTCGGAGGCACGATGGGTGACGACGATCAGGCGTGCGGACTCGCCCGCGCCTTCCTGTCGGACAGCGGCGATCGACACCGAACGCTTGGCGAACTCGGCGGCGACCTGTTCCAGGACGCCTGCCCTGTCGGCGACGTTCATCGACACGTAGTAGCGGGTCTGCACGTCGTCGATCGGCGCGATCGGCAGCGACGCATACGTCGACTCGAGCGGACCGCGGCCGCCGTACACGCGGTTACGCGCGGCCATCACGAGATCGCCGAGGACGGCCGACGCGGTCGGCGCGCCGCCTGCCCCTTGCCCGTAGAACATCAGACGTCCGGCGTTCTCGGCTTCGACGACGACTGCGTTGAACGCGCCGTTGACGGTGGCGAGCGGATGCTCGTGCGGGATCAACGCCGGGTAGACGCGGGCCGAGATCTTCTCGACGCCGTCCGCGTCGATGCGCTCGCAGATCGCCAGGAGTTTCACCGTGCAGTCGAACTTCTTCGCGGCCACGAGGTCATCGGAGGTGATCGCGGTGATGCCCTCGCAGTAGACATCGTTCGCGGTGACACGCGAATGGAAGGCGATCGACGCAAGGATCGCCGCTTTCGCCGCCGCATCGTGCCCTTCGACATCCGCGGTCGGATCCGCTTCGGCGTAGCCGAGACGACCGGCCTCTTCGAGGACGTCGGCGTAGTCGGCTCCCGTCTCGTCCATTTCCGAGAGGATGTAGTTGGTGGTGCCGTTGACGATGCCCGCCACCCGGTTCACCGAATCGCCCGCCAACGACTGCGTGAGCGGACGGATCACCGGGATGGCACCCGCGACGGCCGCCTCGAAGTAGAGGTCGACGTTGCTGGCAGCCGCCGCGTCGGACAGTTCGCCCGAGTGGACTGCCATCAACGCCTTGTTCGCGGTGACGACCGACTTGCCGGCCTCCAACGCGGTGCGAATCAGTGTCCGCGGCGGCTCGAGCCCGCCGATTAGTTCGACGACGACGTCGACATCGTCGCGGGTGACGAGAGATGCCGGGTCGTCGGTGAGGATCGCCGAGTCGACGGCGCCACGCGGGCGCGATAGATCACGGACCGAGACGCCGCGCAGCTCGACGCGGGCGCCGACACGTGCTTGCAGGTCAGCGGCCTGATCGGTGAGGATCCGGACCACCTCGGTTCCGACGTTGCCCATCCCGAGGACGGCGACGCCGATCGGACGGGGTGACGTAGCGGCCATCAGGGTTGGACCTCCAAGCTCAAGAAATCTTCCACGGTCTCGCGGCGCAACATGAGCCGCGACGCTCCGTCGTGCACGGCGGCGACCGCGGCACGCGGCGCCATGTTGTACCGGCTCGACATCGAATAGCAGTATGCACCGGTCGCGCCGACCACGAGCAGGTCGCCCGGTGTCAGGTCTGCGGGAAGCCAACAGTCCCGGACGACGATGTCACCGGACTCGCAGTGTTTGCCCACCACACGACACACGACGGCTTGTGCCTCGGACACGCGGTTGGCCAGCCGAACGTCGTACTCGGCGTCGTACAGGACGGTGCGGATGTTGTCGCTCATACCACCGTCGACGGAGACATAGCGGCGCGTCGCCGCGCCGTCGAGCTGAACGTCCTTGATGGTGCCGACACGGTAGACGGTGACGCCTGCGGGTCCGGCGATGGCGCGGCCCGGCTCGACGGCGATCGACGGCATCGGGAGCCCGAGCCGTTCGGATTCGCGGCGCACGATCTCCACGAGAGACGCAGCGAGGTCGGCGACCGGCGGCGGATCCTCCGATGGGATGTACGAAATACCAAGGCCGCCACCGAGATCGAGGACCTCAATCTGTGTGGTCTTCTCGACGCCGAACTCCGCGACGACGTCCGCGAGTAGACCGAGGACGCGATGCGCGGCGAGTTCGAACCCGTCGATCTCGAAGATCTGCGAGCCGATGTGGCTGTGTAGACCGACCAGACGCAGATTGTCGGATGCGAAGACCGCACGGATCGCGTTCATGGCGATGCCGCCAGCCAGCGCGAAACCGAACTTCTGGTCCTCGTGCGCAGTCGAGATGAATTCATGGGTGTGCGCTTCCACACCCGGCGTCACGCGGATAAGGACGTCGGCGACGACGCCACGCACGCCCGCCAGACGGTCGAGCCGTTCGATCTCGAACATCGAGTCAACGACAACGTGACCGATCCGCGATTCGAGCGCATAGTCGAGTTCGGCTTCGCTCTTGTTGTTGCCGTGCATCGCGATCCGCTCGGCCGGGAAGCCCGCGTGCAGCGCGATCGCGAGTTCGCCGCCAGTGCACACGTCCAGCGAGAGGCCTTCGGACTGCACCCAGCGCGCGACTTCGAGCGACAGGAAGGCTTTCGACGCATAATGCACGCGCCCCGACGGACCGAATGCGGCCTGCATGTCGGCGCAGCGCGACCGAAAGTCGTTCTCGTCGTAAACGAACAGCGGGGTGCCGTAGGTGTCGGCGAGTTCGTCCACACCGATGCCACCGATCGTGACCGCGCCGTCGTCGGTGCGGCCGGTGCCGCGCGGGTACACCTTCGCCGGGATCTCGGCGAGCTCAGCAGGCGAGTTGGGCCGTTCGGCCAGGTGCGGCGCGGCGAGGATGTCGGCGTGGCGGGGGCCAGCGGGATGTGCCATCACATACGCTCCGGTGCGCTCACGCCGACCAAGTCGAGGCCGTTGGCGAGTACTTGACGGGTCGCCGCGCACAGCGCGAGACGCGCCGTATGGACGTCGGTCGGCTCCTCATCGGCCTGCGGGAGGACCCGGCAACGCGAGTAGAAGCGGTGGTAGGCGCCCGCGAGGGACTCCAGGTATCGCGACACACGGTGGGGTTCGCGGAGCGTCGCCGCGGTCGCGACCACCTCCGAGTAGTCGCCGATGGTGCGGACCAGATCGCCTTCGGACTCGTCGTCGAGTAATTCGAGGTGGTCGGTGGACGGCGTGAGTCCCAGCTCGGCGGCACTGCGCGCGAGCGCCGACAGGCGGGCGTGCGCGTACTGGACGTAATACACCGGGTTGTCGGAGGACTGCTTGCGCAGCAGGTCGAGGTCGATGTCGATGTTGACGTCGATCGACGATCGAATCAGCGCGTACCGCGCCGCATCCACTCCGACGGCTTCGACGAGGTCATCGAGTGTGATGACGGTGCCTGCCCGCTTACTCATCCGCACCGGCTTGCCGTCCCTGACGAGGTTCACCATCTGGCCGATGAGGACCTCGACTGAGTCAGGATCGTAACCGAGCGCGGCCGCCGCAGCCTTGAGGCGCACGACATAACCGTGGTGGTCGGCGCCCAGCATGTAGATCAGGTGGTTGGCTCCGCGATCGTGCTTGTCCTTGAGGTAGGCGATGTCGCCCGCGATGTAGGCGGCGTTGCCGTCGCTCTTGAGGACCACGCGGTCCTTGTCGTCGCCGTAGTTGGTAGACCGCAGCCACCATGCGCCATCTGCCTCGTACAAGTTGTCGCTCGCCTTGAGTTGGGCGATCGACTCGTCGACGAGGCCACGCTCGAACATCGAATTCTCATGCGTGTAGACGTCGAACACAGTGCCGAAGTCGGCTAGCGTCCGCTTGATGTGTCCGAACATCAACTCGACGCCGTCGGCGCGGAACGTCTCGAGCCGGTCGTCTTCGGCGAGATCGAGTACGCCGGGATTGTTGCCGACGACGGTCGCCGCGATCTCTTTTATGTATTCGCCCGCGTAGCCGTCTTCCGGCGCCTGCTGCTCGAGAGCCGCTGCCAGCAGGGACCGTGCGAACCGATTGATCTGCTCGCCGTGATCGTTGAAGTAATACTCGCGGGCGACGGTCGCACCGCGCGCGGCGAGGACGCGACCGAGGGCGTCGCCGACCGCTGCCCACCGGGTTCCACCGAGGTGGATGGGGCCGGTCGGGTTCGCCGACACGAACTCGAGGTTGACGTTCAGCGCGCTCAGTTCGTCGCCGCGCCCGTACGACGCGCGCTCACTGAGGACCGCCGCGACGGTCTGGTTCTGTGCAGCCGCGGCCAGGCGCAAGTTGACGAAGCCCGGTCCCGCGATCTCGGCCGAGTCGATGCCCGCGTCCGCGGCGAACTCGTCGGCCAGCCACGTCGCGAGCTCACGCGGATTGACACCGACCTTTTTACCGAGTTGGAGTGCGATGTTGGTGGCGTAGTCGCCGTGTTCAGGACTGCGCGGACGCTCGACGACCACCGTGTCGGGAATGAGGTCGACGTCCAGGTCATGGGCTTGAAAGACCTTCTGGGTCGCAGCGCGAAGCAGAGCGGCGAGTTCGGTGGGAGTCACGGTGGTCTAGTCTATCCGGCCGCCGCCGCTGCTGGTCGAGCGGAGTCGCGACCCCTTACGGTTGCGCTATGACCTCCGTCGCCGTCGTCGGCAGCATCAACCTCGACGTAGTCGTCTCGTGTGCACATTTTCCCGACCCCGGCGAGACCGTGGCTGGATCGTCGGTCTCCTATGGTCAAGGAGGCAAGGGTGCCAATCAGGCCCGCGCGGCCGCGCGGGCGGGCGCCTCGACAACGTTCATCGGAGCGGTCGGCGACGACGACGCGGCCGACCGTGTGCTGTCGCTGTCGAACGACATCCAGCTCCGCACGTCTCGGGTCCCGGGACAGACTGGTGTCGCGCTCATCACCGTCGATTCTCGTGGAGAGAACACGATCATCGTCGTTCCGGGAGCGAACGCGCTCCTCACGCTGTCGGAGGAGGACCGCCGCATAATCTCCGGCGCCGACGTCCTGCTGGTGCAACTGGAAGTCCCGGTCCCGGTAGTGCTCGACGCTGCCCACACCGCACGGCAAGCCCGGACCACAGTGATGCTGAATCCGTCGCCGGTGATCGATATTCCCGCCGAACTGTGGGCCCTCGTCGACGTCGCGGTGGTGAACCGAGCCGAGGCGGAAGCCCTTCGCGTACCTCTGGACGACGTCGGGATCGTCGTCACCACGTTCGGGGCGGACGGTGCCCAACTGCGCGGCCCGGACGCGCTCGTCCGAGCCGACGGGATCTCCGTTGACGTCACCGACACGACCGGAGCGGACGACGCGTTCACCGGGATGCTCGCGGCGTCATGGAATCTCCCACCCGCCGACCGGCTGGCGCGCGCCAACGCCGCGGGCGCACTGGCGACGACGATCAGCGGTGCCGCGTCGGCGCCGACCGCCGCCGACGTCGACGCGTTCACGCGGGCGTCCCGCCGCTGATCGAGCGGAGTCGAGATCGCCCGCACCGACCGACTCAGCAGCCGAGCGCGGTAGCCAATTCATCGATCCCGCCCACGTTAAACGCGTTCAGCCCGCTCGGCTCGGCGACCTTCGTCTCCGGCCCCCACTCACGGGGCCGTTCGACGTAGGCGGTCTGCAAGCCGAAGCCACGAGCCGCCGCCAAATCCGTGGCATGAGTGGCGACCATCATCGCTTCGTGCGGTTGCACTTGCAGGAGGTCGACGATGCCTAGGTAGGTCTCACGCGCCGGTTTGTAGTGTCGCCACAGGTCGGAGCCGCCGATGACGTCCCACGGGAGGTCGGACGCTTTCGCCATCTCGTTGAGAAGCGCGACGTTCCCGTTGCTCAGCGCGCAGATGGTGTATTTCTGTTTCAGCCGGCGCAGCGCGTCCGACACATCGGGCCATGCCGGGATCACGTGCCACGCGTGCACCGCCTCGTCGAGTTGCTGGTCGGTCGCGACAACGTCGTAGGCCTCCGCCAGCACGTCGACCAGCGTCTCGCGCTGCAGATCGTCGAGCAGCGTCCATGGGCGTTCGCCTGCCTCGACCTCGGCCATCGCGGGCGGGTATCGACGTCGCCACGCGCGCGCCAGTTCGGACGAGTCCAGTTCGGGGAAGACTCCTGCCAGCACGCCGCTAACGCCGGTATGCCAATCGGTGACCGTGCCGAACGTGTCGAATGCAAGAACTTTGATCGGCCCCGCGGTCACAGCGCGATTCCGAGCACGACAAGGATCACGCTGATCGCGGGCGGTACGAGTTGCTTGAGCGCGGCCTGGGTCTTCGACGGATCCGACAGCATCAAGACGCCCCCTGCCGCGACCATGCTGCCCGCACCGACAAGCACGAGTGTCGCCCCAACTTCCTCCTGGCCGACGGCGACGAGGACGATTCCGACGACGATCGAGATCGCGAGGAAAAGGTTGTAGAAGCCCTGGTTGAACGCGAGGGGTTTCGTCGACTCGGCCTCCGCCTCAGTAGTGCCGAATACGGCCCTCGCCTTTGGCGTGGTCCAGACGATGGACTCGAGGTAGAAGATGAACACGTGGACGGCGGCTGCCACTGCCGCGAAGACCAATCCTGCGATGAGCATGCGACAAGTTTAAGCGTGGCAGGCTCGTCCACAGTGACACCGCACAGCGCCTGCGACCGTCTATACGGGTATGCCGGTCCGCAGCGGTGTCAGGTCCGCGAGTACTCCGATGCCTTCCGAATCTGCTCGACGGTCGGCGTAACGCCTGTGTACAGAGTGAATTGTGCCGCCGCTTGTCCGGCGATCACCGCGTCACCACTGATCACCTCTGCGCCGCGTGTACGCAGCGTTTGTACGAGCGGGGTCGTCGGTGGCATCGCCACAACGTCCAGACAGCCGACTGCGGCGGCGACGACTTCTCGAGTGAATGGCATCTCGGCGGCGGCCGGTCCGCCTGACATGCCGATCGGGGTCGCACTCACCAGAATCGCCGGGCGGGCGTCGCCGAGGTCGGTGACATGCGCGAAGCCGTACTTCTCGGCGAGTCCCCCGCCGGTCTCCCTATTGCGGGCCACAACGGTGACATCTGTGAAGCCGGTGTCGCGCAGAGCAGCGACCACGGCTTTGGCCATTCCTCCGCTCCCTGCGACGGCGACCGTCGCGTCACGGTCGAACGACGACGACGCGAGCAGGTCGGCGACCGCTTGGTAGTCGGTGTTGTAGGCGTGGAGGACTCCTCGGTCGTTGACGATCGTGTTGACCGATTCGATCGCCGCCGCCGACTGTTCCATGACGTCAACGAAATCGATCACTGCCTCCTTGTACGGCATCGACACCGCAGCACCACGGATCTGCAGGCCTCGGATCCCCTGCACTGCGGCCGCGATGTCGTCGGGCGCGAACGCCTTGTAGACGTAGTTCAACCCGAGTTCGTTGTAGAGATAGTTGTGGAACCGGGTGCCGATGTTCGACGGCCGCGCCGCTAGTGAAACGCAGAGAACGGTGTCACGGTCGAGAGCGCGCGAGTGCGGTGCGGTCATGACGCCCAGGATAGTGCCGGGTCGGCTTCCGTCACACGGTCAATCCCCGCAACTTCTCCGGGTTTCGGATCGTGTAGACGGCGGTCACGATCTCGCCGGTAACCTCGACGCACGTGACGTTATCGACCAAGCCGTCGATGGAGACAATGACCGCGGGCATCGAGTTGACGACAGTCGGTCGGAAGCCGAGCGCCCCGAGTTGGGCGCCCTTGGTGAATAGACCTGCCACCATCCGCGCTACATGGTCTGCGCCTTCGACCGGCCTGCGTGCTGCCGACACCACGCCACCGCCGTCGCCGAGGTAGACGACGCCAGGCGCCAGCACATCCATCAGTCCTTGGACGTCGCCGTTGACCGCGCTCATCAGGAACCGTTCCACGACGGACTGCGCTTGTGCCGGTTCGGCGACTGCGGACGAGCGTCTGGACCGAACATGGTTTCGCGCCCGATGCGCCACCTGACGAACCGCTGTCTCCGATTTCCCGACGGCCGCCGCGATCTCGCGATAGTCGAAGTCGAATACGTCGCGCAGCACGAACACTGCACGCTCGGTGGGCCTCAGCGACTCCAACACCAGCAGCATCGCCGTTGTGACGGCTTCGCCGGTCAACACGTGGTCGAGGCCGTCGCTCTCGGACGCCTCCAGTGGTTCGGGTAGCCACGGCCCGACATACTCCTCGCGACGTCGCCCGGCCGAGCGTGCCGCGTTCAACGCCTGGCGGGTGACTGTCCGAGCGAGGTAGGCGCGCGGATTGTCGATCTTCTCGTGGTCGACGTCGCGCCATCGGATCCAACTCTCGGACACCGCGTCTTCAGCATCGGAGACTGATCCGAGTATCTCGTAGGCGATCGAGAACAACAATGCCCGGTGGGTCACGAAGTCGTCGGGTCCGCCTTGGTTATCGGTCATTTCGGGCCAGGAATCGATGCCGCTCTTCCCGTGCGCGCTGACCAGAGTGCGCCGCGGCAGACTCGTTCCTTGAGGTACGCGGCTGGCCTACCGCCGAACCAGATCTTGGTGGGGACGTCGTTGCGGTGTGCGCTCTGGATGACGCCGTTCTTGCGGCCCAGCGACACGTTCTGTCCGACGAATGACATCGAGAACGGTTTGCCCGCCTCACCTCTGAGATCCCGTACGAGGTTGTCCGCTGCCGCCGCACCTTGCGGGAGTGCCGCCTGGCAGCTCAACCGCGCGCCGGCGACGGCTGCGCTGTCGCCGATCGCGTAGACGCTCGGATTGCTGGTGCTTCGCAGGCAGGCGCCGACTTCGACCCGCCCTGCCGGGTCGGTCGCGAGTCCGCTGCGGACGGCGAGTTCGTGCGCCTGTCCCGCGACGGCCCACAGGGTCAGATCTGCGGGCTCGTCGGACGTCCACTCGCCGGTGACGATGTCGATGTCGAGATCGCGCAGCACGTCGAGGACGCGCTGGCGGGCGCTACTGCTAAGTGATGCGCCGAATTCATCGCTGACGATGCGAACGGTCAGGTCGGGCCGTTCGGTGGCGACCTCGGACGCGGCCTCCAATCCGGTGAGTCCTCCGCCGACGACAGTCACTGTCGCCCCGCCGTCGAGCTCGGCAAGTTTGGCGTGGGCGGCGCGCGCCGCGTCGAGGCTGCCGACCGGATAGGTCCCCTCCGGCGCGTGATTCGAGCTACCGACCGCGTAGACGAGCTTGTCGTATTCGAGCGACTGACCGTCCGCCAGGGTGAGGACGCCGTCGCCAACCTTCTCGATCGCCGCGATGCGCAGTTCGATCCGGTCGTCGAGGACTTCTCGCAGCGGCCGCGTCGCGGTGCCGCTGCCTGCGATCAACTCGTGCAGCCGGACACGTTCGACGAACTCCGAGCTCGGGTTCACCACAGTGATCTGCGCATCGGTCAGCTTGCGCGCCAACCGGTTCGCCGCAACAGTTCCCGCGTAGCCAGCTCCTGCAACCACGATCCTCATGAGTGCTCCTCCTACCCTTGTCATCCTTGCACTCATAAGACACCGGGCGGGCGCGCGTTGTGACAGTCTCCGTTTGGGTCTTCCGGAGGACAGCCGAATTCGCGACCAGAGTTCGTTGGCCGTTGGTAGCGTTCGTCTCGGCGACGACACTCTCCTTCAGTTCGCAACGGCTCCGAGGCGTGGAGCATTGGGCGGCTCCGCAGATGCGTTCACACTGGTTACGTGACCGGCGACGAATCCCCTGCTCCCCCAGCAGTCCATCCCGCACTGACGAACCGCTTCAGCCCTGTCCGGTTCGATCCGACGGCGACCGTGACTGACCCGCAGCTCGACACGTTGCTCGACGCGGCGCGTCTGTCGCCGTCGGCGGGAAACTCGCAGCCGTGGCGATTCATCGCCGGGCTGCGTGGCAGCGCCGTCCACGCGCGAACCGTCCGACATCTCGCTCGAAGCTCCGCTGGGTGGGCGCCGGATGCGTCGCTGTTGGTTGTGAACCTGACGCAGACCCACGTGGAGGACGCACCGGACTGGGAGTACTCGGAGTTCTCGCGTTACGACCTCGGTCAGGCCGTCGCACATATGACCGTTCAGGCGCTCGCGCTGGGCCTGGCAGCGCACCAGTTCCGGGCGTTCGACCGCGACGCGGTGGCCGCCGAGTTCGGCGTCGCGCCTCAGTTCGAGGTCACTTCGATGACTGCTTTCGGATCTGCCGCCCACGGGCCCGGCGAGATCGCGTCACCGGGCACGAGTCGTGAACGGTTGGGACGTGGCGAGGTCACGTGGGCGCGCGGCTGAGAGCCTCAGCGCATTCCGATGTATCGGCAACCGCCCACGGCTCCGCGCAACGGCCGATTCAGGCAATATTTTCCGGGACCATCGCCGGGCCGGACGGACGACGCGAGCGGCGAGTAGTCCGCGCCAGTGCATGTGGCACCAAATCGTGAGTCGAGTCTCAGAATGCGCCCGGCTGCCCGGTGATAGTCGATGTGCCGGTGGACGTGACCGAGTAGAAGACCACCGACTCTCATACTCGGACGGCCAGGCGTCCCGACGGTCAGTGCCGTTGACTGGCCTCGCCGCAAATGGGCGCCGCCGATATCACTGCGGGATCTCCTGGTAATGATGCTCGTCGTAGTCGGAGTCGAGGTAGTTGTTGACGGTTGCGTCGAAATGCTTCCAATGCTCCGACTGGGCGTGCGCGTCAAGGTCGCCCTGTGTTGCCCAGTGCTCGATGAGGTTGTACGAAAGGGGTTCTGCAATGTTGCGGTGCAACTGGTAGAGCAGGCAGCCGTTCTCCTTGTTGGACTCGACGACCATATGGTGCAGGAGCTTTACAAATGCCCCTTCATGTTCCTGCTTGACATCGAAGAACACGTTGAGAATGACCATGTGGGGTTCGCTCCTTCTTGAGTGCTTGGCAAGACCACCTTCCACCGTACTGATCGCCCGGAGTGCGACAGCGCGATCGCGACACCACATCCGGACTCCACATCGACGTCACCATCCGCTTTCACCCCGGCGGCGAGGCGGTCAGACACCGCCAACAGCGCGTATTCGACCTGCACACGGGTGGGTGCGAGGCCCTGAGGTATGTCGCGCCAGGCTCTTCGGCCCGCGATCGACCCGGGGTTGCAGATACGGAAACCGCACGATCTCGAGCGGCGATAACAAGTCGGAGGCGTCGTTCGCATGTCCGTACCGTGAGATTACGGCCGGTATATCCAACGCCGTCGTCCGTATTGATAGCACTGCAGGCACCGAACTGTCTCCGACTTGACACCGTGTACCGCGCATTTGGCACGTATGCCAAGAGACCGCAGGAAAACCGCTGGTCAGACTGTGCCCCCCGTAGGATTCGAACCTACGACCTTCTGCTCCGGAGGCAGACGCTCTATCCCCTGAGCTAGGGGGGCGGATCAAGCGAGAGCAACATTAGCGCACCCAGGTTCGTCTTCCCAACACTGGGGCGTGGCCCACGCGTCAGACAGCGACCAGCGTGGCGTCGTCTACGCCACGATACCGGTCGGGTGTGCAGGTCAGGACAATGATCTGCGAACCAGGACCGGCCGTGCCGATGACCGTCGACATCGACGCAAGGCGCTTCGGATCGGTATAGCCGAGCGCGTCGTCGAGAATCACCGGAACTCCGTCGGCCTCGTCGACGAGAGATGCGCACGCCAGCCTCGCGAGGAGCCCGAGCTGTTCGCGAGCGCCACCCGACAGCGCTGCGACGTCGACGGTGACGCCGTCGAGGGTCCGCGACGCGATCTGGAAATCGTCGCCGACCGAGAAGCGCACACCGTCACCGAACACCGGCGCGGCGAGCTCTTCGAGGCGGCGCGCAAACGGGTCGATGTAGCGTGCCCGAGACTCGGACCGCTTACGCTGCAACGTTTCATGCAGCAAGCGTGCACCCTCGGCGCGCTCAGTGACACGCTGGACGGCGACTTGAGCCGCCTCGTTCTCGGCGACCGCGTCGGACAACTCATCAAGGCGGCCGTCATTGCGGCACACCTCGATTCGCGTGGACAGTTCCGCTTGCAGCTTCCGCTGCTGCGCCAGCCGTGCGCGCGTGCGGTCGAGCGCGGCCTCCGCCTCGTCGTACTTGGCTCGGACCCCGGCCGCGTCGACACGGGCCGCCTCGCCTGCCATCTTCGTCTCGGCAGTCTTCGCCTGAGTCAGTTCGTCCTCGGCCGCGGTGACGGCCTCAGCCAACGCATCGTCGGACGTGTCGGCTTCGGCGGTCGCGATCTGCTGCCTTAGCGACGCTGCTGCCACCCGTGCGTTCTCACCGGACGTCTCCCACGCTTGTGCGCGACCGCGCTCCTCCCGCTCGCGATGTAGCTCGGCGTCCCACTCACGCTGCGCCTGCGCGGCAGCGGCTGCGAGCTCCCGCTCTTTGGCGCGCAGCACGACGACATCTTCGGCGCCGGCTGCAGGCACCGGATCGCTCTCAGGGATACACGCCGCGATCTCGGCGCGGAGCGCCGCGAGACCGTCGGCGTCACGCCCGGACAATTCACGCTGCAGCCGCCGATCAGCTTCCGCCGCAACCCGCAACAGTTCGGTCCGCTGAGCCGCCGCAGCAGCTACGTCCGCGAGCCTGCCCACCCCGGAGCGCGCTACGAGTTCGTCCCCGAGAGCGGTGAGTCGGGCCAGGTCGTCGGCGAAAGCTTGTGCGTCTGCGCCTGGGATCACTTGGACACGCATCGACGGCGACTCGACCGTTGTCGACGCTGCGACTCGCAAGGTCTGTTCATCGTCCACAGCAGCGCCGTCAACCTGCACGCCGTCGGCGAGCGGAGTCACCACGACGGTCGCCGCACCCGACTCCAATCGCGCCGTCGCGGCAGCGATGTCACGATCGATCTCGGCCGCGCGCGCAGCGTCGTCCGGGGTCGCGTGCAATTCGGCGACGGCCCGACGTGCGTCGTCGGCCTCTCCGCGCAACCGCGTCACCTCGGCGATCGTGGCATCCAAATCCGCCAGACGGCGTCGGTCGGCTGCGACCCGCTCCGCAGCTTCCGCGTACTCCAGCCACGCCCGCACGTCGTCGAGATTCCGTTGCGCGACGACGATCCGTTCGGCGACGGCCGCGGCCTTCTCGCCCGCGGCGTCGGCGGCACCGCGCGCGGTCTGCACCGCAGTGCTGGTAGTCGCGATCTCCGACTCGAACTGACTGAGCCGTGTGCGCACGTCCGCCCGCTCGCGCGCCGCGGCCCGCGCCGCGTGCACACCTAGCTCACACCGAGCGACAACGGCCTTCGCCGCAGCAAGCCGGTCGCCGACCGCGTCGGCTTCGGAAACGTGCGCGGCAAGAGTCGATACCTCGACCCGCTGCTGTGACTCCTCGCTCATCGCGTCGTCGATCGCTCGGACCACGCGCGGAAGTCCGTCGGCGGCCTCCTGCACCGACGCGAGGAGACGCTCGCGTTCAGCGACCGCGGCCGCAGCGCTCTCCGCCGCCTTTTGAGCCTGCAACAACTCACCACTTGGCCGTCCCTGCGCCGCGGTGAAGTATCGCAGATATTCCTTGGACACCGCAGCCACGAGATCTTGCGACTGTGGGCTGTCAGCGGCCACATCATCGACCTGACCGGCCGCGCGATCTAATGCACGCGACAAAGCGGAACTGTCCGTGAGATCACCCAACTCCGGGTCGGACGACTGCAGCAGACGCAACGCGCGATACAACGTGCTGTCGAGGGACGCACCGAGAATCTGTTCGACACGTTCGTGCGCGGGGCGGCCGGTGAGTTGTTCGGGCGCGGGTTCGATGATCGTCAACGCCGTCTCCGCTGACTTGTTGAAACGCTTGAAGTATTCGAAACGGTAGGCGCCGCAGCTAATCTCCGCGAATACCTCGCTGCCGACGTCACGTCCGGACGGCTGGACTGCCCGAACCTGAGCCTTGGAGCTATTCGCGCGGACCGTCAATAGAAGGTCGAGAGCTTCGACCATCGACGACTTGCCCGCTTCGTTCTCGCCTTCGATGACGGTCACCCCGCTGTCGGCGAATACGACCTCACGCTCGACGATCCCGCGGAAATCTGCAACGCGCAGCCGGTGCAACCTCATCGCGTGCTGCCCGCAAGCCGGTAGAGCAACGACAGAGCCGAGCGGGCAGCGGCAGCATCCGAGCCCGCGTTCACCGAGTCGGGCGCGTACGTCGCACGCTCCTGCAGTTCTTCCGCCGCTTGCGCCGCGTACCCCTGCAGGTCTAGCCCGTCGAGGTCGGCGGCATCGGAGACGATCGTCAGATCATGTCTCCGATCCCAGGTCTTGATCGCCGCGAATCTGTCGGACGATTCCTCCAGCAGCCGATCGAGTGCGACGTTCTCCGACACCGTCAGCGTCCCGACCAGCGCGAGTTGGACGACAGTACGAGGTTTGTCGGCCAACGAATCCAACTTTGCACGCAGCCGCTCGACGTCGGCGGCGTCGTTCATGTCCTGAGTCAGTGTGCGGAACGACCACTGCCCCACTTTGTGTCTGCGGACGTCGACCGACGACGCGGTCCCGCGACGCAGCGTCACCGCCAACACATGTCCGGGCTCGGTCTCCACATTGTCGAACGCCGTCACCTCGGGTGCACCCGAATACCAGACGCGCCCCGACTCACCAACCGACGTCACCGAGTGCCGATCGCCGAGCGCGACGTAGTCGACGAGTTGATCGGCCGTCGCCGCATCGAGACCAGCGCTACGCACGATCGACGGATCAGGATTCGGACTCAACGAATCCATCCCACCGTGGCCGACGACGATTCGGATGTCGTCGGAGGGCGGCAGGTGGCCGAGCTGATCGGCGATCAGATCCGACGTCGGATGCTTCGAATGCCACGGAGCCGCGACGATGCTGACCCCGTCGCGCACGCGGACCACTCCGGGCTCGTCGAGGACGTGCACGTTGTTCGGACGTGCGTCGACGAACGCGGCCGACTGGTACACGCTCGTCGCATCGAGCGGATCGTGATTTCCCGGCAGCAGGTACACCGGCACCGGATAGTCGCCCAGTGCGTCGAGCGTCCGTCGGATGATCCGGGTGGACACTCGCGGATCATCGAATACGTCGCCGCACACCACCACGAACTCCGCGCCGGTCTCCGCCGCGACCTCACCGATCCGCACGACGGCGGCGTCGCGCGCCGCCGCGTACGTGTGCTGCGCTTCGCCGGTCAAGAAACGTCGAGTCATGCCAAGCTGCCAGTCGGCGGTGTGCAGGAAAGTGACCTCGGGGTCGATCGTCGGCACCGGCGGTGCCGTGGGTGGGACGGGCTGCGGCACGGCAGGAGCGGCAGGAGTGTGCGGCACGTCGAACAGCGACAGCGGCTCCATCTCGAACAACGGCTCGGTCATCGTGACCCCCTTTCCACACCTGGAATCGAACTCGCTCCGATACTACGATCCAGGTCCGACAATCTCGGCTCCGGCACGCGGGGTGTGGGGATCGACTTCGCTCGACCAGCGAATGAGAGGCCCGACCAGCGAACTATCCGGTGTGCTGGTGGGACGGACGCTTGAGGAACAGTGTGCAGAGGAAGCCGATGAAGAGGAGCGCGGCACCGAGGTAAATGGCCTGGCCCATCGAGTCGGCGAAGCCGTCGCGCGCGATATCGGGAACCTGCGAGCTGTCGCTGTGGTCGAAATCCGCGCCGGGCAGGTTCGCCGCGAGCCGCGATGTCATCAGTGCACCGATCGCGGACGCACCAATCACCGAACCGACCACACGCGTCGTGTTGTAGACACCCGCACCCGCCCCGGCCTGATACCACGGCAGGTCCCGGGTCGCGGTCGCGGCCAACGGCGCCCAGATACCCGCGCTGGACACGCCCATCAAGATCGTCGGCAGCAGCAGAAGCCACACCGGCGACTCCGGGGTCATGATGAAACCGAGCCAGAACGTGGCGACCGCGTAACCGAGTAGACCCGACGCGACGATCGCACTGGGGTGAAGTCGATCGAGGACACGGCCGACGATGGGTGCGAGGGCTCCCGTCATCACGGCCATCGGCACCATCACCAACGCCGACCGGGTCGGCGACATCCCGCCGACCAACTGAAGAAAGAACATGATCGGGATCATCGATCCCGACACTGCGAAGCCGACCGTCGCGATACCGATGTTGCTCAACGTGAAGTTCCGGTTCCGGAACAAGCTGAGTGGGACGAGTGGCTCGCCGCGCATCTTCGACTGCCAGACGACGAACAACGCGAGAAACACGAGACCGCCGACGACGAGCGCCCAGATCCAGGCGGCCCACTCGTAGCTTTCCCCCTCCTGGATGCCGAACACGACGGCGGTCAACCCGATCGCGGACAGGGCGACACCGATCCAGTCGAATTTGTGGTCGTGCGTCTCCACGTTCGGCACCAGCATCTGCGCGAGCACCAGGCCGACGATGCCGACCGGCAGGTTCACGAAGAAGATCCACTCCCACCCGAACGCGTCGGTCAGGACACCGCCGAGAAGCGGGCCAACAGCGGTCGCGACACCGGCGACGGTTCCCCACACGCCCATCGCCGCGCCGCGGCGTTCCGGCGGGAAGATCCGCGTGATCAACGCCATCGTCTGCGGCGTGATGAGTGCGGCCCCAACCCCTTGCAGACCGCGGGCGGCGATCAACTCGCCGATCGAGCCCGACAGGCCACACCACAGGCTCGCGAGAGTGAACACCACCAGGCCGGCCTGGTACACCTTCTTCGGACCGATCTTGTCGCCGAGGCGCCCAGTGATCAGGAGCGGCACCGCATACGTCAACAGGTACGCGCTCGTCACCCAGACGATGCCCGTGACGCTCGCGTCGAGCGACGCTTTGATCTGCGGCTGCGCCACAGCGACGATCGTCATGTCGACGAGGATCATGAAGAATCCGACACACAACGCGAACAACGCTTGCCACGGTTTGTCGGAAACTGGCTTGAACGTCGACCCACTCGCAACTGACATATCCGACGCGCCCCTGTCTCCGACTTTGAACGACGTGAACCGTAGCACTGTTCACTGGCCGGAACAGTGTGTCGCCAGCCACCCAAATCCGCTGGTCGACGCGCGCTTTCACGGGCGGGAATAATGGAGGGCGCAAACCGTTGCACCGGGGTGGCTCCTGCGAGCCGCCGCTGATGTATGCGCCGACTGGAGAGAACGGAGACACGCGTGTTCGGATCCAAGAAGTCCAAACAGCTCGACACTCAGACCAGCCTTCCGGCGGACGTCGCATCACAGACGTCTGGCCGCTCCGGGCTGGTCATCACGACGCTCGTCGACAAGGCACAGCGCCTTCAACAGCCCGCGGTGGCCCGTTACGTCGCGAACATTCGGCGACGACACCCGGACGAGTCGCCAGAGCAGATCATTCGACGCCTCGAACGGCACTACCTGACCACGGTCACCGCATCCGGTGGGGCCGTCGGCGCCACAGCCGCCGTCCCAGGCGTCGGCACCGTCACAGCGATCGGCGCGATGTCTGCCGAGACCGTCTTCTTCATCGAGGCCTCGGCGCTACTGGCCCTCGCGATCGCCGACGTCCACGGCATCGCCCCGACCCAGCACGATCGCCGTCGCGCACTCGTTCTCGCCGTCGCCCTCGGCGAGGAAGGCGTCGGAATCATCGGGAGGACGCTCGGTAAAAGCAACAAGAATGCGATCGCGCAACTCGGCGTGCCCGGCATCCCGGGCGCGAACCTGGCGACCATCAACAAGGCGCTCACCAATAGGTTCGTCAAGAAATTCACGATCGGCAAGGCACCCGTCATGTTCGGGAAGGTGCTGCCGGGCGGTATCGGCGCAGTGATCGGCGGCGTCGGCAACCGAGCGCTGGGTGCCGCAGTCATCCGCAACGCGCGCAACGCATTCGGTCAGCCGCCCACTCGGTGGCTGACCGTCGTCGACGGCATCGTCGACGGATCTGTCGTCTCTCCGATCGAAGGGGCCAACTGAACCGGCGCGGCTGGATAGCCAGCCTCACCGCGCAGTGCTTCGCCCGCAGGTCAGTGGCGATCGCAACGATCGTCACGACCCTCGGCGCGGTCGCCGTCGACTTGCTCGTACCGCTGCTGGTGCGCGCCGCCGTCGACCTCGCGACCGGCGAACCGACCGCACCGAACGTCACGCTGACCGTCATCGTGAGCGCCCTTGTCGTGGCGGCCGTCGTCCGTTACGCCTGCCAGTTCGGGCGACGTATGAGCGCCGGGGCGCTCGCCGTCTCTGTGCAAGACCGGCTCCGCCGCGATCTCCTCGAGACGCTCCTGCACCTCGACGGTCGCGCGCGCGACGAGATCCGCACCGGCCAGATCGTGTCCCGCTCGATCTCCGACCTGCAGATCGTGCAAGGTCTGCTGGCGATGTCGCCGCTCGCGCTCGGCGGTGCCGTGCAAGCTGTCCTGGCATTCGGCGTGATGGCGTGGCTGTCACCGCTGCTGACCGCGGTCGCGGTCGCCGTCGTCCCCCTACTCGCACTGCTCGTATACGCGAGCAGGCGCCGACTCTTCGCCGCCACCTGGTCCGCCCAACAGGCCGCGGCCGACGTCGCAGGTCACGTCGAAGAGACCGTCACCGGTGTCCGTGTCGTGAAGGGCTTCGGACAGGAGGAACGCGTCACCGACCGGCTGGCCACACTGAGCGCCCGCCTCTTCCGCGAGAAGCTGCGCACCGCCAAGCTCAGCGCCTTCTTCGCCCCGACGATGACGTCGATCCCCCAACTCGGAATGGTCCTGGTGATCGGTCTCGGCGGCTGGCTCACCCTGCACGGAACCATCACCGTTGGCACCTTCCTCGCGTTCTCCACCTACCTCGCAACGATGACCGGCCTGGCGCGCGTCCTCACGAACCTCGTCGTCAACGCGCAACTCGCCAAGGCATCGGTCACTCGCGTCTACGACGTGATCTCGCACCCGCGCGACGCGGCATTCGAGTCCACCGAGACTGCGCCCGACGGGCCGCTCGGAATCGAGTTCGACGATGTCCACTTCGCCTACGACGACACCCCCGTCCTCGACGGCCTCGACCTCTCGGTCGCACCGGGTGAATGCGTCGCCGTCATCGGCGGCCCCGGGTCGGGCAAATCGACGCTCGCTCACCTCCTGGCCGGCGTGTATCGACCGTCCACCGGGTCGGTGTCGCTCACCGATTCTTCGGACCGGGTCGAGATCGCCGACCTGCACCCAGACGCCCTCGCCGACACCCTCGCCGTAGTCGACGACGAGCCGTTCCTCTATTCGGACAGCATCGCCGCGAACATCGCTCTCGGCCCCGACCCTGAGTCGCCTGCCGACCGGCCTGCCGTCGAAGCCGCGGCGGGCGCCGCCGCAGCCGACTTCGCCGCCTCGCTCGATGACGGCTATGACTCAACAGTCGGCGAACGCGGACTCACCCTGTCCGGCGGACAGCGTCAACGCGTCGCGCTGGCCCGCGCCCTCCACGCTGATGCCCGGGTCTTGGTCCTCGACGACGCGACGTCCGCCGTCGACGCACTCACCGAGTCGCGAATCTTGCGGCGCCTGCGCGACGACGGCGCCACCATGCTCGTTCTCGCGCACCGATCGTCGACGCTCACGATCGCCGACCGAGTCGCGGTTCTGCAGGACGGGCGCATCACCGATATCGGCACCGTCGACGAATTGGGTTCGCGCAGCACCGAGTTCAATCGGTTGATGTCCCCCGCGGGCCCAGAGGCTGCCCCCCATCTCGCACTGGACCGGCAACTCGCCCTATCGGTCGACGACCTGTGGCCCGGCGGAGCCGTCCCGGCCCCCGGTGCCCGCCGCGTCGGCGAACCGCCCGCCTCTGCCGCCGTCGGGCGGCGTACCGCCGGCGGCCCGATGTCGGGAGCGCTCGGCGCGATGCCCGCCACACCCGAGATCGAAGCGGCCGTCGCGGCCCTTCCGCCCGCCGATGAGGAACCCCACGTCGACGAGGCCGCCGCGCGAGCCGAACGCCCGACGTTCGGCCTCGTGCAGATCCTCCGCCCGGTCCGCGTACTGCTGGTCGCGTTGATCGGCACGATCGCCGTCGACACTCTCGTCGGCCTCGCGTTCCCATCCATCGCACGGCACGTCCTCGACGCCGACAGCACCGACGTCATCGTCACCGCTACCGGTGTCGGCGTCGCCCTCGTCGCACTCGCCTGGGTGGCCGGACGGATCAACACGATCGTCGCTGCCCGTGCGGGCGAACGTGTCCTCTATTCGCTGCGCATCCGCAGCTATGCACATCTGCAGCGCCTCGGCCTCGACTACTACGAGCGCGAACTGTCCGGCCGCATCATGACGCGTATGACGACCGACGTCGACGCATTGTCGGGATTCCTACAGACGGGCCTGTCATCCGCTGTCGTAGCGCTCCTCACGCTGGTCGGAGTCCTCGCCGCCTTGGTGATAACCGATTGGGAGGTCGCGCTCGCGGTGCTCCCGATCTTCCCAGTGCTGGCCGTCGCCACCGTCTGGTTCCGGCGTGTCTCGTCGGCCGCATACACGCGCACCAGAGAACTCGTCTCCGCGGTGAACGCCGACTTCCAGGAGAACATCGCAGGATTGTCTACCACGCGCGGCTATCACCACATCCCGGTGGCGGTCGCCGCGTTCGGCGAGCGATCGCAGGCCTGGTATCGCGCCCGGATGACCTCTCAGCGGGCCGTCGCGGCGTACTTCCCGTTTATCCAGTTCTGCGCCGACCTCGCGACCGCCGTCGCCGTCGGTGTCGGCGCACACCAGATCGCGTCCGGACAACTCCAGCCGGGCACCCTCATCGCGTTCGTCCTCTATCTGGCTATGCTGTTCGGCCCGGTGCAACAGTTGACGACGGTGTTCGACGGCTATCAGCAGGCCGCCGTCGGGCTGCGCCGTATCCGGGATCTTCTCACCACGAGAACGTCGATCCTCGACGCCGCGGACCCCGACACCCCTGACACGCGCACCGGATTCGACGGCGCGGTGGCGTTCGAGCACGTCGGCTTCCGCTACCGCGGCGCCGACAATGAAGCGTTAGCCGACATCGACCTTCACGTGCCGCCGGGCAGTTCGCTCGCACTCGTCGGTGCGACCGGCGCGGGCAAGTCGACCATCGTGAAACTGCTCGCACGCTTCTACGATCCGACAGCCGGGCACGTCCGCATCGACGGCGTCGACCTGCGCGACATCACTCTCGCCCGATACCGCTCACGTCTGGGCGTCGTCCCGCAGGAACCTCACCTGTTCGCAGGCGACGTCGCCGAGAACATCGCCTTCGGTCGGCCGGACGCGAGCCGCGAGCAGATCGCCGACGCCGCCCGGCGGGTCGGAGCCGCGACGATGATCGCGGCCCTTCCCGGCGGGATGGAGCACACCGTGTCCGAACGCGGCCGCAGTCTTTCCTCCGGGCAGCGACAGCTCATCGCGTTGGCCCGAGCCGAACTCGTCGAACCCGACCTGATCCTCCTCGACGAGGCGACAGCCACGCTCGACCAGGCCACCGAAGCCCAAGTCCTCGCCGCGGGCGACGCCCTCGCACGACGGCGGACCAGCGTCATCGTCGCCCACCGTCTCGGCACAGCGGCGCGTGCCGACGCGATCGCCGTCGTCGACGCCGGCCAGATCGTCGAGTACGGCGACCACCAGAGCCTCTACGAGGCGAACGGTCCATACCGTCGCCTGTGGGACGCAGGCGTATCGGCTGACGCCGACGCCACCGCACCTATGATCTCGACCACATGAAAGGTGACCTGGACCTCCATCCATACCTGAACGCGGCGACGAACGACACACCCGCGTAGGCTGGTTAATTGGCTGGCGTTGCGACCACAAGCCGCACTCGACCAGCCAGGTGACACGACAAAGCACTGGGTGAATTGAGGCGAGACAACGCTGTGAGCAGTTCGATTTCTGAGTCCGACTACGGACAGAACGAATGGCTGGTCGAGGAAATGTACCAGCGGTTCAAGACCGATCCCTCCTCTGTGGATCCGAGCTGGCATGAAGTACTGAAGAACTACAGCCCGACTAACGGCAGCGCGCCGGCCTCACCCCAGACCGCTCCCGCAGCTAAACCGGCGGCACCGGCCACCGCAGCACCCGGCACTCCGGTCGTCGCACCCAAGCAGGCCGTCACGCTGGATGCCGAACCCTCGCGGACCCCGACGCCGACCTCGGCTCGGACGACGACCGAAGCCGCGGCCACGAAGGCCGCCTCCGGCACTAGTCGGTCGACTACCGCCGCGAAGTCGCAGAGCGTACCTGCCGAAGACGAGGCAAAGGTCCTACGCGGCCCCTCCGCGGCGATCGTCCGCAACATGACGTCGTCGCTGGAGATTCCGACCGCGACGAGCGTGCGCGCGATCCCGGCGAAGGCGATGATCGACAACCGGATCGTCGTCAACAATCATCTCGCCCGCACGCGCGGCGGCAAGATCAGCTTCACCCACATTCTCGGCTACGCGATCGTCCAGGCGGTCAAGGCGTTCCCGAACATGAACCGACACTTCGGGGTCGTCGACGGCAAGCCGAACGTCATCACGCCTGCGCACACCAACCTCGGTCTGGCGATCGACTTGCCGGGCAAGAACGGCGAGCGCACGCTCGTCGTCGCCGCGATCAAGAACTGCGACACCCTCGACTTCGCCGGCTTCGTCGCCGCATACGAGGACATCGTCCGTCGTGCGCGCGACGGCAAGCTCGGCGCCGCCGACTTCGCGGGCGTCACCATCTCGCTGACTAACCCGGGCACCATCGGCACCGTGCACTCGGTGCCGCGTCTGATGCCGAACCAGGGCGCGATCATCGGTGCGGGCGCGATGGAGTACCCGGCCGAATTCCAGGGCGCGAGCGACCAGCAGCTCGCCGAGATGGGCATCGGCAAGCTGATGACCCTGACCTCGACATACGATCACCGGATCATCCAGGGCGCGGAGTCGGGCGACTTCCTGCGCACGATCCACAATCTGCTGCTCGACGACGCGTTCTACGACGAGATCTTCACGTCGATGCACGTCCCGTACGAGCCCATCCGCTGGCGACGCGACCTCCCCGCGGGCGTCGTCGACAAGAACACGCGCGTCCTCGAGTTGATCGCCGCCTACCGCAGCCGCGGCCACCTCATGGCCGACACCGATCCGCTCGCGATGGACTCCGACGCCCGGTCGTCCCACCCCGACCTGGACGTCCTCAACTACAACCTGACTCTGTGGGATCTCGACCGCACGTTCACCGTCGGCGGCTTCCACGGCCAGGACAAGATGAAGCTGCGCGATGTCCTGTCGGTACTGCGCGACGCGTACTGCCGCCACATCGGCGTCGAGTACACGCACATCCTCGATCCGGAGCAGCAGCGCTGGATGCAGGAACGTGTCGAGATCAAGCACGTCAAGCCGCCGGTCGCCGAGCAGAAGTACATTCTGAGCAAGCTCAACGCGGCCGAGGCTTTCGAGACGTTCCTGGCCACCAAGTACGTCGGTCAAAAGCGTTTCTCGCTGGAGGGCGCCGAGACCGTCATCCCGATGATGGACTCCGTCATCGACCGGTCCGCCGACCACAACGTGCAGGAAGTCGTCATCGGCATGCCGCACCGCGGCCGCCTCAACGTCCTCGCCAACATCGTCGGCAAGCCGTACTCGAAGATCTTCACCGAGTTCGAAGGCAACCTCGGCCAGGCACAGACTCATGGCTCCGGTGACGTCAAGTACCACTTGGGCGCTGAGGGCACCTACTACCAGATGTTCGGCGACAACGAGATCAACGTGTCGCTGACCGCGAACCCGAGCCACCTCGAAGCCGTCGACCCGGTTCTGGAAGGTATCGTCCGCGCCAAGCAGGACCTACTCGACGAGTCGCAACAGTTCAAGATCCTGCCGCTGATGCTGCACGGCGACGCCGCTTTCGCCGGTCAGGGCGTGGTGGCCGAGACGCTCAACATGTCGATGCTCCACGGCTACCGCACCGGCGGCACCATTCACATCGTCGTCAACAACCAGGTCGGCTTCACCACCGCACCCGAGTACTCGCGGTCGACGCAGTACTGCACCGATGTCGCCAAGATGATCGGTGCGCCCGTTCTGCACGTCAACGGTGACGACCCGGAAGCCTGTGTGTGGGCCGCGAAGCTCGCCGTCGACTACCGCGAAGCGTTCAACCGCGATGTCGTCATCGACCTCGTCTGCTACCGCCGCCGCGGTCACAATGAGGGCGACGACCCGTCGATGACCCAGCCGGCCATGTACGACGTTATCGACAACATCCGCAGCGTCCGTAAGAGCTACACCGAAGCTTTGATCGGCCGTGGCGACATCTCCACCAAGGAGGCAGAGGACGCGCTGCGCGACTACCAAGGTCAGCTGGAGCGCGTGTTCGTCGAAGTCAAGGAGCTCGATCGGTTCACGCCGGAGGCTTCGCCGTCCGTCGAGGGTGAGCAGACGCTCCGCACGAAGCTGGTCACCGCCGTCCCGCAGGATCGTCTGAAGGAGATCGGGGACGCCTTCGTCAACCTGCCGGAGGGCTTCGCCGCCCATCAGCGCGTCAAGCCCGTCATCAAACGCCGTCACGAGATGACGACAGCCGGCGACGTCGACTGGTCGTTCGCCGAGTTGATGGCGTTCGGTTCGCTCGTCCAGGAGGGCACCACCGTCCGCCTGTCGGGTCAGGACTCGCGCCGCGGCACGTTCACCCAGCGCCACTCGGTGCTCATCGATCGGGACAACGGCTCGGAGTACACGCCGCTGAACCACTTGGGCGAGGACGCGACCGGCCGTTTCCTCGTGTACGACTCGCCGCTGTCGGAATACGCGGTGCTCGGCTTCGAGTACGGCTACGCCGTCGCGAACCCGGACGCTCTGGTCCTGTGGGAGGCGCAGTTCGGCGACTTCGTCAACGGCGCCCAGTCGATCATCGACGAGTTCATCAGTTCGGGCGAGGCCAAGTGGGGCCAGCGCAGCGACGTCGTCCTGCTACTGCCGCACGGCCACGAAGGCCAGGGCCCCGACCACACGTCGGGCCGCATCGAGCGCTTCCTGCAGCTGTGCGCCGAGGGCTCGATGACCGTCGCACTGCCGTCGACCCCCGCCAGTTACTTCCACCTGCTGCGTCGCCACGTCCACGACGGCATCAGCCGTCCGCTGGTCGTGTTCACGCCGAAGTCGATGCTGCGAAACAAGGCAGCAGTCTCCCCGATCGAGGAATTCACCGAGGGCAAGTTCCAGTCGGTCATCGACGACCCGCACTTCGCGAAGGGCGGCGCCGATCGCGCGGCGGTCAAGCGAGTCCTGCTGGTCAGCGGCAAGCTGTACTACGAGTTGGCCGCGCACCGCGAGAAGGAGAACCGCGACGATATCGCGATCGTCCGCGTCGAGCAGCTGTACCCCGTCCCGCACCATCGCCTGGCGCGCACTATGGAGCGGTACCCGAACGCAGCCGACTTCGCGTGGGTCCAGGAGGAGCCCGCCAACCAGGGGCCGTGGCCGTTCCTCGGTCTGTGGCTGCCTGAGTTGGTTCCCGCTCTGCGGGGACTGCGTCGCATCTCGCGTCGCCCGATGTCCGCGCCGTCGTCGGGTATGAGCAAGGTCCACGCCGTCGAGCAGGCGGAGATCGTCGACGCCGCTTTCGAGTAAGCCGACACATGAGATGAGCCCGGGTTCTCCGCGATGGAGAGCCCGGGCTCTTTCACATCCAGGCGAGTTTCCATCCGCGCCGGATGCCCGCTGCGTTAGTCGGCTACCTCACCCACGAGACCGGCGAGCAGCGGCAACGCTGCGACGAGTATTTGAATCAACTGGTCGCGAGTCATCGCGGGTTCGGCGAGCCAGCGGACGAGGGTTTCTTCGACGAATGCGATCCATCCCGCGACGGCGAGCTCGATCGCCGGCGTCCGGTCAATACCCAGTTCGGGCGCCCGTTTGAGGATACGTTCGGCCATGGCCGCGCGCGTGCTGTCGGCGACGTCGCGGATGTCGGGGTCCGCGCTCGTTGCGCCGCGGATCACGCCGATGAAGCCCCGCCCATTCTCGGCGACGTAGTCGACGTATGCGGCGACCGACGAACGCAGAACCTCCAGGACGTCGGTAATGTCCTCGCGCGGCAACGTCCGTTCGAGCATGATCTGCGCCTGTTCACGGACCACCTGCAGATGGAAGTCGGCTTTCGACTCGAAGTAGTGGAAGATCAGTCCCTTCGACACGCCCGCCGCGTCGGCGACGGATTCGATGGTGATCGACTCCAGTGGCCGCTCCCCCGCCATCGCGACGCCGAGATCGATGAGCTGGCGGCGCCTCGCATCCGGGCTCATACGCGTTCTCGATGACGTCATCACTCCACCCTAAGCCACTATTGACCTTAGTTCAATTGGCTATTGACTCACATTCAACAACGCCTTATCGTGGAGACTATGACAACGCATGATGTAGAGATCGTGATCATCGGTGCCGGGTTCTCCGGCCTAGGCGCGGCCATCAAGCTCGCTCAGTCAGGGCACGACGACTACCTCGTCCTCGACCGCGGCAGTGACTTCGGCGGCACATGGCGCGACAACGTGTACCCCGGCGCCGCGTGCGACGTGCCGTCGCACCTGTACTCGTACTCGTTCGCGCAGAATCCCGACTGGAGCCGGTCGTACTCGCACCAGCCGGAGATCCACCGCTACATCAATACTGTGGCCGACGAGCACCGCATCGCCGACCGGACATGGTTCGGCACAGACGTCACCAGCGTGGACTGGAACGAGGACGAAGCCCGCTGGACCGTCCAGGCCGAGCGCGAGGGCAAGACCGTCACCGTCCGCACCGGCATCGTCGTCGGCGGCATCGGCCCGCTCTGCGAGCCGAACCTGCCCGACATCAAGGGCATCGACGGATTCGGCGGAACCATCGTCCACACCGCGCGCTGGGACACCGACTACGACTTCGCGGGCAAGCGCGTCGCCGTCATCGGCACTGGCGCGTCGGCCATCCAGGTGGTGCCCGAACTCGGTAAGACTGTCGGCCACATGGACGTCTACCAGCGCACCGCACCGTGGATCATCCCGCGCAACGAACGCCCCTACCTCAAGGCGGAGAACTGGGCGTTCAAAAATGTGCCCGGCCTGCAAAACCTGATCCGTGGCACCATCTACACCGCGAACGAGAGCGTGGCCGCAGGCATGACGTTCGCGCCGAAGGCCCTCAAGCCCGTCGAGGCGCTCTGCCGCGCCAACATCTTCCGCGGCATCCGGAATCCGGAACTCCGTAAGGCTGTGACCCCGACGTTCGCCGTCGGATGTAAACGCATCCTGAAGTCGAACGAATGGTATCCGACGCTCGACCGGCCGAACGTCGACCTCGTGACCGACGGCATCGCCGAAGTCACCGAGACCGGCATCGTCACCAAGGACGGCACTGCGCGCGACGTCGACGTGATCGTGGTCGCCACCGGCTTCCATGTCACCGACTCCCCCGCATTCGAGTCGATCCGCGGCGTCGGCGGCAAGAGCCTCTCACAGGTCTGGGCGGCCGACGGCATGCAAGCGTACAAGGGCTCGTTCGTCCACGGATTCCCGAACCTGATGCTGCTGGTCGGACCGTCGACGGGCCTCGGCCACACGTCGATGGTGTACATGATCGAATCGCAGCTGAACTACCTCGTCGACTACATCCGCAAGACACGCAAGGCCGAGATCGGTCGCACCGAGGTCAAGCTCGAAGCGCAGAATCGGTACAACGACGATCTACAGCACACGCTGCGCAACAGCGTCTGGCAGACCGGGGGCTGCGCTTCCTGGTACAAGGATGCGAACGGCAAGATCACCTCGCTGTGGCCGGGCTTCACATTCACCTTCCGCAACGCGACACGCGAGTTCGACGTGGCGGCGTACAACGTGACGCCCCGCCTCGAGTCCAGCGACCTGACCCCAGCCGCAGGCGCCTGAGCCTCACGCACAGCACCCGCCGAAACCCACCACACTTGAAGAGAAGGACAATCGTGAAAGACTTCCGCAACAAGGTCATCGTCATCACCGGCGCAGGATCGGGCATGGGTCGCGACCTAGCCGTTCAACTCGGTCGGCGCGGCGCCAAGCTCGCTATCTCGGACATGAACCCCGATGGCCTCGCCGAGACCGAACGTCTGGTGAAGGAGACTGGGGCGCAAGTCCATTCGCAGATTCTGAACGTCGCCGAGCGGGAGGCGTTCCTCGAATACGCCGACACCGTCGCCGCCCACTACGGCACAGTCAACGCCATCTTCAACAACGCGGGGATCGCCCACCACGGCGAAGTGGAGCACACCGAGTTCAAGGACATCGAGCGTGTGATGGACGTCGACTATTGGGGCGTCGTCAATGGCACCAAAGCGTTCCTGCCGTACATCATCGCGTCGGGCGACGGCCACATCGTGAACACGTCGTCGCTGTTTGGCATCCTCGCCGAGCCCGGGCAGGCCGCATACAACTCAGCGAAGTTCGCGGTCCGCGGCTTCACCGAAGCTCTCAACCAGGAGATGATCATCGCCAAGCACCCGGTCAAGGTGACCTGTGTGCACCCCGGCGGCATCAAGACGGCGATCGCTCGTAACGCGACCACCTCGGGCGACCACGATCAGAAGGCCACCGCAGCGCTGTTCGACAAGTACTTGGCGAACACGAGCTCGGAGAAGGCAGCCGAGATCATCATCAAGGCAGTCGAACGCAACCATGCCCGCGTCCTCGTCGGCGCCGACGCGAAGCTCCTCGACCTGTCCGTGCGCTTGGTCGCATCGAAGTACCAGGGCATCAGCGCACACGTCACCGGTTGGGCGATGAACAAGATCAGCAAATAGGCCGACGTCGCAGGCCCTCGTTGCTGGGCCTCGTCACGCCCCGTGTGTCGACAGCCATTCTCCGGCGACCGCACGCGGATCGGACCCCTCACGGACCTCGCGCACCATCTGCGCGAGGTCCGCTGTGGTCAGGTCACCCGCGACACGACTGAGAGCCTTGAGCTGAAGCTTGCCGAGGTGCCCGCTCGCATACACCGGCACGAGTTGCTGTGCGATCGGAGCACCATCGGACTTGAGGGTCTGGACGTCGGTCAAGTCCTCCACGGACGCGGCGTCGAGCGCTGTCGTCAGACCGAGCACACCGCCGCCACGGACAGCGGACACGAGTTCGTCAGCGGTCGCGACCGTCTTCACGGGCCCGTGATGGCAGACGGCTACCGCGTCCAGGACCGAGGTCGGCGGTGCCTTAGTGACGACCAGCGGCAGACCTGTGGGAAACTTGCCGCAGTCGGCGAGCGATTCGACACCCGCGCCTTCGATCGCCTTCTGCGGCGCGAGGATCTGCCACCGGTCCGACACGAGTGCCGGATCGCCGACCGACACGTTCTGCGGCAACGACCGGTTGACGTCGGCGAGCACATCGTCGGCGGTCACCGCTGTCGGTGCGGGCGTCAACTGCACGAGCAGGTCGCCGGTGAACGACGGGTACAGCCCCAAATCGCCCGAAGCGACCCGATCGAGGAGTTCGTCCTGCGGCGCCGAATCGTCAGTCCGCTGTACCTTGAGGCCCGTGCCCGCCAACGCTCCAGCGTAGATCGCCGCCGCCGTCCGCGACTCGGCTGATCCGTCGTGCCCGACAGTCAGAGCCGGGTCGTCGTCATTGCCGCATGCCGTCAGGGAGACGGCGGCGATGACGGCCGCCGCAACTGCCGCCGTGATTCGTTGTTGAATGCCCATCAGATGCAACCGTAGTCGACGCCGCCCGTCACGCAGTCGCGGCGAACCCGATGACCGATGTCGCAATCAGTTGCACGGCGATCGCGGCGAGCAGCAGACCCGCGATCTTCGCGAGCAACGTGATACCGCCGACCTTGAGGACGCGGATCAGCGTCGTCGAGTACAGGAGGGCAAGGCAGACGACGACGTGCGCGGTCACGATCGCCGCCGCGATCGCCGTGTATGCGCCCGCGTCGCCGTGACCTTCGCTGACTGCGACGATCACCGCGGCGATCGCCCCCGGTCCCGCGAGCAGCGGCGTACCGAGTGGAACCAACGCGACGTTCACGTCGTCCGTCGACTTCGCTGTTGGGGCTTCGCCTGCTCCGGTCAATAGCTGCAGCGCCACCAGCAGGAGCAGCAGTCCACCCGCGCCTTGCAGCGCCGGGATCCCGATGTGCAGGTACGCCAAGATCGCGCGACCACCGACCGCGAACAGCGAGATGACGAGCAGCGACACGAGAGGCGCCTGCCAAGCTGCTCGGCGTCTGTCCTCGGGCAACCGTCGTCCCACTAAGGACAGAAACACCGGCACCTGACCGGGCGGATCCATGATGACAATCAGCGTGATCGCTGTCGCGGTATAGACGGAGAGTTCAAACGGCACTGCCCGAGTGTAAGCGGCAGCGTATCGAGCACCTAGGTCGGTAACATCAGCACAATGCCTTCCATTCCGCGCATGTTGCAGCCGGGAAACCGTGGATCGGGACGACCTCAGGTCGACCCGCCGACACCTCCGGTGCCGTCGGCGCGCGCGGTCGTCGACTGCGGCGTCTACGTCGACGGCGTTCGCCGCAAAGGCACGCAGGACTTCCGAAAGTCGCTTGCGCAAGTCCGCACGAGCGGTGAGGGATTCGTCTGGCTCGGGCTGCACCACCCGGACGAACGGCAGATGAACGACGTCGCCGACGCGTTCGGGCTGCATCCGCTGATGGTCGAGGACGCGGTGCACGCGCACCAGCGACCGAAGCTCGAACTGTACGACGACACTATGTTCCTCGTGCTGCGGACGATCAGCTACGTCGACCACGACTCCCTCGAAGTGGCCAACGACATCGTCGAGACCGGCGAGATCATGGTGCTCGCGGGTCGTGACTTCGTGATCACCGTCCGACACGGTGACCACACCCACCTCACCGGTGTGCGGCAGCGTCTCGAGCACATGGCTGACCATCTCAAGCTCGGACCGTCGACCGTCGTGCACGCCGTCGCCGACCGGGTCGTCGACAGCTATCTGGCCGTCGTCTCCGATATGGAGTCCGATGTGGACGAGATCGAGGAGCGCGTGTTCTCCACAAAACACAACGACATCGACATAGACGTCGTCTATCTGTTCAAACGCGAAGTCCTCGAACTGCAGCGTGCCGTCTATCCGCTCGTGATGCCGTTGGCTCGGCTGTCCGGCAACAAGTCGACATTGGACATGTCGCCGATCCGTTTCGAGAGTCCAGTCATGTCGGCGGACGGCAAGGAGATCCGCCGCCACTTCCGCGACGTCGCCGATCACCTCACGCAGGCGACAGAGCTGATCGCCGAATACGACGAGCGGCTGACGACGTTACTCAACGCCGCTTCGACGAAAGTGTCGATCCAGCAGAACACCGACATGCGCAAGATCTCGTCGTGGGCCGCGATCGCCGCCGTCCCGACCGCGATCGCAGGCATCTACGGAATGAACTTCGATCACATGCCCGAACTGCACTGGACCTTCAGCTACCCGGTGCTGCTGGTTCTCATGGTCTGCGTCTGTTTCACCCTGTGGCGCACCCTGCGCAGAAACCACTGGCTCTGACCGTCGTGTCGAGCGGGGAAGTCGTGTCCGTCAACTCGGGGTGACGGCAGATCTCGTCGGGTCTGCGATATCGACGCCTGCTTCGACCCAGGCGTCGCGCAGCGCGGCGGCGCCCTTCAGCCGCACCCATGCGGCCTCGTTAGCCGTGATCGGAACGGCACGCAGGAAGTGAACCGGCTCGGCGGGGTCGTCGAGCGGCAGGTCCGCGATCTCCGTGTCGGCCGTCAGGAGGAAGGCCGAGCAGATCGCACCCGCCCACAGCGGTTCCTGCAGGTCGATGAGCGAGTCTTCGGCCAGGACGAGGCCTTCTACCGCGGGCGCGGCGGCCAACGTCGCCAACGCCTTGTGCAGTCCCGGTAATGGCGCAACCGCCCGCATACGCACGACTGCTTCCGCGCGCGGTCCGCGGACCGGGTCGGGCGCCAGGTCGTTGGGGTCGTGCATCGGGTGGCGAGCACAGCCCACGGTCGCGAACACCAATTCGTCGCCATTGACGAATCGCAGGACATCGACGGGTTCCACACCGAGGAACGTCACCGACGCTCGCTGCGGCTCCGAGCCGACGACACCCGCCACATGCTTGACCACCCGGTCGGTGATCGACCCCGAAGTTGAACTCACCCGACCAGTCAAGCACGACGCCCACGACCGGGCCCGCACCGGTGCAGATCGCACCTGTCGATGGGGTCGGACCCGGTCCGGTCAGCGCAGGGCGGTGCCGCTCGCCGTGTCAAATACGTGCAGACGCGCTGTGTTCAGGGCGAGTGTCAGCTTTCCGCCGCGTCGGACGTCGGTGTACGGCGTCAGACGTGCGACCTTCTGGCCGCCTGCCGTCGTCGAACCAATGTCCTCGGCGAGTTGATGGAGGATCTGGTTCGCGGTGTCCGGCGCGCTGAGCGTGAAGTACACGTACTTGTCCGACCCCATCGACTCGACGAGGTCGACGTCGATGTCGAAAGTGAGGAACTGTTCGAGCTCGGCGGGGTGCGTGAGCGCCGCGTCGACGAGATGTTCCGGGCGGATCCCCAACAGGACCTCACCGTTGCTTCCCGCCTCCCGGGCACGGCCGGTCACCTGCTCGTAGTCCGGGAATTCGACGTGCCCGATCGGGGTGTCGACACCGGTGGCGGTGAGATGTCCCGGGATGAAGTTCATCGACGGCGAGCCGATGAAGCCGGCGACGAACAAGTTGACCGGGGTGTCGTACAACTCCTGCGGCGCCCCGACTTGCTGGACGTGACCGGCGCGCATGACGACGACGCGATCGCCGAGGGTCATCGCCTCAGTCTGGTCGTGGGTGACGTACACGGTGGTCGTGCCGAGCCGGGCCTGCAGGCTAGCGATCTCGGTGCGCATCTGTACGCGGAGCTTCGCGTCGAGGTTGGACAACGGCTCGTCCATCAGGAACGCCTTAGGGGAGCGAACGATCGCCCGGCCCATCGCAACGCGCTGGCGCTGTCCACCGGACAGGTTCGCGGGTTTGCGGTCCAGGTATTCGCCCAGGTCGAGGATGCGGGCGGCCTCGTCGACCTTCGCAGCGACCTCGTCCTTCGGCTTCTTCGCCAGGGTCAGCGGGAACGCGATGTTCTCGCGCACCGTCATATGCGGGTACAGCGCGTAGCTCTGAAAGACCATCGCGATGTCACGGTCCTTCGGTGCCATCTCGTTGACGCGATCGCCGCCGATACGGAGTTCGCCAGACGTGATGTCCTCGAGACCGGCGATCATGTTGAGAGTCGTCGACTTGCCGCAGCCCGACGGCCCCACCAAGATGATGAACTCGCCTTCGGCGATCTGCAGGTCGATGCCGTGAACGGCGGTCGAGCCGTCCGGGTACTGCTTGGAAACGTTGTCCAGAACGATGTCGGCCATGGGTTATCCCTTCACGGCGCCGGAGGTCAGACCGGCCACGATACGGCGTTGGAAGAAGAGCACGAAGATGATGATCGGAATGGTGATGACGACGGCCGCCGCCGCGATGGCACCGGTCGGCTCCTCGAACTGACTGACACCGGTGAAGTTGGCGATCGCGACGGGCGCGGTCTGCGCGCGTTCGGTCGATGTCAGCGACAGAGCCAGGAGCAGGTCGTTCCAGGCGAACACGAACACGAGGATCGCGGCGGTCACCACGCCTGGCGTAGCAAGCGGCAAGATCACCCGACGGAACGCCTGCCCGGGCGACGCACCGTCCATCTGCGCCGCCTTCTCGAGCTCCCACGGGATCTCGCGGAAGAACGCCGACAGGATGTAGATCGCCAACGGCAGCGCGAACGCCACGTACGGAATGATCAGGCCGGGCCACGTGTCGAACAGACCGATGCTCCGCTCGATGTTGAACAGCGGGGTGACGAGCGAGATCTGCGGGAACATCGCGATCAGGAGGGCTGCGCCCACGAGCACCTTTTTGCCGGGGAAGTCCAGACGCGCGATGGCGTATGCGGCCATCGTGCCGAGCACGACGGCGATGATCGTCGAGATGAGGCCGATGCCGATCGAGTTGATGAGACCGGACGTGAAGAACCCGGTGTCGAAGATGCTCCGGTAGTTCTCGAGCGTCCACGAGTTCGGGATGAAATTGCCGTCAGTGACGGTGCCCGGACTCTTGAACGACAGACTGATGATCCACCACAACGGAATGATCGCGTACAGCACCACCAAGGTGTTCGCGATCAGCCATCCGGCGCGGCGACGATTGAGAGCATTCATTCTCCCGCTACCTCCCCTCGTCGTCGGAACCGGGCGCCGAGGCGCCGAATCCCTTGATGAACACGATCGCGATCACCGCGACGCACAGGAAGATCAAGACACTGATCGCCGACCCGGTGCCGAGGTTGAACGCTTTGAACAGGTTGTTGTAGCCGAGCATCGACACCGATCCCGTGTCGTGGTTGCCCGACGTTAGGACGTAGATGTTGTCGAACACACGGAACGCGTCGAGCGTGCGGAACAGCAGCGCGACGAGGATCGCCGGCTTCATTAACGGCAAGATCACTCTGACCAGCCGCGTCCACGCGCCCGCACCGTCCATCTGCGCGGCCTTGAGCAGGTCGTCGGGCACCAGTGCCAGTCCGGCCAGCAGCAGCAGCGCCATGAACGGCGTCGTCTTCCACACTTCGGCGAGAATGATCACCGACAGCGCGGGCATCTGACTGGTCAACGGAGTCGACCCGTCCGGCAACAGATTGACAAGATAACCGGTACCCGGCGTCCACGCGTACTTCCACGAGATCGCGGCGGCGACGGTCACGATGCCGTACGGGATCAGCACGACGGTGCGCACTAGACCTCTGCCGAACATCGCGCGGTGCATGACCAACGCGATCGCCATACCGATGACGAGTTCGATGATCACCGAGATCACTGTTATGTAGAGCGTCACCCAGAGGGCCGTCCACCAGTAACCGCTACCCAGGACCGTCCCGTAGTTACTGAATCCAACGAAACTTCCCGAACCTGGTTCGCGGAGGTTCTCGTCCGTGAACGACAACCAGATCGAGTAGAGGATCGGATATCCGGTGACGACGAGCATCACCAGCGCTGCCGGACCCGCGAGCAGGAAGGCGAGCCGGCGTTCGGACGACTTACGTCCAGTTGACCCACTCTTCTTACCTCCGGGCGCCTTCCCCCCGGTGCTTGTCTGCGACGTCGCCGGTGCGGGACGTTCGACTTCCAGGATGTCCGACATGGCCATCGCCGACCCTGCTCGCGCAGGTGCGGGTCGTCGCTCTTGGGCCGGGTTGCGCGCGGCGCCCGCGACGGGCCGCACGCCGGGCGCCGGAGCCTGCTGCGGAGGTTCGGGCCGGGCCTGCTCCGACCCGGTTCGCGGCTCCGGCGCCTGCGGGGATTCGGGCACCTGCCGAGGTTCCGGAACGACGGTCCGCGTCTCCGGCGGCGTCGCAGTCGGTCGCGTCGGCTCCGAGCCCGGGGCCACCCACACGTCCGAGTGGACGGTGGGGATGGGACCGGTCTGTTCGACGGCCCGCTCTGGCGTGCGGTCCTCGGGCCGCGCGTGGCGGCCCGGACTCATGTCCGGGCCTTCACCGTGCGGCGTGAGGCCGCCGGAATTGCTCGGCTGATCGTTGTCGTCACTGGTCACGGGACGATCCCCTCCCCGTCGATAGCACTCTGTGCGACCTTCCCCAGCTCATCGGCCTTGCGTTCGGGGTTCCACTGACCCACCGGGCTGAGCGTCGCGGTGATCGCCGTCGACATGTCTTGGTATCGCGGCGTAGCCGGACGCGGTGACGCGCCCTCGTCGAGTTGGCGACGGATGATCTCGTACATCGGATATGCGAGCTGAAAATCGGCGTCGTCGTACAGCGAAGCGATCGTCGGAGGCGTTCCGCCACGCACCGCATACACTTTCTGCGCCTGTTCATCGGTGAGGCAGGATGCCGCCTTGAACGCCAGATCCTGCTGCTTGGACGTCGACGCGACAGCAAGGTTGAATCCGCCCGGCGTCGACTTCGCAGTCTTGCCGTCGGTGATGCCGGGGTAGGCGGCGAAGTTCAACTTCTTGCGGGTCGCGTCGTTGACCTTCGCGATGCGCGGGTCGGTCGGATTGTCAGCGGTCGCGTCGATGATGTCCTTGAAACCAGTCAGCGAATCGCCCATGATTTTGGCTTCGCCCGCCGCACCGTTCTCTTTGATCCCTGCGAAGACGAACGGCCAGTTGATCTCGAACGCACCGTTGCCCGCCTCCATGTCAGTTCGGGCGGTGCCCTCGTCGGAGTTGGAGATCGACGGGTCAGCACCCGGCGCGGTCGCGACCTGACGCATGACCGTCAACGCCTCGACTGTCGCGGCGCGGTGCTCCGGCGTATCGGTCAGCGTGACCTTCGTCGGATCGTTCGGGTCGAGCACTTGCCCGCCCGCCGACTGCAGGAGCGAGTTAAACCACACCATCAGCCCCTCGTACTGCTTGGCTTGCAGCAGGATCGCGGCCGGACCGCCCGCGTCCTTAATCTTCGCTGCGTCGTCGAGCATGCCTTGCCACGTGGTCGGAGCCTTCGCCGTGTCGATGGTCTCCTTCATGAGATCGGGCCGGTACCAAAGCATCTGGGTGTTAGCCCACAGCGGGATCGCGTACAGGCTCTTCGCGGTGTCGTCGTCGCGTTTCCATTCGACGGTCTCCACCGGACCCGAGAGCGATGCCTGCCTGGTCTTCTCGGCGATGTCGTCCGGGACACGCACCGCCCAGCCCGCATCCGCGAATTCGGCGGTCCACACGACGTCCATCGCCATCAGGTCCAGACCCGAGTCGTTGCCTGCGAGTCGTCGCGCCAATTGGAGCCGCTGCATGTCGGCTTCCTTCGGCAGCATGTGCATCGAGATGGCGTACTCGCCGTTCGAGTCGGCGCTGCATCGCTGCGCGACTTCGTCGATATAGTCGAAACCGTCGGCAGCGGCGTACATGTTGAGGGTGCCCCGCTCGTAGTCGGAACCGCACGCCGTGAGCATGGGAACCGTTACCGCAGCCGCAACCCCCGCAATCGCCAATTTCGTCCACAACCGGCGTCGGCGCGGTGGGCTAGCACCGATCCCGTCGCCGGAGGAATCCTCTGGTCGCATACCCGCCAAGCCTCCTACCGTCGCAAATCGGCTTTGAAAGCCGATGTGCGAGTAGGGTATCGCACACCCGAGTGACACACCGCACATCCCGTGCGTCTGAGTCCGGGCCACTCACGAGTGTTGAGCGGTCGTGTTCTAGATCGCGAGGCGGGCGAGCATGTCGCGGGCCTGCTCCGCCGTCTTCGGATCGCACAGCACGTCGTAACGTCCTGCGACCAACTGCATCGACGACGTGAAGTCTCGTTGGCCGCGACTCGCCGCGTACGGGATCGCCGCCGAGATCAGCCCGAAGACCATGCCGGCGATGACGCCGTACACGATCGGCACCCACGGATTGTCTGACGAGAAGAAGCTGATCAATGCGCCGAGGAACAGGCCAAGCCATGCACCCGACACGATCCCGCCACCGATCACCTTTCCCCAGGTGAGACGGCCTAGTACGCGCTCCACCTGCATCAGGTCTACCCCGACGATCGTCAGATTCTCGACATGGAAATGGTTGTCCGAGAGGTGGTCGACGGCACGTTGCGCCTGCTCGTACGTGTCGTACGACCCGACCGGCCACCCCTTCGGCTGCGTCGGCAGTCCGGGCGTCTGTCGCATCGGGTTGGTCATCGCTTAACTCCTGTCACAAACGTTCCGGACGTTCACTTCTACGCTGTGTCTCCTAGGCTTGTAGACATGACGCCTGCCCAGAAGGTCTTTGTGGCCAGACTAGTCGGCCTCGCAGTCCTCGGTCCGGACGGTGAATCGATCGGCCGTGTACGCGACGTCGTCATCTCGATGCACCTGCCCGGCCAACAGCCGCGCGCTCTCGGCCTCGCGGTCGAGTTGACGACTCGACGGCGAATCTTCGTGCCGATGCTGCGGGTCACGAGCATCGAGCCCGACGCTGTAACACTGACGACTGGTCACGTGAATCTACGCAAGCTCAGCGTCCGCCCGAACGAAGCGCTCGCCATCGGCCAAGTCCTCGACAGCATGGTCCGCACCGACGACCCCGACTATCCGGAGTTGCACGGCATCGACCTGACCGTCGTCGACCTTGCGATCGAACGCAACCGCAACCGTGACTGGATGGTCACCCGCGTCGCCGTCCGCGCCACCCGTAAGGCCCTCCGACGTCGCGGCGAGACGCTGATCATCGAGTGGCGCCACGTTGTCGGCATGAGTCGCCTCGAGCTGGCCCGGGTCGGACAAGGTGTCGAACGTGCACTCGCCCAGTTCGAGGCGATGCGTCCCGCCGACGTAGCCAACGCGCTGCGCGAACTTCCGGCTAAGCGACGCAACGAGATCGCTGCGGCCCTCGAGGACGAGCGGCTGGCCGACATCCTTCAAGAGTTGCCGACCGACGACCAGAGCGCTGTTCTCGCCAGCCTGAAACCCGAACGCGCGGGCGACGTCCTCGAAGCGATGGATCCCGACGACGTCGCCGACCTCGTCGCTGAACTCCCGGCGTCGGAAGCCGAAGCGCTGCTGGCGCGAATGGATCCTGAAGAGTCCGAGTCGGTCCGCCGGTTGCTCCTGCACTCCCCCGACACCGCGGGTGGCGTGATGACGCCCGAACCGCTGATCCTCACCGCGACGGCGACGGTCTCCGAGGCACTCGCCCGCATCCGCAACCCCGACATCAACTCGGCGGCCGCCAGCATGATCTTCGTCGTCCGACCGCCGACGAATACTCCGACGGGCAAATTCCTCGGCGCCGTACACATCCAACGACTGCTGCGCGAACCGCCTGCCGACCTCATCGGCGGTATTCTCGATGCGGAGATGCCGCGACTGCACCCTGACGACTCCCTGGAGACGATGAGCCGGTTCTTCGCCACCTACAACCTAGTGAGCGCGCCCGTCGTCGACGACACGTCGCACCTACTCGGCGCCGTCCAGGTGGACGACCTCTTGGACGCACTGCTGCCCCGAGACTGGCGCGAGAACGATCTCGAAGGCCACATCCGATGAGCCCCCGCCACCTCGATACTCCGGCCGACACCCGGCGACGTCTCCGGCTGAACCTCGACTCGGACGTCGTCGGCGTTTACAGCGAACGCGTCGCCCGTTTCCTCGGCACCGGACGGTACCTCGCGATCCAGACGATCATCGTGATCATCTGGATCTTCCTCAACATCGGCGTCTTCGCGTTCGAGTGGGATCCGTACCCGTTCATCCTGCTCAACCTGGCGTTCTCGACACAGGCCGCGTACGCGGCGCCGCTGATCCTGCTGGCGCAGAATCGACAGGAGAACCGCGACCGGATCTCACTAGACGAGGATCGCCGTCGCGCCGCACAGACCAAGGACGACACCGAATTCCTCGCGCGTGAGCTGGCCGCGGTCCGACTCGCGGTGGGCGACACCGTGACCCGTGACTATCTGCGCCGCGAATTGGAGGACGCCGTCGAAGACATCGCCGAGCGCGTCGCCGCGAAGCTCCGAGACGAGCCTCCGGCTGAGCGATCGGACGAATCCGGTACGTAACAGCGTTGGTCGCCCTGTATGCTTGCTCACAACCGCGGGGGTGGATGGTGACAGCTGTTCGCCAGAAGACCGCGCGAATGACACTCGACTGGAGTTCGCGAATATGGGGATGAGTTTCCGGCACAGCCCAAACCGGGTACATGTGCCACGACGGGGCGTAGCCGTGGGCGTCGGCACGATCGCCGTCGGAGCCGTGCTGCTCGGCGGAATGACCGCTGGGTCTACCTCACTTCCGTCTGCCCAAGGTCCGATCAACATCGGCCCGTCCCTGCTGGCGTCGAACGATTCGGAAATCACCGCAATCGACGACGTCACCCAGATCGTGCCGTCGCAGGGCGGACAGCTGACTGGTTTCACTCCCCCCTCCGATGCCGCAGGCGAAATTGCCGATTCGGCGGCACAGTTCCGGATCGCCGCCAACCTGCCGTCCGGCCCGCTCGGCATCCCCGGAATCATGCTGAAGGCGTACAAGCTGGCCGCGACCCGCGTCGCAGCGGAAACCCCGCAGTGCAAGCTCCCGTGGTATCTGTTGGCTGGCATCGGCCGCATCGAATCCGGTCACGCGGGGAACGGCAACGTCGACCGTTACGGCAACACACTCACTGGCATCCGCGGGCCGGTGCTCGACGGGTCGCTGGCAGGCAACGCAGTGATCACCGACTCTGACGGCGGAGACCTCGACGGCGACCGCGGTCACGACCGCGCAATGGGCCCTATGCAGTTCATCCCGAGCACCTGGGCAAGCTGGGGCTCGGACGCGAACGGCGACGACAAGGCGGACCCGGACAACGTCTTCGACGCGACCTATTCCGCCGGCCGCTACCTGTGCTCAGGCGTCGTCGACATCATGTCGGCGTCCAACAAGGTTGGCGCCGTGATGCGCTACAACCATTCCGTCGCCTACGCGAACAACGTGCTCGGTTGGGCAGCCGCGTACGCGGCAGGCGTGATGCCGACGACGCCGATCCCGGAGATGACGACACCGCCTAAGGACGACGAGAAGAAGAAAGACAAGAAGGACGAGAAGAAGAACGACGGCAAGAAGAAGGACGACGGGAAGAGTGGCGACAAGTCCACGAAGCCGAGCAAGCCGTCAACGCCGCCGTCCTCCAGCAAGGACAAGCCGAAGCCCAGCCCGAAACCACAGTGCCTCGGCCCGATCTGTCTGCCACCTCCGCCCGCCATCCCGTAGCCGAAGCTCCGGTCGGATTCGTGCGGTACGTCGAGTGAGGCGAGGCTGAACTCGAAGGTGCCTGAGTACTGACTAGACTGGGCGCGTGAGTACTCCCACCGAATCCGCAGTCCGCTCGGCGCTCAGCAAGGTCGCCGATCCTGAGATCGGCAAGCCGATCACCGACCTCGGAATGGTGAAGTCGGTGGCGATCGCCGACGACGGGAGCATCGATGTCGGCATCTATCTGACGACGTCGGGTTGTCCGCTTCGAACCGAGATCTCCGAACGCGTGTCCACTGCCGTGTCGGACGTGCCCGGGGTCGGGGCGGTCCGGGTCGAACTCGACGTGATGGACGACGAGCAGCGTACTGAACTCCGCAAGAAGCTGCGTGGCGACCGCGCCGAACCTGAGATCCCGTTCTCCAAGCCCGGCAACCTGACTCGCGTGTACGCGATCGCGTCCGGCAAGGGTGGCGTCGGAAAGTCGAGCGTCACCGTCAACCTGGCGACGGCACTCGCCGCCCGCGGACTGTCGGTCGGGGTGCTGGACGCCGACATCTACGGTCACAGCGTCCCCCGGATGCTCGGTAGCGACGCCAAGCCGACACAGGTCGAGTCGATGATCATGCCTCCGCAGAGCCACGGCGTGAGGTTCATTTCGATCGGGCAGTTCACCGATGGCAATACTCCGGTCACCTGGCGTGGCCCGATGCTGCACCGTGCCCTTCAGCAGTTCCTCGCCGACGTCTACTGGGGCGACCTGGACGTCCTGCTCCTCGATCTTCCGCCGGGGACCGGCGATGTCGCGATCTCGATCGCCCAGTTGATTCCGGGCGCCGAGATCCTCGTCGTCACCACCCCGCAACAGGCGGCCGCAGAGGTGGCCGAACGCGCAGGCGCGATCGCACTGCAGACGCGTCAGAAGATCCTTGGCGTCGTCGAAAACATGTCGTGGATGGAATTGCCCGACGGCTCACGCATGGAGCCGTTCGGTTCCGGCGGAGGCGAACTGGTCGCCGAACGCCTCACCCGTGCGGTCGGAGCCCCCGTCGAACTCCTCGGTCAGGTGCCCCTCGAACAGCAGCTCCGCGAAGGCGGCGACGACGGCACCCCGGTCGTGCTGTCCCACCCCGACTCCGCGTCCGGTTCGGCGCTCCGTGCCGTCGCCGACAAGCTCGCCGTCCGCCGACGTGGCCTCGCGGGCATGAGCCTGGGAATCGATACCACCCGCCACGACTGACCCCGATTTCGCCGAATATTCCGGTATCGGCGAGTCTGCGGAACCGAACCGCGCTACCGTGCGTCTAACTGAGTAGGAGCCCTCAACTCGCACCAGCCCCGGGAGTCGCAGTGAGCAACGACGTAGTCTCCGAAATCGCTGCCTGGAACGCGCGCGCCGCCGCCGCGCGAGCCGCCGGGATCGAGTTGGAAGCGCTGAGTCAGGCATTGGGCAACGCAATTTCCGCAAACTACTTAGGTGAAAGTTGCGACGAAGGCGAGGCGCTATTCGTACTCCTATCTTCCCTCGTTTCCGATGGCACAAGGCAGTTGATGGATCATGCTTGGGCCGCATATCAACTTGAGGAGACCGCGAACGCGGCGCGTATTCAGCTAGCCGAGACCGATGCGGCGAACTCTTCAAGTATCACCGGCTCCGGACGTCCCTGATGACAGGACGTCGCGGGTACACGATCCTCTCGTGTTTGGTGGCTTCGCTTTCACTCGCGTCATGCACAACAACGGGCTCGCCAACGACCGCCTACTCTGAACCTTCGATCCGGCAGTTCGACGACTACGGAGTGCAACTTCCATTCAAGACTGTGCACTCACACAGATGGAACTCAACCAATGACGGAACCCTTTACGAGCCGTGCACCGCGTTGACCAGTGCTGAGGTCGGCTCTTTGAGGTGGGTCTCCGTGTCGGCCAAGGATGCGGCTGGCACCGACGGGCAGACTCTCCGCGGATGCACTTGGACAGGCGAGTCCGGTGACAGCACAGCGCATTGGACACTCAGCCAGTTCGTTGGAGATTCCCTCGGCCTCGGTAGCGCCAAGAAGCGACGCCCGAACAGCCCAGCGGTCGTGTGGCTTCCCGACGCGGAACTCAATCAGCGAACCGTCGGTCGCCTCGCCTATCGCACTGTCAACCGTTGCGAGACTTATGTCCAGTCTGGGCAGGCTGGAGTCCATACAGCAGTCAGCGTCATCAGCAACCCACAGCCTCCCATCTCTGAGGTTTGCGACCGGGCGCTCGCGTTCACACGCGCGACTATCGACAAAATGCCGCCTTGAACTGCCCTACGAGATTAGCTCCGAGGATTGTGACCAGTATGTGGTCACAATCCTCGGAGCTAATGGTTCTGGCGGGTAGTGCGACTGCTAGGTCGCGTCCCAGTCGGTGAAGTCGTGAGAACGCTTGGAGAGATTCGGTTTCGGCGACGATGGCTCGGGAGCGGAGGTCTTCTGCGCTTGCGGCTCGGGTCGAGACGGCTTGGACAGCCCCTGAACATCGAGAGTCTCGCGCACCGTACGGCCGAGCTCATCGACGGACGACGAGTCGCCGCCCAGAAGATGCTTGGTCACCACGCTCTTCGGGCTCATCTGACGAAGCTCGTTGATCTGCTGGATCGGCTCACGGAACTGGTCGAAGTCCGCGCCCATCTCATCACGCAACTGGCCTGACGCGCCCGTCGCGTAGTCGCGGGCCTTTCGAATCGACTGCATCGTCCACGACACGGCACCCGGCAGACGCTCCGGACCAAGAATGATCAAACCCGCAGCGAGCAGCACCACGATCTCGCCCCAACCGATACTGCTGAACATGTGTCTGAACCCGCTCGATCCGTCTAGTCGCTGGCCGGCGTGATCGAACCGTCGAAGGTCCGGCCCTCACGCCAATAAGTGAACTTCACCTCTTCATCGATCTTCGATGTACGGACCGCGACCGTCAACTCGTCAGAGCCTTCGATCTGACGACCATTGAAACTCGTCACCACATCGCCCTCACGTAGGCCGGCTCGCGCAGCCGCACTCCCCTGCGCGACGTCACGCACCTGCGCACCGAACACCTTGTCGTTGCGGACAGTCGCCGCGCTCACACCGATCGTCGGATGCTTCACCCGACCATCCTTGATGAGCCCGTCGAATACCGGAATCGCCTCATCGATCGGGATAGCGAAACCCAGACCGATCGAGCCGCCGTTCGGCGTCGCCGCGGCCGTATTCACCCCGATCACGCGCGCCCGCGAATCCACGAGCGGACCACCCGAGTTGCCGTGATTGATCGCCGCATCAGTCTGAATCCCGTTGACCACCGTGTCCGTGTCCGACTCCGCGTCCGGACGCAGCGGCACCGGTTGGTCGACAGCGCTCACGATGCCCGTCGTCACCGTCTTCGAATACCCCAACGGCGAACCGAACGCCACAACGTCCTCACCGATCTTCACCTTCGACGAGTCGCCCAACGTCGACACCGTCAGATTCTGAACGTCGTCCACCTTGATGACAGCCAAATCGGTTTTCGGATCCCGGCCGACGATCCGCGCAGGAACACGACTCCGGTCGGAGAACACCGCTTCGAGCTTCGCACTGCGATCGGTCGCAGCCATCGACACCACGTGATTGTTCGTCGCGATGAACCCACGCTTGTCGATCACGAAACCCGACCCCGTCGCACCACCACCGCCAGTGCGCACCTCGATCGTCACGACAGCCTTCTCCATCGCATTCGCGACCTTCGTGACAGCCGTGCCGTCACTGTCATCGTCCGAATCGTCGACGTTCAGATGCACCGAATTCGAGTTGAGCGGTGTCGCGACCTCGGCCGTCCACCGCCCCACAAGCCCACCGAAGACCCCGACGAGGAGCGCCGCCATCAACAACGACGCCAACGCCCACCAATGCACGCGACGACCCGACACCAAATCTCTGAGGCCCAACTTCGGCCCCGGATCGACCGGGGTCGGCGGCTTCGCGTCGGCCAAAGCAGGCGCAGCCAACCCGACACCCGATTTCGGGCTACGCCACGGATCCTCAGGCGCCTGCGGCTCGTCGTCGACAGGCACCGCGTGCGGGTCACGCTGCAAAGTCTGCAATTCACCGTCCGGACGGCCGAACGCTTCACTCAACACCGGGTCGGGCGCGGCAACCTTCGGCTGCGGACCGTCCAGAGTCGGCGTGTTCGAGAACGATCCAGTCACGCCAGCCGGACGTCCGAATACAGCTTCGTCCCGCGACGTGGGGGTTCCATCAGTCACGAGTCAGCGGCTCCGACGATTCGATCGGCCCGCGCGACGCATATCGATCTCGCGCGTCGGGATCTGGCTGAGTTGACCGAGCAACGACGGCGGAGCGCTCATCTGCGCACCACCCCGCACCAGCGAACGCGCACGCACCTGGTTGACGACCTCTTCCGAACACCTCGGACACAACACCAGATGCGCATCGGCGCGCGACGTGGCCATCGGCGACAACTCGTTGTCGACGTAGGCAACGACGGCTTCCACAGCGAGATGCTCGGTCGCCGCGAACTCTTGGCGCGGCGGGCGCTCGGGATTCGGAACGATCGACGAAGTCACCGGCGCCCAACGGCGACCGGAGGAACGGTGTCCCAGACCCACGGGCGGCGCCCCTTCCACTCGGCGGCCGCCGAGGCGGCCCAATGTGATCGGTCGCGCCCAGCTTACGCGATCAGACCTCACTGGCGACGGCGACCGATCTGCTGTCCGTGTGACCACGGGCCGCAAGGAACTCACGAATCCCCTGCCGCCCCCGGTGGATGCGACTGCGGACCGTACCCATCTTGACGCCCAACGTCGCGCCGACCTCCTCATAGGAGAGACCTTCGATGTCGCACAAAACGATTGCGGCACGGAACTCCGGCGCCAACGAATCCAGCGCTTCCTGCAGCTCCTGCCCCAGATTCGCGTCCGCATACGCCTGCTGCGGGTCGGGCGTGTCGGTCGGAATCTTCTCGTAAGCAGACTCAAGCGCCTCCATCCGAATTTTGGCGCGACGACGGACCATGTCGAGAAACAGATTCGTGGTGATGCGGTGCAGCCAACCCTCGAAGGTGCCTGCCTTGTAGCTGGTCAACGAGCGAAACACTCGAATGAAAGTTTCCTGGGTGAGGTCTTCTGCGTCATGCTGATTGCCCGAGAGACGAAACGCGAGACGGTAGACACGGTCGGCGTGTTCAGCGACGAGCTCGTCCCACGACGGCATCAGATCCTTGTCGCCCGTCGCGTCGAAGCCCGCAGTGCCACGGAAAGAGTCACGCGGCGTGGAATCGGTCGTGTCAGAGTGGTTCATCGGTGGAGCGCCAATTCCTTTCCTTGCACTGTCACGATCAGAACGGCCACTGTTCGTTGTTTCAACGTCGGCGATGCGATCGCTATTCCGTACCATCGCCTATGACCCTCTCGCATCCGAATGTGGACGGCCCCAGATTGCCCTGTGTGTTTCCTGAGGATGGGAATCGGAGGTGGTCGGCGTGGGGTGATTCCTGGTCAGTGCCGTTGTGGCACCCTCGTTCACATGACTGACACGACGGGTTCGCAGAACACCGAGCGACTCAACGCCTATGCCGAGTCCGCGATCATCGAAGACGATGCGATGACCGCGGCGCGGATGCGCGGCGAAGAACTCGGCGCACGCGCAGTCAGCCCGGCCACGGGTGCACTGCTGTCGCTCCTCGCGCAGACCGGAAACGCCGAACACGTCGTCGAGATCGGTACCGGTGTCGGTGTGAGCAGCCTGTGGTTATTGGCGGGAATGCCTTCAACCGGCGTTCTCACCACCATCGACCCCGAGTCCGAGCATCATCGTGCCGCGCGGGAGACGTTCGCCGACGCCGACATCGCCCCCGGACGGACCCGGCTCATCAATGGCGCGCCGACCGACGTGCTGACCCGACTGGCCGACGAGTCGTACGACCTCGTATTCGTCGACGGGCTCCCACTGTCGTATCCGGCGTTCGTCACCGAGGCCATTCGGATTCTCCGACCGGGCGGGCTTCTCGTCGTCAACAATGCGTCCGCCGACGGAACGATCGACGACCGCGAGTCCACCGACCCGCGCACACTAGCTGCCCGCGAAGCCGCGACGATCGTCGCCGACGACGATCGCTTCCTCCCCGCCGTGATCCCCGTCGGAACCGGACTCCTGGCGGCCGCGAAAAGTCGCTGACGGATTTACTGGCACGTATCCGGTATCTACTCGCCCCGCATCGCTTCAATCGGTGATGTACGTGCTAGTAATGTTCCCGAGTCGTCTAATCGAACGACCCGCTGACTAATGCCGCGACCATCACGCTCGATGGAACTGGTGACAACGCAACGCAACTAGTGGCATCAGATCCAGGGAGGGATCCATGAGGAGGATCGCCACGTCGGTAGCCGTCGCGGCGTGCATCGCCGTCGCGGTGACCGGCTGCCGTGATAGTGGCGACGGCGCTCACGACGCCGATCCGATCCGGTCGACGTCGACCGCTTTCTCGTCCAGCCCGGTAGCCACTAGCGGGCCCACGAACGGGTCGACTGCTGCCGACGAACTCCCAGCCACCGCGGGCAACGGGAAGTGCGTCGACCCGGCATCGCCGATCGTCACGCAAGCAGTGTCCGCAATCGACTCGTACTACGGTCGCGACTTCGTCGTCGCCAAGGCGACTCCCGCCACCCTCGGCTCGTGCCCGGACCTGCTGTGGGTCGAAGCCGGACTCGCCCGAGGCACAGGGAGTTCACCCGAGCGCATCCTGTTCTTCGATGCGAACGGCTTCATCCGGTACGACACACAGATCAACACCGCGTTCACATCCGTGGTCGGTTCGACGCGCAACACAGTGACCGTCCGCTACCGCTGGCTCAACGGCCAGGACGTCACCGCGAACCCGACCGGCGGACCCGTCGACGTCGTCTACACCCTCTCCGGCCAGAACGTCATCGCCGATCGCACCGTCCCCGATCCAGCGCTCGCACGAGCCGAGGAGACGATTACGACGCCGCCCCCACCGACCACACGGCCGACCGAGCCGTCACAGACCGACGAAGTGGCACCCCCGCCGAGCACGACAAGCCCGACCAAGCCGCCTAGTTCAACGACTACGCCGGGCACGTCCAGCAGCCCTAGCCCGTCGTCGAGTAGGCCGCGCCTGCCGTTCCTGCCTCACCTGCCCACGAAACCTCCCGCACCGACGGCAGCGCCCGACCCGTCGCCCGAGATCGCGCCGTCGGCGGAGAACTAAACGTCCGTCGAGAAGCGGATTCCGCTGTCTGGGATTTGGATCTCCGGCCACACGCGGGCCCCGCGCAGCAGTTCACAGCGTGCGCCAATGGATGCGCGGTCGCCGATGACAGTGTCGCGGACCAGCGCGCCCGCGCCGACGCGCGCGCCGAAGCCAACGATGCTGCGTTCGACCACTGCACCGGCTTCGATGATCGCGCCGTCGAACACGACTGCACCGTCGAGTCGTGCTCGTGCACCGACGGTGGCTCCGCGACCGACGACCGTGCCGCCGATGAGCACCGCACTGCGGGCCACGTCAGCCTCGTCGAGCACGAGGGCTTCGCCGCACTGCTGAGCTATCGCCGGCGACGGAGCGATGCCACGCACCAGGTCCGCGCTGCCTCGCACGAAGTCCTCGGGGGTACCCATGTCGCGCCAGTACGCGGCATCGACGTGCGCGTGGATGTGCCGCCCCTGAGCCAGGAGCGACGGAAAAACTTCGCGCTCCACTGAAACCGGCCGGTTCGACGGGATCTCGCCGATCACGGTGCGGTCGAACACGTACGTGCCCGCGTTGATCTGGTTTGTCGGCGGGTCCTGCGTCTTCTCGAGGAACGCTGTGACGCGGCCGTTCTCGTCCGTCGGCACGCAGCCGAACGCACGCGGATCGTTCACCCGGACTAGGTGCAGCGTCACCTCGGCCCCCGACTCCTGGTGTGTCGTCACGACGTCGCGGATGTCGGTGCCGCCCAGGACGTCGCCGTTGAAGACGAGGATCGTGTCCGCGGTCAACGAGTCGTACACATTGCGGATCCCGCCGCCGGTGCCCATCGGCTGATCTTCGGTCACGTACGTCAGGTTGAGCCCGAGCGACGATCCGTCACCGTAATGCTCTTCGAACACTTCGGCTTTGAACGAAGTCCCGAGGACTACGTCAGTGACGCCCGCTTCGCGGATCCGCGACAGCAGGTGCGTGAGGAACGGCTGCCCGGCCGTCGGGAGCATCGGCTTGGGCGCGGACAGCGTCAACGGACGCAGCCGCGTGCCTTTGCCGCCGACGAGGATCAGTGCCTGAACAGACGGTGCCACAGGGATTTCCTTTCCAGGATTACGTGTCGAATGCGCGTGTGCTCGTCACGCCTATTCGGCGCGACGTCGGTCGCGCAGAGCAGCAGCGACCGCGATCTTCGATCGGACGGCGAGCCCGGCCCGCAGTGCCAGGCGAAGAGGTGCGCGGAGCGGCCCCGGGTTGCGGTCCGCGTTGAAGCGGTACGCGCTCGCATGGTGGGCCGGGATCATCTTTTCGGGATGCTTGCTGACCGAATGGCTCTTGGCATGCAGCACTCGGGCGCTCGGCACGTACACGTTGAGCCAGCCGGCCCGGCCGAAGCGGTCGCCGAGGTCCACGTCCTCCATGAACATGAAATAGCGGGAGTCGAAGCCGTCAACGCCGTCGAACGCGCTGCGCCGCACCAGCAGGCACGATCCCGACAGCCAACCGACGGGACGCTCGGTGAGGCCCGGTTCGTCGTCGCGGTACGCCTTGGTCCACGGGTTGGACGGCCAGACGGCTCCGAGGACGGCGTGTCCGCTGCCCGACACGAGGTCGGGAACCGCGCGCGCCGAGGGATACACCGAACCGTCGAGTTCGGTGACGAGCGGCCCGAGGCTCGCGGCCCGAGGCCAACGTCGAGCGGCGGCGACGAGTTCGTCGAGCGAGCCGGGCGACCACTCGACGTCGGGGTTCGCGATGACGATGAACTCGACGTCCGGGTCCAGTTCGGCGACACCGCGATTCATCGCGCCGCCATAACCGATGTTTCCGCCAGTGTCCACGAGCGTCACGTTGTCGTGTTCGCTAGCCGCCTTCTCGGGCGCACCGTCGGTTGACCCGTTGTCGGCGATCACGACGTGAGGTGTGTGCTGCGTCGCGTCGGAGAGCGTGCGCAGAAAGTTGTGCAGGTAGTCACCGGACGAGTACGTCACGGTCACCACGCCGAAAGGAGCAGTCACCGCGACAGACTAACCCGAAGACGACGCGTCAAGCGCGTCCCCTAGCGCGTCCGGCCAGTCACGCAGCGGAGTCAGCCCCGCTCCCACCCAGCTTGCCGCCGACAGCACCGAGTAGGTCGGACGTGGCGCGGCACGAGGAAATTGATCTGTGCTGCAAGGCTTCACGCGGCTCGGATCGGCTCCGATACCGGCGAAGACAGCGCGAGCGAGATCACACCAGGTGGCTTCGCCGCCGTTGGTCGCATGCAGCACCTCCCCACCGCCCAAACTGCCCGACCGGAGGCTTTCGGCGAGCTCCCACAATCCGCCGGCCAGATCGGGCGCGTACGTCGGCGAACCACGCTGGTCGTCGACGACGGTTACCTCGTCGCGTTCGCCTTCCAGTCGCTGCATGGTCGTGACGAAGTCGCGGACCGGGGGGCGACCGGTGAACACCCAGGCCGTGCGTACAACGACGGCATTCGGGTCGGCACGCAGCACAGCCCGTTCCCCGGCGAGTTTGCTCGCGCCGTAGACAGTCTCGGGCACCGCGTCGGCGGGCAGGTCGGACGGTTCGAGTGGGGACGCCCACGCGGCGCGCGGAAAGACGTAGTCGGTGGAGACGTGGATCAAATGCGCACCGGCAGCCGAGGTGGCCGAGGCGACATGAGCCGGGCCGTCCGCGTTCACCGCGAAGGCGGCGGCGCGCTCGGTCTCGGCTCCGTCGACGTCGGTGAACGCCGCCACGTTGAGCACGATGTCGCCAGTGGTCAGATCGGTCAGCGCCGCATCGACCGAGTCAGGCGAAGAGATGTCGATGTCCGACGAACCCATCGCCACCACTCGGGAGCCGGCAGGGACCGCGTGGGAGGAGAGGACCGCGGTTCCGAGCTGGCCTGCGGCACCGATCACGTAGATCGTCGAAGGATGGTTCACGCCGACCATCGTGCCTCACCGCTCATCGCGCCTCACTGCGAGTGGTGTCGCCCACGCCGGGGCGCGCTTCCCCGACCGGCACCGGACTCGCCAGTATCCTCGGACGGAAGGCGCGTCGAACGGAGCGCGTCGACGACATGCAGTGAAGGGAACGACCGAGGCGTGGATCAGCGACGTGAAGGCGGCGGGGACGAGTCCCACCGCGGGGACACACGCGGTAGCGCCGACGGCACGCCTGCGCGCCCGCGTGCGGACGCGCCGCGTCGACGACCGGCGCCGGTGGACACCGCAGCGCGGCGCCGTCGGACCTCCGACGAGATCCACACGCAGCCCCGCAAGCGGCGGTCGACTGATACGAAGACGTCGAAGGCATCTGCCGGCGAGCGCACGACAGCCGGATCGTTTCGGGACGCGGTGAAGCTGTGGACCACGCGTCCCATCGCGGGGATCGCGCCCAAGCACATCGGTCGGACGGTAGTTGCACTGCTAGCGGTCATCGTCCTGGTCGTGACCGGATTCGGCTGGAGTGAGGTCAATTCGATCCGGTCGTCAGCCACTCAGATCGGCGGACTCGGTCTCGGCGGCGGCGACGACGGCGCGGTGGACGTTCTTCTGGTCGGCACCGATTCACGTAACGACGCGAACGGCAATCCGCTCCCCGAGGATGAACTCAAACGTCTGCGGGTGAGCGGCGAAGTCACGACGAGCACGGACACCATCCTGCTCGTTCGCATCCCGAACGACGGGTCGGCCGCGACCGCGGTGTCGATCCCGCGGGATTCGTACGTGGACGTCCCTGGCCTCGGCAAGAGCAAGATCAACGCCGCGTACGGTGCGACGCGGGAGAACGTCCGCGCGAAGGATGTCGAGGACGGCGCCAGCGAAGCCGAGGCGGAGGAAGCAGGCACCAAGGCTGGGCGGCAAGCGCTGATCAAAACTGTCGGCAACCTGACCGGCGTCACCGTCGACCACTACGCCGAGGTCGGCCTGCTCGGATTCGCGTTGCTCACCGACGCGGTCGGCGGCGTCGAAGTGTGTCTCAAGCACGCGGTCCGGGAACCGTTGTCTGGAGCGCGTTTCCGCAAGGGTCGGCAGACCCTCGACGGCCCGCAAGCGTTGAGCTTCGTCCGGCAGCGGCACGATCTGCCGCGCGGGGACCTCGACCGCATCACCCGTCAGCAGGTCTACATGGCGTCCCTCGCGCAGCGGATCCTGTCGACGCAGACGCTCACCGACACCGGCAAACTCAACGAATTGCAGAACGCGGTGTCGAAGTCGGTGCTCCTCGATGACGGCTGGGACATCATCGGCTTCGCCGAACAGCTCAAGGATCTGACCGGCGGGAACATCAAGTTCGCCACCATCCCCGTCGCCGACGACCAGGCGTGGAGCGATGACGGCACCCAGAGCGTGCTCGGCATCGACCCACCGGCGGTGCACGCGTTCGTGGAGCGTCTGCTGGGCGGCGGCGAGTCGTCGAAGTCGGAGTCGGACAATCCGCGAGCCGATTACACGGTGGACGTCGTGAACGCAGGCACTGTCGAGGGTCTCGCGGGCAACGTCTCACGACTGTTGACTAGCCGGGGCTTCCAGCACGGCGGCACCTCGAACAAACCGATGGACGAGTTCGACTCGCTGGTTTTCGCGAACTCGAAGGACAACGAAGGCGCCAAACAGTTGGTTTCCGACCTCGGCGGCGGCGTCGAAATCCGGGTGGACTCGTCGCTGCCGGAGAACCGACTCAAGCTCGCGCTCACCAACACCTATGTAGGCGCGGGTTCGATCGTCAACACCGGCGACCAAGGCGGTGACGAATCCGGCTCGGACGAGGGAACGTCGTCCGAGCAGTCCACCAAGGCGCCCCCAGTCATCAAGGCCGACCACGATGGCCCGGTCTGCGTCAACTGACCGACGTCGGCGACGATGGTCCTATGACTGACACGTTGGCTGCTCTCGTACTGGGTCGGGTCGCCGACCACGCCCGCCCCCTGTTCACGTTCTACGACGAGGGCACCGGTGAACGCACCGAACTCTCGGCGGCGACCCTCGGGAACTGGGCGGCGAAGATCGCCAACTTTCTCCGCGACGAGATCGGTGTGGCCCCGGGCGACGATGTCCGCGTGGACCTGCCCGAGCACTGGCAGAGTGCCGCCGTACTGCTCGGCACGTGGTGGGCGGGCGCCCGCGTGCTTGTCGGCGACACCGGCGGCGATCCGCGAGTGGTGTTCACGGATGCGGCGCGGCTCGACGCGCACGACGCCGAAGAGATCGTCGTCGTCCCACTTGATCCGTTCGCGATGGGTTCACGGAGTCTTCCGATCGGAGTCAACGACTTCGGCGAGTCGGTGCGCGCCCACGGCGACCGCTACTCCCCTTCCGGAGTAGGTGAACTCGCGCTCGACGATGTGCCGACGGCGTCACTGGCCTCACGTGAATCAGAAGTGGCACCCGGTGAGCGGGTCGTCTCGACCCGCCCGTGGAACACCGCCGATACGATCGCGAACAATCTCTTGGCGCCACTGCTCGCCGGAGCGTCGCTGGTGTGGGTTCGTGGTGCCAACGACGCGCGCGTCGACGCTATAGCCGCGATGGAGAAGGCCGAACGGGTCCTGCGCTAGCCCCGCCTTCCGCTCGGACGCGAACGCGCCGGACGGAGACGCAGGTTCAGCAGACCGTGCTGGTCTGCCGAACGCACGTCCGTCCGGCGCGTTGGATTCCTTCGACAGCTCAGCCGCGGAGCAGCGCGCGAGCCATGACCATGCGCTGCACCTGGTTGGTGCCCTCGTAGATCTGGGTGATCTTGGCGTCGCGCATCATGCGCTCCACCGGGAAGTCAGTGGTGTAGCCGGCCCCGCCGAAGAGCTGGACGGCATCGGTGGTGACCTCCATCGCGACGTCGGACGCCATGCACTTGGACGCCGACGAGATGAAGCCGAGGGGGCCCGCACCGCGCTCGGCACGCGAGGCCGCCGCGTACACCATGAGTCGGGCGGCCTCGACCTTCATCGCCATGTCGGCGATCATGAACTCGACGCCCTGGAACTGGCTGATGGTCTTGCCGAACTGCTTGCGCTCCTTGACGTAGGCGATGGCCGCGTCGAGGGCGCCCTGTGCGACGCCGATGGCCTGCGCGCCGATCGTCGGGCGGGTGTGGTCGAGGGTGGCGAGGGCGGTCTTGAAGCCGGTGCCCTCGTCGCCGATGATCCGGTCTTCGGGAATGGTGCAGTTCTCGAAGTACAGTTCGGCCGTCGGGCTGCCTTTGATGCCGAGCTTGTGCTCGAGCGGTCCGACGGTGAAACCTTCATCGTCCTTGTGGACCATGAACGCCGAGATGCCGTTGGCGCCCTTCTCGGGGTCGGTGACGGCCATGACCGTGTACCACGCCGACTGCCCACCGTTGGTGATCCAGCACTTGGAGCCGTTGATCACCCAAGTGTCGCCGTCCTTGCGGGCGCGCGTCTTCATCGCTGCGGCGTCGGAGCCTGCTTCACGCTCGGACAGCGCATACGACGCCATCGCTTCACCCGACGCGATCGACGGCAGGACTTTAGCCTTGAGCTCGTCCGAACCGGAGAGGATCAGGCCCATCGTGCCGAGCTTGTTGACGGCTGGGATGAGCGACGCGGACACGTCGACGCGGGCGACCTCTTCGATCACGATGCAGGCAGCGAGCGAGTCGGCACCCTGCCCTTCGAACTGCTCGGGCACGTGGACGGCATTGAAGCCATTGGCGACGAGGGCTGCGCGAGCCTCCTCCGGGAAGCGTGCGTTCTCGTCGACGTCCTTGGCGTGCGGCGCGATCTCCTTCTCGCTGAGAGCGCGGATCGCATCGCGCAGTGCCTCATGCTCTTCCGGCAGCTGGAAGAGGTCGAAATCGGGGTTTCCGAACTTGCCCATGGACTACTCCTTTAACCGACATCAGCAATTGTCACTGAGTGCCACTGATTTGGGAACCACCTGAGTTCATCATGGCACTGCGTGCCAAGTCAATCGTTCGCGGACAATGTCAGCTACCTCATCCCGACTGAGATCCGCGCCGTGGGTGACCACCGTGACCGCAGTGGCCTGCGGAGCGCTTCGCCCACTGGGCATCACCGCTGTCGCGTAGATTCGGCGCAGCTCGGCGCGAAGTACCTCGGCGGTGGCCTCCGCGTCGCCGCGGACCATCTGGCGAAGCAGATGGTTGTGCGCACCGGTCACCGCCGCCGCGTAAGCCACCTGCCGAACACGCGGGACACCCGGCAGCCGACGACGCAACGAATCCTCGAAGAGTCGCTGGTACCGATAGGTGGTGACGAGTTCCCGGTCGCGCAGTGCAGGCACCTGGGACACCACTCGATACCGTCTGGTCGCGAGGTCTCGATGCGCGGCGAAGTGCGCGAAGACCTCTTCTGCCGCGACGCAGACCGACCACCACGGGTCGTCGCCCGCCACCTCGGCGGCCTCAAGGTGCTCGGCGACCAGCGACATCAGCTGCTCGTGATCAGCGAAGATGAAGTCTTCTTTGGACCGGAACTGTCGGAACAGGGTGCGGCGTGACACGCCCGCCGCAGCGGCGACGGCGTCGACCGTAGTCGCCTCGTACCCGTGCTCGGCGAACAGTCGGATCGACTCGGCAACGACCTGCATCCGGAATCCCGCCGAGTCGGACTCACCGGTGACTGCGCCCGCACTCATGCCATCAAGTATCCAACTCGACAGCGGTGAGGCAAGCTGGAGTGGTGGAAATCCCTAGCGCCCTCACCGGATTCGACCGCCGCGAGTTCACCCACGAGGCGATCACGCACCACTATTATCGTCTCGGCGAAGGCCCGGCCGTCATCGTGATACCGGAGATCCCCGGCGTGACCCCTAAAGTCACCGAGTTCGCGCGACGCGTCGCCGACGCGGGCTTCACCGTCCTCGTCCCGTCGCTGTTCGGCGTCGACGGCGCCGAACCGAACCCCGACGGACTGTCGGACGTGGCGCGAGCCGGTGCGGGCATGGTCCGCTCCCTGAGCAAGGTCTGCGTAAGCCGCGAATTTGCGATCTTCGCTGTCGGCAAGACGTCGCCGGTCGTGACGTGGCTCCGCGCACTCGGCCGGTCCGCGCACAGCGAATGCGGCGGGCCCGGGATCGGTGCGATCGGCATGTGCGTGACCGGCGGCTTCGCCCTGGGCATGTCGGTGGACGACACGATGCTCGCGCCCGTCCTGTCCCAGCCGTCATTGCCACTCGCTATCACGCCGAACCGTCGCGGCACGATCGACATCTCTCCAGAGGACCTCGCGTGCGTCCGATCCCGCTGCCGAAGCGAGAGTCTGCAGGTGATGGGCGCGCGTTTCGAGGGCGACGTCCTCTCCCCCGGCGGGCGGTTCGACTTCCTCCGACGCGAACTCGGCGACTCCTTCATCGGCGTCGAACTCCCCGACGACTCGGCGAACCCGAGCGGAACGATGCCACCACACTCAGTGGTCACCGAACATCTGATCGACGAACCCGGCCAGCCGACCCACGACACACTCGAACAGATCATCGGGTTCTTTCGGCAGAAGTTGCAGAACACGTGAACGCGCCTCGCGTCGAGGCGAGCGTGCTCGACGACCCGTTCACCGCCGCGCTGCGCGGACCGCAGGCTAGGTTCGCGCGGACACGCGGGAACATCGTCGCGTTCGAGCCCGACGTGTCGGTGTTCTACGGCCATCCGCGCGAGATGACCGACCGGGACTACGCCGACCTCGCCGACTTGACCGGGCGTGGGCGCACCGCGTCGTTACGCGACCGTCGGACTCCGCTGCCCGAACTGTTCGAGGTAGTCGCCACCGTCGACCTGGTGCAGTACCGGGGCGACGCCGTCGCACCCGCGGCAGACCCAGATCTCGTTCGGCTCGGTCCCGCGGACGTACCGGAAATGACCGCGCTCGTCTCACTCACCGAGCCGGGTCCGTTCCTGCCTCGCACCATCGAGATGGGCGTCTACCTCGGCTACCGCGACCCCGTCTCGGGCCTGCTCCTCGCCATGGCCGGTCAACGCTTGGAACTGCCCGGCTGGACCGAGATCAGCGCGGTGTGCACGCACCCCGACGCGCGCGGTCGCGGCCTGGCGCGACGCCTCGTGGCCGCTGTCGCTCAGGTGACGGTCGCCGAGGGCCGCGCACCGTTCCTGCACACGTCGGCCGACAACCCGGCGCGCCGCCTGTACGAGAAGATGGGTTTCACGCTCACCTCCGAGGTGCCCTTGGAGATCCTGCGAGTGAAATGAGGACGTTGTGCACACCTTCGACCATGCCGGACTGACGATCATCGGCGCCCCGATGGCGGGAGGCGTGTCGACGCCCGCTCTGACCGCCGCTGTGTCGGACGCGGGCGGGTTCGGTTTCTACGGCGGGGCCTACTTGTCACCGGACACGTTGACGGCGGCCATCCGCGACATCGCATCGCTCACCTCGCGCCCTTTCGGCGTCAACCTGTTCGTACCCGAACGCGTCGATGTCGATCGCGTCGAGTTCGCCGCCTACCGGGACCGGCTCCGGCCGCTCGCCGAGCGCGTCGGCGTCACTCTGCCGGAGTCGGTGCCGTTCACCGACGACTCGTTCGACGCCAAAGTGGACGTGCTCCTTCGGGAACGTCCGGCGGTCGTGTCGTTCACGTTCGGGCTCCCCGACCGCAGCGTGGTCGAGCGCTTTCACGCGGTGGACGTCGCCGTGTCGGTGACCGTGACCAGTGTGGCCGAGGCTCGCCTCGCCGCCGATGTCGGCGTCGATTCGATATGCGCGCAAGGCTTCTCGGCCGGCGGGCATCGTGCGATGTTCGCCATCGCCGATGCCGATCCGCAGGTCGAGACCCTCGAGCTGGTGCGCGCAGTCGTCGACGAAGTCGGCCTGCCGACCGTCGGCGCGGGCGGCGTCGCGGGGCCGACCGACGTCCGTGCGATCCTCGATGCCGGCGCGGTCGCCGCGCAGATCGGCACGCTGTTATTGCGAACTCCGGAAGCCGGCACCCGCCGGGCGCACCGCGATGCGCTGGGAGACCCTCAGTTCACGACGACTGTCACCACCCGCGCCTACTCCGGTCGCCTCGCCCGCGGCGTGGAGAACGACTTCATCCGCGCCAACACCGACGTGGCCCCGTCCGCCTACCCCCAGGTCAATACGTTGACCGGCGGAATCCGTAAAGCAGCGTCCGACGATCCGCATGTCATCAACCTGTGGGCTGGTACTGGGTTCCGCTCAGCTCAGGCCATCCCGGCGGGCGACGTGGTCCGCGACCTGTCCCGCTGATTCAGCTTCCGCACATACTCCGCACGTACCGTCGGCTTCGTTCTCTGACTCGGACCAAGGAGTATCTGGTGACACTCACACAGGCGCACGAGCAGACCGCGGGCGACGACCTCATCGATGACGACTCGACACCACCGACTGAACAGCGTAGGTCCAGGCGTGGCCTCACCTCGACGGTCGCACTAGTCGGTGTCTTGCTCACAGGTGTCGTCGTCGGCGGTTTCGTCTTCCTCAATACTTCTCCCGTTGTTCGACCGCCTGCCGTGGATCTGAGCCCGGACGACGTCTCGTCGGCGCAGGAGTCGGTGTCGTCAGCGAAGATGTTGATCGACATGATGTCGGCGACGGTCGACGGCGGTACCTCGGGGATCGAGAAGGTGGTGTCGAGCGTCGAGCCGACGTTCGCCTCGATCGACACCGCTGCGAACGCCGCCGATCACATGGTGGCCGGCCTGGCCAAGGCGCCGAACTTGCAGGCCGCGGCGTCGCAGATCCAGTCGCTCGGCGCTTCGGTGTCCCGCAGCCTCAGGCAGGCGCAGTCGCTCGCCGGGTCGGCCCAGGACATCGACGAACTGGTAACGCCGATCATCGACGGCCTCTCACGCAGCGATGTGCCGGGCGCAGACAAGACGATCGAACGACTCAAGTCCCTGCAACGCGCGGCTCGCGACGTCGGCGGACAGCTGGGCGGCCTGGGCACATTGCGTGCCGAGCTGGACAAGGCGACGACCGCAACCGGACCCGCCGCACGAGACGTCGACGCCGCGATCGCGCAGGCCCGTTCCGCGGCATCCGAGCTGAAGGTCGGCCTCGACCGTCTCGCGTCCGCGAAGAGTGACACGCAGAAAGCCGCGGAGTCGATGTCCGACGGCCTCGGGAAGCTCAAGTCCGCGCTCGCCACCGTCTCTAACAATCTGTCGTCCGCCGATGAGTCGCTGACGACCCAGGACGCGCAGCCCGCCTACGTCTACGACCACGCGAACCGGATCGGGCGTGGTGTAACGACCGGCGCAGTCACCGCCCTCGCGATCCTCGCAGCGGCCGGAGCCGTGTGGGGCGTCCTCGCCTGGCGAGGCGCTCGACGCGTCAGCCGCGTACGCGGCTGACGCCGTGTCGCACAGCGGGAGGGATCAGCCGTCCAGGAGAGAATTGCGGAGCTTCTCGTCCTTCTCCAAGACCATTTCTTCCAAGCCGACCTGGAAAGTCTCCATCGCCGACCGGAGTCCGGGGTCGCTCGCGGCGAGGATACGGACAGCGAGGAGTCCCGCGTTCCGCGCGCCGCCGATCGAGACCGTCGCGACGGGGACACCGGCGGGCATCTGGACGATCGACAGCAGGGAATCCATGCCGTCGAGGTATTTGAGCGGGACGGGCACGCCGACCACCGGCAGCGGCGTCGCCGACGCGACCATCCCCGGCAGGTGTGCGGCGCCACCCGCACCGGCGATAATCACCGAGACACCACGTCCAGCGGCGTTCCGCGCATAGTCGAGCATGCGCTGCGGGGTGCGGTGCGCGGAAACGACCCCGACCTCGAACGGGACACCGAACTCGGCGAGCGCCTCGGCGGCGGCCTCCATCGTCGGCCAGTCCGAGTCACTACCCATGATGAGTCCGACACGAGGTCCTTGGGGTGCGGTCATGTGTGCGGTCTCCGATCGTCGGTGATGAGTGCGCGAGCTTCGCCGAAGCCCATCGGCGTGTGAAACCTAGTGCCGTGTGTCGTCGTGCGGATCCCAGCCGTCAGTCCAGATGCCGTGGCTCATCCAGTGGGCGGCTCGCTCGGCGCGCTCGCGGACCGTGTCCACGTCCTCGCCGGGAGCGCCGACGACGTTGACGTGACCGACCTTCCGGTCTGGCCGCTCCCCCTTGCCGTACATGTGGATCTTGGCGTCGGGCATCCGCGCGAACAGGTGGTGCAGACGTTCGTCGACCGACATCTCCGGTGCCTGTTCGGCGCCGAGAACGTTCGCCATCACCACGACCTCCGCGCGGGGCGACGTGTCGCCGAGCGGATAGTCGAGCACGGCGCGCAGATGCTGCTCGAACTGCGAGGTGACTGCGCCGTCCATCGTCCAGTGGCCACTGTTGTGCGGGCGCATCGCTAACTCGTTGACGACGAGCCGGCCATCGACGGATTCGAAGAGCTCCATCGCCATCGCGCCGATCACGCCGAGTTCGTCGGCCAGCCGCAATGCCATCTGCTGCGCCTGCTGCGCGATCTCCGGATCGAGGCCGGGCGCGGGCGCGAGCACCACGGCGCACTGCCCGTTGCGTTGGATGGTCTCGACGACCGGCCACGCTGCACCCTGACCATACGGCGACCGCGCGACCATCGCCGACAGTTCCCTGCGCATCGATACCTTCTGCTCGGCCATCAGGACCGTGTCGCCGCCCGCATGCGCGTCGAACACAGCGAGCGCCTCGTCGTGACCGTCGACAAGCCACACGCCACGCCCGTCATAGCCGCCGCGGACCGCCTTGATCACCACCTGCCAGTCGTTTCGGTCGCCGAAAGCGATCAACTCTTCGCGAGCCGTGGCGACGTCGCCGGACAGGTCGGCGTAGCCGGGCACCGGCAGCCCCATGTCGGACAGCCGGTTACGCATGTCGAGCTTGTCTTGCGCGAACCGCAACGCCTTCGACGGCGGACGCACCGCGACGCCCTCTGCTTCGAGCGCCTCCAGGAGTTCCAACGGGACACCCTCGTGATCGAACGTCAATGCGACCGCGCCTTCGGCCGCCTCGCGCAGGTCGTCGAGGACCTCGTGCGAGCCGAAGACGACGTCGCCGCTCACCTGCGCTGCGGGGTCGGTCGGGCCACTGGCCAAGACCCGCAGGCACTGGCCCAACGCGATCGCGTATTGATGGGTCATGCGGGCCAGTTGCCCGCCCCCGATCATGGTGACAGTCGGCATGCCCGATTCTGTACGGCCCGATTCTGTACAACGCGGTAGCGAACTCACGGCGTCAATGGTGTCATGTCCGACGCGAAACGCCGCACAGACGTCCGCAGATGTGTGTGTGACGAGACGATTACGTAGACTCGTCCGTTGTGCTGACAATCGACAAGGCAGTCGCCATGCTGCCGGGGCCAATCCACCGGCTCGTCATGAAGCACAGCGAACTCATCAAATTCGCCATCGTCGGCGGCACGACGTTCGTCATCGACACCGCGGTCTACTACATGCTCGCGTTCACAGTGCTCGAGCAGAAACCAGTGGTCGCCAGGATCATCTCCGGCGTCGTCGCAACGATCCTGAGTTACATCCTCAACCGCGAGTGGGCGTTCAAGAACCGCGGCGGCCGCGAACGACACCACGAAGCTCTCCTGTTCTTCCTGATCAGCGGCGTCGCTGTGCTCCTCACCGCGGCCCCACTCTGGTTGGCCAACAATGTCTTCGGGATGCGTGAGAACCTGGCGGGTCTCGAACTCGCCGTCCTCGACTTCTTTCTCGCGTTCATAATCGGCAACGTGTTCGGGATGGCGTTCCGCTTCTGGGCCCTACGACGCTTCGCGTTCCCCGACGAGGAGCCGCGCGGCGGCGACGGCGGATCGACCGACGTCAACCCGAATCCTGACGAACTCACCGATGAGGAACTCGGTCACGCCTGAGGTGACCTTCGTCGAACGGCCGCCGGCCTTCAGCGGGTAGCACGATCGCGAACACTGCGGGACGACGTGACGTCAGTTCGAGACGCCCGCCTTCGGCTTCGATGAGCGCCCGCGACAAAGACAGCCCCATACCGCTCCGGCTGCCGCCGGAGAACCCGCGTCGAAACACGTCCAGCGCGATCTCGTCGGCGATTCCCGGCCCGCTGTCGGCCACCGTCAACCGCACCATCTCGGCGGCCGGAAGATTCGCGATGCGAACAGTCGTCGTACCGGCACCGTGCTGCAGCGAGTTGTCGATGAGCACGCTCAACGCCTCCCGGAGTCGACCGGGCTTCCCGGCGATCATCGGGATCCGGCCCAATGTCTCCGAACGCAACCGCCTGCCCTTGGCCCGGAACGCCGGGTCGAAGTCGCCGATCAACGTGTCGACGACGTCCCGTCCATCGATCGCGCCGCGGCCGGCAGTGTCCTCGCGCGACGCCGCGACCAGTTCGTCGAGCTCGCGCGATAACCGTTCAACCTGTTCGAGCCCGGCCTCCGCCTCAACGAGAACAGCGGGATCGCTGTGCAACGTCAACTCGTCCAACCGGAGGTGGACGGCGGTCAGCCTGCTGCGTAGCTGATGGGAGACGTCTCCGACGATCTCGCCCTCCCGCTCCAGACGCAACACGATCTCACGGTTCGCGTCGGCCAACGCCTCCGCGACCCGATCGAGCTCGTCGATGCCGTACGACGGCCATTCGGATGAGAAGTCGCCGCGCGCCATCGCACCTGCACGTTCGGCGACCGCCGTCAACGGCTCGGACAGTCGACGGGCCGTCACCACTGCGACGAGCGCACCGCCGCCGACCGATCCGGCGATCACCAAGAACAGCACGCCGACCGCCAACAGCTGCTTGGGTCGGACGTTCTCCTTCGGGATCTCCAGCGTCATGCGCGCTTGCGGTCCCAGACTCACCGACTCGGCGATAGTTTCCGCCTTCTGCTCGGCGCCGAGCTCCCGGTGCACCGGAACCACCGTCCCGTCCGGGCGATCGACGTCTACGTCGAGACTCAGCCGTCCGCCCGACGGGACCAACAGCCGGAACTGGTCGAGATCAAGGTCGCTGATCGGGACGCCGCGCCCGCCGGTCTCTTCGGACAGGACGTACTCGGAGATGCGCTTGAGACTCTCCGAGAGGTTGTGACGCGCCTCCCGGGACATCGCTTGGACGGACAGGATCGTCAACGGCACGCCGAGGAGAAGTCCCATCAGCGCGACGGTGACGATCATCATCTTCAGTATTCGACGGCGCACGCGGAAACCTTTACGGGTCGAATCGGAAGCCGACACCGCGCACGGTCACGATGTGTTTGCTTCGGTTCGGCTGGTCGTCGCCGATCTTCCGCCGGATCCACGAAACGTGCATATCGAGGGTCTTCGACGAGCGCAGATCGACCGAACCCCACACCTGCGTCATGATCTCGTCGCGGGCCAACGCCTCCCCGGGCCGTTCCATCAGGAACTGAAGCAGGTCGAACTCACGGTTGGCCAAGGTCAGTTCTTCGCCGTCGACGACCACTCTGCGCGCCCGCGCATCGAGCTGGATGTCGCCGTAGTCGAGCACCACCCCCTCGTCGTCGGCGGAACTGCTGCGTCTCATCAGCGCACGCACCCTGGCGAGGAGTTCGGCCAGACGGAACGGCTTACCCACGTAGTCGTCGGCGCCCGCGTCGAGACCGACGACGAAGTCGACCTCGTCGGTGCGAGCGGTCAACATCAGCACCGCCATCTCCGGCATGCGCGCACGAACCGTACGACACACCTCCAGACCATCCATTCCAGGCAACCCGAGGTCGAGGATCAGCAGCCCGTAATCGCCGGACAGCACCTCCTCGAGCGCGTCGGGGCCAGTCGGCGCGATCACACACTCGTGCCCTTCGCGGGTGAGCGCGCGCGCCAGCGGCTCGGCGATCGCCGCGTCGTCTTCGGCCAAGAGGATCGGGCGGGCAGCGGTCATCTGCGGCGCCCCCGGCCGTAGTCGATGTCGTCGTCCTCGTCGAGGATCTCCTGATACAGCTCGGCGTGGACCGCTTCGACGTTCGGAATGTCGTGGAACGAGAGTGGCTCATCGGACGCGGACTCGATGACGAGCGTGCCGGTGCGCAGCATGCGGTCGACGAGACCGTGCCGGAACTCGACGGAAGTGATCCGGCGCATCGGGATGTCGATGCCCGAGCGGGTGATGATCCCGTTCCGGTACATGACGCGACGGTCGGTGACGACGAAATGGGTGGTCCGCCACGACAGGACCGGGCGCGCCAACCAGTACGCCGTCGCCACGGCCCACACGACGATCACCGCGATCGTCAGCCACATCGCCGCGCCATCCGACAACGAGTCGCTGGTGTTGGTGTAGCCGAGCGCTACACCGGCGAGCGCCGTCACCACCAAGAACAACAGCACCGGTGCGATGAGACTCTTCCAATGCGGGTGCCGATGGATGACGACCTGTTCGCCAGGTGCGAGGTTGTCGCGCGGATATCCCATGTCGACCGAGCTTAGTGCGTCGAAGACGTTCAGGTGTCGACCTGTAACCCGCCATCGTCGTTACACTCGATGCACGAGGTGCTCGTCGAACGGCAGGTATGTGCGAGCACGAGGCGATGCGACGGCGAAGGTGCTTGCGAGAGATGACGAACTACGACCCGCGCGACCCGCGCTACCAGGCGAACCAGAATCCGCAGACCCGGGCGTACAGCCAAGCGAACGACTACGAGTACGGCTACACCGAGCAGCAGCAATACGCCCAACAACCCCAGGACTACACCCAGCAGGGGCACGCGCCGCAGAGGTCCAAGCCGAAGTCGCCGCGCCGCGGGCCCGACGTCGATCCGCTGATGTTCTGCGGCGGCGTCCTGATGACCGGTGTCGTCACCGGCCTCGCCGCGTGGCTGGTCGGTTGGATCATCCGGACCGTCACCCAGAAGGTGAACGACTCGGGCAACCTCGGAATCTGGAATCCGCTGTCCCAAGACGAACTGTGGTTCGCGCTCGTCGGCTTCTTCGCCGCGGTCTTGGGCGGAGCCCTCTGGTATCTCCTGCAGGTCGCCACACCCGCACCCGACCAGTTCTACCGCTGGGTCGTCGGATTGCTGATCGCGGCGAGCGTCGTCGTTCCGCTCGCGCTATCGGCCGAGATCTCCACCGGCATCGGTACCGCGATCATGCACTTGATCATCGGTCTGCCCGTGTTCACCTTGATCCCCACAATGGGGACGGCGAGCCGCCGCAAAGCACACTGATGGCGGCCGGTCCTACACCGGTCGTAGATGCGTGACGTCGCCCGCCGACGCCACGACCGGCCCGTCCGGACCGCTCACGACGATCCGCCCCTGATCGTCGACGTCGACAGCGTCGCCGATCACCTCGACGTCGCCGGGCAGGATCAGCCGTACTCGCTTGCCAAGGGTCGTGCTCGATGCTCGGTAGTCGGCGACGAGTCGGTCGATGTGCTCGGGCCAGTCAGCGAGCCGATCCGACAGCGCCCGCAGATAGGCGGCCGCCACCTCGGTCCCGTCAACGGCTCGCCCGGCCAGCCCGCTCACCGACGCTGCGTTCGCGTTCTCGACACTCGACGGATCGAGGTCGACATTGACGCCCGTCCCGATCACCGCGATGCCACCGCCGCCGGGCAGCGGGCGGAACTCGGAGAGAATGCCTGACAGCTTCCCGCCGGGACCGGCGTCACCGGACGGCGCGAGCACGTCGTTCGGCCATTTGAGTTCTGCTTCGACCCCCGCAACCGCCGACAACGCGTCGCGGACGGCAAGTCCGGTCAGCAGCGACAGCCAGCCGACCTGTTCGGCATCGGACGGCCGGACCAGAACTGCCGCCGACATCGCGAGCTGCCCGTGCGGGGTCTTCCACACCCGAGCGTGTCGTCCGCGGCCGGCCGACTGGAAGCCGGCGATCCGCACCGTACCCACCAGGTCTGCGTCCTCGGCACGCGCGATCAGATCGGCATTGGTCGATCCGGTCTCGGCGACCACTTCGACGGTGTGCCACCGGGTTCCGGCGAGCAGATCACGCAAGCGGGCGGCGTCGGGGAGCGCGGATTCGGTCATGAGCAGACACTCTAGACCCGCCATGAAACCGACCCCGAAGTGAATGTGAGGATATTCTCACATTCGATCCAGTTGACCGGAGTCACACCTATCTCGTTAAAGTCGATGTTCATGACGACTGCTTCGCGCGACGAAGGCGCTACTCCCGACATTCACACAACGGCCGGCAAACTCGCCGACCTGCGCAATCGTCTCGCCGACGCCGAGCACCCCGTCGGCGAGGGCGCGATCGAGAAGATCCACTCGAAGGGCAAGTTGACCGCCCGCGAGCGCATCACCCATCTCCTCGACGAAGGCTCGTTCGTCGAACTCGACGCGCTGGCCCGCCACCGCAGCACCAACTTCGGCCTCGCCGAGAAGCGCCCGGTCGGCGATGGCGTCGTCGTCGGCTACGGCACAGTCGACGGCCGTGAGGTCTGCGTGTTCAGCCAGGACGTGACCGTGTTCGGCGGCAGCCTCGGCGAGGTGTACGGCGAGAAGATCGTGAAGGTCATGGACTTGGCGCTCAAGACCGGCCGTCCGCTGGTCGGCATCAACGAGGGCGCGGGCGCCCGCATCCAAGAGGGCGTCGTCTCGCTCGGCCTGTACGGCGAAATCTTCCACCGCAACGTGAAATCGTCCGGCGTCATCCCGCAGATCTCGCTGATCATGGGCGCAGCGGCAGGCGGCCACGTCTACTCCCCCGCGCTCACCGACTTCACCGTGATGGTCGACCAGACCAGCCAGATGTTCGTGACCGGCCCTGACGTCATCAAGACCGTCACCGGCGAGGACGTCACCATGGAGGATCTGGGCGGCGCCACCACCCACATGACCAAGTCCGGGGTCGCCCACTACGTCGCGCAGGACGAAGAGGACGCACTCGAATATGTCAAGGAACTACTCGGCTACCTGCCGAGCAACAATCGCGCCGACGCTCCGCGTCTGCCCGCGAACGTCGCATCCGGCAGCATCGAAGACAACCTCACCGAGGAGGACCTCGAACTCGACACGCTGATCCCGGACTCGCCGAACCAGCCGTACGATATCCACGAGGTGATCCGCCGGATCCTCGACGACGACGAATTCCTCGAAGTCCAGGCCGAGCGCGCGATGAACATCGTCGTCGGCTTCGGTCGTGTCGAAGGCCGCAGCGTCGGCATCGTCGCCAACCAGCCGACCCAGTTCGCCGGCTGCCTGGACATCGACGCGTCCGAGAAGGCCGCACGCTTCGTCCGCACCTGCGACGCGTTCAACGTACCGATCATCACGCTCGTCGACGTCCCGGGCTTTCTGCCGGGCACCGACCAGGAGTACAACGGCATCATCCGCCGAGGGGCGAAACTTCTCTACGCGTACGGCGAGGCCACCGTCGGCAAGATCACCGTCATCACCCGCAAGGCGTACGGCGGCGCGTACGACGTCATGGGCTCCAAGCACATGGGCGCCGACGTCAATCTGGCGTGGCCGACCGCGCAGATCGCCGTCATGGGCGCTTCGGGCGCCGTCGGATTCGTCTACCGCGGCCAGCTGAAGGACGCCGAAGCCAACGGCGACGACGTCGACGCGCTCCGTCTGCAGCTGCAGCAGGAATACGAGGACACCCTCGTCAACCCGTATGTGGCTGCTGAGCGCGGATACGTCGACGCCGTCATCCCGCCGAGCCATACGCGCGGCCAGATCGCCAACTCGCTGCGCCTGCTCGAGCGCAAGCTCGTCCAGCTGCCGCCGCGCAAGCACGGGAACATTCCCCTGTGACCGACGGAAACACGGTGCCCGGAAAGACTGAGGAGAAGGCTATGGAGTCGACCCCCGAGAACGCCGCTGGCGACACCCCCGCGAAGCCGTTTCTGACCGTCGTGTCGGGTAATCCGACAGGCGAGGACGTCGCCGTCCTGGTGAGCGTGCTCGCGTCGGCGAGCGGCAACGGTGGCGACACCGGTCCCGTCACCCGCAACGAGTGGGGTCTCCCGACTGACATGCACCGTTCGACGTGGGGCATGCCGTCGTCGTTCCCCAACCGCGGTTGATGGGTTCGACCTCTGTCGTTCTGGGTTCGGCGTCGCCGGCACGTCTTCGCGTGCTGCGCGACGCCGGACTCGTTCCGCAGGTCCTCGTCGCCGACCTCGATGAGGACGCGATCATCGCCCCCATGGGCGAGGCATCGCCGACGGACGTCGTGACCCGTCTGGCACGAGCGAAGGGCGACGCGATCGTCTCGTCGATCCTGTCCGATGGCGATCCGTCATTCGACGCGGCCCGCGCCGACGGCGTCGTCCTCACCTGCGATTCGATGCTGTTGCTCGATGGCGAACTGTCGGGAAAACCGCACAGTCCCGATGTCGCGGTCGAGCGGTGGAAGCGGATGCGCGGTAAGACCGGCCACCTGTTGACCGGTCACTGTGTGACCCGTCTGAGTGACGGCGCCGTGGAATCGGCCGCCGCCGACCACAAGTCGACGGACATCGCGTTCTCGAACATCTCCGACGACACGATCACCCGATATGTCGCGACGGGTGAGCCGTTGAAGGTCGCTGGAGCGTTCACCCTCGACGGCTTCGGCGGTTGGCTCCTCGACGGCATCTCCGGCGACCCGTCGAGTGTTATCGGCATCAGCCTCCCCTTGACCCGGGAACTGCTCGCCCGAGTCGGCGTCGACGTGACGGATCTCTGGCGTACGTGAGGGCCCGCTGGGTCGTAAGGTCCGCAGCCGACCCCCGGCCTACTGCGGACCTTACGACCCGAGCGCCTCCGGCCAGTAGTTCTTCAGGCACGTGAGCGGCTGTCCTTGGGCGGTGAGCTTCTCGGCGAATCCGCGGGTCAACGCGTGGATGCGTTCGATGGACGTGCCGTGCCCCTGGTTGGGCAGGGGGTCGCCGATGCTGAAAATGAGGACGGCGGCCTGCGCAATCTCCTTGACCGAGAGGTCCTTGCGGGCAAACACGGTGCCCGCCCAGTTCCCTGCGAAGCAGTCGGCGAGGAGTTCCGGATCGTCGCCGGTCGGGAGCTGCGACTCGCTCATGCCGTAGGCGTCGGCCAAGCGGTACATGACGTTGTGGCCGTACTCGTGGGCGATGATCGTCGCAGCGGTGAAGTCGCCGAGCATGATTCCGTCGCCGCCGAACAATTTGCCGTCCCAGATGTCGGCGAAGGTCTGGACGGGAAGCACGATCGAACCCTCTTGCTCGACGCCCTGGCCGTCCGGTTCCTTGTCGAGCGAGCAGAACAGCGCGTTCGCAAAATCGCTTGTCAGGGCTGGCTCCGACTTGCCGAGACACTTGGACGCGAAGGTCTCGCCCGGTTTGATGAGGACGCGTCCGGGCTCGATGTCTTCGATGTTCAATTCCGCGAACCACTCTTGCCACGTCCGGTCGAGGTCGTCGAGGACCTCCGTCATGTACGCGGGAACGGCCGTCGACGCGTTGGCCACCGTGACGCCGCTGTCGGCCACCTGTTTGCTGGCGTAGACCGGCAGTTCGGGACATTCGGTGCTCGTGCAGTGTTTGGGCGGCTGCTGCGCCGCCCGGGTCGGGGCGCCGTCCTGCCCTGCGGCGCATCCTGTCATGACGAGGGCCGTCGCGATGACGCTCGCGGCCGCCGACATGATTCGTTTCGCGCCGTTTCGGCGTTTGGGACGCGTTTGCATGAAGTGACGCTAACAGGACACGACGGCGGACCGTCCCAACACTGTCATTCGGCCGACCGTATGCTAGATGAGACAGTCGGCTTAGGCCGCCGCGCACCAGAACTCGGGAGACTCGCTCATGCCAGTGGAATTGGACTCGAACCCGGCTTTCGCCTCGTTCGCACACCCGGAACGTCTTGTCAGCACCGAGTGGCTGTCCGCACACCTGGGCGCTCCCGGACTCAAGATCGTCGAATCGGACGAGGACGTCCTGTTGTACGACATCGGCCACATTCCGACCGCTCAAAAGGTCGATTGGCATCTCCACCTGAACGACCCGGTGACCCGCGACTACATTGACGGCGAACAGTTCGCGAAGCTGATGAGCGACAAGGGTATTTCGCGTGATGACACGGTCGTCATCTACGGCGACAAGAACAACTGGTGGGCCGCCTACGCGTTGTGGGTCTTCACTCTCTTCGGCCACGAGGACGTCCGCCTACTCGACGGCGGTCGCGACGCCTGGATGGACGAGCAGCGCGACACGTCGTTCGACGTCCCTGCCTATCCCCCGACCGACTACCCCATCGTCGAACGGGACGACGCATCGATCCGAGCGTTCGCTGACGATGTCCTGACTTCGCTTGGCACGACGCCGCTGATCGACGTCCGTTCACCGCAGGAGTACACGGGCGAGCGCACGCACATGCCCGACTACCCGGAGGAGGGCGCGCTGCGCGGCGGCCACATCCCGACCGCGGTGTCGATCCCGTGGGCTAAGGCCGCAGCTCCCGACAGCCGCTTCCGGTCTCGCCCTGAACTGGAGGAGATTTACGGCGCGTTCGACCCGACGACGCCGACCATCGCCTACTGCCGGATCGGCGAACGGTCGAGCCACACCTGGTTCGTGCTCACCTACCTGCTGGGTTTCTCCAACGTCCGCAACTACGACGGTTCGTGGACCGAATGGGGCAACCGCGTGCGTGTCCCGATCGTGCAGGGCGACGAGCCGGGTGCCGCACCCGGCGCTCGCTGACGAGGTCGTACCGTGTCTCTGCCCTCAGCCCTGGCCGAGATCGTCGACGACTTCTCGGCACTCGCCGACTCCGACAAGGTGACCTTGCTGTTGGAGTTCGCGAGCGAGCTTCCCGATCTCCCCGAGTCCATGCACGAGGAGGCGATGGAACCGGTCCCCGAGTGCCAGTCGCCAATTTTTCTGTCCGTTGACGCGTCCGACCCGTCGGCTGTCGTGTTGTACTTCAGCGCGCCTCCCGAGGCGCCGACGACACGCGGCTTCGCGTCGATCCTGCATCAAGGGTTGAATGGTGCGTCCGCGCAGGAGATCGCGGAGGTCCCCGCCGACTTCTTCCACGATCTGGGCCTGGCCGCCGTGATCAGCCCACTCCGGCTTCGCGGTATGGCCGGGATGCTCGCACGGATCAAGCGCCAGGTCGCCGAACAGTCGGGCGGAGCGAGTTCGTAGCGTCGAATGGATTTTCTGCAGATACTCGACGCACCGGTGCAGCCCGGTGGACTCGTCGAGTGGATACCGACGGTCGAAGGCGGTCTCGGTAGTTGGAGCCGCGACGATCGGCTCACCTCGCACAATCACGAACAGCACCTTCGTGCCGCGTTCGAGTACCGCGCGCGGACCCAGCGCGAAGGCGGACGCGAGTCGTGGCTCGGCTTGTCCATCGATTTCGACGAACCGATGTCGGTGCCCGCGGTGCGCGCGGCGATGCTGGCGTGGATCGACCGCCACGAGGTGTTGCGCACCCACGTCGTTCTCAAACGCGACCACACCGAGCGCTACAGCACACCGGCGGGCAGCACTCACCTGACCATGAGCCGGATCGGCTGGTACACGGAGACTCCGCTGCTGTTGGAGCAGGTCGCGGGATCGTTCGACCGGGCGACCGCGCCGCTGCACTGGCCCGCGTACCGGTTCGCGACGGTCGCGCGCGCCGACTCATTCACGCTACTGTTCGCCGCGGACCACTCACTCGTGGACGGCTATTCGCTGGTGACCGCACAGTACGAGCTGACCGAGTTATATCGCGCGGCCCGTGACGGTCGCCCGCACACACTCGAATCGACGAGCAGCTACATCGAGTTCAGCAACGGTGAGCGCAGCCGTGCCGACTCCGCCGACGCGACGCATCCTGCAGTTCAGACATGGCGCGCGTTCTTGGCGGACCACGGCAGCGTCCCCTACTTCGCTCCGCTGACTCCGGTCGAGTCGTCACCGGACGAACCGTTCGACATCGAACATCCCGCGCAGTCCTCGCGCACCGAGCGACTGCTGGACGATGAGCAGACCCGCGCGTTCGAGGCAGCCGCGGCGTCGGCCGGCGGGAACCTGGTGGCTGGACTGTTGGCCGCGCTCGCGATCGCCTACCACCGGGTGGCGCCCGGCGAAGACTTCGCAGTGGTGATGCCGCGGCACACCCGCAACGATCCCGCTTGGCTGCACGCGTTGGGTTGGTTCGTCGGATTGTCGCCGGTCGCCGTGGGCGTCGCCGACTCGCCGGATTTCGCGACGGCCACCCGGCGCGCAACGCAGGGACTGCGGGATGGCCGGAACGGCGCGTCGTTGCCGTTTCTGCGCGTCGCCGAGCTGCTCGGCCCGCCGCCAGCCCCCCGATTCGTCGTCTCATTCATGGACACACGCGGCACGCCGACCGCCGCGAACGCCGACGCCGGGTGGGCGCGTGTCCTGCGAAGTCACTCCTATTCGGGCGACGAAGTCTATGTCTGGCTCAACCGAACGCCGACCGGTCTGCGCATGCATTCGCGCTACCCGACAGAGCAGCCGGGCCCGGTCCTGCCGTTTTTGGACGACTTCGCCCAGATACTCGCGAGTACAGCGGCGGCAGGGTAGAACCAGTTACCGAAATCCGAGGACGGCCTCAACCGAGCAATCGCTCGGTGCTATACGCTGAGTCTCGGAAATCGACGCCCCGAGTTCTCGGAGCGCCTCGGTGAGCGCCACACGTGGATACCCCCGCGAGCGACGCGCAAGACCCGGCGCCCGTCGGCGAGCGGTCCACATCGGACCGCCCGACGACGGGACGTCATGCAAGCCCGACGAATGCCCGCACGCGTGGGCCCGCCCCAGGAGAGCCAGTGTCAAGTTCGATCGCACAGACGACCATCAAGAAGGTTCTTATTGCCAACCGCGGCGAGATCGCGGTTCGCGTGATCCGCGCCGCCAAGGACGCTGGCATCGCCAGCGTCGCGGTGTACGCAGAACCCGACGCCGACGCCGTCTTCGTCAAACTCGCCGACGAAGCCTTCGCCCTCGGTGGCCAGACGTCCGCCGAGTCGTACCTCGTGTTCGACAAACTCCTCGACGCGGCAGCCCAGGCGGGCGCGGACGCCGTCCACCCCGGCTACGGCTTCCTCTCGGAGAACGCCGACTTCGCACAGGCCGTGCTCGACGCAGGGCTCACCTGGATCGGCCCGTCGCCGCAGAGCATCCGCGACCTCGGCGACAAGGTGACCGCTCGCCACATCGCCGAACGCGCCAAGGCTCCGATGGCGGCAGGCACCAAAGACCCGGTCAAGGGCTCCGACGAGGTCGTCGAGTTCGCCAAGACTTACGGCGTCCCCGTCGCGATCAAAGCGGCGTTCGGCGGCGGCGGTCGTGGCATGAAGGTCGCGCAGACCGTTGAAGAGATCCCCGAGCTGTTCGAATCGGCCACCCGTGAGGCTCTCGCCGCGTTCGGTCGCGGCGAGTGCTTCGTCGAGCAGTACCTCGACAAGGCACGCCACGTGGAAGCCCAGGTCATCGCCGACCAGCACGGCAACGTCGTCGTCGCAGGCACCCGCGACTGCTCGCTGCAGCGCCGCTTCCAGAAGCTCGTCGAAGAGGCTCCCGCACCGTTCCTGACCGACGACCAGCGTTCGCGCATCCACTCGTCCGCGAAGGCCATCTGTCGCGAAGCCGGCTACTACGGTGCAGGCACCGTCGAATACCTGGTTCAGGGCGACACCATCTCGTTCCTTGAAGTCAACACGCGCCTTCAGGTGGAGCACCCGGTCACCGAGGAGACCGCTGGCATCGACCTCGTGCGCCAGCAGTTCCGCATCGCCGAAGGCAAGGAACTCACGATCACCGAGGACCCGACGCCGCGCGGCCACTCGTTCGAGTTCCGCATCAACGGTGAGGACGCCGGCCGCGGCTTCCTCCCCGCCCCGGGTCCGATCAGCATCTACAAGGAGCCGACCGGCCCCGGCGTGCGCGTCGACTCCGGTGTCCGCGAAGGCGACGTCATCGGCGGCCAGTTCGACTCGATGCTCGCCAAGCTCATCGTCACCGGCGAGAACCGCCAGCAGGCGCTGGAACGTTCGCGGCGCGCCCTCGCCGAGTTCCAGGTTGAGGGTCTGGCGACGGTCATCCCGTTCCACCGCCACATCGTCTCGAACCCCGCCTTCATCGGTGACGACGAGAAGTTCGATGTCTACACGAAGTGGATCGAGACCGACTGGGACAACACCATCGAGCCGTATGCCGGCGCCGAACCGATCGAGGACGACGCCGAGCCGCGCCAGAAGGTCGTCGTCGAGGTCGGTGGACGTCGCGTAGAGGTCTCCCTGCCCGGCGACCTGAACTTGGGCGGCGGTGGCGCCACGAACGGCGCGATCCGCAAGAAGCCGAAGGCCCGTACCCGTACCAAGGGCGGCGCGAAGGCAGCCTCCGGCGATGCCGTGGCCGCCCCGATGCAGGGCACCGTCGTCAAGGTCGCCGTCGCCGAGGGCGACACCGTCAGCGCCGGCGACCTGGTCGTCGTGCTGGAGGCCATGAAGATGGAGAACCCGGTCACCGCCCACAAGGACGGCACCGTCACCGGACTCGCCACCGAGGCGGGCGCCGCAGTCACCCAGGGCACCGTCCTCCTCGAGATCAAGTAGTCGAACTCACTCAACATCAGTTCATGGAGCCGGTCGAAGTCTTCGCGGGCGCGTGGTATCTCCGCGCGCTGCGAGACGACGACCGGCTCTCGGACGTCCCAGCCCTGACACTCTTCGACGTCGAAGACCCGGCCGCGTACATCCGCGCCTCGAACGAGGGATGGGCCGACGAGTCCCGCTTCGTCTGGGCCGTGTGCGTTCCGACGACCGGTGAGACCGTTGCACTCATCGGCGTGCGGACGTCGGGAGCGGGCGCGGCCGACCTAGTCGGCGTCGCACGCGACGGGTACGACGACGCACTCGCCGACGCCGTCGGCCCGGTGACGCGTTTCGCGTCCGGCGCGCTCAGCCTGACGACCGGCCCGCTCATCCCTACTCCCCCGTAGCCCGCCGCTACTCGCGCGTACCGGCCCGACAACCCCGGATATCGGCCGCTACCAGCAAGTAAGGGTTTCTTGTCACACCCGAAAAGGTGGCCCTGGGCACACTGAACTTGCGACAATCGTCCACGGCACCACCCCGCTCGTCTCGCGACGAGCACACGACGTGCCCGCAGCCCACCCGAACTTCCCCCACAGCAAGGAGCTCTGCGTGTTCAAGCGCATCGCGATCGTGAACCGAGGCGAGGCCGGCATGCGCCTCATCAATGCCGTTCGAGACCTCAGTGCCGAGACCGGCGAAACGGTCGAGGTCGTCGCCCTGCACACCGATGTGGACCGCACCTCGACCTATGTCCGGGAAGCGGACATCGCCTACGACCTCGGTCCGGCAGCCGCACGTCCGTACCTCAACATGGAGATCCTTGAGCGCGCGCTCGTCGAATCCGGGGCCGACGCGGCGTGGGTCGGCTGGGGATTCGTCGCCGAAGACCCGGCGTTCGCCGAACTCTGCGACCGAATCGGCATCACGTTCATCGGCCCATCGGCCGACGCGATGCGCAGACTCGGCGACAAGATCGGCGCCAAGCTGATCGCTGAAGAAGTCGGAGTGCCGGTCGCGCCGTGGAGCCGTGGGCCGGTCAACGACGTCGAGGAGGCCAAGGAGGCCGCCGCCAACATCGGCTACCCGCTCATGTTGAAGGCGACGGCAGGCGGCGGCGGACGCGGCATTCGCAAGGTGTCCGACGACAGCGAACTCGTCGACGCCTACCAGCGCACCCGAGAAGAGGCCGAACGCGCCTTCGGCAGCGGAGTGGTCTTCCTGGAACGTCTCGTCACCGGGGCACGTCACGTCGAGGTCCAGGTGATCGCCGACGGCCAAGGCACTGCGTGGGCCCTCGGCGTCCGTGACTGTTCGGTCCAGCGCCGCAATCAGAAGGTCATCGAAGAGTCCTCGTCGCCTGTCCTGTCCGCCGAACAGGCCGACGAGGTCAAAGCGTCGGCCGAACGGCTCGCCAACGCCGTCGGCTACCGCGGGGCAGCGACAGTCGAATTTCTGTACCACCCGGGCGAGAAGTTGTTCGCGTTCCTCGAGGTCAACACCCGCCTGCAAGTGGAGCACCCGATCACTGAGCTGACCAACAGCTTCGACCTGGTGCGCGCCCAACTGCACGTGGCGTCCGGCAACAAGCTGGACGGCGTCAAACCCGTCGAACGCGGGCACGCCATCGAAGCCCGTCTCAACGCCGAAGACCCGGACCGCGACTTCGCGCCGTCACCCGGCCGCATCGCCCGCCTCAATCTGCCGACCGGTCCCGGCATCCGCGTGGACACCGGGGTCAGCGAAGGCGACACCATCCCCGCCGACTTCGACTCGATGATCGCGAAGATCATCGCTTACGGCAGCGACCGCGAGCAGGCGCTCGGCCGGCTCCGCCGCGCGATGAGCCGCACCGGCGTCATCATCGAGGGCGGCGCCACCAACAAGAGTTTCGTGCTCGAACTACTCAACCAGCCGGAGGTCATCGACGGTTCGGCCGACACCGGCTGGATCGACCGGGTTCGCGACGAGGGCCGACTCGTCTCCCACCAGCATTCGACGGTCGCACTCGCCGCTGCCGCCATCGACGCCTACGAGGAGGAGGAGGCCACTGAGCGGACCCGTCTGCTCGTGACCGCGTCCGGTGGCCGCCCGCAGGTCCTCCATGAGAGCGGACGCCCGCTCGACTTCAAACTGCGCGGGGTCGGCTATCGAGTGCGCGTCGCCCGTGTCGGCGCGCACCGCTTCCGCGTCGTCGTCGAGGCGGGCGACGACTCGCGCACCACGGACGTCGACGTCGAACGTTTCGACGAGCATGCAGGCCAGATCACCGTCAACGGAGTCCGCTACCGGCTACTCACCGACACCCACGGCCCTATCCATCTCGTGGACGTCGACGGTGTCACGCACCGCGTCAGCCGGGACGAGGGCGGCGTCGTCCGTGCCCCCGCCCCCGCGCTCGTCATCGCGACCCCACTCGACGTCGGCGCCGAGGTCGAAGCGGGCGATCCCGTGCTGGTCCTCGAGTCGATGAAGATGGAGACCGTCCTGCGCGCGCCGTTCAAGGCCCGCCTCAAAGAGTGCGTTGTGACGGTCGGAGCCCAGGTCGAGACCGGTGCACCGATGCTGCGCCTGGAGCCGATCGAAGACGACGCCGACACCGAAGAATCCACCTCAGACGGGGTGGCACTCGATCTTCCGGAGAACCCCGGCCCGGTCGGCACCGACGAACTGTTCGCCCGCGGACTAGAAGATCTCCGCAGCCTGCTGCTCGGCTTCGACGGCGACCCCGCCGACACCGATCGCGTCCTCTCCGACTATCTCGCCGCTCGCGAGGCCGCGATCGCCGGCGGATTCGCACCGCACGAAGCCGAAACCGAGCTCATCACCGTGTTCGGCGACATCGCTGCGCTGTCGGAGCACCGACCGTCCGACGAGGTTGGCAACGACACTCGAGTGCACAGTGCCCGCGAGCACTTTCACACCTATCTGCAGAGCCTGGACGTCGACGTCGCGGGCGTCCCCGAGCGGTTCCAGACGAAACTGTCGTACGCGTTGGAGCACTACGGTATAGACGATCTGGAACGCAACCCGGATCTGGAAGAGGCTGTCTTCCGGATCTTCCTCGCGCTAGGTCGCCCCGCCGACACGGTTCCGGTCGTCACCGCCGTCCTACGTCGCTGGTTGAGTGAACCCGCACCCGACCATGAGGACAGCGAGGCGACCGGTCGATCGCTCGAACGCCTCGTCGCCGCCACCCAAGGACGGCTTCCCGCCATCGCCAACTTGGCGCGCGGCGTGCTGCACGCCTGGTACGGCCAGCCGCGCCTGCGTCGAACTCGCGATGCCGTCTACAGCCGGGTCCGCGAACACCTCGCGGTCCTCGACGAAACCCCGACGGTCGCCGACCGCGCCGAGCGCATCGCCGATATGGTCCGCAGCACCGAACCGCTGGTCTCGATCCTCAGCGAACGCCTCGAACAGGACGACCTCGACGACGCCGTCATGCTCGAAGTCTTGACCCGTCGCTACTACGGCAACAAGGGCGTCACGCAGATCGCGTCGCACCGCTCGGGCGGCTGCACCTTCGTCGTCGCCGAACGCGACGGTTCGACGCTGGTCTCGGTCGCCGCGAGCTTCGAGGACCTGGACGATGCCCTGGCGGGCCTCGTCGAACTCGCCGCCAAGACACCGACCCTCGACGCCGACATCTACCTGCGGTGGGAGGGGCAACCGGCCTCGTTCGACGAGCGTGCTGCTGCCCTCGACGACGTGATCGGCGCGGGCGCGCTGCCCGAATCGGTTCACCGGATCACCGCGACCGTCGCCGGTCACGGCGACGACACGATGCACCACCACTTCACCTTCCGTCAGTCGGCGACCGGCCTCACCGAGGACCGGCTGATCCGCGGACTACACCCGCACATCGCGCGTCGCATGCAGATGGAGCGGCTGCGCAGATTCGAGCTGACGCGCCTGTCGTCATCGGACGACGAAGAGGTGTACCTGTTCCGTGCGGTCGCCACCACCAACCCGGCCGACGACCGGTTGATCGCGTTCGCTCAGATCCGCGACTTGACCGCAGTCGCCGACGACGGTGAGCTGCTGACCCTGCCGACCGCCGAGACCACGTTCGCGACCTGCGTGGACGCTATCCGAAGCGCACAGACCGAACGCCCCTCGAACACTCGGTTCAACACCAACCGCATCGTCATGTACATCTGGCCGTCGATCGACGTGTCCGACAACGCATTGCGCCGGATCGTCCAACACACCGTCGACGCGACGTCGGTCGAAGGTGCGGGCCTCGAGGAGGTCCTGCTAATCGGCCGACAGCGCGACAAGAAGACTCGTGCGCTGTCGAAGATCGCCGTGCGGATCACGTTCGATTCGATGGGCAAACCGTCAGTCGAGGTCGGCGCGCCGAACGACGAGCCAGTCGAACCGCTCGACGAGTACCGACAGAAGGTGTTGAAGGCCGCCAGCCGCGGAACCGTGTACCCGTACGAGCTGGTCGATCGGCTCGGCGACTTCACCGAATACGACCTCGTCGACGACGCGCTCGTCCCCGTCGACCGGGCGAAGGGCAGCAACACTGCGGCCGTCGTCGTCGGTGTCGTGAGCACACCGACCGACAAGTACCCGGAGGGCGTGCAGCGCGTCGTCATGCTTGGCGACCCGACGAAGGCGCTCGGCGCCTTGACGGAGCCGGAGTGCCGCCGGTATTCGGCGGCGCTCGACCTCGCGGAAGAACGCAGGCTCCCCGTCGAGTGGTACGCGCTGTCGTCGGGTGCCGCGGTACGCATGGACTCCGGGACCGAGAACCTCGACTGGGTGGCCGCCACACTCAAGCGCATCGTCGAGTTCACCCAGGACGGCGGCGAGATCAACATCGTCGTCAGCGGTATCAACGTCGGCGGCCAGGCGTACTGGAACGCCGAGGCGACGATGTTGATGCACACGAAGGGCATCCTGGTGATGACCCCGGACTCTTCGATGGTGTTGACCGGTAAGCAGGCCCTCGACTTCTCCGGCGGTGTGTCAGCCGAGGACAACTTCGGCATCGGCGGTTACGACCGCGTCATGGGACCGAACGGCGAGGCACAGTATTGGGCGCCCGACCTGAACTCGGCGATCGACATCGTCATGAGCCACTACGACCACACGTACGTGCTTCCGGGCGAGGAGTCGCCGCGGGCGGCCAACTCGTCGGACCCGGTCGATCGTGACATCTCCAACTTCCCGCATGAGGTTGCCGACAGTGAGTTCGCGACCGTCGGCGAGATCTTCTCGTCGACAGCCAACCCCGATCGTAAGAAGCCGTTCGACATCCGCTCGGTGATGCGGGCCGTCGCCGACCAAGATCTGCCTGCTTTCGAGCGGTGGGCCGGCATGGGCGACGCCGACACCGTCGTCGTGCAAGACACGCACATGGGCGGCCACGCCATCACGCTGATCGGTATCGAGTCGACGCCGATCGGTCGTCGCGGATTCCTGCCGACCGACGGCCCGGACACGTTCAGTGCGGGAACCCTGTTTCCGCAATCGTCGAAGAAGGCCGCCCGCGCGATCAACGCCGCGAGCGGAAACCGCCCGGTGGTCGTCCTGGCTAACCTGTCCGGCTTCGACGGGTCCCCGGAGTCTCTGCGGAAGCTGCAGCTGGAGTACGGCGCCGAGATCGGCCGCGCGATCATCAACTTCGACGGTCCGATCGTCTTCTGCGTCATCTCGCGCTACCACGGCGGCGCGTTCGTCGTCTTCTCGAAGGCGTTGAACCCGAACATGACAGTCTTGGCGATCGACGGGTCGTTCGCCTCAGTTCTCGGCGGAGCCCCCGCTGCGGCGGTCGTGTTCGCGGGAGAGGTCGGCGTCCGGACTGCGAAGGATCCGCGGGTCCAGGAACTCGTTGCGCGGGCAGCCGACGCTTCGGGCGCGGAGCGTGCGGCGCTGAGCGCCGAACTCGACGAGCTGCGCACATCTGTGCGGGCCGAGAAGATCTCGGAAATGGCCGCCGAGTTCGACGGCGTCCACGACATCCACCGCGCTGTGCGTGTGGGCTCGGTCGACGCGGTGATCGCCGCCGCTGAACTCCGCCCCCGGATCATCGACGCCTTCTCGAAGTAGTAGGCCCCACCCGCTGTCTGGGCGGAGTGGGTCCTGAATCGCGTTGCACAACGGCTCTCTGACGACCGTTGTGCAACGCGATCCCTACTGAGAATCGGACTGCTGGGAATCGGACTGCTGGGGACCGGACTACCGGGGACCGGCCAGGGCTTCTCCCCACGACTGCATCGGCAGCTTGATCGACTCGCGGTCGAACTCGCCGAGTACTCGGCTGCGCAGGTGCCGCTGCACGCCCCACTGCGCGCCGGGCTTCGTCGTCACCGTCATCCGCAGCAATGCGTGCGACGACGTGACCTCTTGGACGCCGAGCATCTCGGGTTCGCCGAGGACTTCGTCGACGACCTCAGCGTCGCGTACGGCGCGCAGTACCGCACTCAATGCGACGTTTTGTGCCTTGTCGAGGTCGGCGTCGACGGCGACGGGAACTTCCAGGCGGGCGACGGCGAAGTCCTGACTCATGTTGCCGACCCGCTCGATTTCACCGTTACGGATGTACCACAGAGTGCCGTCCATGTCGCGGACGGTCGTGATGCGCAGGCCAACGGACTCGATCTCGCCGATGACCTCGCCAAAGTCGGCGACGTCGCCGACCCCGTACTGGTCTTCCATCATCATGAACACGCCGGACACGATGTCGGCCACCAGGTGTTGAGCACCGAAGCCGATGGCGAGGCCGAGGATTCCCGCCGACGCGATGAACGGCGCGATGTTCACGTCCAATTCGGCCAGGATAGAGAGGACGAGCCACACCAGGATGACGACCGACACGGTCGATTTGAGGACCGAACCGATCGTCTTGGCACGCTGCGCGCGGCGTGCTCTGGCCTTGGGGCCGCGTGCCCCGGTCCGTTCACGGAGCCCTCGAACGAGGCGCTTCTCGCCGTCGTCACGCGGCTTCGTCACACGGTCGATCACGCGGAACAACAGCCACCGCACCACGAGTGCGCCGACGATGAAGCAGGCGATCCTGGTCGGAGTCTCGATCAGCCACGTTCGGTTGGTGTCCGTCCATTCGAATGCGAGCGATTGAGCAGTCATGGTTTCGACGGTACGGACGCCACCGTCATGTGCGCCTGTCCACAATCAGTCGTCGAATCTCCCGCAACGCGATGACCAGTGCGAACACCGCGAAAATTGTCGCCAACACGTCTGCATCGACAGCGAGCGCGCACAAAACGCCGACCGCCGCGCCCGGAAACGCACCGAGATTCAGGATCGTCGCCAGCCTGCGGTCGACTGTGCCCTGGCGCATGTGCCCGTACGTCCCGACGACCGCGTTCGGGAAGAACATCAACAGAGACGTACCCTCGGCCGTCGGGAGGTCGGCGCCGAACAACAGCATCAGGACGGGGACGGCCAGGAGACCGCCGCCCAACCCCATACCGGCGGCCCACGCGCCGATCACCGCACCGAACGTCAGCGACACCGGGACCGCGTACACGAGGTTCGCGATCACCTCGTCTGAGACCAGAGCCGAACCCGACGACAATCCCAGGCCCGCAGCGTCGAGGATGAGTTTGACCCCCGTAGCCACCAGGATCGCGACGAACAGCCAACGCAATGGTCGCTGCGGGATCGCGACGATCAGTCGGGCACCAAACAACCCGCCAACGGTCGCGCCGAGCGCCATCCCCGCCCCCGCGCGCAGATCGACCGATCCGCCGGCTGCGGCGAACACCACCGCGCCGACGCCGGTGACCGCGATATTGGCGGCGCCCGCAGTGCCGTGTAGCGCATGTCGGGACAGCGCCGTCGCGCGTTCGAGCGCCGGCACGTAGAACACACCGCTACCTCCACCAAGGAGGCCTCCGATCACTCCCCCGGTGAATCCGATTCCGGCCTCGACACCTGTTCGTCCTGCAATTTTCACGACGGAAGAGTATCCCTTGTCTGAGGAGTACTCCACAGCTTGTCTGAGTAGTTGTGCCGGATCACTTACACCGCGGGCCGGCGACGGCGATCCAGCAACGCGAGTTGCAGGGCACTCAACAGCCGCTCGGCCGGATCGTCTAAGTTGAGCCCGGACACCTGGCGGGCGCGGTCGACTCGGTAGCGAAGCGTGTTCGGGTGGACGTCGATCCGCTTCGCGGCGTCGCGAACGTTGCCGTGGGCGTCGAGGTACGCACGAACGCTCTCCTCAAGATGCGCAGCGCGGTCGGCGTCGTAGGCGACCATGGCGACCACCCGCGGGTCAACGAGTTCGTCGCGGTCGACGAGCGCGTCGAGGGTCTCACCGAGCAGGACCGCGGTGCGTGCCTGAGCCAGCGTCGTCACCCGATCGGCTCCGCCCGCGCGGGTCGCGGCGAACACGCGGTCCACTTCGCCGCGAGCCCGGGCGACCTCGGCCAATCCGTCGACCGGGAACACCACAGTGGCGTGCAGGCGGCCGCCCTCCAGCACCGGGTCGCCGTCGAACCGCGCGACCAGCAGACCGACCCACCGCGTGATCGGCGCGACGTCCGCAGCCGGAACCAGGATGTACGCCCGGTCGGCGATCACTGTCGTGAGCGCCGACGTCGCATAGGCGCTCGCATGCAACCGAATGGCTCCGCCGACCGCGGCGATCGCGTCGGTCGGTGTGCGCGGCCCGCCCTCCGCGGCGATGCCGATCACCGCAGCGCGTTCGGTCACCGGCCAACCGAGATAGGCACCGGCCGACGACGCGTCGACCCCGCCGTGTTCGCCGAAGAGTCGCTGCAGCAGTTGGGCTTCAGCCGACGGCGCCGCCATCGCTCGGGTCAGAATCCGGGACGCGATCGCCGCAGCACCGGTCAGCACGTCGGCCGAATCCGCGGCGAGCTCGGTCGCACCCTCCTGTACCCAGATCGATCCCAGGTGACGGCCCGTGCCGCTGTGCACGCCGATCACCAGCCGTCGACGCATCACATGCTCGTCGTCCGCGGGTACGTCGACCACTTCGCCTCCGCGACGGATCGCGTCGAACACACCCCACGTGCGCAGCAGCGCGAGGTAACTCGGCGGCCCCTCCCGCCCGAGAATCGTCTGAACACGCAGATCGTCAGCCTCCCCGTTGGACGGCGAATAGGCGAGGACTCGCGCGCTCGTCGCGTCTTCGATCGACACGAGCCCGCCCGTCCCCCGCGCCACCAGGCCGACAAGACCGATCAAGTCCACGTCGGCGGACGCGTCCGGATCTCCGAGATGCCCGACGGCCTCGCGTCCGCGGTGCAAGTCGGCCTGCACCAGGCCGAGGATCCGGTCCCACCGCGCTCGCGCATGGACGCCAATCACGGCCACCCCGGAGTCGTCGACGACGGGCTGCGCTTGCGCCGGCCCAGCGAAAGCCTTCGTGAGTATCGCGCGCGGACGGCGGCCGCGATGCTCACGCATCAGCCATTCGCGCACTCGATCACCGTCGACGCCCACGAGGACGATGAGATCCGTCGACACATCGGCTCCAGCCGCCACGTCGTCCGCGTCGAGCAGCGAGACGTCGTCGACCACGACGTCATCGGCGCTGGTCACCGCCCAGTCGACCGCGGTATCGAGCGCGTCGATCACATCGCCCAGCGGGGCTCCCTGAAACTCTGGCATGCACCTATTCTGACAGCGAGTTCGGAGATGTGAACAACTGATCCGCATAATTATTGTGAGACTGCACGAGGTCCAGAGAGCGTCCGCGGACTGTACTGGCACACATGACGACCGCGCACGACTCCCATCACGACACGTCCGCCGCGACAGACCTCGCCGACCTCGCACGCCAGGCCGAGCACCAGGTCACCGAGTGGCTCACCGCAGCCGCGTCGCGAAGCGACCGACCCCACGCCTCCGCACGACGCTTGGCCGCCGTCCTCTCCGATCCGAAGGGTCTGGACTTCACCGTCGGCTTCGTCGATCGCGTGATCGGCACCGAGGACACCACCGCAGCAGGAACTGCCCTCGCCGAGATCGTCGCCGACGCCCCCGACTCACTCGGTGCGCTCGACCGGCTGCAGCTGGGTGCCGGCGCCGCGCTCTCCCGCCGGATCCCGAAGGTCGTGATTCCCGTTGCCCGGGCACGTATGCGCGCAATGGTCGGCCACATGATCGTCGACGCACGCGACAAACCGTTCACGAGAGCTGTCAAGACGTTGCGCGCAGGCGACCATCGACTCAATGTCAATCCACTCGGCGAGGCCGTCCTCGGCGACGCCGAAGCCGATAATCACCTCGCCGACGCGCGGGCACTGTTGCGTCGCGACGACGTCGACTACGTGTCGATCAAAGTCTCGTCGATCGCGTCCCAGATCTCGATGTGGGCCTTCGACGACACTGTCGACTATGTCGTCGAACGACTGGCTCCGATGTACGCAGAAGCCGCCGCGGCCCCTGCAGGCAGCAAGTTCATCAACCTCGACATGGAGGAGTACCGCGATCTAGAACTGACGATCGCGGTATTCACTCGCCTCCTGTCGATGTCCGAGCTGCGTGACTACGAGGCGGGCATCGTCCTGCAGGCTTATCTGCCCGATGCCCTCGGTGCGATGCAACGATTGGCCGAGTTCGGCGCCGAACGCGTGGCCGCTGGCGGTGCGGGCATCAAGGTACGTCTGGTCAAGGGTGCGAACCTGGCGATGGAGACCGTCCACGCCGAGATCGCGGGCTGGCCGAAGACGACGTGCACGTCGAAGGCTGCGACGGACGCCAACTACAAACTCGTCCTGCATTGGGTGTGCACGCGCGACCGGATGGCCGGACTTCGGCTCGGCGTCGCGGGACACAATCTCTTCGACATCGCGTTCGCCCATCTGCTCGCCGAATCGCGAGGCGTCGGTGACCGCGTCGAGTTCGAGATGCTGCAAGGCATGGCCACCGAGCAGGCCGAGGTGGTGAGCGCAGACGTCGGACGTCTGCTGCTGTACGTTCCGACGGTCAAACCCGCTGAGTTCGACGTCGCGATCTCGTATCTGGTGCGTCGCCTCGAGGAGAACGCCGCCTCGGAGAACTTCATGTCCGGCATCTTCGATCTCGCGCCGGGAAGCGCCGTCCACCGCCGCGAGGCCGACCGGTTCACCACTGCCGTCCAGGGTTTGCAGCGTCTAATCGACGAGCACGGTTCGAGGGCGCCGCTGCCCAATCACCGCCAAGACCGTACCGCTGAGGAGACTGTCGCAGAGCGGCCGTTTCCGGTCTCCGGCGCACTCCCCCCGTTCGCGAACGAGGCCGACACCGACCCGTCACTGCACGCGAACCAGAAGTGGGCGTGCGCGGCGATCGCCCGCAGCGCGGCGCCGGGGTGGCTCGACGCGCAGAGCGTTCCGCCGACGCTGGCCGTGTCCGACGTCGACGAGCTCGTCGAACGAGCCCGCACCGCAGCGTCCGCGTGGTCCGCTCGACCCGCTGCCGAGCGGGCGGCGGTCCTGTACCGCGCGGCCGAACTGCTGTCGCGTCGTCGCGGTCATCTCGTGTCGATCGCCGCAGCCGAGGCAGGCAAGTCGGTCGCGCAATCGGATCCGGAGATCTCCGAGGCCATCGACTTCGCCCGCTACTACGCGCACCGGGCGCTCGAACTCGACAGGATCGACGGAGCGAACTTCACACCCGACCGCGTGATCGTGGTGACGCCGCCGTGGAACTTCCCCATCGCCATCCCGGCGGGCGGAACGTTCGCCGCTCTCGCGGTCGGCGCGGCCGTGATCCACAAGCCCGCCGGTCCGACCCCTCGATGCTCGATGGCGGTGTTGGAAGCGCTGTGGGACGCAGGTGTTCCACGCGACGTCTGCCACGGGGTGTTTCCGGACGAGGGCGACGCCGGACGCGCGCTCATCAGTCACCCGGACGTCGACCGCGTCATCTTGACCGGCGCATCCGACACCGCGACACTGTTCGCGTCGTGGCGGGCCGACCTGCGAATCAACGCGGAGACGTCCGGCAAGAACGCCATGGTGATCACCCCGTCCGCGGATCGCGACTTGGCGATCGCCGACCTCGTACACAGCGCGTTCGGCCACGCCGGGCAGAAGTGCTCGGCCGCATCGCTCGGCATCCTTGTCGGCAGCACATACTCGTCGAAGCGGTTCCGCAGGCAGTTGGTCGACGCCGCCTCGTCGATGGTCGTCGGGTGGCCGACCGACCTGGCGGCGACCATCGGACCGTTGACCGAGGAGCCCAGCGACAAGCTCGTCCGCGCGCTCACCACATTGGAGCCGGGTGAGTCCTGGCTGTTGAAGCCACGGATGCTCGACGAGACAGGTCGCCTCTGGTCGCCGGGCATCAAGGATGGTGTCGCACCCGGCTCGTTCTTCCACCTCACCGAGTGCTTCGGCCCCGTACTCGGTTTGATGCGCGCCGACGACCTCGACGAGGCGCTCGCACTGCAGAACGCCACCGACTTCGGGCTCACCGCCGCACTCCACTCGCTCGATACCGCCGAGGTTCGGACATGGCTCGACGAGGTCGACGCGGGCAACGTCTACGTCAACCGCGGCATGACCGGGGCCATCGTCCGTCGCCAGTCGTTCGGCGGCTGGAAGCGCTCGTCGGTCGGGCTGGGCTCGAAGGCTGGCGGACCGAACTACCTGATGCTGCTGGGCTCCTGGGCAGACGCCTCACCCGGTGCCGCCCCATCCGATGCCGCCCCATCCGACATTGCGGCGTCGTCGCCGCGCACACCGGCGATCGCCTCGCTCGCCCAGTCCGTCGCATCCTGCCTTTCAGAAGCCGAAAAGTCCTGGCTGGCAAGCTCACTCGCCGACGACGAACACGCTTGGGACACCGAGTTCGGCATCGGCCGCGACGAGACCGGACTGGCAGCGGAGGCGAACGTGTTCCGCTATCGGCCCACGGACGTCGTGCTGCGCGTGTCCGCCGACGCGGCCCCCGCGCCGACCGTCCGACTGCTCGCAGCCGCAACGATGTCGGGCGCACGAGTGCGCATCAGCGTCGCGCCAGACATCAGTCCGCCGACTGCGCGAGTCCTGCGCTCCGCAGCCTCGCTGGATATGCCCGTGGCGTCGACGTCCGACGCCGACTTCGCCGCCTCGGTCGCAGGTGGCAGCGCGTCGCGAATCCGGCTCGTCGGCTCGGCACCCGAGTCCGTCCTGGCCGCGGCCGCCGCACGGCCGGACGTCGCCCTGCTCGACGACGCCGTCACCTCGTCGGGGCGAGTAGAGCTGCGTTACTGGCTCAACGAGCAGGCGGTGTCGATGACGTTGCACCGGTTCGGGAATCCGAACCGGCCGTTCCACCTCCTCGCGACCGAGCTGATGATGCCCCAATGACGCCTCGCGGGTGGCGCTTCGTGCATGCAAACGAATACGTTCGTACAGATTCGTTCGAATCCACATGAGGGACGCGTATGCGAGGCGGCAGAATTCCGGAGATACGAGATGTGAATCACATACCCCCTGCCCGTGTGATCGGATGGCAGGCAAGTGATCGCGTCCCCGTCTTCGACCAACACTAAAGGGAGACCCCGATGTCAGTAGCGTCCGACGGCAGAGCATTTCAGATCTTCGCCGTCGTCCTGTACTTCGCGGCGATGCTCGGCATCGGGTACTACGCCTACCGCAAGACCAAGAACAACCTCGACGGATACATGCTTGCCGATCGCGGACTCAAACCGTGGATCGCCGCGCTGAGCGCGGGCGCCTCCGACATGTCGGGATGGCTGCTGATGGGTCTACCCGGCGCGATGTATCTGTCCGGGCTCTCCGAAGCATGGATCATGATCGGTCTGCTGATCGGCGCCTGGACCAACTGGAAGATCACCGCGCCGCGGCTCCGCGCGTACACCGAGATCGCTGGCGACGCCATCACAATCCCGAGCTTCTTCGAGACACGCCTGCGCGACTCGTCGCGCATCCTACGCATCACGTGCGGCGTCATCATCCTCGTGTTCTTCACGTTCTACGTATCAAGCGGAATGGTCGCGTCCGGCAAGTTCTTCGACAGCGCTTTCGGTGTCGACTACACGGTCGGCATGTTGATCGTCGCTGGCGTGACGATGCTGTACACCTTGTTCGGCGGCTTCCTTGGCGCTTCGCTGACCGATGTCGCGCAGGGCATTCTGGTGGTCGTCGCACTACTGGCGGTGCCGATCATCGGAGTCATCAACCTGGGTGGCGTCGGCGCGACGATCGACGGGGTCCGCGCGGTCGACCCCGACCATTTGAGCTTCTTCGCAGGCAGTTCGGCCATCGCGATCATCTCGTCGGCCGCGTGGGGTCTCGGGTACTTCGGGCAACCGCACATCATCGTGCGGTTCATGGCGCTGCGCTCACCCGCCGAAGCAGGCACCGCGCGCCGGATCGGCATCGCATGGATGTTCGCTTGCGCCCTCGGCGCCGTCGGCACAGCCCTGGTCGGCATCGCATACTTCGCCAAGCACACGGCGGAGGCTCCTGAGGACGCCGAAACCGTTTTCCTCGCCCTGTCGCAGATCCTGTTCCACCCGTTCATCGCGGGCCTCGTCCTGGCCGCCGTGCTCGCCGCGATCATGTCGACCATCTCGTCCCAGTTGATCGTCTGCTCGTCCGCGCTGATCGAGGACCTGTACAAGCTGGTCGCGGTGAAGACCGGCCGACGCGAACTCAGCGACATCACCTATGTGCGGCTCGGTCGGCTCGGCGTCCTCGCGATCGCCGTGATCGCTACCGTCCTGGCGCTCTCGCCGTCGAACAGCATTCTGGACCTCGTCGCGTTCGCGTGGGCAGGATTCGGGGCGGCGTTCGGACCGGCCATCGTTCTCTCGCTGTACTGGCGCCGACTCACCACATGGGGCGCGCTCGTTGGCATCGTGACAGGCGCAGTAGTCGCGTATGCGTGGGGACAGTCGTGGTTGAGCGACGACATGTACGAGATCGTGCCGGGCGTCGCCGCCAGCTTCGTCGCCACCATCATCGTCAGTCTGATCACCTACCGGCCCAACCCTGAGATCGACGCCGAATTCGACGCCGCGAAGCGGTTAGCGAAGGCGGGTGACGCGGGCCGACCCAATGACGGGGCCACACCGCTCGACGCCAGGGTTTAACGCACGCAATCTCGCGAATGTAAAAAGTGCTGCCGCATCGTTAGACTCGGCCCCGCAACAGGTTCGCCCGGCGATTCGTCGTTCCGGGCGTCGAAAGAGGGAATCCGGTGAGACTCCGGAGCTGACCCGCAGCGGTATGTCGGAACGACCGCCGTCACATGCACTGGACCCGTGAACCGGGTCTGGGAAGCGACGACCAGTAGGAGCGCTCTGCGCACGCCGACAAGCCCGAAGACCTGCCTGTGGTACCGGGCGCGCCGCGCTCGGTGGCTGTCCGCCTCGTGGATCAGGCGATGACTCCGGTCCCCGGGTTCGAGCATTCCTCGTACCCGGGCCCGAACGCATCTCCTGTCGGGCGACGGTCGTCAACACTGTTTGCAGGAGAAGAAGCACACATGTCCGTCGACACGACGACACAAACCGCACCACCGTTCACCGCGACCGTCCCCGGTACCGCCCGAATCGGCGCGAACAGGGAACTCAAACGCGCCGTCGAAGGCTATTGGGCGGGACGGTCCGACCGCACCGCACTCGAAACCGTCGCCGCAGATCTGCGACGGGAAAGCCGACGCGCTCTCGTCGCAGCAGGCATCGATTCGGTGCCGATCAACACGTTCTCCTATTACGACCAGGTCCTCGACACCGCGGTGATGCTCGGCGCGCTACCGCCGCGCACCGCGGCGATCAGCGATCGGCTGGACCGCTACTTCGCCGCCGCGCGCGGTGGACCTGCGCACGACGGCGCCGACAGCGTCGCGCCATTGGAGATGACGAAGTGGTTTGACACGAACTACCACTACATCGTCCCCGAGATCGGCCCGGACACATCGTTCGCGCTCGATGCGACGAAGGTTCTCGCCGAACTGGCCGAAGCATCGGCCGACGGTGTCGTGGGACGGCCGGTGGTCATCGGCCCGATCACGTTCCTCGCACTGTCGAAGGCCGTCGACGGTGCGGACGCGCCGTTGACGCGTCTGAACGAGGTCGTCGCCCTATACGCCGATCTCTTGGGACGGCTCGCAGAGGCCGGAGCGCAGTGGGTTCAGATCGACGAGCCGATCCTGGTGACCGATGCCGCCGACGACCTTCCGGGCCGCGCCGGGAAGGTGTATGCGACGTTGTCAGCGGTGGCGGTGCGTCCGGCGATCCTGGTTCAGACGTACTTCGGTGATGCCCGCGAGTCCCTCGCCGCGCTGGCCGCAACCGATGTGGAGGCCGTTGGCGTCGACCTCGTCGCCGGCGGGCCAGAGAGCGTCGTTGCGGCCGGGCTCGGCGACAAGGTCGTTGTCGCCGGTGTCGTCGACGGGCGCAATGTGTGGCGCACCGACCTCGACGCCGCACTCGCCACACTCGAATCGCTGCGCGGATCGGTCGGCTCGCTGGCCGTCTCTACGTCGTGCTCCACTGTGCATGTGCCGTACACCCTGGCGGGCGAGGACGGTCTCGACGAGGTGCTCCGCGGCTGGCTGGCGTTCGCGAGCGAGAAGCACGATGAGGTCGTCGCCCTCGCTCGCGGGTACGCGAACGGTCGCGACGGCGAGTCCGAGGCGTTCGACGCCGCGTCCGCGGCCTTGGCGAGTCGTGCGGGCGATCCTCGTCTGTACATCGACTCGGTCCGCAACCGTCTGGCCGCGCTGTCGTCGGCCGATTGGACGCGCCCGGATTCGGCCACGCGGCGCACTGTTCAAGACGCGGCGCTGAATCTACCTGCGCTCGCGACCACGACGATCGGCTCATACCCGCAGACCACGGACATCCGCAAGGCCCGTCAGGCGTTGCGCACCGGAGCCATCGACGAGGCCGAATACACGCGGCGCATGCGGGCCGAGATCGCCGACGTCGTCGCGCTTCAGGAGAAGGTCGGGCTCGACGTCCTCGTGCACGGCGAACCCGAGCGCAACGACATGGTCCAGTACTTCGCGGAGCAGCTCGACGGCTTCTTCGCGACCGCTAACGGTTGGGTCCAGTCGTATGGTTCGCGTTGTGTGCGGCCGCCGATCCTCTTCGGCGACGTGGTCCGTTCGGCCCCGATGACCGTCGAGTGGATCGCATACGCCCAGTCGTTGACGGCCAAACCGGTCAAGGGCATGCTCACCGGTCCGGTGACGATCCTCGCGTGGTCGTTCGTGCGCGACGACCAGCCGCTCGCCGACACTGCGAATCAGGTGGCGTTCGCGATCCGCGACGAGACCGTCGACCTCGAGCGGTCGGGTGCAGCGATCATTCAGGTCGACGAGCCCGCGCTCCGCGAACTGTTGCCGTTGCGTGCGGCCGATCGTGAGGCGTACCTGGCGTGGGCCGTCACCGCGTTCCGCCTGTCGACGGCCGGTGTCGCCGACGCCACCCAGATCCACACGCACCTGTGCTATTCGGAGTTCGGCGAGGTCATCGGTGCGATCGCCGACCTCGACGCCGATGTAACGTCGATCGAGGCAGCACGCTCGCACATGGAGGTCCTCGCCGATCTCAACGGAATCGGTTTCGCCAACCAGGTGGGTCCGGGTGTCTACGACATCCACTCGCCGCGCGTGCCCGCCGCAGCCGAGGTCACCGCATCGTTGCGTGAGGCGCTCGCCGCCGTTCCGGCGGACCGCCTGTGGGTGAACCCGGATTGCGGTCTCAAGACCCGGACGACCGACGAGGTCGCCGAGGCGCTGACCAACATGGTCACCGCCGCGCACGCCGTGCGTTGACCACAGATTCCCCGCTCGGTACCGGCACCGGCTCCACGACCGGTGTTGGAGCTGAGCGGGGAATCTCAGGTCACCGTCGCGGACGCACCGGTGCCTGCGTCACATGATGTAGACGGCCCGCCCCTTACGCGGGGACGCGGCGCTGCTGCGGGCCGTTGTACGCGGACAGCGGACGGATCAGCGCGTTGGACGCGGCCTGCTCCATGATGTGTGCGGTCCAGCCGGTGATCCGACTCATCACGAAAATCGGAGTGAACGCACCGATGTCGAAGCCCATCAGGTGGTAGGCCGGGCCCGTCGGAAAGTCGAGGTTCGGCAAAATTCCTGTGCGCGAAGACATCTCGTCTTCGAGTTCGGTGTAGATGCGCAGCCACTTGTCGCGCCCGAGGTGCTCGGACACTTCGACAAGTGCGTCGTACATGGTGGGGACTCGGGAGTCACCGTTTTTGTAGACGCGGTGACCGAAGCCCATCACCTTCTCTTTGGCGGCGAGTTTCGCCGCCAGCCATGATCGGGCGCGGTCGGCGGTGTCGATCTCGATCATGTCGTACATGACGGCTTCGTTCGCACCACCGTGCAGCGAGCCTTTGAGTGCGCCGATCGCTGCGGTGACCGCGCTGTACATGTCCGATCCGGTGGACGTGACCACACGCGCCGAGAAGGTCGACGCGTTGAAGCTGTGCTCGGCGTACAGGATCATCGACTTCTCGAAGGCACGGACGACAACCGGATCCGGGATTTCGCCGAAGCACATGGTCAGGAAGTTCTCGGCGTAGCCGAGCGCGTGATGCGGCTCGATCGGATCGAGACCGCGACGTCGCCTCAGGTCGGCGGCGACGATGGTCGGCAAAATCGCGAACATCCGCTGTGCCTTGGCCATCAGCGTCGCCGGGTCGGTGGAGTCCTCGTCCGGATCCTCGGTACCCAGATAGCTGATCATCGTGCGAACCACGTCCATCGGGTGACATGTGTCCGGCGTACGCACGAGGACCGCCCGCGCAGACCTGTCGAGGCGACGGCTCGCCCGCTCACGCTGGGTGAATTGCGCCAACTGCGCGTCGGTTGGCAATTCTCCGTACCAGAGGAGGTAGGCGACCTGCTCGAACGAACAGTTTGCGGCCAGTTCCTGCACTGCGTAGCCGCGGTAGGTCAGCGAGTTGGTCTCGGGCACCACTTTGGAGACGGCGGTCGTGTCGACGACGACGCCCGCGAGACCCTTGTAGATCGTCGGGGTGGCTTCTGTACTCATGGGGTCACTTCCCTGGTCGGGTGTAGGTGAAGAGGTTCTGGTCGAAGGCGTTGTAGTCGGAGTATCGGAGGAATTCGTATAGCCGGGACCGGTGCTGCATCGCGTCGAGCGTTCCGGCCTGTGTGCCCGTCTCGGCGATGGCGGCCAGACCGGATTCGACGGCGCCCATCGCCAGCCGCAATGTGGTGACTGGGTAGATCACCACATTGACACCGAGATCGCGGAGCGTATCGGTGGTGAGCAGCTCTGATTTGCCGAACTCGGTCATGTTGGCGAGCAGCGGCGCGTCGACCGCTTTACCGAAGGTCTCGAACTCTCGTGCGTCGGCGAGCGCCTCGGTGAAGATGAGGTCGGCGCCCGCGTCGACGTAGGCTTTTGCCCGGTCGATCGCCGCGTCGAGCCCTTCGACGCCGCGGGCGTCGGTGCGCGCGCAGATGATGAAATTCGGGTCGCGGCGGGCGCCAACCGCGGCGGCGATGCGGCGCAGCATGTCGTCGACGGGGACCACTTCCTTGCCGTCGAGGTGGCCGCACCGCTTCGGATTCACCTGGTCTTCCAAGTGGCAGCCGGCCAGACCTGCATCCTCGAGCGTGGTGATGGTGCGGGCGGCACTCATGGATTCGCCGAACCCGGTGTCGGCGTCGATCAGCGTCGGCAGGTCGGTAGCGCGGGCGATGGACCCGCCGCGCGTCGCGACTTCGGTGAGAGTCGTCAGCCCGATGTCGGGCAGCCCGAGGTCGGCGGCGAGGGCGGCGCCGGAGACGTAGACGCCTTCGAAGCCCGCGTCGGCGACGATCTTCGCGACGAGCGGGCTGAACGCGCCCGGCCACCGCTGCAGCTCGCCCGAGTCGAGGGCACTGCGCAGTGTGGCCCGCTTGTCGGCGTCGCTCACGCCGGAACTGAAGAGGCCACCGGTCTGGGCCGCCGATGCAGTCTGGTCCGCCATCAGAGGATGCCTTCGCCGGTCGTGGGGGCCGAGGCGAGGGTCGCGTCGAGGACGCGGACGTTGAGTCCGCCGAGCCCCGCCGAGGCCAGCGAGTCGAGCCCGATGGCTGCGGCGGTGAAACGTGCCTGCTCGGCGGGGTCGACGACGCCGTCGGCCATGCGTGCGAACTTCGCGAGGTACTGCTCGCGCGCGAACGGCCGAGCGCCTAGTGGGTGGGCGTCTGCGACGGCGAGCTCGTCTTCGATGACTTCACCGCTCTTGAGGGTGACGACTGCGCGGGCGCCGAATGCCTTCTCGTTCGGGTCGCTCGAGTGGTATCGGCGCGTCCACTCTGGGTCTTCGACGGTGGAGATCTTGTTCCAGAGCTCGACGGTGTCGGGACGCGCGGCGCGGGCGGGCACGTACGAGCGCTCGTGGTCCCAGTCGCCGTCCTGCAGCGCCACGGCGAAGATGTACATGACCGAGTGGTCGAGCGTCTCGCGACTGGCAGTCGGATCGAACTTCTGCGGATCGTTCGAACCGGTGCCGATCACGAAGTGCGTGTGGTGGCTGGTGTGCAGGACGATCGACGCGACCTGGTCGAGGTCGCCGATCCTGTCGCGCATCCGGCGAGCCAGGTCGATAGGCGCCTGACTCTGATACTCGGCCGAATGTTCTTTCGTGTAGCTGTCGCAGATCGAACGCTTGGGCTCACCGGGGCCGGGAAGCGGAATCGTGTAGCGCGTGTCGGGGCCGCCGAGGAGCCACGCGATCACACCGTCCTCACCTTCCCAGATGGGCGCGGGGGCGCCTTCGCCGCGCATCGCACGATCGACGGCTTCGACAGCGATCTTGCCTGCGTGAGCAGGCGCGTACGCCTTCCAACTGGAGATGAGACCCTTGCGCGACTGGCGGGTCGCGGTGGTCAGGTGCAGCGCCTGGCCGACTGCCTGGTAAATGGTGTCGACGTCGAGACCGAGCATGGTGCCGATGCCTGCCGCGACCGAGGGTCCGAGGTGTGCGACGTGATCGATCTTGTGCTCGTGCAGGCACATACCGCGGACCAGGTCGATCTGAATCTCATATGCGGTGGCGAGTCCGCGGATCAGGTCGTCGCCACGGGCGCCGGTGCGCTGGGCTACTGCGACGAGCGGAGGAATGTTGTCGCCTGGATGCGAGTACTCGGCGGCGAGGAAGGTGTCGTGGAAGTCGAGTTCGCGGACGGCCACCCCGTTGGCCCACGCAGCCCATTCGGGTGCATACTCGCCGTCGATGCCGAATACGGTGGAACCGCCTGCCAGCGGGCGGCTCTGCGCTTGACGGCGCGCGCTCGTGACGGGTCGACGAGCCACGGAAGCGGCGCTCACGGCGGCGTTGTCGATGATTCGATTGACGATCATCTCGGCGGTGTCGGCGGGTACCTCGACCGGATCGACCGCGACTTGGGCAATCTTGTAGGCCAGGTGCTCGTGAATTGGGAAGTCCTCGGCGCTGCGTCGTGTACGTACTTCATGACTGATCATGTTTGCACCGTACGCACGGTGGCGGTGTCAATAAAAGACCTGGCAGGTGCGTATTTGTGCGGATCTATTCAATAGTATTTGCGTATGTTGCGTACCCGCGGTGACGTAGAGTTGCCTTCATGGCGAAGACTTTCGTCGGCGCACGACTGCGCCGACTGCGCGCCGACCTCGGCATCTCCCAGGCCGCTCTCGCGCGACGCGTCGACCTGTCGACCACGTATGTGAATCAGTTGGAGAACGACCAGCGTCCGATCACGGTGGCGGTGCTGTTGAATCTCACGTCGACGTTCGATCTGCCCGCCGACTTCTTCGCCGATTCCGGCGACGCCCGCCTGTCCGCGGACGTTGCGGACGCGCTCCTCGCACACGGCGAGCCGGCCGATCGAGCCGAGGTCACCGAGTTGGTCGCGCGGATGCCGTCGGTGGGTCGGACGCTGGTCGCTCTGCATCGCAGACTCAGCGCGGCGACCACGGCGCTCGAAGACCATCGATCGGCCGACACTGTGGTCCCCGACATCCCGGTCACCCCGTTCGAGCAGGTCCGCGACTACTTCTACGATCGCCGCAATCACGTCGCCGAACTGGATTCGGCCGCCGAACGACTGTTCGTCGACGCAGGGTTCACGGTCGGCGGACTGGACCTGCAGTTAGCGGAGCACCTCAACGAATTCTACGGGATACGCGTCGTGATCGGGTCGTCGACGGACGCGTCGACGGCGCGGCGCCGATTCGATCCGGAGTCGTCGACGGTCACGCTGGCCCGGCATCTAGCGGCCGGGCAACGCGCCTTCGCATTGGCCACGCAGTTGGCGCTGTTGTCCCAACGCGAGCAGATCGACGCACTGATCGCTGCATCGTCCGTGGCCGAAGGATCCCGAGCCGTACTTCGGGTCGGCTTGGCGAGCTATTTCGCCGGAGCCCTCGTGCTCCCATACGGTCGGTTCGCAGCGGCGGCACGCGAACTCCGCTACGACATCGGGCTTCTCGCCCGACGGTTCGAAGTAGGGTTCGAGACGGTCTGCCATCGGCTGTCGACGCTGCAGCGTCCAGGCGATCGCGGGATCCCGTTCATCTTCGTCCGGGTCGACCGGGCCGGAAACATCTCGAAGCGGCAATCGGCGACGGCGTTCCATTTTTCTCGCGTCGGCGGAAACTGTCCGCTGTGGGTGGTCCACGACGCGTTCTCGACACCGGGCCGCATCCGTACGCAGGTCTCCGAGATGCCAGACGGACGCAAGTACTTCTGGCTGGCGCGCACCACCGACGCGTCCACGCCGAGCCATCTGTCGACGGCCGCCGAGTTCGCGATCGGCCTCGGCTGCGATCTGGCGCATGCCGACGAACTCGTTTACACGACGGGCATCGACCTCGCCGATCCGCGAACCGTCGTCCCCATCGGCGGCGGTTGCAAAGTGTGTGATCGCCCGGCCTGCCCGCAGCGCGCGTTCCCAATGCTCGGGCACGGCATCCACATCGACGAGCTCGTCAGCGACTCAGTCCCGTACCGGCCTGCGTGAGCAGCGAACAAGACCCACAACCGAGTCGACCCGACGACCACGCCGAAGGCGTTGAGCGCGTGCTCGCCCGCGTTCACGCCGCCCAGTCGAGCAGTTCCAGGGCGACGGCGACGTGGACGGCGTTCTCGCGCACGGGGATCGGGAGCAGAGTGTCCGCGCGCGCGAGGCGACGGAGAACGGTGTTGCGGTGTGTGTACAGCACCGCAGCCGTCTCGCTGACCCGGCAACCTGCGGCGAACCAGGTGCGAACGCACTCCAGGATCTGTTCGTCGGCATCCTTCAACTCGCCGAGGGTCGACGCGACGAACTCGGCGGCGGCCGCCTGATCCTCACCCAGCAGCGCGACTAGTCGCACCTGCTCGTAGCGCGCCACCCGCCTCGGCGACCGTGACCGCCTGAGTAGCCGCGCGGCCGTCAGCGCTTGGAAGTGGCTGGTGCGAAAGCCTTCCCGACCGCTCCCCGCCGATCCCGTCGCCACCCGGACACCCGGATACGCGGCCACCGCGTCGGTGCACACCTCGTTACGGGGAAGCCACACCCACAGCTCCGACGCCCCGGAGACGACGACCAGCCGCCGAGTCGCGCCGCTCGCATCCATGATCGCCTCGCACGCGGCTTCGAGTTCCTCCGGTCGCGTCCCCGGGTCGCCGATCAGCACCATCGCGGTATGCGGACCGTCGAGCCGGTACCGCAGTTGCGTCTCCGCTCGCGCTGTGGCGATCGGGGCGCCTTCGAGCACTAGCGCGACCGCCGCTCGACGTTGGGCGTGTGTGTCTGCGCCGAGTTCGGCTCGCGCTACATCGATAAGTTCCGCGAGTGCGCGCACTGTGTCGTCGATGAAGTTCGCGATAGACGTCGAGGTAACCTCGAGCAGTTCCCGGAGAGTCATCGGGTCGTCGGTGAGTCCGAAACATATCTCCATCCATTGCCGCCACGCGACGTTCTGCGCCGTCCGGAATGAGTCGAGCGACCGAGAGTCCAGGCCGCGCCGCGCCAGATCCCGGATGTAGGCACGCGCCTCATCGGTGATTGCGACCGGAACTCTCGCCCCCGGGTCGGTCATGTTGGCTGCGGCCCAGTGCGCTAAGTTGCCTGCGCTGATCCGCAGCGCGACGTCGAGGAGACCCTCGTCGTCGACGATGCCCTCCATGCCCGCCCCACTGGTGACGGCGGCATCGAGGGCGTCGATCCACTCCTGTGGAGCGTCGAGAACTGCTCGAACACCCGAGCGGATCAATTCGGCGACAGTGGGACTGATTGGGCCATCACTGGGAAACACATCCATTCGGTGCATTATGCACCTAGAAGCCGCGATACTTGATGCTCTTTACCCTTGCGCGTGTGGAATCTTAACAACGACCATTGATAGTAAGAGATCCCGACCCGAACGGACCCAGCCCATGAACCCCGGTTCCATCCGCCCAAACGTCGCCCCCACTGACTCCGCGCTCCCTGACTCCCTCCTCACCGACGGCCCGCTCGACGTCCTCGTCCTCGGCGCGGGTATCTCGGGTATCGGCGCAGGCCACTACCTGCGCACCGAACACCCGTCGAAGAGTTTCGCGATCATCGAGTCACGCGACCGCGCGGGCGGCACCTGGAGTCTGTTCAAGTACCCGGGAATCCGGTCGGATTCGGACCTGAACACCTTCGGCTACGAGTTCAAGCCGTGGCGCGACCCACAGTCGATCGCCGACGCTCCGCGCATCCTCGACTACCTGCACGACGCGATCACCGACGACGGTCTCGACGACGCCATCGTCTACAACCGTCGCGCCACCGCTATCGACTGGTCTGAGTCCGAGCAGTTGTGGAATGTGACCGTCCACCGCAATGATGCGGATGACGACTTCGTGGTCCAAGCCCACTGGGTGTTCGCCGGTACCGGCTACTACAACTACGCCGAAGGCTTCACCCCCGAGTTCCCGGGCATCGAGAAGTTCGCCGGCCAGGTGGTCCACCCGCAGCACTGGCCTGAGGATCTCGACTATGCGGGCAAGAAGGTCGTCGTCATCGGTTCTGGCGCGACGGCGGTCACGCTGGTCCCGTCGATGGCTGACAAGACCGAACACATCACGATGCTGCAGCGCACGCCGACATATGTGATTCCACTCCCCCGCGAAGACGCGATCTCGAACCTGATGAAGAAGGCTCTCGGCGCCGACCGCGGCTACGCGTTGAGCCGCCAGAAGAACATCCTGCAGCAGAAGATCGTCTTCAATCTCTGTCAGCGATACCCGAAGCCCGCCCGCAAGATCATCCGAGCGACCAATTCGGCGCTTCTGCCCAAAGACTTCGACATCGACACCCATTTCAATCCGCCGTACAACCCGTGGGATCAGCGTCTGTGCGTGGTCCCGAACGGCGACCTGTTCCGCGCCATCAGCAAGGGCACCGCGTCGATCGAGACCGGCCGCATCAAGACGTTCACCGAAGGCGGAATCCTTCTGGAGGACGGCACCGAACTCGAGGCTGACATCATCGTCACCGCGACCGGACTCAACCTTCAACTCTTCGGCGGCATGGAGATCAAGGTCGACGGCGAGACGGTCGACCTTTCGGAGACCGTCGCGTATCGCGGCATGATGCTATCGGGCATCCCGAACTTCGCCATGGCCATCGGGTACACGAATTCGTCGTGGACGCTGAAGATCGGGCTGCTGTGCGAGTACTTCTGCCGCGTGCTGACCTACATGGATGCGAGTGAGTACACCTCGGTCCGTGCCGTGGCCGACCCGGCGATGGACACCCGTCCGCTCCTCGACTTCGGTGCCGGATACGTCCAGCGCGCGCTGAATCGGCTTCCCAAACAGGGCACAACCGCTCCGTGGACCATGACCATGGCCGTCTCGTCCGACGTCAAACAGCTCCGCAAGGGCGAGATCGTCGACGACTACCTCGACTACCGGCGCGCGAGCGTCCCCGCCGCGACTGCGGCAGTCTGACACCGATTACAGAGCAGGGCCAGAGCGATTATCGCTCCGGCCCTGCTCTGTTTCGACAGCTCAGCCGGCGAGGAGCCCTTTCGCGACGTGCGTCACCTGGATCTCGTTCGATCCGGCGTAGATCATCAACGACTTCGCGTCGCGCGCCAGGCGTTCCACCTTGTACTCGGCCATGTAGCCGTTTCCGCCGAACAGTTGGACGGCCTCCATCGCGACCTCGGTGGCCGCTCGGGACGAGTACAGCTTCATCGCCGACGCTTGCGCGAGAGTCGGTGGCTTGCCTGCCTTCGACGCCTCCATCGCGACGAACAGCATGTTCTGCACGTTGAGCCGCGCAACCTCCATCTCAGCGAGCTTAAGCTGAATGAGCTGGAACTTGCCGATCTCTTGCCCCCACAGCGTGCGCTTCTTCGCGTAGTCGATCGACAGTCGCTGCGCCTCGTTGATGATGCCGAGCGAGAGTGCTGCGATGCCGATGCGCTCGGCGGTGAAGCCCGACTTCGCACTGTCGCCGCCACGTTTGTCGGCGCCGGTGTCCTCGGTCTCGCCGAGCAGGCGGTCCGGCGTCAACCGGATCTCGTCGAAGAACAACTCGCCGGTCGGCGAGCTCATCATGCCCATCTTCTTGAACGACTTGCCACGCGTGAGGCCCGGCATGTCGCCGTCGAGCACAAACGTCAGCACCTTTCGCTCACGCATCGGAATTCCGTCGCCTTCGTCCAACTTGGCGAACACGACGATGGTGTCGGCATATGGACCGTTGGTGATGAAGGTCTTGTTACCGCGGAGAATGTAGTCGTCACCGTCGCGGCGGACGGTGGTCTTCATACCGCCGAGTGCGTCCGAGCCACTGTCGGGTTCGGTGATCGCCCACGCGCCGACCGTGCGCATCGTCACCAGGTCGGGCAGCCACCGCCGCTTCTGTGCGAGGGTGCCGCGGCTGCGGATAGTCGACGCCGTCAACCCCATCGACACACCCATCGAGCCGATCGTCCCGAGACTGACGCCCGCCATCTCCATGTTGAGGATGAGGAACATCGAACTTGCCAGGCTCGACGATCCTCCGCTCGGCGCCCGCTTCTCGCCGGCCTCTTCCGCTGCCAGTTCCTTGTCCAGGCTCTCTGCGTTCATCGTGTCCATGCCGAACGTCGCCAGCATTTTGCGGATGATGTCGTACGGCGGGAGTGCACCGCTCTCGAGGTCCTCGATGTGCGGACTGACCTCCTTCGCTATGAAACCGCGGATGGCGTCCCGCACCATCAGGTCTTCGTCAGACCACTCGAACATGCGACCTCCAAGAAATTGAAACGTGTTCTACCTTGGTCACGACAGTAGCGCCCAGGCGAAGCGTGCGCCTAACGTGTCCCCCGCCGATGTAGACCTGTCGTCACCACAGGGCGAGATCGTCGTGCCGAACACTGCGGTCGAGGCGACGATGCCAGTCACGGTTGAGCCAGAGTTCTACGATCTCGGGCTTGGTGCCTGCCTGTCCCGCCCAGCGGTGGATGAGGTTGGAGTACCGGGCGTATGTCCGCACCGAGAACTGGGATGCTCCCCCGTCCTCCATCCATCCGTAACGGATCATGCTTGCCGCACTGAACTTGTCGAGCAGTTGCGGCCGATCAGGCTTTGTCCCGTGAACGGCCCAGCAGTACAACGACATCAGCGAGTGTCCGACGCCCGGAGCGACCGGCCACCCCGACCACGTGCGGAACGCGCCGGTGTGGACCAGTGCGGGCTCGGCCTTACACGCGTCGAGCGCTCGCGCGATGAGATCGAGCGGGTGATGACCGTCATGTGGATCGCGTACGTCCAGGAAGCGCCGGTAGCCGCCACGGTCCGGGTGCGCGCGGAGCCACGCAGCGCACAGGTACAACCTGTTCAACGCGGGGTCGGGGCCGAGATCGAGTGTGGTGCTCGCCGCGTCGAGGTCGCCTCGGCGGATGTGCCCTACTCCCGTTTCGATCTGGCGACCGTCAGCGTTCACCGCGTAGACGCGCGCCGGGATGCGCAAGACCTCTAACTGCCGGTTCCACTTGTCCAGGTCGACCTCGGCGTAGTCGTCCAGGACCGCTTCCGCATACGGCTGGCGGTGGCACCAGAGGACGCAGTCTTTCGGCACCACCAGCTTCTCGTCACCCCGCTTCATACCTGCAGGGTGGCACGCGCCTACGACAATTCCGGCGACGGAGTTCGGGCCTTCTCATCGACAGCGCGGATGCCGGGCGCACATCGCATCCGGGTCTGAACCACTGCCGCAGGCCGGCCGCGACCGCCTCGGGTGCGGTCCGGCCTGCGGCGATGACAGTCGACTCAGGCCGAGATCGACTCGGCTGCAACCGAGATCGACCGGGTGCGGCGCATCATCAGGCCGAGTAGCCCGATGAACACGGTGGTCAACACTGCCCACAACAGAACTTGGTTGGCGATCGCGTAGACACGGAAGTCTGCGACCACTTGACCTGGGAAGCCGGGCGCGACGATCCGGTCGCCGTCCATGACCGGGCCCGGGACCTCTTTGAACTCCGGTAGCAGCGACGCGGTGATCGTCACACCGATCAGGTAGACGACGGCGCCCACGACGCTAGATGACCACGCGCCGATCCGCGACGACAGCGATGTGGCGATGAGCACGCCCACGATCGCGAGGACGATCGACACGATTGTGATCGTGAGATACGAACTCGACCGCGAACCGATCGTGTCCTCGTCGCCGACGGCTGGCGGGTTCGGCGGGTACACGAAGAACGGAATGGCGATGACCGCGACGAATGCGATGCCTGCCAGCACGGCGGCCAGCGCACGCGGATCGGTCGAGGGACGACGTCGCCCGACGTACGCCCACGCCACGGTGAACGCGACGGCGAACAGCGCGCCGATCGAGAGAGCGAAGACGACCGTGCCGACGCCCGCGCCGATGTTCTCCTGCACAGACCGGGTGAACAGTTCGTGTTCGTGCTCGTGTTCACCGCTCAGCATCGATTCGGCTTCGGAGCGGACCCCTTCGTAGTCGATGGCCTTGGCGACCTGCGGTTCGATGAAGATCCGTGCGTAGGCGTAAGCGATAAGTCCGGCGATCAGGCCGGAGAGAAGGCCTGCGCCGATGAATTTGCGTTCCATGTTCGGTTTTCTCCTGCGTCTGGTTCTAGTGGCAGGGGAAGCCGAGGAAGTGCCGTGAGTCGTGGATGAACTCGTGGACATGTGTGTCGCCACCGAAGATGGAGACGGCGCCTTGGTCGTAGCCGAGGAAGTAGTAGGCCAACGCCGCGACCAGCACGGTCGCGGTCAGCACCAGCGCGGTGCTGACGACGGAGACGTCGGGGAGAGCGAGGGCGCGTGTCGCGTCCTGCGGTGAGACGACGGAGAGTGTCATGGGTGAGTTTGTCCTGTCCTCCGGATCGGGCGTCCGGCTCGTAGCGGCGGTACACCCGGCCGGTGATCTGGCTCGCCCCGCCCGCAGGCGAGAACTCACAGTGGCGCGACCGCTTCGGATTCTCACCGAATTCCCCGCACCGGGATGAGATGGACCATACTCCTGAGCTCCGTCGACTCGGTCACGGACGACCTCGAAGTCGGCGAATATCGCGTTCTCGGATGTCTGCGGTGTCTCCGGACGCGGATTGTCGGTGACATGCGATTGAATGGTCGTGTGGTCAGAACCGACTCAGCTCTGGACCGGATGCAGCCAGCCACCCGCCGCTGGTTCACCGGTGCTTTTGCGCGGCCCACGCCGGTGCAGTCGGGTGCGTGGGATGCGATAGCGAACGGCGACGACACTCTGGTCGTCGCACCGACCGGGTCTGGGAAGACGCTCGCCGCTTTCCTGTGGGCGATCGACACGCTGACTCGCGACCCCGAGGCCGAGCGCTCGGGGGTGAGCGTCCTCTACATCTCACCGTTGAAGGCACTCGGCGTCGACGTCGAACGGAACCTGGCGGCACCGCTGACTGGAATCGCCCACACGGCAGCCGAACTCGGCGCCCCGCCGCCGTCTGTGACGGTCGGAGTGCGGTCGGGTGACACTCCGGCCGCCGACCGTCGAGCATTGCAGCGCACCCCGCCGGACATCCTGATTACGACTCCCGAATCGTTGTATCTCATGCTGACGTCCTCGGCGCGGGAGACGTTGACGAGCGTGCACACGGTCATCGTCGACGAGGTGCACGCCGTCGCCGCCACCAAACGCGGTACGCATCTGGCGCTGTCCCTTGAGCGACTCGACGACTTACTGCCCGACCGCGCGCAACGCATCGGACTCTCGGCCACGGTCCGGCCCGAGGAGCGCGTCGCAGACTTCCTGTCCGGGTCGACGCCATGCACTGTCGTGAAGCCGCGCGCAGCCAAGACGTTCGATTTGCGCGTCGAGGTGCCCGTCGACGACATGGCGAATCTGCCGGTGCCGGCCCCCGCTGCCGAGGCGGACCTCGACGACGCGTTCTCCCCGACCGCCGGTTCGCTGTGGCCGTTCATCGAGGAGTCGATCGTCGACGAGATCGAGCAGAATCGTTCGACGATCGTGTTCGTGAACTCGCGGCGGCTTGCCGAACGGTTGACTGCCCGGCTCAATGAGATTGCCGCTGCGCGCGCGGGCGTACCGCACGACCCTGGAACCAGGAATCCGTCGGTGCCCGGCGGGATGCCGTCGTACGTGTCGGGTTCGGGGATCAGTTCGGGCGCCGGGAGCGGAGCGAGCGGGCCCACTGTGTCCGGCGCCGGGAGCGGAGCGAGCGGGCCCACTGTGTCCGGCGCCGGGAGCGGAGCGAGCGGGCCCACTGTGTCCGGCGCCGGGAGCGGAGCGAGCGGGCCCACTGAATCAGCCGCTGCACCGGTTCTGGCGCGCGCTCATCACGGGTCGGTGAGTAAGGACCAGCGGGCGTCGATTGAGGACGATCTGAAATCGGGTCGTGTTCGGTGCGTCGTGGCGACGAGTTCGTTGGAGTTGGGCATCGACATGGGCGCGGTCGACCTGGTGGTGCAGGTGGAGTCGCCGCCGTCGGTCGCATCGGGTTTGCAGCGGGTCGGGCGTGCCGGGCATCAGGTCGGCGAGGTCAGCCGCGGCGTCCTGTATCCGAAGCATCGCACGGATCTGATTCATGCGACGGTGACTGTCGACCGTATGGGGCGCGGCGAGATCGAGTCGCTCGCGGTCCCGACTAATCCGCTGGATGTCCTCGCTCAGCAGACGATTGCGGAGACGGCCGCGCACGATGTGAATGTCGACGACTGGTATGCGACTGTCACCAGGGCGATGCCGTACAGGGAGTTGACGCGCGACGTCTACGACGGTGTCTTGGACCTGGTTTCGGGACGCTACCCGTCGGATGAGTTCGCCGAGCTCCGCCCGCGCGTGGACTTCGACCGCGCAGCGGGTGTCTTGACTGCCCGTCGCGGCACCCTGCGGCTGGCGGTCACCTCTGGCGGGACCATCCCCGATCGCGGGTTGTTCGGGGTGTTCTTGGCGGGTGCGGGGCGGGGCGGGAGCGGGCTCGATGGCGTGAGTTCTGGTAGCGACTCCGGTCAGCTTCGACGGGTTGGCGAACTCGACGAGGAGATGGTTTACGAGTCGCGGGTCGGCGATGTGTTCGCGTTGGGCGCGTCGAGTTGGCGGATCGAGGAGATTACGCACGACCGGGTGCTGGTGACCCCGGCGTTCGGGATGCCGGGCCGGCTCCCGTTCTGGATCGGTGATTCGCAGGGGCGGCCCGCCGAGCTCGGGGCCGCGATCGGTGCGTTCATCGGATCGATCGCCGACGACGACAAGCTGGCGAAGCAGGCCGCGCGGCTGGGGTTGACTGATCGTGCGCGCGGCAATCTGTCGTCGCTGTTGCTCGAACAGAGGGAGGCCACCGGGACGCTTCCCACCGATCGCACGCTGGTGGTCGAACGGTTCCGCGATGAGCTCGGTGACTGGCGGCTGGTCTTGCACTCCCCGTATGGGCTGCGGGTGCACGCGCCGTGGGCGTCGGCGATCGCGTCGCAGTTGTCGGCGCGTCTCGGGATCGACGGCGCGACCACCGCGACGGACGACGGGATCATCGTCCGGCTGCCCGACACCGACGATGTGCCGCCTGGCGCCGACGTGTTCTTCGCCGACCCGGATGGGGTCGAAGATCAGGTGACGGACGCGTTGGCCGGGTCTTCCATGTTTGCGTCCCGCTTCCGGGAGTGCGCCGCCCGCGCTCTCCTGTTGCCGCGGCGGGATCCGGGTCGGCGCGCGCCCCTCTGGCAGCAGCGCCAGCGCAGCGCGCAACTCCTCGCGGTCGCTTCGCAGTTCCCGGACTTCCCGATCGTCTTGGAGACGGTCCGCGAATGTCTCGCCGACGTGTACGACCTGCCTGCTCTGATCGACCTGTTGACCCGGATCCGCTCGCGGAAGGTTCGGGTGGTGGAGGTCGAGACGCCGTCGCCGTCGCCGTTCGCGGCGTCGATGTTGTTGGGCTATGTCGGCGCGTTCATGTACGACGACGACGCGCCGCTGGCCGAGCGTCGCGCCACCGCGCTCGCCCTCGACACCGCACTCCTTTCGCAGCTCCTGGGCCGCGTCGACCTGCGCGAGCTCCTCGACCCTGACGTCATTGCCGCGGTGACGGCTCGCCTGCAGCGGCTCGCCCCCGACCGTCGGGCCCGTGACGCCGAGGATGTCGGTGACCTGCTGCGGTGGCTGGGACCGCTTACTGTCAGCGACGTGGTCGCTCGGTGCCGCGATGATGTCGATGTGGCGGGCGCACTCGACGAGCTCGCGACGTCGGGGCGTGCGATCGCTGTGCGCCATCGGGGCCGTGAACTGTTCGCGGCGGCCGAGGATGCGGCCCGCTTGCGCGACGGTCTGGGTGTTCCGCTCCCGTTAGGGGTGCCCGCCGATTTCCTCGTCGCTGTCGGTGATCCGGTCGGCGATCTGGTGCACCGTTTCGCTCGCACGCATGGTCCGTTCACGGTGGACGATGCCGCCGAGTCGCTCGGCATGGCGGTCGCCGTTGTCGCCGGATCCCTCGACGCGCTCGCCGGCCGCCGCGTCGTTCTGGACGGCGAGTTCGTCCCGTACGACGGGCCGCCGCAACGGCAGTGGTGTCACAGTGAGGTGCTCGGCCAGTTGCGTCGCGGCTCGCTCGCTGCGGGGCGCGCCGAAGTGGAACCGGTTCCGACACAGGCGTTCTCACGCTTCCTCCTGGACCGGCAGCATGTGGTGGAGCGGAATCGGTTGACTGGGGTGTCGGGTGTCGCTGAGGTCGTCGAACAGCTCGCCGGGCATCCGATCCCGGCATCGGCGTGGGAGACGCTCGTCTTGCCGACGCGGGTCCGGGACTACTCGCCGGCGATGCTCGACGAATTGCTCGCCGCGGGCGAGGTGACCTGGTCTGGGCACGGCTCGATCGGCGGGTCGGACGGCTGGATCGCGCTGCACCCCTCCGATGCCGCGCCGCTCACGCTGCGGCCCGCCGACGACGTCGAACTCACGGCGCTCCACGATCGGATCGTCGCGGCCCTCGACGGTGGTCACGCGCTGCGGGCACCCGAACTGAGGGATGCCGCAAGCGCAGACGCCCCGGTCACCGACGACCCGACCATGCAGGCGGCGTTGTGGGATCTGGTGTGGGCCGGGCGTGTCACGAACGACTCGTTCTCGGTGGTCCGCGCCGCGCTGAATCCGACGCGGAGTCGTCCGTCGTCGCCGTCGCACGCGTCACGGGGCCGGGCACCGCGCCTGCGCACTGCCCGTCTCTCGGCGCGTTATCTCGCGGGCGTCGATGGTGTCGCCGCGGCAGTCCCGCCGCTGCTCGGCGGACGGTGGTCGGCGCTGCAGCGTCCGACGATTGACGCGACGATGCTGGCCGCCGCCACTTGTGAGATTCTGCTCGACCGATTCGGCGTCGTCACGAAGGGCGCGGTGACTGTCAGTGAGATCGATGGCGGCTTCTCTCGGATGTACAAGGCACTCACCGTATTCGAGGACAGCGGGCAGGTGCGGCGCGGCTATTACGTCGATGGGCTGGGCGGTGCCCAGTTCGCGGCCGGGCACACCGTCGACCGGCTGCGCGACGAGGTCGACGTGCCCCGCGACCGCCGAACCGAGGCGGTGCTGCTCGCATCGACCGACCCGGCGAACCCGTACGGCGCGGCATTGGACTGGCCGTCGAGGGAGGACACCGGTCACCGGCCGGGCCGCAAAGCCGGGGCCGTCGTGGCGCTCGTCTCGGGCGACCTCGCCGTGTTCATCGAGCGTGGCGGGAAGACGGTGTTGACGTTCACCGACGACGGCGAGCTCTTGGCGGCGGCGGCCCGGGCGGTCGTCGCCGCGGTTCGCGCCGGTCGCGTGCCACGCATCCATGTCGACCAGGTCGATGGCGAACCCGTGCTGTCGACGGACTTCGGGCGCGAGCTGAGCGCTGCCGGCTTCTCGTCGACACCGCGCGGGCTCCGCATGAACTACGACCCGAGGATGGGCTGAGGCGTGCCCGAAGGCGACACCGTATTCGCCGCCGCCCACCGGCTCCGCAGTGGATTGGCCGGAAAGTCCCTGACGCGCACCGATTTTCGGGTCCCCCGCTATGCGACCACCGATCTGTCCGGCTGGACGGTCACCGCCGTCCGCTCGGTAGGCAAGCATCTGTTCGTCGACGTGGCCGCACACGAACGCACCGCGTCGATCCACTCGCATCTGAAGATGGAGGGACTCTGGCAGGTCGGTCCGCTGGGCACACGGTGGCGCAGGCCAGGCTATGCGGCGCGCGTCGTCTTGCGCACCGACGACGTCGAAGCGGTCGGGTTCGATCTCGGCGTCGTCGACGTCCTCGCCGACCCGGCGACGGCTGTCGCGCACCTCGGTCCCGATCTGCTCGGCGATGACTGGGACGCCGCGGCGGCCGTCACCAATCTGGCCCGGTCCGCGGATACTCCGATCGGCGTCGCCCTCCTCGACCAGCGACTTCTCGCAGGCATCGGCAACGTGTACCGCAGCGAGATCTGTTTCCTGCGCCGTGTCCATCCGACGGTTCGGGCGGGCGACGTCGACCTGCCTGCGATCGTAGAGACCGCGCATCGGCTGTTGTGGAACAACCGGTTACGGCCGAATCGATCGACTACCGGTGTCACTGCGCGGGGCCGCGAACTGTGGGTGTACGGGCGGGATCGTCGCCCGTGCCGCAGGTGCGGCACGACCGTCGTCCGCCACGAACTCGACGGTCGGGGCGTGTACTTGTGTCCCCGATGCCAGCAGCCGTAAGTCCCTAGCGGCGGGCACTGTGGCGGCGAAGAATAAGGCTCATGACCACGCATAACGACTCAGTGACCGAGATGTCCCAGGCCCAGGCCTGGGAACTGTTGAGCGGCACCGTGTTCGGGCGTCTCGCGGTGAGCGTCGACGATCAGCCAGAGATCTACCCTCTCAACGTGCACGTCGACGACGGGACCATCTTGTTGCGGACGGCTGAGGGCACCAAATTGTCGTCGCTGGCGGTCAACGAACGCGTCTGCTTCGAGACGGACGCGTTCACGAGCCGGGTCGGGTGGAGCGTCATCGCCAAAGGCTCCGCACACATTCTGTCCGGGACTGACGAAATCGCCGAAGCCGACCGGGCGCCGCTGCGACCGTGGATCCCGACGCTCAAGACCGTCTACGTGCGGATCACCGTCGACGAGGTCAGTGGTCGCCGCTTCACGATCGGCCCGGAGCCCGACCGCGTCGTCAGTTGATCAGTCCGGGACCGGGACCGGTTCCAGGATCTCCGATCGGGCTTCCGGCGCTGCCGCGCGCAGAGCGTCGGCCGACTCGTCGTCCGGCTGTCGCTGCGAGGCGATCTCCGCTTCGACCCGCGCCGTATAGGTGGCTACCTCTTGCGCGGCGGTCGCGTCGTCCCACCCGAGGAACGGGGCCATGAGTGCGGCGACTTCGACAGCGCAGTCGACGCCGCGATGGCTGTACTCGATGGCGATCCGGGTTCGCCGCGCCAGGACGTCCTCCAGGTGCAGTGCGCCTTCGGCGGCGACCGCGTAGACGATCTCGGCGCGTAGATATTGGGGTGCTGCGGCGAGGGGTCGCAGCAGTGACGGATCTTCGTCGCCGAAGTGCAGCACATCGTCGAACATCGAGCCGTACCGGTTGAGTAGACGACGAATCCGGTACGGGTGCAGGTCGAACCGTTGCCCTAGGTGCTCGCACTGGTTGATCAGCGCGAAGTATCCGTCCGCGCCGACGAGTGGCACCCGCTCGGTGATCGACGACGCGACCCGCGACGGCAGGTAGTCGACGCACGCGTCGATGGCGTCGGCGCCCATCACCCGGTAGGTGGTGTATTTGCCGCCCGCGATCGACACCAGGCCCGGCGCGACGACGGCGACGGCATGCTCGCGCGACAGCGTCGAGGTGCCTTCGTCTTCGCCCGCCAGCAGCGGGCGCAGTCCGGCGTAGACACCTTCGATGTCGTCGTGGGTGAGCGCGGTGACGAGTTCGGTGTTGACGCGGTCGAGGATGTAGTCGATGTCCTTGCGGGTCGCTGCCGGATGCGCGAGGTCGAGGTTCCAGTCGGTGTCGGTGGTCCCGATGATCCAGTGTGTCTCCCACGGGATGACGAACAGCACCGAGTTCGCGGTGCGCAGGATGATCGCGGACTCGCTGACGATCCGGTCGCGCGGCACCACGATGTGGACGCCTTTGGATGCGCGGACCTTGAAGTGGCCGCGCTGTTTCGACAGGGCTTGCACTTCGTCGGTCCACACACCGCCCGCGTTGATCACGCAGTGCGCCTTGACCTCGGCGGTGTCCCCGGTCTCACTATCGCGGACTTTCACCCCCTTGATCCGGTCTGCTTCGGTGAGAAATCCGACGGCCTGCGTCGACGTGCGGATCACCGCGCCGTAGTTCGACGCGGTCCGCGCCAACGTCAGGCTGTGCCGCGCGTCGTCGACGACGGTGTCGTAGTAGCGGATGCCGCCGATGAGGGCACGACGCTTGAGTCCCGGTGCGACGCGCAGAGCGCCTGACCGGGAGACGTGACGCTGCCCGGGAACTGATTTCGCGCCACCCATCCGGTCGTAGAGGAACAGGCCCGCCGCGACGTACGGGCGCTCCCAGATCCGTCGCGTCAACGGGTAGAGGAATGGCAGCGGCTTCACCAGGTGCGGCGCGAGGAGCCGCAGCGACAGTTCACGCTCGTGGAGCGCTTCGCGGACCAGACCGAACTCGAGCTGTTCGAGGTAGCGGAGCCCGCCGTGGAACATCTTCGATGAACGGCTCGACGTCCCCGATGCGATGTCGCGGGCTTCGACCAGTGCGACGCGCAGCCCGCGGGTCGCCGCGTCGAGCGCCGCGCCGACACCGACGACGCCGCCGCCGACCACCACGATGTCGAACTGCTCGCTGCCCAGCCGACGCCACGCTTCGTTCCGGTACGCGGGGGTGAGGTCGGCAGGTCGGTCCGGATTGAACTCGGTCTCCATGCGCGCGAGCCTACTACGACGCAGGTAGGCCGCCGCAGTCACGATGTGACATGACACACTGTGGCCGTGAGTTCACGCGGAAAGTACGTCGTCGCAATCGATCAGGGGACCACGTCCACACGCGCCATGGTGTTCGACCGGGCGGGCGCTGTGGTCGCGTCCGAGCAGCTCGAACACGAACAGATCTTCCCGTGCGCGGGGTGGGTCGAACACGACGCGGTGGAGATCTGGCGCAATACTCGCCGCGTCGCCGCGGCAGCGATGGCCGCCGTCGATCTACTTCCCGGCGACATCGTCGCGTGTGGCATCACCAACCAACGGGAGACGACGGTGGTGTGGGATCGGGCGACCGGTGTGCCCGTGCATAACGCGATCGTCTGGCAGGACACCCGGACCGACACCCTGTGCGAGGAGCTGGCGGGCGGCGAGGGCGTCGACCGGTACCGCACGCGCACTGGCCTCCCCCTCGCCGCCTACTTCGCGGGCCCGAAGATCCGGTGGATTCTCGACAATGTCGACGGCGCCCGCGAACGTGCCGACCGCGGCGAACTCGCCTTCGGCACGATGGACTGCTGGCTGGCCTGGAATATGACCGGCGGCGTCGACGGCGGGCTCCACGTGACCGATGTGACGAACGCGTCGCGGACCATGCTGATGGACCTGCGCACGTTGGCGTGGGATCACCAGATCTGCGCCGAGATGGGCATCCCGGTGTCGATGCTGCCGGAGATCCGCAGCAGTTCGGAGGTCATCGCGCCACTTCGCGCGGAGGGCGCACTGCCCGGTGTCCCGTTGGCAGGGATACTCGGCGACCAGCAGGCTGCGATGTTCGGGCAGGCGTGCCTCGACCCGGGCGAGGCGAAAAACACGTACGGCACCGGCAACTTCCTGCTGCTCAACACGGGTACCGAACCCGTCTACTCCGATCACGGTCTGCTGACGACGGTCTGTTACCGGATCGGTGACGATGATGCCCGCTACGCACTCGAGGGGTCGATCGCGGTGACCGGCTCCCTCGTCCAGTGGCTGCGCGACAATCTGGGGCTCATCTCGAACGCCGCTCAGGTCGAAGAGTTGGCGCGGGCCGCGGACGACAACGGCGGCGTCTACTTCGTACCGGCCTTCTCTGGACTGTTCGCGCCGCGGTGGCGGCCGGACGCGCGCGGCGTCATCGTCGGCCTCACTCGGTTCGCGAACCGCAACCACATCGCCCGCGCTGTCCTGGAGGCGAGTGCGTACCAGACTCGTGAGGTCATCGAGGCAATGGAAGCCGACTCGGGCGTCGCTTTGAACACCTTGAAGGTCGACGGCGGGATGGTGTTGAACGAACTACTGATGCAATTCCAGTCGGACATCCTCGACGTGCCCGTAGTCCGACCTGTCGTCAACGAGACGACCGCTCTCGGTGCTGCGTATGCGGCGGGGCTCGCCGTCGGCTATTGGGAGTCGACGGACGACATTCGCGCCAACTGGGCCGAGGGCGGGCGCTGGGATCCCCAGATGCCGGGCGAGCAGCGCACCGCGCTGTTCGCCGGTTGGAATCAGGCGGTGGAACACAGCTTCGGGCTGGCGTAAGCCACACACAGCACGTCACGACGCGCCGCGGGAGGTAACGACGTCGCCCCAGCCTTGACATACAACCATTTAGTTGTATGTTTAAGACATGGCCGAGAGCGACGAGGACAGAGCAGACGCACTGTTCCACGCTCTGTCGGACCGGACACGCCGCGACATCCTGCGTCGCGTCCTGGCCGGCGAGCACTCGGTCAGCACGCTGGCGGAGAAGTACGACATGAGCTTCGCCGCGGTACAGAAGCACGTCGCAGTCCTAGAGAAGGCGGGTCTGCTCACCAAACGACGGGACGGGCGCAGGCAATTGGCGTCCGGCGACGTGGCGGCTGTGCGATCGGTGTCCTCGATGCTGAGCGACATCGAACAGATCTGGCGCGGCCGGATCGCCAGGATCGACGAACTCCTCGCCGTCGACGAGTCCGAGAACAACTGAAACGCAACGCATTCCACACTTAGGAGCACACCATGCCCGTCATCGACGTCACCACCGACACCGAAGCTCTCACCCTCACGATCACCGCGGAGTTCGCCGCACCCGTCGAAAGCGTGTGGCAGGTCTACGCCGACCCGCGTCGCCTCGAGCAGATCTGGGGCCCGCCGACCTACCCCGCGACGTTCGTCGAGCACGACTTCACGCCCGGCGGGCGCGCCACCTACTACATGACGTCGCCCGACGGCGAGAAGTTCGGCGGCTGGTGGGAGTTCATCACGATCGACGCGACGTCGTCGTTCACGTTCCGCGACGGATTCGCCGACGCCGACCTCAACCCGGTCGACGCGATGCCGGTCTCGGTGAACACCTACACGTTCTCGGCTACCGACCATGGGACCCGCGCCGTCTACGCGGCGACGTACACGAGTGCCGACGAACTGCAGAAGGTCCTCGACATGGGCATCGTCGAAGGCGCGTCGGGTGCCATCAATCAGATCGACGCACTACTCGCGGCGTGATGCTTACCCTCTCGTTGGTGTCAGTGGGTGACACCAACGAGAGGGTTGACGGCTCACAACTGCACGTCGTGCTCCGCGCGGGCAGGTTCGACCCGCCACGACTTCGCGGCAACGAACTCCCGGAATGCGACGACTACGCCGACCAACGCGAGCGCGGCGAAGCCGAAGGTCAGCACGCGTGCCGAGCCGACGACGTCTGGGCCGCCGAGCGAGACGAGGACGCCAGCGATCGCCGAACCGAAAGCGTTCGCGATCAGCTGGCTCGTGTTAAGTCCCGCGGACGCCTGCGCGGCCTCCGCCTCGTCGGTGCTGACCCGCATCCCCGCAGTGAACCAGTGCGAGATCGCCATGCCGATACCGGTACCTGCGAACAGCAAGGTCGCGTACCAACCGACGATCACCCACACCGATGGATCGTTCACCTGGAGCAGGCCGTAAGCGCCGAGCCCGGCCGCGAGAATCAACGGACCGGCGACCCGGACGGCGCGGCGCATCCGATCGGACTCGGCGCCGCTACTCGACAACGTGCCGACAGTCCACCCCCACGAGATCGCCGCACCCAATAGTCCCGCGGCGAGCGGCCCGAGGCCGCCGATCCGTTGGCCGAACAGCGGGATGAACATCTCGACCGTCGACACCATCGCGAGGACGATGATGCCGAGATAGATCCACCGCAGCGGTGACCGGCCGCGATACGTCATCTCCGGCAGCACCCGATTAGCCGCGCCGCGCTCGTGCCATACGAACGCGACACCCGCCAGCAGTGCGACCACCAGGAGGATCACGGTCGCGGATCCGTCGACTATCGACGCGATCGACACCGCGGCCGCCGCACCCGTCAACAGCACGAGCGAACCCCACGGGACCGCGTCCGACGACGCCTCCCCCGTGCCCGCGGGCAGCGCTCGGAAGGTCAGTGCCACCAACGCGGCCGCGATCACCGCGAGCAGGGCGAACGCCGCCCGCCACGCGCCGATCTGCGCGAAGAAGCCGCCGACGATCGGGCCGATCACGTTCCCGACGCCCCACATCGCCGACATCAACGCGATCGACCGCTGCCACAGTCGGGCCGGCAGCACGGTCCGTACCACCGCGAAACCGAGTCCGACGAGGATCCCGCCCGCGAAGCCCTGCACACCGCGTCCGACAAGCATCACGACCATCGTCGGCGCCGCGCCCGCGATCACGGTGCCCACGGCGAAGCCCACGAAACCGGCCACATACGACCAGCGTGCGCCGAAGCGCGACAGCACCCGGCTGACCAACATCGACGAGATGACGGATGCGACGAGGAACACCGTCATCGTCCACGAGTACAGCTCTTCACCGCCGATGTCGACAACGGCGTTCGGCAGCAGACTCGTCGTCAGATAGACGTTGATCGCGTAGAGAGCCACCCCGCCCGCGAGGACGATCACCGATGCACGGTGTTCGCGGGCAGCCAGCTCAGACCAGGAAGCCAACTCCCGTCAGTCCAGATCGTCGTGGCGCACCAGTTGGCGCGCCGCTTCGGCGATGGACCCGGACAGCGACGGATACACCGAGAAGGTGTTCGCGACCTCGGACACCTGCAGCTTGTTCTCGACCGCCAATGCGATCGGCAGGATCAGCTCAGACGCGTTCGGCGCGACGACGACACCGCCGATCACCACCCCCGTCGCGGGACGGCAGAAGATCTTGACGAAGCCGCGCCGCAGCCCACTCATCTTGGCGCGCGGGTTCGTCTTGAGCGGAAGCATCACGGTGCGGGCCGGATACTCGCCCGCGTCGATCGCCTTCTGAGACACCCCGACATTCGCGATCTCCGGGCGTGTGAAGATGGCCGACGCGACCGTCTTGAGCCGCAACGGACTGACGCCTTCGCCCAACGAGTGGTACATCGCGATACGGCCCTGCATGGCGGCGACCGACGCCAGCGGCAGCAGACCCGTACAGTCGCCCGCCGCGTAGACGCCGGGCACCGATGTACGGCTCACTCGGTCGACGGTGATGTAGCCGCTGCGATCGGTGACGATCCCCGCGGCGTCGAGTCCGAGACCGTCGGTGTTCGGCACCGAGCCGACCGTCATCAGCACGTGCGATCCGGTCACCTGCTGGCCATCTGCGAGATGCACGGTGGCGCTGTCGGCGTCGCGCGTCACCTGGTCGGCGCGCGCATGCTTGATGAGCGTCACACCACGCTCGGAGAACGCGTCCTCCAAGACGAGCGCAGCATCCTCGTCCTCATGCGGCAGCACCCGGTCACGGCTGGACACCAGCGTCACCTTGACTCCGAGTTCGGTGTAGGCGTGCGCGAATTCGGCACCGGTGACCCCCGAGCCGACGATGATCAGATGCTCGGGCAGCACCTGCAGGTCGTACAGCTGGCGCCAGTTGAGGATGCGTTCGCCGTCGGGTACCGCCGACGGCAGGACACGCGGCGACGCACCGGTCGAGATCAGGACGACGTCGCCCTCGTACTCCTGCTCGGTGCCGTCCGGCGCCGTCGCGATAACCGTGTGCGCGCCGATGCCTGGCTGTGCCTGCGCGAGACGCGCCCGCCCCGCGACGATCTTCACGCCTTCGCTCGTCAGACGGGCACGGATGTCGGCGGACTGAGCGAACGCCAGATCCTTCACACGCTGGTGAATGCGCGGCAGATCGATGGCCGATACGTCCACCTGGACGTGGACGCCGAGGTCGCGTGCGCGTCGGACGTCGGTGCGGATACCGGTCGACGCGATGAACGTCTTAGATGGCACACAGTCCCACAGGACGCATGCCCCACCGGGTCCGTCGGCGTCGATCATCGTGATGTCGGCGCCGTATGCCGCTCCCGCCAGAGCCGCTTCGTAGCCCGCGGGGCCTCCGCCGATGATCACGATTCTGGACACAGTGACACTCTCCTATTGCTGATGAGCCCCAATTGCTGATCTGGCGGGGCTGACTGTACAAACTTAGCCGGGTCACGGCTGCGACGCATTGCGTGAGCGCATAGGCTTGGGCCCGTGCCGATCTACGCCGCGTACGCCTCGAACATGGATCCCGCGCAGATGCTGCAGCGGGCCCCTCACTCCCCCATGTCGTCGACGGGGTGGTTGAAAGGATGGCGGCTGACCTTCGCCGGTGACGACATCGGCTGGGAGGGCTCGCTCGCGACCGTCACCGAGGACCGCGATGACCCCGGCGCATGCGTCTTCGTCGTCTTGTACGACGTTCCGCCCGAGGATGAGAAGAACCTCGACCGGTGGGAGGGCACTGAACTCGGCGTCCACCGCAAGATCCGCGCCCGTGTCAACACTGCCGACGGCCCGGTCCTGGCCTGGCTGTACGTGATCGACGGGTATGAGGGCGGGCTGCCGTCGGCACGCTATCTCGGCGTGATGGCCGACGCCGCCGAAGTCGCCGGCGCACCAGCCGACTACGTCGAACGGCTCCGCCTGCACGAGGCCCGCAATGTGGGGCCTGGCCCCGACGCACCGCTCGACGACGACTGACGGTCCTCGCGGCGCCGCATTACTAGCACGTATTCAGTCCTGATCGGCGATTTCCGCCGAGTAGATACCGTATACGTGCTGGTAATGCAGACGTGGCCGGTCACACGCCGAGTGCGGCTCCGGCCAACACAGCGATGCCGATGCCGAGCGCACGCTCGTCGATGTCGAAGTTCGGCTGGTGCAGGTCGCACATCGGACCGGAGCCGCTCCACACGCCGAGACGCGCCATCGCACCGGGAACCCGTTCGAGATACCAGGCGAAGTCTTCCCCGCCCGCCGACTGCGGAGTGTCGACGTCGGCGCCGGGACCGAGTGCCTCGACGCTGCGCCGCAACAGCGCAACACTGTCGGCCTCGTTCACCACGGGCGGCACGCCGCGGAAGTAAGTGATGTCGCAGGCGACGCCGAGCGGTGCGGCGATCTCACCGATCACGCTGCGCACCAACGGTTCCAACTTCTGCCAGGTGTCGTGGTCGCCGGTGCGGACGGTACCCCGCATCCGTCCCTCCTGCGGGATGGCGTTCGGCGCATTGCCCGAATGGACCGCGCCCCACGTGACGACAGTGCCCGATCGCGGATCGATGCGTCGCGACAGGATTCCCGGAACTCCAGTGATGATCGCGCCCATCGCGTACACCAGGTCGTTGGTCAAGTGCGGCCGCGAACTGTGTCCGCCCGGTCCGTGCAGATGCACCTCGACGCGGTCGGCGGCAGACGTCAGCGGCCCCGCCCGCAGTCCGACGGTCCCGACCTGCAGATGCGGGTCGCAGTGCAGCGCGAAGATGCGGCCCAGTCCGTCGGTGACTCCGGCGTCGATGGCGTCGAGCGCGCCGCCGGGCATCACCTCCTCCGCTGCCTGGAACAGGAGTCGGACCCCGAACGGCAGACCGCCGTCACGATCGATCTCGGCGAGTAGAAGCCCAACGCCCATCAGGATCGCCGAGTGCGCGTCGTGTCCACACGAATGGGATACGCCCTCGTTGCGGGAGGCGAATGGCAGTCCCGTCTGCTCCGGGACCGGCAGACCGTCGAGGTCGGCCCGCAGCCCGATGAGTGGCCGGTCGGTTGGCCCCAGATCACAGACGACACCCGTGCCTTTGGGTAGGACGCGCGGAGCGAGCCCGGCCTCGGTAAGGATGCGGACGACGGTCGCCGTCGTCTTCGTCTCCTGCATCGACAGCTCTGGCGACGCATGTAGTTCGCGCCGCCAGCCGATCACTCGATCAAGGTTGGCGTCCAACCATTCGGAGATGACGGGCAGCATCAGAGAAGCGTGACCGGGGTCGCCGTGTTCAAGTCTTCCAGGAGCGGAAGGCGCAGTCCGCGTTTGATGGTGGAGAGGTTGTCGCCGACCAGCGGCGAGCGTTCGCGCGCCACCTCACGGGCTCGGGCGAGCAGCGCGTCCGCGGGGACGGACTCTTCGACGATGCCTGCGGCCCGCGCGTCGTCGCCGCCGTACCGTCGACTGGTCAGCATCGCCTCGGTCGCGGTCGCGTCCGACATGCGGGTGCGGATCAGCGAGGCCATCCCGCGGGTGAACGGCATGTTCAGCGCGGCTTCGGGCAGCGAGAAGTACCCGCGATCAGAGCGCATCAGACGGTAATCAGCGCACATCGCGAGCATCGCGCCGCCGCCGAAGGCGTGGCCGTTGATCGCGACGATCACCGGAGCCGGAGCGGTCAGAATCTTCGCGTACAACTGGTGGATGGTGTCCAAGTAGCCGGGCAGTTCACCCGCGTTGGCGGCGACATAGTCGGTGTCGAGGCCATTGGAGAAGAACTTGCCGGTCGCCGACACGATCAACGGTTTGCGGGCGGCGAACGCCTCGTCGAGGAGCGCGGTCACGTGGTCGAGCCACGCCAGTGCGAAGCGGTTCTCCGGATTGGACTCGTCCAGTTCGACGCCCAGGGTTCCGAGGAACAGTTCAGCAGCGTCGTCGGTCACGTTCAAGTACGGCATAGCTGAAAACCTTATCTTAGGGTTGTCACATGGATCCGACCATCGACCCCGACTCCGCAGCGGCCGCGGCCGCCGACGCCCTCGCCGCCCAGACCGCTTGCCCCCGACACGATGTGGCGGTCGTCCTCGGATCGGGGTGGGCGCCCGCGGCCCGCGCCATCGGCACGCCCTCTGCCGAGGTCAGCATGCTCGACCTCCCAGGCTTCGCGCCGCCGTCGGCGCAGGGCCACGCGGGCACCGTCGCGTCGATCGACGTCGACGGCGTCCGGGTGCTCGTCATGCTCGGTCGGGTTCACGCCTACGAAGGACACGATTTGGCGCGGGTCGTTCACCCGATCCGGACGGCCGCCGCGGCTGGCGTCCACACGGTGGTCGTGACGAATGCGGCGGGCGGCATCCGCCCCTACATGTCCGTCGGCCAGCCGGTCTTGATCGCCGACCAGATCAACTTGACCGGCCGATCGCCATTGCATGGCGCACACTTCGTGAACATGGTCGACGCCTACTCGCCCGCCCTGCGCGCCGTAGCTCGGCGCATCGACCCGACCCTCTCCGAAGGCGTCTACGCGGGGCTGCCTGGCCCCCAGTACGAGACGCCCGCCGAGATCAAGATGCTCGACGTGATGGGCGCCGACCTCGTCGGCATGTCGACAGTTCACGAGACGATCGCCGCGCGGGCAGCGGGCCTCGACGTCCTCGGCCTTTCGTTGGTGACGAATCTCGCGGCCGGCATCACCGGTGAGGCGCTCGATCACGCGGAAGTCCTCGCCGTCGGCCGCGCATCTGCCGCGCGGATGGGTGAACTCCTCGCGTCGGTGATTCGCGAGATCGGCGGCCGCAACTGATGCTCACGTTCGGCACCGCGGGCCTGCGCGGCCCCGTCGACGACGGCCCAGACGGAATGAACGTGCGAACCGTGACGCGGGCGACGGCAGGTCTGGCCGCCTGGCTGACCGCGAACGGGCACGCGGGCGGAACCGTCGTCGTCGGACGCGACGCACGGCACGGCTCCGAAGAGTTCGCTGCCGCCACACGAGAAGTATTGGCCGCGTGCGGATTCGACGTCATCGCACTCCCCGATCCGGGTCCGACACCGCTCGTCTCCTTCGCGTGCCGTGCCCTCGACGCCGTCGCCGGGGTGATGGTGACCGCATCCCACAACCCGCCCGGGGACAACGGCTACAAGGTGTATCTCGACGGTGGAGCGCAACTCGTCGAACCCGCCGACCGCGCGATAGAACAGGCCATCCGCGCCGTCAGCGCCGATGTATCGCGGATCTCTGTCGAACCCGACGCGCGGGCGCATCGGGTCCGCGACGACTACCTCGCGCGGCTCCGCGTCCGGTTCCCGGCATTCGACGGCCCAAACGTCCGCATCGCTGTGACCGCGATGCACGGCGTCGGCGGAACCCTCGTCGTCGACGCGCTGCGCGACGCCGGATTCCCCGACGTCCACCCGGTGCCCGAGCAGTTCGCCCCCGACCCGGACTTCCCGACCGTTGCATTCCCCAACCCTGAGGAGCCGGGCGCTGCCGACCTCCTGCTGGCGACCGCGGCACGCGTCGACGCCGACCTGGCTATCGCGCTCGACCCAGACGCCGACCGCTGCGCTGTCGGCGTGTCCGACGGGCGGACGTGGCGAATGCTGACCGGCGACGAGACAGGTGCGTTGCTCGGCGCGGCGATCCTCGACGAGGCGCTCGCACGCGGCGGAACACGTCCGGTCGTCGCGAGCTCCATCGTCTCCGGCACGCTGATGCACGACGACGCGCTCGCCCGCGGTGCCGACGCTCGCCGCACGCTCACCGGCTTCAAATGGCTTGTGCGGGCTGGCGAACCGCTCGTCTACGCGTACGAGGAGGCGATCGGCCACTGCGTCGACCCCGACGCGGTCCGCGACAAGGACGGGATCAGCGCGGCGCTCGCCTGTGCCCGCATCGCACAGGAGTGGGCTGGGCGCGGCGGACTCGCGGTCGCGCTCGATCGGCTCGCCGAACGACGCGGCGTGTATGTCACCGCGCAACGCTCCCTCCGCTTCGAGGACCCCGCACAGATCAACGCGTTCATGTCCCGGCTCCGCGCCGAGCCGCCGCGGGTCCTCGCGGGCTTCGACGTAGGCGCTGTCGACTACGCGACGCGCGAGGACGGGCTGCGGACCGACGGAGTGGAGTTGGTGGGGTCGCGCAACTCCACCAGCCGACTCCGCGTGTTCGTACGGCCGAGCGGCACGGAGCCGAAGGTGAAGATCTACGGCCAACTGACCCGTCCCGCCGCAGGTACTAGTGTTGGGCGCATACGCGCCGACGTGTCGGCGGAACTCGAGAGCGCGCTGGACGAGGTCGCGACTGTCGAACTCAGGGAGGACCGCAACCGATGACGTACCCGACTCCGCCCCAAGGGCCTCAGCGCTCGCCCTGGGCGTCGCCCGCCGTGATCGTCGCGATCATCGTCGGGGTGCTCGTGCTGATCGGCGGTGTCACGGGCGCCCTCGTTTACGCGAACTCGCAGTCGGACGAGACTGCGACCGCAGGATCGTCGAGCGAGTCCGCGTCGCCGAAGCCGGAGCAGTCGGGTTCGACGGTGACCGTCACCCAGCAGCCGACACAGGGGCCCACGGCGCAGGATCGGGCCCCGACCGTCGCGCCGCCGCCAACGACCTCGCATTCGTGGCCGACGGTGTCGGGGGCGGACTGGCAGGGTTTCGCCGGATCGTCTGCGCGATGCAACGCCGACGACGCCGCGGTCTTCATCGGCTACACCGATCGGTCCCAGATCGTCGTCTGCCAGGTCGGATCTCAGGTCGGCCGCAACTACTACAAGGGTTCGGCCGACGGCGGATCCATCGAGATCGACTACCCAACCCGTTCGGGCAACACCTTCACCGCAGTCAACGGCGGAACCAGCTACGAGGTCAGCACGTCGGCACTCGTCATCACCGTGCCCGGCGACAGCCCGCACGTCGAATCGATGATTCAGGCATGGGTGGACTGACGTCGCAGCGCCCACGTGACGGCCGTGGCCGCCGCCATCACCACGAACACCACCCATAGAGCGCCCAGGTGCCACCAGCTGTAGGCCCACGCACCGAGCAGTGACCCGGCGGCCAACGCCGCCCACAGACTGAGATGGCGCAGCCACAGCCATCGCGGGCCGCCGGTCAGTGCCAACCCCAGACGTTGCGCCGCCTTCACCAGGGTCCCCGTCATGTAGGTGACGCCGATCGACACCTCGCCGTCACGCAGGAACGTCGCGTTCATGACGCCCATCGCGATCGCCACACCGAGTACCGGCGGGAACGGGAGCGACGGCAGCAGGCTGAGCGCAGCGGAAATCCCGATGAGGAGTGTCGACGCTACGAGGACAGTCACGCGCCCGTCGCGATACTGCGCGAGGATCGACCCCGCCACCGCACCCCCGAAGAACAGGCCGACGAGTCCGACTGCGCGCCAAGCAACTCCCCACCCGACGTCGACCGCTTCGGCGGACATCCGCGTCGTGTTCCCACTCATGAACGACACGAAGTAGCCACCGAGATCGAGGAAGCCGATCGCATCGAGGCCGCCTGCTACGGCGGCGAGGACTACCGCGAGCGCCCACTCGCGACGACGGACGTTCTGCATCAGTCTGTTCCAGCTACCGGGGGCCGAACTGGCGGTCTCCTGCATCGCCGAGCCCGGGGACGATGAACGAGTACTCGTCGAGTCCGTCGTCGACGGCGCCGATCACCACGCGCACCTCGTGGGGGCTGTCTGCCAAAGCCGCGATGCCCTGCGGAGCACCGACGACGCACACCGCGGTCAGATCGGTCGCACCTCGCGCCGCGAGCAGGTCGAGGGTGTGAACGAGTGACCCGCCGGTCGCGAGCATCGGGTCGAGGACGTAGACGGGCTGATCCGACAAGTCGTCCGGCAGCGACGCCAGGTATTCGACGGGTAGCGCAGTCTCTTCGTCGCGGGCGACTCCGATGAAGCCGATGCGCGCGTCAGGCACCACGTCGAGGGCGGCGTCGAGCATTCCTAGCCCCGCACGCAGGACCGGCACGAACAGCGGCGGCGACGCGATCCGCGCGCCCGACGCGACGGCGACAGGCGTCTGCACGTCGAACTCTTCGACGGGCGAATCCCTCAGCGCCTCGTAGACGAGCATCGACGAGAGCCGGGCGAGCGCGCCACGGAAGCCGGAGTTGTCAGTCCGCTTGTCCCGCAGGATCGTCAACCACGCGCGGGTAGCGGGATGGTCGACGACGCGGACGTCGAGAGAGGAAGCCGTCGTCATGGGAGAAGTGTAAGACGTACACGCTCGTCACGGATTCACGTGTTGGGCCGGTAGAAGCCTTCGAACGACTGTCCCGCGTTGTTGGTGTAGAGCGGCGAGACACCGACCGGGTCGCCGCCTGTCTCAACGTACTGACCATTTCCGATGTACATCGCGACATGGCCGGACCAGACGGCGAGGTCGCCTGGCTGTAGGGCCGACTGAGCGACCGCGACGCCCGCGGTGTCCTGATCTTGCGCGAGTCGCGGCAATTCGACGCCGGCCTGCCGGTACGCCCACTGGGTGAGACCGCTGCAGTCGAAGCCGTCGGTGGTGGTCCCGCCCCACACGTACGGGGTGCCCTGCACGCTGAGGGCGGCGCGGACAGCGGTCGCCGCGCGCTCGTTCGGCGCGTGCACCGTCGACCCGTCGGGCAGAACGATCTTGGTCCCTTCCCCGCCGACATTGGTCGTCTGCGTCGAACCGGTCGTCACGTCGGCTGGTGCGTTGTGCCTGCCGAGCGCCGCGGTGTCGGCCTCTAGTTCGGTCTGCGCCTTCTGGATCACTTGAACGCCCCGCGCGATGTGGTCGAGAGCGAGCGGGATCAGTGTCGCCAGCCCGGCAGGTGTCGCGATCGCGGGCACCGCCGACGCGGCTGTCACGAACGATTCCACAAGCGCATTGAGGGCGGTGTTCGCGGTCCGCACATGTCCGGCCGCCGACTCGATGGTCGTCGCGACGTCGGTGCCCGCCCGACCGACCGCGGAGTCGACGGCGGCGAGCGTCGACGCCGTCGACGCAGCGGCCTCCCCGCCGTCGCCTTTCCACCCGGTCTTCACCGCGGCGACGGTCCGCGCGGACTCGTCGGACGCCGCGGTGAGCGTCGTTTCCGCGTTGCCGAGGGCCGTCGTCGCACCGGGCGGCAGCACGCCGGTGCCAAGCACCGACACCAGCATTTTGAGCGGCGCGATCAGCAGAGCTGCGCTCATACCGCCACCGCCTGTGCGCTCGCCTCGTCGCAGCAGCAGTACGCGCGATTCGCGTCCACGGCCTTCTTCGCCGTCGACGAGTGCGCGGTACTCAGGCCGTCGAGGGTCCGGGTGCGCTGCGCACTGACGTCGGCTAACGCCGATAGAAAGCCCGCCCCGATCAGCCCGAAGGTCGCCGCGAGTGCTCCGGTGTCGATGCGTTCGGCATTCGCCTGCGTCGACACCTGGTCGGCCGCACGCTCTTGAGTCTGCGTCGCCTGCCCGATTGATGCTGGTTCAACTGTGACTGTCTTCATACTCAGTCAGACGCGCCGGACGCAGGTTCGGTTCCATCGTCGTCGGCGTGTCGCGACCGGCCTCTGAGTCACCGGAGGTCGCGGTGCCGCGACCGCGTCCCGGGGCCACGCACGGACGCTGTCCGGCCCGTTGAGGCGGGGGCGTTGAGCACGATCGGCCGAACATGACTACGCTCTGTGATCATGGCCGGAGACATTGTCCCCATTGAACTCGGACTCACCGAAGGCAACCTGTTCACTCTGTGGGCCCCGCGATGGCGCGAGGGCGACGACGAGTGGGAGGCCTTCCTTGGGCTCGACGATGATCTGTACGTTCTCGACTCCGTCGCGGGGCTCGCTGCTTTCGTGCGCGCTGACGACGACAACGACCTCGCCGATCATCCGGCGTGGGACACGATCAAGAAGTTGCAGGCCGAGGAACTCATCCCGGACGACCGCCACTCGTACGACTTGATCGGCGTTCCCGAGCTGGCCGCCGAGGACCCGAAGCCCGAAGTGATTGCCGAACTCGAGGACGCTCTCGAGATCGTGCGGATCCTCGGCGAGGTCTGCGACCTGGAGCCGGTCGTCAAGTTCTTCACCGGCAATCCGATCCTCGGCGCGGTAGCGGTCGGCACCAACGACTTCGCCGGCCGTGACGGTATCGATCTGTGGGTCCGTATCGGCCGCATCATCGCCAAGCACTGGGACGACGTCATCGACGCGCTCGACGCCGTGGTGTCCAAGCCGAAGGTCGATGCAAGCGCCGTCGAGGAGGCCGAGGAAGAGCTGGCCGCGGCCGCATCGGCGGAGGACGAGGACGAGCCGGACGACGACATCGACGAGTTGGATGGCGCAGACGACGACTCGAACGCAGACGATGAAGGCGACGACGAAGACTCCGATGAGGACGACGCCGAGGACGCGGTCGACGAGGACGACTTCTGGGCGACCGTCGGCATCGACCCGATCCGCATCTACACCGATGCGGGCGAATTCCTGACCCTGCGCTGCTATCTCGGCGACGACCCGCTATTCCTCGGCGCCAAGGGCCAGATCTTCGGATTCGGCTCCGAGCGAGCGCTGACCCGCTTCCTGGCGGACGATTCCGAGCATGATCTCGCCGAACTGTCGACGTTCGCCGATGTGCGCAGCGCCGCCGAGACCGCCGAGATCGAGTACCAGGTGCTGCCGGAGAACGTGTACGCGCTGCAAGGCATCGACGAGGACATCCTCGACGGTCCCCGTCGCGTCGAGTCGCGCCAGATCGACCTGGCCGTCGAGTTACTCACCGATGCCGCCGACTACGCGGGCATCGACACGGTCAACGAGCAACTCGCGTCGACCACCCCGCTCGGCTGGCTCGTCGATTACGCGATCAACCCTGATCCCAAGCGCCTGGCCCCGTCCGGGCCGTACGACAACGAGGCCGAGGTCTGGAAGGCTCTCGTCCACGACTTCGAGGACCGGCTCACCAAGCGCGGATAGTTTTCACCAAGAACGTTGGCACTCGAACTGCTCTGGGAGAACGGTTCGAGTGCCAACGTTTTCTGCGCTAGTCCTCACTGCGCTAGTCCTCACTGCGCTAGTCCTCAGTGCGCTAGTCGTTCAGTGCGCTAGCCCATCAGCACCCGGAAGCCTGGTTTGATCACGCCGTCGATGAGTGCCAGCCGCTCCCCGAACGGGAGGAACGCCGATTTCATCGCGTTGACGGTGAAGCGTTCGAAGTCGGCCCACCCGTAACCGAACTGTTCGTGCAAGACCATGAACTCGCGGCTCATGGTCGTGTCGCTCATCAACCGGTTATCCGTGTTGACAGTGACGCGGAATCTCAGTCGCGCAAGCTTGTCGAACGGGTGGTCGGCCATCGAGGCGACCGCACCGGTCTGAACATTGCTGCTCGGGCACATCTCCAGAGGGATCCGCTTGTCGCGCACATAATTCGCGACACGTCCAAGGCGCGCCGAGCCGAGTCCGGCGGTCAGGTCGATGTCGTCGGTGACACGCACACCGTGGCCGAGTCGATCGGCGCCGCAGAACGCGATCGCCTCGTGGATCGACGGGAGGCCGAACGCCTCGCCCGCGTGGATGGTGAAGTGGGCGCATTCGGCCCGCAAGTAGTCGAATGCGTCGAGATGTCTGCTCGGCGGGTTACCGGCTTCGGCGCCCGCGATGTCGAATCCGACCACCCCGCGGTCCCGGAACCGGACGGCGAGTTCGGCGATCTCCCGAGACCTCGCCGCATGCCGCATCGCCGTCACCAGGCAGCCGACGACGATGCCGCGACCCGCCGCGTGGGCCGCCTCACGGCCGGCCGCGAAACCGGCGAGGACAGCCTCGACCACCTCGTCGAGCGTCAGTCCCGCCTCGAGATGCAGTTCCGGCGCGAATCTGACTTCCGCGTACACGACACCGTCTTCGGCAAGGTCAGCCACGCATTCGCGCGCCACCCGCTCCAACGCGGGCCGCGTCTGCATGACGCCGACCGTATGTGCGAACGTCTCCAGATACTTCTCCAACGAACCGCTGTCGGCGGCGGTGCGAAACCATCGCGCGAGCTCGACAGCGTCGTCGGCGGGCAGCTTATCGTAGCCGGTTTCGCGGGCCAGGTCGAGGACCGTCGCCGGGCGCAGCCCGCCGTCGAGATGATCGTGCAGAAGTACCTTGGGCGCCAGTCGGCACTGTTCAACGGTGATCATGACTCGACCGTATCCGCCCGACCATGGACCCGCTCACCGGATGGTCGACCGCACGAGGACCTCGCCCACCCGATGACACGATCCGGTCAGCCGTACGCAACCCCTCGGTCGCCGATCGTTCCCCTGCCGCCATTAGCGTCTGCGCCATGACTTCCCGACTCGCCCGTCTCTCCACCGTCGCCGTCGCCGCGGCGATCGCCGCCGGCACCGTGCTCGCCGGCCCCGTCCGTGCTGAACCCACCGCCGACGGGGCCCGGCCCGTCGCCGACAAGAGCGTCGAACTCCAATCGCACCGCGGTGGCCGCGGCGAGCACACCGAAGAGTCGCTGTACGGCTTCGCCCGCTCGCTAGAGCTGGGCGTCACCACGCTCGAACTGGACGTCGTGATGAGCAAGGACTCGGTCCCGCTGGTCTGGCACGATCCGCAGATCCAGGCCGATAAGTGCCGCGACACGCTGCCCGCGTTCGCAGGCGACCGCCAGTTCCCGTACGTCGGCAAGGACGTTCACGATCTGACCCATCGCCAGATCCAGACCCTGGTGTGCGACAAGAAGCTCGCGGACTTCCCCGCCGCAAAGCCCGTGACCGGCAACCGCATTGCGACGCTCCCCCAGGTGTTCGCGCTGGCCGCGAAGTACAAGAACAACAAAGTCCGCTTCAACATCGAGACCAAGATCGAAGCCGAAGAACGCGACCGCAGCGCGCAACCCGCTGTATTCGTCTCGTCGATCCTGCGTGAGGTCCGCAGAGCGCACCTCACCGACCGCGTGGAAATCCAGAGCTTCGACTGGCGCAGCCTGCCGCTGGTCCGCGCGCAGGAACCGCGCATCCCACTGGTCGCACTCTACGACGACACGACCTGGAAGCCGGGCTCGCGCTGGCTCGGTCCGGTCGACTACAAACGGTCCGGCGGCGACGTCGTCGCCGCGGCGAAGTCCGTCGGCTTCGACGTCCTATCGCCCGCTTTCGCGCTGTCGGACGCCACGCTCGTGGCCCGCGCCCACGCCGCTGGCCTGCGGGTGATCCCGTGGACCGTGAACGAGAAGGCCGACATGCGCAAGCAGCTGTCCTTCGGCGTCGACGGCGTCATCACCGACTATCCGACCCGGCTGCGATCGGTGTTCCGGGGCCAGGGGCTCGCGCTGCCGAAGGCGTACCGGCGGGGCTGAGCCCGATCACCCCACCCGTCCGAGTACTCGTTGGCCGGGACGGGACGGCTCCGCGACGATCTGCGCCGCTTCACCGAGCCGCTCGACGGCCCGTTCCAGACGTTCCTCGTCGTCGAAGGCCAGGGTGAACAGCGGCGTGCCGGAGCAGACCGGGTCGCCGACGCCCGCATGCCAGGTGACGCCCGCGGCGTACGAGACGGACTCGCCGGGACGTGACCGGCCCGCCCCCAACAGCCAGGCCACTTCGCCCACGGCCAGTGCGTCGAGGCCACCGAGATATCCGTCGCTGGTCGCGGTGACGATGTGTGTATGGCGCGGCTCCGGCAGTGCGGCGTCGGGGTCGCCGCCCTGCGCGTTGATCATCGCGCGCCAGACGTCCATCGCGCGACCATTGCGCAGGTTCTCGGCAGCATCGACGTCCCCGAGGCCGCCCGCGTCGAGCATCTCCCGCGCTAACGCCACCGTGAGCTCGACGACGTCCGGCGGTCCGCCGCCGGCGAGTACGTCGAGCGATTCGGCGACCTCGACGGCGTTGCCCGCGGTCCGGCCGAGCGGCGACGACATGTCAGTGAGCAGCGCCCGCGTGTCGACGCCTGCATCGGCGCCCAGCTCGACCATCGCTTCGGCGAGTTCCGCTGCGTCGGCGTAGGTCTTCATGAAGGCTCCCGATCCGACTTTCACGTCGAGGACGAGAGCTCCGGTCCCTTCGGCTATCTTCTTGCTCATGATGCTGCTGGCGATCAGCGGGATCGACGCCACCGTCCCGGTCACGTCGCGCAGCGCGTACAGCTTGCGGTCGGCCGGAGCGAGGTCGGCGGTGGCCGCGCAGACCACGGCCCCGACGTCGCGCAGTTGCGCCCGCATCTCGTCGACGGTGAGTTCTGCCCGCCATCCTGGGATGGACTCGAGCTTGTCGAGGGTTCCGCCGGTGTGACCGAGGCCCCGGCCCGACAGTTGCGGAACTGCGAGACCATACGACGCGACCAGCGGCGTCAACGGCAGCGTGATTTTGTCGCCGACACCACCCGTCGAGTGCTTGTCGACCGTCCGCAGCCCCGACAGGTCCAGTCGGACACCGGAGTCGATCATCGCGGCCGTCCAGTTCGCGATTTCCCGTCGTCCCATCCCGTTGAGCACGACCGCCATGAGCAGTGACGACATCTGTTCGGGCGCGACGTCGCCGGCCGTGAATCCGGCGATCACGTCCCGGATCTGCTCGGTGGACAGTTCCCCGCCGTCGCGTTTGGTCGCGATCACCGTTATCGGGTCCATCACGGTCTCCGCACCCGATCGAGATCGTCTGGTCCGAACGCGTCCGGAAGTAGTTCGCCGAGCGGTCGCGGCCCCTGCGCCCCGTCGACGAGCAGGCCCGGTCCACCGAACTCCAACAGCACCTGTCGGCACCGCCCGCAGGGGGTCAGCGATCGGCCGCCGCCGTCGCACACTGTGACGGCGACGAGACGTTTGTTCCGGTCGCCTTGCGAACCGTCGAGGACACCTCGGGAAACACCGACTGAGACCAATGCCACCTCGGCGCAGAGACCCAGACCATATGAGACATTTTCCACATTGGCTGCGGTAATTATTTCACCGTCCTCGGTGATAGCGGCCGCCCCGACCGGAAACCGTGAGTAGGGTGCATACGCCCTGGTCATCGCGGTTGCGGCCGCCTCCTGGAGAACTTCGAAGTCTATACGCGTCACAATTCCCTCTCGCCGAGCTGTCAAATACAAAAGGTAAGGCATACCTAAAGAAATTCGAGGACCCTGATCACATTGTTCGGGCAATTCACGATAGGCCTCAGCTTAGGTTTAAAGTCAGGTGCGATGGGTCCCGCCGCGTCGTCGCTCGAACGCCCCGAGACACCAGTAAATGACAACGACTTTGGAGGCGTAGTTTCGCGATGAGCACCCCCACCGAGGTCGCACCAGCACCGGTGCGCAAACGATCTCTCTACCGAGGTGACCCAGGAATGTGGTCGTGGGTGTTGCACCGCATCACCGGCGTCTCCATCTTCTTCTTCCTCTTCGTGCACGTCCTCGACACGGCCGTGATCTCGGTCAACGAGAACACGTACACCGAGATCATCGAGACCTATAAGACGCCGCTGATCGGCCTCATGGAGATCGGCCTGGTGTTCTGCGTCCTGTACCACGCACTGAACGGCCTGCGCGTCATCCTGGTCGACTTCTGGAGCAAGGGCGCCAAGTACCAGCGCCAGATGCTCTGGACCATCCTGACGGTCTTCGCCATCGTGTTCATCGCCGCTGCGGCCCGCCTGCTGCAGATCCTGATCACCCACGCGTTCTAGGACCGGGAGAAAACAATGACTGAAGTCAAGACACTCGGTACCGAGTACGACCGTCCGGCTAGCCTGGACAACCCCCGCAGCCCCCGTCCGCACAAGGGTGGCAACTTCGAGAAGTACGCCTGGATGTTCATGCGCTTCTCGGGCATCGCCCTGATCATCCTGACGTTCGGCCACATGTTCATCATGCTGATGGTCGACGACGGGGTGCACCGCATCGACGCGAGCTTCGTGGCTGATCGGTGGAGGCAGCCGTTCTGGCAGGTGTGGGACCTCTTCATGCTGTGGCTCGCCGAAATCCACGGCGCCAACGGTGTCCGCACAATCATCGCCGACTATTCACGCAAGGACAGCACCCGCTTCTGGCTCAACGTGCTGCTCGGCCTCTCGATGATCTTGATCCTCGTGTTGGGCACCTACGCGATCCTCACCTTCGGCCGCAGCTAAGGAGTACTGAGAAACACCATGCAGGAACATCGCTATGACGTCGTCATCGTCGGTGCCGGTGGCGCAGGCATGCGCGCGGCCATCGAGGCCGCGCCCCGCGCCCGCACCGCGGTGCTGACCAAGCTCTACCCGACCCGCAGCCACACCGGCGCGGCGCAGGGCGGCATGTGTGCCGCACTCGCCAACGTCGAAGAAGACAACTGGGAGTGGCACACCTTCGACACGGTGAAGGGCGGCGACTACATCGTCGACCAGGACGCCGCCGAGATCATGGCCAAGGAGGCCATCGACGCGGTGCTCGACCTGGAGAAGATGGGTCTCCCCTTCAACCGCACCCCTGAGGGCAAGATCGACCAGCGTCGATTCGGCGGCCACACGCGTGACCACGGTAAGGCTCCGGTCCGTCGCGCCTGTTACGCCGCCGACCGCACCGGCCACATGATCCTTCAGACCCTGTACCAGAACTGCGTCAAGCACGACGTCGAGTTCTACAACGAGTTCTACGCGCTCGACGTCAACATGACGACCGACGAGAACGGCGAGCCCGTCGCCAACGGAGTCGTCGCATACGAGCTGGCCACCGGCGAGATCCACGTCTTCCACGCGAAGTCAATCGTGTTCGCGACCGGCGGCTCGGGCCGCATGTACAAGACGACGTCCAACGCGCACACCCTCACCGGTGACGGCATGGGCATCATCTTCCGCAAGGGTCTGCCGCTCGAGGACATGGAGTTCCACCAGTTCCACCCGACTGGCCTCGCCGGTCTGGGCATCTTGATCTCCGAAGCGGTCCGAGGCGAGGGCGGCATCCTCCGCAACGCCGACGGCGAACGATTCATGGAGCGCTACGCCCCGACCATCAAGGACCTCGCGCCGCGCGACATCGTCGCCCGCTCGATGGTGCTGGAAGTACTCGAAGGTCGCGGCGCCGGCCCGAACAAGGATTACGTCTACATCGACGTGCGCCACCTCGGCGAGGATGTACTCAACGAGAAACTCCCCGACATCACCGAGTTCGCGCGAACCTACTTGGGCGTCGACCCGGTCACCGAACTCGTCCCGGTGTACCCGACCTGCCACTACGTGATGGGCGGAATCCCGACCAACGTCAACGGTCAGGTACTCAGCAACAACGAGCAGATCGTCCACGGCCTGTTCGCCGCGGGCGAGTGCGCGTGCGTCTCGGTGCACGGGGCGAACCGCCTGGGCACCAACTCGCTGCTCGACATCAACGTGTTCGGTCGCCGCGCGGGTATCGCCGCCGCCGACTACGCGAATTCCGCATCGTTCACCGAGATCGAAGAGACGCCGACCAAACTGGTCGACGAATGGCTAGCCGGGCTGCTGTCCGAGCACGGCAACGAGCGCGTCGCGGACATTCGCACCGAGCTGCAGCAGTTGATGGACAACAACGCGTCGGTGTTCCGCACCGAGGACACCTTGACCACTGCGCTCAACGGTGTCCGCGCTCTCAAGGAGCGATACAACCACGTCCGCGTCCACGACAAGGGCACGCGCTTCAACACCGACCTCCTCGAGGCCGTCGAACTCGGTTTCCTGTTGGAGATGGCCGAGGTCACCGTCGCCGGTGCGATCAATCGCAAGGAGTCGCGCGGCGGCCACGCCCGCGAGGACTTCCCGAAGCGCGACGACGAGAACTTCCTGGTGCACACCATGGCGTACAAGAAGGGTTTGGGCCTGCTCGCCGACATCGAGCTCGACTACAAGCCCGTCGTCCAGACCCGCTACGAGCCGATGGAGCGTAAGTACTGATGACTGCCACTTTGGAGAACCCAGCGACCAGCGAGCCACCGTTGCCCGACGTCCCCGCCGAGGCGACCATGGTCACGCTGAAGATCTATCGGTTCAACCCGGAGGATCCGGACGCGCAGGGCTTCGAGAGCTTTCGCGTCCCGGCGTTGCCGACCGACCGCCTGCTCAACCTGCTCCTCTACGTGAAGGGCTACCTGGACGGGTCGCTGACGTTCCGCCGCAGCTGCGCGCACGGCGTGTGCGGCTCGGATGCGATGCGTGTGAACGGCGTCAACCGGCTGGCCTGCAAGCTCCTCATGAAGGACCTGCTGCCGAAGGACTCGTCGAAGGAGATCACGATCTCCATCGAGCCGATCAAGGGCCTCCCTGTCGAGAAGGACCTGGTCGTCGACATGGAGCCGTTCTTCGACGCGTACCGTGCGATCAAGCCGTTCCTGATCACGTCGGGCAACGAGCCGACCGCCGAGCGTCTGCAGAGCCAGGCCGACCGCGCCCGCTTCGACGACACCACCAAGTGCATTCTCTGTGCCTGCTGCACGACGAGCTGCCCGGTGTTCTGGAACGAAGGCTCGTACTTCGGTCCGGCCGCGATCGTGAACGCGCACCGCTTCATCTTCGACAGCCGTGACGAGGCCGCAGCCGAGCGGCTCGACATCCTGAACGACGTCGACGGCGTGTGGCGTTGCCGCACGACCTTCAACTGCACTGACGCGTGCCCCCGCGGCATCCAGGTGACGCAGGCCATTCAGGAAGTCAAACGCGCCCTGATGTTCTCGCGCTAGTTAGTACAAAACCGCAGACCTTTCTCTGCAGCCCCGAGAGAGCCCCGACCGTTCCGGTCGGGGCTCTCTCGTCGCTCGGGTGGCGGCGGTTCGTCGCAACCACCGGCGATGGCCAGACAGCAGATGGCCCGACAGCAGAAGGAAGGTGTCGTGTCTTATGTCAATCGGCGGGTAGCGTCATACGCGATGTCCAGATCATCTGCCGGACGGCTCGCGAGCGTCCTCGCCGCACTCGTCCTCGTCGCACTCCCCGCGGTCGCCGGGGGCACGTATGCCCGCGCCGATCCGGACGCTGTATACCCGACCGAATTCGTGCCTGCCGCGCACCCGGACACCACCGGCTGCCCACACAAAGTGCACACACCGCCTGCTGTCGACACCTCAGAAGCCGTCGCACCGGGCGCGACGACGCCCACTCCCCTACCCGTCCGGACCCCGGCGGTCGGCGGCGAGAAGCTGAGCGGCTGCGGCGTCGTACACGATCCGGAGGCAGGTCCGCTGCCGACGAACCTGACGAGTGCGGGCTGGCTGATCGCCGACCTCGACAGCGGCGACGTCATCGCGGCGAAGGACCCGCACGGACGGTACCGGCCCGCGTCGACCGTTAAAGTACTGCTCGCGCTGACCGTCCTCGACTCGTTGGACCTCGACACGAAAGTGACGGGAACACTCGACGACTACGGGATGGAAGGCGACTCGTGCGGTATCGGGCCGGGCGGGACATATACCGTCCGCGACCTGTTGACCGGGCTGTTGATGGTGTCGGGCAACGACTGCGCCAATGCTCTCACCCGCGAGTTCGGCGGCTACGACGAAGTGCTGGCCGCGATGAACGCGAAGGCCGCGTCACTCGGCGCGACGGACACCCGCGCGGCGAGCCCGTCCGGCCTCGACGCGGCGGGCATGTCGACGTCCCCGTACGACGAGGCTCTCATCTTCCGTGACGCGATGGCGAACGAGACGTTCCGCCACATCGTCTCGCTGCCGACCTACCACTTCCCCGGTTTCCCGCCGCTCAAGGACGTTCCCGGCGACAAACCGCACCCCGGGTACACGATGGGCACCGGGAACGCTTTGCTCCGCGACGGGTTCCCCGGCGCACTCGGCGGCAAGACCGGCTACACCGACGATGCGTTGAAAACGTTCGTCGGCGCCGTCGAACGCGACGGTCGGACCCTGCTCATCGTCCAGATGTACGGCGTGAACCAACTCGACAACCTGTACGTCGACCAGGCGGTCCGCATGCTCGACTATGGCTTCGCCGCACCAGCCGGAACGTCCGTCGGGACACTCATCGATCCGCCCGGACCCGAGCACGCAGCAGCCCAGCGCCCCGCCGCAGACGACGATGATGCAACGCATTGGGGCAGGTGGGCCTTGGTCGCGATCGCCGCCGCCGGTGCGGTCGGGGCCATCGCAGTTCGCCGCAGCCGTACTGAAGGCTAGGGCCGACGTCAGCGTCGCCGGCGAGCCACGACTGCGGCGACCGCCGCGCCGACCCCGGCCGCGGCCGCCAGCGTCCGCGCGTTCGGCTTCTGCGGCATCTCGTACACGGGTGCCAGGTAGACGGGCCCGCGGTCGGGTTCGTCGCCGAACTCCACTTCATCGGCGATCAGGTACTGCTGATTCGCCGGGTTGGACGCGCTCCACGCCGCCGCGTACAGGACGATCCGTGAGGCCAGATACGCGAACACCATGATGCCCAGGATGGGACCGAACGCCGCGCCGGCGGGACTGCTCAGCACGGAGCTGAGGTAGACCGCACCGAGTGATTTGAGTACTTCGAAGATGACCGCGACGGCCAACGCCGACGATGCCACGACGCGGACCGGCACCCGCTGCAACGGCATCCGCGAAAGGACCACCGCGAACAGCAGCCAGGTAGCGCACACGGACACGACGATCGACGCCGCCCGTAGGAGCACCTGCCCCCAGCTCGTGTCGTCTATGCCTAGCGTCTCGATCACCCACGCGCCGACCGGGCCGGTGGTCGCGACGGTCAGACCGATCGTCACGACGAACAGCAGACCGAGGCTGACGAACATGCCGAGGTCGACGGCTTTGCCCAGCACTGCGTTGCGTTTGCGGCGGCCGCCCCACATGTCGCTGAGCGCGTTGCGAGTCAACCCCATCCACCCGAGTCCGGTGAGCGCCGCACTCGCCAGACCTACGATGCCGATGGTGCGGCGGGAGTCGATCGCCGAGTCGATGATCTCATTGAGCTGCGTCCCCAAGGAACCTGGGACGTTGCGCACCACCGCGTCCGTGATGTCGGCGATCAGTTCGGGCCGGCTCGCGAGAACGAATCCTGCGGCCGCGAACGTCACCATCAGCACCGGCACCAGGGACAGAATCCCGATGAAGCTGATGGCTGCCGCATAGACATTGCCGCGTCTGGCGTTGTAGTGGTCTTGCATGCCGAGCACCCTGCCCAGCCAGGTCCACCGTGTCTTGAGTTGTTCGAACAGCGCCGGGAGTCCGGCGAAGAAGGCTTTGATCCGGTCCACGTATTCCTCGGGTCGTCGTCTTTCGTCGCTGGTCGTCCAGCATGTTCGTCACGCGCCGACGGCAGATCAGCCCTTCGGCGGGACGAACCCTACCTTGTCGTAGACGTCGGCGAGCGTCGTTGCGGCGATCTCGCGGGCGCGGGCGGCACCGTCGGCCATGATCGTGTCCAAGTAGGCCGTGTCGGCGAGGATCTCCTCGACCTTGCCGCGCAGCGGCGACACGAAGTCGGTGAGGATCTCCGCCGTCTCGACCTTCAGATCACCGTAGCCTTTGCCCTCATACGTTTGGACGATCTCGTCGACGCCGCGACCTGTCAATGCTGCTTGGATGGTCAGGAGATTCGACACGCCGGGCTTGTTCTCGCGGTCGAACGCGATGACTCGGTCGTTGTCGGTGACGGCCGATCGGATCTTCTTGGCCGACCGTTTCGGATCGTCGAGCAGGTTGATCAGCCCCGAGTCGGTCTCGGCCGACTTGCTCATCTTCGCAGTTGGATTCTGCAAGTCGTAGATCTTCGCGAACTCTTGCACGATGTGCGGCTTGGGCACGGTGAGGGCCTTGCCGAACCGCTTGTTGAACCGTTCCGCTAGGTCGCGGGTCAGTTCGAGGTGCTGGCGCTGGTCCTCACCAACCGGCACCGCGTCCACTTGGAAGGCGAGGATGTCGGCCGCCATCAGGATCGGATAGGTGAACAGCCCGACACCTGCGGCGTCTTGCCCGGACTTGGCCGCCTTGTCTTTGAACTGAGTCATCCGGCTCGCCTCACCGAAGCCGGTAATGCAGGTGAGCACCCACGTCAGCTGCGCGATCTCGGGGACCTGCGACTGCGCGTAGATCGTCGCACGATTCGGGTCGACGCCGACCGCCAACAGCTGCGCGATGCTGCGGCGTGTTCTATCCCGCAGTTGCTGCGGCTCGAACGGCACGGTGATCGCGTGCATGTCGGGGATGAAGTAGAAGGCGTCGAAGTCTTCCTGCAGCTCCACCCACTGCTTGACCGCGCCCAGGTAGTTGCCGAGGTGGAACGAATCGCTCGTCGGCTGGATGCCGGACAGGACGCGGCGACGCGGGGCGGGCTGTGCAGGAGAGGTCATGCACAGATTGTTTCAGATCGGCTCAACCGGGTTTTCGCCCGGCGTCAAGCGAACTCGGCGGTGACGGGGGCGTGGTCGGACCAGCGGCGATCGTAGGCGTCGGGGCGGTCCACCCAGGTGCGGGTGAGTCGGTCGGCCAGTGTCGGCGTCGCCAGGTGGTAGTCGATCCGCCAGCCCGAGTCGTTGTCGAATGCCTTGCCGCGCCACGACCACCACGCGTACGGACCGTCGACGTCGCCGTGGTGGCGGCGCGCGACGTCGACCCACCCGGAACCGATGCGGGTACCTACCCATTCGCGTTCGTGCGGGAGGAAACCGGAGTTCTTGCGGTTGCCCTTCCAGTTCTTGATGTCGCGTTCGGTGTGCGCGATGTTCCAGTCGCCCGCTACGACAACCTGCCGACCGCTCGCCACTATCCCGTCGAGGTACGGCCCGAACTCATCGAGGAACCGAATCTTTTCCTCGTATTTCTCGACGTCCTTCGGGTCTTCGGTGAGCGCGGCGCCCGACGGTAGATAGAGGCTCGCCGCGGTGACCGTGGAGCCGCCGAGATCGAAGTCGGCTTCCACGTACCGGCCGAGGCTGTCGAACTCGTCGCTGCCGAAACCGATCCGGACCGCGGCCGGTTCGATGCGCGAGAGGATGCCGACACCCGAGCGTCCCTTGACGGCCGACTCGGTCATCACCAAATGCCAGCCGTCGTCCAGCGCCGGAGCGAGAGCCTTACGGGTGAGGGCTTCGGAGGCCCGGACCTCCTGTAAGAGCACCACATCCGTCGAGTGCTCGGCCAGCCACGGCAGCATGCCGTGGTTGTTCTCGTTGCGAGTCTTGACGGCGGCGCGGATCCCGTTGACGTTGACGGTGGTGATAGCGAACGAGTCGCCATAAGAATCAGACACTGAGGAACCAGACGCTGGGGAATCAGTCACGGTGACCGACCCTATCCGGTGGGTACGACAGCGCCGTCCTCGCGCCGCTTGACTAGAACGGCGACCGCGAGCACGACGGCTCCGCCGAGCGCGAGCAGTGCGCCGACGAGCGACGGCGCGCGGTAACCGTAGCCTGCCGCGATCACGACGCCGCCGACCCACGCGCCGAGCGCATTCGCGACGTTGAGCGCCGAATGGTTGAGTGCGGCGGCGATCGTCTGCGCGTCGTGCGCGACGTCCATCAGCCGGGTCTGCAGTCCGGGGATCGCCGTCGACCCCGCCGCGCCGACGAGGAAGCCGACGATGATCGCCGGCCAGCCGGTGGTGACGACGAGTGCGAACAGTGCCAATGCGAGCGCGGCACCGATCATGCCGATCGCGATGGCGCGGTCGCCGAACCGGTCGGCGAGGGCGCCGCCGATGATATTGCCGGTCACCATGCCGAGACCGAACAGGGCGAGCGCGATCGGGACGGTCCATTCCGCGAGTCCACCGAGCGAAGTCAACGCCGTGTTGAGATAGGTATAGAACGCGAAGAATCCACCGAACCCGACCATGCCGACGACTAGCGTCAACCAGATCTGTCGGCTCTTGAGTCCCGCGAGTTCGGTCCGCGGATCGGTGGTGACCATGTCGTTCAGGCTCGGCACCACCTTCCAGAGTGCGACGACGGTGACGACACCGATCACGACGACCATCGCGACGGCACTGCGCCACCCGAAGTGCTGGCCGAGCCAGGTGGCGGCCGGTACGCCGAGGACGTTGGCGACCGACAGTCCGAGCATCACCTGACCGACCGCCTGCGCGCGCCTCCCGGGCCCCGCTAGGTGCGCCGCGACCAGTGCCGCGACGCCGAAGTACGCGCCGTGCGGGAGCCCGGCGATCACTCGCGCGACCATCAACATCCCGTACGACTGCGCCACGAGGCTCAGCGCGTTGCCGAGGGTGAACGCCACCATCAACGAGAGGAGCAGCGTCCGCCGGGACATGCGCGCCGCAGCGACTGCGATCACGGGGGCACCGATGACGACGCCGATCGCATAGGCGGAGATCAAGTGCCCGGCCGTCGGTTCGTCGATCCCGAGGTCGGCCGCGATGTTCGGCAGCAGCCCCATGGCGACGAACTCTGTGGTGCCGATACCGAAGCCGCCGAGCGCGAGGGCGATGATGACGGTCGCGAGGTGTGCCGGAGGTTTGGCCGGTTCGACGGTTCGGTTCGACCCGGCGTCGGTCGTTTCGAGGCTCACAGATGATTCACGCACAGTGCCATAACGTGTGGGCTCGAACCGTCCATCCCGCCATTGTCGGTGATGTCCGTCACCGGTCGTCCGCGATGCGTTCCGAGGCGCAATTTATGTGAGTTACGACACTTCACGAATCCTCACCGGAACCACGGCCCACCTGTGAGGACGCACGTTTCTCGCGTTGTCCCCCAACCGGATGAATTGGCTTGTCCGTCACAGGTTCGGTACAAGGACGAATGCCCATGTCACCAGCGTGACACCAACCGAGAGAAGGGAATCTGTTGCCGACGGCCCGCAGCGTCACCGGCCTCCCAGTCATGTCGTGCACTCCCCCGTCCACGGGAGCCACCGCACCGCACTCCGCGGAGCCGCCGGACGTCTGACGTGGGACGAATCCCGACCGACCGCCTGGTCGCGACGCGTCAGCGTCGCCCGACGTGAAAGTGATTCACCCATGACCGACATGACAACCCTGTCCGGCCCGATCGTCATCCTTCTCTACGTAGCGTTCTTCGGGACGAGCCTCTACATCGCGCTACGGATCAGCAGACGCAAGGAGAACGCCGACGGCTACATGACCGGCGGCGGCAAGATCGGCTTCGGCATCTCCGCCGCATCAATGACCGCCACCTGGATCTGGGCATCATCGATGTACGCCTCGGCGACGTCCGGCTACACCTACGGCATCTCCGGCCCCATCCATTACGGATTATGGGGCGCGCTGATGATCCTCCTCATCTACCCGTTCGGGCGCCGCATCCGTCAGGTCGCACCGAACGCGCACACCATCGCCGAAGTGATGTTCGCTCGGCACGGCCGATCGAGCCAGCTTCTACTCGCCGGATCGAACATCCTCGGCAGTCTGATCAGCTTGACGTCCAACCTGATCGCGGGCGGCGCCCTCGTCGCCATGCTCTCGCCGTTCTCGTTCACCCAGGGCATCATCGCGATCGGCGGCGGAGTCCTGCTGTACACGCTCTGGTCCGGCTTCCGCGCCTCGGTACTCACCGACTTCGTTCAGGTCGTATTCATGCTCGGCGCGGTCATCATCATCATTCCGGTGGTGTTCTTCGCCGCGGGTGGCCCAGACCTGTTCACCACCGGCGCCGTGAACCTCACCGATTCGCAGGGCAACTTCTTCTCGTCGGACGCCTTCTACAACCAGGGCGCGCCCTACATCGCGGCCGTCCTCGCGTACGCGATCGGCAATCAGACCATCGCGCAGCGGCTGTTCGCCGTCCGCGAGGACCTGATCAAAAAGACGTTCGTCACGGCGACATTCGGTTACGGATCGGCGATCATCGGCATCGGCATGCTCGGCGTGCTCGCCCTCTACGCGGGTGTCGAGCCGATGGACGGCGACGTGAACAATCTGATCCCGCAAATGGCCGCAACCTACCTGCCGGCCGTGCTGCTGTGCCTGTTCTTCATCATGATCATCGGCTCGCTCGCATCGACGGCAGATGCCGACATGACCGCGCTCGCGTCGATCGTGATGGCCGACATCTACGGGCAGAACATCGCGGGCAAGAAGCGGGCGAACCCGGCGACGATGGTTCTCATCGGCCGCATCACGATGATCGTCGCGACCAGCGCCGCCCTCGTGTTCGCCGGCGCAAACCTGAACATCCTCGATCTACTCGTGTTCGTCGGTGCACTGTGGGGAGCCCTCGTGTTCCCGGTGATCGCCTCCTTCTACTGGAACCGCGTCACGAACATGTCGTTCAGTGTCGCGGTGGTGGTCGCCCTCGCCTTCTTCCTCCCGGTCCGGTTCTCGTGGATCTCGATGGACGGCGGCATCGGTGTCTTCTTCGACGTCCTGTCCACGATCGGCATCGGCGTGGTGCTCGGACTCATGACGTTCGGCTTCTTCGGAAAGAAGCCCGCACTCGTCATCGGAGCCGTCTCGACCGTCGTCGCGGCACCATTCGCGATCGGGTTCCTCCACCAGTACGCGATCCTGTCCGGATCACTGGTGGCGTACGCGGTCAGCACCTTGGTGTGTGTCGGCCTGACCATGCTCAACACTGGTCCGCGCTTCGACTTCGCCACCATCGCCGTACGCACCGGCAACTTCGATGAACGTGAAGCCGAACCCGACCTTGACGCCGAACTACACGACCTCGAAGCGGAGACCCCGCCTGTGACCACCACCCGAGAGGACGAACGCAAATGACCGGATTCTGGATGACCCTCTACGTGCTGGTGTGGCCGCTCATCACGTTGAGCACCCTGACCGTGATCGTGCGGGCCTTCGTCAAGGAGTGGCGTCAGGCGCGCAGGGAGGGGCGCCCCATCATCTGACGAACGCGCGGGCTCCGGCGACGAGTGTTCACCGTGTCGGGTTCAGGGCGGCGGCGAGGAGCTTCCTGCTGTCGACCATCGGCACAGTGATCTCGCCGCCGAGCAGACGGGTGTCCGGGATCAGTGCGTCGTCGACAGCCGGCGCGTCGGTCATGCCGATCCCGAGATCGACGCCCACCGTCAGGCTGTTGTCGGTACCCCACGTCCGCTGCACGTCGACGTCGACGACACCGGCGACGACGACGCTCGCGCCGATCGACAGATTTCCGGACGACGAATCGGGTTGCCCGCCGACGATCGGCCGAAGCGAGCCGACGGTGACGCCGGGCGCGAGGTCCAACGCGACCCGATCGTCGACGGCGGCAGCCGCAACGTCGAGCGGAGTCGCGTCGCCGCCTGCGCGCTGCCTTGCGTCGTCGGCGACGATCGACGTCCCCGACGGCTGTGCCACGACACAGTCGTCGGTGGTCCCCTGCGTATGGCATGTCGCGGAATCCCACGCGTCTGGCGCGGTCCGCATCCGCGACGGGTAGTAGCCGTGCTTGACGAAGTAGCCGATCAGCGAGTCGACGGCACCGATCGGATCGTAGAGCGGGTCGGGAACATCGCAGACGCCGTCGCCCTCCACGCAGACCTCGAGCACCGGGATGGTGCCGAAGCCGCCGTCGCGGGGACCCGACATGGTGGTGCCGGGGAGCACCCCGATCAACGAGTTCTCGACTCCGGACCGGCCGTCGCGCCCGTCGCGGCGCGGGTCGGAGTGCAACTCGCCGGACAGCCCTTCGCGCCGAACCCCACCTGAGTGACGCCCGTTGGCGACGTCGGAGAGGACATCGCCCGCAACTCGTGCGCCCTGCGAATATCCGGCGACGACGACAGGCTTGCCCGGGCAACGCTGTTGATAGTCGACGATCGCCCGCTCAGTTGCGGCTTTGCCGAGCGCCACGTCGTCGTCGTAACTGATGGGGCCGAGCGGCCACAACGACGTCGGATAGTCGACGTAGGTCACCGCATAGCCCTTGTCGGCGTACCGCGAGCCGATGCCGGTCACGCCGCCGGTCGGTACGCCCGCAGAGTTACGTGGAGCGAGGGTGCCTGCGACGACGACGGCGCCGCCGGTGCCGCAGGAGTCCGCGGCTGCTGTCCCCGCGCCCACCGGATAGGCGAGCGATGCGCCTGCGAAGACCGCGAGCGCAAGGACGATCAATGGGAGGGTCTGAGTCTTGGTCACCGACCAAATATTCAAGTCGGACACCATCAACAAGTACGACGTACGTCACATACCAAATGCTGTTCACCTAATAGACACATCACGCCACGGAACTGCAACGATCCTGTTCCTTGCCGTTACCTAAGAACTACGATATAAGGTTAGCCTCACTTAATCTTTTGCTTATTCTCGCGCCCATCGCCCCTCCCCCGACACGCCACAACGACCCGACCGCAGACCCTCTAACACGCGACACCGCCGCAGCGAAAGGGTTTAAGTTCCGGATGCTCTGGGCGTTCCCGCGGGACCGCACCAGTGCGATATTGTTCTCGACAGGTCATGAGCGTCAGCGAAGAGCCCCGGCTTGCTGACCGGCAACCCTCCACCGCGGTGGGGTGCTCCGGGTGATGACCTGGCGGAACGGGGCGCAGCCTCGTCACCGCAAGCGCGGGTCCGAAGGTCGGACCCTACACAAGCGGGCTTCGGCCCCGCCGACCACAGAAAGAGTGATGACGTCTATGTCTGACGCCGCGAACTGGAGCTTCGAGACCGCCCAGGTTCACGCCGGGCAGGTGGCCGACCCGACCACCAACGCTCGTGCCCTGCCGATCTACCAGACCACGTCATACGTGTTCGACAACACCGAGCACGCCGCGAATCTGTTCGCACTCGCCGAGCCCGGCAACATCTACACGCGCATCATGAACCCGACGCAAGACGCCGTTGAGCAGCGGGTGGCCGCCCTCGAGGGCGGCGTCGCCGCACTGCTCGTGGCGTCCGGGATGGCCGCGACCACCTATGCGATCCAGAACATCGTCGAGAACGGCGGACACGTCGTGTCCAGCCCGCGCATCTACGGCGGAACGTTCAACCTGTTCCACTACACACTGCCGAAGTTCGGCATCGAGGTGTCGTTCGTGGACGATCCCGACGATCTCGAGTCGTGGAAGGCCGCGATCAAGCCGAACACACGCGCGGTGTTCGCCGAGACCATTTCGAACCCGCACAACCAGATCCTCGATATCGCAGGCGTCGCGAAGGTCGCCCACGATGCTGGTGTCCCGCTGGTCGTCGACAACACCGTCGCCACCCCGTACCTGCTGAATCCGCTCAAGCACGGCGCCGACGTCGTCGTCCACTCGGCCACTAAATACCTTGGCGGACACGGCAACTCGATCGGCGGCGTCCTGGTCGACGGCGGCACGTTCGACTGGCGTGTGCAGCGCGACGGCCAGGATCTGTTCCCCGGCTTCACCACGCCGGACCCGAGCTACAACGGTGCGGTCTTCGCCGACCTGGGCGCGCCAGCGTACGCATTGAAGGCTCGCACTCAGCTGTTGCGTGACACCGGCGCGGCGATCTCCCCGTTCAACGCATTCCTGCTGGCGCAGGGCATCGAGACGTTGAGCCTGCGCGTGGAGCGTCACGTCGCCAACGCACAGAAGGTCGCCGCGTTCCTCGAGGGACACGACCAGGTCACCTCGGTCTCGTACGCCGGACTCCCGTCGTCGCCGTACTACCAGCGCGGCCAGGATCTCCTACCCAAGGGCCAGGGCGCGATCATCGCCTTCGAGATCGAAGGCGGAGTCGAAGCAGGCAAGAAGTTCGTCAACTCGCTGACCTTGCACAGCCATGTCGCGAACATCGGCGACGTCCGCTCGCTGGTCATCCACCCGGCGTCTACGACGCACAGCCAGCTCTCCGAGGACGAGCTGCTCGCCGCTGGCGTCACCCCGGGCCTGGTCCGTCTGGCAGTCGGCATCGAAGGTATCGACGACATCCTCGCCGACCTGAGCGAAGGTTTCAAGGCCGCCAAGTGACACGTGTATACGACGGGGGCGTCGAGTGTCGGTGAGCACCGACCCGGCCGCTACGACGTCCGACGCGAACTGGGCTGACGCTCAGGACGGGTCGGACGTCGCTGTGCGCATCGGCGATCTCACTCTCGAATCGGGGGCGACGATCGCCGATGTCACGGTCACCTTCCAGAAATGGGGACGCCCCAACTCTGCGCGCGACAACATTGTGCTCGCGCTGCATGCGTTGACCGGTAACTCTCACGTCACCGGTCCTGCCGACGAACGGTTCTCGATGACCGGTTGGTGGGATGGTCTGGTCGGCCCCGGCGACGTAGTCGACACCGATGAATGGTGCGTCGTCGCGCCGAACGCTATTGGCGGCTGCTACGGCTCGACGGGCCCGGGATCGATTGCGCCCGACGGCAAGCCGTGGGGCTCCCGGTTCCCGACATTGACCGTCCGGGATCTGGTCCACTCCGAACAGATCGCGTTCGAGCAAGTCGGGGTCACCCGGTTCGCGGCCGTGACAGGCGGTTCCATGGGCGGCGCGCGAGCCCTGGAATGGGCCGTCACCTTCCCGGACAAGGTCGATGCCGCGTTGATTCTCGCTGTCGGCGCTCATGCGTCGGGCGACCAGATCGGCACGCAGTCGACCCAGATCGCGGCCATCAAGGGCGACGCCGATTGGCAGGACGGCGATTACTACGGCACCGACCGCGCCCCGATGGCGGGGATGGGCGTCGCACGTCGGATCGCACACCTGTCGTACCGGAGTGGTCGCGAACTGGACGAGCGGTTCGAGAACCAGCCGCAGGGCGACGAGGACCCGCTGAACGGCGGCCGCTACGCGATCGCCAGCTACCTCGAATACCAGTCGGAGAAGCTGAAGGCTCGCTTCGACCCGGGCAGTTACGTCGCGTTGTCGGAAGTGTTGAACAACCACGACGTCGGCCGCGGCCGCGGCGGCTGGAAAGCCGCACTGAACGGGTGCACCGTCCCGTCGATCATCGGCGGCATCGATTCCGACCGCTTGTACCCGATCTATCAGCAACAGCAGATCGCCGACGAACTTGTCGGTGCTGTTGGCGGACTCCGCGTGATTTCGTCGGACGCCGGTCACGACGGCTTCCTCACGGCTAAGGAGCCGATCGGCGAACTGTTGCGCGAGACGCTCGCGCTAGCCAGCGCTCAACGCGGGTAGCGCGTTCACATCCCCGGCGAGGCCACCCAGCATTCGGCGAGGCGTCCGTCGCTCACCCGCAGTATGTCGTTGCCGGATGCGTAGACGTTGTCTCCCGCACGGACTGTGCCGTGGCTGATCCAGCGGGCCGCAACGTAGCCGTCGCCGCCGAACGGCTCTACTTCGAGCGAGTATTCGAGCCCTTTGTGCGTCGCCTTCACGGCCGCGATGAGGGCCGCTAACTTACCTGGCCCCACCACGTCGGTCGTCGGCCAATGTCCGATGAAATCGTCGTCGACGAACTCTTCGGCGATCTCGGCGAGCTTCATCCGGTCTTTGGGGCCGTTCCACAGGTCGTCGATCCAACGGCGGTACAGATCCGTGTCGGTGGTTTCGCGCATACTTCACCGTGCCACAGCACCGACAACGTTGGCACTCTAAGCGTCGTGTGGGAACGGTTCGAGTGCCAACGTTGTGCGCAGCATTGGTGGACGACAGCTCAGGCCGTACCCAGCGAGTCGATGGACGACGCGAGCCACAGGACGGAGACGCCGAGCGCGGCCATGGTCGCGACGTCGAAGGGCCGACTGCGAATCTGCAACAGTCCAACGCGGGTCGTCGGGAGGAGCGCCCGGATGGTGGCAGCGACGAGCAGCGCCGCGCCGAATACGAACGCGCCGCGCCGCCAGCGGTCGAGAAGCACGAGGAGTGCGGCCACGGCGACGAGCGCGAGCACCACGTAGAACGGGATGTTCACGATGTAGCCGTGGATCCGGCGTGCTCGCCGGAGTTCGTCGACGCGGTCGTCGGTCATCAAGCGCTCGCGGCCGCCAGTTGCAGCTCGGCCCGTTCGACGACGTTCGCGAGCAGGAAGGCTCGCGTCAACGGTCCGACTCCCCCGGGGTTAGGCGAGACGGCGCCCGCGACGTCCCAGACTTCGGGGGCGACGTCGCCTTTGAGCCCGTCGTCGGTACGGGACACACCCACGTCGACGACGGCAGCGCCGGGCTTGACCATGTCTGCGGTGATGAGGTGTGCGACACCTGCCGCCGCGACGACGATGTCGGCGCGGCGGACTTCGGCTGCGAGGTCACGTGTGCCGGTGTGGCAGAGGGTGACGGTCGCGTTCTCGCTGCGACGGGTCAGCAGCAGTCCGATGGGGCGGCCGATGGTGACTCCTCGGCCGACGACGGTCACGTGCGCGCCGTTCAGCGGGATGTCGTAGCGGCGAAGGAGGTGGATGACGCCGCGCGGTGTACACGGAAGCGTCGACTCCTTACCGAGGACGAGGCGTCCCAGGTTGATCGGATGCAGACCGTCCGCATCCTTCTCGGGTGCGATCCGTTCGAGCGCCGCGTTCTCGTCAAGATGCTTCGGGAGCGGCAGTTGGACGATGTATCCGGTGCAGTTCGGGTCGGCATTAAGCTCATCGATCGTCGCATTGAGCTGCTCCTGTGTGATGTCGGCAGGCAAATCCTTGCGGATCGATGCGATGCCGACCTTCGCGCAGTCGGAGTGCTTTCCCTTCACGTAGCTCTGCGAACCCGGGTCATCGCCGACCAGCACCGTCCCCAGTCCGGGGGTGATGCCTGCCGCGCGGAGCGTGTCCACGCGCGCCTTCAGATCGATGAAGATCTCGTCTCGGGTGAGTTTGCCGTCCAGTCGAATCGCCGTCACGGTAGTCCATTGTTCCACGCCGCGGCGGAACTTCCGATCAGGCGGCTACGGTCTGCGACCGTGCGACGGCGAGGAATTCCTCGACGGTCACGTAGAAACCGGTCGCGTCGTCGATCTGGAACCAGACCGTCTGACGCGGGTCGAGGTCGGTCGTGTTGGTGTTGATTACGTTCTTCGTATACATGGTTATGCCTCCTAGGCATGGGTAAGTGGCAGCGCCGCAAAGCGTCGCTGCTGTGCAAGTGTGGGTCTTGGGCTCCGAAAGTCGGCCCGTATCTCCGCGTCGTGCGGAGCATCTCCGCTCGCTGAGCGGAGTCGAGACATCAATGAGGTTCTCGCGGTTCGCCTGCGCCTTCCGGCGCGCGATCCTAGACCCAGAGGTCCTCAGGAGATTCGCAGCAGTGCTCGCGGACCGTGAGATAGTCGACGCTGTTCGCTGCGGATATATCAGTCTCGCACAGATGTTCGTTCTGTGTCAAGGATTTTCGAGGAGCCGCTGATAGCGAGTATCGGGAGAGGCATAGACTCTCCCCGTGTTCCGGATCATGTACTACGAGCCCTGCATCCCACCCAACACCGGTAATGCGATCCGGATCGCGGCCAACACCGGGTGCGAGCTCCATCTAATCGAGCCGCTCGGCTTCACGATGACGGATACCCAGGTCAAACGCGCCGGGCTCGACTATCACGAGATGGCGAACGTGACAGTCCACCCCGACTTACCGACCGCGTGGGAGCGGCTGCAACCTGAGCGTGTGTTCGCGTTCAGCTCGCACGCCACGCGTTACCACACCGAGGTCGACTATCAGGCGGGCGACGTCCTCCTGTTCGGACCCGAGCCGACCGGGCTGCCCGACGACGTCTTGAACGACCCGCGCATCACCGACCAGTTGCGGATCCCGATGCTGCCAGACCGTCGATCGATGAATCTCGCCAACGCGACCAGCGTCGCCCTCTACGAGGCGTGGCGCCAGCACGGGTTCGACGGCGCCGTGTAGCGGAAGAACCGAGATCCCGCGTCGGCGGCGTAGCGGGCACTCGGCGTGCCTACCCCTGCAGCAGGACGTGCATCGCGATCGTGAGTCGTCGGGCTTCATGTCCGGCACGCGACCGACTATGACGTCGCCCGATCGACTCCGTTGGTGCTGCCCCGCCACCGCAACGGGGCCTCGCCGTACTCCTCCACGACGTGCGCGGCCATCCCGACGGTCCTGCCGTATTGGAACAGGACTTCGCCTGCTCGTGGCCCCAGCTCGAGTTCGCGGGCGACCACGGCACTGGCGAGGTCGACGTTCACCGGACGCCCCGCGCGCGCGGTGAGCTGGTCTGCCGCGGCGAGCGCAGGCGAATCGGGCAAGTCGTTACGGATGCGATCGAAGACGATCCGCGCACGCGGATCCGGGCCGCCGTAGACGACATGTCCGAAGCCGGGTAGGCGACCGTCGATCACCGCGTCGGCGAGCGCACGCTCGACGGGAGTGCCTGCGACGACCGCATCCACCATGTCGTACGCGGCGGCCGGCGCACCGCCGTGCAGCGGTCCAGACAGCGCCGCGTATCCGGCGAGCAACGCGTCGAACACGCCGGCCCGCGCCGACGCCGCGACCCTGGCCGCCGTCGTCGACGCGGCGAGCCCGTTATCGATCAACGTCGTCGCCAGCAAGTCCACCCACGGGTGCGCCCAGTCGATCTCGGGCACGGCCCGCGTCAGGGCCGGGAGGAGTCCGAGAACACGCGCCGATGCGTCTATCCGATCGACGCGCAGCGGATCGTGTGCGGCGATCAACGCGACGGCTAGCGGAATGCGGCGTTCCACATCGACTGCGGCGATCACCGCGTCATCGACCGTCGGCACCTGGCGCGGCCCGTCGACAGCGAGCACGAAACGGGCAGCCGCGGCGAAGTCCATCGCCGCACATACTTCGGCGACGTCGCGTCCCCGCAGGTAGAGACGGTCGTCGTGGATAGCGGACACTCGCGTCGCCACCGCGCGGAAACGGAGCAGGCGATCGCCCGCACGGCGGCCGTCATGCTTGGCGGCCGCCAGCGAGTCGATCTGTGTGCGGTCGAACAGCGACTCGGACTGGCCGGGCTGTCGCCTAGACACCAACACTCCCCGACTCACGTACGAATAGAGCGTGCCGCGTTTGACGCCGAGCCGCGCCGCGGCCTCCGACGTGGTGATCCATTGGTCCACGCGGTTGATTCAATCAACATTGCAGACATTGATCAATAGCGTGATGATCGAGCGATGAGCACACCGATCAGCGTTCCCCGCGGCCTGAAGAACGTCATCGTCACTGACACTGAGATCGGCGACGTCCGAGGGGAAGAGGGCTTCTTCCACTACCGCGAATACGATGCGACCGAGTTGGCGCGGTCGTCGACCTTCACCGACGTCTGGCATCTGATGGTGTTCGGAGCGCTCCCCTCACCGGCGCAGTCGGCCGAGTTCGCTCGCCGTGTCGGCGCGCTCCGAGTGGTCGACGGCGCCACCGTCGACCTGCTGCGCACGGTGGTGACGGGCGACGTCGAACCGCTCGCCGCACTGCGTGTCGCGCTCGCCGCACTCGGCGTCGGTGACCGGCCACTGTTCGACATGGACGAGACCGAACGTGTCGACGCCGCTCTACGCGCGGCATCCGTCGTTCCGACGGTTCTCGCTGCGGCCCACCGGATCTCGCGCGGACTCGAAGTTCTCGACGCCGATCCTGACGCAGATCACGTCACCGACTATCTGCGGATGTCGACGGGTTCGACAGATGCCGAGTCGGCGGACTCCCTGCGCACATACCTGGTCACCACGATCGACCACGGTTTCAACGCGTCGACGTTCGCGGGCCGGGTGGTCGCATCCACCGGGTCGGATATGACGTCGTCAGTGCTCGGCGCGCTCGGCGCGTTCCTTGGCCCGCTGCACGGCGGAGCCCCGAGTCGGGCGCTCGCCGCTCTGGACGAGATCGGCGACCCGTCGAACACTCGTGACTGGGTGCGGGACCGGATCGAACGCGGCGAAGTCATCATGGGCTTCGGGCACGCCGTCTACCGGACCCGTGATCCGCGCGCCGAACTCCTCAAATCTGTTGTGCGGCAGCGCTACGACTCTCCGCTGGTCCAGCAGGCGATGGCTGTGGAAGCCGAGATCGAGGCCGCGATCAACGAATTGAAGCCGGGGCGACGGTTGTACGCGAACGTCGAATTCTATGCAGGTGTCCTGATGCACGAAGTGGGTCTTCCGCCCGAGATGTTCACGCCGACATTCGCCACCGCGCGCGTCGTCGGATGGACGGCCAACATCCTCGAGCAGGCTGCCGAAGGCAAGATCATCCGCCCGATCGCCCGCTACGTCGGCCCCGAACCGCGTCGCTGACGGCGAGATCCCGACTCCGCGCGATCAACACCAGTCCCTCGACTTCGTCCCGACTTTCAGATCGAGCTTGCTCAGCCGGTCGGCGACGACAGTCACCGCCCCCTCCGCATTCTGCACTTTGCCGCGGATCAGCAAGGCGGACGCGGTCTGGGCGAGCGCCCGGTATCGCGACCAGAGGCCGACCGAACAAACGACGTTGACCATGCCGGTCTCGTCTTCGAGGTTCACGAAGGTCACGCCGGACGCGGTGGCTGGCCGTTGCCGGTGGGTCACCGCTCCCCCGACGAGCACCCTGGTGCCGTCGGGCACCGCGAGCAGCCCGTCGGCCCGCGTCACCCCCATTGCGTCCAACCGGGGTCGCAAGTATTGGGTCGGGTAGGCACGCGGTGACACTCCCGTCGAAATCGCATCCACCGCAGTCAATTCCACCTCCGACATGCCGGGCAGCGTCGGCGCTTCGCGAGGCGAGGTCACGTCGAGTTGATCGTCGCGCAGCCCCGCCGCGGCACCGGCCTCCCACAAGGCGGCACGCCGATCCAGGCCGAAGCATTCGAAGGCGCCCGCCGTCGCCAACGACTCCAACTGCGGAAGCGTCAACTCGGTGCGACGAGACAAGTCGGCGACCGACATGAACGGACCAGACTCGCGCACGTCGACGATGCGCTGCGCCGCATCGCCGGACAGTCCGCGGACCGCGCCCAACCCGATCCGCACGTCGAGCCCGTCGTTCTCCAGCCACGCGTACGAGCGCGACGCGTTCACATCCGGTCGGTGCACCCGGACACCGTGGCGTCGCGCATCGGCGACCAGACTTTGCGGCGAGTAGAACCCCATCGGTTGCGCCCGCAGCAGCGCCGCACAGAACGCCGCCGGATGGTGCAGCTTGAACCACGACGAATAGAAGACGATCGACGCGAAACTCTGCGAATGGCTTTCCGGGAAACCGAAATTGGCGAACGCGGCCATCTTCTCGTAGATACGGTCGGCTACCGCACCCTCGATTCCGTGCGTCTGCCGCATCCCGTCGTAGAAGCGTCTGCGCAACCGTTCCATGCGTTCCGGTGACCGTTTGGACCCCATCGCGCGCCGCAACTGGTCCGCTTCGGCCGCGTCGAACCCGGCGACGTCGACCGCCACCTGCATCATCTGCTCCTGGAACAACGGGATACCGAGCGTCCGATCCAGCGACTTGTGCATCGACGGATGGTCGACGTTCACCGGCTCCTTGCCGTCACGGCGGCGGATGTACGGATGTACCGATCCGCCCTGGATAGGGCCCGGTCTGATGAGTGCGACTTCGACGACGAGGTCGTAGAAGTTCCGCGGTTTCAGTCGCGGCAGTGTCGCCATCTGGGCGCGCGACTCCACTTGGAACACGCCGACCGAGTCGGCGCGGCACAGCATGTCGTAGACGGCTTCCTCGGTGAGGTCGAGTTTTGCGAGGTCGACGTCGACACCCTTGTGGTCACGGACGAGGTCGATCGCGTAGTGCAGCGCCGACAGCATGCCAAGACCCAGCAGATCGAATTTGACGAGGCCGACGGCGGCGCAGTCGTCCTTGTCCCATTGCAAGACGCTGCGGCCGGGCATCCGCGCCCACTCGGTGGGACACACGTCGGCGATCGGCCGGTCGCAGATCACCATCCCACCCGAGTGGATTCCGAGATGTCTTGGCATGGAAGAGATCTGGGATGCAAGGTCGCGAACGTCTTCGGGTGCTGAGTCGGGGATTTTGCTCCACGCGTCCTGCTGGCCGGGCGCATAGCCGAGAGCACGCGCCATATCGCGGACGGCGGACCGACCCCGATAGGTGATGACGTTGGCGACCTGGGCACTGTGCGAGCGCCCGTGCCGCGAGTACACGTACTGGATCACCTCCTCGCGCCGATCCGACTCGATGTCGACATCGATGTCGGGCGGACCGTCGCGCTCGGGCGAAAGGAACCGCTCGAACAACAGGTGGTTGCCGACCGGGTCGACATTGGTGATGCCGAGCGCGAAACAGACCGCCGAGTTGGCCGAACTCCCCCGCCCCTGGCACAGGATGTCGTGGCTCTTGCAGAACGAGACGATGTCGTGGACCACCAGGAAGTAGCCGGGGAACGTCAGCGTCTCGATGATCGCGAGTTCGTGGTCGATCTGCCGGTACGCGTCCGGCCGTTCGGCGCGCGTCCCATACCTGCGCAGCGCGCCCTCCTCGGTGAGATGCCGCAGCCAAGTGGCTTCAGTGTGGCCGTCGGGGACGTCGAACGGCGGCAGATTCGGGGCGATCAGGCCGAGAGAGAACGCACAGTCGGAGGCCACCTGCACGGCATTGTCTATGGCGTCGAGATGCGCGGGCAGCAGGCGAGCCATCTCGTCGCCGCTACGCAGATGCGCTCCACCGACGCCCGGCAGCCAGCCGTCGATCGTCGTGATGTCGGTGCGGGCTCGGACGGCGGCCACCGCGGTCGCCAGCTTCCGGTTCGACGGCCCTGCGAAGTGGGCGCCCGTCGTCGCGACCGTCGGCAGCCGCATTTCGGCGGCGAGGCCGGCGAGGATCGCGTTGCGTTCGTCGTCGTCGGAGACCCCGGAGGCAGTCAGCTCCACCGCTACGTTCGACGCTCCGAATCTGTCGACGAGATCGCCGAGTGCATCCCGTGCGCCGACCCGTCCGGCGCGGGCCAGACCTCGTCGGACCGCGCCTTTGCGGCAGCCGGTGAGGATCTGCCAGTGCCCGTCCGACGCGGCGGCGGTGATCGCGTCGACGTCGTACCGGAGGAGCCCCTTCTCGCCGCCCGTCATGTGTGCGTCGGCGATGACGCGCGACAGTCGGCGGTAGCCTTCGTCACCGCGCGCGAGGATCAGAAGATGGTCGCCGGGCGGGTCGACGGCTCCGGCGCGCGGCGCGTCGCGCTGCAACGACAGTTCGGCGCCGAACACTGTCGGCATGCCGAATTCGCGTGCGGCTTCGGCGAATCGGACGACACCGTAGAAGCCGTCGTGGTCGGTCAACGCCAGCGCCGTCAAGCCAAGACGTTGGGATTCTTCGACCATCGCCTCCGGCATGGACGCGCCGTCGAGGAAGCTGTACGAACTGTGCGCGTGCAGTTCGGCGTAGGGCACGGTCGATGTGCCGTACGTGATGTCGGCGGCCACGTACTCGCCGCGTTTGCGCGACCATGCGGGTGAGTCCCCGCCGTCGCCGGGAACTGACCCGTTGAATGTGGGCGGAAAGGTCTCGCCGCGCCGGTCGCCCGCTCCCGGGGACCGCCCCGACAGCACTCTCTCCATCTCCGACCAGGTCGGCGGACCGTTACTCCAACCCATCGCACTATTATAGAACGTATGTTCGATGCATGGTCGATTGCCCGCCAGAACGACCGACAAATGCAGTGCTGACCTCAGATTCCCCGTCCAGAGCCAGCATCGTCCACTGAGGGCATGCCCGCCTTGAGCGGGGAATCTGAGGTCACGGCGTCTCCTCTACTCCGCAGGCCACCCCGACGGATACTCCGCAGCCACCGCGTCGAACCGCTGGTAGAGCTGTTTGCGACCACGCGCTGACAGTCGGTCGCCGAAGACGGTGCCGTTGATGTGGTCGGTCTCGTGCTGCAGACAACGACCGAAGGTGCCGCCGCCGGCCAGGGTCACGAGGTCGCCGTACTGGTCGTACCCGCGGCACGTCGCGACATCCGGTCGCGCCAACTCGACGAATGCACCGGGCAGCGACAAGCATCCCTCGTCGTGCGACACGAGGCGACGCTCCCTAACCTCCGGCAGGTCGCACTCGGGGTTGCAGACCACGCCGGTCCGCCTGCGTCCGGTCTCGTCAGTGCAGTCGTAGATGAAGACGGCAAGGTCGACGCCGATCTGCGCGGCGGCCAGGCCCGCGCCGTCTGCCGCCTGGTTGGTCGCGAACATGTCTGCCAGGAGTTCCTGAAGGTCGTCGCCGTAGTCGGTGACCGGGCGTGCGGGTCGGTGCAGGACTTCCTCGCCCCAGCGGACGATCGTGCGGGCGGTTCCGAGACGAAGCAGCTCAGCGACAGGCATGCGTTCACAGTTCACCGGGTGCCACCGGCAGTCAAGAACGCGCCTCGCCAGGCCGCTTCGTTCCTCCGCACGAGACACAAGTGTGAGAACCTGTTCCAGTGACCGGATACCTCGTGACAGGCGCAAGCGGCTTCATCGGCCGGCGCGTCCTGCAGCGACTGCTCGCCGCAGACTTCGACGCCCGCATCACTGCGGTGGTTCGGTCGAGTTCTGTGCCGTCCTTCGCGACACTGCTCGAATCGATCGACGGCGGCGATCGCGTGATCACGGTGACGGGCGACCTCACTGAGGACGGACTGGGTCTCCGTGACGTCAGCGGGCTCGGCGACGTCGACCACGTCGTCCACCTGGCGGCGATCTACGACATGGCGGCCGACGCCGCGTCGCAGGAGGCGGCGAACACTGAGGGCACCCGCCGGGTCGCGACGTTGGCCGCCGATCTCGATGCCATGCTGCATCACGTGTCGTCGATCGCGGTGTCCGGCGACTACGACGGTGTCTTCACCGAAGCCGACTTCGATAAAGGCCAGGGGTTCCCCACCCCGTACCACCGGACCAAGTTCGAAGCCGAGCAGATCGTCCGCGAAACTCCGGGCCTGCGGTGGCGCGTCTACCGTCCGACAGCGGTCGTCGGCGATTCGCAGACCGGTGAAATGGACAAGGTCGACGGCCCATACTACTTCTTCGGGCAGCTCGCGACGCTCGGCAGACTGCCGTCGTTCCTGAAAGTGCCGATGCCCGATTTGGGGCGGATCGAACTGGTGCCGGTCGACTATGTCGCCGACGCGATCGTCGCACTCGTCGACCATCGCCCCGCCGATTCGGGCCTCGTGTTCCATCTGGCCGATCCGACGCCCCACTCGATCACCGACATGGTGAACGCGTTGGCTCCTGCGTTCGACGCGCCGCGCGGATTCGACGTGGTGCCCAACGCGCTGGTCCGCCCGGTGCTCGCCGCTGGATCGCGCGGACCACTGCGCGCCGCCCGCGACATCGTCGTCACCCAGTTCGGCATCCCACCCGCCATGGCCGATCTCGTCTCCCTGCCCGTCGACTTCCGCAGCGACGAGTCAGTGGCGACACTGCGCGGCCTAGGTGTCGAACTGCCTGATCTCCGCGAGTACGGGCCGCGCCTGTGGCGCTACTGGTACGACCGCCTCGATCCGGCGCGGCATCGTCGCGCAGACGCCCGTGGACCGCTAGTCGGCAAGAACGTGCTGATCACCGGCGCGTCGGCGGGAATCGGCCGGGCGACGGCTCGTATGTGCGTTACGCGCGGAGCGAACGTCTTCCTGGTGGCCCGTGATACTGACCGGCTCGCCGAAGCCGTCGCCGAATTGGAAGCCGAGACCCCGGCTGCCGGTCTCCCGTTGGGTCGGGCGTACGCCTACCAGGCCGATATCACCGACGAGTCGTCCGTACAGACTGTGGTGAAGTCGATCATCGCCGAACACGACCACGTCGATGTGCTTGTCAACAATGCTGGCCGCTCGATCCGCCGTTCGACGTTGAACTCGGTGGACCGTTCGCACGACTATCAGCGGACGATGGCCGTCAACTATTTCGGGGCCGTCTACATGACGCTCGCACTGTTGCCCCACATGACTGCACGTCAGACCGGGCATGTGGTGAACGTGTCGTCGATCGCGGTGCAGAGCCGCGGCCCGCGGTTCGGCGCCTACGGTGCGTCGAAGGCGGCACTCGAAGCGTTCAGTGCGGCGACTGCGGCCGAGACTTTGTCCGACCATGTCACGTTCAGTACTGTCCGACTCCCGTTGACGCGGACCCGGATGATCGCGCCGACCGACGCCTACCAGTCCCAGCACGGTGTCTGGAGTGTCGACAAGGCCGCCGCCCGCGTCCTTCACGCGATCGCCGACCGGCCGAAACGTGTCAACACGTTCCTCGGCGATCTCGTCGATGCCGGCCACCACCTCTTCCCGCGCCTGACCAACCGGATCATGCATCAGGAGTTCCTGATGGTCGGCGAATCTGAGGCCGCGTTGAAGCAGAAGAGCTAGCCCTCTTCGCTGGTCGGGTGAAGGCGCGCCCCTACTCGTAGACTCCTTCCACCGTCCACGACTGTTCCCGGTAACAGAGCAGCAGTGCGCGGGAATCTTCAAGCAGCACTTGGGCTCTCGCGGAGACGGCGGGCGGCTGGGCGGACGAGCCGAATGGCCATGGACCAGCCCACCACCGTAGTCGGTGGAGGCTGCGGCCGATCCGGACATCGGTGGGTTCGGCGGTGAATGCGCCGCGGGGAGTCACGGCGACGATCCGCCCCTGCGCGTCGAGGACTTCAGCGTCGGTGTGCGAGAGCAGTGCGGGCGACGGGCGAGCCAGCCGGTCGGGCCACGCCGCGTCCGGGTCGCGCGGGGCGACAAGTTCGTCGCCGAGTGCCACCAGCGAGACCTGTTCGGCCGGGCCGCGTCCGCCGCTGCGTACCGGGACGCGCACGGATTCCCCGCCGAGCAGCCCCTGCACTCGGACCAGTGCGCGTCGTGCACGATCACCGAGCCCGTCACCGACAGCGGCGGGCAGGCCAGCACCGACGAACGTGTACTGGAGGGTCCCCGGATCGACCACCTCGACTGGTTCGAGCAGCAGTCGCGCGATCGGCGAGTCCGGTGCACCCGCACCGCCCGCTGTTCCGGTCAGCCAGCCTTCCAACTGCCATCGCACACGAGCGGCCGTCGCCTCCGGAGTAAGCGGTTCGGCACACCGCCATGTTCTCGAATGCTGCTGTCCGCGTTCGGTGATCGCGTGCACCGTCAACCGAGTGCACGCCAGTGACGCCGCCGTCAGACGACGGTGCAGGTCGTCGGCGAGGCGTCGACCGAGGAACGCGGCCGCGTCGATCCGGTCGATCGGCGGATCGCAGTCGTGCGCCACCTCCAGCGAGGCCGGGATCGGCGCGCGGCTGGGGCGTCGTCCGGGGCGTCCGGCCGCCAACCGGTGCGCTTTGATGGCGTCGGCGGTGAAACGGGACGCCACGTCGGCCGCAGACAGCTCGGCGAACGCGCCGAGAGTCCGAATACCCAACCGCCACAATAAGTCCACCAGGTCGGCCCGCTCAGGCACCGACAGTGCCGCTTCGACGGTCAGATCCGAGATCGGCCGTGTCGCCAGGTAGGCGGCGTCCGTCCCGGACGGCACCGTCTGCCCCGACCGCGCGGCGAGGACCGCAGTGAACAGTTCGTCGGCGGTCCCGACCGACGCGGTGACACCGGTCGCCGCGACCGCGTCGACGATCTGTTCGGCGAGCGCGTCCTCACCGCCGAAGTAGCGGGCTGCCCGGTCGGCGGTCACCACGAGCAGACCGGGCCGCAGCACCTCGGTCAGCGGGACCACCTGCGTCACCGCTGTCACCACCGGATCGAACAACCGCCCGTCCCTCGCCGGATCGGCGTCTGCCACCACCACATCCGGGCACAGCGACTGCGCTTGCCGTTTCCGCATGCCGCGTCGGATGCCTGCCGCTCGTGCCGCCCGTGAACACGCCTGCACCTTGCCCGCATGCAAGACGGCGATCGGGTCGACGGCGGTGAGCCCGACTGCCGACGCTGCCGCGACCGCCGGCCAGTCGGGACACCAGACGGCCATGACTCGAAACCTCTCACCCACATCGGCCCCGTTCAATTCGCTACCGCCAGCTTCGGACGTGCTGGTGCGCGAACGTCGACGTCGACCGCCACCAACTGCAGAGTTCCCTGTTCGTCACCCATCCCCGGTGTCACGAGGTCGAATCGTCCGGTCGACGGTCGTGCGCCCGACGCGGACACCTGCACGTCCACCCCGAACCCGCCGATGCGCCCGTACCCGCTACGTCGGGCGGGGACGTGCCGATAGTCGGTCACCTCACTGGAGATGCGGACCGCGGCGCCCGGCCAGTCCCCCAGGACCAGCAACGTCGACGACTGTTTACGGGCCCGTCCCGCCAATACGCGCGCTCGCGACGGCGCGACTGGGCCGCGCATCCGCCCGTGCCCCAACTCAGGGCCGAGTACCACCAGGTCGATCCCGTCGAGCAGCACTCCGGCCACTTCGAGTGGGTCGATGCCGGGCTCGGTGACCACCGCGACCCGGCTCAAGTCGGCTCCCAGGTCCATGGCCGCCGCCAGATTCAGCCGCGGCAGACCCACGAGTGCGACCGTCGCTCCGGCCCGGGTCGTCTCGGCGATGATCGTCATCGGCACGGTGGTGGCTCCGGCGGAGGCGACGACCGTCCCCCGCGAGAGACCGCCACGCGGGAACAGCGGCGTCATCGCGTCCGGAACCGGCAGCACCGAGGTCTCCGAGACGACGTCCCCCGACATGCCCGCCAGCCTGCGTCGAAGCTCCTCGACCTCCCCGGAGACATCCCGTTGATCTGCCCGTTGACCTGCACTGACAGTCTCTGACCGAGCCATCGTCTCCCCAATCCTCGGCATTCGAACTCTTGTTCGATAGTCTAGGACTCACCTCTGACAATCGTCAACGCCGCAGCTCACCGACACCGGCCATCATCGACTGCCAGCCACATCCGCTACAGTCTGCACAATGCAGCCGTCCCGCCTGTTCCCGTTCGCGACGATCGTGGCCGCCGCGACCGCCATCGCACTCACCGCACTCCCCTGGACGACGTTGAAGAGCCTCGGCCTCGATCTGTCGTGGAACGGGTTCGGTATGGGCGATTCCGAGGTCGCCGATCTCGGCGTAGGCCCCGCCGGTCGCGGCTGGCTAGTCGTGGCGGCAGCCGTCGTCGCGATGCTCGCGGCGCTGATCTCGCTGATGCCCGCGCCGTCGGCCCGCCCGCTGTCGCGGCTGGCGAACGCGATCGGAGCCGTCGTCTGCATCCTCGGCGCTGCCGTTCCGGTGGCGGTGATGATCTGGCCCGGCTGGTACTTCGGCGATCTCCCCGAACAACTCGGGGCACCCGACCTCGCCGAGTTCGCCGCCCCCAGCAAGGCGATTCTCATACCTCTCACGCTGGTCATGCTGTTGACGGCAGCACTCTGCGGCTACTCGTCGCGCCCCGGGACCGAGTGAGCTCTGCGCCATCGCAGCCGAGGTCGCTCGACCTCGTCCAACGGAACAGGCCGGGTCGGTGACGACGCTCTGACCTGTGCGGTGATCACCGCGGCGATCGACCCCGACGCGAGCAGCGCCGCCAGCACCAGCACCTGAAAACGTCCGGCCTCCATCGGCGACAGTCCGCCGAAGATCGCGCCGACGAAAGCGCCCGGCAGTGTGACGAGCCCAGTCGTCTTCGCCTGATCGATGGACGGGACGAGCGCGCTGTGCACCGCCTGCCGGGCCATCGACACCGACGCCTGACGAGGGGTCGCACCGAGCGCCAGCCACGCCTCCACCTCGTCCCACCGGTCGATCAACGCCTCGTTGAGCCGACGCCCGGTAAGCGTGGCGATGTTCATGGTGTTGCCGATGACGATCGCCGACAGTGCGAGCAAGTATCGCGCCGACGGGTCGAGCGCACCGGACGCGAAGACCACCGCGAGCGCGGCCGTCGCACCCGCGGCCACCGACAGGGCGACGAACCCCGCCGTCCGCCCCCATGCTCCGGGTGTCCCGAGCCGCGAGGTGGCCGTGCCGACGGCCACGGCGAACATGACCGACACCGCAAGCACCACGAGCCACGGGTGCGTGATCAACCCGGCCAGCGCCACACTCACCACCGCGAGCTGGATCATTCCCCGTGCGATCGCCGTCGCCGCCGACCACTGATGGGGGACGCCGTACCAGCGCAGAACACCGACCGCCACCGCCGCGAGCACGACGACGGCGATGATCGTGGCGACGAGGTCGTGGGTGGACACGCCCTCGATCCAACCACTCCCCGACCTTGGGATCCCGCGCGGAGTGCCGGGCGAGACCACGGCGAGGCGAGGTCAGAACAGGGTGAGGACTTCGGGCTCGGCGACACAGCCCGGCCTCGGCTTCGGCGTCTCGTCCGCTGGTCCAGGCTCCGGCCTGGCAAGTCCGTGCGCCCGGACCAGCGGCGTCATCCGCTCGCGCAGGCGTACGGCGTAGTCGGCGGGTACGAACGATCCCCGTCCGTACAACGACCGGTAGCGCCGCAGTAGCGCGGGATGCTCGTGCGCCAACCAGTCCAAGTAGTCGCCATCGTCGTCCAACTGCAGCACCGACACGGAGACGCGTGCGGCACCCGCGTCGGCCAGCGCGCCGAGCAGATCGTCGAGCTGCGACGACGAGTCGGTCAGGCACGGCAGCAGCGGTGCGATCTGCACATGCGGCTCCAGCCCCGCGTCAGCGAGACGTCGAACTGCCTGGACGCGGGCGGACGGCAACGCACCGTCGGGGTCGGCGCGCCGACACAGTTCGTCGTCGAGCGACGGGACCGTCAGCACGATAGTCGTCGGAACTGCGTGCCGGACCACACGCAGCAACGACACATCGCGGGTGATCAGATCCGAGCCGGTGTACAGCGTGAACGGGGTGGTCGCCTCGGCCAGCGCGGAGATCACCCCGGGCATCAACCGATAGCGCTCCTCGAGCGCGCCGTACGGGTCCGCACCGGAGAAGCCGACCGCGACCGTCGACCGGCGCCACGTGCGGCGCCGGAGTTCGCGGCGCAGAACTGCCGCAGCGTTCATCCGCACACTCATGTCACGCTCGTCGCCCGTCATGGTCTCGATCGCGTAGTCGTACGGGTGGGCGCGCTCACCCGTCACCGATCGCAGCATGGTGGACGCCAGCACCTCGTGCACCGCCAGGCGCGGAAACTCCGGCAACCTGAGGGTTCGCTCGTGGTCGGCGGCGACCAGTCCCGGCAACCCACTCATGCCATCTATCCGAACACATGTGCGAACGATGGTCAAGTGACCTGCCGGATCAGCCGTGGGGCTCGGCGGTAGCCCGAGGCCACAGCACCGTACGAACTGACAGAGGCCACCGCTACCATGACTGCATGACCGGATCGGCCGCGCCTGCACCCTCGTATCTCGTCGCAGGCCGCTATCGCCTGGTCCGCCAGATCGGCCAGGGAGGTATGGGCGCAGTCTGGCTCGCCCGCGACACGCTGCTCGATCGCGACGTCGCCGTGAAACAGGTGCTGTCGACGGCGGGAATGTCCGACGAGGAGTCGCTCACCAACCGTCAGCGCGCGATGCGCGAGGGCCGACTCGCTGCGCGCTTATCGCACCGCAACGCGATCGGTATGCACGACGTCGCCCTCGACGGCGAGGATCCGTGGCTTGTCATGGAGTATCTGCCGTCGCACAGTGTGGCCGACGTCCTGCGAGACAACAAGACGATCCCGACGATCGAGGCCGCGCAGATCGCCGCACAGGTCGCCGACGCGATCACCGAAGCACACGCGTCGGGCATCATCCACCGCGATATCAAACCCGCGAACATCCTGATCGCGAACACCGGCCGCAACGTGGGGCTGGTGAAGATCACCGACTTCGGGATCTCGCGCGCCAAGGACGACGTGTCGCTCACTCAGACCGGCATCGTCACCGGCACACCGGCCTATTTCGCGCCCGAGGTGGCTCGCGGCGACGAGCCGGGCGAGGCCGCGGATGTCTATTCGCTGGGCGCAACGCTGTACACGATGGTCGAGGGCGGACCCCCGTACGGCGACAGCGACAACTACATCGCGACCCTGCACCGCGCGGCGAACGCGCAGATCAATCCGCCGACGCGTGCGGGCGCCTTGGAGCCGGTGCTACTGCAGTTGCTCGAACCGTCGCCTGCTGCGCGTCCGACGATGTCGGAGGCTCGTGATCTGCTGGTCCAGTACGCGGCGGGAACCCTCGGCACCACGGAGAAGGTGCTGACCGGACTCATCACGACCAAGCCGCAGCGGTCGGCGCCTGCCCGCGAGACGATCATCCCGACATCGACGCCCGGTGCACGCTCGTTCCAGAACCAGACGCCGCAGCCGAACCCGATGTCCGACCCGAACGCGCACCCGCCGACTCGCGTCGCACCGACGGCTAGCGGTTACGCCCCACGCACCACCCCGGAACCCATGCCGTACCCGTCGAATCCGTCGAACCCGTATCCGGTGCAGTCGAGTTACCCGTCCGGCCACGGGAGCTATCCGCCCTACTACCAGCAGTCTCCGCAGCAGAGCAGCAACGCCGGTCTCGCCGCCGCGATCTTCGCGCTGCTGGTGCTGTTGACGGTGATCATCGCCGTCATCATTGTGCTCACGGTGTAGGCGCTCACCCCAACTGCCGGTTGACCGCCCATCGAGTCAACGCGTTCCGGTTCGACTGTTGGGTCTTGCGGAGGACGTTGGACGCGTGAGTTTCGACGGTCTTCACGGAGATGAAAAGTTCTTCGGCGATCTCGCGGTAGGTGTAGCCGCGGGCGAGGAGTCGCAGTACTTCGAGTTCACGTTTGGTGAGGGAGTCGAGTTCGGGATCCAGGTGCGGTTCGGGTACCGCGGATCGTCCGGTGAACGAGTCGAGGACGAAGCCGGCCAGTCGCGGACTGAACACGGCGTCGCCCTCGGCGACGCGCCGCACGGCGTCGGCGAGTTCTGCGCCGTTGATGGTCTTGGTGACGTAGCCGCGCGCACCGGCCCGGATGGTGGCGATGACGTCGGTCGCCGCGTCCGACACTGATAACGCCAGGAATACGGGGGCTTCGGAGCCGAGGGCATCGGTCACGCCGCGCAGGACCGCGACGCCTCCCCCACCGGGCATGTGTACGTCGAGCAGTACGACGTCGGGTCGGGTCGCGGTGATCTGTGCGATCGCTTCGGGGACGGTTCCGGCGTCGCCGACTACCTCGAGGCCCGTTTCACCGGCGAGTTCGGCTCGCACCCCGGAACGGAACACTCCGTGGTCGTCGACGAGGAACAGTCGGTACAGGCTCATGCGATCTCCTGATCGTTCTCGGGGCGAGGTTTGTCGACGGCCGGGTCGACGGCGGTCGGGTCGACGGCGGTCGGGTCGGCGGCGGTCGGGTCGGCGGCGATGTGGTCGGCGGTACGCGGCAGGGTGAGGGCGACGTTGGTGCCGCGTCCCGGCGTCGAGGTGACGCCGGCCGTCCCGCCTGCGCGTTCCATGCGGGCTCGGATCGATCGGCTGATGCCCTGCCGGTCGGGGTCGACGGCGTCCAGGTCGAAGCCGATGCCGCGGTCGCGTATGAATACTTCCACTTCGCTGTCGGCCACTTCGCAGTACACGTCGATGGTGTCGGCGCCGGAGTGTTTGGCGGCGTTGACGAGTGCTTCGCGGGCGGCGGCGACGAGTGCACCCCAGTCGCGTGCGCGTGCCGGGTCGCGGAGTTCGTCGGCGGTCACGTCGCCGACGGTCACGGTCTCGACTTCGGGACCGTATGTGTCTTCTACTTCGGCTGCGACGACGCTGATCGCGGCGGCGAGCGATTCGTTGGGTCGGGCGTTGTCGCCGAACAGCCATTGCCGCAGTTCGCGTTCCTGTCGGCGGGCCAGTTTGGCGACGGTGTCGGGTCGGTCGGCCTGCTTCTGGATCAGGGCGAGCGTCTGCAGTACCGAGTCGTGCAGGTGGGAGGCGATCTCTTCGCGTTCGTCGGTGCGGATGCGTGCTGCGCGTTCTTCGTTGAGGGCGCGCAGCATCTTCATCCAGATGGGGACGGTGAGCAGGACACTGCCGACAACGGTGACGAGGACGGCCACCAGGATCGGATTCATGCCCGCGAGCGGGGTGTCGGGCGAGACGACCATGAGGACGAGGCCGCCGATCACGAATAGCGCCCCGAACACGAGGCGCACCCAGGTGATGAGTCGTGACTGCGCTGTCGAGATCCCGGTGACGTCGGCTTCGCGCCAGACGAGCGCGGCGCCGCCGAGGACGAACAGGATGGCGAGCATCGATTGGGCTGGCGCGCTGGTGGCGACCATGCCGTTGGCGGCGAGGGCGATCACGCCGATCACGATGAGGCCGTAGGCCTGCCGTCGTTCGCGTGGTTCGACGTGGGTCGTGTCGTCGCCTGATGGGCAGAAGAACCACAGGAGTGCGTAGGCGAGGACGCCCGCGCCTGCGAGTGCGGCGAGGACGACGAAGACGACGCGGACCCGGAACACGTCGACGCCGAGGTGGTCGGCAACACCGCCGCACACCCCGGCGACCACCTTGCCGCCGCTGCGTCGCTGCAGCCGCGGTTCGGCTCCGGTGCGTATCTCTGACTTCATTGATTCGATAGTGGCACGTTCGGGCGGGTTCGCACATCAGGGACGATCTCAGGGTTTAGCCCGATTCACTCCGCACGGGTCCCGCGACAAGATGAATGGCATGAACGCTTCGACTATTCAGAGCATGTGGAACACCCGGCCGGTACGCCGTCGTTCCGGCAACACCATCGCCGGTGTGTGCGTCGGGATCGGTGACCGGTACCGGGTGGATCCCACACTGGTGAAAGTCGCTTTCGTGGTGGCGGCCCTGTTCGGCGGCAGCGGCGTCATCGTCTACATCGCAGCCGCGATCGCTTTTCCCGCCGACGACGAGCGGAACCCGCACCAGTCCTCTGGCGATCCGATGCAGAACCGGCATGTCCGGTGGTTGCGGCACCGAACCTCGAATGGCAATCTTCGGTGGATTCCGTTGGCCGTGTTGGCGGTGATCGCGGTGTCGATCATCGGGATGCAGAACTTCTGGGGGTCGAGCGGTCTGCTGGGCGGACTGTTGATGGCCGCCGGCTGGTGGCTGTTGTATCAGCGGACCCCGCAGGCCCCTGCCGGAACGTCGGCGGATCAGTTGGTGGACGCGCAGGTCGCCGGGCAGGTGACGGTCCCGTCGTTCGGCGGCGTCTCGATGACGAAGTCCGAGGCGCCTGCCGGTGGGGTCCCCACGGTCCCGCTGGAACGGTCCTCGGACGAGCCGCCGAGTTGGGATCCGTTGGGGGTAGCCAAGTTCGCGTGGGATCTTCCGGAGCCGACGGTTCCCGCCGAGCCGCCTGCCCCGCGTGTGCCGCGGTCGCCGGTGACGCCGATCTTCCTCGGGCTGGCGGTGATCACGTGTGCTGCCGGTGCGGCCTTGAACGCCGCAGGCGTCGACTGGTTCTCGCCGGGCCGGATCGCGTCGCTCGTCCTCGCGGTGTTCGGTGTCGGTCTGATCGCTGCGTCGTTCCAACGACGTCGCGGCGGTTCGGGGTTGGTGCCGCTCGCCGCGGTCGCCGCGGTGGTCGCGATCATCGGGACCGGCTTGTCGGGCGTCGGCGACGCGTTCCCGAACGGCGGCGTGGGCGATCGGACGTGGCATCCGCCGACGGCCAACGATCTGCGTGACGAATACCAACTGACGGTCGGCTCGTCGACGCTCGATCTGCGCGACGTCGGCGATCTGGACCGGGACCGGACGATCGATGTCCGTCAGGGTGTCGGCGAGGTCAAGATCCTCCTGCCGAACGACCTCCGGGTCCGCACGAACTGTTCGGTCGGTGTCGGCGAAGTGAACTGCATCGACGGGGTCGTGAACCCCGACGCGAAGACCCCGACTTTGACGATCGACGCGCACACGGCGCTGGGAAATGTGGAGACAGTCCGATGACCGAGCAGCAGACCACCGAAGCTCCCGAAGGCCGCCGCAACCCCTTTCTCGCGGTTCTCGGCGTCCTCGCTCTCCTCGTCGCGGGTTGGGGTCTGGCCGGCGGCCCCGACGTCACGAACTCGGGCACCATCCCTTGGACCATCCTCGTCGTAGGTCTCGTCGTGGGGCTCGGCCTCGTGATGAGTGGTATTCGGCGGAGATAGTCGGTTCGCTGGTCGGGCGGAGTCGCTCCCCCGGAATTGTCACCAGGCGCGGCTACGCTCCGACGCATGGTCGACGTGGACAAATGGCGGTTCTGGCAGTTCTTCAACAAGGACGACGAGCTCGAATGGATCGGCGTGATGCGCACCAAGGCGCACGCTCGGATCGACCGCCAGAAGATCTGGACGTTGCTTCCCGGGCAGCGCCGTCTGATCGCCAACTGGTTCATCTCGCTCGATCATCAACTCGACGAGAGCGAACGACGTTGGCACCACGACTCGATCGACGGTTGGGACTTCTGCGACGCGGCGATCATCGTCCCCGAGCCGTCGAAGGACGGCGTCGAGCGTCTCTCCCGACCGGAAGCAGTCCTCACGTTCGATCAGATCGACGACATCGCGCTGATGAAGATCACCGGGAAACGGGATTACGACCGGATTGTCAGTGAGCGCGGAAAGTAGCTTCTCGACTACCGGTCGAGCTGTGCGTGCAACGGCCTATACGAATCGTCCGCTCGTGTCTCGTGTCTCTGTGGTAATACACGTAATCGTGGCCGCCGGCAGGCGAGTCGAGTGCAACGTAAGGAGTTGTCCCGGATGGGGTTTCAAACGCCGCTCTACGAGCTGAGCGAGTACTTGAAAAAGGCGGGGTCCGGCAAGATCCAGCTCCCGGATTTTCAGCGCGGCTATAAGTGGGAGGACGAGCGGATTCGTCAACTGCTCGTCACAGTCCTACGCGGGCACCCGCTGGGAGTAGTTATGCTGCTGAGCACCGGAAACGACCAGATCCGCTTCAAGCCACGACCGATCGAAGGTGTTGACGTACCGGTCGGCGCGACCGCGGAGTCCCTGCTCCTCGACGGCCAGCAACGGTTGACATCGTTGATGCAATCGTTGACCGGCGACGGCATCGTGCACACGATGGATAGCCGTGGAAAGCGGATGAATCGTCGCTACTTCATCGACATGCGCGTCGCGGTCCAGGGCGAGGACCGAATTGACGATGCAGTTCTGTCGCTGCCTGCCGACGGAATCGAACGCACCAACTTTGGCAGGGACATCGTTCGCGACGTCTCCACCGCAGATAGACAGCGCGCAGAAGGAATGTTCCCGGTGAACCTGATCTTCGGTGACGCAATGACGTGGCTAATCGATCTCGACGACCGCGAGCTGATGAAGGACTTCAACGATGTCGTCCTCAAACCGGCTGGCACGTACAACATCCCGGCTATCGAGCTCGACAAGAACACGAGCAAGGGCGCAGTTGCGACGGTCTTCGAGAAAGTCAATGTCGGCGGGCTCCCACTCAACGTGTTCGAACTGCTGACCGCGACGTTTGCCGGCGACGCCGAATACTACGAGGCCAACGGCACAGACTTCCGCCTCAACGACAACTGGAAGGAAACTCAGGCGGCTTTCGCCGCCTACCCCGTGCTGGCGGGGCTGGAGAGCACAGACTTCCTCCAGGCCGTCACGCTGCTCACCACACGCAAGCGGAACCACGAATACGTCGGCAACCGTCCACCGGCCATTTCAGCCAAGCGAGAAGATGTACTGAAGCTGACTCTCGCCGACTACCTCGAGTGGGTCGGCCCTCTTCGCGAAGCATTCATCTGGGCATCGGACTTCCTCGCCGACCGCCACATTTTCGACACCAAGTTCCTGCCTTATCCGAAGCAACTGGTGCCACTCGCGGCGATAAGGGTTTCGATGGGTCGTGATGCAGACCTCCTCGGGCCGAGGGAAAAGCTGGTGCGCTGGCTCTGGTGTGGGATTCTCGGCGAGCTCTACGGCGGCGCTATAGAGACTCGCTTCGTCCGCGACGTTGAACAAGTACCAGCTTGGGGTCGTGGTGACGCCGATGCCGCGACACCCAATACAGTCAACGACGCGACATTCGTCGAGTCTCGTCTGCACTCCCTGCGCACGCGAAACGCCGCCGCCTACAAGGGAATCTACGCGTTGCTTCTGGGTAATGAGGCACGAGACTGGATGGAAGACAAGGCGCTCGACAAAGTTCAGTACACCAATCTGGCTGTCGACATTCACCACATCTTCCCCAAGAAGTGGTGTATCGACCACAGCATCGACGACGAGCGACGTGAGAGCATCGTGAATAAGACCGCGATTTCTGCGGTCACCAACCGCACTATCGGCGGCGCCGCACCGTCCGCGTACCTTACTCAGATCGAGCGCAAAGCCCAGATCGATAGTGCCAGGCTCGACAGCCTGGTCGAGGCTCACTTGGTGCCGGCAGAGTTGTTACGAGCCGACGACTTCGATTCCTATTTCGCCGAACGGCGCGGTCGCCTGTGCGATCTAGTCGCGGGGGCAATGGGTAAGGCCGTCCCGCGGGACATCGGGCACGATGCGACCGAGGACTCGGCGCAGTTCGAAATTGCCGAGATCGAGGAACTGCCAGACGAGGCTGAGTAGCCTCCTTCTTGCGCTCAACGCGGCCAACGATCGGTCCTCCGTTTCGGAGTTACTGCCTCCGAGAAGGACGAGAGACGCGTAGGCCCTCGCACTCAAAGGTGCGAGGGCCTGACGGTCGAGTTCTACGAGAGTCTCACTCCCATTCGATGGTCCCCGGCGGCTTGCTCGTCACGTCGAGCACGACGCGGTTCACGTCGGGCACCTCGTTGGTGATGCGGGTCGAGATGATCTCTAGCACCTCGTACGGGACGCGGGTCCAGTCGGCGGTCATGGCGTCTTCGCTCGACACCGGACGCAGCACTATCGGGTGACCGTAGGTCCGTCCGTCGCCCTGCACACCGACACTGCGAACATCAGCCAACAGGACCACCGGGCACTGCCAGATCTGGCCGTCGAGCCCGGCGGAGGTGAGTTCTTCACGTGCGATCAGGTCGGCCTGGCGGAGCAGGTCGAGCCGGTCCTTGGTCACCTCACCGACGATGCGGATCGCGAGGCCGGGGCCGGGGAACGGCTGGCGGGCGACCATCTCTTCGGGCAACCCGAGTTCGCGTCCGACGGCACGCACTTCGTCCTTGAACAGGAGGCGGAGCGGTTCGACGAGCTTGAACTCGAGATCTTCGGGGAGCCCACCGACGTTGTGGTGGCTCTTGATGTTGGCGGTACCGCTGCCGCCGCCGGATTCGACGACGTCCGGGTACAGGGTGCCCTGGACGAGGTAGTCGATGGTCTTGCCTTCGGCTGCGCGGTCGCCGAGCGCTTCGGACACGACGTCTTCGAACGACCGGATGAACTCGCGGCCGATGATCTTGCGCTTCTCCTCCGGGTCGGACACGCCCGCGAGGTGTCCGAGGAAGGTCTCTTCGGCGTCGACAGTCACCAGGCGTGCGCCGGTGGCGGCGACGAAGTCGTTCTGCACCTGCTCGCGCTCGCCGGCGCGCAGCAGACCGTGGTCGACGAACACGCAGGTGAGTCGGTCACCGATCGCGCGCTGCACGAGGGCGCCCGCGACCGCCGAGTCGACACCGCCGGACAGTGCGCAGAGCGCGAGGTCGTCGCCGACTTGTTCGCGCACGTCGGCGATGAGCGCGTCGGCGATGTTGGCCGCGGTCCACGTCGGTTCGAGGCCGGCGACCTCGTAGAGGAAGCGGGCGAGCACCTCCTGGCCGTGCGGGCTGTGCATCACTTCGGGGTGGTACTGGACACCGGCCATCTGTCGCTCGACGCACTCGAAGGCGGCGACCGGGGCGCCCGGCGTCGACGCGGTCACGTCGAACCCTTCGGGCGCACTCTGCACAGCGTCGTTGTGGCTCATCCACACCGGCTGAGTGCCCGGGAGCCCGCGGTGGAGCTTGCCATCGCCCGACACGGTCAACGTGGTGCGGCCGAACTCGCGTCCACCGGTGTTAGCGACGACGCCGCCGAGCGCTGCGGTCATCTTCTGGAAGCCGTAGCAGATGCCGAACACGGGGATGCCGAGGTCGAACAGCTTCTCGTCGATGGTCGGCGCCCCGTCGGCGTACACCGACGCCGGCCCGCCCGACAAGATCAGTGCCGCCGGATTCTTCGCGGTGATCTCCTCGAGCGTCGCATCGTGGGCGACGACCTCCGAGTAGATGCGAGCCTCGCGCACACGCCGAGCAATGAGCTGCGCGTACTGGGCTCCGAAGTCGACGACGAGGACAGGACGCGGATGGTCTGCGGATGGGTTCGTCACGGGGGCCAGTCTATCGGGCGCGCGAGTGCAGTATCGACGCTGGTTGAGCAGCGCTGCCCAGACGTCGAGAAGTTCGTTCGCGATGGCATTCAATGACGTGTCGGTGCATGCAGACCATTGCGCGAAACCACGGTGCACCGGCGGTGCCGTTCGGACGAGGAGCTTCACCGAATACATAGGTTGAGACAACGCGATCGGAGCGTCCTCCAAGGTCCTCGACTGTTTCGGCGACAGAAGCACGGACTCTTATCAGCACGTTGACGTGGTCACCTGCCAACCAGGTCAAGCCCGGGAACTCGTCGACGAGTCCAAGGTGCGCCCGGTCTTCCTCGGACCAGACCACGCGACATCGGGACCTTCGTGGTGAGCGTTCCGTCATCCGATCCCGTGAACCATCCGGCACGGCTTCGGGATTGTCAGACTCGCGGCGTACGATCCGTTTCGCATCCGACAAAACCTCCATTTCGCGCTCCGCAGTTCCGCTGTGGAACGCCGACCGACTTAACCGAGGACAGCAAAGCACAGTGGATTACGCGATATCTGTTCTCACCGACCAGAAGGTGATGCCAGCGCAGGCACGCCGCACAGCGAAGTACCGGTGCCCTGTCTGCCTCGGCGACGTCCATCCCCGACACGGACAGAAGAAGGCCAGCCATTTCGCGCACAATCAGAGCGCACCTGAAATCTGCCCATTGCGCAGCCAGTCGACAAGCCAAGAAGTACTGCGTGCCCTCGGTCGAGCAGTCCTGTCGATGCAGATTGTTCTCGTCGACGGTGCTATCGCGATCACATACCTCGATTCACAGGCCCCGCCGTGGCGAATCAATGCCGAGAAGTCAGCACGTCACAGAGGTTCACCGAGGGAGCCAGATCCACAAACCGATTCGGGTCGTTCTACCCTGCCCGACCTCGTAGGCGCGCTCGTTTTCGTTCGGCGTCTCGGCGGTGCGTTCTTCGGCCACGACCAGCGCGAAGTGCCGATTAAGTGGGGCGATGAAGTGCTCATACTGTCGAGCAGCAATCTCGGGTCGGCGCCCGGCGGCAAACGCATCCCACCGGTCACCATGCAAGGCCGCACATGGCTGGCGTGGCAGGTCACGCTGCCGCATACTCCTAGTCGCGATTACGAGACGTGGCTCACCTCGATCGACATTGCAGTCCAGTCGCCGAGATGGAATCCGCAATTTGTGACACCCCCGGAGATGTACCGGAACCAGTCGCCCGCGGTGGTGTTCCGACCGGGGACCGTCGTCGCCGTCCAAAACTCGGATCTGACCTCGAAGACATCCTCGACGTCCAAAACAGGGAGGATTCATGGCCCAGACCTTGAGGCGTCGTCGCTCCGGAGGATTCAGGCCCCGACCGGCGTCCGACAGGTCGAGATCCGCAGTGAGAATCATGACGTGAGACTCGCGTACGCGATCATCGCGGATCATCAGAAGCACGTACTGCCGCCCGTCACCGTCACCGTCGGCGACTCCGCCTTTGATAACCAGACTCCAATTGTCGTCGACCGCGACTCCCCGGAAGGGGTAATCAGAATCTCGTCTGCCCCGGGGACGACACTCTCAGTGACCGCGACCGAACCGCTCCTGAGTGCCAGCAAGGACGTTCGGCGCCTTCTCGACGCTGTCGGATCAGAAGCATCCGGATGGGTCGACGGATGGTCTCCGCACTACGACAGATTCACGATCGAATCGACTGGGACCGGCACGCGCACAATTACTTTCACACGCAAAGGTGCAGATCTGCCGGTAGATGCGGTACCAGTCCAGCCAGAGTCCCCAGCCCCGGACAGCTCCGCAACCTCGGAAGTGAAGCCACAACGACCAACTCCCGAACACATTGCCCTCGCGACCGCCCCCGAGAGCCGGTGGCGCATCGCCTATGGGCTCGCGACTCAGCACACATCAACAAACGGCAACCACTGGCAGCAACACGCCACCAAGCCGACGTGTCTCATTAGGAGAAAACCATAGTGGTGGACAAGAACACTCTGCTCATCGGCAAGGTGAGCGGCACCTCGAAGAACAATGGGTGGAGCACTCCGAAGTACGCCTGGGACGGAAAAACCTGGACGCCGGTCGCAAAGTCGGACTTCGCCCCCGATGGGTCAGTCTTCTGGCGGAGCGGCCTCGCCGGATTCGCACAGAATAATGTCATTGCGTTCCGGGTGACCCCCGGAACGCAGGACCATGCGTGGGCCGGCGCAGACACCGTTCCGTGCCATCCGCTAATCGAGCGGCGCCAGTTGACGTACGGCGAACTGATGCGCGGATGGCATACACGCCCGATCAAGGCGACTCTTCCGGAGGACACTCGCCACGTCTTCGTCGCCTGCGCTGACGGAATCACCCTCGGGCCGATCCGAGTGGTCAGGCACGAGAACGGCCGATTCGCGCTCGACACCGATCAACGACTCGAGCGGCTCGGCGCGATCCGAGACGCGATCCCGTCAATAGCTATCGACCAGCACGGCCAATGGCTTGTTGGAGACGCAACGCCCGATCAATACTTCTTCCTCGACTGCCGGAACAACAACGACGTCTTCAAGACCGCCCTCCGGGATGTCCGCAAGATTCTCGGCGAGTCGAACACCGCAATTCCCACTGCAATCGAAACAAATACGGCGATCGAGTCGGCGCTCAGGCTCGCAGGTGAAGCAATCGGCGACGACGTGAGGGCCGAGCGGCTCAATCGTGCACGCGAGATCGCCGTTAAATGGAAGTCGAGTGCAGTCTCTGCCGAAGAACTGTCCGACGAGATCTGCAGCCTCCCTCAAGTCGCGAACGAGATCATGAAACGCACCGAGGAAGCACGGATCGATGCGCGAGCGCAGACTGCTGCTGAGATTCGTGCGGCGCTCGCCGACGAATCCACCAAACTCGAGAAACTTCGTGGCGAAACTGCCGAACTCGAGTCGAAGCGTGACACCATGTTGCGGGACCTGGATGACGTCGACCGCATCGTGCACAGCAAGCTCGACGACCTATCGTCCCATGCGGCCAGCACCCTCGCTGACGCTGTGCTCCTCAAACCGCTACTTTCCGGGCCGGACGGTCAAGCAACTCATAATCCCAGGCGAAAGAGCGCGCCGTCGGCACCTTTCCCAAAGTCCGAACGCGGGGATCCGGTACGCACAGAGGTCTTCCACTCCGTAACCAGATCGGTGCCCTCTCGGACGTCGCTGCATAGAATTCATGCCGCGCTTCGAGCCGGATTGCTACCAATCTTAACTGGGTCGGGCGCGCGCGAAGCGCTCGCGATGTACAGCCGCGTGGCGCTTGGCGACCGAATGACGTCGGTCTCGGTGGCACACGACTTTCTGCAACCTGTCGACCTCCTCGGCGTGCGCGCCGACACCGGCGACGCGGCCCGGCCACACGGTGATCTACTCCTTCGCGCGAACGACGCTGTTTCGGCTGAGCTTCCAGGGATGCTGGTTCTCGATGGGTTCAACCGCGGCGCCACTGAGTCGTACCTCGCACCATGGCTCGCCGATCCGAATCGTGAAATTCCGATCCCAGAAATGGCACGCGACGCACTCCACCGGAACACGTTCGTTCGTGACCCCAGTCTCCACCTCGCGGCAATCGCGGTGGCCGGTTCTACAACGGCACCAGTCGGACGGGAACTGTGGAGTCGCTCCGTAGTCATCGACGTACGTAGTTGGTACGCCGTCGACCTGGCGTCAGTACGGCCTTCGTTCATCGCGCACCCTAAATCGAGCGACGCCCCATCGTCCAAGCGCTTCCTGGACGAATTGCTGAATGACCTCAAAAAGCACGGCACGACGTGGTGGCCGCTCGACAGTGGTGTCATCACCGCATCCGTTAGCTTCTGCCGGGCTCTGATCAACGACGAGGCAAACGGGGTCGAGGGCGTGGAACTTCGCCGCGCTGTCACCGAGTCCATCGCTGTCCCCTGTCTGGCCGGACAACTTACAGACGACGACCTGACGACGGCTACGTCGATCTTCGCAAAGTGGGCGATGCCGAAGGACGACGACTACGCCAAAAGGTTACAGAACCGTGCTCGCCGACTGCGTGCGACTCTGTCATGAAGCAGGACATAGTCAAGGTCCTGAAGCCACAGGCCGACCGACCGCGAGGCCAGTTGTGTGTCGACCTTGGGCTGCCAGTAGTCGCAGACGACAACACGTTAATCGCGGAGCTCCTGAGAGCCGTTGTGTTCGCGTCAACGGCCAATGGGCATCCAGTCGGGCACGAGGTCATGCTTGACCGAACAATGGAGGTACTCGTCGCCTGTTCCGAAGGCAATCAAGCAGACCTCAGACGCACTGCCTTCGAAATCGCAGTCATGTTGGCAGCGTTGGGCGACCTCACCCGTTCGTTCGACGGAGGGTGGGGATCAGGTGACACGTTCACCGTCGACCGACACGCCAGAGGCCGCTACCTAATCTCTGGCACACCGATTCGTGAGCTCCGCGTGCAGCGCTCACACATCGAGGCGCACGGAGGTCTTCGCATTCTTACGGCGACGACGGGCGGCCTTCCGCTTCGGAGCGTTGAAGACTGGGCGGGCCCCGCCACAGAGCCATTGGATCAGTGGACCAGCAGCGCCCTCAACTCGGACGGCATGACAACGGTGGCCGACAACCTACTCGCCGCCGCAGACTTCACGTTCTACCGACCGGATGCAGCAGCAGCCGCCGCGCAGGATGCCCATCGCTGGACGGGAACTCACCCGGCCCTCAACGGCCGCTTCTTGACGCGCATCGTTCACTACCCGGCCCCGGATCGCTTCGCTATCGCCGACCTTAACGACGGCACGTTGCGCGGACATAGATTGATCAACTACGACGCAGCACAGCGCCTCCTCTTCGGCGTCGACAGCATCCACTCGCGCTGCGCGTCGCTCCGTATCGCAAAGACACCTGCCGACGCCACCATCACCGTCGGCCGCGCTCTGCCCCATCGTGAGATGCGGCTTCTCACCGCCCTTGCATCTAGAGCTTCGAGCACTCGGTGGGTCATCAGTCTCGACGACTTGAGTCACGCTGAGGCCGTCCTTCAAGAACTTGGTTTGTCGACCACCGAATCCGGTCATTCGGCCCGCCACACCGGCAGCCTGGACGCGGGCTCTCAGCCGTTGACATCTCGCAGCCAGTCAGACCGCAAGCGGAGGAAATAGTGCATAGTGCGCGGACTACCTCGCGGGACGTAGCGACAAGTGGCGTGTTCCCGGTAAATCGGTCTACCTGTTGGTTGACTCCGTGATCGCCCCTGAAGGTGGGATGGATAGGACAATGATCGGTATGGCTGGTCGGAAGAGGTATTCATCGCAGGAGATCGTCCGCAAGTTACGTAGGACGGATGAGCTCGCGGCGGCGGGGTCGTCGGGTGAGCAGATCGCGGCGGAACTGGAAGTATCGGCCGCGACGCTCTACAACCGGCGCCGCTCCTACGGCGGGACGCAGCGAAAGCGCTCAAGGACGTGCGGGAGCAGAACAACCGCCTCAAGCGGCTGCTGGCCGAGGCCGAGTTGGAAAAGGACGCACTGGGGGAGGTCGCGAAGGGAAAATTCTGAGCCCAGACGCTAAACGCGCCGCCGTCGACATGCCCAAACGGGTCAAGGGCATGTCCGAACGGCTGGCGTGCAAGAGTAGGGCTTTCCCGGTCCACCTACCGCACCCCGAAAATGGCTGTACCTCGCAGGATCCAGATGCCGAGTGCGTGGCTGGCTGCGGGCGTACTCCACGAAGCATCCCTGTCATGGCGTCGCCATCTCGACGAACACATCTATATACGCCAAGAGCGCGCCGCAAGCTCGAGTCCGTTCATAGACGAGCACTACACATATCTTACTGTTGGGGTTCCATCCCACCTCCTCGTCTCGAGGGTTAGCCTGTTTTTAGTTCGCTACGAAAGGCACCCGCATGAATAGGCACGCCATCGGGGTTTTGTTTATCGCAGTAGGGCTTGTTTTAGTGACCGGATGTGCGCCTAGTCCCGCTGACGACGCATCTTCAACGAGCGCTACAACGACGGACGACACTGCAGTTGTCACAGCAGGCGGTCCATCGAGTCTTGGCCCGGGTGAAGAAATCTGCGAAATGACAGGATCCAACGGCGCAAAGTTCTACCTGGACGTTACCTCGCGGCTAGACAACGACCTCGGCGCGTGCGCCGACGGCACACCGCTGCAGGGGCCGCTCGGACACCTTATGGACGACGCCCAGTTCGGCCCGCACGTAGACCGACGCTGCGTAATCGACCCGGCCGCCGACCCCACAACCAATGCATTAATCGGGGTGTACAGCCCTGGAACGGTCGCGAGCAAGGAAGCCGCGCGAGAGTACTGCGGGGAGCACTACGGCACGAATCCGCAATAGTCACCGCGCTTAACCTCCTAGCTTCCAGCCCAGGCCTCAGCGCAGTGCAACTCACGTTCGACGCCCGGCGGGAATCGACGTGGCATCCGGTGGCCCCAGCAGACCCTTTAGGTTGTGGATCCACCCGAGCGGCCCCGCACTATAGGACACCCGAGCGGGCCACACGTTGCATCGATTCAGTTTCCCAAAACACACAACCGTGCTCATAACGGCATTGTCGTGACCTACTGTTAGATTCTTCCTTGACCAGCGAAGTCGGAGAATCAGCGGCACCACAAACCCCCGGATGCCCGCCCCACAAGGACCGAGCATAGTGCGGAGTCACTTTGAAACGAGGCATCTATGTGTACCACCATCAACTTCACCCCGAAGTCGCACTCCGGCATGTCCTGCGAGGTCCGCTCACCACTCGGATACCGCCTGACAGTGTCCGGAACCCTCGACGATGTCGAGCCGACCGTCGACGGCGACGAGGTGATGATCGGCAACCTCGCCCTCGTGCACAATGCCTGGGCATATGCGCGCCACGAGAAGCTGTCCCGCAAGTCTAAGAGCCCGGAGAAGAAGCAGAGTCACACGAAGCGCGCCAAAGAGTTCGCGACTGTCATCGAAGGCCTCGCTCCTTTGGTCGAATCTCCCGGCGATGTCACGAAGAACGACTGGTGTTCGGGCTGCTTCGTCCGTTCTGATCACCGATCAGTCAGCCAGACCGGGATGCGGGTGCCCATTTATCTGTGCCAGAGCTGCGGGACTCCGACGCTGCCATGTGCCGCGCGCGGATGCGCACACATGGCACGTCGCCAACGCGGAGGGATTCGGGTCCCGAGGTTCTGCGCGGAACATCGCCACGAAATTCCGAGCTTCGAGCGAGCCAGCGATCAGGTCGACGACATCGCCGACTATCGGGAGCTCTACGAATTCGACGAACGAAACCTGGCTCGCATGTCGAAGGTCGCAGTCGGACTCGGCGCTGGCGCCGGTATCGTCGCCTCAGGCGGCCTGTTCGCTGCCAGTGCGATCGGTGGAGCAATCGGAACGCTCGCTGGCTACAGCGGGGCAGCGGCGGCCAATTACGGGCTCGCCTTCCTCGGTGGCGGCTCGCTCGCTGCTGGCGGTCTCGGTATGGCGGGGGGCACCTACGCGGTCGCCGCAATGGGGGCCGCACTTGGCGGAGCCATGGGCACCATCGTCACCAATGCGTATGTCGGCGAAGATTCGTCATTTCGAATCGAGCGTTTCCGCGAGGGTCCAGGCGTACCCGTCCTCGTCGCCCGAGGATTCTTAACCGAAACCGACTCCGAGTGGTCTGCAGCGATGCAGGCAGTAGAAGCCCGCTACCCAGACTCCCCTATCTATCGGGTGCATTGGGGAAGCAAGGAGTTGCGTAACCTAGCGAGACTGGGCTTGGGCGGGTACGGCCGGCAGCAGGCGACAACGGCTGTAGCCGCAGCGTCAGCGCGGGCCAGTAGAGTCGCCGCGAAGAGGCTCTCCGTAGTCGCCCCGGCGCTCCTTGTGAGTGACGCTGCGAAGAACCCTTGGCACACGGCACTGGTCCGTGCAGACCGCACGGGTGTCGCGCTCGCCGGGATTATCGCCCGCACGACTCCGGAACGCTACATACTGGTTGGCCACAGCCTCGGTGCCCGCGTCATGCTCGCGGCGACTCAAGCGCTCGGTACCGACCCCGACGCACCTGGCGTCCAAACCATTCACCTCCTCGGAGCTGCGCACGGGCGTAAAGGAGATTGGGGACCGCTTAGCGAAGCCGTCACCGAGGGCGTTCACAACTACTGGTCGACCCACGACAAGGTTCTCAAGTTCGCCTTCCAAGCCGCGCAGGCTGGAAGTAAGCCGCTGGGTCTCTACGGGTTCGATTCCAAGTGGCCGAAAATCCGCGACCACGATGCCTCGAAAACTGTCAAGGGACACTCCGAGTACTTCGCGAACGTGAAACTCAAGTAACTGCAGCTGCGGATCGGCGCTCGCCGCACTGGTTGGCGCAAATCCGGACGTAGCCGTCGAAACTGTCCGACCCGCATGGCAGCATTCCCCGTGTGGAGACCTACAAGCGCACACCGCAGCAACTGTTCAATCAGCCGCAGCACTTTGTGATTCCGCTGTTCCAGCGCGCTTACGTGTGGAAAGAGGACGAGCAGTGGGCGCCCCTGTGGAAGGACGTCCGACGGGTCGCCGAACTACGCCTTACTGATCCGTCACGGGAGGTGCAGCATTTCCTTGGCGCCGTCGTCCTTCAAGCCAGTGATGCGCGCATCGACACCATGCCGACGTGGAACGTGATCGACGGCCAGCAACGCCTCACCACACTGCAGATCATGATGGACGCAGTCAGCTCCGTGATCGTGCGGCCAGGTACTGACAGGTTCGCACGGCGCCTTGAATCGCTGACGCACAACTCGGCCGACTACGTCCCCGATGGCGAGAGCCGCCTCAAGCTCCGACATCTCAACAACGACCGCACAGCGTTCGACGACGTGATGGACGCCGAACCACCCGTCGACTACACAGCGGTGTCCGACCCCGAATCGCAGATCGTTAAAGCGCACCGCTACTTCACCGCAGAGGTCAGCCAGTGGCTCGGCGAACCCGATACTGCGGACTTCAACGATCGGTCAGAGGCACTCGCCACAGTGCTCCAAACACACCTGCAACTCGTCACCATCGAGCTGTCAGCGACGGAAAACTCGCAGGAGATCTTCGAGACGCTGAACGCGCGCGGCACTCCCCTGACGGCCGCCGACCTCGTTCGTAACTTCGTCTTCCAACGGATCGAAGCCGAAGGTGGCGACACCAAGCGGACATACGACGACGTGTGGCCGTTCGAAACGAAGTTCTGGGCAAAAGAGGTGAGCGTCGGCCGCTACTTCGTCAGTCGCAGTTCGCTCTTTCTCAACCAATGGCTCGCAGCCCAGGTAGGCGAAGAAGTGAGTCCACAGTCGACATTCACCCGGTTCAAGGCGTTCGTCGAACACGACTCATCGATGCGCGTGGTCGATCTGCTTCCCGTCATCAAGGCTCAAGCCGACCTCTACGAGGCGTGGACAGTAAAAGCGGCTCGGGCTGAAGGGTCGCTCGATCGGACGTCGATGGCGGTTTACCGCATGTCGGCGAACGTATCCGAGATCTTGAAACCCGTGCTGATCTGGCTGCACGACCCGACACATCCCCTACCAGCCGACGTCGTCGACGGGGTGATCGATGCATTTGAAAGCTGGGTTCAACGACGCCAGCTGCTTCGCCTCCCCAGTTCCGATCTCGGCCGCGTCGTCGCCGACGTAATCCGGCTGCATCGCACTGCTCCCGCCGAGGAACTCGTCCAACGGGTGACGAGCCACCTCGCACGTCTGAAGGTGACAAGTACGTACTGGCCTGGCGACGACGAGATTCGCAGTGCTCTCTCAACCGAACTGGTCTACCGCCGATTCTCCCGCGCACGTCTACGAGCGATGCTCGAGGCGATCGAGAACGAGTACCGCAGCGAGACAAAGCAGCCGCAGATCGAACGCAGTGGCCTCCCTATCGAGCACATCCTTCCCCAGAAATGGCGGGACACGTGGCCCGTGAGCGATGACGACGAAGCGGCACGTCAGGACCGTGTCCACCGCCTCGGCAACCTGACTTTGCTCACGACGTCCCTCAACAGCAAGGTCTCCAACGGCGCGTGGTCGGCGAAGCGTGATGCCCTCCTCAAACACAACACCGTCAAACTGACTGGCCGACTTCTCGAGCTGACGCAAGAGGCGGACTGGAACGAGACCCTTATTGACCAGCGCACAGGCGAGATGACGTCCGCAATCCTCCGAGTTTGGCCAGTACCCGACGGACATACGGGCCAGGTCGCAGATCCGCAGGCCAAAGCGCAGGACTGGATACTGATCAAGCACTTGGTCGAGGCCGGGTTTCTGACCGAGGGCGACACCCTGCACGCCACCCACCGCGAACACGTCGGTGCAACAGCGACTGTCACCCGAAATGGAATCGAAGTCGCCGGCCGCGTCTACACGTCGCCGTCCGGAGCAAGCAGGCACTTCCGTAACAATGCGACCAACGGTTGGTACTTCTGGGCACTCAGCGACGGTCGCCGCCTCGCAGATGTTCGAGCAGAGTTTCTGGAATCGAAGGCACCTACTCAATGAGCCAACCACGAATAGCTCGATCCATCTCCACGCAGGAGTTGGCCGAGAAGCGAGAGAGCAGCACATGAAGCGGGACATCATTGCCGCCGCCGCAAGCCTCGGCGCGCTCCTCATCGTTGACGCACGATGGCCGTTCTGGGTCGTGTGGGCCGTCGCCGTTGCCTACCAGATCAGCAAGTACAAGCGAGGGGCACGCGCATGACGGCCGTATATCTGTCCGCGTCTGAGGTCGCTGAGCGGATCGGCGTCGTGCGATCGGCGATCTCGCGATACAAGATGCCGCCGCCCGACGCGCTGATCGGCGCCACTCGCGGCTGGTTGCCCGAAACTATCGACGCCTGGAACGCGGACCGCCCCGGACGCGGCGCACGAACCGACCTAACACGCTAACAGTGCCGAGGCTGCCGAACCCGGACATCGGTAGTCGACTCGTCAAACATCGAACTGGGCCTTAGATCTCCAAGATCGGATATCTTGTTCAATCCGCCGCGTACGACACTCTAGGCAGGGAGTGCAACGAATGGACACACTTATTGGCCTTCTTGGCGAGGCATTGCCACCCACCGTCGCGTTCGTCTTGGGCACTGTAGGGGGACTTCAGTGGCCGCGCTTCTGGCGGAGAGTAAGAGGCCGGTCCGACATTCAAGTCCACGTCGAACGAGATCCACAGATCATCACGCGAACACACCGGATTGGGTGACGTTCCCGCAGTTCGTCGCACGGTCTCGCGACTCGCTGCCCCCTGCCCCGTCGGGCAAAGCGACCGCCATGCCGAGGTGGGCTGCGCAACTCGACGGGTACGCCGCTCACCAGATGGATCTGTCGATCACGATCACTGCGTGGGAAGATCGCGGAGTCGTGGTGAGCGCACTTCGCGTCGAGGCGAAGGCCCGTAACCTTCCAGACGGATTCGTGCTTACCCGGCCAGTCGGCGGTGCATCGTTAGAGGTCAAGCGGATGGAAGTCACACTGTCAACGTTCGCGACTAGTGTCCTCGCGAGAGCCCCGGGCGGCGCGGTTGTCCATCCGTTCGCGTTTCAGCTCGGCAGAGGCGAGTCCGCGCAGTTTCACCTCGTCGTGGAGGCGAACGGCGACGAAAGTAGTGTCCCAGCCTACGAATGGACTGCAACGTTAGACCTCATCGTCGGTAGCAAACGTCGCGAGGTGCGAATCGACAACTATGGGAAGCCCTACGTCCTGGTAAATCGTGGTCAGCGACCCGAGTTGTGGTGGGAGGGCGGTACATGGACTGCGCCGCCTGCCTGACAGGCGAGGCGATCCAAGGCGAATTGAAGCGCGCCGAGTCAGCGTGAACGGAAGACCCGGGATCCTCGTGAGGCTTCGTCCTGACGGCCGATACGCCCATGCCGTGCGTCGTCGACGACGGTACTTCACCGGTCACGATTGCCACATTAAATCCACATCGTGGGTATAGTATCGCTTGCGACCCCACGACGCGGATCACTCCTTGCGATGCAACCGCGCCCCTCCCGATCACCGCACCGATTCGATCCAGGAGAACCGCGATGACCGACCGATTCACCATCCCTCCCGAAGACGTCCTTCGTGCCCGCGAGAAGCTTGTCCTCGATCACTTCCACGCGAGGTCGTGCAGGACTGGGACGCCACCCTGTCGACGTTCCCGCACCCGCACTACGAGCTGATCGCCCAGATGATCGTCCACGACGGCGATCACGAGGTACGCGACTACTACAACGCCACGCGAGTCGCGTTCCCCGACCAAGACCACGAGATCATCGACATCCGTCACAGCCACGATTCGGTGATCGTCGAGTTCTGGCTGATCGGCACCCACAAGGGGCCGCTGGGCGCGATCCCGCCGACCGGCAGCAGGCACCGTACCCGCATGACCGCACACTTCGTGTTCGACAAGGACGAGAACCTGATCGCCGAGCGGATCTACTTCTACCAGCTCACGATTCTCAAGCAGCTGATCGGCGGATTGGACAAGACGAGCCCGCGAGACCTGGCGACCCTCCTCGGCGTCGCCAAGTGCGCGTTGGCCATGTCCGGGGCGGAACCCGATCCGCGTCTGACCGACACGTCGCCACCGGACGATCTGCGATGACGGCGGTGAAAGTCCACCACCTCAACTGCGGGACCATGCGCCCGCTCGCGACACCCGGCGGGTTGGTGTGCCACGTCCTGTTGGTAGAGACTCCGACCGGGCTGGCTCTCGTCGACACCGGTCTCGGTCTGCGATACGGAAGCGAACCCGGCAAGCTGTTCGGTCCGTCGCGCTTCGTCGTGCGTCCGGTGTTCGACGAAGCCGAAGCCGCAGTCAGACAGGTTCAGGCCCTCGGGTTCGACCCACACGACGTCCGCGATATCGTCCTGACCCATTTCGACGCCGACCACGTCGGCGGGATCGCCGACTTCCCGTGGGCGCGAATCCACTTGACCGGAGACGAAGCGAACGCCGCGGACGTTCGCCGAGAAGTCGCGCTATCTACCGGCACGGCGCGACCACCGCCCCGAGCTAGTGCGCCACGAACCCGCAGCCGGTGATCAGTGGCGCGGATTCGCGAGCGCCACCGAGCTGACCGAAATCAGCGACGGCATCGTCATGCTCGCGCTCCCCGGGCACAGTCGCGGACACGCTGCCATCGCCGTCGACGCCGGCCAAGGTCGCTGGGTCCTGCACGCAGGCGACTCCTTCTATCATCCCCGCCAAATCGGCGGCCACGGCAGGGCGCCGCTCGGACTGCTCGCTACGGAGCGCACCGTCGCCTTCGACTGGCCGAGAGTCCGCGAAGATCATGAGCGGCTCCGAGAACTGTTGGCGTCCAACGACCCTGGACTACAGATCGTCAACGCCCACGACCCGACACTTCTGGCGGCGGCGCGAGAATCGTCGGGACAACGCGGCTAGTCGCCGTTGGTCGGATCGGCCGCGCGCGGTACTCGGCGAAGCACCGCGTCGACGCACAGCTCAACCGCGTAGTCGAACTCTCGCTGAGCGTCGAACATCGCCAGATACGGCGCTGCACCCCCGACCGCCGGAAGACCGCTTGCTTCCAGCACGGCTGTGCGCCCGGCGACGTCATCAGACCCGAATGTCGGCCCCGCGTTGACCTCTCGTAGCAGCGTGCCGATCAACGTCGCGAGGAGGACGCGGAGGAGATGCACCGACTCCCGCACATCGAACCCTGCGGCTCGCAAGACGCTCAATACCGCTTCGACGGGTGCGAGTCCCTCGAGCGACGACATCGGCCTAGTCAGGACTAGTGCAGCGGCGCCCGGTTGTGCTAACGCACGATCGCGAAACGCATAGGCGATCGCCGTCAGATCGGCCGCAAGGTCATCGGTCGGATCGGGCAGATCGAGTGCACCCAGCAGCGCTTCGGCCACCGCATCCAACAGCCCGTCTTTGCCGTCGACGTGGTTGTAGAGGCTCTTGGGGTCGACCCCGAGAACCCTCGCGACTGCGCGCATGCTGACCCCGCTCACCCCCTCAGCGTCGATCACCTGGAGCGTGGCCTGCACGATGGCGGGCTTGGACAGCAGCGGCGCCCCTTTGGGTGGGCGGCCTCGGCGTGCACTCGACCCGTTGTTCACGCTCGCAATCGTGTCATAAGTCCACGGGGTGGGTAATAGCCGATGCGCACGCTACTGAAACCCCTGGATCAGTCGCTGTACTTAGTCAGCAACTCCGCGGAAAGATGACAAGAGTCGTCAGGGAAACGCGCGAGCCGATCCTGATGCTCTTGCGCACTTCGTACGTAGTTGGCGAGCGGAAGCACCTCTACCGCGATCCGATCGGCGTCGTCGCGCGCCGCGATGAACGCCCGCGCCTGGTCGAGGTGGGACGGGCTGTCGGAGTACACGCCGGTGCGGTATTTCTGACCGACGTCCGGGCCCTGCCGGTTCACGCTGTACGGGTCGATGATCTCGAAGAAGTACGCCATCAACTGCTCGACGCTCACCACGGCCGGGTCGAAGCCCGTTCGCACACATTCGGCATACCCGTCGTAGGGACCGTCAATGGACTGGCTGGCACCGTTGGCGCGCCCCGCCTCGGTGAAGGTCACTCCGGGCAACGTCGCGATGAACGCCTGAACGCCCCAGAGACAGCCGCCGGCGAAGTAGATCTGCTCATTGCTGTTCTCACCGTCCATGGGGCCGATGGTATCGGGCGCGCTGGGAATCACGGCGTGCCCCGACCGACATCCACGCACTCGCACGTCAGCCACTCGCGAGTGAACCCGGTCAGCTTCAAGGGGCTGCACCGCCCGAGATCGCGCGCACTCATCGAGCACACGCGATCCGGTGCATCCGGCCACGCAGAGCGCGCTCCGACGCATCGATGCCTCGTCTAGAAGGTGCATCCGTGACGGAAAGTCAGCGCACAACAACGTCGGGGGGCCGTCAACGTCTCACGGCTTCCACGAACCGCCGGGCTGCCGCGTCGCATGGTTCACGCGGTTGTAGAGGTTGATGTTCGCGATCGCGACGACGAGCGCCGCGAGCTGCGCCTCGTCGAACTCGTCGGCGGCCCGGTCCCACAGATCGTCCGACACTGTGTCGGGATTGTCTGCCAGCCGGGTCAGTTCCTCGGTTAGTTCGAGAGCGATGCGCTCCCCGTCAGTGAAGTACGGCATGTCGTGCCACGCGCCGACGGCGAAGAGCTTCTCGTCGCTGACCCCGAGCCGGCGCGCGATCCGCCAGTGCCCGTCGAGGCATGTGCTGCAGCCGTTGATCTGGCTGGCGCGCATGTTCACCATCTCGCACAAATCCTGCGGCAGTCCGGTGTCGGCGACGGCCTTGTGGATTGCGGCCAGCGCGTCGTACACGCCGGGTAGCAGCATCACGGGGTTGGTCATCCGTGCGGTCATGTCGATCTCCTCGGTATCGGCCCGGCTCCGGGCCGGGTGTCACATACGAAACGGTTGCTCCACCACACATATGACGTTTCGACGGAGAAGGATGTGACAGATGCTGACAGAGAACTTCGAGAACGCTCGCCCGCGACTGCTCGCGGTTGCGACGCGAATGCTCGGATCGCATGCAGACGCCGAAGAGGCGGTGCAAGAAGCGTGGCTTCGGACGGCCAGAGTCGACGAGGAAATCGACAACCCGACGGCATGGCTCACCACCGTCGTCTCCCGAGTCTGCCTCGACATGCTGCGTGCACGACGCGAAACGGTGCCCATCGAGACTGTCGCCGACGTCGACCGACATGCCGGCCCCGACGACGAGGCGCAACTCGCTGATGCCGTGGGCTCCGCTCTCGATGCGGTCCTTGCGACGCTCGCCCCGCCCGAGCGTGTCGCATTCGTGCTGCACGACGTCTTCGGTGTGCCCTTCGACGACGTGGCGACCATTCTCGGGAAGTCTCCCGCCGCCGCACGTCAGGTCGCCAGTCGAGCGCGCAAACGCGTATCCGTCCAACCGCCGACCGCCAGTTCAAGGCGTACTCAAACTGTTTCGGCATTTCTGTCCGCGTCACGAGACGGGGATTTCCGGGCGCTCGTCGACCTCCTCGATCCCGAAGCGGTGTTCCGCACCTTCGCCGACGACGAACCGCCCGCGCTCGTGGGCGGCGCACCGGCCATCGCCGAAGCGTTCATGTTCCGCGCCAAGACCGCGGTCACCGTGCTCATCGACGGCGCAATCGGCGTCGCCGTTCCACATCCGTCCGGCGAAGACGGCGCCCTCTACCTGGTGATGGACGTGACGTTCACGCCGACCGGAACGATCGCCGGAATCGACGCGACAGTGCGCGTCGACGAGTTGGCTGCGGTGGAGGTTGTGCCGGTGGTGTGAAGTGGGTCGGTCTGGCAGACGTGCACGCGGCAGGAGCACAGCTCACCGTGACAACTCCACAGCTTCTCGAAAGCAGTCGACAATCAGGTCGCGGTTCAACCGGCCCGATGCCTTGTCGACTCGCGAGTAGACGAGCGGGCTCGGGTGCGGGCAGGGCAAGATTTGAGTCCCTTCGATCACGCTCGGATCCAACTGCCGCTTTATCCGGTTCCATGCGGACTGCGCTTTGCCACCCGACAGGACGATCACTCTCGGGGGCTCCCCCAGCCGCTTGATGAAATCCGACAAGTACGGTGCTGCACGGGGAGCCTCTTTGCTCACCGTCCGATCCGGGTGGGCAGGGTTGTTCGTCGACCACCACGGCACGACGTTCCAGTTCAAGGCAATGTCATAGGGCACTCCGGCCACGGTCGTCGCGTCATAGTAGTTGTGTGCCGTCGGATCGTTATTGTGCTTGCTGATAAACCCCGACTCGCCTTCTGCTGCGCCGGAGGGGTCCTGGAACAACATCAGGATGCGCACCCCGTTGGCTGCCGCGTCTGGGTCCACATACGGAATCGATTCACCGGTCGCTTCGCGGATATCGTCGACCCACCGGTTCAGTTCGCCGACAGCACCGTCGTAACGTCGCGCCATACGGGCCGACACGTTCTCGGGCGCATACCTCGTGCTGAGCAGCTCGCCGTTGGCGTATGCCGCAGTGTTCCAGATGGTCATACGCGGAGCATGCCCCAGAGGTACGACAAACCAGCACGAAACACCTCCTATTCGAGCTCCGAGAACAACTTCGGCAGGCGATCGGACTCAAACCGCATCGCCGCCGCGGCCTCGGCCGACTTCGCTCGATCGCGGATATCGATGGCATAGAGCGAGTCGGCGACCGCGTCGGCACCAACGTCAACATCATCGAGCGAGCCAGCGCTATCGAGCCAATCGTTCTTGTCGGACCGAGCCTGAAGCCGCGCGACGACGGTCCGAAGGTCGTCGAGCGCACGCAGACGCTCAAGTAGCGCGTCGAGCCGCCCCTGCAACAGACCCGACTTCTGAACGTAGAGAGCCACGACGTCCACGTCGGACGCCATAGGTCCGGTCGGCGGTTCGGCGCGAGTGAATTGGCCACGGACCTCCGTCGCGGCACTCGCCAGGTAGGTGACCTCAGCGACGAGATCGACTCGTGCGTACAGACCGTCAAACAATCCGCTGTGCCACACCGGAAACTGATAGATTCGCGCCGCGACGATCGCTGCGGCCGCGGCGATCCTGCCTCCGTCGTCCGCGCACATCGCTTGGGCGACGGTTCGTTCTTCGTCGTTCAACCGGTAGGCACGCTCGAGTCGGCCTCGGGTGGTCTCCGGCGTCTCATGATGCTCAGGTTTGGGGACGAAGGGTATCCAGCCCAGGCCGACCGCGCGGTGACGCAACGTGAAGTCCCGCCGCATCCACACATCGACAGCAAGGGTCTCGAAGCCCGAGAAATGGCCCTCCTTCACAGCGTGGCCGGATGCTCGCGCACTTGTCTCGAACCGATCGCATTCGGCGGACCGCCTGCGGTGCCGGGCCGCTCGCTCCTGCTGCACCGCTCGGACAGGCGAGAACGTCCGCACCAGAGCAAGAGGAACTCCGCGTGACCACGTCCACACCGCGATGAGCGCAACTAGCGCTACGGCGACCCCAATAGCGACTACCGGTTCCATACCGGCAGTACACCACCTCGTACCGACATTTCCGACAGTCTCGGGGATGCCAGGATCCGCTGACCGCAGCATTCTGCACACGTACCGATTGCGCCGGAGCCGTGACGCTTACGAACCTCGCGACGTCAATCCTGCCAGGAGTAGCCGCCCGAAGAGTCCGGGCTGCACGTGGATATCGAATCAGTCGCCTGAATCCGCGCCCGCGCCCCGGGCTCACTACACGGCGCCCCTCGCTGGACTGCAGGCCGAGTCTGATTCGTCTTGTCCCGCCACGCGCCGTCCATTGCGCTGCAATACAACGTTCCGTCAGTTGACGTCGTATTGAACTCGGCGACGTCGCACGGCATTCCTTCGTACGGTGCCGATTGCGTCGCTGTCGGCACAGTCTCCTCGACCGTTACAGTCGGCGTCACGAGGGTTTCCTGGATGTCCGGTGTAGCGGGCGCCGACGAGGTTGTGGACCGTGAAGCAACGGTGGTCGAATGCGCCGACGACGTCGTCGCGACAACTGAGGTGCGGTCGCTGCCGCCGTCGTGCGTCAGGTAGAGACCGAGCGCCGCCCCTCCAATGACGACAGCGAGAACAGCAGCGGCGATCGCCAACACACGAGGCCACTTCGCGCTAGGAACGGGTGGCAACGTCGCCGCGGTCATTGTTCGCGCGAATGCCGGATCAGTGTCGCGGGCCACTGCAGCATGCAGCGCGTCCACAAACTCTGCACACGATCCATACCGGTCGTTCGGGTTCTTCATCAGAGCCTTCGCCACGACGCCGTCCACAGCCGCGGGCAGATGCGGAGCTACGTCACTGGCACGCGGCGGAATCTGCGTGAGGTGTGCCGATAACAGCGCAGTGATCGACGTCCCGGCATATGGGGGTCGGCCGGTCAGCAGATGGAACGCTGTGCACCCAAGCGAGTAGAGGTCGGCACGGTTATCCAGGTTGAGTCCCTCGATCGCCTCGGGCGACACATACTGCATCGTCCCGACTGTCATCCCGGTCGACGTCAACGACGTCGCTTCGCCCGCTGCTTTCGCGATACCGAAGTCAGCCAACTTCACTGACTCGAGCTGAGGCACGCCGTCAATATTGTCGAGGCCGACCAAGATGTTCGCCGGCTTGACGTCGCGGTGGGTTACGCGACTCTTGCGCCAGGCATAGTCCAGCGCGGCGCCGGTCCCACTGATCAACGTCAATGCCAACTCTGGGTCGAGAGGGGCCTGTTCGGTCAACAACGCCGCCGCATCGGTTCCGTCGACGTACTCCATCGTGATCCACAAGCGCCCATCGACCTCGCCGCGGTCGTACAAGGTGACGACGTTCGGATGGTTGAACTGCGCGAGCATGTCCGCTTCACGCTGGAACCGCGCCTTGAAGTCCGCACTGCGCGACACTCCGGCGTCAAGTAGCTTCAATGCGTCCCGTCTCGGCAGACGCGGGTGCTCCACCAGGAACACCTGCCCCATGCCGCCAGCGCCGATCTGGCGAACGACGCGGTACCCGGCAATCTCAGTTGGTTCCACCGAGAGAGTGTGTCAGTTCGGTGGGCCGAGATGGCGCGGAAGCACACGGAGGGCATACGAACGTGCGACACCGCATCGCCCGGAGACGAATACTGCGCTTACCGGTCAGCGGAGAAGACTCGCTCCCTTCAGGCCGACTCACTCATCTGCCGAATCGCTTCAAGCGTCTGGGACACATGCTCTTCCAGCTCGTCCGTGTGATTGGCCAGGCCGCCGAGGAAGATCGCGGCGAACGCTTTCGCCGTTCGGGATGCTCCCCGGTGGATGCGTCGATACTCGTGAACGATCGTGTAGTCGCCGTCGCGAGTGAGGGTGTACGTCCATGTCGCTCCGCTTGTGCGAGTGAACCAGGCCAGCGACCTGCCAGCGTCGACTTCGGTGACCTTGTTGACTGTCGGCCAGACCACGTACCCGTTGCGGTTCCAACCGACGAACGTCTCCCCTACGCGCAAGGGCCCCTTGCGGGTCCGCGAGGTTGCGAACAGTTCCGGGCTCGCCGACGTCATCGTGGCAGGGTCGACGAGAACCGACCACACCCGGTCGGGGGCGGCGTGCACGGTGATCTCGCCGTGGAGTTCGCGTTCAGACGGCAGGTCAGTCATTGTCGAAGTCCGTTCGATGTGTGAGCGCTCGGCGTAAGCCACCATTGGCGTGCCGGTGAGGCATTCCGACGGTACCGCGAGTCGCACGGCACGCGGTGATCTGTTCGGACGGATTGCACCTACAGTGCCATCTGGCCACGTCGAGCCGATTTCGGCGACGGCCGAGGCGTCATCCCTTAAATTGATCGACCGGAGGAATTCAGAGACTTCGCATTCTGATCTGGCTCCGTCGACAACTTGCTCGACCCGTTCACAGCAGCTCCGGGGTCCTGGGACTCCCTCCGGCACGACGCCGCCTATGTCCCCATTGGGCTGGTGCAGTTGAAGGTCGGGTCGCACTCAACTGTCCTCCCGCCATCTGCGTCGGGCCTGTCACCGGCGGGCGCGACGGTTCCAGTGAGGGGCGAGCTGCGACCGAACGTCCGAGCAACTGCCCCAGATCGCGGTCGCGGCCCTATCTGCCGACGCCCCAGCACAGTCCGTCGACCAGAAAGTTCACCGTCTGCTGGGCAATTCACCGGCCCTACGCACTGCACGCCCCCCCAGCGCACATGAGCGTTGACAGCGATGTTACCGCCCTCCGCACACAGCCCTCAGCGGGCAGGAATGAGAAGGCGACGGCCATTCGAGCGCGCCGTTGTGACAGATCGATCAGCGGCGTTCCATGATGCTCGCAACGACGAAGCGCCGACTCCCATCGACCGCTCGGTTCCGATAGCGCTCCACTCGACACCAGGTCGCTTGCGAAAGAAGGTGCGGCGGTCAAGCCAGACTCGCGTAAATGTCCAAAAGGTCAACGCCCATTTGGACATCCGACGACGACCGTGGTGCTCTGATCGTGGTGTGACCTCGATTCGTTCGCAGCCGCACCCATACGCCAGTCTTCTTTGCGGCCACTGCCGCTCAAAGTCATACTGGAATCGGGATTGCGTTACTATCGCCGCAGGTAAAGAAGTGTGCTCCCCGCGCGAGCGGGGATGGTCCCGGTGCGTCGGTGAAGCGGGGCCACTTCTGTTTGTGCTCCCCGCGCGAGCGGGGATGGTCCCGTCATCGCATTTATCCGCGCACTCATGGCCGCGTGCTCCCCGCGCGAGCGGGGATGGTCCCGACGAGCTGCCTGTCCGCGTCGAGCGCATCCCGTGCTCCCCGCGCGAGCGGGGATGGTCCTCATGCGTCACGTGTCGATTTCGTCGACGCAGGTGCTCCCCGCGCGAGCGGGGATGGTCCCTGGCGGGCGGGGCGATGGGTGGCGTCGGCGACGTGCTCCCCGCGCGAGCGGGGATGGTCCCGCGTCGAGCGACCACCCGACCGAGCGCAGCAGGTGCTCCCCGCGCGAGCGGGGATGGTCCCGCTTCGACCCGCACACGCTGCACACGTGCATGGTGCTCCCCGCGCGAGCGGGGATGGTCCCAGCCGGCCGACGTTGATGCACCGCGTGCCACTGTGCTCCCCGCGCGAGCGGGGATGGTCCCAGCTCCTTGGCAGAGTTCGGGAAGATGTTGCAGTGCTCCCCGCGCGAGCGGGGATGGTCCCTGCAGCGATCACTCAAAAGGCCGCAGTCGTGAGTGCTCCCCGCGCGAGCGGGGATGGTCCCCTGATGGAGAAGACCAAGCGAGCCGCCGCTCAGTGCTCCCCGCGCGAGCGGGGATGGTCCCAACGCGACGAGCTGGTCAAGAAGGCCAATGATGTGCTCCCCGCGCGAGCGGGGATGGTCCCACCACACTCGGCTACGCCCGCTACCTGCCCGAGTGCTCCCCGCGCGAGCGGGGATGGTCCCGGTGCGTCGGTGAAGCGGGGCCACTTCTGTTTGTGCTCCCCGCGCGAGCGGGGATGGTCCGTCCGCTGGGATCGGGCACTCTGGCGCCGCCGGGTGCTCCCCGCGCGAGCGGGGATGGTCCCAGCCTCCTGGAAGTGTGCGTCGTCGGCCTTGAGTGCTCCCCGCGCGAGCGGGGATGGTCCCACGCCTTGACCAGCGAAAACATGGGGGGGAGGTGCTCCCCGCGCGAGCGGGGATGGTCCCTTGGGCACCGCCCAGGACGAGCTGGTCCCGAAGTGCTCCCCGCGCGAGCGGGGATGGTCCCATTCTTGGGTTCCCGACCCACGCTCACATAGTGTGCTCCCCGCGCGAGCGGGGATGGTCCCCCGCCACCCGAAAGCGCCTTATTAAAGTCAGGGTGCTCCCCGCGCGAGCGGGGATGGTCCCTCCTTGATGCGAACACCGGTCCCGAGTTGCTGGTGCTCCCCGCGCGAGCGGGGATGGTCCCAGCAAGTATGAGTCGGATCCTCAGGCGATGCTGTGCTCCCCGCGCGAGCGGGGATGGTCCCAGCCGGATCCGCGAGTCGCCGCTTCACAATCGGTGCTCCCCGCGCGAGCGGGGATGGTCCCTCACCGAGCACCGCTCCGCTGCCGCCCAACGCGTGCTCCCCGCGCGAGCGGGGATGGTCCCCGGTTAGCGACGGCGTCAGATCCTTCATCGCGGTGCTCCCCGCGCGAGCGGGGATGGTCCCGGCAGGACGATCACGTGGCGAGTCATCGCTGTGTGCTCCCCGCGCGAGCGGGGATAGTCCTCGGCATCGCACTGTCCATTGACGGGTGCTCCGCGCGAATGCAGGATTACCCGCGCGAAGTCTTGGTCGACCCTACGGACGTCATTTAACCTTGTGGCCGGGGCCGATGCCCGTCCCTCAACGGGGATGTTCCGTGGATGCTCGTGATAGGCATCTCAAGGAACCTGTGCTCCCTACTCACGTGGGGATCGAATCTCGGCAACCTCTGCGGGCACGTTCAGCCGATCAGATTCGCTAGTGATTCGAACGATTGAACCTAACTGGATTCTTGTAATGCACGCGCGTCTACATCGCTAATGTCGCAAACATGGCATTCGCAAACAGGTCGGGTGGGTCGTACAGTTTCGCCACCGCGAACGGTCTGTCGCCGGCCGCCCGATCGATGTGGGCGAAGTCCGACTACATCGACGGCGTCGAATGGCTGCCCTTGTACCAGCATATGGCCGACTCCAGCGCGGTTGCGCTCCATCTGTGGGACGAGTTCGTTCCCTCCTCGATGAAACGCACCGTCGCGGAAAGCCTCGATGGCGACGAGGGTCTGGCCAGACGATTCTTCGGATGGCTCGTTGCAGCCCACGATTTGGGTAAGGCGACGCCGGCCTTCGCATGGCAGGTCGAAGGACTACGCCTCCGAATCGAGAACCACGGCCTCCCATTCCATCCGGCGATAAGACGGGACCGGTCCGCGCTCCCCCATTCGGTCGCGACGTATCTGATCCTTCGCGCCTATTTGATGGACGTTCACCGATTCACCAGGAAGGACGCCGCGCGGGTGGCGTCGATCCCGCTAGGCCACCATGGCCGGTTCACGAGGCCTCGCAGCGAAGTCGAAGACGGCCACCCTGCACTACTCGGAACAGGCACATCGTGGGAACAGGTACAACGCGAATTCTGCGAATTCGCGACGAGCTCCGCCGGGATGAGCGACGACGACTTCGCCCGTATCGCCGGCATCACTATGTCGCAGACCACTGCGATCATTGCCGCAGGTTTCACCATCATGGCCGACTGGATCGCATCGAACACAGAGAACTTCCCGCTGCGGACCACGCCACGACCTGCCGAAGCCGCAGACGACGCCATGAACCGCCTCGGACTCCCTCCCCCGTGGTCGGCCGACGCACCCGGCGATGAACACCTATTCGTCGACCATCTCGGCCTGTCCGCTCCACGACCTGTCCAGACTGCCCTGGTCAACCTCGCCCGGACACTCCCGCAACCTGAACTGATCATCGTCGAAGCCCCCACCGGGGAAGGCAAAACCAAAGCCGCACTCGGCGCGTGCGAGGTCCTCGCCACCCGATTCGACCTCGGCGGCGTCCTATTCGCACTGCCGACCCAGGCCACGTCCGACGGAATCTTCCAAAATGTTCGCGAATGGCTTGACACGATTCAGGGCCCGCAGAACGTGTCGCTGAGCCTTGCACACGGCAAAGCTCAGTTCAACGAAGACTTCCGGTCCACCCCGCGCATGTCCTCGGTTTTCGACGACAACGGTGAGGACGGACGCGCGATCGCGCACTCATTCCTGACTGGACGCAGCAAACTCGCTACGATGTCAGACTTCGTTGTCGGCACTGTTGATCAACTGCTGCTGGGCGCACTGTGCGCCAAGCACGTCGTCCTGCGCCATCTCGGCGTCGCCGGCAAGGCGGTCGTGATCGACGAAGTCCACTCCGCGGATCAATTCATGCGGCAGTATCTGTGCCGCATGCTCACTTGGCTCGCCGCATACGGTGTGCCAGTCATCGCGATGTCCGCGACGCTCACTCCGTCGATCCGAGAAGAACTCATCACCGCGTACAACGACGGCCTCGACCGTAGTCCCCGCTTCGACGCAGAGCAGCCCGACGGCGCCACGTACCCGCGGATAACCCATACGTGCGACGACGGTTCGACAACGATCGCGCTATCGGCGTCCGGCCGTTCCTCGACACTGACAATCAACGAACTCCCCGGTACCGTCGACGACATCGCTGCGGCCGCGCTCGCGGCAGCTGTGCCCGGCGCGAACGTGGCCATCGTCTGCGACACCGTCGGCCGTGCACAGGACACCTACCGTCGGCTCCGCGACACCGCCGGTGCAGACGTCGAGGTCACGCTCCTGCACTCGCGCTTTCTCACTCCGGACCGGATGTCGAAAGAACAGAACCTCCGCCGTCGACTGGGCCCAGACGCGACCGATCGATCGGGGAAGATACCTTTGATCGTCGTCGCGACACAGGTGATCGAGCAGTCGCTCGACATCGACTTCGACGTGATCCTCACCGATATCGCACCGATCGACCTGCTGATTCAACGTGCAGGCCGCCTTCACCGACACGGGTGGAAGGACGCCGACCGGCCGAACGCGCACAGCACACCGCGCCTGATCCTCACCGGGTTCACGCGGTCGGAGGCGGGCCCGCCAGACTTCGATCCGGGCTGTCGCGCCGTCTACGGCGAGTCCGCACTGCTCCGAACCATCGCAACACTCGACGAGCACCTCGGTACCCATCCGGGGATCACGAGCCCCGACCATGTCGCGAATCTCGTCGCGCGCGCCTACGAGAGCATCGAAGCTCCAACCGGTTGGGAGGAGCGATGGGCGACGGCACAGGAGAAGGCCGGCGTACTACTCGCCGACAAACGGCGACGCGCAGACATGTTCCTCATCCCGCCTCCCACCAAACGATCATTGGTGGGTTGGGCGATCACCGAGGCACCGAACGATCCGACCGGCGAACGCGGTATCGCACAGGTACGCGACTCCGAGGACACCATCGAAGTCGTCGTGATTCAAACGGTGAACGGGCACCGCATCATTCCTTGCTGGGCGACGACTATGCCGCGCGAGGAAGTCGACCTGACGGGAGGCTTGGACCCTGCCGTTGCACGAGCAGCCGCGATGAACACCCTGCGCCTGCCCGGGTTCTTCGCCTATCCGAGGATCGGCGACGCACTGATCGACGAGCTCGAGCAGAACTGCGTCGACTCCTGGCAGAACTCGCCGTGGCTCCGCGGTGCCCTCCCGTTGGTCCTCGACGAGGACGGCGACGCCGAACACGTCGGTTATCTGTTCCATTACGACACCGACCTCGGATTGGTCGTCACCGATTTGGAGAAGCAATGAGTGCACCGACTTTCAATCTCGTCGACGAGCCGTGGATCAGCGTCCGTCTGCGCAATGGAGAGTCGGAAACGATTTCTCTGCGCGGCGTCTTCCACCGCGCGGCAGAGATCAAACGCATCGCCGGTGACCTTCCGACACAGGACTTCGCGGTGCTGCGCACCGTCCTCGCCGTCATGTACCGCGCACTTGAATCCGATGAGGCGATCGACGAGATCTGGGCATCGGGTTCACTTCCACTCCGTGAGCTCGACACCTACCTCGACGAGTGGCGCGATCGTTTCGACTTGTTCGACCCGACCCATCCGTTCATGCAGGTAGCCGGTCTTACCAGCACATCGGGCGAAACGAAGCCGCTCGGAATCCTCGTGCCGGACGCGCCCGGTGCCGGCAGCCTGTTCACGATGCGGCGCGACGTCGCCGACTTGTCGTTCGCTGAAGCGGCACGCTGGCTGATCCACTGTCAGGCGTACGACTACGACGGAATCAAGTCCGGCGCCGTCGATGACTCCCGCACGAAGGGCGGCCGGGGATACCCAGTCGGCATCGGGTGGACCGGATGGACCGGCGGTCTGTACATCGAAGGTCACGACCTCCGCGAGACGCTTCTGCACAACTGGGTGCCGTCAGTCGATGCGGCGAAACGTCGGAGCGACCGCGCCATCTGGGAGCTAGAGCCGTTGACGCCGCAGCCAAGAGGCGCTGTCGACATCGGCCCGTTCGGACCAGTCGGCCTGTTCACCTGGCCGATCCGGCACATCCGACTGTTCCCCGACGGCGCTCGCGTGACCCGCGTCCTCATCTGTGTCGGCGACCCGATCTCGAAGGCATCGCAGCTCACGAACGAGCCGATGACGTCGTGGCGGTACAGCGAACCGCAGACCAAGAAGGCGACTTCCGCTACGCCGCTGTACATGCCGCGGGCACACGACTTCTCACGCGCGCTCTGGCGCGGTCTCACGGCACTACTACCCGATCCCGAACCGAAGAGGGACGCGAAAGGAATCGTGCTGTCGTACCCGTCGACCATTGTCGAGCGTCTCGGCCTGCGGGTGACGGAGGGAGACATTCCGAATCGAATCGTCGGGTTGGTATCGGTAGGTGTCGAGTACGGCGCGAACATGTCGTCGTACTCGGAGATCTTCTCGGACAGCCTCGTGCTGCATCCGGCAGTCGCGGACGCGACCGGCTCGGCACGATGGTGCGTGACCGATGCGGTTCGACGGGCCGACGACGCCGTATCCGCGTTGGCACGCCTCGCAAGCGACCTCGCCGTCGCCGACGGCGGCGAACGCACAGTCGCCGGCGCGAAAGCACGCGCCACCGCCTTCCACGCTCTCGACCAGCAGTTCCGTGACTGGGTCCGCATGGTCGATAACGACCGCGACAGCGAGGACCTCATGCAGGCTTGGTTCGGCATGGCCCGCGAGACCATCAACCATCTGGCCGATCAACTCCTCGACTCGGCAACGACACGTTCGCGCAGCGTGCGGATCGTCGACGGGCACGAAGTGTCTGCTGGCGCGTCAGCCAACTGGTTCCGCTTCAACCTCGACAGACATCTTCCGCCAGCTCGAAAGGATGACGCACATGACCGACAAAGCTGAGACCACGAGGAGGAAGGGCGTCGACGCTCACGTAGACGGTCGCGCTCGCAACCTCTACTCCGGTCTGAGCCGCAACAGCGGCGCAGCAGTCGCATCGCTGGCGAAGCTGCGCCGCGCGGCGACGTCCGACATCGGCGCCGATCCCGCGGCATGGCAGGTGGCCTTCCTCGGATTCGGAACTCCAACGGAGGACTATCCCTTCCCGACCTACGACGAGCAGGGCGTCTACCTGGCACTCACGCTGTACGCACTCCACCAACAGTCGAAGGGCGACCCCATGCACGTGGACGGTCCGACACTCGGCACAGCGCTCGGCACCCTCGCGCGTCCCGCTGGTAGCGACGGCCCCAGCGACGCGGTGATCAGACGGTTCAACGCCCTCGTCACCGCGGACACCGCCGAGGAGACGCGCTGGCATCTTCGCAGCTTGATCGGTCAGCTGCGCGCCCGCGGCATCCCGCTCGACTACGGGAGGCTCGCCACCGATCTCGCGGCTCTCGCCGGACGTGATTGGAAGGGCGACGCACCGGGTGACGCTCGCCGCCGAGTTCAACTCCGTTGGTCACGCGACTTTAGTCGTACCCCATCGACGGACGACCGACCTGCCACCCAATCCGACTGACTCAATTCAGGAGAAAACCATGTCTTTGTTCATCGACTTCCACGCGATACAAGCCGTTCCGCCCGCCAACATCAATCGGGACGAGGACGGCAGCCCCAAATCCACTGTGTTCGGCGGCACCCGGCGGGCCCGCGTATCTAGCCAAGCGTGGAAGCGAGCCATGCGCCACGACTTCGCCGACCACCTCGACGAGTCAGCGCTCGGTGTCCGCACCTTGCGGATGGTCGACCAGATCGTCGAACGTATGGCGGCTTTGGTTCCCGGGCTCGACAGGAAGGAAGCTGAACAGCGAGCCACTGAGGTACTGAAGGCGACCGGAATCAAAGTCGATCCCGTGAAGCCACGCAAGGGCGACGAAGACCAGTCCGAATACATGAAGACCGGAGCACTTCTGTTCCTCAGCAACCCGCAGATCGACGCACTGGCCGCCCTCGCTGTCAACGACGCCGAGAAGATCGACAAGAAGGCGGCCAAACTCGTTCTAACCAGAGGCAATTCGATCGATCTCGCACTGTTCGGCCGGATGATCGCTGACGCCCCCGACTTGAACGTCGACGCTGCGGCGCAGGTCGCGCACGCGATCGGCACGCACACCGTCGTGCCCGAGTTCGACTATTTCACCGCCGTCGACGACAAGCAGTCGGACGATAACGCCGGCGCGGGCATGATCGGCACGGTCGAGTTCAATACGGCAACCTTGTACCGCTACGCGACCGTCAACGTGTCGCTGCTCGAGAAAAATCTCGGAGACGCAGAGGCGACGGCCCGTGGTGTGGAGGCGTTCGCGACGTCGTTCATCGGCTCTATGCCGACGGGTAAGCGAAACACGTTCGCCAACAAGACGCTTCCGTCGTTCATTCTCGCGACGGTCCGGACCGACCAGCCGATCAACTTCGCGGCGGCGTTCGAGGAAGCTGTCGAGCCGACCAAGGGGCTGACTGCGATGTCGATCGACGCGTTAATCGACGAGGCGAACTCCGTGTACACAAAATTCGATGCGACACCCGACTCGTCGTACGCGGTGTGCACGAAGACGGTGACGAAACTCGCAGGCTTCGCCGACTCTATGAATGTCACCGAACTCGTGACAGCTCTCGGCGACGAGACTCGCAATCGAGTCGGAGGCGGGCAGTGAGCACCCTGCTCATCGATCTCTCCGCTCCGCACCAGTCGTGGGGCGACTCGAGTCGGTTCACTCAACGTCAGACCCGCTCGGAGCCGACGAAGAGCGGCGTGGTCGGGCTTCTCGCTGCAGCACTGGGCCGTCGGCGGACCGATCCGATCGAAGACCTCGCAGCCCTCACGTTCGGCGTCCGCACTGACCAGGCTGGGCACCTCGAACGCGACTTCCAGACCGAGATCGACTGGCGTACCCGCAAGGCGAAATCGTTGACGAACAGGTACTACCTGGCCGATGCGAAGTTCGTTGCCGCCGTGGGTGGGCCTCGTGAGCTATTGGAAGGTGTCGCCGAAGCACTCCGGACACCGACCTTTCCGTTGTATCTCGGGCGGCGGGCTTTCCCTCCTGCCGGACCGGTTTTCGGCCGAATCGTCGATGTCACAGTCGCGGACGCATTGCGCGGCGCCGAGTGGATTGCGAGCGTGCGGCACCGTCGACTGCAGGGCGCTTCTGTCCGACTCCCGATAGTGCGTGATGCCGGAGACCGAGAGCTCGCCGCGGAGACGATTCGCGATCTGCCGATCAGCTTCGATCCCGAGCACCGTCAGTATGAGTGGCGAGATGTCGTCCACGAAGTTGTCGAAGTGGACAATCCAGACTCCAGGCGTCCGCAATCGCACAAGGACTGGCTCGCGGCACTGGGAGGCAGCTGATGTACATGTCGCGTATCGCGCTCAACCGGCGGAGTCGGGGCGGGATGAGACTGCTCGGCAACCGGCATGCGATGCATGCCGCGGTCATGTCGGCGTTCCCGCCGGGAACAACCACCGAGTCGGCCGACGGTCGCGTCTTGTGGCGGATCGACCGACACGGGGAGGCAGTGGAACTGCTGATTGTCAGCCCTGCTGAACCGTGTCTCGCACACATCAATGATCAGGCCGGATGGTCGACCGGTTCGGCTTGGGCTACAAGGGATTACACACAGTTTCTCGCGTCGTTGAGTGACGGCCAAGAGTATGTTTTCCGGCTCTCCGCGAACCCGACCCACCGCGCGACGGTTGGGCCGCAAAGCCGCAAGCAGATTGTCGGACATGTGACCGCCGACTTCCAACGGCAATGGTTCACTGATCGCACCGAGCCAAACGGGTTTCGCATCACTTCGAGCGTCGGCGACGACATCGACGAACATCGCAGCGAGCTTGTTCTCACTGAGCGGGACACTGCGGTGTTCCGCCGCGGATCGGGTCGGGTCACACTGGTCACTGCGACGTACGAAGGGCGCCTACAGGTGTCCGACACTGATCTGCTCCGTCGCGCGTTGACGCATGGGATCGGCCGGGCTAAAGGGTACGGGTGCGGATTGCTCACCCTGTTGCCGGTGTCGTGACATGAAGGAGATACCGGGCGTCCGGCCCGCTCGTCCGAGTGAACTGGTGCGCGTGCAGGACCGCCTCTCCTTCGTCTATGTCGAACGGGCGACGATCGGGCGCGACGACAGTGCGATCACCGCGACCGACGGTGCCGGGGTGATTCATATTCCGGCGGCCTCGCTCGGAGCGTTGCTTTTAGGGCCGGGGACGCGTGTCACTCACCAGGCGATGCTGCTTTTGGCCGACAGCGGGTCGACGGCGGTGTGGGTCGGGGAGCGAGGTGTCCGTTATTACGCGCACGGCAGACCGCTCGGCCGGACGTCGCGGCTCCTTGATGCACAGGCCCGCGCGGTGTCGAACTCGCGGGCACGGGTAGCCGTCGCGAGGGCCATGTATGAGATGCGATTCCCTGGCGAGGATGTCGCCGACTGTTCGATGCAGCAATTGCGCGGGCGGGAGGGTGCGCGGGTGCGTGGCCTATATCGCGAGCACTCTGCTCGCACCGGGATCGAGTGGAATCGTCGAGACTACGATCCGAACGACTTCGCCGGATCCGACGTCGTCAATCAAGCTCTGTCGGCTGCGCATTCCTGCCTGTACGGCGTCGTCCATTCCGTTGTCGTCGCCCTCGGATGCAGTCCGGGGCTAGGCTTCGTCCACACCGGACACGATCGGTCCTTCGTGTACGACGTCGCTGATCTGTACAAGGCTGACATCACCATTCCGGTCGCGTTCGACGTCGCCGAGACGATCGAGCGGGAGGATTTGCCCGACGACGATGTCGGCGGCATCACCCGTCGCGCAGTGCGGGACGCGGTGAAGTCGGGCGCAATTCTGACGCGCTGTGTGCGCGACATTTACCACCTTCTCGTTCCTGACGACCAGCGCAGCGAAACCGACGAGGACTACGCGGATGTGATCGAACTGTGGGACGACAAGCAGGGCAATGTGGTCGGCGGGACCAACTTCGCCCCTGACGATGTGGAAGTCCCGTGGTAGTCGTCGTTCTGACGAATTGCCCAGCAAAGCTGCGAGGGCATCTGACTCGTTGGCTCCTCGAAGTCAGTGCCGGAGTGTATGTCGGCCATGTGCCGGCACGAGTTCGCGACCGACTGTGGACCCAGATCGTCGAGTACGTTGATCACGGCAAGGCGATCATGATCCATAACAGCGACGGCGAGCAACGGCTCGCGTTCAAGGTTCATCGGCACGAGTGGGAGACTCTGATGCGCCGGCCAAGCGACAACGCGACAACGCGCGGCCGTGTCAAGAAGGGGTGGAGCGCAGCTGCGCAGCGCCGAAAACGCAGGAGGTGACCAATCACCGCTGACGTCCAAGCTTCCAGTCGCCAACGGCGAATTCCGTCGTAGACAGAAGGCAAAGTCATCCTAGAATCGCCTTCACACTAGTATTTGACCAGGTCAAGAAGTGTGCTCCCCGCGCGAGCGGGGATGGCCCCGCTGCAGCACTCGGCAGCGGGTATCGCCAAGGGTGCTCCCCGCGCGAGCGGGGATGGCCCCGCTGCCGCCGACATCTACGACCGACTCACGCAGTGCTCCCCGCGCGAGCGGGGATGGCCCCCTGGTAGCCGGCACCGGGGACGACGGCCGATGGTGCTCCCCGCGCGAGCGGGGATGGCCCCTCGAGCAGCCCCTCGTGAGGGCCGGGGATCAGGTGCTCCCCGCGCGAGCGGGGATGGCCCGATGTCGTCGACCGCGGCGGTGTAGACGGCCAGGTGCTCCCCGCGCGAGCGGGGATGGCCCCCATCTGCGGAAGAAGCCGGGACGCAAGGTCGTGTGCTCCCCGCGCGAGCGGGGATGGCCCCACGAAGCCCGCGAGGACTTCGCTACCGTCAGTGTGCTCCCCGCGCAAGCGGGGATGGCCCCAGGCAACCCCGACGCATTACTGAGTCGCGGACGTGCTCCCCGCGCGAGCGGGGATGGCCCCGGTGCAGCTGGGCCATACGACGGCGTGATCACGTGCTCCCCGCGCGAGCGGGGATGGCCCTCAGGAACTCTGGCCGTGGCTCGCTGATCAGGTGTGCTCCCCGCGCGAGCGGGGATGGCCCTATGTGCAACTACGCAAAGCGATCCCCGGCGAAGTGCTCCCCGCGCGAGCGGGGATGGCCCCGTGCCGCCGGTAGGTCTGCCGGATACGTCCCAGTGCTCCCCGCGCGAGCGGGGATGGCCCTGAGCACCGCGACCGATGAGACCCAGGTACGCGGTGCTCCCCGCGCGAGCGGGGATGGCCCCCTGGCTCCGTCTAACACCGCTGCAAACGCAAGGTGCTCCCCGCGCGAGCGGGGATGGCCCCTCGCGGACGTTGCTGTAGTTGGCGTTGTCCAGGTGCTCCCCGCGCGAGCGGGGATGGCCCCGCGAGACGCAACTCGCGCGTGGCGTCGGTGGGGTGCTCCCCGCGCGAGCGGGGATGGCCCCCACCGGCCCCCGATGACGCCCCGGACTGCGTAGTGCTCCCCGCGCGAGCGGGGATGGCCCCGCGCCGCCCTGGTTGACGTCCTCCTGCATTGCGTGCTCCCCGCGCGAGCGGGGATGGCCCCATCTTCTTGCGACCACTATCGGGCGACGACGGGTGCTCCCCGCGCGAGCGGGGATGGCCCCAGCACCTGCGGGGTCGACGACTGTGCGCGGGCGTGCTCCCCGCGCGAGCGGGGATGGCCCCTCAGCGCTGCTGGCGAACCCGCTGACATGGATGTGCTCCCCGCGCGAGCGGGGATGGCCCGCATTTGTCGACGCATCTCGCGGGCGCGCACGGGTGCTCCCCGCGCGAGCGGGGATGGCCCGCGTCGGCTCTCGTGCCGACGCTACGGGCAAGGTGCTCCCCGCGCGAGCGGGGATGGCCCTCGCTCGCGCCGATCCGCGCGAATACCCGCCTGGTGCTCCCCGCGCGAGCGGGGATGGCCCCCACTCAGGTCCCTTCTGGGCGGAGGGTAGCCCGTGCTCCCCGCGCGAGCGGGGATGGCCCCGCTTCCAGTCGCGCGGCAAGATGGTTGAGAGAGTGCTCCCCGCGCGAGCGGGGATGGCCCCGTCGGGTTGACGCGTGCGCCGCGCTTGACGATGTGCTCCCCGCGCGAGCGGGGATGGCCCAAGGATGATGTGACATGGATCACATTGGGATGGGTGCTCCCCGCGCGAGCGGGGATGGCCCCGACTGCATGCCCGTCCGCATGTTCGTCAGGCCGTGCTCCCCGCGCGAGCGGGGATGGCCCGTGGCTCCAGGATCGGCTCACCCTCACGGATCGGTGCTCCCCGCGCGAGCGGGGATGGCCCCTAGCCTCGGTGGATATACCCGCCGCCAACGTCGTGCTCCCCGCGCGAGCGGGGATGGCCCGCTCATGCTCGTCACGTCCGCATACACCCCCGAGTGCTCCCCGCGCGAGCGGGGATGGCCCGGTTGTCAACCTTAAGAACGGCCAGACTCGGGCGTGCTCCCCGCGCGAGCGGGGATGGCCCCCGCCCGATGTGTTTAAATCTCGCGCGGCCCTGGTGCTCCCCGCGCGAGCGGGGATGGCCCCAAAGGTCTGGTAGCCATAGAACCTATCGCCACGTGCTCCCCGCGCGAGCGGGGATGGCCCCTGGAAACACACACGAATAGGAATGGCACAATGGTGCTCCCCGCGCGAGCGGGGATGGCCCCGCGATTAAGGCCGTCGCCTCGGCCGTGTGGACGTGCTCCCCGCGCGAGCGGGGATGGCCCCTATCACGCTTGAGCGTGGCGTGGACATTCCGTGTGCTCCCCGCGCGAGCGGGGATGGCCCCCGCCGTCAGCGAATCGGGTCAACCCGTCAGCGGTGCTCCCCGCGCGAGCGGGGATGGCCCCGACTCGAGATCCTGCCCGTCGTTGCCCGCGTAGTGCTCCCCGCGCGAGCGGGGATGGCCCCCAATCCGACCTCAACGTGATCGACGAGGGCTGGTGCTCCCCGCGCGAGCGGGGATGGCCCCAAGGAAATGCCTGACCAAAACCATGCAACCTAGTGCTCCCCGCGCGAGCGGGGATGGCCCCGGGTCCGACCAGTAGGCGACCGGATGGCCGACGTGCTCCCCGCGCGAGCGGGGATGGCCCGCCGAAGTGAAACAGATCGAAGGTGCAGCATGAGGTGCTCCCCGCGCGAGCGGGGATGGCCCCGCCTCCCAGGTGCCGTCGTAGAGTCCGAGTCGGTGCTCCCCGCGCGAGCGGGGATGGCCCTGAGTTGGTGTCGACGATCCGGTTGGTGTGCGAGGTGCTCCCCGCGCGAGCGGGGATGGCCCCGAGGATCCGGTTCGGACCGGAGCAACAATCAAGTGCTCCCCGCGCGAGCGGGGATGGCCCCGTCTTCTCCTTGGCGGTCGGCAGTCGGGGTGGGTGCTCCCCGCGCGAGCGGGGATGGCCCGATCTGCTGCAGCGCGGCGATCCCGTTCGCGTTGTGCTCCCCGCGCGAGCGGGGATGGCCCTACTGGGGCGCACGGCGGTAACCCCGTCGCAAAGCAGCGGGCCCGACCAACCGTTCTGAGGTTGGTCGGGCCGCTGTTTGCGCCTGGCTCAGTTCGTCGCCATCAGCGGCGGGTAGCCGGGAGGCAGCAGCGGATTCACGAAATGGGCAAACGAGTTCATGCCGTCGAGTACTGCAGACCACCACGGCTGAGTTCCAAGCCATGCGCCGAGCTGAGTAAGTGGGTCCTGGACCATTTGTGAGGTACCTCCGATTTGTTTGATATTACGTCCGGTACGTCGCCAGCGGATGAACCGCCGTTACATTGCCGCACATGAGATTTGTTGAGTGCTCCCCGCGCGAGCGGGGATGGTCCCCTCACAGCACCGGTCACCCTGTTCAAGCCCTGGTGCTCCCCGCGCGAGCTGGGATGGCCCTGGGGTTGGGTCGACGTCGCCGGATGGGACGGGGTGCTCCCCGCGCGAGCGGGGATGGCCCTATCCAGCACAACCAGGAGAATGTGTCCTAGGTGCTCCGGCAGACGCGACGGCATCGAGCGAAGCCGATCAACAAATCTCATGTGCGGCAATGTAACGGCGGTTCATCCGCTGGCGAAGTACCGGACGTAAAGGAACAAAACGAAGGTTACTCGCATGATTCTTGATCCTGTCGCCCAGTTCTCGGTCTGGCTCAACTCCCAGCCGTGGTCAGACCAGTTCAACACCGTGTGGCAAGGCATCGGCGACGTGCTGCGGTTCTTAAACAAAGCCTAAGACTCCCGAGACGCAACAGCGGCCCGACCAGCCTAGTCAGGTTGGTCGCCGCAACGTAACGGCGGTTCATCCGCCGGCGAAGTGCACCACGAAACATCACAAACGGGACGGAACCCTACCAAATGATCATCGACCCCATCGGGCTCATCGGCACTTGGATCAACTCGATTCCGGGCTTGCCACACGCGATCAGCGACATCACTGCGTTCTTGAACTCGATCGCGTACTAATTGACACAGCACGGTGCCCCCGCCACGTCTTTTGGTGTGGCGGGGCGTCGTCGTTTCTGGGTTGGACTTTCGGGCGCCCCCGCAGTTCAGGTGAAATGCCGAGTGCTCGATCGCGGTCTTGCCGCCCAACACCTTCTTGACGCCGTAGTCAGTGTGCGGGGTGCCGAATCGGTTCACCGCATCGCCGGTGTTCCACGCCTTCAGTGCGAAATTGATCGGGTTGGTCGCGTCGTCCGCGATCTCACGGTTGGTGAGCGCGAGGCCAATCGCTGCGGCCCAGCCGAGCGGGTCGGTCAGGCTCATGTCCTTGACCGGTTCGTAGCCTGCGGTGCGGTGCGGTGCTCTTCGCGCGTGCGGGATGGCCCCGCCCTGCTCGATCCCCGCGATTCCTTCTCTGTGTGATCCACAACTACGATGTCCAGGTGACCAACGCCTCCACCACCGCCCGACCGTGGGCGCTCTCGCTCACCGACCTGACGCAGGCCGCCGTGTTCGCAGCGCTCATCGCCGTGCTCGGCCTGCCGGGTCAGATCAACCTGTCCGCGGGCGTCCCCATCACGCTGCAAAGCTTGGGCGTCATGCTGGCAGGCGCAGTCCTCGGTCCGAAGAAGGGCACGCTCGCCGTCGTCATCTTCATGGTCCTGGCGATCGCAGGCCTGCCGATCCTGTCGGGCGGGCGCACCGGGCTCGTCTCGTTGAGTGCGCCGACCGCCGGATTCTTTATCGGCTTCCTCCCCGCCGTCATCGTGATCGGCGTGCTCACGGCGATGATGATGCCCAAGTACAACATCGTTCTCGGCATCGTCATCAACCTCATCGGCGGCATGGCCGTGCTCTACGCATGCGGCACCATCGGCTTCATGATCAAGGCCGACATGACCGTCGGCGCGGCACTCGCCACCAACGGCTCATTCGTCATCGGTGACCTGATCAAAGCCGTCGTCGCCGCCCTCATCGCCGCACCCGTCCACCGCGGGCGACCCGGGCTCATCAACCCGCTGCGTTTCCGCAAACATGCATGACACGTCGATCATTTTCGACGACGTCGCCCACAGTTTCGGCGACCGTCGCGTCCTGCACGACATCGCCCTAGAACTGACACAGCGGCGGATCGGCATCGTCGGCGCCAACGGCTCAGGGAAGTCGACGTTGGCCCGCATGATCAACGGCTTGATCATCCCCGACCGCGGTGCCGTCACCGTCAACGGACTCGACGTCCGCAAAAACAAGCGCGCCGTCCGACGCGACGTCGGCTTCATCTTCAGCGACCCCGACCGACAGATCATCATGCCGACCGTCGCCGAAGACATCGAACTGTCGCTGTCCCGGACCATCAAAGACAAGACCGAACGGAAGACCCGAGCGCTCTCGGTGCTGTCGGAGTTCGGGCTCGACGGACACGCCGACCAGCCCGCACACCAACTGTCCGGCGGGCAGAAACAGTTGCTGGCATTGGCGTCAGTAATGGTTCTCGGACCGTCGATCCTCGTCGCCGACGAACCGACCACGATGCTCGACCTGCGAAACTCGCTGATGCTGCGCGAGACATTCGCCGGCCTGAGCGAACAGTTGGTCGTCCTGTCGCACGACCTGGAGTTCCTCACCGACTACGACCGCGTGCTCGTCATCGACGACGGCCGAGTCGTCGCCGATGACGAACCCGGCCCGGCGTTGGCGTTCTACCGGCGGGCCATGGCGTGATCGGCGTCTACGTCCCCGGACGATCCGTGCTTCACCGACTGCCCGCCGGCCTCAAGTTTCTCCTGCTCGCAGCATCGATCATCACCATGACATTCGTCGTCCGCACACCGATGGCGGCCGGAATCGCCGTCGGGGCGGCGCTCGTATCGTTCGCACTCGCCTGGTTGCCGATCCGGCTGGTGTGGGCGCAGATACGCGGCGTCGTCTGGATTCTCCTCGCACTTTTCGTCCTGCAATGGATCCTGTCCGACTGGCGCAACGCCCTCGTCGTCTGTTCCATTCTCCTCGCCTCCGTCTGCCTGGCCGCCGTCGTCACCCTCACCACCCGGACCGCCGACATGTTGGCCGCGCTCACCTGGGCGATGTCGCCACTCGCACGAGTCGGCGTCCGCACCGACCTCATCGCCATGACATTCGCGCTGACCATCCGCAGCATCCCGCTCATCGCCGAAGTGTTCAACCAGGTCGACGAAGCGCGCCGCGCACGCGGTCTACGACCGGGACCACGCGTCCTATTCGCGCCCGCAATCCTCGCGACCTTGGACACCGCCGACGGATTCGCCGAGACATTGGCGGCACGCGGGTTGGACTAGTGGGGTCACGGCTGCACGGGACCGACAGACAGGATTAGACTAAATGACGGCTGTCTGATCAGCCAACGGACCGACGATCACGAGGAGGACACGGTGGACCACAGCCGTCGCCTGTCCCTCGCTCTCTTCGCACACACGGTTCACCTGCTCACCGACCACTGTCGGTAGAGCGCCCGGCCTCCAGCAATGCCCCGTCGACTCATCGACGTGTCACGCCCGGCGCTCACAAGCCCCTCAACTCCCGCGAGATCCCCTTCTCGCCACCCCGTCATCAGTTCCTCAGCAACTTAGGAGTTGCCATGTCTGCCAACGTATTCGACGATGCAACCGCCCTCATCGGCCGCACCCCGCTAGTCCGCCTCAACCGCATCACCGACGGTGCCGAGGCCACCGTCCTCGCCAAGCTCGAGTACTACAACCCCACCAATTCAGTGAAGGACCGCATCGGCGTCGCCATCATCGACGCCGCCGAGGCATCCGGTGAACTCCCCGCAGGCGGCACCGTCGTCGAAGCCACCAGCGGCAATACCGGAATCGCCCTCGCCATGGTCGGCGCGGCCCGCGGGTACAACGTCGTCCTGACAATGCCCGAATCGATGTCGAAAGAACGTCGCGCACTGCTCCGCGCCTTCGGAGCCGAACTCATCTTGACCCCGCCCGCAGAAGGCATGGCCGGTGCCGTCAACGCCGCCGAGAAGGTCGCCGCCGAGCGTCCCGGCGCCGTCCTCGCCCGCCAGTTCGCCAACCCGGCCAACGCCGAAATCCACCGCAAGACCACCGCCGAAGAGATCTGGGCCGACACCGACGGCGGCGTCGACGCCGTGGTCTCCGGCATCGGAACCGGTGGCACCATCACCGGCATCGGCCAGGTCATCAAGTCCCGCAAGCCCGAAGTGAAGATCTTCGCTGTCGAGCCTGAAGAGTCGCCGATCCTCAACGGCGGCAAGCCCGGCCCCCACAAGATCCAGGGCCTCGGCGCCAACTTCGTCCCCGACGTCCTCGACCGTGACGTCTACGACGAAGTCATCGACATCAACATCGACGAGTCGCTCAAGTGGGCGCGTCGCGCCGCAACCGAAGAAGGGCTACTCGTCGGCATCTCCTCCGGCGCCGCGCTGTCCGCCGCAGTGCAGGTCGCCAAGCGCCCCGAGTTCGCCGGCAAGACCATCGTCGTGATCCTCCCCGACTTCGGCGAGCGCTACCTGTCTACCGCTCTCTTCGAAGGCCTGGTCGACTGATGTCCTCACTGTCCCGCCTCCTGAGCGACCTGCGCGAAGACCTGCTCGTCGCTCAGGAGCGGGATCCCGCAGCGCGCTCGATCATCGAGATCGCGCTCGCGTACCCCGGTGTCCACGCACTCTGGATCCATCGAGTGTCACACCGGATGTGGAACGCAGGCGGTCTGCTCCGCCTGCCCGCACGGCTGCTCTCCCAGTTCGCCCGGTTCATCACCGGCATCGAGATCCACCCCGCCGCCACCATCGGACGACGCATGTTCATCGACCACGGGATGGGCGTCGTCATCGGCGAAACCACCGTGATCGGTGAAGACGTCGTCATGTTCCACGGCTCCACCCTCGGCGGAGTCAGCATGAACAAAGGCAAACGCCACCCCACCGTCGGCGACCGAGTCCTCATCGGCGCCGGTGCCAAAGTGCTCGGCCCGATCGTCCTCGGCGACGATGCCAAAGTCGGTGCCAACGCTGTCGTGGTGCGCGACGTCGAAGCCGGACACGTCGCCGTCGGCCTCGCCGCGACGTCCAAGCCCGGAGCATCGACGACCGATCCGTACGCCGATCCGGCCCTCTACATCTGAGGCCGGGCACAACTCTCCCGTATATGGACACCGAACCGCGGATTCGGCGGTTTACGGCCAATATTGTGAGAGTTGTGCCCGACTAACCCTGATTCAGCGACACTGCGGCACGAATCAACTCGACGAATGCGTCGTCGGCGAGCACGTCGCTCTCTTTCACGTCCACCGCGCGCCGCGTCCCGGCAGTGAGACTCGCGTTGAACACCTTCGCCGGATCGGGCAGCGACGCACCCTTCGCGAACGTCACCTTCACCTTGTCCCGGTACGTCTCGACCGTGCAGATCAGGCCGCCGCACGAGAACGTCGGCACTCCATCGGGATTCGACGGCTTACGCCACTTGACCTCTTCGACGACGTCCGGTTCGGCCCGCCGGATCAACGATGCGATGTGGTCTACGCGCTGTTCACGCCACTCTCCGCTCACTCGGCCAATATAGGTGAGCGCCAACCTGGTTGACTGCTAAAGGTACGACAACCGAAGGGGATCCGAGTGAAGGTCTAGGCTTTCGTCACCGGAGTGATCGACAAGCGAAGCGCACCGGGAGCCCCCTCCGGCACGACCGGCGAGTTCGGAGCGATCGGGTCGAGTCGACGGTAGTCGACGCCCTGGGCCGGGCGCGCGTCCTCCTCACCTTTGTTCGGCCAGAACGACATTGCGCGCTCGGCCTGCGCCGAGATCGACAGCGACGGGTTGACGCCGAGGTTCGCCGTGATGGCGGCACCGTCGGTGATGTGGAGCGTCGGATAGTTCCACACCCGGTGGTACGGGTCGATGACACCAGTGGCCGGATCATCGGAGATCACACATCCACCGAGGTAGTGGGCGGTGAGCGGCATGTTGGCGATATCGCCCCACGTACCGCCGGCCAGACCGCCCGGCAGTTTGTCGGCGAGGCGCCGGGTCGCCTCGTTGCCCTCCGGGATCCACGTCGGGTTCGGCTCGCCGATGCCCTGCCTGCTCGTCACGTATTTGAACGGGCCGCGCTTGCGCACGAACGTCGTGAGCGAGTTGTTGTTGTTCTGCATGACGAGAGCGATGACGGTCCGCTGACTCCACTTCCGGACGAACAGCAGACGCACCAGCCCGAACGGATCTTTCACGATCTGTTTCACCAACTGACCGAAGCGATTCGCGATGCTGCCGCCGTCGGTGAGCATCGTCTGCAGGTAAGCCATCGCGTTACTGCCCTTGCCGTAGCGGACCGGCTCGATGTGCGTGTTCGACGTCGGATGGAATGACGACGTAATCGCCACGCCTTCCGAGAAGTCACGACTCGCGTCGTACGACTTCGCCTGCGCACCGAGGATCGATTCCGAGTTGGTGCGTGTCAGGACGCCCATCGCGTCCGAGACGTCCGGCAGCGTGGACTGCTTCGCGCGGTGCATGATCTTCTGCGTGTTGAAGGTGCCCGCGGCGACGATCACCTGGCCAGCCGTGAACTGGCGACGGCGCGCCCCGAACGGCCCCCACGACGACGAACCGTGCGTCGACACGACCCACGACTCGTCCGGGCGCCGTTCCAGACGGTCGACGGTGGTCCGGTCGATGATCGTCGCACCGTTCCGCTCGGCGAGCCCGAGGTAGTTCTTAAGCAGTGTGTTCTTCGCTCCGACACGGCATCCGGTCATGCAGGCGCCGCATTCAGTGCAGGCGGTGCGTTCGGGGCCCGCTCCCCCGAAGTACGGATCGGCGACCCGTTCGCCGGGCGCCCCGTCTCCGCCGGTCTTCGCCCCGAAGAAGACGCCGACCGGTGTCGGACCGAAGGTGTCGCCGACGCCCATATCGTCGGCCACTTCTTTCATGATGCGGTCCGAGTTCGTGACGGTCGGATTCGTGACGACCCCCAGCATGCGCCGGGCCTGCTCGTAGTGCGGGGTGAGCTCGGCTTCCCAGTCGGTGACGTGATTCCACTGCGGGTCGGTGAAGAACGGTGTCGGCGGCTTGTACAGCGTGTTCGCGTAGTTCAGCGAACCGCCGCCGACGCCCGCGCCGGCCAGGATCATCACGTCTTTGAGAATGTGCACCCGCTGGATGCCCATCAGGCCAAGCTTCGGCGCCCACACGAACTTGTTGAGCCGCCAGCTCGTCTTGGCGAACTGATCGTCCTCGAACCGTCGACCGGCCTCAATCACGCCGACGCGGTAGCCCTTCTCGACCAGCCGCAGCGCACTGACGCTGCCGCCGAAGCCGGACCCGATGATGAGAACGTCGAAATCAGTCTGCTCCATAAGCGAACATACTAATGACGATTGTCACAGTCGCGATAGTAAGTATGGGCTAAGTCGAGACCTCAGCCGCGGACTGACAGGCCGACCTTCTGGAATTCCTTGAGGTCGGAGTAGCCCGCCTTCGCCATCGAACGGCGGAGGCCGCCGACGAAGTTCAGGAGACCGTCCGGGTCGTCGGACGGACCGTTGAGGACGACGTCGAGCGACGCACGCTCAGACTCTTCGGCAACCTGGAGCAGCGCTCCACGCGGAGTGCTCGGATGCGCGGCAGCCGACGGCCAGTACCAGCCGCGCCCCGGGGCCGACGCGGCAGACGCCAGCGGCGTACCGAGCACGGCAGCGTCTGCGCCACAGGCGATCGCCTTCGCGAGATCGCCCGACATGTGGATGTCGCCGTCGGCGATAACGTGGACGTAGCGCCCGCCCGTCTCGTCGAGGTAGTCACGGCGAGCAGCGGCGGCGTCGGCGATCGCGGTCGCCATCGGGACACCGATTCCGAGCACCTCACCGGTAGTCGTCGCGCCTTCGGCCGAACCGTAGCCGACGATGACACCTGCCGCACCCGTCCGCATCAAATGCAGGGCGGTGCGGTGGTCGTGGACGGCTCCCGCGATCACCGGGATGTCGAGATCGGAGATGAAGGTCTTCAAGTTCAACGGCTCGGCGACGAGACCGTCGTCCGAACCGCGGTCCACCAGGATGACATGCTCGGCCGAGATGATCGTGCCGTGGACGACAAGCAGTTCCGCGCCTGCGGCGATGATGCCCGGCGCCAGATCGGGAGCGTTCTGCGGGCTGACCCGCACCGCCGTCGTCACGCCCGCATCACGGACCTGTCGAACGACCTGAGCCAACAGGTCCGGGTTGACCGGCGCCGCATGCAACTTCTGCAGGTGCCGGACGGCTGCCGCAGGATCCGGATCGTTCTCGGCGATGTCGACGAGTTCAGCGATCTTCTCATCGGGGTTCTCGTGGCGGGCCCACAGCCCTTCCCCGTTGAGTACGCCGAGCGCACCGAGACGCCCCATTTCGATGACTGACTCCGGCGAGCCGAGAGCATCTGTCGGGTGGTTCAGGATCGGCGACTCGAACCGGTAGGCGTCGATCTGCCACGCGGTCGACACATTCTTCGACGACCTCGTCCGACGGGACGGGACGATCGAGATGTCTTCCAACTCATAGGTACGACGAGCCGTCCGGCCCATGCCGAACTCGACGAGGTCACGCAACTTTGCGCCCTTTCTTAGGGAATTGATCACGCCGTCGACAAGTGCCGAACAGCGAACGGAGTCGGGCCACCGGCCGGTCGGCTAACGCGTGTAGTAGTTCGGCGCTTCGGCCGTCAGAGTGATGTCGTGCGGGTGCGACTCTTTGAGCCCGGCCGCCGTGATCTGCACGAACTGAGCGTCCTGCAGTTCCTCGATCGTCGTCGCCCCGGTGTAGCCCATCGCGGCGCGAAGCCCGCCGTCGAGCTGGTGGATCACCTGACTGAGCGGTCCGCGGAACGGGACGCGTCCTTCGATGCCCTCGGGAACCAACTTGTCTTCGGCGAGCACGTCATCCTGGAAGTAGCGGTCCTTCGAGTACGACTTGCCCTGGCCGCGACCCTGCATCGCACCGAGTGAACCCATGCCGCGGTAGCTCTTGAACTGTTTGCCGTTCACCAAGATCAGCTCTCCCGGCGACTCTGCGGTACCGGCCAGCAGCGAACCGAGCATCGCGGTCGACGCGCCTGCGGCGAGCGCCTTCGCGACATCACCGGAGTACTGAAGGCCTCCGTCGGCGATCACCGGGACACCGGCGGGCTTCGCGGCCGCAGTCGCTTCGAGGATCGCGGTGATCTGCGGAGCGCCGACACCGGCGACCACACGCGTCGTGCAGATCGAGCCCGGGCCGACACCGACCTTGACCGCGTCCACACCGGCGTCGATCAACGCCTGCGCGCCCTCACGCGTGGCGATGTTGCCGCCGACCAACTGCACGCGGCCACCGAACTCGGCCTTCAACTTCGCGATCATCTCCAGCACGCCCCGCGAATGGCCGTGCGCACTGTCGACGACCAGCACGTCGACGCCCGCGTCGGCGAGGGCCATCGCCCGCGAACGCGCTTCGTCGCCTGCACCGACAGCCGCGCCGACCAGCAGGCGACCGTCGTGGTCTTTCGTGGCGTACGGGTGCTGCTCGGTCTTCACGAAGTCTTTGACCGTGATCAGACCGGTGAGGCGACCCGCACCGTCCACGATCGGCAACTTCTCAATCTTGTGGCGACGCAGCAGACCGAGGGCGGCCTCCGCGGAGACGCCCTCCTGCGCGGTGATCAGCGGAGCCTTCGTCATCACCTCGGAGACCGGACGGTTTTGGTCGACCTCGAACCGCATGTCGCGGTTCGTGATGATGCCGACCAGATCGCCTGCCGCGTCGACGACGGGCAGACCCGAGATCCGATAGCGTGCACACTTCGCGTCGACCTCGGCGAGCGTGTCCGTCGGCAGCGCGGTGACCGGGTTGGTCACCATGCCGGCCTCCGACCGCTTGACGGTCTCGACGGCTGCGGCTTGCGCCTCGATCGACAGGTTGCGGTGCAGGACGCCCATTCCGCCTGCCCGGGCCATGGCGATCGCCATGCGAGCTTCGGTCACAGTGTCCATTGCGGATGAGACGAGGGGCACGCGAAGGGTGATCTCGCGAGTCAGCTTCGACTCGGTACTCACAGCGTTCGGGACGATGTCCGACGCAGCCGGCAACAGCAGCACATCGTCGAAAGTCAGGCCCAACATCGCAACTTTGCTCGGGTTGTCTCCACCAGTGCTCACGCGCGTCATCTGACCATCGTACCGAGTATCAGATGATGCAGCATTCGGGGTCTTTCATCGGCTACGGTGGAGACGTGCATGACCAATTTCCCGGACTTCCGCCGGACCCGTTCGCCGATGATCCGAGCGACCCTGCAGCGGCGCTCGAGGAACTCGATCCGGGCATTCCGTTGGACGACGGGGAACGCGAAGCCGTCCAAGAGGATCTGGCCGACCTCGACGTGTACGAGCGTCTACTCGCGCCCCGCGGAATCCTCGGCCTCGTCGTGGTCTGCGAAGACTGCCGCGAAGACCACTTCCACGACTGGGACATGCTTCGCGCCAACCTGAATCAACTCCTGCGTGACGGCAGCGTCCGACCGCACGAGCCCGCTGTGGACCCGCATCCCGAGGATTACGTCACGTGGGACTACTGCCGCGGCTACGCCGACGCAGTGTTCCGCTACAACGAACCCCGGCTGTAGACCTCGCAACTCGCATCCGATCGGCGAGCGGGCTACTTGACCTCGACGCTCGTGGAGGCGGGACTCGTCGGGCGGGGAGACGGCTGCGGAGATGTCGTATCTGACGGCCGGGTCGTCGGCTTCGATGGCGAAGTGGACGGGCTCGATGGACTCGTCGGCTCGGTCGACGAATCGCTCGGGTCATCGCTCGGCGATGGCGACGTCGTCTCATCGGTGTCGGTCGGCTCCGTGGGCTCGGTCGTCTGCGACTCGAGGACGGTAGCGCGATCGTCGTCTTCGGACGTCGGATCCTCTTCCTGGCGCAAGTCGGCGATCCGATTGCGGAGCTCGGCGATCTTGGCGGCGTCACCGACCGGACCGAGCTCCAACTCGGCGCGCGCAATGTAGGTGCGCCCCATCTTCTCGTCGCCAGCTTCGTAGGCCGCCTTCGCGGAGTCGAGGTTGTCCTCGACGTTCACTCGGGCCTGCGTCTGCTTGGCTTGTTCGGAGAACACGACCTGCTTGACACTCCACAGGGGGTCGCCCGGTTCGGCACCCTCAGACAGCACCATCAGACCCGCGCCGAAGACGGCGAGGATCGCGGCGGCGCCCGACACGATGCGTAGACGGCGCGACATCGAACCGCGGCCGGTCTGCACAGCAATGGCCGCGTCGACCTGGCCAATCGTCGGCTCTGCGGGGATCGGAGCGCTGAGCGCATCGGTACGCCACGCGGTGATCATCGCGGCGAGCTGGTACTCCGTGTCATCGGAGACCGGCGTCGGACGTCCCGCCGCCAGATCATTGATGAACGCGTCGTCGTTGCCGACCGCGCCGAGATCGACGGGTTCACCGTCATGCCAGTCGTGCTGATCACGCTTGCGGTTCATCGACGCCCACCTCCCCCGGTGACGATCTTCTTGAGTTTCGTGAGTGCGCGGTGCTGTGCGACGCGGACCGCGCCCGGGCTCGAATCGACCATGTCGGCGGTCTCTTCGGCCGACAGGCCGACGACGAGACGCAACACCAGGATCTCGCGCTGCTTCTCCGGCAACTGTTCCAGGAGCTGACGCATCTGTCGGCCGGCATCGGCGTCCAGAGCGGACTGTTCGGGTCCGTTCGCGAAGTCGACGGTCTCGGGGATCTCATCGACCGGGTCGGCCTTGATCCGCGACGCCGAACGCATCGCGTCCGCCACTTTGTGTGAGGCGATGCCGTACACGAAAGCCATGAATGGCCGCCCCTGGTCCTGGTACCGGGGCAACGCCGTCATCACAGCCATCAACACCTCCTGAGCCACATCGTCGGCGGAGAACAGGTGCCGTTCACCGGCACCCATCCGTGCGCGGCAGTAACGCAGGACTGGTTCCCGCACACTTTCGAGCACTGAGCTGAGCGCTTCGCGGTCGCCGTCAGCGGCCGCGCGGACCGCCTGGCCCAACGCATCACCTGTCAGTTTCATCGTCAATCGAGTCTCGAAGTGTTACGGGTTGATAAAAATGGACGTCTCGGGTCACACCGGTGTCGGCTGGCGGACAATCCCTGAGATGCACCCGACCACTGTATCGATCCCCGGCGACCGCTCATGCCGCCGGAGTGACCGGCATGCCGCGCGCGGCCAGTCGGTCAGCCGAATTCGCAGCTCGCCGTGCGGCCGCCGCCGGATCGGGGCCGATCCCCGAGAGCATCGTCCCGGCCGCCCACTGCAACGGCAGCAAGCCCCAGGTGGTGCAGGTGTTCTCACAGTCGGCGGCGATGGACGCCGCCGTTCGGGCATCTCCGTTCGCTGCGACGACGGCTGCCGCGATGAGGTCGGTCTTGACGACATGCCTGGGCGACGGCGCGTCGGCGGCGAGCCGAAGCGCCCGTTCTCGTGGCGCGACGGCCCCGGGCGTGTCACCAGAGAAGAGTGCGAACTCTGTCTGAACCCAGGCGTGCCGAAGGCGGACCCGCCCATCGGTGATCCATGCCCCCGCGCGGCCCTCCCGTTCGGCTAGGAGATCTCCAGCGCGCGCCAACAATGCGCGGGACGCGCCGAAGTCGCCGACACCGAGTCCGTCCGCCGCGAGGCCAACCAGTCCGTCGATCCACGCCGCGAACGCCCACTCGTCGCCGACGTCACGTGCCACACCGGCCACCAGACGGCAGGCCCGCCCGTCGTCGATGCGCGCCACGCCGTGCCCGCCCGCCTGTCGGACGAGAGAGGCCCGCGTGGAGTGTGCGAGCGACGCCATCCTTGGATCGGTGGTCTCACATGCGAGCGTGGCGAGAGCCGACCGGGCGGCCGCTCCGTATCCGCTCGCACCGAGGTCGACTGCCGCGGCCCACGCGTCGATACCGTGCGGGGTCGACGCCGACGATTGCGGCCACCACGGGGCACTCGACCACAACGGGGAACTCATCGCGTCCATTTCCCGCCTTTCATGTTTGAACATCTAGGTCAGTTTGATTAACTTCACGTAACTGCAAGTGAGATTTCGATGATTTCGAGCCACTGATGGTTACCACCCATTTGCTTATCATTCATCTTGCGCACGCCTCCGGCTGCCCATTCTCCTGAACTCCGACCAGGACGCGAACCCCACACCGCCTGTGCGTCGCCGCCATTACAGGCCAGTTCAGAGGCCATTTCTCGGGCTCGCTCGCACGCACCGCAACGGCACGAAGGTCGTCGATAAACGGACGCCTCGATGACCCCCGCCGTTCACCGAATTCGACTCGGTACGAATGGAAAACCCTGCGAATCACTGTTTTGACTCACTTTTCATCGGCGTCCTACCGTGAGGACAGAGACCACAGAGGCGTCTTACCCGAGAAACAGGAGCACTACGTTGATCACCACGCTCGACCGACTCCCCGGACCCAACGCCGACTTCTGGGATTGGCAGATGCACGGCACCTGTCGAGGACTGGACTCGGCAGTCTTCTTCCACCCGGAAGGCGAACGCGGTCAGGCTCGCACCCAGCGTGAGCGTCAGGCCAAGCAGGTCTGCGCCGAGTGCCCGGTCCTCGCCCAGTGCCGATCACACGCACTGTCGGTCGACGAGCCCTACGGCATCTGGGGCGGGCTCACCGAGTCCGAGCGAAACCAGATCCGCCGACGGGCACCGCACGGCCGACTCGGCCGCGCCTCCTAACCCCGCCTGCCACCGACAGAACGACGCCCCGCCGGAAAATCCGGCGGGGCGTCGTTCGTCGTGAAGGTGTATCAGCCGACCACTGCGAGGATGTCGCGGGCCGAGAGGATCAGGTAGTCCTCGCCGGCGTACTTGATCTCGGTGCCGCCGTACTTGCTGTAGATGACGACGTCGCCCTCGGCGACGTCGACGGGGACGCGGTTGCCCTGCTCGTTGACGCGACCCGGTCCGACTGCCACGACCTTGCCCTCAGAGGGCTTCTCCTTGGCCGAGTCGGGGATGACCAGGCCTGAAGCAGTAGTGGTCTCTGCTTCCACGGTCTGGACAAGGATCTTGTCTTCAAGCGGCTTGATGTTCACGCTCGCCACGATGTCATTCCTTTTCGTTCGTGTATTGAATAACGTTCGCGGCCCTTGAAGGCGCACCACCACGTCGTCGCGGGTGCCGCGGCGGGAGCGCCAGAGCCAACTAGCACTCTACCCATGCGAGTGCCAGCTCTCAACACCAGACGGTATTTTCGATCACAGTTTGCTGATCTGTACCGACATACCGGGGTCGGTCGCGACGGTCAGCGGGGACGCCGGAGCGCCTCCACCGATCACGTGCGCGCCGAGGGTCGCGACCATCACACCGTTGTCGGTGCACAGTCGAGGCTGGGGAACACGCAGGTCGATGCCCGCGCGGGCGGTCCGATCCTGCGCCATCGAGCGGATGCGCGAATTGGCCGTCGCTCCCCCGCCGAGGACCAGCGTGCTTACATCACGTGACTGACACGCACGGATCGCTTTGACGGTCAACACATCCGCGACAGCCTCCTGGAACGACGCGGCGACGTCGGGGACCGACACTTCGCGCCCGTCCCGTACCTCGCCCTCCACGAAGCGTGCGACGGCGGTCTTGAGTCCGGAGAACGAGAAGTCGAACGGCGCGTCCCGCGGTCCAGTCATGCCGCGGGGGAACGCGATGGCCGACGGATCGCCGTTGCGGGCCGCCGCGTCGAGGGCGGGGCCGCCGGGATAGCCGAGGTCGAGGAGTCGGGCCACCTTGTCGAATGCTTCGCCCGCGGCGTCGTCGACAGTGGTCCCCATCTCGATGATCGGCTGCGACAATCGATCGATACCGAGCAAGTGGGTGTGCCCGCCCGAGACGAGCAGGGCCACCGACGGCGGCATCGGACCGTGTTCGAGCGTGTCGACGGCGACGTGGCCGCCCAGATGATTCACGGCATACAGCGGGACGTCCCACGCGAGCGCGTACGCCTTGGCTGCGGCCACACCGACCAGGAGCGCGCCCGCCAGGCCGGGCCCGATGGTGACGGCGATAGCGTCCGGCCGGTCGATGCCCGCCGCCTCCCGGGCGCGCGTCATGGTGGGAACCATCGCCTGCAGGTGTGCGCGCGACGCCACTTCGGGCACCACGCCGCCATACCGGGCGTGCTCGTCGACACTGGAGGCCACCTCGTCGGCCAGCAGCGTCGCCGTCTCGCCGTCCCAGTCGACGACGCCGACGCCGGTCTCATCACACGAGCTCTCGATGCCCATCACGATCACGGGTGTTCCTCCTTCGCGGACTCCCCCGCCGGACGCACCATCGTGTAGGCGTCTGCACCGGAGGGCTGATAGTAATTGCGCCGCGTCCCGGCGACGGTGAAGCCGTTGCGTTCGTACAGGGTGATCGCGGGCGCGTTGTCGGTACGAACTTCCAGGAACACGGCGGCATGCTCGCGGTCGGCGACGTCAAGCAACGCGTCAAGCAGTGCCCGCCCGTGTCCGAACCCCTGGTACGCAGGGTCGACGGCAATCGTGTGGACCTCGCATTCGCGGTCGTCGACGGGACCGAGCACGCTCACACCCGCATACCCGACGACTGTGCCGTCGGCGGCGCGCGCAGCGAAGTAGCGATTGTGGTCGGCCCGCAGTTCGGCGACGAAACCGGCGAGCGGCCACGGCGAGTCGCCCGCAAACAGTTGCGCTTCGAGTTCCGCGCAACGCGGCAGGTCGGCGGGGGTCAGCGCGTTGACCGGATTCCCCGGCGCCTCAGGCACCGTCGGTCACCGGCAGCAGCGACTTGCGCCGCTGATCCTTCAGTTCCACAGCGTCGGGTCGCCGCAGGTACAGCGGTTCGAGCGGCGGCGGGACCACCCCGGCCACGATCGCATCGAACGCCACCCTCGCGATCGCGGCAGGCGTCGGATGCGTCACGCCGACCTCCTCGGCGCGCCCCGCGGCGATCGGTTCGGTGAACGTCGGCGGGCCGACGACGGCATCAACCGGCCAGTCGGCAACCGTGTCAGCGACCGTCGCAGGTGAGGCGACATCAGGTCCGGCGGTCCGCTGCCCGCTGCGATACCGGGCCCAGTACACCTCACGACGACGGGCGTCGGTGACGACGAGTGCGGTCCGGTCGGCGGCCACCGCGGCGAGCGCATCGAGCGAACACACACCGTGAACAGGAAGGCCAAGCGCATCGCCGTACGCCGCCGCGGTCGCGAGCCCGACACGCAGCCCGGTGAACGGTCCGGGGCCCGCCCCGACAACAACAGCGTCTAGGTCGGTTCCGGCGACGTCTGCCTCGGCCAGCACCTCGCGGATGAGAGTCGTCAGGATCTCGGCGTGCCGTCGGTGGTCGTGGACAGCGCGTTCGGCGAGCGCCGTCGCGGCACCGGTCGCCGTCAAACGCACAATTCCGGTGACGACCGTCTCGGTTGCGGTGTCGATCGTGAGAACGGTCCACTCGCCGCTCATGTGCTCACCCACTCCCACACGGCGTGCCGTGTCTCGGATTCGTCGTCGCGCCGCAGTCGGACCAGCAGGTGTTCGTCGGTCAGTCGCTCGGCGACGCCCTCGCCCCATTCGACGACGACGACGCTGTCGGCGAGATCGGTGTCGAGGTCGAGCGCGTCGAGATCGTCGAGGGTCGCGTTGCCGTTCGCGTCGGCGAGTCGATACGCGTCGACGTGGATCAGGCCGGGGCGTCCGGCGACGCCCGGCGCGTGCTGGCGCGCGATGATGAACGTCGGCGACGACACTCGCCCGGTGACGCCGAGTCCCGCGCCGACACCGCGGGTGAACGCCGTCTTCCCCGCGCCCAACGGTCCATCCAGGATCACCAGGTCCCCTGCGCGCAGGTCGGCGGCGAGCTCGCGGCCGAGCCCTTCGGTGTCGACAGTGTCCGGCAGGTCCCGGTGCCCGCCCACACCTCGCTCAGTCATCGCTGGTCCGCCCGACTGGTTCGGCGTCCAAATGCTGTGCGGCCCCTTCCCGTCGAGCCCGTTCGCGTGCCGAAATGCGCGCGGGCCGCACCGGCCGTCCGAGAGCGAGCCGTGAGCGGGACACGAGGTCGTCGATGCCGTCGTCGACGAGGTCGGGCGCCTCAACCGGCAACATGTGTCCGCATCCCTCGCCGACGACGAGCCGGGAGTCCGCACCGAGTTCGGCGTACATGCGCAACGCGTTGGGCAGCGGCGTCAGCCGGTCGGCGTCGCCACACATGACGACGGTCGGCACCTGCGCCAGCACTGGAATCGTCGTCGACTCGTCATGGCTCTCCAACACCTTCAGGAAGTTCACCATGGTGCTGATGTGCGTGTTCTGGATCATCTTCTCCAGCGCGCGGCCTGCGGCGGGACTGTAGTAGCCGGGCCCGAAACTCGCGGCCACGAGCACGGGTTCCACCGCTCGACGGGTGATGCCGCGTCCGGCCTCGACAGCGCGCGGAACGTAACGGACCGAAACCCGGAGCGCGTCGACGAGTGGATTGTTCAACCCTTCGCCGAGCCCCGCTTCGGTGATGCCGCGCGCCGCAGTCGATACCAGGGCGACACCCGCGATACGGCCGCGGTGCCCGAACAGTCGCGGATTCCGGCGAGCGAGCGACATGATCGACATGCCGCCCATCGAATGTCCGACGAGCACAACGGGACCGGTCGGGGCCATGGTCCGGATGACGGCGTCGAGGTCGTCGCCGAGCTGCGCCATCGTCGAACTGGAGCGGGGTACGAGGTCACTCGCGCCGTGCCCGCGCTGGTCGTAGAACACCATTTTGATGCGCCGGTCGGCCCATCGTTGCGCCAGCCCGTACCGCTGGAAGTGCCACGATGCCATCCGCAGCGTGAAACCGTGCACGAAGATCACCGTCAGTTCCGGTGTCGACGTGCGACCCCACGACTGTCCACTCGGATCGGTATCTGGCCCGGTGATCACCGAACGGACCGCGAGCGCGACACCGTCGTCCGCTGTCACGGTCGACGCCTCGTCACGGTAGATCGCGGTGAAGTCGACGTCCCGGTGCGGATCGGTCCCGGTCGCCTTGCGTGCGCGGCGTCGCCGCACCACCCCGCCGGCGACCTCTTTACCGAGTGTGCCGGCCTGTCCGAGCCCCGATCGCCATGCGGTCCCGGCCCACCGACTTCGTCGTTCAGCCATCCGAATCCTCATCCCCCTGTTGGTGCCCCACTCCGCCGACGTACCGCCGCTCCGGTCGGGAACCGATACGCGCGACGATCTCATAGTTGATGGTTCCCAGTTCATCGGCCCAGTCCGTCGCGGTGGGCACCCGTGCGCCGGCCGCTGCGGACGCGGGCCCGAACAGCACTGCGCGATCGCCCTCTCGGACGCCTCCCCCGTCGGGCCCGAGGTCGACGACCAGCTGGTCCATGCAGATGCGGCCGACATTCGGGTACAGGCGATCGCCGATGTGGACCTGCAGCCGCCCGGACAGATTCCGCGGGACACCGTCGGCGTATCCGGCGGGGACCACGCCGATCACGGTGTCGGCGGACGCGTGCCAGGTGTGGTTGTAGGAGACGCCCTGCCCGGCGTCGGCCTTCTTGACCGTCGTGACCTGTGATTCGAGGGTCATCGCCGGTATCAGCCCGAAGTCGCCCATCGCCGGGATCGGCGAGTAGCCGTACATCGCGATACCCGGACGCACCAGGTCCCGCGAGAGATCGGGGCGAGTGAGCGCGGCAGGCGAATTGGACATGTGGACCACGGTGGGCGGCGCGCCGAGCCTGGTGAGGTCGGCGACGGCCGCGTCGAGCCGTTGCGCCTGTAGATCGTTGTGCGGATGATCGGGTTCGTCGCCGAACGCCAGATGGCACATGACGCCGTGGAGTTCGACGGCGTCCTCGGCGACGGCGCGCGCGAGGTCTGCCGCGGCCTGCTCCCATTCTTCGCGGGCGACGCCACTCCGGCCGAGTCCGGTGTCGACCTTGACTGAGACCACGGCGCGAGTGCCCGTGGCGCGCGCGGCGTCCACGACGGCCGCGAGCTGTCGCGGCGACGAGACTGCGATATCGATGCCGTCGGCGACGGCACCGGCGAAGTCGGCGTCGGGTCGATGCAGCCAGGCGGTGATGTGCGCATCGATGCCGCCGGCCCGCAATTCGCGGGCTTCGCGAATACTCGCGGTGCCGAGCGCGTGCGCGCCTGCGGCGAGAGCGGTGTGTGCGACCGGGAGCGCACCATGACCGTAGCCGTCGGCCTTCACCACGGCGATTACCCCGGCGCCGGAGCGTTCGCGGAGTACACCGACATTGTGCGCGATGGCGCCGAGGTCGATGGTGGCGATCAGATTTGCGGTGGTCATCACGTCCATTGTCGCAAACGCATCAGTTCCCGTAACGCGGGCGCGACCGCTGCGACGAGGTCGGAGGCTCCGATCGGCGCTCCCCCGCTCGCGCGTTCCGCCGCATGCGCGTGCAGCCGGGCAGCCATTGTTCCGGCTTCGCGCGGCGCGATTCCCGCGGCCAGGAGTGCGCCCGCGATACCGGAAAGAATGTCCCCGGAGCCCGCGGTGGCCGCCCACGACGAGCCCGCGTCGGTTCCCCACGCGGTGCCGTCGGGGTCGGCGACAAGCGTGAGATGCCCCTTGAGTAGCACGGTGACGCCCAGGTCAGCGGCCAGACACCGGACCGCAGCGAGTCGATTCTGTGCGAGGAGGTCGGCGGCGGCGCTGTCCACCGCAGCAGCGAGCCGGGAGAACTCGCCCGCATGCGGAGTCAGCAGGACGGGGCCGTGCCGGGAGCCGATCGCGGCGCGCAGGCCGGCGTCGCCAGCGAGCACTGTCAGCGCATCAGCATCGACGAGTACGGGTACGCGACCCTGATCCGGGTCGACGAGGACCCGGCGCAGCACGTCGGCAGAATCACTGTCGGTGCCGAATCCGGGGCCGATCACCCACGCCTGCACGCGTCCGGCGTCGTCGAGGTCGGTGACCGCCACCGTTTCGGGGCGGTGGGCGACGACCTGCGCCGCGGCGGACCCGACATAGCGGGTCATGCCCGAGGTCGCCGCGATCGCGGCGGTCGTCGCGAGGACCCCTGCGCCGGGATAGCGCGCCGAGCCGGCGATCACGCCGACGACACCTTGCGTGTACTTGTCGTCGGACGGGCCGGGCAGCGGCCACGCGCGGGCAACGTCGACGTCCGACGGCGACTCGACCTCAGGACGCTCGGGGGCCGGGATACCGATGTCGCGCACCGTGATCGACCCGCACGAGGGCGCCGCGAACAGGTGGGCTAGTCGGCGTAGAGAGAACGTGACGGTTACGTCGGCCCGCACCGATGGGTTGTGGACGGTTCCGGTGTCGGGGTCAACACCGGACGGCAGGTCGACGGCGACGATCGGGAGACCGGCCCGTGCGACGTCGGCCATGAGCGTCGCGGCGGGTTCACGCAACGGGCCGTGGCCGCCCAACCCGACGATCGCGTCGACAACCAGGTCGGCGCCGTCGAAAGGGTCGCGAGAGTCAGCCAGTCGGCCGCCGACCGCGTGGAAGTCGACGAGTCCGGCCGCATGCACGCGATCGGGAGCGGTCAGGACCGCTCGTACTCGGACGCCTCGGCTGCGGAGATGCCGGGCCGAGTAGAGGGCGTCACCGCCGTTGTCGCCCGCACCGACGACGAGCACCACGGTCCGGCCGTACACACCGTCGTAGCGACGACGGAGTTCGTCGACGACGGTCGCCGCGACTCCGTGCGCGGCCCGCGCCATCAGCACCCCGTCGGCCAACAGCGGCCCAGTCGCGCGTTCGGCGTCCCGAATCGACTGCGCGGCATGGAATCCGATCACCACGAGACTGTCCCCTCGGTTATTCGACGGTGACCGATTTAGCCAGGTTCCGCGGCTTGTCGACGTCGTATCCGCGCGACTGTGCGACGGTTGCGGCGAATACTTGGAGCGGGACCGTCGACACGAGCGGCTGCAGGAGCGTCGGCGTCGCCGGGATCGGAATCAGGTGGTCGGCGACGGCCGCGGCGGCTTCGTCGTCCGGTTCGGCGATCACGATGGTCGTCGCACCGCGCGCCTGGATCTCGCGGATGTTGCTGACCATCTTCGAGTGCAGCAGGGCGCGACCGGTCGGCGACGGCATCACGATGATCACCGGCAGGCCGTCCTCGATGAGCGCGATAGGGCCGTGCTTGAGTTCGCCCGCGGCGAAACCTTCGGCGTGGATGTACGCGAGTTCCTTGAGCTTCAACGCGCCTTCGAGCGCCACCGGGTAGCCGACGTGACGGCCGAGGAACAGGACGGTGTCGCTCGACGCGAACGACCGGGCCAGGTCGCGGACCGGATCCATCTGCTCCAGGACTGTCTGGACGGCTGCCGGGATCTGCTCGAGTTCGGTGAACTCGCGGACTACTTCGTCCTGGTACTTAGTGCCGAGCGCCTGCGCCAGCGCCAGACCCACCAGGTAGGCGGCGGCGATCTGCGCGAGGAAGCACTTGGTGGACGCGACGCCGATCTCCGGTCCGGCGTGCGTGTACAGGACCGCATCGGATTCGCGCGGGATCTGGGCACCGTTGGTGTTGCAGATCGCGAGGACGCGCGCCTTCTGGTCCTTGGCGTGGCGGACCGCTTCGAGAGTGTCCGCAGTCTCCCCGGACTGGCTGATCGCGACGACGAGCGTCGAACGGCCCAGCACCGGGTCCCGGTAGCGGAACTCGCTGGCCAGTTCGACTTCGACGGGTAGCCGCGTCCAGTGCTCGATCGCGTACTTTGCGATCAGTCCGGCGTGGTAGGCGGTACCGCAGGCGACGACGAACACCTTGTCGACATCGCGCAGGTCCTGGTCGGACAGTCGTTGCTCGTCGAGGACGATCCGGCCGTCCTGGAGGTGACCGGACAGCGTGCTCTCGAGAGCTTCCGGCTGTTCGGCGATCTCCTTGAGCATGAAGTAGTCGTAGCCGCCCTTTTCGGCGGCGGCGAGATCCCAGTCAATGTGGAACGGGGTACCACCGGTCGGGACGCCGTCGAAGTCGGTGATCGAGTAGCTGTCGGCGGTGATGACGACGACCTCGTCCTGGCCGAGTTCCACGGCATCGCGGGTGTGCTCGATGAACGCGGTCACATCGGATGCGACGAACATCTCGCCGTCGCCGACACCGACGACGAGCGGCGTCGACCGGCGGGCGGCCACGATGGTGCCGGGGTGGTCGGCGTGGGTGAATACGAGCGTGAACGCGCCTTCCAGACGACGCAAGGTCGCGTAGGCGCTCGCGACGAAGTCGCCTGCGTGCTCACCGGAGGTGTATTCGCGCTCCAGGAGGTGGACGGCGGTCTCGGTGTCGGTGTCCGACAAGAATTCGACGCCGGCGTTCTCGAGTTCGACGCGCAACGGCGAATAGTTCTCGATGATCCCGTTGTGGACGACGGCGAGCCTGCCGTCGGCACTCACGTGCGGGTGCGCGTTGCGGTCGGTCGGCTGACCGTGCGTCGCCCACCTCGTGTGTCCCATACCGGTGCTGCCGTGCAGCGTGTCGGCGCCGACCTCGGCGATCTGCTTGTCGAGGTTCTCCAGACGGCCGGCCTTCTTCTCGACGGCCAGTCCTCCATCACCATCGAGAATGGCGACTCCGGCGGAGTCATAACCCCGGTATTCCATCCGACGCAGAGCGTCGACGACGATGCCCAACGCGGGGCGCGCGCCCACGTATCCAACGATTCCGCACATGAGATAGAAGAGTACCGGCTATGCCTTAGGAGGCTTCGCTCCCAGCAGTTGTGACAGGTGGTCGAGCGCGGCGGGTTCCGTCTCGTCGACCGAGGTCGCGGTCGCCTCACCCATCGTCACCTCCGGGTCGGAGAACGCCGCGTACCGCTCGTCGCCTGCGAGCGTGTGCAGCAGGTATCCGGCGAGTTGCGCGCGGACCGGGCCGTGCGTGCCCTTGTCGGCGCCGTTGACGCCGATGAACGACTTGAGTCCCCGCTGTTCCAGGAGGCCGCGATTGTCGGCGGCGGCGATGGTGCGGAACACCACATCACCCCCGAGATTCTCGGCCAGGGCGAGCGCGTTTGCGGTCATCGAATCGATCTGCCCGCCTGCGGCCAGCACGAGCGCGGGCGCGGTGACCGTCGCTGCCGCTGGCAGCAGGTCGGCGGTGGTCGGCGACCCGAAGACCGCGGCGAGAGCCCGCAGTGCGATCGGCGGGCGACCAAGGAGAACCGCGTCCGACGCCGCGCGCACCGCTGCCGCGGCACCGAAACCGTGTCCGGCGACGCCGACACGGTGCGGGTCGACGGTGACCGTGCCGTCGCCGAGTTGGACGCTCTGCAGCACGGTGACGGCGGCCCGCAGGTCGGTGGCGAGGTCGATATCGGAAGCGAAGACACCGGTCTGTCCGTCGGGGACGGCGACGACGATGCCCCATGACGCGAGGTGGAAGACGAGGTCGCGGTAGCGCGGGCTGGAAGCGAGCCAGTCGTGGGCGAACGCGACGGCAGGCAGTTTGGTGCCGACGCGTGGCGCGAAGATCTGGCCACTCATCCCGACGATGCCGAGTTCGCCGCGGTCCACCTTGTGGGGTCCGCGTCGTGTGAGTTCTGCCATCAGTTTGTCGGGCGGCGGCGCCACCACTTTCTTCCCGAACACGGTTCCTACCCTAACCCGGCGAGGCGGTTCACTCGCGCACCCGCCGTCGGACCGCCGATTCGAGCAGCGGCGGCAGGAGCGCCGCGTCGTCAGCGGGGGTGACCGAGACGGGTCGTCGCGGTGGCGGCGTCTGCCTGCGGATGAGGTATCGGCGTTCGGCGTCGTCGAAGGCGGCGGCCGCCTCATCGCCGGTACGAACGATCCGGTCGATGGCACTCATCGTCTGCCCGCCAGGACGAGTTCGCCGCTGGAGGCCGCACTGCCGGTAGCGCCCAAGCCGGTGGCTGCCGTGCGGACGATGTCGGCCAGTGCCTGTGTGACGGTCCGTCCGACGGTGTCCGCGTATTCGATGCGTGCGATGAGTTCGCCGCGCACGTCGTCCCTGGTCACCGACCCGGCCGCGACACTCGCGCGCAGCGCGTCGACGTCGATCCCGCAGATCGTGGGTTCGCAGACTGTCGCCATGGCGTGGCGGTAGCGGCCGATGACGTCGGTGACGGTCGACGTCGCCGCGTCGAGCGCGGCCGACGTCGCGTCGATCTCGGCGACGACCGCGTCGACGTTCGTCGTCGCGGACGCCAAGGCGATGCCTGCCGCGTCGCCTCCGCTCCCCGACCAAAGGTCGCCGAACGAGACTTCGGTTGACACCGCCGTATCGTCGAGGCGGTGCGCGGTGGCCCGCAGCCGGGCGGCGTCCGCGGTGAGCGCGTCGACGTCGAATGCTTCCGCGTCACGGTGCGGCGCGCGTACGACGGTCTCGTCGTATGCGATCAGGCCCAGGTCGGCTCCGACGTGAAGGATCGCGATCAGGTCGTCGATCACGGCAGACTCCGCAGGCCGTGCGCCACGGCGGTGTCCGCGGCAGAGAGGGCAACGGCGTTCCGCCTGACGCGGCCTGCCGCGTCACCGACCCCGCCGGCCGCACGTTCCAGACGGTCCGCGAGATCGGTGAGTCGGGCGTCGAGGCCGGTCTCCCGTCCGTCGCGCCACCACGCCCCGAACCCGCCTGCGCGAAGCTCGGCGACGCAGTCGGCGGCATCGGACGCGAGCGTCGCATGCCGCGCCGTGTGATCGATCAACCCGTCAGTGTCGACGTGGACGTCCGTCATCTGCCTCATACCCTTTGGACGCAGCGGGACGCGTTTCGGTTCCCCGACACTCCGGCCGAGGCGAGGACGTCCTCAGACGGCTGCGACGACAGCCGCGACTCGGGCGGCTATGTCGCGTGCGTCCTCATGCGTTCCGGCCTCGACCATGACCCGGACCAGCTGCTCGGTTCCCGAGGGACGCAACAGGATTCGTCCGCACCCGTCGAGCTCGCGCTCGGCGATCGAGACTGCCTGCTGCACTGTCTCGGCGACGGCGACGGCATGCTTGTCGCTGACCGGGACGTTGATGAGCTCCTGCGGGAGCACGGTGACGACGCCCGCGAGGTCGGCGAGCCGCGTACCGGTTGCCGCGACACGAGCCGCCAATCGCAGACCGGTGAGCACACCGTCCCCGGTGGTGCCCGCGGCCGGAATCACGATGTGGCCGGACTGTTCACCGCCGAGCGCATACCCGCCCTTGCGGAGTTCTTCCAGGACGTAACGGTCGCCGACACCGGTCACCTTCACCTCGATGCCCGCGTCACGCATCGCAATGTGCAGACCGAGATTGCTCATGACGGTGGCGACCAACACGTCGTCGATGAGTTCACCGCGCTCATGCATGTCCAGGGCGAGGATCGCCATGATCATGTCGCCGTCGACCACTGCGCCCGTCGAGTCGACGGCGAGGCAGCGGTCGGCGTCGCCGTCGTGCGCGAGACCCAAGTCGGCGCCGTGTTCGAGGACAGCGGCCTGCAGGACGTCGAGGTGTGTCGAACCGCAGCCGTCGTTGATGTTCAAGCCGTCGGGCTGGCAGTGGATGGCGATGACCGTCGCACCCGCCGCCTCGTACGCGTTCGGGCCGACGGTCGACGCGGCACCGTTCGCGCCGTCGACGACGATCGTCAGACCGGACAGCGAGCCGTCGACGGACGCGGCGAGGTGACGCAAATAGCGTTCCTCGGCGTCCGGCGCGTCGTGGAGGCGGCCGACGCCTGCGCCCGTCGGACGCGGATTCGGTGCGTCCATGGCCGCTTCGATGGCGTCCTCGACGTGGTCGGCCAGCTTGTGCCCGCCCGCGGCGAAGAATTTGATGCCGTTGTCCGGCATCGGATTGTGTGACGCGGAAATCATCACGCCGAAGTCGGCGCCGTAATCCGCGGTCAGGAATGCGACAGCGGGGGTCGGCACCACGCCGACCCGGATCGCGTCCGCGCCGGCGACCGCGAGGCCCGCGCACAGCGCGGCCTCGAGCAGTTCACCGGAAGCTCGGGGGTCTCGACCGACCACGACACGCGGCCGGAGGCCTGCCGCGTCGTCTCGGGAGTTCGTGTGTGCACCGAGAACAGAAACGGCGGCCGAAGCCAGGCGCAACGCCAGCTCTGCAGTGAGCTGGGCGTTGGCCAGGCCTCGGACGCCGTCGGTGCCGAAAAGGCGTGCCACAGTAGCGAAGTCGATCAGCGCTTGCTGTACTGCGAAGCCTTGCGGGCCTTCTTCAAGCCGTACTTCTTACGCTCGACCGCACGTGCGTCACGCGTCAGGAAGCCAGCCTTCTTGAGGACCGCACGGTCCTCGGGGCTGATCTCGATGAGGCCGCGGGCGATAGCCAGACGCAGCGCGCCTGCCTGACCCGACGGTCCGCCCCCGACGAGGCGAGCGTGGATGTCGAACGAGTCGGTGCGCTCGACGAGCACCAGCGGAGCCTTGATGAGCTGCTGGTGGACCTTGTTGGGGAAGTAGTCCTCAAGGGTGCGACCGTTGAGGCGGAAGTCACCGGTGCCGGTGACGAGGCGGACGCGGACGACGGCCTCCTTGCGACGACCGACGGTCTGGATCGGGTGTTCCAGGACCACGGGGCCACGGCCCGATGCGCCCTCGACGGCAATTTCTTCGACCGATTCGCTCGTGTACGAGCCGTCCTCCAGGACGATCTCTTCTTCGGCGGCGACGACCTCGATGTTCTCGTTCTCGCTCACTGGGCAACCTGCTTGATCTCGAAGGGAACGGGCTGCTGAGCCGCGTGCGGGTGGTTCGGGCCTGCGTAGACCTTCAACTTCTGAGCGATCTGATCGCCCAGCTTGTTCTTCGGCAGCATGCCCTTGACAGCCTTCTCCACGAGACGGTCGGGACGGGTCGCGAGGACCTCACCGACGGTGCGGGACTTCAGGCCGCCCGGGTGACCCGAGTGGTGGTAGATGCGCTTGTCGTTCGCCTTGTTGCCGCTGATCGCGACCTTGTCGGCGTTGATGATGACGACGTAGTCGCCACCGTCGACGTGCGGGGCGTAGGTCGGCTTGTGCTTGCCGCGGAGCAGGTTCGCGCTCTGCACGGCGAGGCGGCCGAGCACCACATCGGTGGCGTCGATGACGTGCCACGTACGGGTCACGTCACCTGCCTTGGGGCTGTAAGTAGCCACAGTAGGTCCTCACTTGATGGTTCGTTGCTGGTCAGGCCGACATGCACGCTGATTCCCGGCGACCAGTGGGGACCCGGGGGCGTAAAACGCACGCTGCCAGCGATCCAGAGTACGGGGCGGCGGCAGTGCGGGTCAAAACGCGCGTCTACTCCGCCCGTCCCACCGGGACACGCAGGCCTACTCGGGCACGGAGAGGGAGAGGCGGACGGTCACCTCGTCGGCGACTTTCAACGCGCCCATCATCGTGGAGAACGGTTTGATCCCGAAGTCGGTGTGGCGCACGGTGGTCTCGCCTGCGACACGGCGGTCTGCGCCGCTACCCGACGGCGCCACGACCACGCTGTGCTCCCGTGAGCGCCCGGCGATGGTGAGGGTCCCGTCGACGCGGTACCCCGCACCGTCGGCGGCGACGCCGGTCGAGACGAAGATGATCTCGCCGAATTCGTCGGCCTTCAACGACTTAGTCGCGTTGCCGCGGGCCACACCACGCTCGGGTGCGCTCATCGGTGTGAGGCCGCCTTCTCCGGAGACCACCTCGAGCGAGGCCACGGCGACGCGAACCTGGACCTGCGACGGGGCGTCGACGTCGACGGTCGCCGACCAGTCGGTGAAACCGATCGTCAGACTGTGCCCGGTGCGGGCGGCTTTGCCTGCCACGCCGGTGTGCAGTGTGAGGTCTCCGGTGTCCGGGCCGAAAGTCGTGATGCTCATGCAACCCAGCCTACGGACCCCGTGACCTCACATTCCCCGGTGAGCGTCGACACCCGCTCCCGAGGCGATGGCGACACTCACCGGGGAATGTGAGGTCACGTCGGCCGCAGCGATGCGACGACGTCGGCGCATTCGGCGTCAACCGACTGCTCCCCACTTCCCCGCTGACACCCGACGCTCGTCTGAATCGACCGTTCGACGTCCACGTACCAGGCGATCGGCGGCCCGGATTCCGGACGTTCCCGATAGGAGATGACGCGCCGTCCGCCGAACACGGTGTCCGGCGCGAATTCGAGGACCGCGTCGTCGGCGCGCTGCGCGAGTCTGTTGGCCAGACTCTCCGCGACGCTCGCCCGCGTGGACCCGTCCCGCAGTGTTGTGACGACGACGAGGATCCGGCTGCCGTCATCGGAATCGGTGAACACCGCCCGCTGCCCGGACCCGTCGGCCGGCCGATCGTCAGATAGGTCCGACCGCTGCCAGCCGGCGGGCGCGTCCACCTGTACGGCCCCGATCCGCTGACCGGTCGTCGCCGACTCGCCGGGCGACGGACCGGGCTTGACCAGGAACCAGCCGAGGCCGAGGAGCGCGCACGCGGCGACGCCGACCGCGATCGGCGTCTTGGGGCGCGGCGACGGCACTGGCGGCGGCGGGATCGCCGCCGCGAGGCTCGCGCGCGGCGACGCTGCTCGTCCCCCGTGCCGAGTGAGGAGTGCCCGGTCGGCGCGGACCACGCCGCCGGACGGGGCCGTGATGGTCCGGATCGAGTCGTCGACCGACGCCGGATCGGGGCCGTCGATTACGGCTACGTCGGCGGCCGAGACGATCGCCGCCCACTCGGCGTCGTCGGGGACGTCGGGGGGCAGTGCCACGGCGACCCCGGTGATCGTCCAGTCGCCGTCCCGCATCTGCAGAAGGTGCGCCACCCAGTGACCGCCGGTCGACGGTACGGCGGCGGTCTCGATCACCGCGCAGCGCTGTACGGATGCGTCGGTGTGGCTCCGGGCGAGTGCGACCGCCCGCGGCACAGGCGTCGCGGTGACGCCGACCGCGGCGAGTCGTCGGGTGAGTTCGGCGATCCGTCGCCTGCCCCACGTCGACGGGTGCGTGACCTGCGCGGTTCCCGACGGCACGGCGATCGGGACGACGAGCCCAGGCTCGTCGATGTGCTCGAACATCTCGTCGACGCCCCGATGGTTCTCGCCGTACCCGAGGTCGAGGACGCCGCTCACCGGTCCGTCCCCTCGTCAGGGGCGAGAACCTGGACGGCTTCGGCGCGACGGCTCCGAGAGACGTATTCGCCCCGTCCTACGGCAAGCTTGTGCATCCGATGTCTGCCGACGATATATCCCTCATCCGGATCGCCCGCCATCAGGAACACATCGCACGAGAGGTCCCGCATGCGCGCGATGAACGGGTCGAACAGGGCACGCCCGATACCGCCCGACCGCCGCGCGAGGATCACCCGCAGGCCGATGTCACGGGCGTGGCCGAGGAGGTCCGCGATCGGCGCGAGCGGGTTTCCGGCCGGGCTCGTGACGAGGTCGTAGTCGTCGATCACCAGGTAAACATCGGGTCCGGTCCACCAATTATGGTCGGCGAGGTCGTCGGCGCTGGCGTCGTCGGCGGGGAGCCGTGCGGTGAGGAACTCGGCGAGCTGCGCCATCATGGGCGCCGCCGTCCGCGTCGACGTCGCGTATCCGGCGAGGTGGTCGCCAGTGACGGTGCCGAGCAGCGTCCGCCGGTAGTCGACGAGCACGACCTTCACATCGGTCGCCTGCCCCGACGCGACAAGCCCGCGCACCAGCACACGCAGGGTGTTGGTCTTTCCGGACTCGGCGTCGCCGAACACCAGCAGGTGTGCTTCGCGTGCGAAGTCGACGACGAACGGCGCGAGTTCGGCCTCCCCGAGCCCGATCGCGACCTGTCCGGGACCTGTCGGCAGTTCGTGGTCGGCGAAGTCAGCGGGCGTCAGTCGCGTCGTGAGGGTCCGAACGGCGGGTGCCCGCTGGGCGGGATACCGTGCGACGATCTCGTCGGCGAGGTCCGTCGTCGATCCGTCGACGGTCGGCGATGCGATCAGCAGGTGCAGTCCGTCGGCGGTGATGCCGCGGCCGGGTTTGTCGGCTGGCACGCTCGCGGCGCAGCGACGGTCCATCTCGGAGTCGAGGGCGTCGCCGAGTTTCAGTTCAATCCTGGTGCCGAGCAGGTCTTTCACGCTCGGTCGGATATCGGCCCAGCGCGCAGCGGCGACGAGTACGTGTATCCCGTATGCCAGGCCGCGGGCGACGAGGTCGGTCACCTGTTCTTCTAATTCTTCGAACTCGTTGCGTAGGACGCCGAACCCGTCGATCACCAGAAACACGTCGCCGTACCCGTCGGCGGGCCCGTCCGATGCGGACGCTTCTCTCGCGGTGAGGACACCGGTCACTTCGGCGACGGTGCGGCGCACCGCATCTGGCCGGTTGCGGGGTGCGACGCCGCCGACGTGCGGTAGCCCGGCGATCGCGGCGAGTGCTCCACCGCCGAAGTCGAGGCAGTACACGCTGACCTCGGCGGGTGCATGTCCGAGCGCCAGACCGGCGATCAACGTGCAGATGGCGGTCGACTTGCCCGATCGCGGCCCGCCGACGATCGCCGCGTGACCCGAAGCGCCGGATAGGTCGATGAGCAGCGGGTCGCGCCGTTGGTCGTATGGGCGGTCGACGATACCGAGGACCGTTCGGAGGCGGCCAGGCGAACCGCCGGTTTCGGCGACTACCGTGTCGAGGCCGATTTGGGGTTCCAGGGGCGGGAGCCACACCGGGTGCGGCCGCGACCCGTGGCCGTCGATCCGTCCGACGAGCGTTGCCAGCACGGTCGGCGCCATCGCGTCGGTCTCCCGCTCGGCCTGCTCGTCGTCGTCCGCGGGGAGCCGCACGACGGTGTCGGCGTTCCAGACGCGGACGACTCCCGCGGGGCCGCGTCCTTCCGTCGCCGCGTCTTCGGCAGGCGGGGTGTACGGCCCGGACACATACGAGGTCCGGAAGCGCACCGGCGTCGACGAGTCGCATTTGAGGTAGGCGGCGCCCGGCTCGCTCGGTAGGTGGTAGGCGTCGGGCACCCCGAGAACCGTGCGGGATTCGTTGGCGGAGAATGTCTTCAACCCGATCCGGTACGACAGGTGGCTGTCGAGTCCGCGCAGTCGTCCTTCCTCCAGTCGCTGCGAGGCGAGGAGTAGATGGATGTGCAGCGACCGGCCGAGTCGGCCGATCGCGACGAACAGTTCGGCGAAGTCCGGCTTCTGTGCGAGCAGTTCGGAGAACTCGTCCACGACGACGACGAGCGCGGGCAGCGGAGCCAGCTCGGCGCCCGCGGTACGGGCCCGCTCGTAGTCGGTGACATTCGCGAAGTTGCCTGCCGCACGTAGCAGTTCTTGCCGACGGTGCAGTTCGCCGGAGAGGGCGTCGGCCATCCGGTCGACCATCTCCAACTCGTGTTCGAGGTTCGTGATGACGGCCGCGACGTGATTCGACGACTCAAGTCCGAGGAACGTCGCGCCGCCCTTGAAGTCGACCAGGACGAGATTGAGTTCGTCGGGCGAATGGGTCGCCATCAAGCCGAGCACGAGGGTCCTAAGCAGTTCGGACTTACCCGACCCGGTCGCTCCGACGCACAGCCCGTGCGGCCCCATCCCGCCGTGCGCGCTCTCTTTGAGATCGAGGTCGATGGGAGTCCCGTCGGTCGTGTAGCCGATCGGCACGCGCAGTCGTTGTGCGCCGCGTCGACCACGCCAGGCGAGCGACGGATCGAACCGGCCGGCGTCGGGGACGCCGAGAAGGCCGGGCAGCCCCGGATCGGGGGCAGTGGTGGGAATGTCGAGGTCGGCGAGCGCACCGAACGACGCTGGTCGATACCGCGCCAGTCGCCGTGCGATGGTTTCGGCGGTTGCGAGCCCGCACGCGTCGGCGACGGCGAACTCCTCTACTCCGGCAGCGGTTCTCGCCGACAGTCGGTCGCCGTCGACGATCAACGACAGTCCGCGGCGGGCGGCCAGCGAGTCGGCGGTCTCGCCGAGTTCGAGGACGGTGACACCGTCGAGGCCCGCGCCGAGCATCAGTTCCTCGTCGCCGGTCATCGCTCCGTCGCCGACGATCACGAGCAGGTGGCGTAGTCCCGGCGACGGGTCGGTTCGCGAGAAGCGGCCTCGGTCGGCGAGGTGGTCGGCCAGATCGGCTTCGAACCCGGCGAGCGAGCGGTAGATCATCCGTGTCGGACCGAGCCCGTCCATGCGATCGGGATGCCCGACGTGCGGCAACCATTTGATCCAGTCCCATTGCGGGGCAATCGGGTCAGCCACGACAGCGGCGACTCCCAGATGGTCTGGTCCGTGTTGGACGGCGAGCAGGCAGACCATCGACCGCAGGAGGGCGTGGACGTCGTCGTGCGGTCCGGACACGCTGACAGCGGGGAATCCTCGTAGGGCGAGCGCGGTGGCCAGGCCGGGCACCGCCGACCGGGCTTGCACGAATCTGCGCAATGCGACCGCCGACACGGGTTCGACGTTCTCCACCGGCGCGGTCTCCGGCGGCGTCAAGTCACCCGCGAGGCGGTGGGCGCCGAGACCGATCCGGACGTCGCCGAAGTCGTCGTCGGACGGGCGCCGCTCCCACATGCGCGCGGTTCCGATCAATGATGGGAGCGCGCGCGGGTCGGGGTGGTCGCGGTCGGCGTCGGCGCGTTGGACGGCGGCAGCTTCGTCGGCGGTATCGCGCAGCGTAGCCAGATGCCGGAGATAGTCCTTGCGGTCTTCGTTGACTTCGGCGGCCCGTGCAGGGCCGCCTCGCCCGCCGGAGGCCACCATCCCGACCATCGACATCACCATCATCAGCGGAAACATGAGGAACAGCGGGTTCGCGAACGCCGTTCGCCCACCGGTCACGGCCATCATCGAGATCATCCCGATCACCGCAATGACCATCACGGCGGGCATCAGCCGGAGCAGCATGTTCTGCGGGACCGCCCGCGCCAGTTCGGGCGGCGACGCCAACGACAGGTCGCCGGGCGGCGGCGCGGTCCGTGGCTGCCGAGGCCGACGCCGATGGCCGATCGTCGGCGTCCAGCCCGCCGAGTTCGCGACCGAAAAACTCTCAGTGTTCATGATTCCCCCGAATCCCCCACACAGATCGCGTCGAAGTGGTTATCTCGACGCCATCGTCGCCTCGCAGCGATGCACTGGTTGTACACCGAACCTCGGGGGAGGGTTTGCGAAATGACCGTTGTGACTGAATCAGTTCGGATCTCGGTGATCGGGGGGCGCACGCAAGTCGACGTGGCCGCACCGGCCGACGTACCGCTGGCCGCACTGCTGCCGGATGTGCTCGCGCTGTTGCACGTCGACGGGGCAGGCAACTGTTGGACGCTGGCCCGCGTGGGCGGACCACCGCTGCCGACGACCGCGACCCTGCAGGGCGTCGACGTGCACGACGGCGACCTCCTCGTGGTGACCGACGACCCGCCGGAGACGCCCGGCGCGATGGTCGACGACGTGGCGGCGGGCGTCGCAGCGTTGACGCGCGAGTCCCGCAGCGAGTGGACGGCCGACTCAGCACGGTGGGCGGCGTACGCGACAGTGCTGCTGGCGGCCGTCGTCTCGGCGGGGGCTGCGGTCGTCGCGGTCTGCGCGGGCGACACCGCGACTCCCCTGCTGTTCACTCCGATCGCGGCCGCCGTGTCGATGGCCGCGGCGGTGACCGGCCACCGGCTCGGCTCGGATCCTCGGTTATGCGCGACCCTGTCCGTCACCGCGTGCGTGTTCGGCGCGGCCGCCGGAGTCGCGGCGGGTGGCGGTGGACTGCCCGCACAGATCGCTCTCGCCGGAGTGGTCGCCGGGACGCTCGCGGTGCTCGGCCATCGCGGGACCGGGACCGCCGCGGCACTGCACACCGCGATCGCGACAGTCGGACTCGGTGCTGCACTGACCGGCGGACTCGCATCAGTGTGGTCGGCTCCACCGCTGTCGATCGCGGCGACGTCCGCCGCGATCGGCGTCATGCTGCTGCCGTCAGCGAGTCGGATCTCGATCGCGCTCGCCGGTCTCCCGCTGCCGCCCGTGCCGGTGGCCGCGCCGCCGACCGGCGACCCGACTGTCCGACGGTCGGTGGTCGACGGCGTCGACGCACTCGGGCCGATTCCAGCCGATCCGCTCGGCGCCCTCGCCGACCTCGCTCTCGGCGACCTCGCTGCGCTGTCCCGGCGGACCGCGGCGGCATCGTCGTACCTGACCGGGATCCTGGCGGGTGCCGGAGTCTGGATCGTCGTCGCGGTGACCGTGACCGCCGCCGTCGGATCGCCCGACACTGTCGTCCTCGTGTATTGCGCGGCCGCCGCAGCGTCGCTACTGGTCCGCGGACGCGTGCACGCCGATCGAATCCAGTCGACGACCCTGATTCTGAGCGGCGCGTGCGCCGTGGCCGGGATCATCGTCGCCGCGGTGTATGTCGGCGCGCTACACGTCGGCTCGGGATCGGCGACAGCGGTCGCCGCGATGTGTGCGGCGGCTGCACTTGGCGCGGCGGGGCTTCTCGTCGGGACGGTGGCGGCCGGACGCGACTTCTCGCCGCTGCAGGTGCGGGCAGTGGAGCTCCTCCAGCTCGGCACCCTCGTCATCGTGGTGCCGCTGCTGTTGTGGGTACTCGACGCGTACCGACTCGTCCGCGAGTGGTGACGTGCGCGTGGCTTGGGCGGCCGCAGCCGCCCTTCTGTTGGTGGCCTCGTGCCCGGCCGTCGCGTCAGCGGTCCCGTCGGCGTCGCCGCTCGGACCGTTGACCCCGACCGAACAGCATGCGCGCTGCGCCCGCCCGGTCGCCGCGCCCGCGACGGACATCCCGGCCGGCCACGACCTACTCGATGTCGCCGCCGCTCACCAGTTCAGTCGCGGCGAAGGGGTCACCGTCGCGGTGATCGACACCGGGGTGACACCGCATCCCCGCCTACCGGGTCTCGTCGCGGGCGGCGACTACGTGTCCGGCGGCGACGGCTTGTCCGACTGCGACGTCCACGGCACGCTGGTCGCCGGGATCATCGCCGCGCGAAACGGCCCCGACGATGGCTTCGTCGGGGTCGCACCCGCCGCGCGGATCGTCTCCATCCGGCAGTCGTCCGGCGCGTTCCGCGCGAAGACGTCCCGGACCGCGAACGCCGCTGAGGCGACGGTCGGCGTCGGCTACGGTCCGCTCGCGACACTGGCCAAGGCGATCGTGCGCGCCGTCGACCTCGGTGCGGACGTCGTCAACATCTCGGAGACGGCGTGCCTGCCGCCATCCGATGCGCTCGGCGACGACTCCGTCGGCCAGGCCTTGCAGTATGCGCTCGCCAAGGATGTCGTCGTGGTGGCCGCGGCGGGCAACCTCGCCGAAGCGACGTCGTGCCGAGAACAGAATCCCGATCCGGTCACCGACATCAAGACCGTCGCAACACCGGCCCGGTTCGCACCTCTCGTCGTGACCGTCGGCGCCGCGCAGGCATCCGACGGCACCGCCGCATCGTTCAGTCTGCGCGGACCGTGGGTGTCGGTCGGTGCGCCCGGCACCGACGTAGTCAGCATCGCTCCGGCCGTCGGCGGCCCCCGGCCGGTCTACGCGTTGGCGGGTGCCGACGGCGCGAATCCGTTGGCGGGCACCAGCTACGCCGCCGCGTACGTCGCAGGCACTGTCGCGCTGGTGCGGTCTCGTTTCCCGGAACTGTCGGCGGCCGAAGTGATCGCGAGGATCGTCTCGACCGCGCACGGCGGCGGACACGACGGCGCGCTCGGCGCGGGAGTCGTCGACCCTGTCGCCGCGCTCACCGCACACCTACCGCCGCGGCCAGATCCGGCTGTCGGGCATGCGGTCGACGCGCCGTCGCCACCCGATCGTGCGCCGGGCGGCAGCGGGCGCATCCTGATCACCGCAACGCTGGCGGTGATCGTGCTAGCCGTCAGTTGGCGGTTCGCGCGGGCCGCAGTTCCCGTGGCAACGCGAACGTCAACGTCTCCTCGGCGGTGGTGACGGTCTCGACGTCGTTGAAGCCGTGCTCGGCGAGCAGGTCGATCACACCGCGCACCAACACCTCGGGCACTGATGCACCCGAAGTGAGGCCCACCGTTCTCACGCCGTCGAGCCACGTCGGATCGATTTCGCGCGCATAGTCGACGAGGTACGACGACTTCGCGCCGTTCTGCAGTGCCACCTCGACGAGGCGGACCGAGTTCGACGAGTTCTTCGATCCGACGACGATCACCAGATCGCACTTCGGAGCCATCGCCTTCACGGCCACCTGGCGGTTCTGGGTGGCGTAGCAGATGTCGTCTGACGGCGGGTCGTTGAGCAGCGGAAACTTCTCGCGCAACCGTTTGACCGTCTGCATCGTCTCGTCCACCGACAGGGTGGTCTGCGACAGCCAGACGACCCGCTCGGGATCTCGGACCTGCACCTGGTCGACGGCATCGGGCCCGTCGACCAGTTGGATGTGCTCGGGCGCCTCGCCTGCGGTGCCTTCGACCTCCTCGTGACCTTCGTGGCCGATGAGGACGATGTCGTAGTCGTCGCGCGCAAAACGCTTCGCTTCCTGGTGCACCTTGGTGACCAGCGGGCAGGTGGCGTCGATGGTCTGCAGGCTCCGTTGCGCCGCGGTGCGATGGACTTCCGGGGACACGCCGTGCGCGGAGAAGACGACGATCGCACTCTCCGGCACCTCGTCGGTCTCGTTGACGAAGATCGCCCCCCGATCGGAGAGGGTCTCGACCACGTGCCGGTTGTGGACGATCTCCTTTCGGACGTACACCGGCGCACCATGCTTGTCGAGTGCACGCTCCACGGCCTCGACGGCACGATCGACGCCCGCGCAATAGCCGCGCGGGGAGGCGAGGAGGACACGCTTGGATTCAGCCATAACACCAATCGTACGGCTGTGAGAAGCTGAGTACATGAATCGTCCTCCGTACCCCGCTCGCGTGGTCGCCGGTCTGCTGGCCACGACCGTCGAGGAGACCCGGAAACTGCCAACGCGTGCCATCACGCTGCCCATGTCCGCGGTCAGCACTGCACTGCAGGTCGGCATGCGTCTGCAGCAGAACATCGCCGAGCTCGCCATCAAGGGCGACGACGTGCTGGCGCCGATCTTCGACAAGGCCGAGGAGCAGCCCGCGTGGGCGACCTTCGACGAGGACGACGACGAGACGCCGCCGCCCGCCCCCGCGAAACCGGCGGCAACCGAGTCCGAGGCAGACGAGCCGACCGAGCCTGCCGCGGGCAGGTTCGCGCTCTACAGTTCGTCGACCGCCGACGTCGCCCCCGGTGCGACCGAGGCGGCACCTACCGCACCGCAGTCGGGCTCGGGCCCGCAGATCGTCGCCGACCTCGACTACGACTCGTTGACGCTCGCACAGTTGCGCGCCAAGGTCCGTTCGCTCGCCCTCGCCGATCTGCAGGCGCTCGCCGAGTACGAGCGCGCCAACCGCAACCGGTCGCCGTTCGTGACGATGATCGACAACCGGGTCGTCGCCGAGCAGAAAAAGGCCGACGCCGCCCAGTGACGTCCGGATCAGTGGGGCAGACACCGGCCAGCTCGGCCGACGCGCCGTGGCCGGTGCGCACGCTCAGCTTCAAGCTCGGCGAATGGATTCACCGGCTCGGTCAAGTGTGGGTGGAAGGCCAGATAACCCAGATCAATGCTCGCCCGGGTACGCGCACGGCGTTCCTCACGCTGCGTGACCCGGCCGCCGACGTGTCGATCTCGGTGACCTGCGACCCAAACATCTTGCGGCGCAGCCCCGTTCCGTTGACAGACGGAACGCGCGTCGTCGTCTGTGGGCGGCCGAACTTCTATTCTGGGCGCGGCACGCTGTCGTTGCGGATCACCGAGATCCGGCCGGTCGGCATCGGTGAACTGCTCGCACGGATCGAGCGGCTCCGCGGGCTGCTGGCTGCCGAAGGACTATTCGACGCGCGCCGCAAGCGGCCGCTCCCCTTCCTCCCGCACACTGTCGGACTGATCTCCGGGCGCGCGAGCGCCGCCCAGCGCGATGTCGTTGCGGTCGCCGAACAACGTTGGACGGCAGTACGTTTCGACATCCGCGACACGCCGGTCCAAGGTCCGTCGGCGGTGCCCGCAATCCTCACCGAGCTCGCAGCGTTGGACGCCGACCCACGCGTCCAAGTGATCATCATCGCCCGCGGCGGCGGCAGCGTCGAAGATCTGCTGCCGTTCTCGGACGAGACACTCCTGCGAGCGGTGTCGGACTGTTCGACACCGGTGATCAGCGCGATCGGGCACGAACCGGATAGCCCGCTGCTCGATTTGGTGGCCGACGTCCGTGCCGCGACCCCGACCGACGCCGCTAAACGAGTCGTCCCGGACGTCACCGCGGAACTCGCTTCCATCGCGTCGCTGCGGGAACGCAGCGCGCACGCACTGCGCAACTGGGTACACCGTGAGCAACGCGTCCTCGACGGACTGCGCGCCCGGCCGGTGCTGGCGCGACCACTGTCGATGATCGACAGTCGGCAGGAACGCGTGGACGCAGCCCTCGTCGACGTGCGACGCAGCGTCCGACATCTGTTGACGGTCGAAGAGCACCGGAACTCGCAGCTCACCGCCCGGCTGGCGACGCTGGGCCCCGCCCAGACTCTGGCGCGCGGCTACGCTGTGGTGCAGCGCACCGACATCGACCATCCGCACGCGGTGGCGAGCGTCGACGAACTGCCCGCGGGCGCGCAAGTCCGCATCCGGGTGGCCGACGGCTCGGCGTTCGCGAGCATCCGCGAAGGAGACGACTCATGACCGAACCCGCCCCCGTCGATCAACTCGGATACGAGGACGCGCGAAACGAACTGTCGGAAGTGGTGACTGCGCTGGAGCGCGGCGGACTCGGTCTCGACGAGTCGCTGACCCTGTGGGAGCGGGGCGAAGCGCTCGCCGCCCGCTGCACCGCCCACCTTGAGGGTGCCCGCACCCGCATCGAAGCCGCACTCAACCCCGCCGACGAGGACGACTGACCGCCTCCGTCCGGCTGGCCGGGCAGAGGCGACACCCGTCTAACCTGTCGGCATCGGCCGGTCGACTTTGAGGGGTTTCGCGGCGAGGACCGCTTCCGCGAGAGTCTGCATGGATTCGTCCTTGCCACGGCTCTTGATACCGATCCGCACGTCGCCGAGGTCGACGATCCACGCTTTCTGACGGTCGAGGTTCTCGTAGGTCACCCACATCTGCCCGCCGATGTCGCGGGGTCCGGTACCCGAGGTGTCGTCGCCGAGAAGTTTGCGCATCAAGGCTTCTTCCGTGGCGTCGGTCTGCGCGAGTTGGATGTAGGCGCCGCCGGTGGTGATCCAGCCGACGTTGCTGGAGATCGTCGCGGCGATCTCTTGCGTGGAACCTGAATTGGCCTGCCAGTCGTTCGGGACTTTCGGATCCCGGATCGGGAACCGCATGGTGTTGGCATCCGCGCGGAGCCCGTCGGAGACGTCGAAGTGGGGGATGTTCTGTTCGGTGGCATCCGACCCGAAACCCCAACTGCAACTGCCTGCGATACCTGCGACGACGAGGACTATCACGCCCAAAGCGATGAGCGACCAGATGAGGTCCTTGCCGTCGTGCAGGATCCTGGGTTTGTCGGCCATGCCAGTCATTATCCATCAGCCCCGGCGGCACCCTGGGACGCGGGTTGCCGACTGTGCGTGAAAGAATGGCCAGGTCTGAGTTGTGCCTAACGAGCGGAGACCCATGTCGACCAAGCAAGCCCCGGACCGTAATCTCGCGCTGGAACTCGTCCGCGTCACTGAGGCCGCAGCTCTCGCGGCCGGACGCTGGGTGGGCCGCGGCGACAAGAACGGCGGCGACGGCGCCGCGGTCGACGCGATGCGCGAACTTCTCTCGACCGTCTCGATGCGCGGCACTGTCGTCATCGGCGAGGGCGAGAAGGACGAGGCTCCGATGCTGTACAACGGCGAGGTCGTCGGCAACGGTGAGGGCCCCGAAGTGGATGTCGCGGTCGATCCGATCGACGGCACCACCTTGATGGCGGAGGGTCGTCCGAACTCGATCGCAGTCATCGCGGTCTCCGAGCGCGGCAGCATGTTCGACCCGTCGGCCGTGTTCTACATGGACAAGATCGCGGTCGGTCCGGCAGCCAAGGGTGCTATCGACATCAACCAGTCGGTCGAGTGGAACATCAACTCGGTTGCTGCCGCGAAGGGCATCGACGTCGCCGACCTGACCGTCGTCGTCCTCGACCGTCCGCGGCACGCCGATCTGCTCTCGCAGATCCGCGAAGCAGGCGCAAAGATCCGCCTGATCTCCGACGGCGACGTCGCTGGCGCGGTCGCCGCTGCGGGCGACTACAGCACCGTCGACATGTTGATGGGTGTCGGCGGAACCCCCGAAGGCATCATCAGCGCCGTCGCCATGAAATGCATGGGCGGTGAGATCCAGGGCAAGCTGTGGCCGACGGACGACGCCGAGCGGCAGAAGGCCATCGACGCCGGCCACGATTTGGACCGCGTCCTTACCACCGACATCTTGGTCGGAGGCGAGAACTCTTTCTTCTGCGCGACGGGAGTCACCAACGGCGACATGCTCCGCGGCGTCACCTACCGCCCAAACGGTGCGACGACCCGTTCGCTCGTCATGCGCTCTAAGTCGGGCACCATCCGCACCGTCGAAGCCGTCCACCAGACGTCCAAGCTCCGCGAATACGCGCGACTGGACATCTGATCCTTCCGCCTCACCTCAGCTGACAGTCGTCTACCGTGCGTGCGTGAGTTCGGCCACCCGCCCGTCGAGCATCCGGACCACCTCGTCGGCGTCGTCGAGCGCCCGCGGGTCATGGGTGACGAACAGAGCGGCCACATCATGCTCCGACACCAGACGCACGAGAAGATCGATCATCTCGGCGGCACGATGCGAGTCCAGAGCCGATGTCGGCTCGTCTGCGAGAAGCAGTGCGGGCTCCCCCATCAGTGCCCGGGCAATGTTCACGCGCTGCCGCATACCGCCGGACAACTGACCGGGACGACGGTCCACCGCATCGGCGAGCCCGACCTCAGCGAGCAGGTCGCGGGCCCGCGCCTTATGCCGGTTCGGCCGCCCCCCGGCCACGTGGATCGGCAATAGCACCTGTTCGAGCGCGGTCAAGTCAGGCAGCAGATTATCGTGCTGGAATACGAAGCCGACCTGTTCGCGGCGCAGCCGCGCACGGTCCTCGGCGTCCAGGTTCTCCACCGTTTCACCGGCGACCTCCACATGACCGGAGTCGGGGGTGATGAGCGTCCCAGCCACCGAGAGCACGCTGGACTTGCCGCAGCCGGACGGGCCGGTGAGACCGACGAGACGCCCGCGAGGCACGGACAGACTGACGCCGTCGACAGCCAGTATGCGGTCACGGTCACCGTCCGGGTAGGTGAGGTTCACGTTGTCGAGAACGAGAGACATCGGGCAACTCCTTGCTGTGAAATGAATCGGAAGCTAGCGGTGGTCAGCGGTTGAGGGCGGTCAGCGGGTCGACTTTGACCAGCGGCCGGAGCGCGATCGCCGCACCCGCCAGCCCCAGGACCGCCATTCCTGCGAGTAGCGCGATCATCGACATCGCATCGAAGGCGATGGGTACGGTCCCCGACGCGATCGCGGCGCCGACCGCGCCGACGGCCCCACCGGCCAGCAGTCCTGCGAAGAGGACGACAGCGGCCTGGCCGAGTCCGTCGCGAATCAGATAGTTGCGGCCTGCGCCCATGGCGCGGACCACCGCAAGCGAACGCACCCGCTGACCCGTCCACACGGCAAAGAATCCGCACACGACGATCGCCGAGATCGCCAGCAGGAGTCCCTGAATGAGCAGCAGCGACGCGTGCTCGGACTTGTATCCCGGCACCAACGACACCGCATCGCCGTGCGACGTCGCGACCATCCCCGCCGGTGCCGAAGAGTCCGCCGTCAGCACCGCGGACGCCGAGTCTCGGCCGGTCGCCGACACCCACGCCGCGTACGGCATTCGTATCACCGGGGTGTGCGCGTACTTGCCGGTGTCGCCGACCGCGTCGACGCGGACCTCCTTTGTGCCGACGACTATGTCAGATCCGGCCGACAGTCCGAGTGAGTCCGCGGTCTCGGAGTCGACGGTCACCTCGTCGACGTCGCTGAATCCGAACGCCGATGCGGCGGCCGCCCGGCCGCCCGCGGTGATGCGCGTCGTGGCGACGCCGAGGACTGTCGCATGCGGGTCGTCCTCACGAGCTTGCCCGACCGCTGCGTCGTCGACGCGGCTGTCAGTCAAACTCGATGCCTCCCCGCCTGCGTCCGCCTGAGTGATCACCGCGTCGCCGGGCAGTGCCCGGACCGCCGACGTGGATTCCGCATCGAGCCCCGCGGTCAACGCCGACAACATCACGACCATCAGCGACAATAGCGCGATCACACCGCTGATCAGCGCGAACCTTCCTTTAGCGTCACGTATCTCGCGCCAGCCGATATACACTTCGAATCCTCCTGAAAGCTGCTCGCCCAGCAGTTCGCCGGGACTACTCAAGCTTGTCGCGCGGCCCCCTCCCCGGGCATCGCCCCGGACTCCCACTTTCGGCTCCACCTATCGGCGACGCGACATCCATCGAAAGGTGTAGACGTCGCAGCCAGCGCACGATCACAGCGATACTGGGAGACATGGCCGACGACCGAAGCACCGACCGCTACGCCGAATGGGCAGGCCACCTCCTATTCACGACGCTGATGATCGTCGGTGTCGCCAACACCGTCGCCGACGACGAGAGGCACGTCCGCACGCTGGTGTGCGCAGGACTGTTCGCCGCCTGGTACGCGATCGGCGCGGTCTCGTCTGCTCGCGGCCGACGCGACCTCGCGGTCCCCTGGGTCCTGATATTGGCGGCCGGCTGGATCGGGCTCTCCGTCGTATCGTCAGATTTCGTGTGGATCGCGTTTGTAGTGGCCATGCTGTGCTGGCATTTCCTGCCACGCGGGGTGGCCGTCGCCGTCGCGGTCGTAGTCGCGGCGACTGCTGTGACCGCGGTACGCGTCGACACCGGCGGGTTCACCGTCGGCGGCGTGATCGGCCCACTCATCGGCATCGCCACCGCAGTCGCGGTGACCGAGGCGTTCGGCCGAATCACCACGATGGTCGACGAACGTGACCGGCTCGTCGCCGAGTTGATCGCCACCCGTGAGCAACTCGCCGAGCGCGAGCACGATGCCGGAGTGCTGGCCGAACGTGAACGTCTTGGCGGCGAGATCCACGACGGCACCGGGCAGTCACTCGCCAGCATCATCATGTTGCTGCGGGCCGCCACGTCGGCCACCACGTCGCCCGAGCAGAACGCATCGCAGACCGCGACGGCACTCGAGACCGCTCAGACTGCACTCGCCGAGTCTCGGCGCTTCCTCCGCGGTCTAGACGGACCGCAGTCGCCTGCCGAAGGACTGCCCGGCGCACTCGCCGAGCAGGTCACGGCGTTGTCTCGGGACGGGGTCCCCACCGCGTTCGCCGAGCACGGTGTTCCGGCGTTGCTGCCCGAACAGGTGCAGGTCGCTCTGCAGCGGACGGTGCAGGAGTCGCTGTTGAACGTGCGGCGGCACGCCGGAGCCCGGTCGGCCGCAGTCACTCTCACGTACCTTCCGGACGAGGTGCATCTGGACATCGTCGACGACGGAGTCGGCATGGACCCGGAGGGCCCGTCGCCCGCCTGCGACGACACTGCGGGCAGCGGGTTCGGCCTTCGAGCGATGCGCGCCCGGATCCGCTCATGTAGTGGTGAACTCACCGTCGAGTCGACGCCCGGCGACGGCACGACGATCCACGTCAACGTCCCGATCGAGAGGCACCGATGATTCGAATCATGATCGTTGACGACCACCCCGTGGTCCGCGCGGGTCTGCGTGCGGTGTTGGGAGCCGTCCCCGATTTCACCGTCGTCGCGGAGGCCGCCGGTGCCGCCGAATCCGTCGAGATCGCGTCCACGACCGGTCTCGACGTGGTGCTGATGGACCTGCGACTGCACGGTGCGGATCCGGCTGCGGACGGGGTGTACGCGACCCAAGCGATCCGTGCGATCGCCGATCCGCCGCAGGTGCTGATTGTGACCACCTATCAGTCGGACGCCGACATCGTGCGCGCCGTCGAAGCCGGCGCCGTCGGATATCTCCTCAAGGACGCATCTCCCGAGACGTTGATCGGCGCCATCCGGTCCGCCGCCGACGGTGAGACCGTTCTCGGTCCCGCCATCGCGGCCAAGCTGCTGACTCGCGTCACTTCGCGTGAGGCGCCACTCACCGCGCGGGAACTCGAGATCGTCCAGAGCCTCGCCGACGGCGGCTCCAACCGAGAGATCGCTCGCAAGATGTTCATCTCGGAGGCGACGGTCAAGTCACATCTGGTCCACATCTTCGACAAGCTCGGCGTCAATAGCCGTACGAAAGTCCTTGCGATGGCACGGGAGCGCGGTCTCATCCCGTGAGTCGTGCCGCATCGGGGCGACTCGGCGTACCCTCAGCCGCATGACTGCGACTTTCCCGGAGAACTGGTCGACCGCTCTCGTCCTCGTCGCCCACCCGGACGACCCCGAGTACGGGATGGCGGCCGCCGTCGCCCGGTGGACGGCGGGCGGCAAGCGGATCGTGTACGCGCTCGCCACCAGTGGCGAAGCCGGGATTCAGGGTATGTCGCCCGAGGAGTGCGGCCCACTACGAGAGGGTGAGCAGATCGCGTCGGCCGCGGTAGTCGGGGTCGACGAAGTCGAGTTCTGGGGCTTCCACGACAGCGAGATCTTCAATACCCCTGAGCTCCGCGCGAAGGTCACCGAGACCGTCGAGCGAATCCGGCCCGACATCGTGCTCAGCTTGTTCGGCGGCCCCGAATGGGCGCCGGGCATACCAAACCAACGCGATCACATGCAGTTCTCCGATGCGGTCGTCGAAGCATTCGACGCCTTGGCGACCCCGCCTCGCGCCCTGTTCTGCAATGGCCCGAACATCACGCACGCCGCCGACGTCGAGGGGTTCACCGACGCCGCCATTCGCGCACTCGAATGCCACCGGGTCTACTTGGAAGTCCTGGACCCGCAGACGCCCGTCGTCGACCAGGCGACGGCCCAAGTCGCCCGTGGCACCGGACCTATCGACGGTTTCGACGCCGCCCGCGCTTCTGGATTCGAACTCCTGCGCGGCACCGCATAACGACGAAAAGCCCCGAGGCCGCACGCGTGATCGCGTGCGGCCTCGGGTCGCTGAAGGGTCGGTGAGGTCAGTTGCCGCTTGGGATGAGCGAACGCAACTGCTCCGGGACCAGCGCGGCGAGGTTGCCGAGCAGACCGCCCAGCACGTCACCGTTCGGGCTGGTCTCGGGCTTCGGGGCCTGATCCGGCGAGTCAACGTTCACGCCGATCGTGATCTTCGGGTGCTTCGCCGGGTCGAGCCACTTGAGGATGTTGACCATCGTCTGGCGTTCGGTTGCGACACAGCCCCACGTCGGTTCGCCGTTGTCGACGTGCAGGAAGATCGCTGACGCGTCGCCAGGGGTGCGAGTCGGGTTGTGGTTGATGTTGACGGCGTAGTCGTACACCGGCCCCGAGTCGTACAGGTTCTCGCTGTCGCCGCCGGGGCTCTGCGCCTGCTTCACGTGTTGGTTGTACGTCGGCGACTTCGGGTTCGCATCCCACCAGTCCTGTTGGGTCGCTTGGAAGTACGGCATCTTGGTGCCCGGATTGGACTGGCGGCCGAAGGCTTGGTCGAGCGGGAAGGTGCCTTGCGGAGTGCGGTACACGTTGTCCTGCGCCTTACCCATGCCCTTCTCGCCGAGGTACGCCTTTACCGGGCCGATGCCCTCGACCGGCTTCCACGCACCCTGCGCGTCCTTCTCGAACCCGGTGAGCGTAGCGGTCTGCGACGACGCGACCGCCGCGGTCACGACGATCATCTGCCCGGTGTTGTCGGCGGCCTCGCCGGGCGCAGACGGCACGCCGGGGATCTGGAAGTTCTTCAAAATGCCGTCGATCAACGACGTCACATCGGTGTTCGGAGCGGGATTCGGCGTAGTCGGCGCGGCGGACGCCTGCCCTGTCCCGACTACAAGAGCGACGACGCTCGCCACCGCCAGTAGTCCCACTTGCCACATTCGCCTCATCAGTAACTTCAGCACCACCTTAGTGTGCCAGCGGTTACGGACACTTCGCCACCTTGCGAGAGCATCGTCACCTTTCCGCAATGCGATGACCGGCGACTATCGTCGGGGCCATGACCACTACTCCCCCTCCCCGCTGGATCACCGACACCGACCCAGGACACAGCGAGTGGTATGTCCAGCGGTTCCGCGCGATGGCCGCCGACGGCGCGGACCTGTTCGGCGAACCCCGACTCATCGACGCGATGGTGAGCCGGTCGTCGCGAATCCTCGACGCCGGATGCGGCCCCGGCCGCGTCGGCGGATACTTACAGTCGGTGGGACACGACGTCGTCGGCGTCGACGTCGATCCCGTACTCATCGAGGCCGCGATCACCGACTACCCGGGCCCGGACTGGCAGGTCCACGACCTGGCGACCCTCGACCTCCGCATGGACGACCACTCTCGCCGCGAGTTCGACGCGATCGTCTGCGCAGGGAACGTTCTCGCGTTTGTCGCACCCGACACCGAAGCCCTGGTCCTGAGCCGACTCGCCGACCATCTCGCCGACGGCGGCTTCATCGCCGTCGGCTTCCACACGGCGAAACTCCCGATCGGCACATTCGACGCAGCCCTCGCAGAGACAGATCTCCGGCTGGACCTGCGACTGTCCACCTGGGACGTCCGACCGTGGCACGACGACGCCGACTTCGCCGTGTCAATCCTGCGACGCGCGTGAGTGGGTCGTACACGGGCACGGAAGGACCCATAGGACGACGTACGGCCTGAGCGGTACCACTCGCGCGAGGCGGTCGATCTGTGGCTGAGTTCGGCCTCATCCACAGATCGGCTATTCAGCCGGGATTCGCCGGAATCGCCGTACGGATTCGGCAATCCTCGCCCCATGGATGAGATTCGGCCCGGCGTGTACCCGGCCAACCAGTTGTACAAGGCGATCGGGCGGGCGAGTCTCGAGAAGTTGATCCGCGAAAAGAAGGCTGAGTCGTTACGCACGGGTTGGGTCAAAGTCGGCGAACCCGCGCAGGACATCGTCAATGCGATCCGACGGGGCGGCGTGCTCAGTTGCCTGTCCGCGTTGAAACGACACCACGTATGGGTGCCGGAGTTCCACGACCTTCACGTGCGCGGGAATCGATGGGCGGTGGCTAATCGGAGGGGTCCGTTCTGCCGTCGGTTCGGCCGCCCGTTGTCCGAGTACGGTGCCGTAGACGATGTCCCCACAGCGCTGGCCCACGCCGCCCGGTGTCTCGACGACGAAGGCCTAGTGGTGGTGACCGATTCGATTCTTCACCTCGGTCTCATGAGTCTCGATGAGGTCGAGTACCTCTTCCGCGACGCGCCGGAACGGATCAGGCGCCTACTCGGCAAGTGCGATCATCGTGCCGAGTCCGGACCGGAGTCGATGGTTCGCTTCCGACTCTCGAACGAGACCGTGAAGGTAGACATCCAGGTGCCGATCGACGGTGTCGGCCGCGTCGACCTCCTTGTCGGGAGATGGCTGATCATCGAGACCGACGGTTTCGAATTCCATGGAGACAAGCCGACCTTCAGCCGCGATCGGCGCCGCATGGTCGATGCACAGATCCGGGGCTACACATATCTCCCCTTCAGCTACGAACAGATCGCCTACCAACGGGAGTCGTCGCATGCGCAGATGATGACTGCGATCCGCAACGGAGCCCATCGTCGACCCGCGCAGATCACGCGAGTGGTACCGGAGGAGCGATAGGTGCCCAGATCGATCCGCCTACCGTCCCAGCGGTACCACTCGCGCAGGAGACTACGGTGCCCCAGGAGCAAACTCCTCCAGCATGTCGGTGACGAGGGCGGCGATCGGCGAACGCTCGCTGCGGGTGAGCGTGACGTGCGCGAACAGCGGGTGTCCCTTGAGCTTCTCGATCACCGCGGCGACTCCGTCATGGCGCCCGACACGCAGATTGTCACGCTGGGCGACATCGTGTGTGAGCGCCACTCTCGACCCTGATCCCAGCCGGGACAGGACGGTGAGCAGCACGTTCCGTTCGAGTGACTGCGCCTCGTCGACGATGACATACGAATCGTGCAGGGAGCGGCCGCGGATGTGCGTCAACGGGAGAACTTCGAGCATGCCGCGGGCGAGCACCTCGTCGATGACCTCGGTGGAGACAAGCCCTTCGAGCGTGTCGAAGACCGCCTGAGCCCACGGCCCCATCTTGTCCTGCTCACTGCCGGGCAGGTAGCCGAGGTTCTGCCCGCCGACCGCGTACAGCGGGCGGAACACGACGACTTTCCGCTGCGTCCGACGTTCCAGGACAGCCTCGAGTCCCGCACACAGGGCGAGCGCCGACTTTCCGGTTCCGGCCTTGCCGCCGAGAGAGACGATGCCGACCGACTCGTCGAGTAGCAGGTCGAGAGCGACACGCTGTTCGGCGGATCGGCCGCGCAGACCGAACACTTCCCGGTCGCCGCGAACCAACTGGACCTGTTTGGTGTCGGTCACCCGGCCGAGTGCACTGTTGCCCGCGCCGACCAGGCGGACGCCGGTATTGCACGGCAGGTCGCGCGCGTCGTCAACGTCGACGACGCCGTCCGCGAACAGCGTGTCAACGTCGGAGTCGACGACGTCGAGTTCGGCCATCCCGGTCCACCCGGAGACGACCACGTCCTGGGCGTGGTATTCGTCGGCGGCGAGGCCGACCGCTCCGGCTTTGACACGCAGGGGCGTGTCTTTGGAGACGAGGGTGACGTCGCGGTGTTCGGCCCGCAGGTTGAGCGCGCAGGCGAGGATCCGCGAGTCGTTGGTGTCGTTGCGGAACCCGGCAGGCAACACAGACGGGTCGGTGTGGTTGAGCTCCACCTGGACGGTCCCGCCGTCGTCACCGACCGGCAGCGGAACGTCGAGCCGACCGTGTTCGACGCGCATGTCGTCGAGAAGACGGAGTGCTTGGCGTGCGAACCAACCAAGTTCGCTGTGGTGGCGTTTGCCCTCGAGTTCGCTGATCACGACCAGTGGCAGAACCACATGGTGTTCGGCGAAGCGAGTCACTGCCCATGGATCGGAGAGCAGGACAGATGTGTCGAGGACGTAGGTGCGTGCGGTCACGTCTGGCTCCTTGGCGCCGTGCGGCTCCCGCACGGACCGAGTGTCTCCGGCCGGCCGGTTCGTGCCCTGCAGCCTGTAGGTCAGGCAGCGTTGGCGAGGACCGGGGCCGGTCCTCTCGTGACGTGATCGTCCACGAATCGAACCTCCCGAACGAACCGCTTCCCCACGGCCCGTCATGACCCAACGTACGCCGCGTCACACTGCGAACCTCTCAACGTGAGTCAGCGTGTCAATGAACGTCCGGTTACCGCGGCGTGTCCGATCCGACGCCGTCCGGATGGGACACGACGAAGCCCACAGGTCGAAGTCCCGTGGGACATCGAACCTGTGGGCTGGTGCGTCGTTCAGCGGCTCAGTGGCCTGCGGCGCGCTCCAGGATCCGAGCGCGTGCGGCCTGTGCTTCGTCGCTCAAGCTCTGCAGGCTCTCGAGTTTGAGTTCCTGCGCGAGTTTGGCGGCGATGGCCGCGTCGGAGGCGGCGTCTTCGAAGTCGCTGATGTAGTCACGTTGCGTGTCGAAGTCGGCGATGTCCGAACCGATGTGTTCGATGCCGGCGAGGGCCCGGTCGACGGCGAGGACGGTTGCTTCTTGGTCGGCGACGGCACCGGCCATCAGGTACGCCTGGAACATGGCTGCCTGTGCGGCGTCGTCAGTCCGGATCTTCTCCAAGATGGTGACTAGGTCGGGATCCTCGGCGTACTCGATCAGGTTGGTGATGAAGTGCGCGCACTGGTTCTCGTGGACGGCGAGGATCGCGAGAACGTCGAGCGGGCCGAGTCCGGCAACGCCTTCGGGAGTCTGCTTCCATCCGGCGACGACGTGGATGCGCCGACGGTTCTCCGCGTCGACCGGATCCATCGCGCGGGTCACGACGAGGTAGTCGCGCAGCACGATCGAATGACGGTTGTCTTCGGCTGTCCACACGCCGATCAACTGGCGCCAGTCCGAGAAGGGTGGGAAGTGGATCGAGAGCACCCGGTGGATCGACGGCAGATTGTCTTTCGTCAGCAGCAGCGCGAGCAGGCCCGCGGCCGCGGTCGGCGACAGCGTTTCCTGGCCGGGCTCGAAGTCCTCGCCGCCGAGGAACGCGAAGTTGCGACCCTTGTCCCACGGCACCCAGTCGCCCGGGTTCCAGTGCAGGGCTGCTTCCGCATGTTCTTCGGCGATCTCGGGGAGCGCCTTCTCCAGTGCGGTGATCAACTCGTCTTCACTAAGTACTGGCACGTGAACCACCCTAATCGACGTTCGACGGAAACCGGTTATCGGCGATCGGGTTACCGACCGCTCATCAGCCCCCAGTCCTCGAGTCCCTCGTAGAGCGGGAAGTCGAGGGCCAGCGCGCTGACGCGGGCTCGGAGGGCGGTGACGTCGGCCGACTTGCCTGCCGCGAGCGCGGACCCGATGATGTCGGCGACCTCGGCGAACTCGGTGTCACCGAAACCGCGGGTGGCCAGCGCCGGGGTGCCGATGCGCAGACCTGATGTGACCATCGGCGGTCGCGGATCGAACGGCACCGCGTTGCGGTTGACGGTGATGCCGACCTCGTGGAGGAGGTCCTCGGCCTGCTGACCGTCGAGCTCGGAGTCTCGCAGGTCGACGAGCACCAGGTGGACATCGGTGCCACCGGTGAGGACAGTGACGCCCGCTTTGGCTGTGTCGTCGGCGAGCAGTCGGTCGGCGAGAATCTTGGCACCCGACAGGGTGCGCCGCTGACGTTCGGCGAACTCCTCGGTGCCCGCGACTTTGAGGGCGACGGCCTTGGCGGCGACGGCGTGCATGAGCGGACCACCCTGCTGGCCGGGGAAGACCGCCGAGTTGAGCTTCTTGGCCCACTCTTTCTTGGCGAGGATCATGCCCGAGCGGGGGCCGCCGAGAGTCTTGTGGACGGTGGTCGAGACGACGTCGGCGTGCTCGACGGGGTTCGGGTGCAGTCCGGCGGCAACGAGGCCCGCGAAGTGCGCCATGTCGACCCACAGGTAGGCGCCGACCTCATCGGCGATCGACCGGAACGCGGCGAAGTCGAGGGTTCGCGGGTAGGCCGACCAGCCTGCGACGATGACCTTCGGCTTGGTGTCGAGTGCGATCTTGCGCACCTCGTCCATGTCGATGCGGAAGTCTTCCTTGCTGACGCCGTAGAAGGCGTTCTCGTAGAGCTTGCCCGAGAAGTTCAGGCGCATACCGTGGGTGAGGTGCCCGCCGTGCGCGAGGTCGAGCCCGAGCAGCGTCTCCCCCGGCTCCATCAGGGCCTGGAGCACGGCAGCGTTGGCCTGTGCGCCCGCGTGCGGTTGGACGTTGGCGAATTCGGCGCCGAACAGTTCCTTGGCCCGGTTGCGCGCGATGTCTTCGACGACGTCGACGTATTCGCAGCCGCCGTAGTAGCGGCGTCCCGGGTACCCTTCGGCGTACTTGTTGGTGAGTACGCTCCCCTGCGCCTGCAGGACGGCGCGCGGCACGAAGTTCTCCGAAGCGATCATTTCGAGGGTGTCGCGCTGGCGGGACAACTCGCCGTTCATGGCGGCAGCCACATCGGGGTCGAGATCGGCCAGGGACTGCGTGAACAGGCTCATGATCTTAGTCTAATTCGACAGTTCGGTACGGAGAACCGCAGGGGTGAGGGGTTCGTCCAGCAGTCGACCGAATCGGGTGAGCCGAGCACCTGGCGCGTCGTCGAGCCATTGGCCGAGCAGTTGGTATCCCTCGACGTATGTGGAGATGTAGGCGCGCCATAGCGGTGAGGTGAGGAACCGTAGTTGTTGGCGTGCCCGGTCGGGGTTCACCAGCAACCACCTCTGCAGGAATCCGGCGACGGTGTCGGCGTCGGCGTGCGTGTCGTGCAGGAGCAGCGCGGCGTCTTGCCGGACGGTGAGCAGTCCCGCCGTCGCGGTCGACACCGCGCGGGCTTTCTCGGCGTCGAACCGCAGACCGAAGTCGGCGTAGATCTCGGCAGCCCACTCTTGCCAGGTGGGGGTCATCGCGGCGGCGAGGGCGTGATCGGCGAGCCCTTCGGCCATCAGGCATTGCGGCGTGTTGACGAGGAAGATCTGGTGTTCGAGCTGTCCGGTGCCGACGAGTTTCTGTTCTTTGCGGCAGTGCTCGGTGTGGTGGCCGGGGTACGCCTCGTGCGCGATCAGGCCGGGCAGTCCCGATAGATGCTGCGGCAGGTCGGTGTTGACGGCGACGTTCGACCGGTAGTCGCCGAGGTAGTAGTTGAAGCCCGACCACGGCTTGTCGGAGACGACGTCGAAGTCGACGACTTCGGTTGCCGGTAGCGGGAATTCGGCGCGGACGACGTCACGCAGGTTGCTGGCGAACGCCGCGATCAGCGGTTGGGTGAGGTGTGCCGGGATCTCTTCGGCTCGGCGGTACCGCTGATACTCGTCGCGGAGGGTGTCGCCCGTCGCGCCCGGCACACCGAGCGCTTCGGCGAGGTCGGTGTGCGCCTGCCGGTAGGTCGCGGGGTCGGCGGGCGCGATGTCGACGTCGAAGTAGGCGCGCACTTCGTCGACGAAGCCGACGGCGTCCCCCGCGAACTTGCGGGCCGAGCACTCCAACGCGCGGACGTGGGAGCCGACGAACTCCGCACGGTCGGCCGGCAGCCCGTCGGGCAGTCGATCCAACAGTGTGCGCGCTCGAGCAGCGAGATCGGCGGGGTCCGGCCGCGGCGCGTTCTGCGCTTCGGCTCGCAATGCGGGGTCGCCGGTGTACGCGTCGACGAACCCCTCTTCGAGTCGGTCGAAGGCCAGTCCGATGCGGAGGTATTCGATGACCGGGTCGTCGGACGGGCGCGCGGGGACAGTCATGCGACACAGGGTAGTTGCCTGCACGGTGCCGGGCGTGTCGCACTCGCCACATGGGCTGTAGCGTTACTTCAATGGCGCGCCATTCCAGTGACCGCGACCCCGGCCTGTACCTCGAACTCGACCGTAAGCAGTGGCGTGAACTGCGGCAGTCGATGCCGATGGTCCTCACCGAGGCGGAACTCACCGAGCTTGTCGGTCTGGGTGAGCAGGTCGACCTGACCGAGGTCGCCGAGGTGTATCTGCCGATCTCTCGCCTCATCCACATGCAGGTGGAGGCGCGGCGTCGCCTGTTCGCGGCGACGAGCACGTTCCTCGGCGAGCATCAGCGCAACCGGCAGGTGCCGTTCGTGATCGGCATCGCGGGCAGTGTCGCGGTCGGCAAGTCGACGACGGCGCGCGTCATGGCGAAACTGTTGTCGCGCTGGGAGACCCACCCGAAGGTCGACCTGGTGACGACGGACGGATTCCTCTACCCGACCGCGGAGTTGGAGCGGCGAGGCATCATGCACCGCAAGGGATTTCCGGAATCGTACGACCGTCGCGCCCTGTTGCGGTTCGTCACCGAAGTCAAGTCGGGTACGTCGCTGGTGACGGCTCCCGTCTACTCGCACGTCAGCTACGACATCGTGCCGGACGCGTCTATCGAGGTCCGGCAGCCCGACATCCTGATCATCGAAGGCTTGAACGTCTTGCAGACCGGCCCGACGTTGACTGTCTCGGACCTGTTCGACTTCTCGATCTATGTGGATGCGAAGACTTCTGACATCGAACGCTGGTACATCTCACGTTTTCTACAGATGCGCAGCACCGCGTTCCAGAATCCGGACTCGCACTTTCACCATTACGCATCGTTGACCGACCAGCAGGCGAAGATCGCGGCCCGCGACATCTGGACGTCGATCAACCGCCCGAACCTCATCGAGAACGTCCTCCCGACGCGCCCCCGCGCGACCCTGGTTCTTCGCAAGGATCGCGATCACTCGATCAACAAGGTCCGTCTACGCAAGCTGTAGTGGCGGGTTCCGTCTGCTGGTTGAGCAGAGTGAGGCCCCTAACCTGCAGCGATATCTGCTACCACGGCGCCAGTCGCGGACACCAGATCGGCGGGTGACACCTCGATCTCCAGCCCGCGCCGTCCGGCACTGCACAGGATCGAGTCCCACAGATCGATGGTCTCGTCGACGACGGTCGGCAGTGTCGCCTTCTGCCCGACGGGCGATACCCCGCCGAGGACGTACCCGGTAGCGCGTGCGGCCTTCGCGGCGTCGGCCATGACCGCCTTCGACGCTCCGAGCGCGCGGGCTACGGCCTTCAACGACAGCTTCTCCGGCACAGGCACCACGGCGACGCCGAGACTGCCGCCCAGGTCGACTACGAGTGTCTTGAAGATCTGGTCGGCGACGAATCCGTGTGCGGCCATCGCCTCAACGGCTTCGGCGCCATAGTCGGTGCTGCGGCGATCGTGGGGATAGCTGTGAACTGTGAAGTCGATGCCCGCCAGCTCCAGCGCGGCGACGGCCGGGGTGGACGCGCTCACTTGCCGAATCGGCGACTGCGGGCCGCGTAGTCGCGCAGTGCACGCAAGAAGTCGACGCGGCGGAACTCGGGCCAGTACGCGTCGGTGAACCAGATCTCCGAGTATGCGCTCTGCCACAGCAGGAACCCGCTCAACCGCTGTTCACCGGATGTGCGGATCACCAGATCCGGGTCCGGCTGTCCGGACGTGTACAGGTTGGCGTCGATTCCGGCGACCGACACGGCTTCGATCATCTCTGCGGGTGTCGCGCCTTTCTCGGCGGCTTCGGACAGGAGTTTCTGCACGGCGTCGACGATCTCTTGACGTCCGCCGTAGCCGACGGCGACGTTCACGTTCATCCCGGAGCGCCCGTCGGTCCGCGCCGATGCGTCACGCAGACGGTCGGCGACGGGCGCGGGCAGACTGTCGAGGTTGCCGACGATCCGGACCCGCCAGTCGCCGTGCGAGATCTCCTCGACGATGTCGGGGACGATCTGCATCAGCGCGTCGAGTTCTTCGGACTCGCGCGACAGATTCTCCGTCGACAGGAGGTAAATGGTGACCCCGCCGATGCCGAGTTCGCTGCACCAGCTGAGCATGTCCGCGATCCGCTTGGCTCCTACGCGGTGCCCGTGACTGACATCGTCGAAACCCGCTTCGCGCGCCCACCTGCGATTGCCGTCACAAATTATGGCGACGTGTCGCGGCATCCGGTCCGGATCCATCAGCTGAACGAGTCGACCCTCGTAGACTCGGTACATGCCACTACGGAGAGCGTCGGGAAGCAGTTTCACGTTGGTGATGTTACGCGCGCAACAAGTTACTGACGCGAAACCTACGGTAGCGTAGGTGCCATGATGGATCTGTCAGACGCAGAGCAACGCGCCACGGTGGATGCCCCGGAGTCGGGCGTTGCCGGGAGGCCACGGCTACGCGGCGTGATCCACAAATACTCGTCGGTGATCGCCGCAGCCATCGGCGTGATGCTGATCGTCGGCACCGCGATGCTGCGCACCGTCGGACCGCTTCTGTCGGTGATCGTCTACGTCACCACCATCTGCGGACTGTTCATCGTCAGCAGCGTCTACCACCGCGTCAACTGGACATCGCCAGCCCACCGGGTCGCAATGAAACGCGCCGATCATTCCATGATCTTCGTCTTCATCGCAGGTACATACACGCCGTTCTGCATGATGGGCCTCGACAGCCCAACCCGATGGTGGGTGCTCGGTATCGTCTGGTGCGGCGCGCTCGCGGGCGTCACTCTGAAATTGCGCTGGCCGGGCTCGCCGCGCTGGCTGGGCGTGATCCTCTACATCGTCCTCGGCTGGGTGATCGTCGCCGTCCTGCCCATGCTCGTGCACAACGTGGGAGTGGCCGTTCTGGTGCTCCTGGCTGTCGGCGGCGCCTTCTACAGCGTCGGCGGCGTCCTCTTCGCACTGCGATGGCCGGACCCGTGGCCCGGCGTCTTCGGCCACCACGAGGTCTTCCACGCCTGCACCGCGGTAGCGGCGCTGCTGCACTACATCGCCGTCTGGCTACTGGTCCTCGGCTGAACCACGCTGCCACCCCCGGCTGAGACTCCCGTATGCTCAGCGCGTGCCCGAACCCGCCGACCAGGTCCCCGCGCGTGTACGCGGTGGCATCGTCGGCGGAGCCTGCGCACTGACCGGGATCACAGCGCACGCCGCAGCCCAAGGAATGCTTCCGTCGACGTCGACGCTGCTCGTCGTAGTCGCGGCAGCCGTCGCGATCGGCGCGGTCGCCGCCGCGGTTCCCCGACTCCCGAACCTTGCCGCACTCGTCGTCGGACAGGGCGCCGTCCACCTCCTGCTCGTCCTCCTGTCGGGCCACCACCATGACCTGATTCAACCGTCGATGGCGGTGACCCACACCCTCGGCACTCTGGCCGCACTCGCGGCGATCGCCGCTCTCGAAGCGCTCGCGTCGACGCTGCAGGACGTCATCGTCCTGGTCGTCTCGCTACTGACCTACCGCGGCATGCGCTACTCGACGACTCGCCCGCGGATCGTCCGCGTCGCCGCCGCACCCGTCGTCCACCTCCACTTGGGTGCCGTCGGACTCCGAGGACCACCCGTTCGCTGAAGCTCTCTGACTCACCGGATCGACGTAGTCGATCCGGCAGGCTGCTGTGGGTCCCGGCTGCACTCGACCAGTAGACGAGTGGGCCCGACTGACAGAAGAGCCTGACGACTCTTCACGCGAAAGGCTCACTTCACAATGTCTGCATACAGACGTGCGGGTACCCGCATGCTGCATCGGCTCCACTTTTACGGCGGTGTCCTCGTGGCCCCGTTCCTACTCGTCGCGGCGGTCACGGGCGCGTTGTACGCCCTGTCACCGTCGATCGAGAACGTCGTCTACCGCAGTCAACTGCACACCTCCGAGAGTGGCCAGCCGACGCCACTCGCCACCCAGGTGCAGACCGCGCAATCGACGCTGCCCGACCTCACCGTGACCGCCGTCCGCCCGCCCGCCGAGCCGGGCGACACGACCGCCGTGATCTTCGATGATCCAACGCTCGGTGAATCGGTGCGCCGCGCCGTCTTCGTCGACCCGATCACCGGCCACACTCTCGGCGACCTCCCCGTGTACGGCAGCGGTTTCGCTCTGCCGGTGCGGCAGTGGCTCGACCGTTTGCACCGCGACCTCCATCTGGGCGACGTCGGCCGCCTGTACAGCGAACTCGCCGCGTCCTGGCTGTGGGTCATCACTCTCGCGGGACTCGCCCTTTGGTTCACGCGCACCCGGACCAAACGGCGGAAGACGGGCCGAGCGCGGACGATCGGCAGGCACCAGGCAATCGGTGTGTGGATCGCCGCCGGACTCCTGTTCCTGTCGGCGACCGGTCTCACCTGGTCGACGTATGCGGGAGAGAACATCACCGAACTGCGTAGCGCGTTGAACTGGTCGACCCCCGCGACCGACTCGGCCCTGCCGGGCACCACGACGGCGCCACCCGCGGACGGCGAACACACCGGCGGCGAACACGCAGGTCACGGCGGATCCATGGGCACCGCAGGCGACACGTCGGCCGCCATCCCCAAAGTCGACGCCGCCCTCGCGCTGGCCCGATCGGCAGGCTTGAGCGATGGAGTCGAGATCACCCTCCCGGCCGACGCCTCAACCGCGTTCACCGTGGCCGAAGTGCGACAGGCCTGGCAGGTCTCCCCCGACGCGGTGGCCGTGGACCCCGCAACCAACACCGTGGTGTCGGAGAACCGATTCGCCGACTGGCCGGTCGCCGCGAAGCTCGCCGCCTGGGGCATCGCACTGCACATGGGACTCCTGTTCGGCATCGCCAACCAGATCGTCCTGTTCGTGTTGATGCTCGCCTTGATCACCGTCATCGTGCTCGGCTACCGCTCGTGGTTCCAACGTCACAGCAAGAACTCGACGGTGGGCAAGGCTCCGACCTCGGGCGCCCTGCGCGACGCCCCGCTCGGCATGACGGTCGCGGTAGCCGCCATCGCCGTCGCGGTTGGCTGGTTCGTCCCTCTTCTGGGATGGCCGCTGCTGGCGTTCGTCGTCGTCGACGTAGCGGTGGGCGCGTACCGGTCCCGGCGCACCCCGCAGCCGCCGCCCTCCCGCACGGAGTTGGAGACGTCCTCCCACTGATCGAAACCGCAGACCTACACCGCTCAGCGCCGACGACACCGTCACGGCGACGCCTCCCCTGAGCGGTGTAGGTTTGTGCACCGCTGAGAATCGAGCGGCGTCGGGACACCTACCGTCCGGCCCGCGCCAGGGCCGCGAGCACCGCGACGCTCGCGTCCCAGCCCATGCACTTGTCGGTCACGGACTTGCCGTAGACGAGGGCGGCGCGGCCTGCGGCGTCACTCGGGACCGGCTGGTTGCCGGGTTCGATGAAACTCTCCAGCATCACGCCCGACAGCCGGACTGGTTTGCCCGCAGCACGACGGGCGGCGAACGTCTGCGCGACGTCGACGGCGACGACCGCCTGCCGCTCATGATCCTTGCCGGAGTTGGCGTGCGAGCAGTCAACCATCACCTTCGGCGACTGGCCTGCCGCCGTCAACGCGTCCGCAGCCGCGAGAACGGAGTCGACGTCGTAGTTGGGGCCCGCCGTGCCGCCACGCAGAATGATGTGGCAGTCCTCATTGCCGGACGTCTGGACGACCGCGCCGCGGCCCTGGTCGTCGACGCCGAAGAACACGTGAGGGGCGGCGGCAGCCTGCGCGCCGTCGATCGCGACCTGCACGTTGCCGTCAGTTCCGTTCTTGAATCCGATCGGCATCGACAGCCCGGACGCGAGCTGACGGTGCACCTGCGACTCGGTGGTGCGCGCGCCGATCGCACCCCACGCGACGGTGTCGGCGATGTACTGCGGGCTGGTCGGCTCCAGGAATTCGCAGCCGACCGGCAGACCGAGATCGATCACGTCGAGGAGAAGTCGGCGGGCCACGTGCAGACCGCGGTCGACGTCGTACGTCTCGTCCATCCCCGGGTCGTTGATGAGCCCCTTCCAACCGACGGTGGTCCGGGGCTTCTCGAAGTACACGCGCATCACGATTTTCAGCGAGTCGGCGTACTCGACGGCCAGCGGCGCGAGGCGCCGCGCGTAATCGAGCGCAGCGTCCGGATCGTGCACCGAGCACGGTCCGACGACGACGATCAGTCGATCGTCGTGTCCGGCGAGAATCGCGGCGATCTCGTCACGGTCGCGGGCGACGATCTCGGCGCGACGCGCGGTCAACGGGAGTTCGGTGCGCAACGAGTCCGGCGACGGAATCGGCGAGAACGCTGTCACCCGGCGGTCTGAGGTGGTGCTTGTCGTTGCTGCAGGGGTCGTGGTGGTCACGTGCTGGGGCCTTTCGTGCGCTTGTCGCGGGGGCAATGGTGTCCGGTATCGCCTCCGGAAACGCTCCACGTCGCGCAGATAGTCCCGGAAACGACAGAAGCAGCGACCGATTCGGTCACTGCTTCAGGCTCCGGGATCTTCGACGCGCGTATTACCGCTTCATCGCAGGCTCACCCGGAGCCTGGATAAAGAAACGCCAATACGAGGTCATCGACACGCCGTCGACCGTAGCACCGGGTCGACGACGTGTCGAACGCGGGCGTCGCTGTCGCTACCCGACTTGTTGTTGGATCGCAGGCGACGAACCGCTACGCCGTCGCACGTCCAGCGGCTCGGCCTGCGACGCGGCCGGAGAACAGGCAGCCGCCGAGGAACGTCCCCTCGAGCGCGTTGTATCCGTGGACGCCGCCTCCGCCGAAACCCGACGCCTCGCCTGCCGCGTACAGTCCGGGAACCACTTTGCCGCCCGCGTTCAACACCTGGCCCGCGAGGTTGGTCTGTAGGCCGCCGAGCGTCTTGCGGGTGAGGATGTTCATGCGGATCGCGATCAGCGGACCGGCTGCGCCGTCGAGGATCCGGTGCGGTTCGACAGTGCGGACGATGTTGTCGCCCAGGTAGTTGCGCGAATTGTGGATACCCATCACTTGGGCGTCCTTCGTGTACGGGTTGCCGATCTGGCGGTCGCGCTCGACGATCTGCTTGCGCAGCTTCCCGGCGTCGATGAGGTCGTTGCGGGCGAGCCGATTCATTTTGCGGGCGAGATCGTCGACGCTGCGCGCATGAACGAGATCGACGCCCTTGTCGATGAATTTCTGCACCGGTTTCGGCACGTCGTCGAGCGCACGGTTGGCGAGATAGGCTGCGAGGTCCTTGCGGGTCAGTTCGGGGTTTTGCTCCGATCCGGACAGGATGAACTCTTTGGCGATGATGCGCTCGTTGAGGACGAACCACGAATAGTCATAGCCGGTCTTCCCGATCATCTCCAACGTCTTGATGGTGTCGTAGCTCGGGATCGCCGGACTGTCGAACCGGTTGCCTTCGGCGTCGAACCACATCGACGACGGCGCGGCGAGCACGCGGATGCCGTGGTCGGGCCAGATGGGGCTGTGGTTGCGGAGCCCTTCGGTGTAGTGCCACATGCGGTCGCGGTTGACTATGCGAGCCCCCGCGTCTTCGGCGATGCCGAGCATTCGGCCGTCGACGTGCGCTGGCACCCCGGTGATGAGGGTCTTCGGCGTGGGACCGAGACGAGACGGCCAGTTGGCCCGGACGAGGTCGTGGTTTGCGCCGATGCCGCCGGACGCGACAATCGTGATCGGGGCGGTCAGTTCGAAGTCGCCGACGGTCTTGCGGGATGTGGCGACACCGCGCGGTTTGGTCGACGCGACAAGTCGTTTGCCGCGAACCCCGGTGATCCGGTCGCCGCTCATGACGAGTTCGTCGACGCGGTGCCGGAATTTGAACGTGATCCGACGCCTGCGTTCGGCGTCGAGGGCGGCATTGCGGAACGGTTCGACGACACCGGGGCCGGTCCCGAGGGTCATATGGAAGCGGGGAACCGAGTTGCCGTGGCCGCTCGCCGAGGTGCCGCCGCGTTCGGCCCAGCCGACCACCGGGACCCAGTGCACGCCTTTGCGTTCGAGCCAGCTCCGCTTTTCCCCCGCCGCGAAGTCCAGGTAGTGCTCGGCCCACTGTCGTGCCCAATAGTCTTCGCCGAGTTTGTCATGCGGGCCGCGGTCGAAGCCCGCACTCGCGAACCAGTCCTGCTTGGCGAGCTCCACCGAGTCGTGGATATTCCACATTCGCTGTTCCGGCGAGTTCACGAAGAACAGGCCGCCGAGCGACCAGTGCGCCTGGCCGCCGAGGTTCTGCCGGGACTCCTGGTCGACGACGATCACGGTCCGGCCTGCGGCCGCGAGTTCGGTCGCGGCGACGAGGCCCGCCAGTCCGTGTCCGACGACGATGACGTCGGCGTCCTGCCGGGGCGCGGCGCCTGCGCTCCCCGCGAGCGACCCGGCGAGCAGGCCAGCTGCCGCGACGCCTCCCCCGATCAGGACGTCTCGTCGATGAAATCCGTCAGGTCCGGCGTTGCGTTCGTCGGGCACGGGCGTCTCCAGGGGTGCGTCGGAAAGGGTGTCGCCGACACAGTAGCCGAGGAGTTGATCAGTCGATCATCAAATCGGTCGGATCGGTTCAGATTCGCGCGGCCTCCGCCGTCGTAACCGGTAGATCGCAGACGCGGCCGCGGCACACATACGCGGCGTCGCGGAGTCGGCCGCCCGTCGCGACCGGACCGCGATCGGCCAGGAGCGGAGCCGAATCCGGATCGCCCGCGATCACTATGACGCCGCCGGGCACCTGTTGACGTAAGTGCACAGCCAGCTCGCCGTCGCTGTCGGGAGCCTGCGCGACCGCGACCTGGACCGGGCCTGCGACGTATGCCTGCGCGACCGCCAGCCAGTGCCCCGCCGACCGCGGAGCTTTCGCGAGGATGATCCCGGCTCGGGCAAGGGTCGCGTCGGCGAGGTCGGCATACCGCTGTTGCGCGTCGACGTCGGCAACCGCGGTCGCGGCCACGAGCGCCTCGGCCATCAACGATGCACCGGCCGGTGTCGCGCCGTCCACCGGGTCGCGTGGGCGCAGGAGCAGACCGCCGGGATGCGCATCGAACCACGCCCCCGCGTCGTCAGGATCGGCGAACACGTCGATCGCGCGGTCGAGGATCTCCAGTCCTGCACTGTGCCAGCGCTTGTCGCCGGTCGCCGCATGCAGGGTGATGAGCGCGGTGGTCAGTGCCGCATAGTCCTCCAGCACACCGAACGGTGCGCCTACGGTGCCGTCGAGCGACGATCGACGAAGGTCACCGTCGACGAGGTGGACGTCGAGGAGTTCAGCCGCGATCAGGCACGCCCGGTCGACCCACGCGGGCCGGTCAAGCGTCGCCCCGGCCTCGGCGAGTGCAGTGATCGCGAACGCGTTCCACGCGGTGACGACTTTGTCGTCGCGGTCTGGCTGCGGGCGAAGCGCACGGACGGCGGAGAGCCGAGTGCGCACCGACTCATATCGCGCGGCGTCGTCGGGGTCACGCAGCAGCTGCAGGGTCGACGAACCGTGCTCGAATGTCCCGGTCTCGGTCACGCTCAAAAGCTCGGCCGCCCAAGCCGCGTCCTCGCCGAGAACCTGATCGAATTCGTCGCGCCGCCACACATACGTGAGTCCTTCGACGCCTTCGGTATCGGCATCCAACGACGACGCGTATCCGCGCCCGGTCCACAGGTACTCGTCGAGGAAGCCGACCGTCTCATCCGCGACACGCAGCGACAGGTCGTCGCCGGTGCTGCGCGCGTGGTGGGCGTACGCGCGCAGCAGGAGTGCGTTGTCATAGAGCATCTTCTCGAAGTGCGGGACCACCCACTTTTCGTCGACGGCGTACCGGGCGAACCCGCCCGCGAGCTGGTCGTAGATGCCACCGCGCGCCATCGCGTTCAGGGTGCGGGACGCGGCGTGCAGGGCCGCCTCGTCGCTGCGGTACTCGTAGGCGCGGATCAACCCTTCCAGCAGTGCCGACGGCGGGAACTTCGGTGCACGACCGAAACCGGCGTGCGCCGCGTCCTCATCGGCGAGGACCGCCGCCGTCGCGTCGGCGAGGAGTTGCACGTCCAACCGCGGCCCCGCTGGCAGCGTCTGAGTGTTGGACCGCAGATGCTCGGTGATCTTGCCTGCCGCGACGTCGACCTCGTCACGGCGCGTCGTCCACGTTCCCGACACTGCATCGAGCAGTTCGGCGAACCCGGGCTGCCCGTTGCGCGAGCGCGGCGGGAAGTACGTGCCGCAGTAGAACGGGTCGCCGTCGGGTGTGAGGAAGCACGTCATCGGCCAACCGCCCTGACCGGTCATCGCGACGGTCGCTGCCATGTAGATCGAGTCGATGTCGGGCCGTTCCTCGCGATCGACTTTCACGCACACGAAGCCGGCGTTCATCTGAGCGGCGAGCTCGGCGTCCTCGAACGTCTCGTGGGCCATCACATGGCACCAGTGGCACGCCGCGTATCCGACGGATAGCAGGATCGGGACGTCGCGTTCGCGCGCCTGCGCGAACGCCTCGTCGCCCCACTCCTGCCAGTCGACGGGGTTGTCCGCGTGCTGGCGCAGATACGGAGAGTTGCTCTGCTGAAGACGATTCGCCATATCTCCAGCGTGCCATGTCGCCCACTGACCTCAGTTTCCCCGCACCGCGCCGGCATCGGCCCCCAGACGGTTGCCGGTCCTGAGCGGGGAAACTGACGTCACCGTCTTACGATGAGCCCCTCGGGCCTTCGTCCGGTGCGGTCTCGCCGACGCCCGGCTCCGCGCCGGGTTCGGTGTCCGGATCAACGACGGGGTCGTCGGCTGCCGAGGTCTCGGTCCCCTCGTCGAACGCCTGATCGGGTTCGGGGTGTTCGGTATCGAAGCTCTCGGGCAGCTTCTTGAGCTGCCGGTTCATCGATCGGATCAGAAGGAAGACTGCGATGAGCAGCAGGATGATGATGAGCAGGCCGAGCGGCGACGCCTTACCGAACTCGGGGCCTTTCGGCTCCTGGTCGGCGGCCAGCACCACAGCGTTCGTGGCCCACGCGGCGATCGTCATGGCTTCTCGATTCCGGCGAGAAGGTCCGACTCCGGAATCGACGTCTTCACGCGGGTCTGCGCGAGCTCGAACTCCTCCGTCGGCCACAGATCCTGCTGCCAGGCGAGCGGCACCGCGAAGAAGAAGCCATTCGGATCGACCTGGGTGGCGTGCGCCCGCAATGCGTCGTCGCGCTGCGGAAAGTAGTCACCGCACGTGACCTGTGTGGTGACGCGCGCCATCAGGTCGCCCTGATCGGTCTTCCATTTGCTCAGCCATTCGGCGAACGGGTTGTCCGCGCCCTCCTTCTCGAAGGCGTCGGAGAACCGCAGGATCCGAGCCCGGATGAAGCCGTGCGTGTAATAGAGCTTGAGCGGCGTCCACGGTTCGCCCGCGTCCGGATATTGCTCGGCGTCACCCGCTGCGTCGAATGCCGCAACCGACACCTCGTGGCACTTGATGTGGTCGGGGTGCGGGTATCCGCCGTTCTCGTCGTACGTGATGATCACGTGCGGTTTGAACGACCGGATCACCTCGACGAGCCTGCCCGTCGCTTCCTCCAGCGGGACCAGAGCGAAACTATCGTCGGGCAGCGGCGGCATCGGATCACCTTCGGGCAGGCCCGAATCCATGTAGCCGAGCCAGTGATGCTGTACGCCGAGCGCGGCGGCGGCCTTCGCCATCTCGTCGCGGCGGACCTCCGGCAGGTTCTCTAGGACTCCCGGTCGATCCATCGCCGGATTGAGCACGTCGCCGCGCTCACCGCCGGTGAGGGTCACCACCATCACGTCGTGACCCTCTGCGACGTATTTCGCCAGGGTCGCCGCGCCCTTGCTCGATTCGTCGTCGGGATGTGCGTGTACGGCCATGAGACGCAGACCGTTCGCGTGTTCGCTCACGCTTCCTCACCTTCGCTCGCTGTTACTACTCATGGTAGGTATTGACACGTGAGCAGTTCAGACGGGGGCGGCATCGGCCCCGAACCGCGTAGCGGCCCCCGCGCGACATATCCGACCGAACGTACGGCGTCGAGCCGACGACGGTGGTTCTATGTCGCGTCCGTAAGCGTCGTCGTAATCGGTCTGGCGATCGCCTTCTTCGGATACAAGCAGTTCGCCGACCCCGACGTCTCCGGCGACGCGACGGCGTTCGAAATCGTGTCATCGGACACCGTCTCGGTTCAGTACACGGTCAATCGCAACGACCCGGCGGACGCCGTCTCGTGTGTCGTCCGCGCCCGAGCGGACGACGGCTCCGAGGTGGGTCGACGCGAGGTGTTGGTCCCGGCGAGCGATCAGATCCAGGTCGGGGCGAACACAGAGGTCGTAACCTCGGCGCCTGCGGTGATCGGCGAGGTGTTCGGCTGCACCACCGACGTTCCCCAGTACTTGAAACCGGCGGCATGACGGTGACCACGGGGCGGGCCGTATTCGCGCGCGTCTCCAGCCCGTACTTCCCGATCCTGACGGCGGTCTTCGTCGGCGTGATGCTGATCAGCAATATCGCCGCCACCAAGGCCGTCGTCTTGTTCGACTGGCTGCAGTTCGATCTCGGCCCACTCCATGTGAATGGCCTGGTCACCGACGGTGCGTTCTTCCTGTTCCCGCTCAGTTATGTGATCGGCGACGTCATCAGTGAGGTGTACGGGTTCCGCGCGATGCGCCGTACCGTGGCCGCGGGCTTCGTGGTGATCCTCCTCGCAGCGTTGTGCTTCTGGATCGCGATTGAGCTTCCGCCCGCCGACTTCTATGACGCCCAGTCGTCGTTCGACACTGTTCTCGGGTCGGTGCCGCAGATCGTGGCGGCGGGTCTCGCAGGCTATGTGGTCGGCGAACTGTTGAACTCGTATGTGCTGGTCAAGATGAAGGAGCGCGCAGGGGAACGCCACCTGTGGGCGCGCCTGATCTCGTCGACGGTGGTGGGCGAGTTCTTCGACACACTCGTGTTCTGTTCGATCGCCGCGACTGCGATCGGGATCAGCACGTGGTCGGACTTCATCAACTATGTGGTGATCGGCTTCGTGTGGAAGACGCTCGTGGAGATTGTGGTCATGCCGGCTACGTACGCTATCGTGGCGTACCTGAAGCGAGCCGAACCGTCGTACCGGGAAGCGCTCGACGCGGGGGACGCCGGCACATCGTATGTGCCTTAAAACACACGAACTGATAGGCTTGGCGGTGCACGACCTCGCGAGGGGTCGTGTTGCTGCATTTAGAGCAGTCCATTCGCGGACAGCAAAGGAGACCACAATGACTGATACTCGGGTGACCTGGTTGACGCCGGAGTCGTACGAGCGCCTGAAGGGTGAGCTGGATTCGTTGATCGCGAATCGACCAGTCATTGCCGCCGAGATCAATGAGCGCCGTGAAGAAGGCGACCTCAAGGAGAACGGCGGCTACCACGCGGCCCGTGAGGAGCAGGGACAGCAGGAGGCGCGTATCCGCCAGCTGCAGGACCTGCTGAACAACGCGAAGGTCGGAGAGGCCCCCGCCGAGTCGGGCGTCGCCCTCCCCGGATCCGTTGTCACCGTGTACTTCGACGGCGACGAGTCGGACAAGGAGACGTTCCTCATCGCGACTCGCGAAGAGGGCGCGTCGAGCGATCTCGAGATCTACTCGCCGAGTTCACCGCTCGGTGCCGCGATCATCGACGCCAAGGTCGGTGAGGCCCGCGACTACACCGTTCCGAGCGGAGCGACGATCAACGTGACGCTCGTCAGTGCGGAGCCCTACCACTCCTGATCGAGACCACAACGGCGGCACCGAACATCACGTTCGGTGCCGCTGTTCGTTTCTGTCGGAGAGTTCGCGTTAGAGCAGCTTGCGGTCGAGCAGATCCCGCAAAGCTGCTTCGACGGCAGACAGTTCTGCACTCGAGGACTGTTCGAACGACCTCGCAACCACCGGGGAGCGGAGGTCGGGCATTAGGTAGGCGGGCGGGACGTCGAGCGCACCCGCCAGCCGGTAGACCGTCGAAAGCAGCGGATCGGCCACGTGTGGTTCCCTATTGCTGGTACCGCGTTCCAGGTTGGAGATCTGGTTGCGGTGCATGCCGGATCGTTCGGCGAGTGCCTCTTGCGAGTACCCGCGCGCTTTGCGGAGCACGACCAGCCGATACCCGAGCGCATCGGCGTATGTGTCCCATTCCAGGGCACCCCAGCGCGTCTCGTCCACCTGTTCAACACTGACGGATACACAACGCATTGTCCGCACAACGTGTTGTGTATCTTGTTGGCGCAGAACGAGATTCAGCGATTCGCGAATATTGTGGCGATAGTCGTGTCGGGGTGGACCCGCGAATCCCCCATTGTCCGCGGCCCCACCCCGACCGATCCCCCGCGCCGGTGAGTCTCTACTCGTTTAGACGCAGCGGGCGGCTGTTCGGTTCCATCCCTGGCCGAAGCGCGGCGAGAACCCATCGTGCGGCGGGCGTTACACTGCGCGGCATGGCATACCATCTGGAGCCCTTCGACGAGCCCTTCTATGACGCAGCGCCTATGCGCTATGAGATCGACGTGACGGTGCCCGTTGCTCCGGAGGTCGCGTGGGCGGAGTTCACCCGCCAGAACACGCTCGACTGGTGTCGCGCGGTCACGTCAGTGACTTTCACGTCGGCGCAACCGCACCACGTCGGTACTACGCGTTCGGTGGTCCTCTCCCCCGGTTTCATCAAGATGGACGAGGAATTCTTTATCTGGGACGAAGACTCGTCGACGTCGACCTACCGTCACGGGTTCCGCGTCATCGGTGCCAACATCCCCGGTTTGCGGAAGTTCGGCGAGTACACCGAGGTCTCTCCCGCCGCCCACGGCACACGCTTGGTGTGGAAGTTCGCCATGGAACTCGCGGGCGTCGGCCTCCCGCCCGCGCTGTCCGGGCCCATCGCCAACGGCGCGTTCGGAACCGTGCGGACCGACACGATCAAGCACTTCGCAGCCTTCTGATCGAGCGGTGTTGACGCTGTCGTCGGTTCGAACGACAGCGCCCGATTGTCTGCGGCGACGCATACCATCTCGCCTCTTACCATCACGGATGGTTCGACACGCCCGATAGGGCTGTACGGAACCGTTCCACGACCCGCTGCGTCTGACTGAGTATGGGGCGTCAAAGGTCGAAGGCGGTGAAAGTCGCCGAGTTCTTAGCGGACCACGACGGCGTGGTCTCGACAGATCAGGCGACGTCTCTCGGGATGTCGCGCGACGAGATATACGGGAAATCCAGTGCGGGACTATGGGTTCGGCACGCACACTCGACGTTTCTCTCGGCTGAGCATCGCATGTCCGACATCGCGCTCATCCGCGTCGCTGCACTCGCACATGGTGGAGTCATCGACCGGGCATCGGCGGCGTGGCTGCACGGCCTCATCGTCGATCTCCCGACTCCGGTCACCTTATCGGTCGCACGCACGTCTCACGGCGCGAGATGCACCGTCGACACGACCGTCCGGCGCCGCACATTTCCCACCGAAGACCTCGCCACCGTGCGCGGCGTTCAGACCACCGCTCTCCCGCTGACGGTGCTCGCGGCCGCCGCGGACCTCGACGACGGTATCGCCATCATGGACCGTGCGCTGCAGACGAGGAGAGTGACCCTGACACAGTTGCGCGCCGCGCTCGACCGTAACTGCGGCGCGTACGGGATGGCGAAGGCACGCAAACTCCTGTCCTCGGCCGAAGACCTGTCCGAATCGGAGTTAGAACGAAAGTTCGTCCGCTTCCTTCACCGGCACAAGATCACCGGCTGGCGCCAGCAGGTCTGGTTCGGCGACCGCCGCCTCGACTTCGTCTGGCCCGAACTACAGATCGCCGTCGAAATGCACGGCTGGGCCTTCCATCACGACCACACCCGCTGGGAGCGCGACCAGCAGACCACGAACATGCTCAGCAAAGCTGGTTGGCTACCCCTGATCTTCACGTGGGAACGACTCGAATTCTCCCCCGACGACGTGCTTCGCGAACTCACCGAAGCGATCGACCTCCGCCAGAGCGTGGCCTGAAACAACTTCGGCACTTTTTATCGGCGTGACGCCGATAAAAAGTGCCGAAGTGCAAACACGTCACGAAATCGTCAGCGCAGCGCCTGGTCGACGTCCGCGACGAGGTCCTCGACGTCCTCGATGCCGACGGAGAGACGGACGAGGTTGTCTGGGACTTCGAGAAGTGAACCCGCAGTGGATGCGTGAGTCATCGCACCGGGATGCTCGATGAGCGATTCGATGCCGCCGAGGGATTCGGCGAGCGTGAAGACCTTGGTCTTCGCGCAGAAATCGAGCGCCGCCTGGCGACCGCCAGCGAGCTGGACGGAGATCATGCCGCCGAACCGACGCATTTGCGTGGCCGCCGCCGCGTGGCCGGGATGCCCGTCGAGCCCCGGGTACAGGACCGTCTCGATGGCGTCATGCGTGGAGAAGAACTCCGCGAGCTTCTCGGCGTTGTCACAGTGACGGTCCATACGCACCGACAGTGTCTTGATGCCGCGCAACGTCAAATAGGCATCGAACGGTCCGGGCACCCCGCCAGAACCGTTCTGCAGGAACGCGATATCGGCGTCGGTCTGCTCGTCGTTGGTGACGATCGCGCCGCCGACGACGTCGGAGTGGCCGCCCAAGTATTTGGTCGTCGAATGCAGAACGACGTCGGCGCCCAACCCCAGCGGCTGCTGCAAGTACGGCGTTGCGAACGTGTTGTCGACCACCAGGCGCGCGCCGCCCGCGTGCGCGACGTCGGCCAGTTTCGCGATGTCGCCGACGTTGAGCAGCGGGTTGGTCGGCGTCTCGATCCAGACAAGCTTGGTCTTCGGGGTCATCGCGGCGGCGACAGCGTCCGGGTCGACGACCGGTGCCACCGAATAGGAGATCCCCCATTGGGTGAACACCTTGTCGATGAGCCGGAACGTCCCGCCGTACGCGTCGTTCGGGATCACGATGTGGTCGCCGGGTCGAAGCCCGGCCCGCAGCATCGCGTCGGTGGCGGCCATGCCGGACGAGAATCCGCGCCCGTACGTGCCGCCCTCGATCGCCGCCATATTCGCTTCGAGCGCCCGACGTGTCGGGTTGCCGGTGCGCGCATACTCGAACCCATCGCGCATGCCGCCGACACCGTCTTGCGCGAACGTCGAACTCGCGAAGATCGGCACGTTGACGGCGCCCGTCTGCGGATCCGGATCCCAGCCTGCGTGGATCGCCTTCGTGGAGAAGCCCTTAGTGGAGTCGTCCGCGTCGGTCATGTGATCAGCCTTCCTTCTGCGCGGGGATCGGGTGGGTGCTCGCGAACGCGAGCAGATCATGGCGGGTGATGACGCCGACAGGCTTGCCCTCCTCGACGACCATCAACGCGTCCGATTCGCCGAGCGCGCGCATCGCGGCCGCGACCGGCTCGCCCGCGCCAATCAGCGGGAACGCCTCACCCATGTGGGCCGACACCGGGTCCGCGAGGCTGGCGCGTCCTTCGAACACGGCCGACAGCAGGTCGCGTTCGTTGACAGCCCCGTTGATCTCGCCCGCCATGATCGGCGGTTCGGCTCCGACGACGGGCATCTGCGACACCCCATATTCGCGGAGGATCTCGATGGCGTCGCGCAACGTCTCCTGCGGGTGAGTGTGGACGAGGTCGGGAAGTGAGCCGGCCTTGTCGCGCAGCAGGCTGCCGACAGTCGACTCGGGTACTGCGGTTCCGCCGAGCGGGGTCTGCAGGAAGCCGTAGCTGCTCATCCACTCGTCGTTGAAGATCTTCGACATGTAGCCGCGACCACCGTCGGGGAGCAGGACGACGACGACGGCGTCCGGCCCCTCACGTTCGGCGATTTCGAGGGCGGCGACGACGGCCATGCCGCACGATCCGCCGACGAGCAGGCCTTCGTCGCGGGCGAGACGACGGGTCATCTCGAAGGAGTCGGAGTCGCTGACGGCGATGATCTCGTCGGGGATCGTCGGGTCGTAGGCGTCCGGCCAGAAGTCTTCGCCGACACCTTCGACGAGGTACGGCCGGCCCGAGCCACCGGAGTAGACGGACCCTTCGGGGTCGACGCCGACAACCTTCACCGCGCCGTCGGAGACTTCCTTCAGGTAGCGGCCGGTGCCGGTGATGGTGCCGCCAGTCCCGACACCTGCGACGAAGTGCGTCACCTTGCCTTCGGTGTCGCGCCAGATCTCGGGGCCGGTCGTCTCATAATGCGAACGCGGCCCGGCGGGGTTCGCGTACTGGTTGGGCTTCCAGGCGCCCGGGATCTCGCGAGTCAAGCGGTCGGACACGTTGTAGTAACTGTCGGGGTGCTCCGGCGGGACGGCCGTCGGGCACACGACTACCTCGGCGCCGTACGCGCGCAGCACGTTCCGCTTGTCTTCGGCGACCTTGTCGGGGCACACGAACACGCACTTGTAGCCGCGCTGCTGGGCGACGAGCGCCAGTCCGACACCGGTGTTTCCCGACGTCGGTTCGACGATGGTGCCGCCCGGCTTCAGTTCACCGGACGCCTCCGCTGCATCGATCATCCGGGTGGCGATGCGGTCTTTGGAACTGCCACCGGGGTTGAGGTACTCGACTTTCGCTGCGACGAGGCCCGCGCCCGGCTTCACAACCGAGTTGAGCTTCACGAGCGGAGTGTTTCCGACCAGGTCGACGACGTGATTCGCGATGCGCATGCTTCCATGTTCGCACCTTCGCGGCATTCGGGCCTGAGCACCCCGCCGATGGACTGAACAGAACACGAGTTCTTGTAACAGGGGTACCGTGACGCGCATGACAGAAGCAGTGATTGTTGCAACAGCCCGCTCCCCGATCGGCCGCGCAGGCAAGGGATCGTTGAAGGACGTTCGCCCCGACGAATTGGCTCGCCAGATGATTGCGGCCGCCCTCGCCAAGGTCCCTGAGCTCGACCCATCGCTCATCGAGGATCTGCACCTCGGCATCGGCCAGCCGGGCGGTCAGGGCGGCTACAACATCGCCCGTAGCGTCGCCGTACAGCTCGGATACGACCACATTCCGGGTGTCACCGTGAATCGTTACTGCTCGTCGTCGCTGCAGACGACTCGTATGGCGCTGCATGCCATCAAGGCGGGCGAGGGCGACGTCTTCATCTCCGGCGGTGTCGAGAGCGTCTCCAGTTTCGGGGTTTCGGGTGCGGCCGACGGCGCGCCGAACTCGAAGAACCCGCTGTTCGCGGACGCGGAGGCGCGTACCGCGAAGACGGCAGAGGGTGGCGCGGGCGCGTGGCACGATCCCCGCGAGGACGGCCTGATTCCGGACGTCTACATCGCGATGGGCCAGACGGCCGAGAACGTTGCCAGCTACACGGGCATCTCGCGTGAAGACCAGGATCGTTGGGGTGTTCTGTCGCAGAACCGTACGGAGAAGGCCATCAACGACGGCTTCTTCGCCCGCGAGATCGATCCGGTGACGCTCGCCGACGGCACCCAGGTGTCGACGGACGACGGCCCGCGCGCAGGCACCAACTACGAGAAGATCTCACAGCTGAAGCCGGTGTTCCGTCCGGACGGCACGATCACCGCCGGCAACGCCTGCCCGTTGAACGACGGGGCTGCCGCCCTCGTCGTCATGAGCGACACAAAGGCTAAGGAGCTCGGCCTCAAGCCGCTCGCCCGTGTCGTCGCGACTGCTGCGACGGGCCTGAGCCCGGAGATCATGGGTCTGGGCCCCATCGAAGCGGTCCGCAAGGTGCTGCGTGTGGCTGGCATGTCGATCAGCGACATCGACCTGACCGAGATCAACGAAGCGTTCGCCGTGCAGGTCCTCAGTTCTGCGGCCGAACTGGGCATCGATCACGACAAGCTGAATGTGTCGGGCGGCGCAATTGCGCTCGGTCACCCGTTCGGTATGACTGGCGCCCGCATCACCACCACTCTGCTGAACAACCTGAACACGTACGACGGCCAGTTCGGTCTGGAGACGATGTGTGTCGGCGGCGGCCAGGGTATGGCGATGATCATCGAGCGCCTCAACTAACTGATCTGACGCGTCGAGCAAGGGCGGACCCGGTGTACCGGGTCCGCCCTTTTCGTCGTTCGGGTCGCCTTGTGGGGCAACGAAACAAGATGTTCATATCTGCGATCGCGCGTTACCAGAATTGAACGCAAAGCGTCAAAACGGTGCATAAACGATTATCGTCCGATCAACGGACGCTAACGCAAAGTTAAATCTGTGCCAATTCTGAGGAATCCATCAGCTTATATACGAATTCGCATGAATTTTACCTTCGCGCTGAGGGTTGCCTTCCGTTACAGTTCCCCCGGGAAACCAACTGAACGTCCGACCCTCCCCGCACTCTGTAGGAGACCTGAATGAGCAAGAAGGCCACAACAATCGCGCGTCGCGCCGCAGCGGTTGCCGCTGTGTCAGCAGTCGGCGCCGCCGGTCTGATGATCAATGCGGGCGACGCCGATGCGGCGCGCCTCCCCAGCGGCAGCAAGACTTCCACCGGCATCGACGGCCAGGTGGTCAAGATCAGCCGCTCCGGTGAGAGCGCACGTGCGCTCCACTCGGTCGCCAACAACGGTGCAGGCCGCTCGGCCGCCGTCTCCGGCACTTACAAGGCCACGCTCAGCAAGGGCACCGGTTCGATGAAAGTCGGCTACCTCGTCGGCTGCCAGGTCAACATCACTGGACTCTCCGGCGGGCTCTCCGGCAGCCTTTCGGCCACCGGGCCGACGCTGAGCGGATCACTCACAGTGCCGCTGGAGCCGGGCCAGGTCAAATTCCTGTCCGGCGACAACTTGTCGCTCAAGAAGGGCAAGGGCACCGTAATGGTCGATTCGCTCAACATCACGGTGGAGCAGTGCGGTGGCTACGCATCGGCGCGGTCGGTGGTCCAGGTCCTGGCCGCCGACGGCTTCTCGAACGAGGACGACGCAATCTCCGCGGACAGCGGATACGTGCAGTCCACCCTGTACGGCAAGCCGTTCAGCCTCAACTGACCTCCCGACGACTGACTGAACAAGGACTTGAACTGATATGAAGAAGAACTCTCGCATCGTCGCAGGCGCCGCCATCGTGGGCGCCGCACTCATCGCCGCGTCGGGGACCGTCGCGGGCACCGCCGACGCGGGCAAGCTGCCCGGCGGCTTCAAGAGCAAGAACCTGGGCGAGGGCAACAGCGTCCAGATCCGCCTCTACGACGAGTCGGTGACCCGCTCGAAGGCCGTCACCAACGTCCCGACCAGCCGGGAAGCCTGGGTCTCCGGCAAGATCGCGATCACCACGAAGGGCGACGTCAAGGGCGCGACTCTCACCGCCGGCTATCAGGTCGGCTGCCAGCTGACCTTCGGCGCGGGCGCTGGCGCTAAGACCAGTGATATCACCGCCGACACTACCTCGGTAGAGGTGACACCGTCTGGCAATTTCGAGCTCGGCCCCGGCGAATCGGCCTTCAAGCCGCTCATCAACGTCGCCGGCTCCGACTCTGACGCCGACATCAATGCCATCAGCTTCTCCAACGGCCGCGGTGGCCTCGCCTACAGCCAGGAGCGTTTCGGCGTCGACGGCTGCGCGGGCTACGCGTCGGCTCGCGCCATCGTGAAGGTTCAGGTCAAGACCGACACCTTCAAGGGCAACGTGACGTTGTACGGCAAGCCGTTCAGCATCGGCTGACGTCTCGGTTCTCAACGACTGAACCTCGATCCCCGCACGCGTACTCTCGAATTCGTGAGTACACGTGCGGGGATCGTCGTCACTGGGACAGAAGTATTGAGCGGGTGGATCGCCGACAAGAACGGTCCATGGGTGGCGCAGCGCCTCCTCGAACTCGGTGTCGACGTCGCCCATCTGACCGTGTGCGGCGACCGACCCGACGACCTACGCGCACAACTGGACTTCCTCGCGACGCAAGGTGTCGACCTGATCGTGACGACCGGCGGACTCGGTCCGACCGCCGACGACCTGACCGTCGCGACAGTCGCCGAGTTCGCGTCCCGTCCGGTGGCGCGGGACGCGGCGATGGCACAAACGATCGAAGGGGTGATCCGATCCTGGCGCAGGTATCCCGAAGCCGACACGCTGCCCTCCTCAACGGTCGCCGCGATCGAGAAGCAGGCGTTGGTTCCTGAAGGCGCCGAAGCGATTCCGCCGACGGGTACCGCCCCCGGCGTCGCCGTGCCCGCATCCGACGGCCGACCCGCCGTATTGGTTCTCCCCGGACCCCCTCGCGAACTTCAGTCGATGTGGCCGACAGCGCTCGCCACCACCGCCGTCTCCGAAGCACTCCGCAATCGCGTTCCCGCGATCCTCGAGACGATCCGCGCCTACGGCCTGTCCGAACCCGACCTCGCCGTGTCGCTCGCGGACGCGGAGAAGTCCGTCGCCGGGTTCGACTCACTGGAGGTCACCACATGTATGCGCGGCGGCGAGCTTGAGATAAGCACCCAGTTCGCCGCGAGCGACGCCCCTGCATACGACGCGCTCGCATCATTCCTTCTCGACCGGCACAGCGACCGCATCTACTCCACCGACGGGCGCGCCGTCGACGACCTGCTCATCGAACGACTCGCGGGCCGCACCATCGTGACGGCAGAATCATGCACAGGCGGCCTCGTCGCCGCTCGCCTCACCGACCGCCCCGGATCGTCGACGTACGTGCTCGGCGGTGTGATCTCGTACTCGAACGACGTCAAAACCGGCGCGATCGACGTTCCGGCCGACACGATCGCCGAACACGGCGCGGTCAGTGAGCAGGTGGCTGTGGCGATGGCCGACGGCGTCGCCGCACGTCTGAACGCCGACGTCGCCGTCTCTACCACCGGTATCGCAGGCCCGGGCGGCGCCGTGCCGGGCAAACCCGTCGGCACCGTCTGGATCGGCGTCGCGGTAGCCGGACGCGACACGTTCGCCGTCACACGTCAGTTCCCCGGCGACCGGCAGCAGGTCCGTGAACTGTCCGTCGCCGCTGCACTCCACCTCGTCGTCGACGCGCTCGGATAAGGCCGTCTTCTGCTCACTGTGATTCCAACTCTGGGATGCCCGCGCCCGACCCCGTAAACATGTGAGAATCGTAAAAACGTTCGGAGAACCCAGATCCGAATCGACGGGAAGTGGGCCAGATGACCGCCAGACTCGATCCGCCGACGGTCGATCGTCCACCTAGACCCGAACGGCGCGTGCCGTGAACCTTGGGGGTTACCTGCAGGGCCGCGAGGGGACACTCGCATTCTTGTCGTATCAGCACGCGTCGCTCGCTTTCCAGACCGTGCTCGTCGGGACGATCATCGCGATCGTCGTGGCGCTGCTCGTATACCGGCTGCCGCTCGGCTCGGCGCTGACGATCACCACGAGCCGGATCGCACTCACCATCCCGACGCTCGCCCTGCTGGCACTCCTGATCATTCCGTTCGGCCTTGGCGTCGTCCCGTCGTTCATCATGTTGGCGTTCTTCGCTGCGATGCCAGTCGTCGGCAATGCGATCGTCGGGCTCCGCTCGGTTCCGGCGGGCGTGGTCGAGGCGGCGCAAGGCATCGGCTTCTCCAGGCGGCGGATCCTGCTGACCGTCGAGCTGCCCCTCGCCTGGCCGGTGATTCTCACCGGCATTCGAGTGTCGACGCAGATGATCGTGGGCGTCGCCGCGATCGTGGCGTATGTCCTCGGCCCTGGGCTAGGTTCGCTGATCTTCAACGGACTCGCACGACTCGGCGGCGCCAACGCACTGGAGATGACGCTCACCGGCACCGTCCTCATCGTCATCATCGCTCTGATCTTCGACGCATTGCTGGTCCTGCTCGGACGGCTGACAATTCCGAGGGGAATCCAATGACTACCACCGATAACCAGAACGCCGGATCCTCGATCCGACTCGAACAGGTGCGCAAACAGTACAAGCGGCAGGGCGAGCCAGCAGTCGCCGGACTCGACCTGGAGATCAACGCAGGCGAGATCGTCGCCTTCGTCGGGCCGTCCGGCTGCGGTAAGACGACGACGCTCAAGATGATCAATCGTCTCGTCGAGCCGACGAGCGGCCACATCTACATCGGCGATCGTGATGTGACACACGAGAATCCCGACGAACTGAGGCAGTCCATCGGGTACGTGATCCAGTCGGGCGGCCTGTTTCCGCATTGGACCGTGGAGCGGAACGTCGGCGCGATTCCCCGGGTTCTGGGATGGGACAAGTCGGCGATCGCACAACGCACCGAAGAACTGCTCCATCTGGTCGGCCTCGACCCCGCGGAATTCGGCAAACGACTCCCCAAGGACATGTCCGGCGGCCAGCAGCAGCGTGTCGGCGTCGCACGCGCGCTCGCCGCGGATCCGCCCGTCCTCCTCATGGATGAGCCGTTCAGCGCCGTGGACCCGATCACGAGGGTCCGCCTGCAAGACAGTCTGATCGAAATCCAGAAGAAGGTCGGTAAGACGATCGTCATCGTCACCCACGATTTCGAGGAGGCGACCAAGCTCGGCGACAAAGTCGTGATCTTCTCCCGGGGCGGACGCATCGAGCAGTACGGGACTCCCGCCGAGATCTTGGCGAACCCGGCGAACGAATTCGTCCGCGAGTTCATCGGCTCGGGCGCGACCCTCGCGCAGCTGTCGTTGACCCGGGTCAAGGACGTCGAGTTGGATGCGGTGACGACGGCGACAGTGGACGAACTGTCGGACGAAGTCGTCGAGCGCGCGCGAGCCGCCAAGAACAGCTGGGTCGTAGTGGTCGACGACCGACGACGCCCCCGCGCTTGGCCGTCCCTTGATGAGGTGGCGTCGGTACCGAGAGTGTCCGGATACGTCGACGCCAGGCTTCCCACGGTGGCTCCGTCGTCGACCCTTCAGGACGCGCTCGACGTTATGCTCGCCGCGAGTCAGGGCGGTGCGTTGGTCACCGACGGCGACGGCGGTCTCCTCGGGTGGCTCCGAATCGGCCGCGTCATCGACATCATCCGCGGCCAGCTCGACGAAGCACAACCAGACGAGATCGGCTACATCGAGTTCGCCGAGGCGGAGAACGGCCTGCCCGCCACCGAACCGGGGAGCGGTGCGTCGTGAGTTCGCAGACGGGTGACGTGATCGGCGAAGCCGGCGAGGCCGACGCACCGGCGTCGAGCGCATCACCGACTCGGGCGGCATCGATATGGGCGTCGACGCGCCGCCTCCCGGTGGACGTCTGGCTCGAGCCTCTCGTCATCGTCGTAGTCGGCGTCGGTTTCATCACGTGGCATGCACTCACCGACTTCACCGCGAACGAATTGGCACAGCTCAACTCGTCGGTGTTGGTCGACACGATCATCGCCCACATCAAGCTCACGGCGGCGGCCGCCGTCGTCGTGCTGGCGATCGCCATTCCACTCGGCATCATTCTGACCCGACCGTCGATGAAGCGGTTCGCGCCCATCGCGGTCGGCTTGGGCAACATCGGACAAGCCGCACCCGCGGTCGGCCTACTCGTCCTGCTCACTTTCGCGCTAGGTACCGGCTTTCGCACCGCGGTGCTCGGGTTGATCGTCTACGCGGTCCTCCCGATTCTGCAGAACACCATCGCCGGCCTGCGCCAGGTAGACCAACGAGTCATTGAGGCGTCACGCGGTATCGGGTACTCGGCCCGCCGCACCCTGTTCCAAGTGGAGTTGCCACTGGCCGTCCCGGTGATCCTCAACGGCGTGCGGACGGCACTGGTCATCCTCGTCGGCACCGCGACGCTGAGCACATTCATCGGCGCCACCAGCTTGGGGACGCTGATCACCACCGGAATCACTGTCTTTCTACCCAAAGTATTGATAGCGGGAGCTGTGCTCGTCGCACTGCTCGCGCTCATCGTCGACTGGATCGGCCGGATGGTCGAATACTTCGCCACTCCGAAGGGAATGCGATGACCCGCACAGCGAGACGACGTCTGGTGGTGCTTCTCATCGTGCTCGCGACGGCCGCGTTGCCGGGCTGCGGGCTGATCAGCTCGTCCGGAACTCTGCGCAGCGCGCACCTGCCCGACGACGCCGAGCCGTTGCGGGGCGCCGACATCACGGTCACGTCCAAGGCATTCACCGAGCAGGTCGTTCTCGGTAAGATCGCCGCCACCTATCTGGCGGCGGCGGGCGCCGACGTCAAAGACATGACTGGCGCGCCCGGCGCCGCATCGTCGCGGCAGGCCCAACTCCGCGGTGAAACCGACCTGCAGTGGGAGTACACCGGCACCGGCTGGGTCGTGTATCACGAGCGCACCGAATCGATCAGCGACCCGCACGAACTGTGGACCAAGGTCCGTGACGTCGAGTCGGCCGAGAACGACCTGGTCTGGCTGCCGCCGTCGTCGTTGAACAACACGTACGCGTTCGCGGCGTCCCAGGACACCGCACGACGCCTCGGCGTCTCGACGCTCTCCGATGTGGCGAAGCTGCCCGTCGGCGAACGCACCTTCTGCATCGATGACGAGTTCTTCAGTCGGTCCGACGGATTCCTACCCATGCTGAAGGCCTACGGCATCCCGTTCGACACCGCGCAGGGGGTGCCGCAGCAGAACGTGACCCGCATGGACTCCGGCGTAATCTACACGGCCACCGCGAAGGGATCGCCGTGCAACTTCGGCATGGTGTTCTCCACCGATGGCCGGATACCGAATCTCGATCTCAAGGTGCTCGACGACGACCGCAAGTACTTCCTGCCGTACAGCGGAAGTGTCGTGGTCCGCAAACCGGTTCTCGACGATTACCCGGAGATCGCGAATCTGATGGAGACGGTCTCGGCGAAGTTGAACGATGATGTCATGCGGGACCTCAACGGACGCGTCGACATCGAAGGTGAAGACCCGGCCGACGTCGCCTTCGATTGGCTGGTCGGCGAGAAGTTGATAGTCCCGAACTGACGCGGGGTTCGGCTCTGACACGAGAACAGCGTCGGCGACGCTTGACACCCGAGTGATTTAACTAGTTAAATCACTCGGGTGGATCTCGCTTACGAACTACACGACCTGGTCCGCACTCTGGACCGACAAGCCGACGAGAAGCTGCGCGTGGAGAGTCTCGGCTACCACCGGTACGTCGCGCTCATCATCATCGACGAGCACCCCGGAGTCAGCGGCCGCGAGCTGTCCCGAGCGCTCGGCGTCAGCGATGCCGCCGCCAGCGGAATCGTGCGCAAACTGCATGACGCCGGGCTGATCGACGAACTCGACCAACCGGGCAGCGGCCGCGTCCGACGGTGGCAAGCCACGACGAAGGGTGTCGACGTACGTGCCCGCTGCGAGCGGCTGCTCGGCACGTCGCTCGAGACCAGTGCGGCGGCAGCGGGAATCGACACCGCGACCCTAGCCGCCACCATCCGAGCGCTCCACGACACCGTACGCACTCCGAAACCCCAGGACAGCGAATGATCATCACCACCCTGGCCGTCGCGTCCGTCGCCCTCTGCGTCGCACGCCTCCTACTCTTCGCCGCCCTGCACGCGGTGCCGAGCCCATACAACGCGGTCGAACACGCCGTCAGCGACTACGCGGTGGGCCCCACCCGACGACTGTCGGCAGCAATGACCACCGTGACCGCGGCAAGTTGGTTGACGCTCGCCGGAGCCGCGTACGGGCGCCTTGACGGCTGGCCCGAACGCACCCAGATCGTGGTGCTGCTGGTGATCCTCGCGGCGATCTTCGTCGCGCTGCCATTCGCGCCGACCGATGTCGAAGGCCAACCGGTCACGCCGATCGGACGACTGCACTACGTACTGGCCATCGCGTGGTTCGCCATCTCATACTCCCTGACCGGCGACCTCAGCCAATGGATGAACGACGCCGTCGGCGGCCCGTTGGCCGCCACCGGCCGAGTGCTGCATTGGGTGGCGTTGGGATCGTTGATCGCGCTCATCGTCGCGCTCATAGCGCCAAAGCTCCGTCGCCGATACTTCGGGACGGCCGAACGCGTCTTCCTTGTGGCGATATCGACGTTCTTCCTCATCGCTGCGATCGCCCTCGCCGTTGCTTGACGACAGTCGCTGCACGACAATCGTCATTGCACGAGAAAGGCCCGGTCCACGGTGTGATCCGTGGCCCGGGCCTTTGCTCGAACTCGTCTAGTCGCTGTTGAGATAGCTCAGCAAACGCAGGATCTCAACGTACAGCCACACCAAGGTGACAGTGAGACCGAGCGCAACGCCCCACGCTGCCTTCGACGGTGCGCCCGCGCGGATCAGCTGATCGGCGGCGTCGAAGTCGACGAGGAACGAGAACGCGGCCAGCGCGATGCAGACCAGCGAGAAGATGATCGCGATGGGTCCGCCTGAGCGGAGGCCCAGACCGTCGCCGCCGGTGAACATGGCGATCACGAAGTTTCCGATCACCAACGCGAGAACGCCGAAGATGCCTGCGGTCAGCATGCGGGTGAAACGCGGGGTCACGCGGATCGCGCCGACCTTATAGACGACGAGCATGCCGACGAAGACGCCCATCGTGCCGAGCACAGCTTGGCCGATGAGGGCACCCGCCGAGACGTCGGAGACCACCACGTTGCCGAAGACGAATGAGATGGCGCCGACGAACAGACCTTCGAATGCCGCGTACGCCAACACGATCGCCGGGTTGTCCTGCTTGCGGCCGAACGTGGCGACGAGAACGAGGACGAGGCCCGCGATCGCGCCGACACCCATGATTGGCGCGGCGAGCGCCATCTGGTCGTCGACGCTCTCGCGCCCGCTGATGATGAAGTAGGTCGCTGCGGCGAAGACGATGACCGTCGCCACCGTCATCGCGGTCTTGGTGACGACGTCGTCGATCGTCAGCGTGCGCGTCGTGGTCGACGGCGTGTAGCCCGGCTGCGTGTACTGGTTCGCGTACTGCTGCTGCCCCTGCATCGCCGACGCCTGGCCCACGCCGGCCATGCCGGTTCCGAAGGACGCGTAGCCGGCGGCGTCCTTCTTATTGTCTCGGATCACGCCTCGCATGATCGGGTTACTACTCTCTCGCACGTGTGCTCCTTAGACGGTTACGGTGCGCATCAAATGTGTCTGCGAACGACTGACTCGATGGTTGAACGAACGTCGGACCCGCTGTGTTCCCTACTTTACCGGTTCTTGACCGAGACCGTCACAAACCGCCCGCAAGGTCGACTCGGCGATCTCCATATCGTCGCCCCAGGGCAGACCGGGTTTGGAGATCATCAGCGACGCGAGACCATGCGCCGTCGCCCACAGTTTCAGAACCGTGGCGACCGGATCACCGACCGGGACGATCCCGGCGGCCATCAACTGCTCGACGGTGTCGGAGAAGTAGACCCAGGCCGACGAGAGCAGCATCTCGTCGGTCTTCGACGGTTTGCCGGGCTCGGTGACGCGCATGGCCGCCGTCCGGTAGACGACGGCGCTGTCGATCGCGAAGCGAATGTAGGCGAGCCCCTGCGCGAGTGCACGATCGAGCAGGTCGTCGACGCCGTCGGACGCCTCCTTCATGACGTCGGCGAACTTCTCGAAGTAGTTGGCACACACGGCGTCGAGGAGTTCCTCCTTGTCGTCGAAGTGTCGGTAGATGGACGGCGGCGTGACTCCGACCCGATGCGCGACGGCCCTGATCGACACCGCCTCGGCGCTGCCCAGCGAGATCAGGAGGTCGGTGGTGGCGTCGATGATCTCGTCCGCGAGCTGATCCCCGCTTCCGCGCGGCGACCGCGGCCTCGGCTCGACAGGATCCGTCATGTCCAGCTCACTCCTCCGTCAGCCCGATTCGGTCGTGCAGCTTGCGCAGCGGGGCGGGCGCCCACCAGTTCCACGTTCCCAACAGTCGCATGAACGCGGGAACCAAGAACATGCGGATCACGGTGGCGTCCATCAGCACCGCGAGGGTCAGACCCACCCCGAACATTCGCATGAACGACACCTCCGACGCCGCGATGCCCGCAAATACGATCGCCATCAGCAAGGCGGCGGCCGTGACGACGCGGCCGGTACGGGCCAGACCGACAGCGACCGCTTCGTCGTTGGCCGCGTCCGACTTGTCTGAGGCCAGCCACTCCTCCCGGATGCGTCCCAGCAGGAACACCTCGTAGTCCATCGACAGGCCGAATGCGATACAGAACATCAGGACGGGCATGGTGGCGACGAGATAGCCGAGTGGTGTGGTGCCGAGTGCGCCGAGGTTTCCATCCTGGAAGATCCACACCATCGCGCCGAACGTCGCCGACAGCGACAAGACGTTCACCACGAGCGCTTTGAGCGGCAGCAGCACGCTGCCAGTGAACAGGAACAACAGGATGTAGGTCGCGACGGCGATAACGATCAGCACCCACGGCAGATACGCGAGCATCGAATCGACAGCATCTACGTTGACGGCGGCCATCCCGGTGTACGACACGCTCGCCCCCACCGGTACCGCGAGGTCACGGAGGGCTTGCACCTGGTCGCCGCCCGCATCATCCATCGGGTCCACCTCGCTCGAGATCGACAGGAGGGCGATACCGTCACGCGCGTCGGCGGGGTCACCGGGTGCCACCGCGTTCCCGTGAACAAACGTCCCGACCGGCGAGAGCACCGCACCGACGTCGTCAACGCGGGATGCTGCCGCCGCGTACTCCCGCAGCGCTTCCTCCGACACATCGCCTTCGACGACGGCTAACACGGTGCCGCCCGAGTTCTGCGCGTAGTGCGCACGCGTCTCGTCGGCCATCGCGTGGACGGTGGAGTCCTTGGGCAGCACACGCTCGTCGGGAAATCCGAACTTGAGGCTCAAGAACGGTGCGCCGAGAATCAAGAGCAATACGGGAACGATGATCGCAACGGGGACGGCGCGGCGCAGCACCGCGCGAGAGAGTCGGTACCAGCCGGTCTCCTGAATCGGGCGCGATGCCGCGTCGACGGGTGCGGGGCGACGCAGCAGTCGCCGCACCGCTCGACGCACGTCGAGTGCGTCGACGCGGTCGCCGAGCACCATGAGGAGCGCGGGCGTCACGATCAGAGCGGCGAGGGATGCGACGACCACTACCCCGACGCCCGCGTACGCGAACGAACGCAGGAAGTACATCGGGAAGATCGCGAGCGCCGCTAGCGCCAACGCCACGGTGACCGCCGAGAACGCGACCGTCCGGCCGGCAGTGTCGACCGTGCGGATGATCGCGGCGCGGCGATCGCGTCCGCCCGCTACCTCTTCCCGATATCTCGTCACCAAGAGAAGCGTGTAGTCGATGGCGAGCGCCAGTCCCATCGCGGTGGTGAGGTTGAGCGCGAAAATCGAGACGTCGGCGAACGACGTGATCAGACGAAGCAACGCGAGAGTGCAGACGATCGCGACGCCGCCGATGAGGACAGGCAGCAGTGCGGCGACCACTCCGCCGAACACGACGATAAGCAGCAGGAAGCTGATCGGGATGGCGATCGCCTCGGCGACGGCGAGGTCTTTCGACGTTTGTTCGTTGATCTGGCCGTAGACGAGCGCCATGCCGCCGGTGGAGATGTCGATGCCGTGCCGCTGCGTACCAATCAGGGCAGCGAGCTCTTCGGCATTCCCGGGCGCTTCCTCGTCGCCGCCCGCGATGGACGTGACGATCTGCGTGGACGTCTTGTCGGCGCTGAGGAGTTCACCGGCCAGGTCCGGCGAGGTCCACACCGTCAGGACCGGCTGTTGCACGTAGCCGCCGTCGGCGACGGACTCGCGGTCGAGGATCGCGAGGATCTCGTCGCGAGCGGCGAGCGCATCCGGGTCGGTGCTCATATCGGCGGCGCCGTCGAGCTTGATGGTGAATTGCATCCCGCCGCGGTCGAACTTCTCGTCGAGCACCTGGTTGGCGTGACTGGATTCGGCCGACGGGTCCTCGAATCCGCCCGACAACATCTTCTGCGCTGCTCCGAGCCCGTACACCCCGCTCAACGCGATGAGTATGACGGCGATCGACAAGACGATCCTCGGTGCGGCGACAACTCGCTGAGCAAGGCGTGCGAACACGGGTCCCCCAAAAGATTCCATCGTTACGTTAACGCCGATAACTTACCGTGATCACCAGCCGGAGTCGAGTGCCGGATCATCATCTTCCAGCCCACCGCGTACTGAAACGTGTTCCAATCCAACTATGTCCCCAATCACAGCAGACGACGGAGCCCAGGTAGCGCGGCCGAACGAGTCGCGCCGCGACCCGGAATGGCTCCGCGAACGCTTAGACGCGTGGCTCAAGAAACGTGCGGGGCCGCACGCGCAAGTCACCGCAGTCGACATCCCGTCGGCCAACGGAATGTCGAGCGAGACGCTGCTCGTCTCCGCCGTGATCGACGGCATCGACCAGGCGCTCGTCGCTCGTGTCGCGCCGATGCCCGACAGCGACCCGGTATTCGATTCCTACGACCTCGACGGCCAATTCCAACTCATCCGCCACATCGCCGAGCACACCGAGGTGCCGGTGCCGCGGCTGTGGTGGTCCGAACCTGACCCGGCGCCGCTGGGCGCACCGTTCTTCGTGATGAACCGTGTGGACGGCGAGGTTCCGCCGGACGTGATGCCATACACATTCGGGTCATGGGTGTCCGAAGGGACGCCCGACCAGCAGCAACGGCTCGTAACCGAGTCGGTCGGGGTGCTCGCGAAGATTCACGCCGCTCCCCTGCCGAGTGTCGGAGTCCCCGTCATCGCGTCGGGCGAAGATCCGTTGCGCGCACACGTCGGCAGGTTGCGCGAATTCTACCGTTGGGCGTCCGAAGGACGGGCCGGTGCGCCGTTGATCGAGCGCGGGTTCGCATGGGTCGACAAACACATGCCCGAGCAGTCGGAACCAGTGTTGTGTTGGGGCGATGCGCGCATCGGCAACATCGTGTACGACGACTATTCGCCCGCAGCAGTCCTCGACTGGGAGATGGCGACGATCGGTCCGCGCGAACTCGACATCGCATGGATGATCTTCATCCACCGCTTCTTCCAGGACATCACCGAGCTCGCCGGCATGGCGGGCCTGCCCGACTTCCTGACGCGCGACGACGTGTCCGCGGAGTACGAGCGGCAGACCGGCCACGCACCCGCCGACCTCGACTTCTACACTCTGTACGCGGCCTTGATCCACGCCGTCATCATGTATCGAATCCAATGTCGCGCAATCCGTTTCGGCCAGGCAGCAGAACCCGCCGATCCCGACGACATGATCATGCATCGCGCGAGCGTCGAAGCGATGATGGCCGGAACGTATTGGGCAGAGATCGCCTCCCCCGCCGATCGAGCGGAGTCGGGATCATGACCCTCTCGGAGATGGACGACTTCCCGATCCACCAAGTCGCGGAGGTAGTCCGCCACGTCGGTACGTCGGACCGGAATTTCTACGACCGCTACTACTTCAACTGTCACGGCGACATGCGCGGAAGTGAACCTGATCCGTGGTTGATCGTCGGGTTGGGCGTCTACCCGAATCTCGGAGTAGTTGACGGCTTCGCAGTAGTCCGCCACAGGGACGACCACATCGTGGTCCGGGCGTCGAAAGCGTTAGGCGACAACCGGAACGACCTTTCGATCGGACCATTGAAAGTACAGGTATTGGAAGGTCTGCAGCGGTTGCGGATATCGATGGCGCCGGGGCACGGTGACGTCGCGTTCGACCTCGTCTTCGACGCCGAAGGGCCCGCAGTACTGGAGCCGAGACACTTTCAGCGGCAGCTGGAGCGGGTCACATTCGACACGATGCGGTTCGTCCAGTGCGGCACATGGACGGGTGCGTTGACGGTGGACGGCATCGAGTTCGACGTCCAACCAGATACGTGGCGCGGCAACCGTGACCGATCATGGGGTGTGCGGCCAGTCGGTGAAGCGGAGCCGCCCGGACGTCGCGCCGCCGACAGTGATGCGTCGTCGTTCTTCTGGATCTACGCGGTGATGCGGTTCGACGAGTTCTCAATCGTCGTGGTGGTCCAGGAATTAAGGACGGGCGAACGGATCATGGGCGACGCGAAACGCGTGTGGAACGACTCCGCGCGCGAGCCGGAATGGTTGGGCCGTGTGGAACACGAGATCGAATTCCGCTCGGGCACACGCGAACCCACTGGTGCGACGCTGCGGTTCGTGAAACCCGACGGCACGACGACGCGGGTGGACTGCGCACCGCACGTCGCGAACTACATCGGCTTCGGCACCGGCTACGGTCTGGAGCAGGACTGGCGTCACGGCATGTGGCAAGGCGACGAGAAGGTCGAGGCGCTCCGCAACAAGGTCTCCGAGCTCGATCCGACGATGAAGATGTTCTGTCCGGTCGACCACTATTCCACCTTCACCTGCACCGTCGGCGACAACGTGTTCACCGGCGACGGCCTCTTCGAGTTCGCCGTCATCGGACCCCACGACCAATACGGTTTCCCCGACTACCTGGCCACCGCCCCATAGTCCGTCCGCCGGCCGACCGGGTCGGGTGAGGCAGTGCCCGCTACTGCGGCACCGCGCATCCGTCGGGTCCGCAGGCGTCGCCGTCGGCATTCAATATCTGGGGTGCGGCGGGCCGGTCGCCCCACGCCTGGGTCAACGCCTGCGCGAAGGTCTCGACGGGTTGGGCACCGGACACCGCGTACGTGCGGTCGAAAACGTAGAACGGGACACCTTGCACGCCGAACTCTTGGGCTTGCGCTTCGTCGCTGCGGACGTCATCGGCGTAGCGCGTCTTGTCACCGACCACGTCTGCGACGGCGGCTTCGTCGAATCCGGCGCCGACAGCGACATGGACGAGCCGTTCGTCGCTGCCAAACAGTGCCGCTTCGTCGGCGAAGTTCGCGAGGTACAGCGCGTCGAGCATCGCTTCCTGTCGGCCGAGCGTTCTCGCCCAGTGCAGGAGTCGATGCATGTCGAACGAGTTTCCGTAGTCGCGTCCCGACGTCACATAGTCCAGGCCAGCGTCGTTCGCGGCGGCGCCGAGCTGGCGTTCGCCATCGGCCGCCTGTTCGAGAGTCCGCCCGTACTTGTGCGCGAGGTGTTCGATGACACTGCCCGACGTCCCGGCGGGCACTGTCGGATCGAGTTCAAACGAGCGGTGTGTCACCTGGACCGCGTTCGCGTGCTCGAACTGGTCGAGTGCGTCGTTGAACCGCTTCTTCCCGAGGTAACAGAATGGACAGTTGACGTCGGTCCAGATCTCGACCTGCATGATGGTGCTCCTCCGATGAGCGGGTGTCAGGGGTGTTCAACACTCGGTGCGGCGGAGTTGTTCCGGACCTGTGCGGACTTCGGCACTTTTTATCGGCGCCAGGCCGATTAAAAGTGCCGAAGTCCTCAGCGGGTTCATTTCTCCCGGCCGGGCAGCAGGAAGGAGAGCGCACATCCGACAGCGGTGAGCGCCGTCGTCCACCAGAAGGCTCCCTGGAATCCGGCGATCTGTGTCGCTCCGGCGGTGATGACCACTGCGACCATCGCACTCCCGACTGATCCGCCGACCTGCTGGAAGCTGCGCGTCGTCATCGATGCGTCGTGCCGGTAGGCGCCGGGGAGTCCGACGAACCCGGACGCTATCACTGGACTGAGGAGCATCCCTAGTCCGAGCCCGCGGACCAGCAGCGCGGCTCCGAGCCAGATGGTGCTCGTCGCGTCGTCCGCGACAGCGAAGGGGATGGTCGCGACGGCGACGACGGCGAACCCAGCGACCGCGACCCACCGCGCTCCGACGGTGTCGGTGAAGCGACCCGCGAGCGAGCGGCTTGCGAGCGCTCCGACTCCCTGCGGGATGAGAATGAGGGCCGCGCCGAGGACCGATTCCCCACGAACTTGCTGAAAGTAGAGCGGTAGAGCGAGCATCGCGCCGAACGTGGCGAGACCGAAGAAGAACAGTCCGATCGACGACGCTGCCACGTTGCGGAAGCCGAGAACTCCGACGTCGAGGAGGGTCTCCCCGGTCGCCCGCACGGACCGTATCGCGAACACCGCGAGAAGCAACACGCCGATCGCGACGGGCGCGAGGACGTCAGTCCGCACGATGCCGGCGTGCGCGTTCGAGAGTCCGAGCAAGAGCATCGCCAGGCCCGGCGCCATCAGAATCAAGCCCGTCCAGTCGAGGCCGGGCGCATCTGGCCGACGATCGTCGGGGATCCGCGACGACAGGACAAGCGCGACCAAGCAGATGGGCACGTTGACGAGGAACAGCCAGTGCCAGTTGAGCCAGTGCAGAATGAGTCCACCGATCACCGGACCGAGGATGGGGCCGAGCGCTGTCGGGAGCGACACCATGGCAACGAGTCGGCCGAGGGCGCGACCTCCACTCGCTGCGACGAGAATCGATGTCATAAGCGGGAACAACAGGCCGGCGCCGATCCCCTGAACGACACGGAATGCGATGAGCGCCTGCACATTCCATGCGGCGGCACAGAGCGCGGAACCGATGAGGAACGCACCGACTCCAACCTGCCAAGCACGACGCGAGCCGTAGCGAGTAGCCGCCCATCCGGCCAACGGCACGGCGACGGCGAGCGCGAGTAGATATGCGGTGCTGGTCCACTGCACCGTGTCGACTGTCGAGTCGAGTTCGCGGGTGAGCTCGTCGAACGCGATCGTGACGATAGTCGTGTCGAGGATCGGCGCGATGAGGCCCGCAATCACGGCGACGGCGACGCGTTTCGCCTCGGCGGGGACTGCATCTACGGTCGTCGTCGACACCACAACTCCTTAGATTCGAATCCGTATCTTAAATAACGGAGACGACACTACGAGCCTGGGTTAAGATGCGCAAGTGAATCTTAATGACGGGAAGGTGACACGCCGGCGCGGCGCCGAATTAGAAGAGGCGATTCTGGACGCCGCGTGGAACCAGTTGACGGACCGCGGTTACGAGGGGTTCACGTTCGAGGCGGTCGCCGAACGAGCGGGGACGAGCAGGCCGGTCTTGTATCGCCGGTGGGCTACGCGCGCGGAGCTTCTGCGGGCCGCAATCCGACACCATGGGGCCACCGAGGACGTCTCCGCCCCGAACACTGGCAGTGTGCGGGGCGACCTGCTCGCCGCGTTGCGGCGGTCGAATCGGCAACGATCAAATTTCCTCGTCCTGCTCAGCGCGAGTCTCGGCGACTATTACGCGGAGACGGGGTCGACCCCAAGCGAGGTCCGCGAACTGCTGCTCGGACGATCTCGGACTGCGATCGACGAGATTCTCGACCGTGGCGTGGAGCGCGGCGAGATCGATCCGGCGCGGCTGACCCCCTTAGCCCGTGCGGTCCCGTACAGCCTCTTCCGCCACGAAGTGATGATGTCGTTAGGCGCGGTTCCCGACGGGACTCTCGAAGCGATCGTCGACGAAGTGTTTCTACCACTGGTCGCACCGCGTCAGCTGTACTTGTAGAACCCTTCGCCTGCCGCGATGCCGAGTTTGCCCTGGTCGATGTAGTTGCGCTTGAGCCACTCGGCGAGTTCCTGCTCGTGGGCGTCGCCGTTGACGAGGATGTTGTACGGCGTGTTGAGCCCGACGATGTCGTAGATCTGGAAGGGGCCGAGTGGCGAACCCGTGCCGATCCGCCACGTCTTGTCGACGTCGGCGGGTGCCGCGTAGTCGCCGACGGCGAGGTCGAGGGCGGCGTTGAGGAATGGGACGAGGAGCGAGTTGAGGACGTATCCCGCCTTCTCTTTATGGATTGGGATCGGAACCATGCCGATCTCGGAAGCGAATTCGACGACTGTGTCGAATACGTCCGACGAAGTCCGAGCCGTCCCCATCACTTCTGCGGTGTTAGACGACCAGACCCGGTTGGCGAAGTGCAGGGCTAGGAAGCGGTCGGGGCGGCCGGTCGCGTCGGCGAGGTCACTCGGCAGCAGTGTCGACGAGTTGGTGGCGAAGACCGTCTTGGCTGGGGCCACTTGGCCGAGCGTCGCATAGATGCCGCGTTTGAGTTCGAGGACCTCTGGCACGGCCTCGATGACGAGGTCGGCGTCGGTCGTGGCGTCAGCGAGGTCGGTGGCGTAGCTCAAATTTCCAAGGGCGGCTTCGGCCTTGCCGTCCGCTGCGCCCGCGACCTCGTTCTTGTACGTCTCGACCAAACCCGCGAATCGTTCTTTCGCCGTGGCGATCACCGCATCGTTGATGTCGTAGGCCGTGACGTGGAATCCGCTGTAGGCGGTCTGGAACGCGATCTGCGATCCGAGCACGCCGGTGCCGAGAACCACAACCTTCTTGATGTCAGTCATTCCGAGCTCCTTCAGGGTTCAACAGGTGACCCCCAACCTACGCATCCGCTCGGCCTGGCATGCTTGTTCTCGCGCCCCCATAGCCCAACTGGCAGAGGCAACGGACTTAAAATCCGTAAAGTGTCGGTTCGAACCCGACTGGGGGCACTGGCGAAATCCTGCCGGGCCGCATCAGGTCGATGCCTGGCACCAACGAGGTTGCGGCCGCCGACCCGTCGTCCGGGCCGACAGCAACGCCTCACGTCGTCAGGGCCGATCGCGCAAACAAGGCCACGCCGACAAGACCCGCGGATTCCGGCACAGTCCCGTCTACCGCGAAATCAGTTGACACCTGTAGTCCGAACCAAGGACTCTGCATGAGAGCAATTTTCTGACCTGTCGCGCATCCCGCGCATTCTTATCCGAAAGGACACGTCGTGAGTGTCGACGACCGCACCCCCGAGGCGGCCACGCCCGAAACACCCGACGCGCCGCCACCCGCCTCGGTCAAGCTCGTCATCGGACTGCTGTTGGTCGCAACATTCGTGATGATCCTCAACGAGACGATCATGAGCGTCGCGATCCCCGTGCTGATGGTCGACCTGAACATCACCGCCAGCACCGCACAGTGGCTGACCACCGCGTTCATGTTGACGATGGCCGTCGTCATCCCAACTACCGGCTTTCTGCTGCAACGCTTCTCGACGCGCGCCGTGTTCATCACCGCGATGTCGTTGTTCACCGCAGGTACGCTGCTGGCCGCTGTCGCCCCAGGCTTCGGCATCCTGGTGATCGGCCGTGTCATCCAGGCGTCCGGCACCGCGGCGATGATCCCGTTGATGATCACGACCGTCCTCACCTTCATCCCCGAACAACGACGCGGGACTGTCATGGGCTTCATCTCGATCGTCATCGCCGTCGCCCCCGCGACCGGTCCGACGATCTCCGGCGCCATCCTCGATCACCTCGACTGGCGGTGGATGTTCTACTTTATGCTGCCGATCGCCGCACTCGCCCTGATCCTCGGCATCGTCCTCGTCCGCAACATCACCACCCCGCGCAAAGCCCCGTTCGACATCACATCCGTCCTCCTATCGGTCGTCGCGTTCGCCGGCCTGATCTACGGGCTCAACAGCATCGGCGAAGCCGCGACCGGCGATACCCCGATGCCGCCGTGGGTGCCCATAGTGATCGGCGTCGTCGGACTCGCCCTGTTCGTATGGCGGCAGATCAGCCTGCAAGCCACCGAATCCGCGCTCCTCGATCTCCGCCCGTTCAAGACCCGAACCTTCACCGTCGGCATCATCATCCTGCTCGTCGCGATGGCCGCGTTGTTCGGCGCGATCATGCTGCTGCCGTTGTTCATGCAGAACGTGTGGCACGCCAGCACCATGGAGACCGGCCTAGTCCTGCTACCCGGCGGACTCATGATGGGTCTGATCGCACCATTCGTCGGCGCGCTCTACGACAAAGTCGGGCCACGCCCGCTGGTAACACCCGGGGCGATCCTCGTGACCGTCGCGCTGATCCTGCTCACCACGCTCAACGCCGAACCCGCCACATCGGAGTTCTGGATCTTCACCAACCAGGAGTGGAAGGTCGTCGGCATCCACGTGCTGTTGAGTCTGGGACTCGGATCGATGATGACGCCGCTCATGACATCGGCGCTCGGCTCAGTTCCGCCACAGATGTACTCGCACGCGAGCGCCATCCAGAACACCCTTCAGCAGCTCGCGGGAGCCGCGGGCACCGCACTCTTCATCACCGTGATGACCCGATCGATGACATCAGAAATCAAGAACGGCGTCGAGCCGGTGCTAGCCCAAGCGCACGGCATCCACCAAGCGTTCTATTGGGGTGCCGGCTTCGCAATCCTCGCCGTCGTCCTCTCGCTCCTCGTGCGCCGCCCCAAGAGCGCCGAAGAAACCATTGAGGCGACCGCCGAGCCGACCCCGATGCACTGACCGCCAGAATTACTAGCACGCATCCGGTCCCGAAAGGACGGGCGTGAACTCGACGGGCTGAGCACGATGCGCTAATTTGAATACACTCGTATTCAGATTGGGGTGGCGTGATCTCACAGGACCAGCAGACAGACGACGCGAAGCCGAAGAAGGTGAGCCGAGAGGAACTCGACGGACTCGACGCGAGCATGTTCGGCAGATCATTGCTGTCGATGGGCAGCACCATGTCGACCGCGAACGTCATCATGCAGTTGGCCAATCCGGCCGTCGGCTACGGCGTCGCGCACAGCACCGTCGAGAACGGACGACTCGACACGCATCCGGTCAAGCGCGCACGGACGACGGCGTCGTACCTGGCGGTCGCGGTGTTCGGGAACGCCAACGATCGTCGCCGCTACCGCCAGGCCGTCAACCGTCAGCACGCGCAAGTGCGGTCTACCGACGACAGCCCGGTCGAATACAACGCCATGCACGCCGAACTGCAGTTGTGGGTCGCCGCATGCCTGTACTTCGGCTGGGAGGACATCTACGAACGCGTCCGCGGTCCACTGACGGGCGACCTGCGCGAGCAGTTCTACCAGCAGGGCAAGGTGTGCGGCACCACCTTGCAGATGCCCGCCGAGATGTGGCCGGCCGACCGCGCCGCGTTCGACGTCTATTGGAACGAGCAAATCACCAAAATCGACATCAGCGACGAGGTGCGCGACTTCCTGCTCGACATCGCGAACTTCGGATATGCGAGCGAATTCGTTCAACGCAAGTTCGGCCCAGTCAAGTACCGTCGCACGATCGGATACCTCCCGCAAGAGTTCCGGGACGCATTGCGCGTCGAGTGGTCCGCAGAGGATCAGCGCTGGTTCGACAGTTATGTCGCCACACAGGTTCGCAAGGAACGGCGCAGACCGTTATGGCTGTCCCAGCTGTCGTTCAAGATCCTCTTGTGGGACACCCGCCGCCGGAACCGTTTCGGCCGACCGTTGGTGTGAGGGCTCACGTCGCGCTCGACGCCGACTCCCTGATCTGGCGATACTTGGGCGATCGACGGTTCGTGATGTCCATCTGCCGCGCAGTCTCGTTGCAGATGCTGCATCCGGCGATCGCGTCGGCGACCCACGAGTTCTCGCTCGTGCGGCGGCGGGTGTTCGTTCACAAAAGGCGGACGGCGCCGTGCATCATCCGCGCAGCGTACGAATCGGACTTCGACGAGATCCGGCTGATCCGCTATGCCCACGACCACTTTCGCAGCCAAACGCCCGACGGCACGCGGTATCACGCGCTCAATCCAGAGATCTTCTTCTTCGAGCACGCCACCTACGTCGACGCGCTGTTCGCGTGTGTCGAGTACTTCTTCGACGGGCTCGACGACGACGGCCGCGAGCAGTTGTATCGGGAGACGTGCGAGTGGTACCGCCGCTACGGGATCTCCGATCGTCTGATGCCTGCGACGGTCGGCGAGTTCTACGAGTACTTCGACGAGGCGCTCGCGACACAACTCGATCCGAATCCCGGATACGACTGGTACCGCGAGCAACTGCTGCACCCGGACGACTGGTATTTCAAGAAGTTGCCGACGGCCGCGGTTCGGGCGATCCAGCATCCGGTGGCATGCGCATACCTGGGCGTCGAGCCGTCCGACTCGGATCGTCGCGCGTTGGCACGGTACGCGACGCGGTTGCGGGCGATCGACCAGATCTCGCCGAAGCGGAACATCTTCCCCGACCAGGTCGCGCCGTCCGTCCTGGCAGCCCGAGCCCGAGGTTGAACGCGCGACCGGACTACGGCGACAAACGACAGTCGGGTGTGCTTACAGTCGTCTCGGTGACGTCGGCCAGAGCGAACATCACCGCTGCACCCCTTTGACGACGCTGATACATGTGGTGATCCACGCCCGTTCGTCGTCGGTGAGGCCGCGACGCATGCGTTTGGCGTCGGCGACGGCCCAGTGCGCGTTGAGGACCATGCGGACGATCACCCAGTCGCGGGCACGTTCGTCGTCGAACCCGGCCGCCTCGACCGTCGTGTAGAAGCGGCGCTGGATCGATTCGCGCAGGTAGCCGGACATCTCATCCCACCGGTTCCACAGCAGCGGGGCGATCTCGTAGTGCGGGTCGCCCGACATCGGCTGCGGGTCGATCGCCAGCCACGGCTGCCGATCGGCGGCGAGCACGTTCCCGTAGTGCAGGTCGCCGTGGATCATCACGCCGTTCGACGCCGGATCGTCGGCAAACGCACGCCCCCGCGCCAACGCCTGCTCGACGAGTCGCGGCGGCATCGGAACGTCAGCAGCGTCGCGGTCGAGCGCATCCAACCACGGGCCGAGGAAATCGGTGAGCCGCGTCAACCGTGGCGGCGCGGGCCGGTGCAGTCGCCGGTACAGGCCGGCGACGATCTCGCACGCCTGCAGGTCCCACTCCTGGGTCAGATCCTGCTCGTACAAGCGTTCCAAAAGCATCGCCCGGCGGTTCGGGTCGGCCCGAAACATCCGGACCGCACCGTCGCCAGCCCAATGCTGGAGCGCGAGGTGTTCCTGCCGCGTCTCGGGCGATCGGTCGAAGCCGATCTTGAGGACCGCGTCGCCGACACCGCCACGCACCGGGAGGACGATCGACGCGAACCCGTGCATCGGGTCGCCCGTCGACGTCAACGCCCATTCGTCGAGGAGGTCGTCGCACAGGCGCGGGAGTCGGTCGAGCCAGTCCGCCCAGTCGTCGCTGAGGCGACGCTGGGAGTTCAATGCGGCGGGAATGTCCACGCGTCCGAGCGTACGGACCCGTGCGCCCCGAACGGGCCGCCAACCGCGCGGTGGTGGTTCACCTGTTCTCCTTCATCGTGTCCGGCCGGGTCGTGGCCGGATGCACTGCGATCGGCCGCCACATACCCACCGAGTATTGGAACCTGACCGCCATCACCGGCGTGACGCCGTCGGCCATCGTGTAGGCGATTGCCGTCGTACCGGCGCAGTCGACGCGGTCGAAGACGAAGGGCTGCGCCATCTGCGCGGCGACGTCGCCGCCCACCGTGAGGTAGCCGAGCGAGTCGGCCTCAGCGAAGTCACATGGATTCCCACGGGTCGACGGAGCGACTTGTCCGGCCACCGCATCGACTCCCCCAGTCGAGCATCCGGCAGTCGAGCATCCGGCGGTCGAGCATCCGGCGGTGGCATCGGCGACCGCTACGAGCATCGCGGCGACTAGAACAGCGATAGTGCGTCTCATCTGAACTCCTGTGCTGCCCGACTTGCCGACCCGACAACTGGACTATCGACGTGGCGAGGCCAGCGGTGACCGGCCGTCGTTCGAACGGAGTACGGACGTGATGGTCCCGCGGCGACGTTTAACCCAGACCGCCCCAATGCCTTCACCCGCGACCCGCGAGATCGTACATTCGTGCGGCGAGCGCACTCGAGCTACAGGAGAACCTCTGTGACCACCACCGCACCAGCACCAACAACTTTCACCGACCTACTCGCCGACATCGCGAAGGGCGCCGTCGAACGTGAACTCGGCGACATCAACCCGTTCGATCAAGTTCGGGCCGTCGCCGACTCCGGTTACGGTCGCCTCCGCCTCCCTGTCGAACGAGGCGGTGCCGGATCGACTCTGCGGGAACTGTTCGCGGCGATCATCGACCTCGCGGAGGCTGACCCCACTGTCGCCCACATCTACCGGACCCACTTCTGGCTCACCGAAGACTTCTTGGCTGCACAGGGCCCAGCTACCGACCGACTCTTAGAACACGTCGGCGACGGGAAAGTGTTCGGAAACGCGACCAGCGAGCGAAGTGGCCGTCCCGCAGGCAGCCAGGAGTTCTCGACCACGCTCACCCGCACTGGTGACAACTACCGACTCAACGGCGAAAAGTTCTACACCACCGGCACTCTGTTCTCCGACTTCGTCAGCGTATGGGCGGTCGACGACGATGCGACCCCTACCGCGGTGGTCATCCCCACCGACCGAGCAGGCGTGACGATCCTCGACGACTGGGACGGCTTCGGCCAGCGGCGTACCGGGTCGGGCACCACACGGTTCACCGACGTCATCGTTCATCCGGAAGAGATCGTCCGACGATTCGACCGCGACGACCGACCGCCGTCGACACAGGGTGCGTTCGTCCAGCTCTATCTGCACGCGGTGGTCGCGGGGATTCTGCGCACTGTCGTGTCCGACGCGAAGGACCTCGTCCTGGCACGTAGCCGAAACTTCTCGCACGCCGATTCCCTGTCGCCGTCAGACGACCCGTCGGTGCAGCAGGTGGTCGGCGAACTAGCCTCGCTCGCGTTCGTCGCCGAGGCCACCGTGCTGGCCGCCGCCGACACGCTCGACACGGCCGCCGAATCCGCCGTCGACGGCGTTCCGGACGCGCCACTAGCGAATACGGCCGCGGTAGCGGTGTCCAAGACCAAGGTGGTTCTGGATGATCTGGCTACACGTGCGGCAACCGTGCTGTTCGAAGCGGGCGGTGCGTCAGCGTCGAGTCGCACCAAAGACCTGGACCGTCATTGGCGAAACATTCGGACAATCACCCTGCACAACCCGAGGCGCCTCAAAGCGCAGGCAGTCGGTGCCGACATCCTGACCGGTCAACCACTGCCGGCCAACGGCTACTTCTGACCAGGACACACACTGGCCGGGGAGTCACTCGGACTCCCCGGCCAGCCTGCACTGTGTAATCAGTCGACTGCCTCGTCGATCCGCGGCACCGCGGCCAGAAGGTCTCTCGTGTACTGGTGTCGCGGACGTTCGAAGACGTCGTCGGCTTTCCCATACTCGACGACCTGACCGCCGCGCATGACGAGAATGTCGTCACTCATGTGGTGGATGACGCCGAGGTCGTGGGAGATGAAGAGCAATGCGACTCCACTCTCGGCTTGGAGAGTCGCCAGCAGATCGAGGATGCGCGCCTGAATCGATACGTCAAGCGCGGACACCGGCTCATCGCAGACGATCACCGACGGATTGGGCGCGAGTGCTCGCGCGATCGCGACTCGTTGACGCTGGCCGCCCGACAGCTTCAACGGATGTCGAGTTCGGAAGCCGTCCGATAAGCCGACGTGGTCGAGTAGTTCGCCGATCCGATCATCGAGCGCCGCGCCTCGAACGCCCGTGCCGCGCAACGCATCCGCGATGACATGTTCGACCGTCCACCTCGGATCGAACGAGCTCAGCGGGTCCTGGTAGATCACCGATATGTCGTTCCGGCGCGATCGCCGTTCCGCATCGGTCAACTCGCTCCACGGCTTCCCGCCGAGTTCCACAGTCCCCGAATCGGGTGTGGTCAGCCCAAGCACCATGCGGGCGGTCGTCGTCTTGCCCGACCCTGATTCTCCGACGATCCCCAGAGTGCGCCCCGGCTGGAGATCGAAACTCACGCCTTGAACTGCGGCTTTACTCGTAGAGTTCTTTCCAGTGAAGGCTTTCCGGACGTCGCGCACCCTGATCGCGGCCGGCCCATCGACCACAGGCTGCGGTTCGTCCAGTCGCGCGCCGTTCGTCAGCAGCGTCCCCTTGGACGCTCTCGACGGAACCGACGCGAGCAGCCCCTTGGTGTAGTCGTGTGCGGGTGCGGTGAGGATCTGCCTCGCCGTCCCGTATTCGACGACCTCCCCCGCGCGCATCACTGCGACGGTGTCGGCGAGCCGACCGACGACCGCGAGGTCGTGTGAGATGAGAATGAGCCCATTTCCGCGGCGCTTCGCCTCGTTCAGCACGTCGAGGATCTGGGCTTGAACAGTCGCGTCGAGCGCTGTGGTCGGTTCGTCGGCGATCAGGAGCCGCGGATCGTTCGCTAGTCCGGATGCGATGAGCGCCCGCTGGCGGAGTCCGCCGGACAATTCGTGCGGCCGCTGACGTGCCCGCACGTGCGGTTCGGGCACGCCGACCAGATCGAGCAGCTCAATGACTTCGTCGGCCCGCTCGGTCCGCGCTACCCGACCGAACCGTCTCCGCTGGTGCGTCGACAACGACTCACTGATCTCCCTGCCGACCTTTCGTAGCGGGTCGAGGGACACCAACGCGTCTTGCAGGACGAACCCGATGTCACGTCCACGGATCGACCGCCACTCCCGGTCTCGCAGACCGAGAAGCGACCGACCGTCGAATTCCAGTGTGCGCGCGTTGATTTCAGCTCCGTCGCCGGTCAGTCCGACGAGGGTGCGGGCGGTCACCGACTTTCCAGAACCGGATTCTCCGACGATCGCGAGGCACTGCCCCGCGTCGACTGTGAACGAAACACCTTTGACGACTTCGGTGCCGTTGAACGACACGCGGAGATCGTCGACCTCCGCAAGCGGCCGGCGGTCAGGGATTCGACCTTCGTCCGCGGATCGAGGTACGTCCGCGAGCCGGGTCGCCTCGTCGATAGTCATGAGCGGTCTCCTTCGAGTCGGGCGCCGAGATGGCGTCCCACAGTGGTGAATGCGAGAGCTACGATCACGATGACCAGGCCGGGGAGTATCTCCAGCCACCAGGCGACGGTGATGAAGGTTCGGCCGGAGTCGAGGAGGGCACCCCACTCGGCGGCGGGCGGCGGGACGCCGAGGCCCAGATACGCGAGTCCGGATGCCCAAATGATCGCCTGTCCGACACCGAGAGTCACCGTGACGATCATCGGTCTCAGCGAGTTGGGCGCGATGTGCTGCAACAGAATTCGGGTGCGCGAGTGTCCGAGCGCGGTCGCCGCCTCGATATACGGCGCACTGCGCACCGCCAACACCTGCCCGCGCACGATGCGCGCGTACCCCGGCGCGATACCGATACCCACCGCGAAGATCAGTGTCACCGATCCCGGACCGAACACCGACACCAGAAGCAGTCCGAGCAAGATGGTCGGGAACGCAAACAGGATCTCGATCGACCGGTTCGCCAGGGCCCGGGCGACGCGCCCGGATAGGCCTGCGGCGATACCGAGGATCACGGCGATCACCGTCGCCACCGCGACAACGCCGAATCCGATTCCGAGCGACTGTCGGGTTCCGGCGATAACACGGCTGAACAGGTCGCGCCCGTTGAGATCGGTCCCGAACGGGTGCGCCCAACTCGGCGGGGCCAACACGTTGTCCAGGTCGATGGCGAACGGATCGTGCGGGGCGAGTGCGGTCGGTGCGATGAGTGCGACCGACAGGACGACGAGGACGGCGAGTGCGGCGGCGAGGCCCGGCGACACTCGAAGTCGGCGGCGTCGCACCTCGGGGAGCGGATTCCTCGTCCGAAGCGATTCCAGCAGCGTAGTGGGGTCAGTGGTGGTCATGGGACCTCAATCCGCGGGTCGATGAAGGTGTAGAGGGCGTCCACAACCAGGTTGGCGACGGTGTAGACGACAGCGACGAAGATGACGATGCCGCTGACCAAGGGGATGTCCCGAGCCGACGCGGCAGCCACCAGCGTCTGTCCGATCCCGGCCCGAGCAAACACCGTCTCGGCGATCACCGCCCCGGACAGCAGAGCGCCCATCGCCCAGCCAGACACAGTGACCGCCGGAAGGACCGAATGTCGCAAGACATGGCGTGCCCGTACCGCGATATCGCTGAGTCCGCGGCTTCGAGCAGTGAGCACGAACGGCTGGTCGAGCGCCCGCGCGAACTCGTCGCGCGTCGTCTGGCCGAGAAAACCCGCCAACGGTATCGCCAATGTCAGCACCGGCAGGATCAGTCCGTGCACACCGGTTCCGCTCTCGACGGGGAACCATCCGAGGCCGATCGCGAAGACGACCAGCAGGATCGAACCGACCCAATACTGAGGGAGCCCGGCACTGACCGTCTCGATCAGCGATCCGACGGCGCCCCACGTACCGCGCCTCCCCGCAGTGAGAGTGGTCAGAAACAAGACGAGCAGCCACGCGACGACGAGGGCCGAAAACGTGAGGACCAGGGTCGGGGTGACCTGTTCGGCGATGACCTCGGTGACCGGCTGCTGCAATTGGTACGACGTGCCGAGATCGCCTCGGAGCAGACCCCCGATGTAGTGCAGGTACTGCCGCCATACGGAGTCGTCGAATCCGTACTCGGCGTTCACCGGCGCGAGTTCGTCCGCGGTTCGCTCCTTCGCTGTCCCTTCAGTGAGGTTCAGGAGAAGGGTGGCGCGGTCGCCCGGCGCGAACATCTGTAGGAGGAACGTGATCGACGCTGCCACGAACAGAACGACGAGCGCCGAAACGAGTTTGGCGAGCCACCTCACGACACCCCGGCGAGGACGCGGCACGCGTCGTCGGAATGAGTCAGTCGGGGGTCGGCGGTCCACCCGCACAGCTGTCGCGGTCATCGGACGAACCTCGCATCCGCGAACACCGGTTCGCCTTGAGACTTCTCTATCCACACGTCGTGGAGTTTCGGCGTCGCGGCGATCGACGTGGTCTGCGTGTACAAACCGATGGCGAGGGCGTCGTCTCCGATGATCCGCTGCGCCTCCCGGTACAAGCCGGTACGACGGACTGGATCGTTCGACCCGTTGGCGGCCTCGATGATCCGCTGCAGGCCCGCATCGTTGTAGAAGGCGGTGTTGTTCGGATTCGGACTGTCGGGCAGTCGTTGCCGCCAATTGATGTGAAGCAGTCCAGGCGTGGGGCTCGTCCAGTACCCCGCGTAAGCCTCATAGGTCTCGGCCCCGCTGTACTGGCCGCCGAAATACGCGCTCTGGGTCGCCGGATCGAGCGCCAGGTCGAAGCCGACCTCTCTGGCCTGCGCTGCGACAGTCTGCAGAACCGCTGCGCCTTCGGCCCCGATGATCGCGCCCGCCGGGTACACGACGCGAGCGGTCAGTCGTCGACCGTTCTTCGTGCGGATCCCGTCGGAGTCGCGGCCGGTCCACCCGGCCTCGTCGAGGAGTTGATCGGCCCGCGCGGGATCGTGCGGGTAGTCGCCTGCCTCGGCGTCATAGTCGGGGGTGCTCTGGCTCAGTGCACCGTTCGCGTTGTACGGCACCACCCCGAGGTAGGCGGTCTCGACCGCTTTGCGCCGGTCACTGGCCAAGGCCAATGCCCGCCGTACCCGCACATCGTCGAATGGCGCATGAGAGACGTTGAGTGTCAACGCGTTCGGACGTCCTGCGGTCACGTACTGCGAGGTCTGAAACCGTTTGGTCGCGTCAGCCCAGTTGATCGCGGGAACGTTGTAGATCACGTCCGACGACCCGCTAGTGAGCGAGCCGTACCGCAGCACGGGGTCTTTGAGGAACTTCCAGATCACCTTGTCGACGTAGGCGGGACCCTGGTGCTTCGCGTTCGCGGGCGCCGAGTTGTAGTCCGGGTTGCGCACAAAGGTGATGCTCCGGTTCCGGTCCCAGCGCTCGATGATGAACGGCCCGGAACCGACCGGCTGCGCGCAGTTGACCGCGGGCCCTCGGTCGAGTGCGGTCGGCGACTGGATACCGAAGTAGCCCTGAGTGAGCACAGTGAGCAGCGGCTCGTACGGCGATTTCAGGTGCAGCCGGTACGTGTGGTCGTCGATCACCTCGCCGGAGTCGTAGTACTCGCCGATGTAGGCGAGCACGGTGCCGTTCGGCTCGTTCGGATCGAGGTAGCGGTCGAAGTTCGTCTTGACGGCGGCCGCGTCCAGCGGGGTGCCGTCGGTGAACTCGACACCGTGTTTGAGGTGAAACGTGTAGGAGCGGCGATCCGGTGAGATTTCCCAGTTCGTAGCCAACCACGGGACCACGGTGCCGTCGTCCGCGAGCGACACGAGGTTGTCCAGATACTGGCGCGCCAGGTACGCGTTCTGCACCCAACCGCCGTGAATGCACGGCGGCTCCTGCTCGTGTCCGTATTCGATGACACCGCCGGACACGTATTCGCCGTCGGCGGGCGCTACCCCGGTCGACCTGCCGTCGCCCGGTTCGGGGCCGCTGCACGCGGCGAACAGAAGGCACGCGGCGAGACCGAGCGCGAGGGCTGCGGTGACGCGCGGAAACAGCCGGTGGGCATGACGAGACACGGATTCACTCCTTGGGAGGCAGGGGGATCGGCCAACCGTAGGGACCGGGTGGGCGGCACGTCACCGGTTGTCGTCACGGCGGGCGCAAATGCGGCATCCGGAGCCGATTAGGTGTGGTTGGCGTCAGCGTGATTACAAGGGGCGTCTCCGGCCGTCGCCGACCGTAACGTCGCCGCCATGCCTCAGCCTCTGCGGTTCTCCGCCTTCGTCATGAACACGACTTCGCACATCCTGCACGGTGCGTGGCGTGACCCCGATGCCCGCCAGACCGACTTCAACTCACTCGAGCATTGGATCGACCTCGCGAAACGGTTGGAGGACGCGCACTTCGACTTCATCTTCTTCGCCGACGTGGTCGGGTTGTACGACGACTATCAGGGCGACTGGCGAAAGTTCGTCGACTCGGGTCTGCAGATTCCGAGCAACGATCCGCTCGTCATCGCCTCCGCTTTGGCCTCACACACCGAGAACCTCGGAATAGCGATCACCAGCTCGATCCTCCAGGAGCATCCGTTCGACTTCGCCCGCAAGATCTCGACCCTCGATCACGCGTCGAAGGGGCGGATCGCGTGGAATATCGTCACCAGCCTGTCGTCGAACGCGTGGCGCAACTTCGGATACGACGGGATCACCGCCCACGACGACCGATACGCGTGGGCTGACGAATACGTCGACGTCGTCTACAAGCTGTGGGAGGGATCGTGGGACGACGATGCGTTGATCCAGGACAAGGCATCCGGGCTCCACGCCGACTTCGACCGCGTTCACAAGATCAATCACGAAGGCCCCCGCTACCGCGTCGAGGGGCCGCACCTGGCGTCCCCGTCGCCGCAGCGGACTCCCGTCCTGTTCCAGGCCGGGTCCTCGGCCACGGGGAGACGGTTCGCGGCGCGCAACGCCGAGGCGCAGTTCATTCAGTCACCGACGCCTGAAGCGGCCCGCGCCCTCATCGACGACACTCGCAGACTCACCGAAGAGGCCGGACGCGACCGCGACGACATCACGTTCTTTCAAGGGCTGTCGTTCGTCGTCGGCGACACCGAGGCGGAAGCCGCTCGAAAGGCTCGAGAACTCGACGAACTCATCGACGCGAGCACCATCATCGCCCATTCGGCGGGCGGGATAGGGACTGACCTCGGCTTCTACGATCTGGACACGCCGATCGGAGACATCACCACCGAAGGCACCCAGAGTTTCCTACTGTGGCTACGCGAAGCGGTCCCCGACCGAGAGCCGACGGTCCGCGACTTGGCTGAGCTGCGAAGTCGGAGCGGGCGGATCGTCGGCACCCCGGAGCAGATCGCCGACCGACTCAGCGAATGGCAGCAGGCGGGGGTTGGCGGGATCAACGTCGTCAACGCGACCATTCCCGGTTCGTACATCGAGTTCATCGAGCACGTACTGCCCGTCCTTCGTGAACGCGGTCTCGCGCAATCGGACTACACGCCGGGTACCGCTCGGCGAAAGCTCACCGGTCGCGACCGACTGCCAGAGACCCATCCTGCGGCACAGTATCGCGGCGCGTTCACGGACGTCCGAGTCTGACGGCTGCGGCAGGGCGCTGGCGCGACGTCGGTCTATCCGCACGAACGCAGTGACCGCGGCGTCTCAAGGGATACATAGGCCATCCTTACCTGCATCGATGCACGCGCGCTCGCTAATATTCGGTGCGTGAGTGAGTCTGCAGCCCCCGAATTCCTCTACTCCGACCTCCTTCCGGCCGACCAGGACGACACCCCGTATCGCCTCGTCACCACCGAAGGCGTCTCGACGTTCGACGTCGAAGGCCAGAAGTTCCTGAAGGTCGATCCGGAAGCGATCACGAAGCTGACCGCTGAGGCGATGCACGACATCAGCCACTACCTGCGGCCCGCGCACCTGCGCCAGCTTCGCAAGATCATCGACGACCCGGAGGCATCGGGCAATGATCGCTTCGTCGCCCTCGACTTGCTGAAGAACGTCAACATCTCGGCGGGCGGTGTCCTCCCGATGTGCCAGGACACCGGCACCGCGATCGTCATGGGCAAGAAGAGCGAAGGTGTTCTGACCGGTGCGGACGACGGCGAGACCATCAGCCGCGGCGTCTACGACGCGTACACGAAGCTGAACCTGCGCTACTCGCAGCTCGCGCCGCTCACCACGTACGACGAGAAGAACACCGGCACCAATCTGCCCGCACAGATCGAGATCTACGCGACCGAACAGGGCCCGAAGGGGCCAGAGTACAAGTTCCTGTTCATGGCAAAAGGCGGCGGTTCGGCCAACAAGTCGTTCCTGTTCCAAGAGACCAAGGCCATCCTGAACCCGAAGCGGATGCTCGAGTTCCTCGACGAGAAGATCCGTTCGCTCGGCACCGCGGCCTGCCCGCCCTACCACCTAGCCGTGGTCGTCGGCGGCACGTCGGCGGAGTTCGCGCTCAAAACCGCTAAGTACGCGTCGGCGCACTACCTCGACAATCTGCCTACCGAAGGCTCGATGTCGGCTCATGGTTTCCGCGACAAGGAGCTCGAAGAAGAGGTCTTCAAGCTGACGCAGTCGTTCGGTATCGGCGCCCAGTTCGGCGGCAAGTACTTCTGCCACGACGTGCGCGTGGTCCGACTCCCCCGCCACGGCGCTTCCTGCCCGGTCGCGATCGCAGTCTCCTGCTCGGCCGATCGCCAGGCACTCGGCAAGATCACGGCCGACGGCGTGTTCCTCGAGCAGCTCGAAACCGACCCGGCGCAGTACATGCCGGACGCTGGAGTCGCCGAAGACATCGCTGGCGGCGAAGTCGTCCAGATCGATCTCAACCGCCCGATGCCGGAAATTCTCGAAGAACTCTCCAAGCATCCGGTCAAAACTCGTCTGTCGTTGACCGGTCCGTTGGTCGTGGCCCGCGACATCGCACACGCCAAGATCAAGGAACGTCTCGACGCAGGCGAACCGATGCCCGAGTACCTGAAGAATCACCCCGTCTATTACGCGGGACCGGCGAAGACGCCCGAGGGCATGGCGTCGGGTTCGTTCGGCCCGACGACAGCCGGCCGCATGGACAGCTACGTCGAGCAGTTCCAGGCCGCGGGCGGCTCCATGGTGATGCTCGCCAAGGGCAACCGATCCAAGCAGGTCACCACCGCGTGCGATACGCACGGCGGCTTCTACCTCGGATCTATCGGCGGCCCGGCCGCGCGGCTGGCTCTCGACTGCATCAAGAGCCAGGAGGTCATCGAGTACCCTGAGCTCGGCATGGAAGCCGTGTGGAAGATCGACGTCGAGAACTTCCCCGCATTCATTGTCGTCGACGACAAGGGCAACGACTTCTTCACCGACCCGTCCGGGACCGTGAACGTGCCGATCAGCGGCATCCGGGTGCGCTCCAAGGAGCGGTAGCCGCCGCCCTCCTGCTCATCGGCCAAGATTGTGGTCAGTTATCGTTCACCATGAACGTCAACTGACCACAATCTTGGCCGATTCCGTTGACTGTTGCTGACCACCCTGCCCTGCCTTGCCCTGCCACAAACCCTGCATCGCTCGCGGCGTCTCCTATCCTGGAGCCATCACCGGCACACACGAGAGGCGGTTTCGGCTTGAATTCGACAGCATTCGACGTTGTCGTGATCGGCGGAGGGATCGCCGGTGTATCGATCGGACACGAGTTGGCCGCCGACCGGCGGGTCTGCCTGGTCGAGCGAGAGAACACGCTCGCGTTCCACACGACCGGGCGTTCGGCCGCCCTCTATCTCGAGACATTCGGCAACGCCACCGTTCGGGCACTGACCGCGGCGAGCCGTGCGTTCCTCGCCGATCCGTCCGAGACGTTCGAGGGTCCGCTTCTGACGCCGCGTCCGTACCTCGTGTTCGCGCGGACCGGTCGGGGCGCTGCGCTCGTCGACTTCTACCGGGACGTCCGACGCCAGGCACCCGCGGTTGAGATGCTGTCCGCCGACGATGCACTCGGCCTCGCCCCGTACCTACGCCGCGACGCGATCGAGGCGGGGCTGCTCGACCCGAATGCCGACGACATCGACGTTCACGGACTCCATCAGGGCTACGTCCGGGGACTACGGCGACGCGGCGGCGAGATCCGCACGCGCGCGGCGGTGACCGCCCTCAACCGCGTGAACCGGTCCTGGACCGTGACGCTCGCCGACGGCGACTCGTTGACCGCACCCGTGGTCGTCGATGCGGCCGGCGCATGGGCCGATCGAGTCGCCGAACTCGCCGACGCCCCGTCGGCCGCGCTGAGTCCGCGGATTCGCACGATCTTCGGTGTCGACGCACCCAAAACGCCGGCCACCGCCGACCTGCCGGTCGTCAACGATCTCGACGACTCGTTCTACATCAAACCCGAGGCCAACGGACTCCTGTGCTCTCCCGCGGACGAGACGCCGAGTCACCCACACGACGTCCGACCCAACGATCTCGAGATCGCTCGCGCGATCGAGGCGATCAACGAGGTCACCGATCTGAATCTGCGGCACGTCCGCTCGTCATGGGCGGGACTGCGGACCTTCGCGCCAGACCGGTCACCGGTCGTCGGCTTCGATCCGAACGTCGAAGGCTTCTTCTGGTTCGCAGGCCAAGGCGGCTATGGCATCCAGATGGCCGACGGGCTCGCCAGAACCGGAGCCACAGTGTTCCGTGGCGAGCCGATGCCCGACGACATCGCCGCGCGCGGAGTGCACGCGGCCGACCTCGCGCCGGGGCGATGAGGGCGTCGGCGCAGCTCCGTCTCTACCGCTCGCGATCCACGTTCGCCATCTTCAACACGTCCAGCCGTCGGTCCAGCTCCTCCACCGACAGCGCGTCGCCGATCAGACCACGGTCGATCACGGTCTGCCGAATCGTCGTGCCGTCGCGCAGCGCCTGTTTAGCGACGGCGGCGGCCTCCTCGTACCCGATCGCCGAGTTCAGCGGTGTCACGATCGACGGCGACGACTCGGCGAGCGTCCGCAGCCGCTCCTCGTGCGCCTGCAACCCTTCGATGCACCGGTCGGCGAACAGGCGCGACACGTTCGCGAGCAAGTTCACCGATTCGAGGACGTTGCGCGCCATCATCGGGATGTAGACATTCAACTCGAACGCACCGTTGCCACCGCCCCACGTGACGGCGGCGTCGTTGCCGATCACCTGTGCCGCTACCTGCGTAACCGCCTCGGGCAGAACTGGATTGACCTTGCCCGGCATGATCGAGCTGCCCGGCTGCAGGTCCGGGAGGGCGATCTCGCCGAGGCCCGTCAACGGCCCCGACCCCATCCAGCGGACATCGTTGGCGATCTTCGTAAGCGACACGGCGATCGTCTTCAACTGTCCGGACAGTTCGACGAGGCCATCGCGGGCGGCCTGCGCTTCGAAGTTGTCTTTCGCCAAGCTCAGCTCGTCGACCCCCGTCAACTCGACGAGCTTCGCGACGACCCGCGTGCCGAAGCCTTCCGGCGCGTTCAGTCCGGTACCGACTGCGGTGCCGCCGATCGGGAGTTCACCCACGCGCGGCAACGTCGACTGCAGGCGTTCGACGCCCGCCTGGACCTGCCGCGCGTAACCGCCGAACTCCTGACCGAGGGTCACCGGCACGGCGTCCATCAGGTGCGTGCGCCCCGACTTCACCACCGAGGCCCACTCGCCGGACTTCGCCGCGAGCGCCTCATGCAGCCGGTCCAAAGCCGGGATCAGCTGACGGACGACGGCCTCGGTCGCCGCGACGTGCGTCGCGGTCGGGAACGTGTCGTTGGAGCTCTGGGACATGTTGACATCGTCGTTCGGGTGCACTGTGACGCCCGCCTTCGCGGCAACCGACGCAATCACCTCGTTGGCGTTCATGTTCGAGCTGGTACCCGACCCGGTCTGGAAGACGTCGATCGGAAACTGGTCATCGTGAGCGCCGTCAGCGATCTCGCGGGCAGCGACGACGATCGCGTCGGCCTTCTGCGCGTCTAGTAGACCGAGGTCCTTGTTGACCAGCGCGGTCGCCGCTTTCAGCAGGCCGAGCGCACGAATCTGCGTGCGTTCGAGCGGCCGGAAGCTGATCGGAAAGTTCTCGACGGCGCGCTGCGTCTGCGCCCGCCACAGCGCGGCCACGGGAACCCGCACCTCGCCCATAGTGTCGTGTTCGATCCGGTACTCGTCGTCAGCCATAGTCAGTACAACCCTTCGTGAGAGGTTCGTGTTCCCGGAAGCTCAGCCCTTCATGGCGACTCCGTGTCGCCAGTAGCCCATGAACGCCACCTGGGAACGGGCGATGCCGAGTTCCTTCACCAGGTGCCGACGCAGGCCGGTGACGACTTTGCTCTCGCCTGCGATCCAGTAGTAGCGCTCCCCGGGCGCTGGCTCGGGACCGACGTCCTCGCCGAGGTTGGAGAAGACCGGAGTCTCCCAAACCATCGGATCGTCCGGACTCTCGTCGATCTCGACCTCGTTGTCGGACACCGAGTCAGCGGCCCCCAGATGGTCGAGGACTGCCGGACGGAGCCGTGCCCCGTGGTCCGCGCCGTCGCGTGCCAGCCAGTGCACGCTCACTCCGGCCGGAGCGGCGAACGGCAGTACATCGCCTCCGGTCGGGACTTCGATGAACACGGTGCCGCGCAGATCGGCTGGCGCGTCCTCCAGGATCCGCGCGATCGCGGGCGCCGCCGTCTCGTCGCCGGCCAACAGCACCGAAGCCGAATCGCCCGGCAGGTACTCCAGGCCGCCGCCGTCGAGCCGACCACGGCGTGGCGCCACCAGCATCACTTCGTCACCCGCCGATGCACGCGACGCCCACGTCGACGCCGGACCGGACGCCCCCGGCGCCAAGTGCAGCACGAAGTCGACCACTAACTCGGTGGCGTCGTCGTCTCCGACCCGCACGTCGCGGATCGAATAGGTGCGGATGGCACCACGTCGATCCTCGGGAATTTCGAGCCACCGCTGGTACCAGTCGTCCCCGCCTGCCAGCTCCGGCAACACACCTGACGACGGCGGGAAGATCACTTTGATGCGCTGGTCGAACGTATGTCCCGGGTTCCCGAGCCGGTCGACGTCGTCGCCCACGAACGTGATCCGGACGAAACTCGGCGACACCGGTTCGACGAGACTCACTCGCGCACGCCCGAGAACGTACGGCCCCTCGTCGACAACCGGCTTACTGTCAGCGGACATGGTGCCTCCCAATCGGCATGACGGCGGGTTTCCCCGACACTGGATCTTGCAGAATCTGACTCTTGAGCCCGAACACCTCGTCGACGAGTTCGACGGTCATCACCTCGTCGGGCGTCCCGGTCGCGTGGATGCTCCCCGAGCGCATCGCGACTAGCCGGTCAGCGTAGCGGGCAGCAAGATTGAGGTCGTGCAACACCATCACGATGGTGGTGCCGCGCCGCTCCCGCAAGTCGGTGAGCAGGTCGAGGACCTCCACTTGGTGGGCCAGGTCGAGGAAGGTCGTCGGCTCGTCGAGCAGCAGAATCTCGGTCTCCTGCGCGAGCGCCATCGCGATCCACACGCGTTGACGCTGCCCGCCGGACAACTCGTCGACCGGCCGGTCGGCAAGGTCAGCGGTTCCGGTCGCATCGAGGGCGTCCGCAACGGCCTCGTAGTCGTGGCGGTTCCACGGGGCGAGGACCTTCTGGTGCGGGTGGCGGCCGCGCCCGACGAGGTCGGACACGGTGATTCCCTCCGGTGCGACCGGACTCTGCGGTAGCAGCCCGAGCATGCGGGCGACGTCGCGGGAACGTCGCGACGAGATGTCGCGTCCGTCGAGCACCACCTGCCCGGACGACGGGGACAGCAATCGGGCGAGTGCGCGCAGCAACGTCGACTTACCGCAGCCGTTGGCGCCGACGATCGACGTGATCTGACCGGGAGCCACGTCGAGATCGAGGCTTTCCACGATCACCCGGTCGCCGTAGGCGAGTCGGATCTTCTCAGCGGACAGCTGATGGTGGACGGTCACAGGGTTCCTCCCGACCGGTTGACGCGAATGAGCAGATAGATGAGGAACGGCGCGCCGAGCACGCCGGTCACGACGCCGACCGGGTAGCGGTGCGGCAACGCGAACTGTGCGACGAGGTCGGCGGACATGACCAGGAGTGCGCCGACGAGTCCCGCGGGCAGCAGCATCGACCCGCCGGCCCGCGTGAACAGACGCATCGCGATAGGTCCCGACATGAACGCGACGAACGAGATCGGGCCGGTGCCCGCCGTCGCGAACGCCAACAGGAGGACGGCTCCGAGCAACACGATGATCCGGGTCCGTTCCACGCCTACACCCATGCCTGCAGCGGTGTCGTCGCCCAAGCGGAGCACGTCCATGTCGCGGGACTCGAACAACATGAGCGGAACGACGACCGCCGCGACCACCAGCAGCGGCACCACTTTGTCCCATGTGGGCTCGGCGAGCGACCCGGTGATCCACCGCAACGCGTTGGCGATGTCCCAGTCGGCTGCACGTGCGAGCACGTAGGAGACGACGCTCGACAGCATGGCGGCGACGCCGATGCCGATCAGGATCAAGCGGGTCGCCGAGAAGCCTCCGTTCATCGACAGGCCGTACACCGCCCACGCCGCGACGAGTGCGCCGACGAGGGCGGCGATCGAGACTGCGGTGCCGGTGAGTCCGAAGATCACGATGGCGACGACGGCCGCCGCCGACGCGCCCCACGAAATCCCGATGATGTCGGGCGAGGCGAGTGGGTTGCGCAGGAGCGTCTGGAAGGTGACACCCGCAACACCGAACGCGAGCCCGGACAGCGCCGCCAGGCAGGCCCGCGGCAGCCGTAGCTCACCAACGGTGAACGACGCGCCCGGCACCGTCTCGCCGCCGATGACGCGGAACACGTCGTCGAGCGGATAGAATCGCTGGCCCACCATCAGCGATACGAAGAACACACCGACCACGAGCGCGACCAGAATCGCCAGGATCGCGGTGCGACGCCGAGCACGGGCCGCTCGCCCCGCTTTGACGGTCTCGATGGTCGTCACAGTTCACGCACCTTCTGCCGTCGGACGATCCAAATGAAGAACGGGGCGCCGATGATCGCGGTCACCACGCCGACATCCACTTCTTCAGGTCGGACGATGAGTCGTCCCACGACGTCCGAGACCACGAGGAGTGCAGCCCCTACCAGCGCCGAGAACGGCAACAGCCAACGGTGATCGGTGCCGATCACCGCACGGCAGGCGTGCGGGACGAGAAGTCCGACGAAAGCGATGGGTCCGGCGACGGCGGTGGCCGCACCGGCCAGGACGACGGCTGACACCCCGGTCACGACTCGGGTACGCCCGACGTTCTCGCCGAGCCCCGTCGCGACGTCATCGCCGAGCGCCAACGAATTCATGCCGCGCGAGCACGCGAACGCGAGCAGCGCGCCGACGGCCAGCACCGGCGAGACTACGGCGATCCGGTGCCAGTCGGCACCGCCGACCCCACCGACCTGCCAATGTTGGAAGCGTGTCATCACGTCGACGCGCGGCAGCAGGACCGCGCTGGTCAGGCATGTCAATGCCGCTGCCGTCGCCGCACCCGACAGTGCGAGCTTGAGCGGAGTCGCGCCGCCTCGCCCCATCGCGCCGACGGCGTAGACGAACACCGCGGCGATGGCGGAGCCCACGATGGCGACGGCGATGTACGAGTACGGGTCGCTCATGTTGAAGAAGACGATGCCGCAGACGACGGCGAGAGCCGCACCGCCGGAGATGCCGAGGATTCCGGGGTCAGCGACCGGGTTGCGGGTCACTGCCTGCATGCCAGCGCCCGACAGTGCGAGAGCGGCCCCGACGATCACCGCGAGCACGGTGCGTGGAATCCGCTTCTCGACGGCTGCGGCGCCGAACGAGTCGGCGTCGCCGAACAACGCACTCGTGATCTCGCCGAATGCGACGTCGCGGGCGCCGAACGCGATCGACACGCAGAAGAGAGCGGCGACCACGACGACACCCGCGAGAAGCCAGGCGACGCGACGGGTCAATGCGCCGCGGCTGCCGAGCCGAGTACGTCCATGTATTTGTCGATGCCCCACGGGATCGACAGCGGGGTCGGATTCGACGACGCCGCCAGCGGAGTGTCGTCCTGCAGGACTGCGACGTGGCCGTCCCGGATCGCCGGAACCTTACCGAGAAGCGGGTCCGCTTGCAGACGTTTGACGGTGTTCTCGTCGCCGTAGGTGACGATCAGTCCGACGTCATTGAACTGGTCTGCCTTCTCGGCGCTGACCTCGGTGTAGAACTGGTCGGTGTCGGCGGTGTTCTGCTCGACGGCTGACGGCACCGGGATACCGGCGTCACGCAGGAAGGTCGCGCGCGGGTCGTGAAGGTTGTAGTACATGAACTTGCTCGTGTCCGTCGGATCGAGGTACGCGAACATCGTCTTGGTGTTCTTCAGGTCGGGGTACTTGCCGACCGCAGCCTCGATCTGCCCGGTGAGGTCGGTGACCAGCTTGTCGCCTTCGGCTGCCTTGCCGAGCGCCTTCGAGTCGAGCTGGATCATCTCCTGCCATGTCGTGCCCCACGGGGTCTTCGGGTAAGCGACGACCGGTGCGATCTTGTGAAGCGTGTCGTACTGGCCCTGGGTGAGGCCGGAGTACGCGCCGAGGATGACGTCCGGCGCGGTGTCGCTGACGGACTCGGCGTCGACTCCGTCGGTCTCGTCGTACAGCGCGGGCGTCTCACCGCCGAGTTCTTTGAGCTTGGTGTCGACCCACGGGAGGATGCCGTCGCCGTTGTCGTCGCCCCAGGTGGCCTTGGCCATTCCGACCGGCACGATGCCGAGGGACAGTGCCACCTCATGGTTGGCCCAGCCGATGGTCGCTACGCGTTCGGGTGCTTCGTCGATGGTCGTGGTGCCGAGCGCATGTTCTATCGTCACGGGGAAGCCTTCGCCGCCGGCGCCACCGCCGGATGCGTCGTCGTCGGAGTTCGAGCACGCGCTGACCGTGACGGCCAGGACGGCCGCGCAGGCGAGAGGGAGGAATCGGGACTTTCGCACGCCGTGTGCCTTTCGGGAGTTGGGAGACGACCCGTAGCTATGGGTAGGCTCGCTTAACTTAACATTGAGCGGTCGGCCCCTCACGATCGCCCCCGAAACCCCTGGCCGCCCTTGTATCGTCCCTGAGGAAACACGCATTGTTCCATTCGACGACGGGGCGCCAGCATGATGAAGTTCCTCCAAAATCTCGGCAAGTCGATCATGCTGCCGGTCGCGGTGCTGCCGGTCGCCGCGATCCTCGTCGGCATCGCCAACTGGATCATCGGCATCAACGACGACCAGGCCAACGTCGTCACCTCGTTCCTGCAGACCGCAGGCCTGGCGATCCTCGACAACATGGCACTGCTGTTCGCGGTCGGCGTCTCGATCGGCATGGCTCGCAAGTCCGACGGCACGTCCGCGCTCGCGGGCCTCGTGTCGTGGCTGGTCATCACGAGCCTCCTCGCCCCGTCGTCGGTGATGACGCTGCTCTCCCGCGACTACTCGACCTCGCCGTTGGAAGACGGTGCGACGCTCGCCGAAGGCGAGAAGATCGTCCAAGAGCACGGGCAGTGGATGCTCGCATCCCCAGACATCAACGCGGCGTTCGCGCCCGGCTCGTTTCAGAACGCATTCATCGGAATCCTGTGCGGCATCATCGGCGCTGTCTGCTACAACCGCTTCAAGTCGGTCAAACTGCCCGACGCCCTCTCATTCTTCTCCGGCCGACGATCGGTCGCCATCGTCACCGCGGGCGTCTCGCTCATCATCGGACTGGTCCTACTGTTCCTGTGGCCGCTCATCTACAGCGGCCTCGTCTGGTTCGGCGAACACATCGTCGACCTCGGGGCCGTCGGCACCGGACTCTACGGCTTCTTCAACCGGCTCCTCATCCCATTCGGCCTGCACCACGCTCTCAATTCGGTGTTCTGGTTCGACGTCGCGGGCATCAACGACCTCAACAACTTCCTTTCTGGCGACGGCGAGTTCGGCGTCACCGGCCAATACATGACCGGCTTCTTCCCTGTCATGATGTTCGGTCTGCCGGGTGCGGCGCTCGCCATGTACGTGACCGCGAAGACCAAGCGCAAGAAGATCGCCTACGGCATCCTCCTGTCAGGCGCGGTGTCGTCATTCTTCGTCGGCGTCACCGAACCGCTCGAGTTCGCATTCATGTTTCTCGCACCACCGCTGTATCTGATCCACGCGGTGTTCATGGGCATCTCGATGGCGATCAGTTCCCTCCTGCCAGTCCGCATGGGCTTCGGGTTCTCCGGCGGTTTCGTCGACCTGATGCTCAACTGGACCAACCCGCTGGCCGAGAACCCGTGGATCATCCTCGTGATGGGCGCGGTCTGGTTCGTCATCTACTTCTTCGTCTTCCGGTGGGTCATCCTGAAGTTCCGGCTCAAAACCCCCGGGCGTGAAGACGACGACCCGGAAGACACCGACGGCGACGACTCCGGATCGGACGGTTTCGTGGGCACCGCGGTCAAGTTCATCGACGCGCTCGGCGGCAAAAGCAACATCGCCGAACTCGACAACTGCGCGACCCGCCTGCGGATGGAGATCAACGATCCGGCGATCGTCGACGAGCCTGCCCTCAAACGTGCGGGCGCCGCGGGCACGATCAAACCCGGCGGCAAATCAGTCCAGGTGATCTACGGACTGAACGTGCAGTTCGTGAAAGACGCGATGGAGAAGGTTCTGGCCGGCGACATCGAAGCCCCCGCCGCCGACGACGTGCCGGACGCTGTACCCGACGCCGACGAGTCCTCGGCGTCGGTCGCAGTACTGGAGAAGACGGAGACCGTCGTCCTGCACCGGCCGATCCCCGGCTATGCGATCGCACTGTCGGAGGTGCCGGACGCGACGTTTTCGTCCGGGATGATGGGCCCGGGCGCGGCGGTGGTACCCACGTCGGGTGAAGTGACCGCACCGGCCGACGCGACCGTGGTCACCGTGTTCCCCACCGGCCACGCGATTGGCCTGCGTCTGGCGGACGGCACCGAAGTCCTCGTCCACGTCGGGCTCGACACCGTCAAGATGAAGGGCGACGGGTTCGAACCGCTCGTCGCCGCGGGCGACACGGTCACCCGGGGCCAGCCGATTCTGAACGTCGACCTCGGCAAGATCGAGGCGGCCGGCCATCCGACGGTGACCCCGGTCGTGGTGATGAACAACAAGTCCGCCGTCGTCGAACTGACCTGACCGCGGCCGGTACCGTTGGCCGCATGTATGTGAAGGTCTGCGGGCTCACCGACCCGGCGACGGTCGACGTCGCCGTCGACGCGGGAGCAGACGCGATCGGTGTGGTGATGAACCGGACCAGCTCGCGTGCCGTCGACGCCGGTATCGCGTCGACGATCGTCGAGCGGGCAGGCGGCCGCGTCGACACCGTCCTCGTCGTCAACGACATGCGCGCTGTCGACGCCGCCCACATCGCCGCCGATCTGGGCTTCGCGGTGCTGCAATTGCACGGAACCTACGCCGCCGACGACTTCGCCGCCGCATCCGCCGTGATTCCACGGCTGTGGCGCGCGACGTCGCTCGCGAACGACCCCCCGTTGCAAGTCGGAGCTTACGGTGAGGAGAGCTTGCTGCTCGACGCCCCTAAACCCGGCTCGGGCGAGCGATGGGATCTATCGGTTCTCACCGACCGCGTCACCGGCCACTGGCTCCTCGCGGGCGGACTCACTCCAGACAACGTCGCAGACGCGGTCGCGCAGGCGAAGCCGTGGGGCGTCGACATCTCCAGTGGTGTCGAGTCGGCGCCGGGCGTGAAGGATCACGCAGCCGTGCGCGCTTTCGTCGCCAACGCCAAGGCCGCTGGCACAAGTCTCACCTAGACGGCCGAAACAGCACCATTCGGCCGCCAATGTCCACATACGTGAGAGTTGTGCCAAAGTTCCGAAACGCACACAGGCCCCCTGTCGCCTAGACGACAATTCCGACATGGACACGGGGGTCTATAGGTGGGGACAGTTGACAGCGCGTGCGCCGCGAATCGAATTGCGGCACGCCATCGCAGACGGAACACTCGTCCGTCTCAGACGTGGTTGGTACGCGCTCGCGTCCGCACGCAATGAGACGGTCCACGCAGTCCGCGCCGGCGGCGTTCTCTCGTGCGCATCCGCGCTGCGAATGCACGGAGTGTGGGTGCCGCCCGCCAACAAGCTCCACATTCGGGGGAACGACGGCGCAACCCGAGATCACCCCGACTGGTGTCGGCAGTCCGGACGCCAGCCACCCGAACTGTCCGCGGTCGACGACCTGCTCACGGCGCTCCGCCACGCGTCCCGATGCTTGTCGCCCGAGGACTTCGTCGTGGTGTGCGACTCCGTCATCAACCTCGGCCTGATGACCAGTGCGGATCTGGTAGCCGAGTTCGCGGGCGGGCCACGCCGACTACGTCGGGTCCTCGACCGAATCGACGGTCGCGCAGAGTCGGGCATCGAGACGATGGTGCGCCTGCGCTTGCAGTCCGAACACATCCGAGCCCGGCCGCAAGTGACGATTCCGATGATCGGCCGCGTGGACTTCCTCGTCGGGACTTCGTTGATCATCGAAGTCGACGGTGCCGCATTCCATCTCAACACCGATGCGTACGAGAACGACCGCCTCCGCGACCTGCGCGCGCACGCGTTCGGATACCACCCGGTGCGGCTGACGTACGCGCAAGTCGTCTACCAGTGGAGTTCGGTCGGTCCTCTCCTCGTCGAATTGGTCCGCCGCGGTGAACACATGCGATGCGTCGAGGTGCCCCCGCTGGGCACAACTCTCACGTAGGCGGCCAAAACAGCCGGATTTCGGCTCGAGCGTCCATATACGTGAGAGTTGTGCCCGCTCACCGCTCGTCGAGGCTCTGCTGAATCCGGTTCATGCCGCCGAGCCAGCGGTCGGGCGAGGTGGCGCGCGCGAGGTAGTAGTCGCGGACCTGCGGGTGCGGGAGGATGTAGAACTCGTCGGTCTGCAACGCGTTCCACGCGGCGTCGGCGATGTCGGACGGTTCGAGCACTGCGTCGTGCGACAGGACCTCTTTGAGGTCGCCCGACTCCTCGTAGATTCGGGTGCGGACGCCTTGCGGGCAGATTGCCTGCACGACGATGCCTTGGTGCCGGTAGGTGGCCGACAGCCATTCGGCGAAGCCGATCGCGCCGTGTTTGGTCGTCGAGTAGGCGGGAGCGCCGAGCATGGTGAGCATGCCCGCGGCGGAAGCGGTCACGACATAACGTCCGCCACCCTGCTGCACCCATTGCGGGACCAGCGCGCGGGCCGCACGTACATGCGCCATCACGTTGACCTCCCACGAGTCGGTCCAGTCCTCGTCGGACGCAGCCAACCCGCGACCGCGGTCGATGCCCGCATTGCCGAACCAGACGTCGACACCGCCGAGCCATTCGTTAGCGGTCGCTACCAGACCGTCGGCGCCTTCGGGCGACGCCGCGTCACCCGGCGCGGCGATCGCCCCGATCTCGTGGGCGAGAGCGTGGACAGCATCGGCGTCGAGGTCGTTGACCATGACCTTCGCACCTTCGGCCGCGAGCTTGGCAGCGATCGCCCGTCCGATACCCGCGGCGGCTCCGGTGACGACGACGCGTCGAGCGGTGGAATCGGAAGTCATGAGGTCTCCTCAACTCGTGTACTCTCCGAAATAAGCGGTCGCTTAGTTTCATCGACAGTGTGCCAGAGAGGAGAACGCCGGTGGTATCGAAATCCGAACTCACTCGCGCTCGACTCCAAGACGGCGCGATGGCGTCCTTCGCCGAACACGGCTTCCACGGAACGAGCACCCGCCACATCGCCGCGGCGGCAGGCATGAGCCCGGCCGCGGTATACGTGCACTACCCCTCGAAAGAGGCGCTGCTGTACGAGATCACCAAGACCGGTCACGAGCAGATTCTCGGCATCGTCAAGACCGCAGACGCTTCCGCACCCGACGCCACGACACGTCTGGGCAACATAGTCCGCGAGTTCGTCATCTATCACGCGCAACACCACGCTAGTTCGCGCGTGGTCAACTACGAGATGACCAAACTCGAACCCGAGCACATCGCCGAGATCGTCGCGATCCGCGTCCTCATCGACCGGACGTTCACCCGGGTCGTTGAGGACGGCATCGCGACGGGCGAATTCACGGTCAGCGACGTCGCGATGACGACCACCGCGATCTCATCACTGGGCATCGACGTGTCCCGGTGGTTCCGCGACGGCCGGACGTGGAGCCCGGAATCAGTCGGCGACTACTACGCCGGACTCACGTTGGCCATGGTCGGCGCCCGCCGACCGTAAAATCTTCCGGACTGTCACACGGCGGCCCGGTATACCCGATCGACAGATAAAGGAGGCGCTGTGCGCCGCGACATCTACACCGAAGACCACGAAGCGTTCCGGGAGACCATCCGGGCCTTCATCGAATCCGAGATCGTCCCCGTCTACGACCAGTGGCTCGAAGCAGGCATTGTCCCGCGCGAGTTCTACAACAAGGTCGGCGAGTTGGGCGTGTTCGGCATCGAGGTCCCCGAGGAGTTCGGCGGCGCAGGTGTCGACTCATACAAGTACGAGGCGGTCATGACCGAGGAGATGGCGCGCGCAGGCGTCAGCCTCGGCGGCTCGTCGGTACACATCCCGCTGTGCCTGCCGTACCTGCTGGCGCACGCCGACGACGAGCAGAAGAAGCGTTGGCTGCCCACGATGGCGACCGGCGAGACGATGTTCGCGATCGCGATGACCGAGCCGGGCACCGGATCGGATCTGGCCGGCATGCGGACCACCGCCAAGCTCACCGAGGACGGCACCCACTACGTCCTCAACGGCTCGAAGACGTTCATCACCGGCGGCGTCAACGCCGACCGCGTCATCGTCTGCGCCCGGACGTCGCCCCCCAGCGAGACCGATCGCCGCTTCGGCATCAGCCTGCTCGTCGTCGACACCACGTCGAAGGGCTACGAGGTCGGCCGCAAGCTCGACAAGATCGGCTTGCGCGTCTCGGACACCGCTGAACTCTCGTTCACCGATGTTCTCGTGCCGGTCGAGGACCTTCTCGGCGAAGAGAACCAGGGCTTCTACTACCTGGGCCAGCACCTGCCGCGTGAGCGATTGTCGATCGCTGTCGGCGCGTACGCACAGGGCTCCGCGGCGATCCGCTTCGCCAAGGAGTACACACAGGAGCGCCAGGTGTTCGGTAAGCCGGTCGCATCGTTCCAGAACTCCAAGTTCGAGCTCGCCGCCTGCAAGGCGCAGGTCGACGCGATGGAAGCCGTTGTCGATCGCGCGCTCGAGGCGTACGACAAAGGTGAGTTGACGGCTGCCGACGCGGCATCGGCGAAGCTGTTCTGCACCGAGGCCGCGTCGGACGTCATCGACCGCTGTCTCCAGTTGCACGGCGGCTACGGGTACATGACCGAGTACCCGATCGCCCGCCTGTACGCCGACAACCGAGTGAACCGCATCTACGGTGGGACCAGCGAAGTGATGCGTTCGATTATCGCGAAGAACATGGGGCTGTGACTGTACGTCACTGACATGCGACGCTTGACGGCGTGAGCCACCGACTTCCGGAACCGGAACCCACGCCCGAACCGGCGACACAGCGTCGGCCGCGCCGTCAAGCACCCGCCCCCCGGCCCGAGCCCGCTCACAGTCCTGGCCACGGCCACAGTCACGACCACGGCGGTGACATTCCCGGTGTCGTCGCCCGATACGCCAAACCCGCGGTAATCGTGGTGCTCGCGATCGCCGCACTGTTCGTGGCGATCGGCGCGATCATGTCCTGGCCGTCCGACGACGACCACCCCATCCCCCTGCAGTTCCAGTCGTCGGATGGCGGCCCACTGCAGATCTACGATGCGACGGTCGTCTCACAGACGCGCGCCGACTGTTCAGTGGTCGACTCGGGTAAGCCGACGGCCGAGTATCCAATGATCCCGACGACCGGTGGCGCGTGCATCGCGGCAGTACTCCACCTCGATTCGGGCCCGAACGACGGCCAGTACACCGTGCTGTCGATTCCGACGAACGCCGCTCAGTCCGGTGCCGGACCGGATTCGCGGTCCATCGACGCCGGAGCCCCGGACGATCCGCAGCCGGGCCAGCCGAGCCTGTCGGTGGACGACGAGATCCGGGTCAGTGCGATGCCGTCGCACAGCGTCGACGCCGACGACGACACCCTGACCTACGCGTTTTACGACTACACGCGCGGGACGCCGCTGATCTTCTGGGCGGTCGCGTTCGTGCTGGCCGTGGTCGTCGTCGCCACGTGGCGCGGCCTCCGCGCGATCATCGGCCTAGCGGTCGCGTTCGCGATTCTCGGCTTCTTCACGTTGCCGTCGATCCTGGACGGGCACGACGTCGTCTTGGTCGCGATTGTGTCGGCCGCCGCGATCTTGTTCGTCGTCCTGTATCTGGCGCACGGGGTAACTCTCCGCACGAGCGCGGCACTGGTCGGCACACTCGCGTCACTCGTCGTCGCGGGACTACTCAGCAGCGCTGCGATCAGCAGCCTGAAGTTGACCGGTCTCTCCGCCGATTCGACGAAGAGTCTGCAGTTGTATCAGGGAACGCTCTCGTTGAACGGACTCCTGTTGGCGGGTTTCGTTATCGGCACGCTCGGCGTCCTCAACGATGTGACGATCACGCAGGCGTCGGCGACGTTCGAACTCGCGGCAATGCCCGGTCAGACTCGACTCGGCGCGTTCCGCGCCGCGATGCGGGTCGGCCGCGACCATATCGCGAGCACCGTCTACACGCTGGTATTCGCCTATGCGGGCAGTGCGCTCCCACTGCTGTTGTTGTTCTCGGTCGCCGCGCAACCGGCCTCGTCACTTCTCACGTCCGAGGAGGTCGCGATCGAGTTGGCGCGCGCCTTCGTCGGCGGCATCGCGTTGGCATTGTCGGTGCCGCTGACGACGGCCGTCGCCGCCGCGCTCGTCGTGCCGGGCGGCAAAACTCCAGCGTGATGACCGACACTTGGCCGCCGGACAGGAGATGACCGTCACGAGATTTCCGGTGGCGCGAAAAACTGTTAGTGAGTAACAATAGTTCTCATGTCATCCTTTCTGTTTCGTGTAGGACGGTTCTCTTTCCGCCACAAATGGTGGGTTCTCGGTGTGTGGATCGCAGCCCTCGCTGTCGTCTTCTCTCTGATCAGCGCACTTTCGCCGAAGTTCGCGCAGGACTTCGAGATGCCGGGCACCGACGGCGGTACCGCGATGGAGCAGATGGAGGAGTACTTCCCCGCTGTCAACCAGCAGCAGACTGAGGCGTCGACGAACATCGTCATCGCCGCCGACGACGGGCTGGCGAAACACTCCAGCAAGATCGGCTCCCTGGTCGCCGATCTGAAGAAGCTGCCGAAGGTCACCAACGCGGACGCGATCGCCAACCCGGTCGCCGTCGCGCAGGCGATGCCCGACAAGGCCGCCGCCGTCCTCGGTGATGACGGCCGCGTCGGCTTGATCGCGCTTCACCAGAGCATCGACCTGATGGATGTGACCGTCGACGACAAGGACGCCGTACTCGATGTCCTCGCCGAACACCGCACCGGTGGCCTTCAGGTGGAGGCGACCGGCGGCGTGATGTCAGCGTCAGAGCAGGGCGGAGCGGCCGAGCTCATCGGCTTCGCGATCGCTTTCGTCATCATGATCCTGGCATTCGGCGCACTCATCGCTGCCTTCATCCCGCTGGTCACCGGCATCGTCGGCGTAATTCTGACGATCGGCCTGCTGACACTGTCGGCCGAATTCATGTCCATCAACGAGACAGCGACCGCGATCGTCATGATGCTCGGCATCGCCGTCTCCATCGACTACGCGCTGTTCATCGTCTCCCGCTATCGCACGGAACGCGCTCGGGGCGGTGATCCCGCAGATGCGGCCGCCAGAGCCGTCGGAACGGCAGGCACGGCGGTCGTATTCGCCGGCTTGACCGTCGTCATCGCCGTGGCCGCCTTGATGGTCATCGGCATCCCGCTGATCACCCAGATGGGCATGGGTGCCGCGGTCGCGGTCGTCGTCGCCGTCCTCGGCGCACTCACCCTGATCCCCGCGCTCCTCGGCGCGTTCGGCAAGTATGCGTTCACCCCGCGCATTCCGTGGATCAAGCAGGCCGCACCCGGGCCGGACGCGCAGACGCTCGGCACCAAGTTCGGCAAGTCCGTGACCAAGCGTCCGCTCCCGTTCATCGCGGGAGGCCTGGCGATCCTGATCGCTGCGGCAGTCCCGGTCAGCGGGATGAAACTCGGCATGGACACTGTCTCCGACGACCAGGTGGCGGGCCAGGAGCTGATCGCTCAAGGATTCGGCGAAGGCGTCGGCGGCGAACTGTACGTCGTCCTGCACACCGACCAGGGCACAATCGACAAGGTCGCCACCGGCACGCTCGACGGCATCAAGAAACTCGACGGCGTCGTCGCACCGGACACCATCGCATGGATGGGTAACGGCACCACCGATCCGAAGAATCCGAACGTCGGCGCCGACAGCGCCATCATCGTGGTGACCCCGGTCAGTTCCCCGTCGTCGGATGAGACGCACACGTTGATGAACGAGATCCGCGATCTCGCTCCGGCTGCCGAAGCTGCGGGCGGTGAGCTTCACGTCGGTGGCCAGACGGCCATCATGTCTGATCTGTCGGCCAAGCTCGACTCCGCGTTGATCCCGTATATCGCCGTGGTCGTCGGCCTGGCGTTCCTGATCATGATCGGCGTGTTCCGGTCGCTTTGGGTGCCGCTCATCGGCACACTCGGCTTCGTGTTCTCGGTGCTCGCCACGTTCGGCATCACCTCGTGGATCTTCACCGACGGCGCGCTGGGTCTGATCGACCACACTAAGCCGCTCCTGTCGTTCCTGCCGATCTTCCTGGTGGGTGTGGTGTTCGGTCTCGCGATGGACTACCAGGTGTTCCTGGTGACCCGAATGCGTGAGGAGTTCATGCACGGGATGAGCGCCAAGGATGCGATTATCGCCGGATACCGTCACGGCGCCCGTGTCGTCAGTTCGGCAGCCGTCATCATGATCAGCGTGTTCGCGGCGTTCATGCTGGCGCCGGACACGACGGCGAAGATGATGGGCTTCGCGTTGGCCGTCGCCGTGTTCTTCGACGCGTTCATCATCCGGATGGTCGTCGTTCCCGCGCTGCTGGCTCTCCTCGGCGACCGCGCGTGGGGTCTGCCGAAGTGGCTGGACAAACTGGTCATCGACTTCGACATCGAGGGCAGCAAGGTCCGTGACGCGGGCCTGCTCACCGCGAACGAGGAACTGGTCGAGGCGAAGTAGCCCCAGATGTCTGAGACACCACTTCACGCCGCGGCCCCGGGGAACCCCTCGGGGCCGCGGCCAGGTCTACGGGAACGCAACAAGGCCCGCACCCGCGACGCCATCCGCACGGCGGCGATGTCCCTGTTCGAGCAGCAGGGCTATGCCGCGACGACGGTCGCGCAGATCGCGGAGGCCGCCGATGTCAGCCACACCACTTTTTTCCGCTACTTCCAGAGCAAGGAGCAGGTGGTCCTGTCCGACGACCTCGACGAGGTCCGAGCGGAGTTGATGACGTCGATCGAGCCGGGGCTGGGTCGGTTCGACTTGGTGCGCAGGCTCATCACCGAGTTGTTCCGGGCCGGCAGCGACGACGAATGGGCGTCGAACCAGGACAGGTTCCGGCTCATCCAGACCGAGCCGGCACTGGTCACCGCGCAACAGTCCCAAGCCGACCAGGCGCTCATCGAGATGCGCGAATACATCGCCGATTATCTCAGCGTTGCGGCCGACGACATCGGACTGCGCGTGTTCATCGCGGCGTCGGCCGGGGTCTTGTTCCATGTGGTCGGCCATACCGGCGGCGGGGAGATCCCGACGCTCGAGGATTGCCTCGAGGCTCTCGACCTACTCGAAGCTGGCCTGCCCGTCTAACGGACGACCGCGGCAACGGGCATTCCGGGCGCACCATATACTCCCGACATGACGTCCCCCGACATGTCGCTCGGTCCGTACCGCATCGTCCGGCTACTCGGGCGCGGCGGTATGGGCGAGGTGTACGAGGCGGTCGACACCGTCAAGGACCGCGCGGTCGCACTCAAAGTGTTGCCCGCCCACCTCGCCGAAGACGCCGAGTACCGCACCCGATTCCTCCGCGAGTCGCAGACCGTCGCTCGCCTCAATGATCCCCACGTCATCCCGATTCACGACTTCGGTGAGATCGACGGGCGACTGTACCTCGACATGAGGATTGTGCACGGTCGCGATTTGCGCTCGATTCTGCGCGACGGCCCGATACCGACTGACCTCGCGGTCGACATCGTCGGCCAGGTTGCGGGCGCGCTCGACACCGCGCACGCGTCCGGCCTACTGCATCGGGACGTGAAGCCCGAGAACATCCTGGTCGACGACAAGGGCTTCGCCTATCTCGTGGACTTCGGGATCGCGCAAGCCGCGGGCGCCACCCGGTTGACCCAGACCGGCACCGCGATCGGGTCGTTTGCCTATATGGCGCCCGAACGGTTCGCCGACTCGGTGAACCTCACACCGGCCGCCGACGTCTACTCGTTGGCGTGCGTCCTCTTCGAAGCCGTGACCGGAAGGCCGCCCTACGCGGCGACGAGCATCGAACAGATCATCAGCGGACACTTGACTCGGCCGATCGCATCGACCGGTACCGTCCTCGATCCGGTGATCGCGGCGGGCACCGCGAAAGATCCCGCGCAGCGAATGCAGACGTGCGGCGCCTTCGCCGCTGCCGCCCGCGACGCCGTCGCCGGACGCCACCTACAGACGCTCCCCGCTCCCATTCCACCCGCGCCCACTCCCCCGGCCCCCACACCGCAGACTCCCCTGCCTCGACATCCTGGGCGGACCGGCGGCGGCCGCGTCGCGCTCGTGGCGACCATCGTCGTCCTCGTCGTGACGTTGCTCGCGGGAGGCGTCTGGTTCGCCGTCGACCGAAGCGGAGACGGCTCGCAGGACACGGTCGCCGACGGCTCAACGACGCAGCCTGTCGAGAGTTCGCGGACACCAACGACGACTACCGTCACCGAGACCTCACCGGCCCCCGAGACCGTGACGCGGCCCGCGGAGACGACTGAAACGCCGCGCGCTGTCGGCGACCTCGGCCTATCCACTCCGATCAGCACACCACCGTGCGACGGACGGACAGTCACCGTCGTCTACTCGGCGATCACCCCCGGCGCATATGCACGCGAGGTGGGCGACACGCTGGCCCGATACCCCGGCTCCGAGTACCTGCGCACCGACCAGTCGTGCTCGTCACTACGGCAGAGCAAGGAGGGCAACCCGATATACGCGGTCTACTTCGAAGGCTCGTCGCTCGCCGACACCTGCGCGACCACAGCGCAACACCCAGGCTCGAACGCGCGTCGTCTCGACGACGTCACCGCTGTCGGCGTCGATATCTGCTGACGGGGGTTTATTCTCGAACGATGAGTGGCTTGTGGGATGCGATCGGCCACTACTGGTGGCTCATCTTCGTCTTCGGTGGGTCCGTGGGCGGCGTGATGCGCGGGTTCAGCGCGTGGAACGAACGACGCGCGCAACGACGACTGGAGCGCTACCGGATCAAACAGGAGGCGTCCGTGGCACGCGTACACGCGCAGAGCCGTGGACTCCTCGATGAGGAGGCCGTGCGATCAGAGCTCGCGGCGGCTGTCGCCGAGCACCAGCACGCCGACGACACCTGGTTCGCCTACGAGACCGACCTGGCCACGCTCCTCGACTATCCGATGCTCGTCGATCTACGCGAACCGCTCACCGAAACTTTCCACCGCGATCGCAGCCGCGCCGACCTCCTCCGTCCAGCCCCCGATTCCACCGACGCCGCCGCAGTCCGCGCCTATCGGGACGCTGTCCACGCCTACTCGACGTCGCTCGCGGTCGCCGAACAGGAGGCCAGACGTCGCCGCCGCGGCGACTTCAGTCCCGTCGAGCAGGAGCGCCTCGCGAAAGCCCAACGGCTGCTCGCGCTCGCCATGAACGACGCGGCGTCCGGCGAGGAACGGCGCCAAGCGTACGCACACGCGAGAACCGCACTCGACGGCCTGATCGCGCTACCGGTCGAGGGCGCAGCCGCACTCGAGCGTCGTGTTCGGGCTGCGATCGAACATGGTTAGCGCGGACCCGACGCACCTGTTCATTTTCACAGGCTACGATCCAGGCGTGCTGGAAGATCTCAACAAGAAGGCGAAGAAGGCAGGCCTTCACGTCGCCACAGGCAAGAAGACTGACAAGTACAGCGTCCGCAAGGTGAAGAACGGCAAGTTGGTCGCCAAGAACATCAGCGCGGACGAGGTGCGCGATGTGATCAAGGAGTACAGGTAGACCGTGTTCGGGCCTCGCTCGATCCAGTCTGCCGTCTCCGCGACCGGTAGTTTCGTGTTGAATCCGTCACGTGGACTCACCGACCTCCGACGTGCAATCGGCCGTCACGCGAACGACTGTTACGCGACCGGCAAGGCGACCCGCGACGGCGACCTGACCGGCCGCACGATCGTCGTCACCGGCGCATCGTCAGGCATCGGCGACGCGGCCGCTCGCCTCCTCGCTTCTCGCGGCGCCGAACTCGTCCTCGTCGCGCGCGGCCTCGACGGCCTACGGCAGACCTGCGACGACATCACCGCCGCAGGCGGAACAGCACACCCGCGCACCGCAGACCTCGCCGACCCCGCCGACGCTCGACGTCTCGCAGCCGAAATCCTTGAGGACTTTGGGACGCCCGACGTCCTCGTCAACAACGCCGGCCGGTCCATCCGCCGGACCACGCTCGACACTGTCGATCGATTCCACGATTACGAGAGGACGATGGCCGTCAATTATTTCGGTCCCGTCGCCCTGACTCTCGGGCTGCTGCCCGCGATGGTCGACGCCGGACGCGGCCAGATCGTCAATGTCGTCACGTGGGGCGTCCACGCCGGTTCGATGCCGAAGTTCGGCGCGTACCACGCGTCTAAGTCGGCGCTCGCCGCGTTCGGCCGATCCCTCGACTCCGAGTGCACGGGCACCGGCGTCTGTGTCACGCAGGTCGGATTCCCACTCGTGCGGACCCCGATGATCGCACCGACCGAATCGTACGACGAGGCCCCGGCGTTGACGTCCGAGCAGGCAGGCGCATGGATTCTCCGCGCCGTGCTGGATCGTCCCGCACAGTTGTATCCGCGCTACGCGTCGATCCTGCACGCGGTCGGCGACATCTCCCCTCGCGCGGTTGGCCGCATCATCGGACGCCTCGGCATCTGACCGACCGACCGTTCCTCGTATGATCGCCCCATGACCGAGCATCTGAATCGCCGCGACATCGACTTCATGCTGCACGAGTGGCTCGACGTCACCTCGCTGACCTCGCGACCGCGCTTCGCCGAGCACTCTCGGGACACGTTCGACGCGGTCCTCGATCTGTCCGAAGACATGGCAACCAGACTCTTCGCGCCCCACTACAAGTCGGCCGATCAGACCGAACCGTATGTCGGCGACGACGGCAAGGTTGTTCTCCTGCCCGACATCGGTCGTGCCCTCTCGGCGTTCGGGGAGGCCGGCCTCCTGGCTGGCACGTTCGATGAGGCCCTCGGCGGCATGCAGCTGCCGAACACTGTCGCCCGCGCGTCGATGGCGTTCTTCCAAGCCGAGAACGCGCCGACCACGTCGTACGCGTTCTTGACGGTGGGCAACGCGAATCTGCTGACGACGTACGGGACACCGGAACAGATCGATACCTGGGTGCGCCCCATGCTCGAAGGGCGGTACTTCGGCACCATGTGCCTGTCCGAGCCGCAAGCCGGGTCGTCGCTCGCCGACATCACGACGAAGGCCGTGCCCGCCGACGACGGCACCTACCGGGTGACCGGAACCAAGATGTGGATCTCCGGCGGCGATCACGAACTGACCGAGAACATCGTCCATCTCGTGCTGGCGAAGGCACCCGGCGGCGACCCCGGTGTCAAGGGGATCTCGCTGTTCGTCGTTCCCAAATTCCTGCCGGACGGAAGCCGCAACGATGTGGCGCTCGTCGGTCTGAACCACAAGATGGGGAATCGCGGCACCACCAACACGCTGCTGAACTTCGGCGACGGAACGTATGCGGCCGAGGGAGCCCCCGCGGGCGCTCTCGGATACCTCGTCGGTGACGAGCATCAAGGCTTGAAGTACATGTTCAACATGATGAACGAGGCCCGCATCGGGGTTGGCTTCCTCGCGACCGCACTCGGCCACGCCGGATACCGCGCCTCGCTGGAGTACGCGAAGGTCCGCACGCAGGGCCGCCCCGTCGACAACAAGGATCCCAAGTCGGCTCCGATCCCGATTATCGAGCACCCGGACGTCGCTCGGATGCTGCTGGCGCAAAAATCGTATGTGGAGGGCGCGCTCGCGCTACTCCTGTACTGTTCGTCGCTGCTCGACGAAGAGACCACCGGCGACCCGGAGGCTCGGGACCGCACCCACTTGCTCCTCGAAGTGCTGACGCCGATCGCGAAGAGTTGGCCGAGCCAATGGTGCCTCGAGGCCAACAGCCTCGCTATCCAGGTGCACGGCGGGTACGGGTACACCAAAGAGTTCGATGTCGAACAGAACTACCGCGACAACCGGCTCAACCCGATCCATGAGGGCGCGCACGGTATCCACGGTCTGGACCTGTTGGGCCGCAAGGTGATCATGAACGGCGGCGAAGGCCTCGCCGTCCTCGTCGAAGCGATCGGCGCGACCATCGCCAAGGGAAGAGACGCAGGCGACGAGGCCGCCGAGCACGCCGAGTCGTTGGCCGAGGCCGTGGGCAGGCTCGGCCAGGTGACCGCCGCGGTGTGGGCGCCAGGCGATCCGAAGCTCGCTCTCGCCAACGCGACGGCCTACCTCGAAGCGGCGGGCCACGTCGTCGTCGCCTGGATGTGGCTGGAGCAGGTGCTCGCCGCCGACGCCGCAGCATCACCAGAGGACGACTTCTATCAGGGCAAGCGTGCGGCGGCCCGCTACTTCTACGCTTACGAGCTGCCTAAGACGGCCGTACAGTTCGACCTGCTCGAATCGCTGGATCGCACCACGTTGGACACCGACCCGGACTGGTTGTAACTCCTAGGAGGCCGTGTGGTCGGCGACCCAGCCGGTCACATCTTTGAGCACCTGGTCTTGCTCGGGCTCGTTGAATATCTCGTGGTACAGCTCCGGGTAGATCGTCAATGTCACGTCGTCGCCACCCGCCAGACGTGACGCCATGCGGCTGCCGTCCGGATTGGTGAGGACGTCTGCGCCGCCGTGCAGAATGAGTGTCGGGATAGTCAGGGACCTGAGGCGATCCGGGTACGTCTTCATCTCGGTGATGAGGGCTCCCCCGAGTCCGGCGCGGATCCCGCCGTGCCAGACGAGCGGGTCGGACTCGTAGGCGGCGACGACCGCCGGGTCCCGACTCACCCCGGACGCGGGCAGCGCTGTGGCGGGCAGCCACGGCGCGATCTTGCCGATCACCGGAGCCGCTTTCACCATGATCGCGGAGAGGTCTTCGCCGGGGACCAGCGCAGCCCCGGACAGGATCAGCCCAGCCAATCCGTCTTGATGATCGAGTGCATACGAGAGTGCGATCGCACCGCCCATGCTGTGTCCCAAAAGGAAGCGCGGTCCGTCGACGTCGATCGTAGAGATCACCGTGTGCAGGTCGGCAGTGAAGTCGCTGAAGTCGGTGACACCGAGACGTTTCCCGTCCGACCGACCGTGGCCTGCGTGGTCGGGCGCGACGACGACGTAGCCGAGATCGGTGAACTTCCGTGCGACGTGGTGGTAGCGACCGGCGTGCTCGCCGAGCCCGTGTGCGAGGACGACGACGCCCACCGGTTCGGTGTCTGGCCGGTGGACGTCGTAGACGATGGTGTTGCCGTGGCGGCCGCCGACGGACGAGGTCTCGATGCTCATCTAGCGAGACTAGCGTGCGACCGAACCGATCCCGGGTCAATCGCGACTGAGAAGGCCAAGCCTGCCGATGATCGCTCGACCAGCGGATTCGACGACGCCGAGGGGACGGATCGCCGCCTCCGCGACGAGCACGACCTGTTCGACGCGGCTGGTGACCGCTTCGAGGCGGCCGACGACGGTCGCCATCTGGTCGACCGTCGCATCCACCTTGCTCAGGGTCGCATCCATCGTCGCGATGGTCGCGTCCATGTTGGCGAGCGTCCCGTCCAGGACTGTCGCGGTCTTCGTCAGCCCCACCAGGAGCGGTCCCATGTCGGCGAGCAGCGACTCGACTTGCCCGACGGTCTGGTCGGCGTTCATCGCCGCCTGCGCGAGCTTGCGGATCCGCTGGCGGTCGTCGCCCCGGTCCGGTGGGTTCGTGGCCATGTCTGAACCCTACGACGCCGAACGGCGGTCCACCGTCACTCCGCGGTTGCGCCGAACTTGAACTTCCCGTTCTCGAACAGAAGCGGATACAGAAGTCCACCGATCAGTCCGCCGACAAGAGGCGCCACCCAGAAGGCCCACAGCTGGCCGGGAGCCCCGTTGCCGTTGAAGAACGCGACTGCCGTGGAGCGCGCCGGGTTGACCGACGTGTTGGAGATCGGGATGGAGATGAGGTGGATCAACGTCAGCGACAAGCCGATCGCCAACGGACCGAAGCCCTTCGGTGCGCGCGACTCCGTGGAGCCGAGAATGACGAGGAGGAAGAACGCGGTCAGGATGACCTCGGCGAGGAGCACGGCTGCCAGTCCGTAACCACTCGGCGAGTGGTCGCCGTAGCCGTTGGCCGCCATGTTGCCGGTCGCGTCGAATCCGTCCTTGCCGGAGGCGATCGCGAAGATCGCCGCGCCAGCGATCAGCCCGCCGACCACTTGGGACACCCAATAGCCGGGCACATCCTTCCAGGGGAGTCGCCCGCTGACGGCCGCGCCGAGCGTCACGGCCGGGTTGAAGTGGCCGCCGGAGATGTGGCCGACCGCGTACGCCATGGTGACGACGGTCAGACCGAATGCGAGTGCGACACCGAGGAAGCCGATGCCGACTTGAAAGCTGGCGCGGGTACCCTCGTCTTCCGCGATCACCTTGGCTGCGAACACCGCGCTGCCGCAACCGCCGAAGACGAGCCAGAATGTTCCGAACAGTTCTGCCAGCCACTTGGCGGGCGTCGATACCACGTCACTCATGCAAATGCCTCCCGATCTGATGATGCGACCGATACCGTTCGGCACCGGCAGTCCCGACAGGCGAACACGCCCTGCAGCCAAGTATCGCCACGAATTTGACGCGCTATGAGCAGGACGACCAAATCGGCGCGTCACGATTCGGAATGAACTCGGCATAGACGCTGTTACTCCACCAGATAGTTCAAATTTTAAGGAACTGGAGAAGCCATGCCTGCCGTGACCGCCAACACCCTGACCCTGCCGCAGATCTCCGCCGCGCCGCTCGACGCGACCGAACGCACAGTACGGACCGTGACGACCGGCCCACGCGGCTACGAAGGCGAAGGGTTCCCCGTCGTCCGCGCGTTCGCAGGCGTTCACGCCCGCGACCTGGACCCGTTCATCCACATGGATCAGATGGGCGAAGTCGAGTACCAGCCCGGCGAGCCGCGCGGCACCGACTGGCACCCGCACCGCGGCTTCGAGACCGTGACCTACATGATTGACGGCCGCTTCCAGCATCAGGACTCCACCGGCGGCGGTGGGCTCATCGAGAACGGTGCGACACAATGGATGACCGCCGGAGCCGGCATCCTGCACATCGAAACCCCGCCTGCCGAACTCGTCGAATCAGGCGGCACCTTCCACGGCGTCCAACTGTGGGTCAACCTACCCTCGTCCGACAAGTTCCTCACCCCGCGCTACCAGAACCTCGAAGGCGAGCAGGTCCTCCTACTCGCGTCCGACGACGGCGGAGCCCTCGTACGCGTCATCGCAGGCGACCTCGACGGCCACCCCGGCCCCGGTTCGACGCACACACCGATCGTCTTCGCCCACGCGAGCATCTCGCCCGGCGCACAACTGTCGGTGCCGTGGCGCCCAGACTTCAATGCCCTCGTCTACGTCCTGTCCGGACGCGGTACCGTCGGCGTCGAGAAGCGACCCGTCGAAGGCGGGCAACTCGTCGTCCTCGGTGCCGGCGACCGCATCACTGTCGCCGCCGACACGAGTCAAGACGCCAACCGTCCGGCGATGGAGGTCCTGCTACTCGGGGGACAGCCGATCCGCGAGCCCGTCGCGCAGTACGGTCCGTTCGTGATGAACACCCGCCAGCAGGTCATCGAAGCCATGGAGGACTTCCAGGCCGGACGTCTCGGCGTCGTCCCCGCCGACGCTCTGCGACCGCACCGTGCGGGCGGCAGGCAGTGACCGCTGACGACGATCGCAGGCCCGCCGCGTGGCGACTGTTCATCGAGAACAGTGTCCGCGTGCAGACCGCCGTCGACGAACGCCTGCGTGCCTCGAACGACATGACACTCAGCGATTACCACGTGCTGCTCCTGTTGTCTGAGGCACCCGAGCACCAGATGCGTATGCGATCGCTGGCCGACCGCATGGTGTTCTCGGCGTCGCGCCTCACCTATCAGATCGGCGCGCTCGGCAAACGCGGCTGGGTGTGCCGCGAACCCGTCCCCGGCGACGGACGTGGTGCGTTCGCTTGCCTCACTGACGCTGGGTTCGACGCCTTCTCCGCCGCCGCCCGACAGCACAGCCGCGACGTCGACGAACTCTTCTTCGCCGGGCTCACGCCCGACGACGGCTCCGCGCTCGAAACCGTCCTGACCCGTCTCGCCGCCCACCTCGACTCCACCCACCTCGATACCCCCACCTCGATACCCTCTGAGGAGCAGCCATGATCACGGTGATCGCTTCCGCCGACCGCCACCACTGGGCAAACGAGTGGCTCACCTCCCGACAGTCGTTTCCGGCCACCGGCAACTACGACCTGTTCGGCAACGCGCACGGTGTGCTGGTGGTCCACAACGACGATGTCGTCGATCCAGGCGAAGGACTCGACGCACACCACCACGAGAACATGGAGATCATCACCTGGGTACTCGATGGCGCTGTGACGCACCGAGACTCGGTAGGCAACACCACCACGCTTCAGGCCGGCACGCTCGGCGCGATGTCGGCCGGCACCGGTATCACTCACGGAGAGGCCAATGCGTCGACGCGGGCCGAAGGCCGACCGCTGCGTGTGGTCCAAATGTGGGTGGCCCCGCACACCGACGGACTGCCACCGCGTCAGTCCGAGCACCGGTTCGACGACGCACTCGAAGCCGGGCGGCCCGTGGTCGTCGCGTCGGGACGTCCCGAACACGCAGGGTCGAACGCCGCGCCGATCGCGAACCGGTTCGCCGCACTTCACATCGCGCGGCCGCTGCCGGGAACCGGCGTCACCCTGCCCGCAGCGCCGTTCGGGCATCTATACCTCGCGCGCGGGTCTGCCGCGATCGACGTCGACGGCGAACATCATGCTCTCCGTGATGGAGATGCGGTGCGGCTCACCGATTCCGGCGAAGTGCAGGTGACGGCCGCCTGCGACGCAGTGCGGTCCGAGATCCTGTACTGGGAGATGCACGCGAGCTTCGATCTCATGGGATCCTGAAGAACATGACCACGGTTCCGTCCACCGAAAGCCTCTCCTCCTCCATCGCCGAACTCATGGGTCGCGCGCACAGCGACCTCGCCACACTCGTCTCGTTCCCCTCGGTCCACCTCGACTCATCGAAGGCCGATGCGTCGACGGCGAGCGCCGGATGGGTCCGTGACGCGTTCGCCGAACTCGGATTCGACGTCGAAGTGATCGTCACCAGCGACGGCTCCCCCGCCGTCGTCGGATACCGCGCCGGACCGGAGGGCAGCCCGACCATCGCCCTCTACAGCCACCACGACGTGCAGCCCGCAGGCGACGACGCCCTCTGGTCGTCGTCGCCGTTCGAGCTGACCGAACGCGACGGCCGCTGGTACGGCCGCGGCAGCGCGGACTGCAAGGGCAACGTCGTCTCTCATCTGACGGCGTTGCGGGCCGTCGGCGATGAGCTGTCGTGCAACGTCCGGATCATCATCGAAGGGTCCGAGGAGGCCGGCGGCGAAGGCCTCGACGACCTGGTGCACAAACGACCGGAACTGTTTGCGGCCGACCTCATCCTGATCGGCGACGCCGGAAACGTGGCAGCGGGCCTGCCGACGTTGACGACGAGTCTGCGTGGCGTGGTGAACGTGAGAGTCACCGTGTCGGCGCTCGAGACAGCAGTCCATTCCGGTGCGGCGGGCGGGCCGACTCCCGACGCGATGGCCGCACTCGTCGCCGGTCTCGCCTCGTTGCGGAACTCCCGCGGCGACACCGTCATCGACTCAGTCGACAACACCCAAGAGTGGGGCGGCGTCGTCTACTCCGACGAGCAGTTCCGCGCCGACGTCGGAGCACTGGACGGCACCGAGATCCTCGGCAGCGGCAGCCCCGCCGACATGGCGTGGGCGCGCCCGGCGGTCACAGTGATCGGCATGGACGCGCCGAGCACGGCCGACTGCGCGGCCGCGATCATCCCGCAGGCGTCGGCGATGCTGAATCTGCGCATCCCGCCAGGCATGGAACCGCAGCCGACGTACGACGCACTGGTCGCGCACCTGCGCACACATATTCCATGGGGTGTGCGAGTCGAGTTCGAGCCGGACGCGTTCGGCCGTCCGTTCCGGGCTGCGACTGACGGTCCCGGGTATACCGTGCTCACCGATGCGATGAAGGCGGCGTATGGGACGGACGGAGTGTTCTACGCCGGCCAGGGCGGTTCCATCCCGCTGTGCACGGTGCTCGCCGAAGCTCATCCGGACGCCGAGATCGCGCTGCTGGGCGTCGAAGAGCCGCTCTGCCACATCCACGCGCCAGACGAGAGCGTCGACCCGGAGGAGATCCGCCGGACCGCCCTCACTGAGGCTGTCGTGTTGACAACCTTCGGGCGAAATTAGCAGTCGCCGACCGGCAGCTTGTTCAGGTTGGCCGAGATCCATTGGCCTATTCGGTCGAGCATGGCGGTCCCGTCATCGAACGTTCCGCTCGACGGCAGGGCCGCCATGCTCACCGCGAATGCGCCTCGCGGCGTGGTGACGACTCCGAGCTGGCGTACGACATACTTCCCCGTTGCGTCGGACACCGGCCCCCAGCCGCCTTTCACCGCGGTGGTGACACCGCGTTTGCGCATCGTCTTGACGCCCCACTTCTGGTTTCCCTCGACGGTGCGCATATAGCCGAGCACGCGACCGGAGTCGGGTAGGCACGGAAGGTGCGCACCGAACACGGACTGTCGGGCGAGAGTCCAGTCGGTGTAGCCGGGAAAGCTCGACGGCCGGGAGATCGACGACAGGACGCGAGTGTCGCTGTCATGCTCCTCTTCGAGCACCTCGGACACGCGCTGCACGGCGAGTCGATCGCCACCGAGGGAACCCCACAAGCGTTCGGCCGCGGCGTTGTCGGACGCGCGGATCGCCGAACGGATGTCGCCGACCACAGCCTTCCCGTTCGCGCGTTCGGCAGCGATGGACACCGGCACCTTCAACGTCGACCACGCGCGCGCGGTCTTGACGGTGCCAAGGTTCACTGTGTCGTCGGTGCCGACGGGGGTGATCGCCAGACCAATCCGCCCCGGAATGGCTTTCGTGATGGTGCGCGACCGCCGGTTGAAGCTCTTGACGAGATCGACCTGCGACGCGTGCGGGGAAAGTCGTGGGAGCACGTTCGGCATCGGGATCACCGGAGCGGCACCGGCGGTGCCGGCCCCGGTCGAGATTCCACCGGCGAGCACTGCTGCGGCGAGTACGGCACCAGCACCGCGCACCACCGACCTACGACGAATCACAAAAACCCCTTAAGTAACACCAATAACTTGTGCCACTCTAGTCACAAGGGTGGGGTCGGCCAATCCGCGTGGCCCACCCGATGCACGGGCGTTGCCCGACCGTTACCGGCAGCGACCGGATGGCAGCGAAGCAAGGTGTCGTCCAACCCAGGCCCCGACTAGATTGAGTGCAGCAATACCTGAATCCATCGAAGCGCCAGGCGAATACGTACTCATGGCGACGGCCGCGCGAGCACCGTTACGCAACGTCACAAGCCCGACCTGCCGAACGATGTACCCGCCGGTCGCACTCGGACCCCAGCCACCCTTGACCGCGGTCGTCCGTGAGGGGATTACCTCGACCCCCCACTGCTGGTTGCCCGCGACCTGCCCCATGAGGGAGACGAGATGGTCACTGTCTGACAGGCACGGAAGGTTCGCGGTGAACGTCGCCGCGCTAGTCAGGGGCCACGTCGTTTGGCCGAAGATCGTGTACTCGGGGCGCAGTTTCGACGAAGGGACAGTCGTCCGCTCGTCGCCGCCGTCGCGTAGCACGGCGGTGACCGCTGCGGCAGCCTGCTCGTTGGATCCAAGTGACGCCCACAGCGATTCCGCCGCAGAGTTGTCGGAGTTGATGATGGCCGACGACTCGGCTTGACTCGGTCCGTTCGCACGTTCGGCGGCCAACGCGAGCGGCACCTTGATCGTCGACCACGCGACCTGCGGATCCTGGTCACCGAACGCCATCGCCTCGCCTCCACCGACCGGAACCACGGAGAGGCCGACCGGCTGCGACACAGGCAACGCACCGAAGCTTGCCGTGAGTCGCGCCTTCCCCTGCGGAGCCGACGCCACAGACGTCGAGGTCGCGACTCCCCCAGATGTCGACGACGTGGCCGTCACGACCTCGGTGACCGTCGCGACCGACGCCGATTCGGAGTCCGACCCACAGGCTGCGAGCGACGTGGCGGCCATCGCCGCGACGAGTGCGATTCCAGCGGTGCGACGTATCGATGCCACGCGTGCATCCCTCCCGTTATCTGTTCTCAATTCGGTACAGGCGGCTCAGTAGATCACGACGACGGCGTTGTTTCCGCCGCGGCAGACCACCACGCCGGTCTCCGGAGTGCACGACATCGTGTACGAATCGCCAGTTACCGGACTTGACGCGACAATCGTCCGCGCCTCGCCTTTCGGCCCCTGCTGCAGATAGACGGCACCGACGTTCGCGGCGAACTCACAACTCGTCACCGACGTCGCCACCCCGACTCCACCACCGCACGATGCGGTACCCGGCGGCGGGCTAGGCGCCACCGTCATCGTCGACGTCTGCGGCTGGACGGTATTGGTGATCGTCGTGGTGGACGACGAGGACGTCGACACACCGTCCGGGTCACGGAAACCGAACCAATACACCGCGAGGCCGATCAACGCCACAACGAGGACCGCAGCGAAAACCGCCAATACGATGTTGAGCACACGACTGTCGTCGTTACCCGGCGGCGCCGGTTGTCCGCCGACGTATGCGGCGCCGTAGGGCTGGCCACCCGGGTATGACTGCTGGGGGTATGGCTGCTGGGGGTACCCCTGCGGCGAAATCGGATTCGTCATCTGCGGCCCCGAGAAATGCTGCGGGCCTGAGAAGTTCTGGGGACCCGAGTAGTGCTTGGTGCCCAGCGGGAGCGGCGCGCCGATCTGCGTGGCGTCGAACGCCGGATTCAACGGTGCGCCTTCGACCGCAGCTCGAGCCGCCGCCGCGAACTCGCCCGCCGACGGAAATCTCTCCCCCGGCGACTTCGCCAGACCGCGCATCACCACCGCGTCGAGTGCGGGCGTCACCGCCGGGCTGATCGAGCTCGGCGCGGGGACAGCCGAGAGCACGGTCGCCTTGACGACAGCGCTCACCGAGTCGCCCGGATACGGCTGCCGTCCGGTCAACAGCTCGAACAGCACTGCCGCGAGCGAATACACGTCCGACGCAGGGCCCACCGGAACGTTGTCGAGTTGCTCCGGCGCCATGTAGGCGATCGAGCCAACCGCGGTACCGGTGCGCGTCAGGTGCGCGTCGCCCGCGTGGTGCGCGATGCCGAAGTCGACCAGATAAGCGAACCCGCCCGGTGTCACCAGGACGTTCTCTGGCTTGACGTCCCGGTGCACCAGTCCGACGGCATGAGCGGCGTCGAGCGCGGACGCGATCTGTTCGATCAGCGCCACCGCCGCCGACGGCGCCATCGGTCCGTCGCCGCGCAGCACCTCACGCAGATCACGGCCGTCGACCAGCCGCATGTCGAGATAGAGCACGCCGTCGATCTCGCCGTAGTCATGGATCGGAATAATATGGGGCTCACCGAGCTTCGCCGCAGTCTGCGACTCTCGACGAAACCGTTCCTGAAAAGTCTCGTCGGACGCCAGATCTGCTTTGAGTAGCTTGAGAGCGACCTCGCGGTCACGGACGGTGTCGTACGCCCGGAATACCCGCCCCATGCCGCCCCGGCCAACCAACGCGTCTAGCCGGTACGGCCCAAACTGAGATCCAACATCCATGAGGACGATCATTCCTCATGAGTCCGACAACCATCACCTACACCCGAATTTTGTCATTCGCTCGGACGCCACCCAGACATCCCCAGGAACACCATCACCAACTGCTTCTCGGCGCGCGCGACCAGCGTCCGTTCGGTGGACTCCCGGCCGTCGCCGTCGAGCAGTTCCGCTACAGCGGTCATCATGATCGTAACGATGAGATCCGCGGCCACTTCCAGATCCTCGGCCTCCCACGACACCAACGCGGGCGTGCGAGCGAGATCGATCGCGAGCTCACGCGAGAGCAGGCGGAGTTCGGTTCCGATCGCGCGTCGCACCTCGGCGACGCCGCCGTGCTGCTCGCGGACCAGGAACCGGAACTGCTTCTCGTCGGTCCGAACTTTCCGCAATAAGATGTCGAGGGAGTCGCGTGCGGTCGGCATGCCTCGCCCAGCGAGATCACGTCGCGCCTCACGCAATGCCCCGCGCAGCATCCGCATAGCATCCTCGACGAGGGTGACGCCGAGATCCTCCATCGACGCGAAATGCCGATAGAACGCGGTGGGCACAATGCCTGCACCGCGTGACACCTCACGCAGGCTGATGCTTCCGAATGAACGGTCGTCCACCAAATCGATCGTGGTGTCGAGCAGCGCCTGCCGAGTCTGTTCCTTCTTCTCCGCTCGGCTTCCGGCCACGCGAGCAGTGTAGTGGACCAGTGGACAGTGACGACGGACACTCACCCGGGGCCTTGACACATATCAGTACGGGGAGACATTCTCTTTGTGTACACATGTTCACTGAAAAGTTCGAACAGACCGAAGGACACCCGAGATGGCATACCGCATCGCGACGCTCGTCGAATCACTCGTCGAAGCCACCGCCACCCCGTACCCGGTAGATCGTTACCTGGAGTTCATCGACCCGATGATCACCTGGCGCGACACCCGCGGCCGAGTGATCGACATCCGCCGCCGGACCGACCGCTCGACCACCGTCACCTTGCGACCCACCCGCCAGTGGAAAGGCCACCGGGCGGGACAGTATGTGGAGGTGGGAGTGGTTATCGACGGCGTTCGCCAGCGTCGCTTCTACTCGCCGGCCAACGCCGAGAACACGCGCGGCGACATCGAGATCACCGTCGCCGTCCACGACGGCGGGCTCGTCTCCAATCACCTGCGCGACAACCTCGAAATCGGTGAGGTCGTGACCCTCGCGACCGCCGACGGAACCTTCGCCCTACCCGCTGTTCGCCCGAAGGAGATCGTCCTCGTCAGTGGCGGCAGCGGGATTACACCCGTCCTCTCAATGCTGCGCACGCTGGTCGCGGAGGGTCATCCGGGACCGATCACGTTCGTTCACTACGCCCGTACCGCGGACGACGTTCCCTACCAGGTCGAGCTCGACGCGATCGACCGAGCGTTCGACAGCGTGGATGTTCGCCTGCATTACACGCGCGGCGACGTCCCCGAGCACTTCTCACCTGAGCACATCGCCGATGTCGCCCACCAGGGTGCACAGGTGTACATGTGCGGTCCGGCATCGCTGATGGACGCGATCCGCGAGTACGCCGACGACGAGGGCATCGCAGACGCCGTCCACTCCGAAGCGTTCACACTCGCGCTGCCAACCGTCGTCGCCGACGACGAGGTCGGCGGCACCGTGACGTTCGGCGCGTCGGGCGCCACCGCCGACAACGACGGCCGGACTCTCCTCGAGCAGGCAGAGTCGGCAGGCCTGACCCCGGAGTACGGGTGCCGCATGGGCATCTGCTTCACCTGCACCAAGGTCCGCACGTCCGGATGCACCCGCAATGTTCTGACCGGCGAACTCGACTCCGAACCCGACTCCCACATCCAGCTCTGCGTCAGCGCCCCCGTCGGCGACGTCGAGATCGACGTCTGACCACCACAACCACTTTCGAAGGGAACCACAGACCATGACCGTCTCACCCCTCGCGTCTCGCGCCCAGAATCGCCCGTCCACCGAGATCGACCTGACCTACGACCAGGTCGAGGCACTCGGCGCCGAGCTCGACGCGTTACGCGCCCGCATCGTCGCCGACCTCGGCGAGTCGGACCGCAACTACCTCTACTCGATCATCCGCGCCCAGCGGAAGCTCGAGTTCGCAGGCCGCGCAGCGATGTTCGTCCCGTTCCTGCCGCCGGTGTGGCTGGCGGGTGTCGCGTCGCTCGGTGTCGCGAAGATTCTCGACAACATGGAGATCGGGCACAACGTCATGCACGGCCAGTACGACTGGATGCGTGAGGACACGTACAACTCCCGCGAGTTCGACTGGGACAACGTGTGCCCGGGCGACCAGTGGAAGCACAGCCACAACTACCTGCACCACACGTTCACCAACGTCCTCGGCGAGGACCGCGACATCGGTTACGGCATCCTCCGCATGGCGCGGGACCAGAAGTGGAATCCGTACTTCCTCGGCAACCTCGGCTACGCGACCGCGCTGATGCTTCTGTTCGAGTGGGGCGTCATGCTGCACGACCTCGAGGCCGAGAACATCGTCCAGGGAAAACGCAAGTGGAGCGACATCAAGGGCCTCGCGAAGGGGATGTGGCGTAAGGCCAGTAAGCAGGTCGCCAAGGACTACATCTTGTGGCCCGCGCTCACCGGCCCGTTCTTCGTCAGCACCGTGGTCGGAAACGCGAGCGCCAACCTGATCCGCAATGTGTGGTCGTATTCGATCATCTTCTGCGGCCACTTCCCGTCGGGCGCACAGACGTTCACCGCCGAAGAGTGTGTCGACGAGACGAAGGGTCAGTGGTATGTCCGCCAGATGCTCGGTTCGGCGAACATCGTCGGCAGCGACCTGTTCCACATCATGAGCGGCAACCTGTCGCACCAGATCGAGCACCACCTGTTCCCCGACGTCCCCGCCAACCGCTACCCGGAGATGGCCGTCGAGGTCCGCGCGATCTGCGAGAAGTACGACCTTCCCTACAACACCGGTTCGCTGCGCCAGCAGCTCGGATCGACATGGAAGAAGATCGCCAAGCTGTCGCTCCCCAACTGGATGACCCGCGACGATAACGACATCGTCGTCAATATCGAGCGCACGAAGGCTGTCGACGCGGCCTGATTCGAGCTGATCGTACTTCGGCACTTTTTATCGGCGTGACGCCGATAAAAAGTGCCGAAGTCGTCGCAGGGTCTGCGATACGTTGAGGGCCGACCTCCCAGCCGCTGTAAAGGATCTCCCGTGGCCCTCATCGAACTCTCCTTCCCCCTCGCACAACGGACGTGACACGGTCTACGGCTGGCTCTACCGCCCGACACGGCCCACTCGCGGGGTCGTCCAGTTGATCCACGGTCTCGGGGAGCATTCGCGGCGATACCTGCATCTCATCACGAGATTGCTCGACGCCGGATTCGCTGTCGTCGCGGACGATCACTCCGGCCACGGAAAGACCGCAGTCGAATCGGGATTCTGGGTGGACACCGGGGACGACGGAGCCGAAACCGCTGTCGCCGACGAGGTGGCACTCCTAGCGCTGGCTCGCGAGGTCTACCCGGATCTGCCGTACATCGTGTTCGGTCACTCGTGGGGTTCGATGATCGCGCGTCCGCTGGCGTCCCGCGTCGAGATCGACGGTCTCATCCTGTGCGGGATCGCCGCACAGATGACAGGAGCCGAGTCGAGTCTGGATCGCGCCGCACTCGCTGCCGAACCCGACCAGAGCGGTCCGGCCGACCCACGTTATGTCGATGCGCTGTTCGACGGGTTCGTATCGCGGTACGCCGACGGTGCGGGCCCCACGGCGTGGGTCGCACGCAGCGAGGATGTCGTCCGCGACCACGGCGCCGACCCGCTCAATAATTTCGGTGCACCGATGAGTGTCCGCTTCCTGCGGGGATTCGTCGACTTGTATCACCAGGCGAACGCCGACGGCTGGTACACGTCGGTGCGCCAGGACCTTCCGGTACTGATCCTCGCAGGCGACCAGGATCCGGTCGCCAACTACGGCGAAGGCGCGTACCACGTCGCGAATAGACTCGTCGCGAGCGGACAGGTGGACGTCCGGGCTCGCGTGTACACCGGATTCCGCCACGAGGTGCACAACGAACCGGAGATCCGCGACGACGTCGAGAAAGAGATCGTCACCTTCGCCGAGAAGGTGTCGTAATCCTGGTCGCTTACGATGGACGGCAACGTCGAACGGAGGGATCGTCATCGTGGTCGGTCGGGCAGAACGCAACAAAGACTTCGCACAGGAGATGGTGCAGAGCACCGCTTCGCGGGTCGGCAACATCACCGCGATTATCACGACGGCGGTGGTCGACGTGGCGCGAGAGGTCGGTGAGTTGGTCACCGACGGTTTCGACATGCGGGACGCGGCGAAGAAGGCCGAGCGAGCGCAACAGTCAAGGGACGAGGACTCCTGAATCCGGTGACCGACCAGTACGAGGTGCTGCGCACTGTCTTCGGGTACGACGAGTTCCGGGGCGACCAGGAAGAGATCGTCTCCCACGTGGTCGCCGGCGGCGACGCCGTAGTCCTGATGCCGACCGGTGGCGGCAAGAGCCTCTGCTATCAGGTGCCCGCGCTGGTTCGGGACGGGTGCGCGGTCGTCGTCTCCCCGCTCATCGCGCTGATGGCCGATCAGGTCGGCGCGCTCCGCCAGCTCGGTGTGAAGGCCGCCTACCTGAACTCGACGCAACTGCCAGACGAACGCGCGGACGTCGAACGCCGTTATCTCGCGGGCGACCTCGACCTGATCTATGTCGCGCCGGAACGGTTGAGTCAGCCGTACACGCGTGATCTGCTTTCACGAGGAAAACTGTCGCTAGTCGCGATCGATGAAGCACACTGTGTGTCCCAGTGGGGCCACGACTTCCGGCCGGACTATCTGGCACTCGGCGACCTCGCCGAGCTGTGGCCCGGTGTTCCGCGGCTCGCGCTCACCGCGACGGCGACACGGCGCACCCACGAAGAACTCACGCAGCGCCTTCACCTGCAGGACGCGCGGCATTTCGTGGCGAGCTTCGACCGGCCGAACATCACGTATCGAATCGAGCCGAAGAGGCAGGTCAACAAACAGCTGTTGGAGTTCATCCAGGCGGATGGCGTCGTCGACGGCGAGCCCGCGACCGGAATCGTCTACGCGCTCAGCCGCAAGTCGGTGGAGAACATCGCGGCATTCCTCGTGTCGAACGGGATCAATGCGCTGCCGTACCACGCAGGACTCGACAAACAGGTGCGAAGCGACACGCTGCACCGTTTTCTGCGCGAGGACGGCATCGTCGTCGTCGCGACAATCGCGTTCGGGATGGGCATCGACAAGCCGGATGTGCGGTTCGTCGCCCACGTCGATCTGCCGAAGAGCGTCGAAGGCTACTACCAGGAGACGGGCCGCGCGGGGCGTGACGGGCTGCCGTCGGTTGCGTGGATGGCGTACGGGCTGGCCGACGTCGTACAACAGCAGCGGTTGATCCAGATGTCCGACGGCGACGCCGCGCATCGTCGCGCACAGTCGGAGCATTTGAACGCGATGCTTGCGCTATGCGAGTCGGCGACATGCCGTCGGCAACAGCTGCTGCGCTATTTCGACCAGGATTCAGGACCGTGCGGCAACTGCGACACCTGCCTGAATCCACCGAAGACGTGGGACGGCACGGTGCCCGCGCAGAAGCTAATGGCGACCATCTGGCGGCTCGACCGCGAGCACGGTCAGCACTACGGCGCCGGGCATCTGATCGACATTTTGCGCGGGGTCGACAACAAGAGGATGAATCAGCTCGGACACAAGACCTTGAGCACGTACGGCATCGGGGCCGACTTGGACGCGAACGCGTGGAGCAGCGTCGTCCGTCAACTCTTGGCGTCGGGGTATCTCCAGACGCGCGGCGAGTACGGCCAGTACTACCTCACTGATGCGGGTGTCCCGGTGATGCACGGCAAGGTGCAGCAGGTGTTCCGAGAGGACACGCGTGACGCTGGACGCACGCGCCGCCCGAAGGTCGCGGCCGTGTCCGTCGACCTGTCCGAACACGATCGCGATCTGTTCGAGTCGCTTCGTCGGTGGCGGACATCGGTGGCCCGTGAAGCGCAGATTCCGCCGTACACGGTGCTGTCGAACAAGGCACTGGAGGGCATCGCGCAGAACCGGCCGACGAGCAGCGAGGAACTGCTCTCGGTGAACGGCATCGGTGAGGCGAAGCTCGAACGGTACGGTGCAGCGATCCTCGAAGTGATCGCCGATTTCCGCACCGTGCACTAAACCCTCGACGCACTCCCGGTACGGACGTACGTTGCGCGCATGAGCACACCGGATTCCCTGTTCACCCCGGTCGAGACGTCTGTCGCCGTAGAGGCGAAGCCGTCCTGGCATCGCGGGATCCTCGACTTCCCGAATCCGGTCAATGACTACGCCGCACGGTCGACGGCAGGGCTGGTGATCGTGTTGGCCGCCATCGCCATCGTCGTGAATCAACCGTGGCTCTACGGCGTGCTCACGCTCGGCTTCGCGCTGCGGGTGGCGGGCGGGCCGCGCTATTCACCGTTCGGCCGGCTCGCGGTCCATGTGATCGTTCCGCGGGTGTGGCGCAAGGAGAAGACCGTCCCGGGCCCGCCGAAGCGTTTCGCTCAAGCCGTCGGACTCGCCTTCTCCGGCACCGCGTTCGTCCTGTCGCTCGTCGGCCTCGGTCTGGCCGCGCAGATCGTCGGCGGCGTCCTGATCGTCGCCGCATTTCTCGAGTTCGCATTGGGGCTGTGCCTTGGGTGCATCGCGTTCGGTTACCTGCAACGTGCGGGCGTCATCCCCGACGACGTCTGCGAAGCATGCAACGACGTCACACTGTTCGGGCGCAAGTAGCGGGCCAACCAGATAAGTACGCTCGCCGCACCGTTCGGTGGCCCGGGTTGCGATCAGTCGGCGCCTAGCTCGGCGATCGGGAACAGCCGTCCGCGCAACGTCGGATCAGCGTAGTCGGTCTGGAACTGGCCGCGTTCCTGCAGGATGGGCACCACCAGTCGCGTGAAGTTCTCCAGATCGACAGCTGTGTCGGCCGGCATGATCGTGAACCCGTCGGCCGCGCCAGCGGTGAACCATTCCCCGAGATCGTCGGCGATCCGTTCAGGCGATCCGACGACAAGTCGATGCCCCGATCCGCCTGCGCTGCCGACGACTATCTGACGCGGTGTCCTCGGCCCCTGGGCGATGAGGGCACGAACCGCCCGCCCGAAGCCCGCGGAGAATGCCGTCCCGGATACCTCGTCGGGCAGGTCGTCCGCGTTGATCGGGTCGTCGGGCCCGAATGAACCTGCAGGCAGGCCGAGATCATTCAACAGCCCCGCGGTGAGCTTCTCGATCGGCAATATCGCAGCCAGCTCGTCGAGTCGGTTGGCCGCATCGGCCTCGTCGACACCGACGAGCACGACGACACCCAACGACACCTTCACCGCATCCGCGTCACGACCTGCCTCCACCGCTCGAGAACGGATGTCGTCGCGGAAGGCGACAGCGTCTTCGCGGGTCTGAGCGACGGTGAACACAACGTCAGCGAAGTCTCCCGCCAGCCGCAGCCCGCCTTCGGAGCCGCCTGCCTGCACCAGCACGGGGCTTCCCTGCGGACCGGGCGGCACCGGGAGCGGCCCGGCCACTGAGAAGAACTCGCCGCGGTGCTCGACGGGCCTGATCCGCGACGAGTCCGCGTACACACCGGCCGCACGATCGGCGACGAGCCAGTCAGGTTCCCAGCTACGCCACAGCCGCGTGACCACGTCGAGGAACTCCCACGCCCGCCGATACCGCGTCGTACGGTCCGGATGCTCGTCGAGTCCGAAGTTGGCGGCCGCCGCTGTGGCCGCCGTCGTCACCACGTTGACGCCGGCGCGGCCTTTCGTCACATGGTCGAGCGCTTGGAACCGGCGGGCCAGGTTGTACGGCGAGTTGAAGGTGCTGGAGCTCGTGATGATCACGCCGAGCTCCCTCGTCAACGCCGCGACATGGCCGAGAAGGATCAGCGGGTCGAGCCCGGTGCCGGGCGCCGACTCGATTTCGCCGCGCAGTGCCGGCGCGTCCCCCAGGAAGACGGCGTCGATCTTCGCGTCCTCGGCCAGGCGGGCGAGCCGCACGAAGTGATCGGCGTCGAGGAACGCAGTCGGGTCGTTGTGGGGTAGCCGCCACGCCTGCCGGAAGTGACCCGGCGTCATCAGCGACAGGTTGAGGTGGAACTTCGTCATTGCCGCGCTCCCATTTCCGCCAACCGTCGAGCAGGCAGCCAGCCCAGAAGGGGTGCGAGCTCGGTCGCCGTGTCGGTCAGCAGTCGCAGATGCTCATCAAAGTCTGGAACTCCCGGGACGAAACTGACGAGCAGGTCGGTCACGTGTCGCAGCGCCGGATCGGCGGTCAACTCCAGCGCGATCTCCTCGCTCGGGCCGATCAGTGCCCGATCGGCGGCCAGATACTCTTCGACGGTCACGGCGGGCTTCTCCTCCCCGTGCGTGCTCCAGCCCTGCCACCGACGGACACCCGGCGTCACCGAACGGACGGCTTCAGCGCGGTCGCGATGCGGGTACACCGCGCGCGACACCTGTACCCGTGGGGGACGCTCGGACTCAGTCCACGAGTCCCGGTAGGCATCAATGATCGCCGCCTGATGAGCCTGCGCCAGCTCCGGGCTCTCACCGCGCCACGCGTTGGCTCGCGACAGTTGCAGCCCGTCTCCGCTGCGTGCGACGGCCCGCGCCGCCGCGTACGCGAGGTTCCGGTCGCTGGTGGTCGCCTGCCAGAGTCGATCGCGGACACCGGTGCCGGGCGGGTGCAGATTCTCCCCACGAGCGTTCAACGACGCGCCGCCGAGCACCTCGTGAAGCCGATCCACCGACTCGTCGAACAATCGATGGCGATCGCCGAGGTCGCGACCGAACGCCTCCCAGGCGCCAGCGAACGGCCCCGACCCCACCCCGAGTTGCAGGCGACCGCCGCTGATGGCGTCGAGCGTCGCCGCGTCCTCGGCGACACGCAGCGGATCGTCGAGCGGGAGCACGTAGACGCCGGTCCCGAGTCCGATCCGGTCGGTGCGCTCGGCAATAGCCGCGAGCAGCACGAGCGGCGACGACACATGTTCGTGTCCCTGCCGGAAGTGCCGGTGGATGACCCATCCGGAGTCGTAGCCGAGGTGCTCCGCGGCGACGAACAATTCGACGGCCTGCCGATAGGCTTCCCGCGGTGTCAGATCATTGTCGAGATGGAGGAGGAAACCGAGTCGGAACGGTCGACCATCGGGGCCTCCTGCACCGATCGGCGCCTGCGTGCTCGCTCTCATCTCACAGGTTCAATCCGGTGCCGTGGACACCGTGCTCGTCGATGATCGCCAACTCCTCCGCAGTGAGGTCCGGGAAGTCAAGAGCGGCGACGTTGTGGTCGAGCTGCCAGGTGGAGCTCGCACCGATGAGCGCCGAACTGACAGCGGGCTGGCGGAGCACCCACTGCAGCGCGAGCTGTGCCAGTGACTGGCCGCGCGCCTGGGCGAGCTTACTGAGCTCGGCGGTCCGCCGACGATACTCATCGGTGATGTTCGCCGCGCTGAGGAAAGTACTGTTGACGGCGCGTGCGTCGCCGGGAATCGATTCGAGATACTTGCCGGTGAGTAGGCCCTGTGCGAGCGGCGAGTAGACGATCAGCCCGAACCCGTCGTCCTGCGCGAGTCGGAGCAGACCGTTGCGTTCGATGCTCCGGTCATAGATCGAATAGCGCGGCTGGTGGATAAGGAGCGGTACGCCGGACGCGCGGAGCAGTTCGGCGATCTGATGCGCGAGCTCAGGCTGGTAATTGGAGACGCCGACATACAGCGCCTTACCCTGTTCGACGGCGGACACAAGTGCGTCTGCAGTCTCCTCGATCGGCGTCGACGGGTCGGGGCTGTGGTGATAGAAGATGTCGACGTAGTCGGCCCCCAGGTCCCGCAGACTGTGGTCGAGGGATCCCAGCAGTGCTTTGCGGGAACCACCTTTCAGGTACGGGCTCTCACCGATCGGGTTGCCGGCCTTCGTCGATAGCACGATCTCGTCGCGATAGCGTCCGAGATCTTCCCGCAGGACGCGGCCGAAGTTGATCTGCGCGGCACGATGCGGCGGACCGTACCGATCTGCGTTGTCGAAGTGGGTGATCCCGAGGTCGAACGCGTGCAGGATGATCTCGCGCTGCGTCTCGTACGCGTAGTCCGCACCGAACTTCTGCCACAGGCCGAAGGAGAACGACGGCAGGTCGAGCCCGGAGTGACCGGCGCGACGGAACGTCGCCTTCGCGTAGCGGTCGGGATCGGCCGTGTAGGCGGTGTCTACGTTTCGAGCAGTCATTTGTGGTGTGCCTTTCGTATCGGGTCAGCGGCGGAGTGCGGCCGGTTGGAGCGACGGTGTGTCGCGGCCGGTGTCACGGTCATGGAATTGGGTTCCCGGAGCGACGATCTCGTCGATGCGGTCGAGCACATCGTCAGTGAGGCTGGTCTGTGCGGCTGCAAGATAGGCGTCGAGGTGAGCTGCGGTACGAGGCCCGATGATGACGCTGGAGATCGCCGGATGGTTCAACGCGAACGCGATCGCGAGGTCGATGAGACTCAATCCGACGTTCTCGGCGAGGACGGCGAGCGAGTCCGCCGCAGCCAGCTTGCGTTCGTTGGCCGGCGCGTCGACGTCGAAGCGTCCCGGGATGAGGTCGGCTCGCGCCGATGCCGGTTGCTCGCCGCCGATCCGATACTTGCCGGTCAGCCACCCCGCCGCGAGCGGCCCGTATGAGATGACGCCGACGCCGTAGCGCTGCGCTACCGGGAACACTTCACGTTCGGATCCGCGAACCAACAGCGAGTACGGCAGCTGGTCGGTGTGGGGTGCGATGAGCCCGTGTTTCTCGGCCAGCCAGTGCGCCCGCACCTGTTCGTGCGCGGGAAACACCGAGGTTCCGTAATAGCGGATCTTGCCCGCCCGAATCAGATCGTTGAGCGTCTGCAAGGTTTCGAGCAGATCGGTATTCGGATCAGGCCGATGCGCCTGGTACAGGTCGATGTAGTCGGTGTCGAGACGGCGCAGACTGTCTTCGACGGCGCGAGTGACCCACCGTCGCGAGTTTCCCGCATGCGACGGGTCGTCCCCGACTTGGCCGTGGAACTTGGTCGCCAAGAACACGTCGTCGCGCCGCCCGCGCAGGCCTTTGCCGACGATCTCCTCGGTGACTCCCGCAGCGTAGACGTCGGCGGTGTCGACCGCCGTGACACCCGCGTCGAGCGCGGCATCGATGATCCGCAAGCTCTCTTTCTCATCCTGCCACCGCCCGAAGTTCATGCTGCCCAACGTGAGCGGGGCTATGCGCACACCGGTGCGCCCGAGGATCCGAGAAGCCTCGATGGTCATAGGTACTCCTTAGGGTTGCGGGTGTCGTCAAAACAGTCCGGTTGTGGGCGGCTCTTCACCGGTCAAGTGGTAGGCCCCGGCGACCGCCGTCTTCCACTGCCGCGGATTGTGGTTGGCCGCGGTACGCGCGTTACGCCAGTGCCGATCGAAACCGAGAGCTCGGTCGGTGATGGATCCACCGCCGACGTCGAAGAGCAATTCAGCAGAGCGCAGCGCCGACTCGATGGCGATAACGCCTGCGCCCGCGACTTGGACCGCCGCGTGCGCGCCCGCTGTCCTCGCCGGTGCGCCGGTGAGTCCGCGCACCGCGTGCACCGCGTCAGCGGCAGCTGCGACGACGGCGGCTGCCGCCTGGGCTCGTGCGGCAATCTCTCCGACGGTCTCCCGCACGTACGGGTCATCGATGCTCGCAGCAGCCGTACTGTGCTTGATCGGTCGGGCGCGATCGCGGACGAACTCGATCGCGTCGTCGAGTGCGGCCGCGGCGATCCCCGCCTGTACGGCGGCGAGGTAAAGCTGCGCGAACGATCCGGTCCACGGGTTGTCACGGCTCACGTCGTCGGCGACGAACACTTCGTGGTCGTGCACGCGGACGGAGTCGAGTCGGGTGGATCCGCTCTGCGTGAGCCGCTGTCCGACGGCGTCGAAGTCGTCGATCCGGTGGAGTCCCTCACGCGCTACCGGGATCGTGAAGCGGATGATCGTGCCGTCGTCGGTCGCGGCCTGTGTCGAGAAGTAGTCCGCGTAGAGACCACCCGTCGAGTAGAACTTGGTTCCGGTAACGAGGTATCCGCCGTCCACGCGGGTCGCCGTCGTCGAGACGCTGCCGCTCGCGCCACCGTTGCGTTCGTTCCCAGTTCCGACGAACAGTGCCCCGGACAGCAGTCGTTCGATGTTCTCCGCGCGGAACGGCGCCGACGGATTCTCGGCGATCTGATGCGCAGCGAGGAAGGTCGGTCGAAGTGCCTGTGCGACCGAGGAGTCCGCCCGGGCAATCGCGACTACGGCTTCGACTGTGTCGCGGACGGAGCCGCCCGCTCCGCCGTCGGCGACAGGGATCTCGATCACGGCGACGCCTGCCGAGGCGAGCCTTCGGACGTCGTCGAACGCGTAGTCGCGCTGCTCCTCGCGTTGGCCCGCCGTGGTCGCAAGCCGTTCGAGAATCGGTGCGATAGTGGTACGGACTCCGGCGACGGACGGCCTATCCAGTCGTGTTCCGCGCGGCAGGTCGGTCACATCGGTGATGGTCATGCCAGGACCGTCGCAGTCTCGAGGCCGTACGACGGCTGGACGAGTCCGAGCGCTTCGCGCAGTGTGTCCCCGCCGCCGTCTGCGAGTCCGGCCGCGAGCGTATGCACGGCACCGAGCGTCGCGTCGGTGGTTCCGGAGTCGGCGACGACGAATCCATCGACGCCGATCCGTTCGGCCCACTCGAGGAGGTCGGTAGCCGACGAGTCGGTGTCGACGCGGGCCAGGACGGCGATAGCGCCTTGTGGGCGCCCGACCAACGTCAATGTGCGACGCACCGCGGCGAGGATGTCGGCGACTCGGTGGGCGTCGACGATGACGACGTCGGCGTATGGAACGACCGCCTCGGCCCCGAGCTCGTCGATGTCGGCGCAGACCAGCGGCGGCCTACCCTGGCGGGAGACCGGCCCGTCCAGGGGGCCGCGGACACGGTAGAAGTCGCCTTCGTGATCGATCCGGGCGAGTTGGTCATCATCGACGACGACACCCGCCGTCTGGTTGCCGATCAGGGCCGACGCCGGAAACGAGTCCCAGAGTCCGGCGAGGATTTGCGAGTACTCCGACCAACGTCCGGCGTCGTCGTCTACTGCTGAGTCCGACGGGGTCACCGCATCGCTGACCTCGTCGCCCGAGCCGGGACGCAGGACCAAACCGGTTCGGCCGGCACTGGCCCGATCGAGGGAGCCGACGCGACGCGCGAGGTTATACGGCGCATTGTGATGGGTCGACGCGTCGACCAGCAGTGCCAGCGCGGGATGGGTGCCCGCGAGGTGGGCAGCGGTGACGCTCGGATCCACGGTCGAGTTGCGGGCCGTGCCCTCCAACAAATGCAGTCCAGTGACACCTGTCGCCACGGCCGCCGCGGCGACAGTGTGCGCCTGCTCGAATGGAACTTGGTGGGGCGCCGAGCCGATCGATATTTCAACGAAAACAGTCATAGCTCTTTCCTTGAGTTATTGCGCGCTGACGAGCAGGTCCGAGTCGTATGCGCGAACCGGTGGCAGCCCGAGCCCGAGATGGCCGCGCAGGGTAGTCGAGTCGTAGTCCGTGCGGAACAGTCCGCGCCGCTGCAATTCAGGAACGACATGATCGACGAAAGCATCGAAGCCGGACGGGAGGACGTCGGGCATTACGTTGAATCCGTCCGCGGCGCCCGCGCGGAACCACAGCTCGATGTCGTCGGCGATCTGCTCCGGCGTGCCGACGACGATCCGATGGCCGCCGCCTCCGGATAGCTTCGTCAGCAACTGTCGCAGCGTTGGTTTCTCGGCAACGATGATGTCGCGGACGATCCGGTAGAACGACTGCGATCCGCCCGCCTCGTCCGGGTGCCGAAGCAGGTCCAGCGGGATGGGTGCGTCGTCATCGAGTCCGTCGAGGGAACAGCCGAGCTGTCCCTCCAGCCGAGCGCGCGCGTACGGTCCGGGCAGGAGTTCGTCGAGCAGGTCTCGTCGGGCCGCGGCCTCGGCCTCGGTGCCGCCGATGACGGTCGACAGACCCGGCAGCACGACGAGTTCGCCGGGGTCGCGGCCGACGCTGGCGGCGCCTGCGCGCAGACCTGAGCGGAAGGCCCGCGCATCGTCGACGTCCTGGTCGACAGAGAAGATAACCTCGCCGACCCGCGACGCGAGCCGTCGGCCGTCGCTGGAACCGCCTGCCTGCACGACAACCGGTCGGCCCTGCGGTGACACCAGTTCGGTGCGGGCATTCCAGTGTGCGACGACGGAGTTCACAACGGCTTCGGCACGCCGATATCGCAGCGCATGGTCGGGTTCGCCCTCGCGACCGAAGTTGGCTGCGGCGACACCGCCTGCTGTCGTCACGACGTTCCAACCGAACCGGCCCCCGCTGACATAGTCGAGGTCACCGAGGCGGCGAGCTATCTCGTCCGGATCGTTGTACGACGACGACAGCGTCCCGATGAGGCCGATCCGGTCGGTCTGCGCAGCAATGCGCGCGAGCACAGTGCTCGGCTCCAGGTTGTTGCCGGTGCGGTGGCGAATGTGCGGGTCAAGGACCGGACTGTCGGCGAGGAACACTGCATCCAGGCTGGCCGCTTCGGCCTTCCTCGCGATCGCGGTGTAGTGCTCTATGCCGTAGCTGGCGATCGGGTCAGTTCCGGGGAACCGCCATGACCCGCCGAATACCCCGGCGTTGAGGATGTTGACGTTGAGATGGAGTCGATCGCTCATGACGCGGTCCTTTCGGAGTTCCGGTAGTAGCCCGAGGTCGGGTAGACGTCATTGACCAGCCGGTCGCCGACGACGCGAGGCTTGTAGATGACGGGGTTGTGCGAGGCGAGAGTCCGCGCGTTGCGCCAGTGCCGGTCCAGGTTGACGCCGTTTCGGACGGCGGACGATCCAACGGCGTTGAACGCGGACGACGAAGCGTCGAGAACTGCGTCGACGATCGCTACCTGCGCGGTCGACACAGTCAGATAGGTCTCGGCGAACCCGCGCTCGTCGTCTGCGGCATGTGCCTCGTCGAGGCGATGTGCCACATGAGTTACGAGCGCCTCGGCGGTGAGAGCACGAGCTTCAAGCGTTCCGATCACGCCGAGCACCTCGGGGTCCTCCGCGGCGACCTGGGTCAGGCCGTGCAGACTCGTCCGATTGCGTGCGCGCACCAGATCGACGGTCTCGGACACCAGATTTCGGGCGACGCCGACGAGGTTGGCCAGGTGCACCACCTGCACAAACGAGTCGAGTCCGCGCACCGCGTAGTCGTCGCTCCCGATATCGCCGAGATCTTCGACCGGCACATCGGTTAAAACCGTTGTGCCGCTGCCGGTCTGCCGCTGTCCGATGCCGTCCCAGTCGTCGACGTGATCGACGCCCGGATGTCGCGCGGGAAGGACGACGAATCGCCGGCCCGCGCCATCGGCGACCGCGACGCGGATGTAGTCGGCGAACCGTGCTCCCGTCGAATAGAACTTGGTACCCGACACGTACCGTCCGTCGGCGCCGTCGCGCACCCGTGTCGCGAGGTCACGTGGCGATGTGCCCGCAGTGGACGGCTCGGACTGGGCGTTGCCGAACACGGCTCCGTCGCCGACCGCGGTGAACCAGCGGTCGCGTACCGCACGATCGGTCTCCCGCCGCAGGATCTCAGTGGTTGTGAAGTGTCCGCGCCAGATCTGCGGAACGTTCGAATCGGCTTCCCCGGCTTCGGCGAGAACCGCGAACAATGTGGGGAGGTCGACGTCTAGGCCGCCGTACTCGACCGGGACACGAAGCTTGCCGAATCCGGCGGCCGCAAGCTCGGAGATCAGTTCGTACGGGTGCTCGCCGGTACGGTCGCGTTCGGCGGCGCCGCGCGCCAACTCCGCGAAGACGGCTCGGAACTCGTCGATTGGGGCCGTGCTCATGCGGATGCTCCGATCGTCTGAAGGCGCCTGCCCGCGATCGCGTCGAGGAGCCGCACCGTGTACTCCTGACCTGGGTCGTCGAAGATCTGCGCCACTGTGCCCTGCTCGACGATCCTGCCCTTCTGCATCACGGCGACGGCGTCGGATATCGCGGAAACGACGGCGAGGTCATGCGAGATGAAGACGTAGGTCAGCCCTCGCTCGTCCTGCAGGGTCTGCAACAGTTCGATGATCTGCGCGGCGACGGACACGTCGAGCGCCGAGATGGGTTCATCCAGGATCAGCACCGACGGGTCGCCGACGAGTGCCCGGGCGATCGCGACGCGCTGGCGTTGGCCTCCCGACAGCTCGCGCGGATGCCGATCGATGAGGTCGGGAGACAGAGCCGCCGATTCCAGCGCGGCCGCCACTTGAGCGCGGTGGCGTCGCCGACTACCTCGGCCGAACCCAGCCGGCGCGAAGGCGCGCAGCGGCTCTTCGACGACGTCGAACACGGTGAATCGCGGATCGAACGAGGCGTACGGGTTCTGGTACACGATCTGTACGTCGCGCCGCATCGGACGGAATTCGCGTCGGGAAAGCCCCGACACGTCTGTGCCCAGCAGGTTCACCGATCCCGATGTCGGCGCCGTGAGCCCGGACAAGATGCGTGCGGTGGTCGACTTCCCGCTCCCCGACTCTCCGACGATCGAGAATGTCTGGCCGCGCCGGACACGGAACGAAATCGAGTCGACGGCTCGGAAGCCCTCGAAGTCCTTCGTCAGGCCGTGGACCTCGATCGCGGTCTCGGCGGTCGTCGGATCGGCGAGCGAGGCAATCGTGGTGGGGCGACGCACCGATCGCGAGGCAACGGTGTCTAGGAGGGTTCGGGTGTACTCGTGCTGCGGGTCAGCGATGACCGTGCTCGCCGGACCTGACTCGACCACTCGCCCCCCGCGCATCACCGCGAGAGTGTCGGCACGGTCGGCAGCAACACCGAGGTCGTGAGTCACGAGGACGACGGCGGTCGACGAGCGAACCCGGAGTTCGTCGATGAGGTCGAGGACCTGCTTCTGCACGGTGGCGTCGAGGCCCGACGTCGGCTCGTCGGCGATGATCAAATCCGGTTCGGAGATGACCGCGGCCGCAATCAGCACACGCTGCCGCATCCCACCGGAAAGCTGGTGCGGATACCTGGTGTACGCAGTCGCCGGGTCGTGGAATCCGACGGTATCGAATACTTCGAGCACGCGTCGGCGTCGAGCAGCGGAGTCCAGCGCAGTGTGCAGACGCAGCACGTCCTCCACCTGGTGACCGACACGGCGGAGCGGGTCAAGCGACACGGTCGGATCCTGTGGGATGAGGCTGATCGACCCGCCGCGGAGTCGTCGCCAACCCTTGATGTCGAGCGCGGTCAAGTCGTCCCCGGCAAAGGTGATGTCGCCGCCGATAACCTCACCGTTCTCCGGAAGAAGTCCGAGGATCGCGTGACCGGTCGTAGTCTTACCCGAGCCGGACTCACCGACGAGGGCCAGGAACTCTCCGGGATGGACGTCGAAGTCGACGCCGTGGACCACCGGCAGGGCGCGACCCGCGAGCGCCGATCGGCCCGAGTCTCCGCCGGTCCGGTAGCCGACCTGAAGGTCGCGGACAGTCAATAGTGGGCTGTTGGTCATGAGATGCTCCGCTTCTGGAGATGACGCGAGAATTGGTTGGCGGCCAGGACGACGACAGAGATGGTGACCGCCGGGACGATAATCAGCCATTCCCGGGTGGCGATGAAGTCCCTTCCGTCGGAGACCATGAGCCCCCATTCGGGTTCTGGAGGCTGGGCACCCAATCCGAGGAAACTCAGTGATGCGATCCAGATGATCGCGACACCGAACTGCACGGTGACGAGGGCGACTGTCGGGCCGATCGAGTTGGGGACGACATGACGGCGCAGGATCGACCAGGTGGAGGCACCGCTCGTGACGGCCGCTTCGACGTAGCTGCTGACCCGGACGCTCATGATCTCCGATCGGATGAGCCGCGCGAACGTCGCCGCAGAAGTCAGCCCGACGGCGAGAGCTGCGGGAACGAGGCCCGCCTCGTCGGTCCCAGCGGTGTAGATCACGACGATGGCGATCGCCAGGAGAAAGCTGGGGATCGAAAGGATCACATCGATGGCCCGCATGACCACGTTGTCGGCGAAACCGCCGAACCAGCCGGCAAACGCCCCAAGGGCGGATCCGACGAAGACTCCGACTCCGACCGCGAGGGCCGCCCCGGCGATCGAGGCGCGCGCGCCGTAGACGATGCGGGCGTATACGTCGCGCCCAAGCAGGTCGGTTCCGAACCAATGATCGGCGGACGGCGAGAGCAGCCGCTGCGACTGGTCGATCGTGAGCGGGTCATCGCCGGTGAACAGACCCGGCACCACCGCCCACGCGAGCACGAGGAGAAGGATGGCCGACGCGAGCACGAAAGCCGCGTTGGTGCGCAGCCACCACCCGGTGGTGGCGATGCGTGACTTTCGAGCCTGAGCGGTGACGATGGTCATGGCATGACCGCCTCTGCCTGCAGGTCCGAACGGTGGACCGACGGGCGGCGGCCAGAATGAGCTAGGCGACCGGCCAGTCCCTTGACCGACGTCGTCGAGGCCACGGTGGTGACGAGGATCCGCGGGTCCAGCGCCGGGTAGACCAGGTCGACCACGAGGTTGACCACGACGTATACCAAGGCCGCGACGACTACGACGCCCTGCAGCACCGGAAGGTCCTGGGTACTCACGGCAGACACGGTGAGCTGCCCGAGCCCTGGACGGGAGAAGATCGTCTCGGTGACGACCGACCCGCCGATCAGCTCGCCGACAGCCAACCCGAGAAGCGTCAGTACCGGAAGAGACGAGTTGCGCAGGATTCCGCGTGCGAAGACGTATCGCTCCCCCGCACCGCGGGCGTACAACACATGCACGAAGGCTTGCTGTCGTGTGTTTGTGATCGACCGGGTGAAGACTTGGGCGAGGGGCGCCGCGACGAAGACGCCGAGCGTAACCGCGGGCGCAAGCAGCGCGGTGAACGAACCGTCGTCGGCCGCCGGGATGGCGAACAGTTTGAATGCGAACACTTGAAGCAACAGAATCCCGACGACGAACGTCGGCACTGACGCGAAGAACACCGGTACCGCGGTCGCGGCACTCCGCACCCAACGCGCGGGACCGTACACGCTGAGGGCCGATACCAGCGCAGCGACGAGCAGGCCAACAATCAACGCTGTGCCGGCCAGCGCGAGCGTGTCAGGCACGACGTCGACGATCAGCTGGCCGACGGGGCGTCCGTTAGTGATCGAAAAGCCCAGGTCGCCTTGCAGCAGGGCGCCGAGGCTGTGCACGTACTGCTGCCAGAGTGGCCGGTCTAGCCCGTAGAACTCCAGGAGGCCCGCGGCTGACTCCGGCGACATCTGAGCTTCCGGATTCTGGATCTTGTTGGTGACCGCGTCTCCGGGCAACGCGCTGAGCAGTACGAACGACAAGGTGTATGCCGCCCACAGCACGAGCACCGCTGCCGCTATGCGGCGAAGGACATAGGCTCGCATCTCAGTTTCCTCCTTGGGTGAGCCAGGTGTCGTACAGCCACGAGCGGGCTGTCGACTCGGTGGTGAATCCGTGCACGTTGGGGGCGAGCCCGAATACTTGAGTCTCGTCGTACAGCGGTATCGAGTAGCCCTGCGAAAAGATGTAGTCCTCGAGGTCGGCGATCCGCTTCGTCCGTTCGGCCGGGTCCGATGCGGCCGCCTGTGCGGCGATCAGCTCGTCCAGTCGTTTGTCCACGGGCAACTGTTTGAGCACGTTCTGCCGGTCGGAGCCATAGCTGATGCCGAGGACGCCAGCCTCTGCAGTCGAGTTCTGGCCCTGCGTCAGGAACCAGTCCTTGCCTTCGGCCGCCTGCGCTTCGTACTCGGTGAGTGACGGGCTGGTGAGCGTAACCTCGACACCGGCCTTGCGCCACTGTGATTGCAGGACTTCGAGCACTGACTGCGAGACCTGGTAGTACGGTGCGACGCGGAGCGGTATCGACAGTCGCTCACCGTCTTTGACCCGAATACCGTCGGCCCCGACCTTCCATCCGGCACCGTCGAGCAGTCGCCTCGCCTCCACCGGGTCGTACGTGAAGTACCGACTCGAGTTCGCCCGCAACGGTGTGCCCTTCACCAGGGCGCCCGTCGGGATCGGATAGCTCGGCGACAGCACCGTCGCGTTGATCGCCTCACGGTCGGTCGCGGCCTGCAGCGCAAGCCGCACTCGGCGATCGCTGATCGGTGAGTACTCGTTGAGCGTCGCAGTGAGGTCGTTGGTTTCGCCCTGTACCGGTACGGCTAGGAGCCGACCGCCGGCCTCAGCTATCGACGCCTCGTCGTACGGCGCGATATTGCGGGCGATCTGCGCGTCACCTGTTTGGAGCGCGCCGACCCGCACGCCACCCTCGCCGACCGTCTTGAAGACGATCCGGTCCAGGTACGCCTTTCCCTGATGCTGCGACCCGTCGGGCGCCCAGTGGTAGTCGTCTCGCCGTTTCAGCGTCACACCGTTGATTCCGTTCACGGATTCGACGACGAACGGCCCAGTCCCCACCCAGTTCGTCAGCTCACTCTGCCCGTTCAGGTCGCGATCGAGGTACGAGTTTCCGAGAATAGAACTCGCTCGATAGTTGGACAGGAATTGGATGAAAGCAGCATTCGGCTTAGTCAATCTGATGACCACTGTCTGAGCGTCAGGAGTCTGCGTTCCGCCGTAATCGGACCAGAACGGGTCCTTTACAATTCCACGTTTCTCATCACCGAGAGCATGCTGGTCAAAGTTTCGTTTAACAACGGCGGAGTCAAGTGGCGTGCCGTCACTGAAGGTGATCGAGTCCTTCAATGTGAAGGTGTATGTCAGGCCACCGTCGCCAATCGTCCACGACTTAGCGAGCCACGGCCGGTACTCGCCGGACTGCGGGTCCTGCCAGATCAGGCGCTCGCCAATATTGTTTGCGACTTGACTGTTGGACCACAACGAGTTCGTCGGATTCCAGGCCGCGTACTGCACAGGATCGTAGAACGTCAGCGTGCCGCCATATGTTGGGACGCTCGGGCCGCCGCCTTCCACGCGGTGCCCACATCCTGCGAGCGCCGCGATAACACTGCCGACCGCGACGAGCGTTACGGCCTTTCGCCAGGCGTTCGAGATCACGATTTTGTCCTTTCGCTGCGCACGCGCAAAGAATTCGGGAAGACAGCGGAATCCCGAATGCCACAGATAGTTCTAGCGTCGAAAACTCGCACCTGATCGCGGGGTGCAGACAGCATCAGCTGTCGAATGAAGAATTGCCAGGTAAGGCGGTGAACGACCCGATTCGATCCGATGGGTCCATGAATTCCTGCTGAGAAAGACAGTATCGGGCATCGTGTCGAACGCACCCCTTGAAATCTCTCGGCGTCTTACTCAGGCATTGGATTCACGGCGCGCATAACGGTCGCCGATGTCGATGCACGGCGGGTAGCTTTCGTCCGAAGACTCGCCCGCACGCGCCGACCACTTAGGTCCGCACGCCGCCGCGTTCATCGTCTTCCCTCCCCGTCCACGCCGCCCCGCGTGATGAAAGGACTTCCTCGGATGACTGTCACCTACTCGGAGCACAACTCCGCCGCCGTCGACGAGGCCGACGACCATCCATTCGTCGCGCGCGTCCGCCGATACGCCGACACGGTGCTCGCCCCGTCCGCGCTCGACACCGATCTGAATGGAGTGTCGGCGGAGCGTGTCGCCGAGCTAGCCGATCTGGGACTTCTGAATCACCTCGCACCGGTGCAGTTCGACGGCGCTGCGCTCGGCCGCGTCGCCGACCGACGTGTGCATGAGATCCTGTCTGGTTCATGCTTGAATACCTGGCTCGTGTGGGCACAGCACGCGCCCATCGTCGGACGGCTGGCGGCCACCGGCAGCGCCGGTAACAGGCGAAGCGAGCTCGCTGACGAGATCCTTTCCGGCCGAATACTTCTCGGTGCCGGGCTGAGTGATGTCCGCGGATACCCCGATCGATACGTGACCGCTCACCGGGTGGCCTCCGGCTGGCGCCTGGCCGGCACCATCTCGTGGGTCAGCGGGTGGGGTTTGAACTCCGCGTTAACCGTAGCGGCCGTCGATCCAGCAACCGAGCGCGTCGTCACCGCCATCGTCCCGGTCGGCGAAAGCACGCGCGGCGCGCCACTCGACCTATGGGCGTTGGGCGGCAGCCGCACCGCGCGAGTGAGAGTCGACGATGTCTTCGTGCCCGACGAGAACGTGCTCGACGTCGAACCGCTACACGCCTGGGACGTCGCCGACCGAGCGGCGGCGGGCGACGCTCGCGCCCACCATTTCGGGGTGGCCGCCGCGATCCTCGGCGAGCTGGCAGCCGATCGGAGCGCTCGCGCGGCCGACGTCGCACGTGTGTGGCGGCCGCGCGTCGCCGAGCTCCGTCGAACGGCGTACATGCTCGCCGACGAGGCAGACGTCGTCGGCGACAAGTCTCATCGCCACGACGAACGGCTCGCGACGAAGGTCGCGACCACTGAGGCGCTCGGAACACTCAGCCGAGCCCTCGTCGTCGCGCGAGCTGGTCGCGCCCTCGCCGCCGACAACACCGCCCAGCTCCACGCACGGAACGCATTGTTCGTCCTGGTTCAAGGACAGCGTGCCGACATCCGCGACGCGCAACTCGTCCACCTCGCGCGCTGACCGCCAATCCCCCACACGATCGGAGACTCACCGATGAGTTCCCAGTTCCTCTGGTACATCCCCAACGAGGTCAGCCCCGGCCACCGCGGCGACGACGTTGGTGACGACCACAACAGTCTGGACACGCTTGCCGGGCATGCGCGCGCGCTCGAAGACAGCGGATTCTCCGGCGCATTGATCGGCACCGGTTGGGGCCGCCCAGATACGTTCACCGTCGCTTCAGCACTCGCCGCACGAACCACCACGTTCGAGCCGCTCGTCGCGATACGTCCTGGATATTGGCGGCCGGCGAACTTCGCTTCGGCCGCGGCAACGCTCGACCATCTCAGCGAAGGCCGGCTTCGAATCAACATCGTCTCCGGCAAAGACCATCTCGAAGCATACGGCGACACCGACGGGGTGCAGGCCGACCGTTACGAACGAACCCGCGAGTTCATCGAGCTGACCCGAAAACTCTGGACGGAGGAGGACGTCACCTACCGCGGCAAGCACTTCACCGTCGAGGACTCGACGGTGGTTCCGCGAATCCGGCGACGAGGCGGCCGCTTGCACCCGACCATCTACTTCGGCGGAGCCTCCGCCTCCGCCGAAAAGGTCGCCGCGCAGCAAGCAGACGTCCAATTGTTCTGGGGCGAACCGCTCGATGACATCGCCGAACGCATCGACCGGCTCCGCGACCTCGAGAACGCAGAAGGACGCGAACTGCCGCCGCTCGAATTCGGGCTGCGCGTCACCACGGTCGTCCGTGACACCTCGGCCGAAGCGTGGCGGGACGCGCAGGCGCGCGTAGAGGAGATGGCGCAGCAGCAGACCCGCACCGATGCCACTCGCCGGGTCGGTTACAACCCGCACCGCAAGAACGCGGTCGGCCAGCAGCGACTCTACGACCTGGCTGCACGCGGCGACGTACTGGACGACAACCTGTACACCGCGCCGGGCCGGGTGGGCGGGGGCGGGGCGGGAAGCACGTGGATCGTCGGGTCGGCCGAGGAGGTCGCGAAGACTCTGCAGCGCTACGAGGACCTCGGGATCACACACTTCGTCCTCTCGGACACCCCGTACCGCGACGAGATACGGCGACAGGGCCGCCAGCTCCTTCCGCTGCTGCGGAGGTGATCGCCGACGTCCGACCACACTCTTGGCGCACCCCCGGATCACGACAACTCCTCGTCGCAACGTTCTCCCTGACCAGCATGGTCGGGTACATCGCGATGATCCAGATCCTGCCGGTAGTCCTGGACCCCATGGCCGACGAGCTCGGCGTCTCACGGGCCGCGGCTGCCGGAGCGTCGACCGTGTCGACACTCGTCGGCGCGCTCGTCGCGTTCCCCGTCGGCAAAGCGCTCGATCGGTTCGGTGGCCGCCTGCTCATGGCAGGCGGGTCGACAGTAGGGGCCGTCGGCGTCATCGTCTGGTCGCAGGCCACCACGATCACCGTCGTATACGGCGCTTTCGTCCTCATCGGCATATCGATCGTCATGTCGACGTACGAGGCGGCGTTCGCCGTTATCGTCGTCGCCACCGAATCCGAGCACCGCGACAGATCGATCCTGGCAATCACGATGATCGCTGGACTGGGCACGTATGCGGTATACCCGCTGATGGGGTGGCTCAACAGCGCGCTCGGATGGCGGACAACACTCATCGTGCTCGGCCTCATCATGTTCGCGATCACGGTTCCGGCGCACGTGTTCGCGCTGCCCAGCGGGGCCGATCACCGGTCCCAGATGCAACGTAGACCGGGGACTCGGGTCGGGGCGGCGCTCCGGCGCGGGGACTTCTGGCTGCTGTTGGTCGCGTTCGTCGCTCAGGCGGCGTCGGTATCCGCCTTCCTGCTCCTCGTCGTCGCCTATCTGCGCGACGTCGGCCATTCAGAGGTGGTCGCAACCTCGATCCCGATCGCTATCGGGGTGCTGCAGGTGTTGTCTCGCTTGGTGTTGACCGCCTTCGCCGGCACCGTGCCGATGGCCACCGCATCGGCCGTCGCGTTCGCTGTCCAGGGCGCGGGTCTACTTCTGCTGCCGGTCGTCGGATTATCGGTCCCGCTCACGCTGGTGTGCGTCGCGGCCGTCGGGCTGGGGCAGGGCGTCGCGGTCATAGCCCGGCCGTCGATGGTGGCAGATCTGTTCGGCGTCGCGCACTTCGCGAGCGTCCTCGCCGCCATCTCGGTGCCGATGGCACTGGCACGAGCCGGCAGTCCCCTCGTCGGTGCCTGGCTCGGAGACTGGCGGTTCCTCGCGGTGTCCGGCGTAGTCGCGCTCGCCGGTGCGGCCGTCCTCGTTCCACTCGCGCGGCGTCGGGTGCGATCAGTCGAGCAGCCCGAGAGCGATTCCGTCGAGGATGTCGTGTTCGGAGACGATCATCTCGGTGATGGCAGCCCGGTCGGCGAAGTTGCGTGCCAACTCTTGGGTGACGAGGGCGCCGCCGCCGATCACGTCGGCACGGCCCGGGTGCATCGGGCCGAGATCCAGGCGCTCGGCTTGCGTCATCGCGACGAGCTTGGAGCACAGTTTGTGCAGGTCGGCCAGCCCGATCCGCGAATGGTGGATGACCTCGGGATCGTAGTGGTCGAGCCCCGCGTGCAATGCTGCGAAAGTCGTCAAAGTCCCGGCAACCCCGACCCAGGTGCGCGCCGCTGACACGTCGACGGCCGCGAACGCCTTCGCCAACTCGTCGCGGGCATATCCGACCGCGACGTCCACCTCGTCGAGGGTCGGCGGATCCGAGTGCAGCGCGCGTTCGGTGAGTCGGACACAGCCGATATTCGTCGAGTACGCGCCCGCGACGACGGCGTCGCCACCGACCACCGACCCGACCACGACCTCTGTGCTGCCGCCACCGAGGTCGGTCACGACGAATGGACCGTCCGCCGGATCCAGCCCGCCGACCGCACCGCGGAACGACAGTCGCGCCTCCTCATCGCCCGAGATCACCTCGGCGACCGCACCCGGCTGCACCTCGCCGAGCAGTAGCGCCGTCATCGCGAAGAAGTCGTCCCGATTGGCGGCGTCACGCGTCGCGGACGTCGCAACCATCCGGACCCGGTCGACGCCCGCTTCGAGCATGACGTCTACGTAGTCGGCTAACGCCGCGCGGACACGTTCGATCGCCTCCGGCGCGAACTCGCCGGTTGCGTCGACCCCCTGACCGAGCCGGACCACCTCCATATCGCGGGTGACGTCGACGAGCGAACCGTCGACCCCAGATTCAGCGATGAGCAGGCGGATCGAGTTGGTGCCGCAGTCGACGGCCGCGACACGCGTCACTGTGTACCAGCGATTGCGGGCCAGTCGGCGGGGACCGCGATACCGCGGAGCTTCTCGACGTCGGCGAGCATCGCGACGGCCTCGTCGCCGAACGGGTTGACGCCTGGCCCCTTCGCGAGCGAGTGCGCGACGAGGACGTGCAGACATTTCACCCGATCGGGCATACCGCCGCCGGTGAAGTCGGTGCCGAGCGATTCGATCGCATCGCGTTCGGCGAGGTAGCTCTCGTTGGCGCGGCGGTAGCCTGCCGCGAGTTCGGCGTCGTCGGCCAGACGCGCCTGCATCTCGCGCATCACGCCGCCGGACTCGAGGCGACTGCACGCACCGGTCAACCGTTGATCGGTCAGATAGTAGAGGGTCGGGAACGGCGTCCCGTCTGGTAGACGCGGCGACGTCTTTACCACGGCCGGCGCGCCGTCCGGGGTTCGGTAACTGACTTCAAGAACGCCTCGCGGTACCCGCCCGAGCTGTCGCTCGACGGCCGCGAGATCGTCATCGGAAACGCTCACTTGCCCTCCGGCGGTGTCGACACCGCATCCCACATGTTCTGGTACCACGGATTGGCTTCACGCTCACGTTCGGCGCGTTCCGCGGCTTCTTGCTGTTCTTTGTTCGGCGCGATCAGGATCACCTGGCGTTCGCCGCGCTTGACCATCTGCAGTCGTTCGCGCGCCTTCGCCTCGATGTACGCCGGGTCGTTCTGCTCGACCGCTTTCCGCTCGTACTCGGCGACTTCCTTCTGCAATTGTGTATTGGCCTGTTGCAGTTCGTTGAACTCACTGCGCTGCGACAGATACGTCCGGACGGGGACCGCGAGGGTCAACGCCAGGAAGACGACGACCAATGTGATCACGGCTGCCCGCTTCGGGTCGACGTGGCCTAGGCGCGAGGCCAGGGCGCGCTTCGGCGGACGGACGCCGCCGCGCCCGCGCGTCGTTCGGTCCGGAGAGTCCTTCTCCGCGGGCGCCGAGACGGCGTCCGCGAGCGCGGCTAGATCATCGTCGGACCGACTCCGGGCGCGGCGTGCGACCGGATGTGACCGTCGAGACCTGCTGTTTCGGCGGTCGCTTCGGCCCCGGCCACCGCGCCCGGACGTCGATTCATCCATACGTATCAGTTGATCACGCGTCAGCGTTGAAACGCGGGAACGCGAGGTCCCCCGCGAAGCGCGCGGCGTCGCCCAATCCCTCTTCGATACGCAACAGCTGGTTGTACTTCGCGACGCGCTCGCTGCGCGCAGGCGCACCGGTCTTGATCTGGCCACAACTGCACGCGACCGCGAGGTCGGCGATGGTGGTGTCCTCGGTCTCGCCGCTGCGGTGACTCATCATCGACTTGTAGCCGTTGTTGTGCGCCAGTGCGACGGCGTCGAGGGTCTCGGTCAGGGTGCCGATCTGGTTGACCTTCACCAGAAGAGCGTTGGCGATGCCCTTGTTGATGCCCTCTTCCAGACGTTCCGGGTTGGTGACGAACAGGTCGTCGCCGACGAGCTGCACCTTGTCGCCGATCGCTTCGGTGAGGGCGGCCCAGCCGGTCCAGTCGTCTTCGGCGAGGCCGTCTTCGATCGACACGATCGGGTATTCGGCGATCAGCTTCGCGTAGAACTCGATCATCTGGTCGGCCGTCTTCGGGGCTCCCGAGAACTGGTAGGCACCGTCGGTGAAGAACTCGGTCGACGCCGAGTCGAGCGCGACGACTACGTCGCTGCCGAACTTCAGACCGGCGTTCCCGACGGCGGTGGCGATGACGTCGAGCGCGGCCTCCGTGTTCGGCAGGTTGGGCGCGAATCCGCCTTCGTCGCCGAGTGCGGTGCTCATGCCCTGCTTGTGCAGCACCGACTTGAGCGAGTGGTACACCTCGGCGCCCCAGCGCAGTGACTCGGCGAAGGTCGGCGCGCCGATCGGCGCGATCATGAACTCCTGGAAGTCGATGCCGTTGTCAGCGTGTGCGCCACCGTTGATGATGTTCATCATCGGCACGGGAAGGATGTGTGCGTTCGGCCCGCCGATGTACCGGAACAGGTCGAGGCCTGCCGACTCGGCTGCGGCGCGTGCGACGGCGAGCGAGACACCGAGGGTCGCGTTGGCACCGAGGCGCGACTTGCTGGGCGTGCCGTCCAGGTCGACGAGAGTCTGGTCGAGAACGCGCTGGTCGTCGGCTTCGATGCCGATCACTTCGGGGGCGATGTCGTCGAGGACTGCTTCAACGGCCTTCTGCACACCCTTGCCGAGGTAGCGGTCGCCGCCGTCGCGCAATTCGACGGCCTCGTGCTCACCGGTGGACGCACCCGACGGGACCGCTGCCCGCCCGAAGGAACCGTCGCCGAGAACCACTTCCACCTCGACGGTCGGATTTCCTCGGGAATCGAGGATCTCGCGCGCGCCAACCTGCTCGATAATTGCCACTTGTTCCAGCCCCATTCAGATGGTCGTGCCGACGTCTCGTGCGACGTCGCCTTCGGGTACGTCTACTAGGGTAATGGCTCCGACTCGGGGACCGGTTCAGTACCTGACGTTCACCGAGTACGCGTTCGCGTGGTTGCGGACTTTCAGGACGTAGTCCATCGAGTTGTTGTAGGTCAGGATCGCCTTCTCCCAGCCTTCGGGCGTCGTCATGTCTCCGTCTGCCGACACACACATGTAACGGGCCGCCGAGAGTGCCGCGTCGTCGATGTTGTCGGGGTCGGCTTTGCCGTCGCCGTTCGCGTCGACTCCGAAGCGCTTCCATGTGGTCGGAATGAACTGGAACGGTCCGACCGCACGGTCGTACTCGGTGTCGCCGTCGATCTTCCCGTTGTCGGTGTCGCGGATCTCCCAGTTGCCGTCTGTCCCGTCGAGTTGCGGGCCACGGATCTCGGGGCGGACGTCGCCGTTGGCTGCGACGTCCGCATCACGGTGCGTGCCGTGTTTGGTCTCGACGCCTGCGATGCCCGCGATGGTCGTCCATGCGATCCCGCATTCGGGGTGCTGCTGCCGCTGGATCTCGGCGGCGTTGCCGTACGCCTCCATCGAGGTCACTGGAATGCCCAGGTCTTTCGCGATGGGCGCCGCCCATTCGTGCAGTGTGTCGGCGGTGCGGCCGGAGGCGTGGATGTCGACGAACGGTTGCTGGATACCCGGGCCGGGCGGTAAGCCGTCAGGAATCTCGGGCCCGTCCCACGGCATCTCGATGTTGCAGGCGGTCAGCGTCACGGCTGCCAGTCCGGCCGTCGCAGCGAGGGCGACGCGTCGAAGATTGGTTGCCGTCGACACAGCTGATCAGTCCTTCCAGACATATGGAGCACCCCGGCCGGGGTCGGGCACCAGCGTGCCACATCACTGACTCAACTCCAGACGACCCGCCGAGGTTCCCACTAGCGTCTCTCGTGTGAGCGAGATCAACCGGCTGCGCGGCCGAACGACGTTCTCCCTTGGCCCCATTCGCTGTGGCGGAAGGGCGTCGCGGCACGTACTCACCCCAGTATTCGCGGGCCATTAATTTGCTGACAGGCCCATGACGTGCGATGACACCGGTTCACCGCGTCTGCTGCAGCCGTCAGTCACACTTCGCGAGAAAAGTCCTGCCGCGTGTTCACCCCGCGTAGCCGATGAGGCTATTGTAAAACTTTGCCGTATGGCATGCCTTGCCTCATGAAAGCTGAATTTGTCGATGATCTCCCTCTCCGCGTCTGGCGCACCGTCTGTCGCGACTCAGATGTTCGGCAGCGGATTGATCGGTGTCCGCGAGGGTCTCGAATCGGGCATTGTGGTGATGATCCTGATTGCGTTCGCGGTCAAATCAGATCGCCGGGACGCGTTGAAGTGGATCTGGGCTGGCGTTGCGGCGGCCCTCGCGTTGATGATCGGGACGTTTCTGATCATCCAGTTTGGAACGTCGACGGTGTCGTCGTTGGCCGCCGAGTTGATCGCGGGCATTGCGTCGATCGTCGCGGTGGTGATCGTGACGTTCATGGTGTTGTGGATGCGGAAGGCGTCGGCGAGCATCTCCGGAGAATTGAAGTCGGGGTTGTCGACGGCGATGGCCGCCGGTCCGGCCGCGGTCATGGGGCTCGCGTTCTTGGCTGTCGGGCGTGAAGGTCTTGAGACTGCGCTACTGATGGTCGGTTACGCGGAGAGTTCGTCGAACGGTCCGTGGCCATTACTCGGGCTGTTGATCGGCATCGTGGTCGCGGTCGCATTGACGTTCTTGCTGTATCGCGGTGCCATCCGCATCGATTTCGCGCGGTTCTTCTACTACACGGGCCTGTTCCTGATCGTCGTCGCAGCGGGCATCGCGTCGTATGGGGTGCGGGCTCTGCAGGTGTACGGCTGGCTTCCTGGCCTGCATGAGATCGCTTTCGACATCACGTCCTGGTACGACCAGAGCGCCTGGTACGGCGAGGTGTTGCAGGGCATCTTCAACTTCCGCCCCGAGCCGACGGTCCTGCAGGCCGTCGTGTGGGTCGCCTACATCGTGGTCGTCGGCGCGCTGTTCGTTCTGCGCGGCCGGTCGCCCAAGCGTCCCGATTCCGCTCCGTCGGTGGAACCCGAGTCGAAGCCTGTCGCATCGTCCGAGCCCGCCTCCTCCTGATACTCGCGTTCGCCGAGTTCACCCCCGAAAGGAACCCCTATGGCCCCCACGTCCCTGTATCGCGGCCTTCGTACCGCGACGATCATCGGTCTGGCTGCTGCCACTCCGATCGCACTCGCAGCGTGTGAATCCAAGTCTGATGGTGAGGGTGCGATCACGGTCACGTCGACTGCGGACGCCTGTGATCTGTCGAGCACCGATCTGGAGACCGGTCAGGTCGATTTCGCGGTAACGAACTCGGGTTCGAAGGTCACCGAATTCTATGTGTACGGCAACAACAACCGGGTGCTCGGTGAGGTCGAGAACATCGGTCCGGGCCTGACCGGCAAGTTGGGTGTGGAGATCGTCGACCCGGGCACGTACACCGTCGCCTGTAAGCCGGGCATGGTCGGCCAGGGCATCCGCAAAGAGATCACGGTGTCGGGCGAGAAGAAGCAGAAGAGTGAGGCTCCGGCCGACGTCGAGGCTGCGAAGGCTCGTTACCTCGAATACGTTCGCGGCCAGGTGGACGGTCTCGTCGCGCAGACGGAGACGTTCACGACCGCGGTGAAGTCGGGCGATCTGGATGCTGCGCGCGCACAGTTCGGCCAGGTGCGTACGTTCTGGGAGCGGATCGAGCCGGTCGCCGAGAGTTTCCCGGATCTGGACCCGATGGTCGACATGCGCTGGGACGACACGGAGGACGGCAAGGTCGAGTTCACGGGTTTCCACCGGATCGAGCGGTACCTGTGGGCGCCGCAGGCGTCGGATGTCGGCGAGGCAGGCGACCAGGTAGCCCCGTCCGATGCCGCGCAGGCGAAGACCGCTGACACGAAGGAGGCGATCGCGAAGATCGCCGACGGGCTGCTGACGAATGTGAAGACGCTGCAGACCGAGGTCAACAAGCCGGACTTCGAGTTCCAGACGCAGTCGTTCGTGCAGGGTCCGCAGGCGTTGGTCGACGAGATCGCGGCGACGAAGGTCGGCGGCGAGGAGGACCGGTACAGCCACACTGACTTGTGGGATTTTGCGGCGAACATCGACGGCGCTGAGACGTTGATCGCGGAGATGCAGCCGATGATCTCGAAGGCGAGCCCGGATCTGATGAACAAGATCACCACCCAGTTCGGTGAGGTCCGGTCGGCGATCGACGCGCTGCGTGAGGGCGACGGCTATGTCTCCTACGACAAGGTCGACGAGAACACCCGGAAGGCGCTGTCGGACAAGATTGATGCGCTGTCGGCGAGCCTGTCGCAGGTTCCCGGCATCGTGCTGAAGAAGTAGTGGGTACCGGGGAGAGTTCGGTTTCACGCCGCGCCGTGTTGGGGGCGGCGGGCGCGGGGCTGGTCGTCGGCGGTGTCGCGGGTGCGGCGGGCGGTTTCGGTGTTGGTTCGGCTGATTCATCGTCCGACGACCAGACCGTTCCGTTCCGCAGCGACCATCAGGCCGGGATCACGACTGAGGCGCAGGACCGTCTGCATTTCGCGGCGTTCGACGTAGTCACCGATTCACGTGACGAGTTGGTCGACATGTTGAAGAGGTGGACTGTCGCCGCGGAGCGTATGACGCGTGGTGAGGAAACCGTCGAGGACGGTGCTCTGGGCTTAGGCGATTACACGCCGCCCGCCGACACTGGCGAGGCGCTCGGGCTCTCCCCCGCCCATCTCACGCTCACGATTGGGTTCGGCCCCGGCCTGTTCGGGCCGAGTGCGTCGGACCCGAATCGGACGGATCGTTTCGGGATCGGTGGGCGTAAGCCTGCCGCGCTGGCCGATCTGCCTGCGTTCGCGGCGGAGAAGATTGAGCCGTCGCGTTCGTTCGGCGACATCTGCATTCAGGCGTGTGCGAACGACCCGCAGGTGGCCGTGCACGCGGTCCGGAATCTGGCGCGAATCGGCGTCGGCGTGGTGTCGGTGCGTTGGTCGCAGCTCGGTTTCGGGCGTACGTCATCGACCACGCGCGGACAGGACACGCCCCGCAACATGTTCGGTTTCAAGGACGGGACCGCGAACGTTCGCGCAGAGGACACTGATGTCCTCGACGAGCACGTGTGGGTCGCCGAGAAGGACAATCCGCCTGCGGCACAGTGGATGACGGGCGGCACTTATCTCGTCGCCCGCCGCATCCGCATGGATATCGAGCCGTGGGACCGCCAGAATTTGACGGAGCAGGAGACGGTCATCGGCCGAACGAAAGGCGAGGGCGCTCCGATCGGGCAGGAATCGGAGTTCGACGACCCGGACTTCAACATCACCTCGTACGGTGCGCCGATGATCGCGCGCACCGCGCACGTCCGGCTGGCGCACCCGGATCAGAACAACGGCGCGCAGATTCTGCGGCGCGGCTACAACTTCACCGACGGCTCAGACGGCTTCGGCCACCTCGACGCCGGCCTGTTCTTCATCGCGTACAACCGGGACAGCTTCAAACAGTTCGTCCCGATGCAGCATCAACTCTCCCGCAAGGACGCGATGACCGAGTACCTGATCCCGAACGCTTCCGCGAACTTCGCGGTGCCGCCAGGCGTGAAGGCCGGCGAATGGTGGGGCCAGCACTTGTTCTCGTGACCGGCTGCCTGTCCGTTCCCTCGTCAGGCGGCTGTCGGCTCGATGGTCATGGTCCGCCTGGCGTGTGAGCGCAACAGTTCGCGTCGTTGGTTCGGGTGAGCGGGATCGACCGGTTGCCGGAACCAGGGATGCCCGTCGCGGCCGATAGATACCTCCCACCCTCCCTGATGGACGTGCACGTGGTGCATCCGACACAGCAGGACGCCGTTACCCAACGACGTGTCCCCGCCCTGCGACCACGGGACACAGTGGTGAGCATCGGTCCACGAGACCGGGCGACCACACCCGGGAAATGCGCACCCACCATCACGGACCGCGAGCGCCTTCCGGATCCCCGGCGGAAACAGCCGATGCTCACGCCCGACGTCGAGCGGAACACCCTCACCATCGACCCGGACCGCCGACACCGCTGCAGAGCACAGCGCCAGTCCTACTGTCGACGACGAGACCGGCCCGGTGAACCCGAGACGGGCGACGCCATCGGTGGCCGGGCCGGTTGATCGATCCCCGACGGCCGGGACGACCAGGGTCGCGTGCGGCAACACTCCTCCGCTGGTGGGACGCGCTGACCCGGACAGGTACGTGCGGATGATCTGCCCGAGCGCATCGGCCCGCCGTTGCCCGGTCGATCTCGGATCCGGCGATCCATCGGACAGTGGAATCGGACGGCACAGCGGGTCGAGGGCGGCGTACAACTCTTCCCCGGTGAGCACGTCCACATCGATGGTGGAGGTGATCCGACCGTCCTCGGCGACGGTCAACGACATCTCGTTCAACCCCGCGTTCTCCGCGACCGGAATCTGACCCGGCTCGCCGGCCTGAGCGTCGAGGCCGATGGCTTCGCGCCGTGCCGCGGTCGCGACATCGCCTGGTGTTGCGTGGACTACCAGCTTGCGTGCCAACCTTTGACGCTGCGCCTCACCGACGTCGACACGCTGCTCGATCAGAGCGACGCCTTTGCCGATGGCGTCGGCCATCTCGGACGACAACGATCCGTCCCGCGTACCGCGCCCGACCACCTCTAGGCGGTCAGCGTGGCGTCCGTTGCGGACCGTGCGGTGCGCCACCGCCGGCGCGACCCCGATCGCGGTCAACAACCCCGCCGCCGAACGCACCCGTCGACGCGCCGGGACCCCAGCACGTTCAGCAGCACGCACCAGCACCGACTGCGCGGCATCGAGGACATTGCGTGCACGCGCGACCTCGACGATCGCCGACAGAATCTCAGCGTCATCGACCCCGACCGTGCTCACACGATCAAGCCGACACACCAACCGGCCGCAATCCCCAGACGCGGTCTCGACTGCTGTCGGCGGCGCCAGTTCGTCGACCAACCGGTCGGCGAACGCTCGAACTTCAGTAGCGAACATGGCATACCCCTCCACTAAGGCACCGCCCGTGAGCAGTGCGCGAACACTGACAAAGACTTGCCGGGACACCACCCCGGCCAAAGCCGCCGCACTCCTCCCACGGCTCGCACACTCCCCCGAGGAACGAGTGGTCTTTAACGGGTTCGCCCGGACTGCGGCGCGTTATCAACTTGTCAAACAACCCCCGCCCCCGGCGCTACCCGAGAACTACCAATATGGTACAACTCACCTCTGACAAGTACGTACGTTCGATCCTCGTCCCTGCCAACCGTTCGTCGCACAGGTAAGCCTCCAGTCGGTCGCGCTTGATGCAGTTGCAGGCAGGATCTCGACTGCGATGTCCCGCGCCGCGTCTTCGGCTGCACGCGGCGCCAACGGATCCTCGATATCCGATCCGTGAGGTGTCTCGATCGTCGCTGACCATGTGACCACTTCGACGACGTTGACGCGATACACAGACACGGCGACCTCCCGTTGCGCTACACCACATGGGATGATCACTTGGCGCCGACAATTCCCCGCTTCACGGACGGCAGTTCCGGCCGGTTCAGGGCCTAAGCAGCGCATGATTAAGCGTTCCCGCGCAGCCCGAACTGTCGGATGAATCTGCCACACTCGTCGAATGGATGAAGGCATCTACGAGCGGATTCTCACGGACGATTTGCATACGCAACTCGACCTGGCCGAGCTCCGATTCGATGCGTCACCGTGCAACTTCCGGGAGGGTGTCAAGTACGTCAAGCACGTGAACGTAGATGCCTTCTTCGTGACGCTCGTCAAGAACGAAAAGTCGTTCTCGCCGACGACGATGTACCGCGACTACCCAATCAACCGGTCGCTGTTCCATTGGGAGTCCCAGTCGACCACGCACCAGGAATCCCCGACAGGTCAGCGATACATCAACGGCGACGGCACTGTCTTGCTCTTCGTGAGAGCACACGCGTCGAGCGAGTACGGGGTGAGTCCTTACACTTTTCTCGGCCCTGCAACGATCGCAAACTGCAGCGGCAATCGTCCGATCTCGATCACGTGGAGGTTAGCGCACGAGATGCCGGCGGAACTGTTCCACGACACAAGGACAACAGCGAGCTAGACGAACCGCTCACTCCCCCTCCGCACTCCACTTCTCGACCACCACGATCCCCGGCACGTCTTTGCGCACTTTCACGTCTGCGACGTTCTTCCGCTCGGACTCGTTGTCGGCGTCGATCGGGTCGACGTCGACGGCAACGTCTTCATAGTCGTCCTCGGCCTCGCTGTCGGCGTCGTCGTCGATCCACTCACCTTCGGCGATGACGATCGGGATCTCGCCGGTGTCGAGATCGTCGTCGAAAGCGATCTCGTCGTAGTCCATGCCGAGGTATTTGCGCCACGTGTTTGCGTCGGTGAGCCACAGACCGTCGTCACGGGCGGCGGCTTCGGCGGCCCGAACCTGATCCATCAGGGTGATCGCACGCCGACGCTGCTCGTCCTCGACACTGACCGTCGCGTGCTTACGGAACGGGACGCCAACCTGGTAGAGCGACGGGCTAACGGCGGCGACCGGGAAGTCCGCGCCGGCGAGCCGCTCGAAGATCTTCTGCGTCAACGCGAGAGCGGGCTGCGTGGTGACGATCCCGTCCAACACGCTCCCCCGCTGAGCCTCACGTTCGGCCGCCTTCGCTTCCTCCCACTCGTTGATCTGGCGCTCCAAATCGGCGTGCTCACCACCGAGCACTCCGGGGGTCCGATACGACACCTTGTCGACGAAACTCTGCGCCACATCGTCGATATCGAACCCGTCAATGCCGTCCGCAGCGATCCGGGAATGGAACAAGACTTGCAGCAACACGTCGCCCAACTCGGACTTCAAGTCGTCACGCGACCCGTGGTCGATCGCGTCCAACAACTCGTAAACCTCTTCGACGAGATACCGCCGCAATGAATCGTGAGTCTGCCGCTGCTCCCACGGCCCCGTCCGCCGCAACCGGTCCATCAAATCGACGGCACGAAGAATCGTGCTGCCCTTAACGGGCTCGCCCTGAATGACGCGCTCTCCGGCGTCGATCCGTGCGCGCACCGCCGGATGGCGCGTGTCCGAGGAAACAAGCACATCGAAGTTCTGCGCGTTGTCGCCCACAAGAACATAGTCGGGCAACTGCCACAACAGATTCGGATGAACCTCCTCTGTGACGGCGATAGTTCCCGACATCAACCCGACGGCACCCGCAGGCACCATGTCGGGCCGCGAAGGATCGAGCAGAACGACGGGCATGTGCACTCCTCCCCGGAAAAAACTCTGTCAGGACGACCTTAGTCGGTCATCGACCGTAGACATTGCGCCAACGCGCAGTTGGGGGATCTCGAACTCCACCCGATCGGCGCAGAACGCTACGACGCTTCCGCCTCCAGCGCAGCGACGACGGCACGCAAGGCAGGATCGTCCTCACCGCTACGGCGCCACACCGCATGGACCACCCGGCGCGGAGCCTGCTTCAACGACGCGATCTCAACTCCCGCAGGCGGAGCCGGACGCGCCAGACGCGGGATCAACGCGACCACATCACCTGATGCGACGAGCGCCATCTGCGTGCTGAAGTCATCGACCGAATGCACCACGTCGGGCTCTGCGGCACTCGAGGCAAACATTCGCTGGAACCACTGGTGGCAGACCGTCCCCGGCGGACTCGTCACCCACCGACAGCCCGCGAGATCGGCCAATCCGATCGGCTCGCGAGACTGTGCGAGTGGATGCCCGGCGGGAACTGCTAGGTCGCCGACGTCGGTGTGCAGCAACGACGGTCGAACACCAGGCGACACCGGAGTCGGCACACCGTCCGCGTCGTGCACCAACGCGAGGTCCGCGCCGCCAGACTCGACGGCGTACACCGCCGGAACCGGGTCTCCCTCAACGATTTCGACACGGAGATCGGGATAGTCGACAGCCAACCCGGCCAGTACCGGTGCGACGATCCCGCGGACCGCCGTCGAGAACGCGACGATCCGAAACGTTCCGCGCGGCACCCCGGCGTCCGCCGACCTCGCCGCCGACACCGACTGCTCCAACGCCTGCACGACACCCGGCACCGACTCGACCAGCGCCCGCCCGGCCGCCGTCAACACCACGCGACGTCCCGCGGGCGACACCAGTTGGACGCCGACCTCCGCTTCGAGCCGCTTGATCTTCTGGGAGATCGCCGACGCGGTGAACCCCAGATCGTCGGCGACCCGACTCATCGTCCCGAGATCCGCGAGCGCCCGGAGAGCCTGTAAAGCCGACACATCAATCATGAAGCGATCGTAATCAATGTGACGTAGAACTGTTCGCTTGTCGTTGACGATGATCACCGCGAGAATAGAAGCCATGATGCTCGCGCCCGCTGCCGCCCACTCATTCGGCACCAACCTCGTCGCCGTCCCGACCCCAATGAACCCCGACTATTCGATCGACGAGTCCGGGTTCAAGGCGATGGTGAAGCACCTGGTGAAGAACGGCTGCGACGGCATCGTCGTCGCCGGAACCACCGGCGAGTCGCCGACCCTGTCCGAGGACGAACTGGCACAGATCATCCGACTGGCGGCATCGAAGGCGAAAGGCCGTGCCCGGATCATCGCCGGAGTCGGCACCAACGACACGCTTTCCACCATCCGCCGCGCTCGTCTCGCCGCGACAGCAGGTGCCGACGCCCTCCTCGTCGTCACCCCGTATTACTCGCGGCCATCGCAGATCGGTGTCGCCACCCACTTCCGCGCTGTCGCCGACGCCACCGACCTGCCCGTCATGCTCTACGACGTCCCACACCGCACCGGCCTCCCCATCGCGACAGCGACACTGATGGAACTCGCCCAACACCCGAGGATCCTCGCGGTCAAAGACGCAACCGGCGACATCGCACAAGCCATGGCCGTGATGGCCGAATGCCCGATGGCGTTCTACTGCGGAACCGACGGCCTCAACCTGCCGTACCTGTCGGCGGGAGCGACCGGAGTCGTCAGCGTCGTGGGCGCGGTCCGTTCCGCCGCGAACGCCGCGCTCATCAACGCCGTCGCCGCTAACGATCTGCAGACTGCTCGCGAGATCAACCGCGACCTGATCCCCGCCGCTACCGCATTGAACTCGATCGCCACCGGCGGAGCCGTCGCCGCGAAGGTCGCCCTGCGCGAGCTCGGTGTCATCGCCCACGCGACGGTCCGCCCGCCGCTCACCGAAGCGACATCCGACGAGGCCGGGCAGATCGTGGCCGCGTTGGCCGTGCACACGGAGGCTCCAGTTCGATCCGCCTGACGGTGTCGTCGAGCCGCCGGCTATTCACGCAGTTCGGTTCGCCGCCGCATACGCGCCCGGCGACACCCCGATGGTCGCCGTGAAGTCCCGCGTCAAATGGGCTTGATCGGCGTAGCCGAGGTCGGCGGCGAGCTGCGCCCAGTCGGGCGACCGTCCATCACGGACGTGCTCGGCCGCATCGATGAGACGGAACCGTCTGATCACCCAGGTCGGCGATACACCTGCGCACGAGGTGAACATCCGCTGCAACGTGCGAGAAGTGATTCCGCCGATCGACGCCACCTGACTCACCGTGGCGATCGTCCGATCGCTTTCGACAGCGGCAGCGATCGTCGACACTTCGCGCGCGCGATCGATACGAGCCCGAGGACGGTCAGCCAACAGTCTGACTAGCTCGTCTCCGATCGGTGCCGCTCGGTCGGGCCCCCACGGGCCATCGGCGACCCGGACCGGCAGCCTGTGGTCGACGGCCAGGACGGCAGCCAAGTCCAGATGGGAGTCGTTGACTGCCTGGACGTCGTCGATCCACGCGCCGAACCCGCCGGTCGCCGACTTCGCGGCGACATTCCACCCGCTCCCGCTCAACGACCGGACCGTGACCTCAGTCGTAACGCCGTTGAACTTCGCGGCCAACGGATACGGACCGGGAGGCGGATCGTCGCCCGGCGCAGGCGACGTTCCGACGCTGACGTTCACCGCCGGAGTAGCGAGCACTGGTTGCCGATGCCGTTGCCCCGCAGGCAAATCCCAGCGAACCGCCCAGAACCACTCGATTAGTCCCTCGAGTTCCGGCCGCGCCGGATACCTGTCGAAGTCGACTACGGCGAACATCCGGGCCGGTTCGAGAATGCCACGTGTGTGCCCGTCGAACGAAGAGCGAGAACCGTCGGCGCGCACGAAGGAAGCGTAACCCGCGACAAGCAAACCAACACCGGTCAGCCTGAGCAACCACCAGGTGAGCGTCGCTCGCGCTGAGCGGTGTCGGTTTGATCGCGGACGTGTCGCGAATCTTCAAGAGGATGCACGCGGCTCGGTCGTAACGTCGAACACATGGACACGTCAGCCGCCCTCATCCGCACTTTCGACCAGTTAGCCGACCTGCTCGACGAGGCAGCCGACACTCCGCCGAACGCACCCACACCCTGCACAGACTTCGACGTTGCCGCCCTCCGACACCACATCGTCGGATGGCTCACCGCGTTCGCCGACGGCTTCGTCGCCGCCGACCACACGTGCGGCGACGCCAACGCGGTCACCGTCACGGGCAGCGGCGGAGAACAGGTCCGCGCTGCCGCGGGCCGACTCCGACAGGTGCTCCCGGGCGCGCTCACCCATCCCCTCAACATCGGTGAATCCGGGATGCCCGGCGACATGGCCGCGTCAATGATCTTGTGGGAGTACCAGATGCACGGATGGGACCTCGCCCAAGCGGCAGGCCTCGACTGGAATCCCGACGACGAAGCAGTCGAAGCATCACTGGCTTTCGCGCCCGCAATGCTGACACCCGACTTCCAAGGCGACGGCAAAGCGTTCGCTACTGCCGTCCCAGTAGACGAGTCAGCCACACCATTGGAGCGTCTCGTCGGACTGTCCGGACGGCGCCCAATGCGGTGAGTGGAATGTCCCCACTCGGGGTACGCGGGCGACGCGGCTGACGTCGCCGGTCACGCCTCCAACGGTGCGATCGCTTGCAGGAAGCCGACGACGTAGTCGATCAGTTCCGTGTCGCGCAGCCGCGGCGACCCGACACCGCCGGTTCGCGGGATCGGGAGCGTCACAGTGTGCGTAGTGGCGCGGTACTGCGCCGACGAGAACATCCGCTTGAGGCGGATCTGCTGGCTGTCGAGCAGGATCATCGGCGCGACCTTCACCGACTGGCCGGCCAACCCGACCTCGGCGACTCCGCGCTCACGGCACCGCAGGCGCAACCGGGCGATCGCTGCGAGACGCTGCGTCTGGACCGGCGGAGGCCCGTAGCGGTCGGCGAGTTCGACGAGCACTTCGTCGACGTCGCTGTCGCTGCTCGCCGACGCGAGCTTCCGGTACGCCTCCAACCGCAGCCGGTCCGCTTCGACATACTCGGTGGGGATGTGAGCGTCGACCGGCAGGTCGATCCGCACCTCCGTCGACTCCTGGGTCTGCACCGGATTACCGTCCGCGGCAGCCCGATACGCTTCGACAGCTTCACCGACCAGCCGCACGTAAAGGTCGAAGCCGACGCCCGCGACGTGACCGGACTGCTGGGCGCCCAACACGTTGCCCGCGCCGCGCAACTCCAAATCCTTCAACGCGACGGCCATGCCTGCACCCAGCTCGTTGTTCTGCGCGATGGTCGCGAGGCGGTCGTATGCGGTCTCGGTCAACGGCTTGTCGCCGCTGTACAGCAGGTACGCGTAACCGCGTTCGCGGGAACGCCCGACGCGCCCACGCAACTGGTGCAGTTGCGAGAGCCCGAAGTTCTCGGCACGGTCGACGATCAGCGTGTTCGCGTTCGAGATGTCCATCCCCGTCTCGATGATCGTCGTACACACCAGCACGTCGTACTCACGGTTCCAGAAGGCGTCGACAGTGCTCTCCAACTGGTCTTCGCCCATCTGACCGTGCGCGACGACGACCCTCGCCTCGGGGACCATCGCGGCGAGGTCGCGGGCTACCTTGTCGATCGTCGATACCCGGTTGTGTACGAAGAACACTTGGCCGTCGCGCAACAGTTCGCGGCGGATCGCGGCAGCCACCTGTTTCGGCGAGTACGCGCCGACATAGGTGAGGACCGGGTGGCGTTCTTCGGGTGGGGTGAGGATCGTCGACATCTCGCGGATCCCCGCCATCGACATCTCCAGGGTTCGCGGGATCGGCGTCGCCGACATCGTCAGCACGTCGACGTGCGTGCGCAACGCCTTGATGTGCTCCTTATGCTCCACACCGAACCGCTGCTCCTCGTCGACGATGACCAGCCCGAGATCCTTCCACCGGACACCGGTCTGCAGCAGCCGATGGGTGCCGATGACGATGTCGACTTCGCCATCCGCCATCTGCGCGAGGATCTCTCTCGAATCCGCCGGATCGGTGAACCGCGACAGCCCTCGAACTTTGACCGGGAAACCGGCCATGCGTTCGGTGAAAGTCTGCATGTGCTGTCCGGCGAGGATCGTGGTCGGCACGAGGACCGCGACCTGTTTGCCGTCCTGTACCGCCTTGAATGCGGCGCGGACCGCGATCTCGGTCTTGCCGTATCCGACGTCGCCGACGACGACCCGGTCCATCGGGACGGGCTTCTCCATGTCGGCTTTGACCTCGGAGATCACCGTCATCTGGTCGACTGTCTCGGTGTAGTCGAACGCGTCTTCCATCTCGCGCTGCCATGGGGTGTCCGGGCTGAACGGGAACCCGGGCGCGGCGTGGCGGGCCGCATACAACTGGACGAGTTCGCCCGCGATTTCGCGGACGGCCTTGCGCGCCTTCTTCTTCGTGTTCGCCCAGTCGGACCCGCCGAGTTTGCTCAGCGACGGCTGCTCGCCGCCGACGTAGCGGGACAGTTGGTCGAGTGCTTCCATCGGCACGAACAGACGATCGCCAGGTTGTCCGCGTTTGCCGGGTGCATACTCGATGACTAGATATTCGCGGCGCGCACCCGAGATGGTCCGTTCGATCATCTCGACGAATTTGCCGATTCCGTGTTGGTCGTGGACCACCATGTCGCCGGCGACCAACGCCAGCGGATCCACCTGGTTACGACGCTTCGCGGGCAGCCGCCGACCATCTTTCACGCCGGTGACGCGCGCACCAGTGATGTCGGCTTCGGTCGCGATGACCAACCCGGTGCTGCTCGGTGACCCGAGACCCAGGGTGAGTCCGCGCCGCAGTGTTCCGTGGTAGACGCCGACCGCGTCGGCGGGCGGCTCGCCACCGTCTTCCATCAGCCGGGCAGGCACTTCGGCTTCACCGAGTCGTTCGACGAAGCGCATCGCCGTACCGCGCCCCGCGGCCACGATTGCAGCCCGACCACCAGATGCGAGCTGGGCGCGCAACGACGTCATCAGGGTGGCGAGTTCCTTCTCGTCGCCGTGTGGCATCGGCCCCGGCTCGACGTCCAACACCAGTTCTTCGCCGTCGCCCGCCGCAAGCGGACTCAACGTCCACCACGAGTGACCTGCGCCGACGGTGATCGACTCGACCTCGCCGATCGGCCGGTACGCGCTAGCGGTCAAGTCGATGGCGCGCGCGTCGACCGGCGCATCCGCACCGAGGGCCGCCGCATTCCACGACGCTTCCAGGAATTCTTCGCCGGTCCGCGCGAGGTCGACGGCCCGCGTACGGACCTTCTCCGGGTCGAGGATCAGCACGCGAACGCCGGCGGGCATCACCTCGGTGAGTAGTTGCATCTCGCCGTTGACGAGCGCCGGGATCAGCGCTTCCATGCCGTCGATGGGCATGCCTTCAGCGAGCTTCGCCAGCATCTCACGCAACGCTTCGTCGGATGTCGACTCGGCCAGTTCGGCGGCCCGCTCTCTCACATCCGCGGTCAAGACGAGTTCACGACACGGGTGGATCTGCACGGACGAACAGTCGATCTCTGGTTGGGTGCGCTGGTCGGCGACCGAGAACGCCCGCATGTCGGTGATCTCGTCGCCCCAGAATTCGACGCGCACCGGGTAGTCGGCTGTCGTCGGGAAGACGTCGAGAATGCCTCCTCGCACCGCGAACTCGCCGCGTCGCCCAACCATGTCGACACGTTCGTACGCCATCTCGACGAGTTGTTCGATGAGACCGTCGAACTCGAAGTCGACGCCTTCGGACAGGGTGAGCGTGCGCAATTCGCCGAGGCCGGGCGCCATCGGCTGCACCAACGACCGAACGGTCGTCACGACCACCGCGAGTGGAGACTGCGCAGGCGAAGCCAATCGGTGCAGGACCGCGAGTCGCGCACCGACCGTGTCCGCGCTCGGTGACAATCGCTCATGTGGGAGGGTCTCCCACGACGGGAACTGCGCGACCGACTCACGATCCGGCAGCAACTCCGACAGCTCGGCTGTCAGATCGTCTGCCTCCCGACCGTTCGCCGTTACCACCAGGACCGGGGCTTCGTCTGTCTCCGCCAGGGCAGCCACCAGGAACGGCCGCACCGCGTCCGGCGCGCTCACATCGAGTCGCGGCCGCGCCGCCCGTTCCCTGATCTGCGCGAACACATCGTCGCGCAGAGCGAGGGCGGTCAGTCCGGACAGAGTCGTCCCAGGGATATCTTCGGTGGTCGCCACCCGGTTCACTCTATTCGCGTACCGTGATCACGCGAATTCGGGCGGTCATGCTCTTGATCGAGCGGAGTCGAGTGTCCGGGTCTCGACCCCGCTCGACCGCGAATAGACCCTCACTCGAACAACGGTGCCCCCAAGTACGACCCCGGCCGAGCACCTGGAAGCATCGCGTACACGGCGGAGCCGATCGGCGTAGTCCACTCGTTGAGGGCGTCGTGGTCGGCGAGCCGCTGCTGCACGGGCACGTACTGCGCCATCGGGTCACGCTGGTAGGCGGCAAAGATCAGGCCGCTGTCGGACGTGTCGCCGTCGACGCCCGGAGGCGGGACGTCGTAGTTGTACGGCCTGCGCAGAAACTGCTCCCGGTCCGAACGCTGGTGCGCCCTAGCGATGTGCGACGACTCCGGGATCACCGGGATGCCGCCCTTCGTCGCTGTGAACACAGCTTCGTCGGTTTCGGCTCGCCCTGTCAATGGCGCACCGTTATCGAGGGAGCGCCCCACTGACAGTTCTCGCCCGCGCCGGTCGAGCGCTTCCCACGTGTCCATGTTCATGGCGATCCGCCGCAGGACGAGCGACGTTCCGCCCGTCATCCACCGCTGCTCCGCGCCGTCATCCCACACGAGGTCGTCGTACCTGTCGTCGGAAGGCTGGACGGTGCCGTCGACTTGCCCGAACAGGTTGCGGCCGTGGTGGAATCCTTGTTGCATCCACCGGACTCGGATACGCCGCCGGACCGGTGCGATGACCATTCGCACCGCGTGTGCGAGGGTCATCGGATCATCGCAGGCGACCGTGACGACCACATCGGTCTGCCCCCATCGCTCCTGCAGCCGGTCGATCCCGAACGCCGGCAGCGGTGTGCACCACGCAGGCTTCTTCGCCGCCAACGCTGACGATGCGAATGCTCCCGGACCGAATCCGACCGCGATCGACAGCCGGGCCGGATCACCGGCGAGTTCCGGCTCTGTGTCGGAGAATCCTGGTTTGCCCTGCGTCAGGTTGGCCGCGTCCTGCGTCCACAACCGCAGCATTCCTTGGAGGGCCGCGTGGTCGGCGGCGTCGATCAGGTCGAGTCCGATGAAGTTCACGTGTGACTGCATCGGGGTGACGATCCCCGACTGGTGGTCGCCGAAGAACGGCAGCGTCGACGGGGCCGCAGCCGTCTCGGACAGTTCATGTCCGACACCGACTGCGGCCGCGCCAACGCCGAGCCCTGCGAGACCGACTCCGCCGGTCAGCAGTGTTCTCCGGGAGAATCGGGTCAACTGTGCCCGCCGTGGGCGCCACTTTCAGCGGCCGGGGCAGTGGCGGACGGGGAGTAGTTCTCCTGGTTGCCGTCGAAGTCCCGCGCGATCGCGTCGATCGTCTCGGTCGATCCGTCGTCGAATCGCGCGGTGATCGTCGCGACGTCGCCCGCTCTGACGGGTTTCGTCACGCCCATCAGCATGAAGTGTTCGCCGCCCGGGTCGAGCGTCACCGATCCATTTGCTGGGACGACGATGCCGCCGTCGACTTCCCGCATGGTGGTTTGTCCGCCCGACTCGACGACCTCGTGCAGTTCAACGTTCTTCGCCGCGTCGCTGGATGCGCTGACGATGCGGATGTCGTGGTCGGACGAGTTCTCGACGATGCCGAACGCCGACGTCATGCCGTTGTCGGCTGCCGGGTCGTCGGTTGCTTTGATCCACGGTTGCGAGACGGTGACCGAATCGGCGTCCGAGGCATTCTCGGTGTCGGTGGAGCAAGCGGTGATCAGGGTGGCGGATGCGAGTGCGGCTGCCGCGAATGCAGTCAGTCCGGCTGAGCGCAGCAGGTAGCGCCGTGCCATGAGGTCTCCTCAAGTAAGCAAGGGTGAAAGGTCGGTTGGTCTTCACACCGTTGCGGGAGGGCCTCGCACGCCTGACGCGGACTGCAGAAGGATGGAATACGTTCGCCGCGTCACCTGAGGCGCTGGGGTCAGGGCGATGTCGGGGCCAGTGGGTACGCCGTCGGCCAATAACTGTACGACGGCGATCTTCGATCCACAGGCGCGTGTAAGCCGTTCGGCGACGACGAGGACGCCGACTGCGAGGGGCAGTGCGACGGCGTGCCAGACGAGCATCGGCATTGTGGGCTTCACCGTCCCGTGACCGAGCATGGCGAGCGCGACGTGCGTGGCCGCCTGCCCGACGACGAGCGCGGCAGCCGAGGCAGCCCATCCGGGACGGGTGCACCGTCGCCGATCCGTGACTTGGCTTGCTCTCGCGACGCCGACGACGACGGCGAGTGCACCGAGGATCAACAGATGGGACGTCGGCGACCCATGGTCGCCGAAGCCCCCGCCGAACGCGTGCGCGCAGACGCCGAGGATCGCCGACACCACACCCGCTAAGACACCTTGGATCGCCGGGTCGGCCGGCGAATCGGAGGTGGTCAGACGGATGTGCACGCTGTCGAGCCTATCAATCAGGGGGTTTCGGACTGAGGTCCGAGATCGAGGTGCATGTAGACGACGCCGACCCATCGGCCGAACTTGTATCCGACGCTCGGCGTACGGCCGGCTTCGACGAACCCCGCTTTGGCGTGCAGCGCGATCGACGCGGGTGCTTCGTCGGAGATCACCGCCATGATGTGGCGAGTCGTCGACGGGTCGGTCTTGCCGATCAATGCGCTCAGCAGGTGGCTGCCGATTCCCCGGCCGGCGGCGTCAGGCCGCAGGTAGATGCTGTTCTCCGCGGTGAAGGCCCACCCTGTCTTACCGCGGTACGGGCCGAGCCTCGCGAATCCCAGGATGCCGGGTGCCACGTCGGGGTCCTCAGCGACGATGAACGGTATACCTGTGGACAGACTGTGCGTGAGACGGTCTTCCCATTCGCTCACGTCGGGTGGGTCGTAGTCGAAGCTCGCCGTCGAGGTCTCAACATAATGACGGTAAATATCGGCGACGGTGGCACAGTCGGCGACGGTGGCATCCCGCATCGTGAGCATGCCCCGATTCTTCCGCATACTGTCCCGATTAGACTGCGTGGAATGGCCGAACCGGAGCGAGATCACATCACCGTCGCTGACGAGGGCCGTTTGAAGACCGGCCTCCGGCCACGCCACCTGGTCATGATGAGTCTGGGATCGGCGATCGGCGCGGGGCTGTTCGTCGGATCGGGCGAGGGGATCGCGCTGGCCGGCCCGGCAGCCCTCGTCGCGTACGCGATCATCGGTTTGATCATCGTGTCGGTGATGCGAATGCTGGGCGAACTCGCCGCCGCCGACCCCAACCCGGGAGCCTTCTCGTACTACGTCGGCAAGGCCCTCGGCCCAGGCGCGGGCTTCATGATGGGCTGGCTGTGGTGGATCCAGATGACGCTCGTCGTATCCGCTGAAGCGCTCGCCGCCGCGGAAGGGCTCACCGGACTGATCGGCGTCCTCCCATCCTGGGGTTGGGCGCTCGTGTTCATGCTGGTTTTCACGGTGCTCAATTTGACGGGTGCCGCGAGTTTCGGCGAACTCGAGTTTTGGCTCGCGTTGATCAAGGTCGCGTTCATCGTCGTGTTCTTGGCGATCGGTGCCGCCTACCTGTTCGGGTGGACATCAGAGCCCTCCCCAGGGCTGGACAATGTCGGCGACTTCGTCCCCAATGGGATCGGCGGGGTCACCGCCGCACTGCTGGTGATCGCGTTCGCGTTCGGCGGGATCGAGATCATCGCGGTCGCTGCCGCTGAGACCGACGATCCGGGCCCGAGCGTCACGAAAGCCATTCGGACTATTGTCTGGCGGATTCTGGTCTTCTATGTGGGGTCCGTCCTAGTCATCATCCTGGTGTTGCCGGCCTCGGACGGTCGGCTGCAGTCTGGCCCGTTCGTCGGCGTTCTCGAGCAGGCGGGTCTTCCCGCAGTCGCGACGACGATGGGCGCGATCATCGTCGTCGCGCTCCTGTCGTCGATGAACGTCAATCTGTATGGGGCGTCGCGGATGCTGTTCTCGTTGGGACTGCGTCGTATGGCTCCCGCGGGCACAGCGAAGGTATCGACGCGGGGCGTGCCGATCACCGCGGTGATGGCGAGTGTCGTCGTCGGCTTCGCGATTGTGCCCGCGAACTATGTGTGGGGTGAGCAGGTGCTCGACAAACTTTTGGCGTTGGTCGGCTCCACGCTGCTCGTCACTTGGCTGGCGATCACTGCGGCCCAGATCGTTTTGCGGCGTCGCGCCGATCGCGAGGGACTCCGCCTTCCGATGAAGATGTGGCTGTTCCCGTATCTGTCGTGGGCGACGATGCTCGGACTGGCGGTGATCGTCGTCTTGGGCTTGTGGACCGCTTCTGTGCGCGGTCAGATCGTGTCGACAGCGGTCCTCGCGTTCGTGCTGTGGGGTGTCGGCACGATCATTGCTCGGCGGCGTTCCGCTTCTCTGGACTCGTAGTCTGTGGGACCGGCTCGGTGTAGTCGGAGTCGACGAGCATCGGTGACGGGTCGAGTCGGGTGAGTCCGTTCCAGCACAGATTCACTAAGTGTGCAGCTACTACTTCCTTCGACGGCTCGCGGACGTCCAACCACCATTGGGCGGTCACTGAGACCATGCCGACGAGGGCTTGCGCGTACAGCGGCGCCAACGTCGGGTCGAAGCCTCGCCGGTCGAAATCGCCTGCCAGTATGTGCTCTACCTGGCTGATCGCATCGTTCAGGAGACTCGAGTATCGGGTGTCGTCCTTGTTGCTGTGCGGGGACTCGCCTCGAACCAGGATGCGGAAGCCGTCGGTCCGTTCTTCCATGTAGGTGAGGAGGGCGAGTGCGACCTGTTGGATGCGATACAGCGACCGGTTGTTGGTGAGCGACGATGTCACGAGCTCGAGTAGCTTGTCCATCTCTCGGTCGACGACGACTGCGTAGAGGCCTTCCTTGCCGCCGAAGTGCTCGTAGACGATCGGCTTGGACACGCCTGCCCGCTGCGCGATCTCTTCGATAGATGTGCCCTCGAAGCCTCGCTCCGCGAACAGTCCGCGAGCCACCTCAATCAGCTGCAGACGACGCTGGGCACCCGTCATCCGCGCGCGAGGCGCCTTCACTACTACTTCCGCACCGTCCGCCGGCCTGTCGATAGCCATACGGCACAGTCTATCGGCGACCACGGCTGGCCGGGTACGACGCGCAGGTGCGGGACCCTGACGCGCCGCCTCACCCATGGCGCTACGTGCTGTCTAGGTTCGCGCTGCAGTCTAGGTTCGCGCTGTATAGGTGGTGGATATAGGAGTAGAGCCCCCAACACGAATGTGTTGGGGGCTCTACTCGAATTCTAGTTCGGCGGTGTCCTACTCTCCCACACTGATTAAAGTGCAGTACCATCGGCGCTGGAGGGCTTAGCTTCCGGGTTCGGAATGGGGCCGGGCGTTTCCCCTCCGCTATAGCCACCGAAACAATATGAGGTTATCGCGTGTGCGGCCTCAGAAGTAGATAGTGGATGCGAGACACACTTAAACAAAAAGAATGTGTGTGAGTGTTGTTAGTAAGTCCTCGGCCTATTAGTACCAGTCACCTGAACATATTACTATGCTTACAGTTCTGGCCTATCAACCCCATAGTCTGTAGGGGGCCTTACCCCACCCAAAGGGCAGGTGAGAAACCTCATCTTGGAACAGGCTTCCCGCTTAGATGCTTTCAGCGGTTATCCCTTCCGAACGTAGCTAACCAGCAGTGCTCTTGGTAGAACAACTGGCACACCAGAGGTTCGTCCGTCCCGGTCCTCTCGTACTAGGGACAGGTTTCCTCAAGTTTCTAATCGCGCGCGGCGGATAGAGACCGAACTGTCTCACGACGTTCTAAACCCAGCTCGCGTGCCGCTTTAATGGGCGAACAGCCCAACCCTTGGGACCTACTCCAGCCCCAGGATGCGACGAGCCGACATCGAGGTGCCAAACCATCCCGTCGATATGGACTCTTGGGGAAGATCAGCCTGTTATCCCCGGGGTACCTTTTATCCGTTGAGCGACACCGCTTCCACTTGCCGGTGCCGGATCACTAGTCCCGACTTTCGTCCCTGCTCGACATGTACGTCTCACAGTCAAGCTCCCTTGTGCACTTACACTCAACACCTGATTGCCATCCAGGCTGAGGGAACCTTTGGGCGCCTCCGTTACATTTTAGGAGGCAACCGCCCCAGTTAAACTACCCACCAGGCACTGTCCCTGAACCCGATCAGGGTCCGAGGTTAGAAGCCCAATACGATCAGAGTGGTATTTCAACAACGACTCCACCAACACTAGCGTGCCAGCTTCACAGTCTCCCACCTATCCTACACAAACCGTACCGAACACCAATACCAAGCTATAGTGAAGGTCCCGGGGTCTTTTCGTCCTGCCGCGCGAAACGAGCATCTTTACTCGTACTGCAATTTCGCCGAGTCTGTGGTTGAGACAGCAGAGAAGTCGTTACGCCATTCGTGCAGGTCGGAACTTACCCGACAAGGAATTTCGCTACCTTAGGATGGTTATAGTTACCACCGCCGTTTACTGGGGCTTAAATTCTCAGCTTCACCACCAAAGTGGTTAACCGGTCCTCTTAACCTTCCAGCACCGGGCAGGCGTCAGTCCGTATACATCGTCTTACGACTTCGCACGGACCTGTGTTTTTAGTAAACAGTCGCTTCTCTCTGGTCTCTGCGACCACAACCAGCTCCCACCGTAAAGATGATCACCAGCCATGGTCCCCCTTCTCCCGAAGTTACGGGGGCAATTTGCCGAGTTCCTTAACCACAGTTATCTCGATCGCCTTAGTATTCTCTACCTGACCACCTGTGTCGGTTTGGGGTACGGGCCATGCACCAACTCACTAGAGGCTTTTCTCGGCAGCATAGGATCACTGAATTCGCCACAACGGCTACGCATCACCTCTCAGGACATATGTGGCACGGATTTACCTACACCACTCCCTACAGGCTTACACCAGTACAACCACTGACTGGCCCAGCTACCTTCCTGCGTCACCCCATCGCTTGACTACTACACCCAAGGTCCCACGCAGCCACACACACAACAATCCGAAGAAAGTCACACATGCTTTTGGGCGGTTAGTACAGATGATTCACCATTTGTCGCGGATGCACGGGTACGGGAATATCAACCCGTTGTCCATCGACTACGCCTGTCGGCCTCGCCTTAGGTCCCGACTCACCCTGGGCGGATTAACCTGGCCCAGGAACCCTTGGTCATTCGGCGGACAAGTTTCTCACTTGTCTTTCGCTACTCATGCCTGCATTCTCACTCCCACACCCTCCACCACTAGATCACTCTGCGGCTTCCACGGATGCAGGACGCTCCCCTACCCACCCACACCACTAGACACACCCCCAAAAGGGTGGCCGATGTAATGTGTGAGTGCCGCGGCTTCGGCGGTGTACTTGAGCCCCGCTACATTGTCGGCGCAGGATCACTTGACCAGTGAGCTATTACGCACTCTTTCAAGGGTGGCTGCTTCTAAGCCAACCTCCTGGTTGTCTTCGCGACCCCACATCCTTTTCCACTTAGTACACGCTTAGGGGCCTTAGCCGGCGATCTGGGCTGTTTCCCTCTCGACTACGAAGCTTATCCCCCGCAGTCTCACTGCCACGCTCTCACTTACCGGCATTCGGAGTTTGGCTGACGTCAGTAACCTTTTAGGGCCCATCGGCCATCCAGTAGCTCTACCTCCAGTAAGAAACACGTGACGCTGCACCTAAATGCATTTCGGGGAGAACCAGCTATCACGGAGTTTGATTGGCCTTTCACCCCTACCCACAACTCATCCCCTCCATTTTCAACTGAAGTGGGTTCGCGCCTCCACGACGTCTTACCGTCGCTTCACACTGGCCATGGGTAGATCACTCCGCTTCGGGTCTAGACCCAGCGACTCATAAACGCCCTATTCAGACTCGCTTTCGCTACGGCTACCCCACACGGGTTAACCTCGCCACTGAGCACTAACTCGCAGGCTCATTCTTCAAAAGGCACGCCATCACCCCACCCAACAAAGGGAAGGCTCTGACGGATTGTAAGCGTCCGGTTTCAGGTACTATTTCACTCCCCTCCCGGGGTACTTTTCACCTTTCCCTCACGGTACTAGTCCGCTATCGGTCACCAGAGAGTATTTAGGCTTACCGGGTGGTCCCGGCAGATTCACAGCAGATTCCACGAGCCCGCTGCTACTTGGGACACATCGACACCAGACCAATCGCTTACAGTTACGGGACTCTCACCCACTACGGCAGACCATTCCAGGCCACTTCACCTAACGAAAGATTTTCTTACTGGCGCTCCGCACGGCAGCACGAAGAACGACACTCCCACAACCCCACACGCACAACCCCTGCCGAGTATCACATACGCATGGTTTAGCCTCATCCGCTTTCGCTCGCCACTACTCACGGAATCACAATTGTTTTCTCTTCCTGTGGGTACTGAGATGTTTCACTTCCCCACGTTCCCTCCAACCCGGCTATACATTCACCGGGCGGTAACACGACATAACTCGTGCTGGGTTTCCCCATTCGGACACCCTCGGATCACAGCTCGTTTGACAACTCCCCGAGGACTATCGCGGCCTACCACGTCCTTCATCGGCTCCTGGTACCAAGGCATCCACCGAACGCCCTAAAACACTTACAACAACACCCACAAACACACCACAACACCAACCAACACCCCACCACCCACAAAAGCGGAAAGACACCAGCCACGCTGTGACACGAATGTGGACAACACAAACAAATCTTTGAAATTGCAATACACATCTAAAAATTTAAGATGCTCGCATCCACTATCCACTTCTCAAACAACACACACCCACCCAACCCCACACACCCACACAGGCGCGGAAATCCAGCGAGCATCACAAGACAACACCTGCCGAAACGACATGTGTTCCCTCAGAACCCCGATAGTGTGCAATATCCGACCATCCAGTCACCCAAACGATCCCACCACCAGCACACCAGCATACAACCAGTGCACCAGCCCCACGAACACAACGTCCGCGCAGTGGCTTCTTGTGTTTCACCCGTGAACAAACACCCACCCACACTACATTCGAGCATGGCATAGGAATTGTTGTCTGCTCCTTAGAAAGGAGGTGATCCAGCCGCACCTTCCGGTACGGCTACCTTGTTACGACTTCGTCCCAATCGCCGATCCCACCTTCGACAGCTCCCTCCCACAAGGGGTTAGGCCACCGGCTTCGGGTGTTACCGACTTTCATGACGTGACGGGCGGTGTGTACAAGGCCCGGGAACGTATTCACCGCAGCGTTGCTGATCTGCGATTACTAGCGACTCCGACTTCATGGGGTCGAGTTGCAGACCCCAATCCGAACTGAGACGCGCTTTAAGGGATTCGCTCCACCTCACGGTCTCGCAGCCCTCTGTACGCGCCATTGTAGCATGTGTGAAGCCCTGGACATAAGGGGCATGATGACTTGACGTCATCCCCACCTTCCTCCGAGTTGACCCCGGCAGTCTCCTGCAAGTCCCCACCATTACGTGCTGGCAATACAGGACAAGGGTTGCGCTCGTTGCGGGACTTAACCCAACATCTCACGACACGAGCTGACGACAGCCATGCACCACCTGTACACCAGCCACAAGGGAATATGTATCTCTACATACGTCTGGTGTATGTCAAACCCAGGTAAGGTTCTTCGCGTTGCATCGAATTAATCCACATGCTCCGCCGCTTGTGCGGGCCCCCGTCAATTCCTTTGAGTTTTAGCCTTGCGGCCGTACTCCCCAGGCGGGGTACTTAATGCGTTAGCTACGGCACGGAACTCGTGAAATGAGCCCCACACCTAGTACCCACCGTTTACGGCGTGGACTACCAGGGTATCTAATCCTGTTCGCTCCCCACGCTTTCGCTCCTCAGCGTCAGTTACTACCCAGAGACCCGCCTTCGCCACCGGTGTTCCTCCTGATATCTGCGCATTTCACCGCTACACCAGGAATTCCAGTCTCCCCTGTAGTACTCAAGTCTGCCCGTATCGCCTGCACGCCTGCAGTTAAGCTGCAGAATTTCACAGACGACGCGACAAACCGCCTACGAGCTCTTTACGCCCAGTAATTCCGGACAACGCTCGCACCCTACGTATTACCGCGGCTGCTGGCACGTAGTTGGCCGGTGCTTCTTCTCCAGGTACCGTCACTTGCGCTTCGTCCCTAGCGAAAGAGGTTTACAACCCGAAGGCCGTCATCCCTCACGCGGCGTCGCTGCATCAGGCTTGCGCCCATTGTGCAATATTCCCCACTGCTGCCTCCCGTAGGAGTCTGGGCCGTGTCTCAGTCCCAGTGTGGCCGATCACCCTCTCAGGTCGGCTACCCGTCGTCGCCTTGGTAGGCCATTACCCCACCAACAAGCTGATAGGCCGCGGGCCCATCCCACACCGCAAAAGCTTTCCACCCCACGCCATGCAGCGCAGAGTCATATCCGGTATTAGACCCAGTTTCCCAGGCTTATCCCAGAGTGCAGGGCAGATCACCCACGTGTTACTCACCCGTTCGCCACTCGAGTACCCAGCAAGCTGGGCCTTTCCGTTCGACTTGCATGTGTTAAGCACGCCGCCAGCGTTCGTCCTGAGCCAGGATCAAACTCTCCAACAAAAAACATCAAAACAACCAACCCCACAAGGATCAGCAATTTCAACACAAAGCCAGAAAGCAAAACCTGACCAATCCAAAAAACTGACAAAAACAAAAAACTAAACAAACAAAATGTCCGTCAAAAATTTTATCCCTGCCACAAAAAATACAAACTATGGCACAAGAAAAATCCATTACACACTATCGAGTTCTCAAAGAACACACACCCACCAGCACCAACCCCACAATCAGGGCCGAACTCCAGCGAACATATACTGTTATATCAACCGTTTCAGGCCGACCTTTCCAGAGTAGCAGCGCCGCGATTTGCTAAGCAAACCGGCGGTTTTGGCTTTCCCTGGTCCCACACGTCATCTGCCAGCCGATCGCATGATCATCTGGCGAGGAGGTTTGGGGGTTTGTCTTTGCGGCCGTGCCGCTCTGACTCGACATAAGTTACGCACATCCAAACGGGGCGTCAAATCCGCTGGTCAGGCGGGTGTCGATGTCAGTTTGTTGGGACCTTGAGCATCGGCAGGAGGTACGACCGGGCGAGTTGCTCCAACTGCGCCGTGTCGTCGAGCCGCACCTGTCCGCCCGGCGTCGTCACAAACGAGCCGGTGATGCGGGCGATCAGTTCTGCGGCCATGTCCGGGTCTATTGAGGGGTCGAGGTTTCCTGCCTGCTGTTCCCTGCCGAGCGCCTCGGCCACGAACTGACTGATCGCGTACATGTTCCGGCCGTCGCCGCCACCGACGAGACCGGGGACAAGTGCGGGATCGTCCGCGATGAGTCGTTTAATGAGCGGGTTGGACCAGACTTGTTGAATCGACGTCACGAAGCCGGTGACGAGTCGTTCAGCGAAGGAGTCGGCCTCGGTCATCGCCTTCTGGAAGTAGGCGAGGTACTCCCACAGCTCGTGCGCGATCACCTCGTCGACGAGCGCGTCCTTGCTCTCGAATTTTCGGTAGATCGTGATCCGCGACGTGCCTGCACGCTTGGCGACGTCTTCCATCGAAGCCCCGGACACCCCGTCTACGCAGAACTGCTCATAGGCGGCAACCAGCAGCTTCTCCCTGGTCGCGTCGGTCGATTGGCGCGGTGGCGTACTGATCGCACGTTGCGTTGCACGCTCGAACAGCGTGGGCGGCACGGTTGCCTTCTCGATCGTCATCGGTTCGATGCTACCTCCCGGGACCGCGTCTCTTGTGACTCAGGCCACTGAATGCTAGTAGTGTTACACAGATCGATTCATTGTTTCATGCTGATCGGATTGGGACGGGCAGAAATGGAAGACCTCACACGACGACGCGTACTCCAAGCGGGAGCAGGGGCAGGGGCGGCGTTACTCGCCGCCCCCGCATTCCCGTGGACTGCAGCGGCAGCGGGGGCATCGCCCGGCTCCGGGCCGGTAGTCGATGCAAAGCAGACGTGGGACGACGAGCCCGACGAACTCATCGCCGACATCTACCGTCACCGCGACGTCACCAAGGTGAACAACGCGCTGCGCGGGTGGACCAAAAACGGCCAGGCACTCCCGAAGTCTCTGCCCACAGATTTGCGAGTATTCATCGAGAATGCGCGTGAGCTTCCCGATTGGGCGGACCGGGGCAAGCTCGCCGACGCAGTCACCTTCAATCAGAAGCGCGGCACCTACCTCGGTGTTCTCTACGGGTTCGCGAGCGGCATGATGAGCGCCGTCATCCCCAATGAGGCGAGGACTGTCTACTATTCGCGCGGCGGCGCCGCGTTGAAGGACAGGATTTCCAAGACTGCCAAACTCGGCTACGACATCGGCGCGCTCAACGCATACCAAGACGGCGGCGAGATGGCGGTGACCTGTGTGAAGACGCGGCTCATCCATTCTGCAGTCCGGCATCTTCTCCCACAGCAGCACCAGTGGTCGTCGCGCATGCCGGACCAGAAGAAGCCGATCACGCAGGCCGATCAGATGGTGACCTGGCACAGCCTCCCGACCACTGTCATGCGGATGCTCAAACGGTGGCAGGTTCCGATCAATCCCGCGGAATCGGCGGGATTCCTGCATTCGTGGCAGGTCGCGGGCCACATGCTCGGCATCCAGGACGGTCTGATTCCTGCCACGTGGTCGGATGCCGAAGCACAGGCGAAGATCGCGCTCGACCCGATCCTCAAAGGCACCCCCGAAGGCCGCAAGCTCGCCGACATGCTGCTCGACCTCGGCTTCAACCTGGATCTGAGTCTGCTGTCGCGGGGTGTCCTCGGTGCGCTGACCCGATTCATGCTCGGCGACAAGATCGCACACGAACTCCGCATCCCCCGCGAGCCGGTGTGGGACCCCCTGTTGGAGACCGCGTGGGGGCCGTTCATCCTCGTCCGCGAAGGCGTCCTTCAAGCCGGCATGCCGAAGGAGGCGTACTGGACTTTCGACGAGATGCTGCGCCAGTTCGTCCTTCTGTACATTTCCGAGCTGCGCATGCCCATCACTATCGAACTGCCGTACACGAACAACCCGAACTACAAGTAGTTCACCCATACTCGCCCCGGGGGCCTGAAAAGGGGTGGACCGTCCGGCATTCGCTGCCGGACGGTCCACCGTCACAGGGCCCAGTCCTATCGCGACGTCGCGTCGGCCTAGATCCGCTGAGCGGCGTCCGCCTGGAGTTCGTCCCAGCGAGCCTGCGCTCGACGGTGCCACTGCGCACGGCGGTCGTGGAAGACGCCGGCCGCGCGCGGTCCGGGCCATTCGTGATCGAGGAGTTCTCGCGGCAGATCGGGGTCGAGGAACGGGAACCGTCGCCATTCCTGGACCAACTCGACTTGTGCCGTGAACGCGTCAGTCGCCGACTCTGCGCGTCGCTCGGAGAACGATCCGAGGAAGTCGAGGTAGCGGGATTCGACGTCGGCGAGATCCCACGCGGCGGAGACGAGCGACTGCTCGTCGCCGATTCCGGAGGTTTCGCCGACCCAGGAGAAAGTCTGGGCCGTCAGACCAAGGTCGTCGACTATTCGTCGGACGTCGTCGACCTTCGAGGTGCCCGGTGTGACCCAGAGTCCGGGCTGCGGGGAGCCCAACCCGAGCCACATGAATCGGGTCCGCAACTGATGCCGCAGTCTGCGTTGCGTTTCGGGGATCGAGACGGCGAGTGTCAGCCACTTCCCGTCCCACGCCGGTACGCTCCGCATGAATCCGTAGATGCGCTCGGCGCCCTCGGTGAGTAGTTGAACACCCGAATCCGTCAGTTCCCACGCGCTACGCCGTCCATGACGACTCGACGCGAGCAGTCCTTCCGACGAGGTTCGCGACAGCGCCTGGCGTGCCGCTCGTTCTTCAACGTCGTGAAGCGCCAACGCGTCCAGGATCGTCGCAGTCCAGACCGGCTCCTGCCGGGGCAACGCGAATTCGCCGAGAATCGTCAATAGCAGCGAGCGAGCACTGGCCGATCCGATCTCTCGCCGCCGACTCAGCGGGTTGGCCCCCTCCGTCACATGCCCTCCTCGAGCATCTACGGCTGAAATGCCGCCCCTGGTCAAGGACTATAACCCGGTGCGGTGCGCGACCTACGAATGCGCGCCGCCGGTCCGAGCGTTGCAATGGCAGAGAGCATCGTCGTCAGCGCGACCCCGCCGATCCCTTCCCATTCTCGGTAGCGACCTCATGCGCATTGGCCGTCGGAAGGATCAGTTGGACCAGGCCCGCCGCACCGAGGCTTCCGCGGAAAGAGGCACCGCCTGAGTCATTCCGTTTCACACCAGTACATTTGGGACTTACCTCGCCGGCCTCTATGCGCCGCGTCGCGACGATGTATTCGGGCGCAGTATTCGGGCGGATCTGCTGAAGCCGCCCCTAGGCCCGGAACTACACTGGTCGACGATGCCCGTCACAATGCCGCACGACCTCCCCGCTAGAGCCATCTTGGAGGCGGAGAAGATCTTCGTCATGTCCGACGAGCGCGCGGGACACCAGGACATTCGTCCCATGCGGATCGCGATCTTGAACCTGATGCCGGTGAAGGTTACGACTGAGACGCAACTGCTGCGCTTACTCAGCAACTCCCCGTTGCAGATCGAGATCACGTTGCTGCATATGGCCAGCCATGTTTCACGAACTACTTCGACCGAGCATCTCGATTCGTTCTATTCAACGTTCGACGATGTGGCCCACCAGCACTTCGACGGCCTGATCATCACCGGCGCGCCGATCGAGAGACTCGACTTCGAACACGTCGACTACTGGCCTGAGATGACTAGAATCCTCGACTGGACCCGTACCAACGTTCAGTCGACTCTGCACGTCTGCTGGGGCGCACAAGCCGCTCTGTACCACCACTACGGTGTCGGCAAATACGAAGTGCCGCAAAAGATCTCCGGCGTTTTCACTCATCGGCTGACTGGCGCGATGTCACCGATCGTCACCGGGTTCGACGACGAGTTCCTGGCACCGCACTCGCGTCACACGGACGTCCATGCGGCCGAGATCGAGGTGACCGGCGAGGTCGACGTGCTGGCCGCGAGCGAGGAGGCAGGCGTCTTCTTGGCGGCCACCGCGAACGGTCGCCAGATTTTCGTGACCGGCCACCCGGAGTACGACGCGGACACGTTGGCCCGCGAATACCGCCGCGACAACGATCAAGGGCTGTCGGTACCGGTTCCCTCTCACTACTTCCCGGACGACGATCCCAGCGCCGCCCCACTCAACCGCTGGCGCGGCCACGGACACCTGCTGTACGCCAACTGGTTGAACTACTGCGTCTACCAGGAGACACCGTTCGCTCCGGGCGAGAACTGAAGCGGACCACCGACGAACTTCTCGCTAGCACAGAACACTCAAATTGGCTGGTCCTACACCGTAAGGTCGACTTGAGTGGAGTCGGCGGAAGCATCTCCCCGGAGCGGTCGGTCGAACGGGCGATCCGTTTGCGGCACAACACCTTCGATCTAGGCGATCTGCGGGGATGCTGGTTTCGACGGCTGGCCGGACGGGAAGGCGGCACGACCATGATGGCAAAAGATCGCAGGGAGTCATTGCTCGATCGGACCGTCGAGAAGCTATTCGTCGGGTCGGGGTCGGAGGTACCGTTTCTCATCCGACACGACTGGGCCCTCCCGGCCAGCATCTTTGGCGGCTGCGGTGCCTTCGTGATCCTCGTGGTGATCGCAACTCTCCAAGGCTGGGCACCGGTGCTCATGTGGATCGTCATCGGGATCGGCGCGGTCAGCGTCCTCCTGATGATTCCCACCTACGTGCAGATGTTCCGGGCGACGCGCGGGCCGCTCCCGGCGCTCGACCGGACGCCCCGTACCGCCAGAGTGACCCTGCACGCCGACGACGGCGACGGCGGGCAAATCCTTCTCGTCGAATACCGTGACGACGACGGCCAGGGACACGACGCGCGGCTCGCCGACGTGATCCACGATTCCTGGGAGGATCGATTCGCTCCTGGTTCACGCTGGCAGGTCTACACCTTCCGCGACCCCGCGCTCGCCGACTCCGTTGTATTCCTCACCGAAGCGCACAACGACGTGTGGCGCAACGGGTGGAAGCTCGACGGTGTCCGCATCGGCGGGGAAAGCGGACCGGTCAAGCCCGGCCCTGGATCGCCGTTCCTGCGCGACGACTCGAAGTGGGAGTTCGAGACGTGAACCATACGCAGCAGGCACATCTCACCTTCGACGTCGGCGCTATCGAGAAGAACATAGGCTACTGACTCGCCACGGTCAGCATTCTGTCAATATTCCGGGTGCGCGACATAGTGAACAGGGCTAGCGTCGCCGCATGAGCACTCCAATCCGTACGACGACGACTGTGTTCGCACTCGACTGCCCCAACGCACGAGTTCTCGCCATGTTCTACGCAGACCTGCTCGGTTGGAACATCAGTTCCTCGCCTGAGTCCCCGGATTGGGTAGAAGTGGTACCACCCAGTGGCGAGGCACCGAACATGAAGCTTGCCTGCCAGCAGATCGAGGGCTACCGCGCCCCTACCTGGCCTGAGGGATTGATCCCACAGCAAGCACATCTCGACTTCCACGTCGACTCGGTCCAGAAGGCAACGCCGACGGTCCTCGCGGCGGGTGCCACGCGGCACACGCATCAGCCCAGTGAAGACGGACAGTTCGTTGTATTCCTCGATCCGGTCGGCCATCCATTCTGCTTGTGCGAGGCGTAGCGACCGGGCTCCACGGCGACCTCAAGGGATCATCGAAAACAGCACGCTAAGAAATCTCCTCGCCCACGGATGCCTCCCCATCCAGGCATCGAAGCGATCCGCGCCAGTCCTGCCGTCGCGCGACTTCCTCTTGGCCATCTGGCCTCCCCCGTCAACGCCATGGCGGGGCTCTCGGCACACGGCTGCCTGCAACTTTAGTCGGCGTTAGGTGACCCCGCTGCGAAGAATGCCAGTCGAGCCGTCGTAGGCATTCCGGTACCCACCGACCCTCACGGGCCGCTGAGGCCTCTTCTTCGGTGTCCTCGCTTCGGCGTCGGACAGTCGCAGCGCGGTGATCAACTCGGTCGTCGACTGACGAGAATTGCCTAGATTCGACTAGGGCGGATCTGAGACCACCGCTACGACCGGATCGGTTCGTGACCGACACGCATTCCTGGCCGAATCATCGGGATTTAAGGCCCGATACGAAACCTTCTCAAGCCCTCGGAAACCATTCCTGAACTGCCGTCTTGCTCCGCCGCCAGGACTCGAACCTGAAATACCTGAACCAAAATCAGGAGTGTTGCCGATTACACCACGGCGGATTGTTGCGACCTTGATTCTGCCACAGTGTCTCCGGGCCCACGCACCGAGCCGACCACGCTGGGTCGACCCGGCGTAGACGGCTCAGTACAAGCTCGGCGCCGGCGAGCAGTTGGCCGGGAATACGGCCGCCGTGGAATGCGGCATGACGACTGCGATCGACGGGTAGACGATCCCGTTCGGACAGGTGTAGTTGCCGTAGCCGATGCCCACGGTGTCGCCGTGGTTGTGACAGATCGAGCCAGCGCACACGACGTTCGGCGCTGCGGCGGCCTCACCGACGCCACCGAACGCAGCAGCTGCGGCGATACCGGCGAACAGACCGGCCCCGGCGATCATCGTTCGTACACGTCGATTCATCTGAAATCCCCCTCGTACCCGCCCCGGCGTCTCCGGAAGCGTCCCCTGCGCATCACATCTCGTCGCGACCCACCGACAGTAAGTATTCCGTATCGGCCATACGGGCCGACACCGGCATAGATGCGACGCAATCCACTGCGCGGACTCGGGAGCGATCACCGCGAGCAGGGCGAGGGCGGCTAACCGCCACGACGAGCGGTCGAATCTCGCGGCACGTCATATTTCATATATGTATATTCCGGGAGTGTCTACAACAGGCCCCGTACGACAACAACTGACCGATGAAGTCGCCGATCGACTGCGGTGGAAGATCATGACCGGCGAGTTGGCCTCGGGCGACTTCATCCGCCTCGATGAAGCAGCAGTCGAGTTCGGGTGCAGTGTGACCCCGGTGCGCGAAGCCCTCGTCACCCTACGCAGCGAAGGTCTGGTGCGAAGTTACGCGCATCGCGGCTTCGCCGTCGAGGCACTCAGCCGCAGAGACGTCATCGACATCTTCTGGATGCAGGCCGAGCTGAGTGCCCGGATGGCCATGCGCGTGCCGGAGAGGCCGGACCTGTCCACAGCCTTACCCGGCCTGAGCGAGATCGTCGACCGAATGGAAGCCGCCGTCGACGCCGGTGACATCCCGACAGTCTCGGCGACGGAGTTCGAATTCCACCGTGGGGTCTATCGATTGTCCGACAGTCCCAAGGCCGCACGGCTGCTGGCCTCGGTGGCGCGCTACAGCCCATTCGAGTTGTACGCACAAGACCCCGAGTGGGGCCGGCTCGCAGTGGCCAGTCACCGAAGACTCATCACCATGCTCAGCGACGACGACAAGCCAGGGATACACGCCGAGACCCGAGCGGTGTTCACCGATGCGCGCGACCGGCTCATCGCACGACTCGGCGCAAGCGGCTTCTGGCAGGACCGACCGGGGCTCGACGAGGAACGGCAGTCCGGTGCGTAGGATTTCCTCGGCAGCCGTCAACAGCGTCGAGTGAAGGACCCATCCATGAGCAGACAGCCCGGCCAGACCGGAATCGCGGTCATCGTGCTGGCCGCCGGTGCAGGTACGCGCATGAAATCGAAGACTCCGAAAATCCTGCACCGCATCGGCGGCCGGTCGCTCGTCGGACACGCCATGCACGGCGCAGACGGCATCTACCCCGACGCACTCATCGGCGTGGTGAGCCACGAACGCGAGAAAGTCAGTGCCGAGATCGGCTCCGTCGCAGGGACTCTCGGTCGCGACATCGTGATCGCCGAACAGGAGTCGCCGCTCGGCACAGGCGACGCCGCACGCGCAGGAATGGCGGCGGTCCCCGGATTCGACGGAACCGTCCTCGTCACCGTCGCGGACGCTCCCCTCCTCGACGCGCAGACGCTGACCGAACTCGTCGCGACACACACCAGCGGCGACGGCGCCGCCGTCACGCTCACCAGCTTCGTCGCCGCCGACCCCACTGGATACGGGCGCATCGTCCGCGACGGCGACCGCTCGGTCACCGCCATCGTCGAGCACAAGGACGCCACCGATGCGCAACGAGACATCAACGAGGTGAACGCGGGCATCTACGCCTTCGACGCCGCTGTCCTCCGCGACGCACTCGCCGGCCTATCCACCGACAACGCCCAAGGCGAGTACTACCTGACCGACGTCGTCGAGATCGCGCGCACCGCAGGGCGCACCGTGCGCGCCCACATCGTCGACGATCCCGCGGTCGTCGCGGGCTGCAACGACCGCGCGCAGCTCGCCGACCTCGGAGCCGAACTCAACCGCCGCACCGTCCGCCGCCACATGCTGGCCGGCGTCACTATCGTCGACCCAGCGACCACGTGGATCGACGTCGCAGTCGTCCTCGGCCAAGACGTGCACATCGAACCTGGCACCCAATTGCGCGGACACTGCGTGATCGCCGACGACGCCGTCATCGGCCCAGACACCACCCTCACCGACGTCGTCATCGGCGAAGGCGCATCCGTCGTCCGCACCCACGGTTCGGGCGCAATCATCAACGCTGGGGCCACCGTCGGCCCCTTCGCCTACCTGCGGCCCGGCACCGACCTCGGCGAGACAGGCAAGATCGGCGCCTTCGTCGAGACCAAGAACGCGCACATCGGCACCGGCACCAAAGTCCCGCACCTCACCTACGTCGGCGACGCCGAGATCGGTGAGTACACGAACATCGGCGCGTCGAGCGTCTTCGTCAACTACGACGGCGTCGACAAGCATCGAACGGTCATCGGATCACATTGTCGGACCGGTTCGGACAACATGTTCGTGGCACCACTCACGATCGGCGACGGTGTGTACACAGGTGCGGGTACCGTGCTCCGAGGGGACGTTCCGTCGGGTGCACTGGCCGTGAGCGCTGGATCACAGCGCATCATTGAAGACTGGGTGCCCACCAAGCGCCCCGGGACGGCTGCCGCCGACGCGGCAGTCCGAGCCAAAGACGGTCGAGACCAGGAGAATAAGAGCTAGCCGATGAGTTGGACTACCGACAATCAGAAGAACCTCATGCTGTTCGCGGGGCGCGCGCACCCCGAACTGGCCCAAGCCGTCTCCGACTCCCTCGGCATCCCCGTCACTCCACAGACGGCGCGCGACTTCGCCAACGGCGAGACCTTCGTGCGATTCGAGGAATCGGTCCGCGGCAGCGACGCGTTCGTCCTACAGAGCTGCCCGTACCCGATGAACCAGTGGATCATGGAGACACTCATCATGATCGACGCGCTCAAACGTGGGTCGGCCAAACGCATCACCGCGGTCCTGCCGTTCTACCCGTATGCGCGCCAGGACAAGAAGCACCGCGGCCGTGAACCGATCTCGGCCCGACTCATCGCCGACCTGTTCAAGACCGCAGGCGCCGACCGCATCATCACCGTCGACCTGCACACCGATCAGATCCAGGGCTTCTTCGACGGCCCCGTCGATCACATGCACGCACAGGGTCAGCTCGCCGAGTACGTGCGCAACAAGTACGGCACCTCCAACATCTGTGTCGTGTCGCCGGACGCCGGCCGCGTCAAAGTCGGCGAGAAGTGGGCCGACGCCCTCGACGGCGCACCCATGGCGTTCGTCCACAAGACCCGCGACCCCGATGTACCGAATCAGATCAAGTCGAACCGAGTGGTCGGCGAAGTGTCCGGTAAGACATGCGTGCTGATCGACGACATGATCGACACCGGCGGCACCATCGCGGGCGCCGTCGAAGTCCTCAAGCAGGCGGGTGCGGGCGACGTCATCATCGCGACCACCCACGGCGTGTTCTCCCATCCGGCCGCCGAGCGTCTCGCCAACTGCGGCGCCCGCGAAGTGGTCGCGACCGACACCCTCCCGATCACCGACGACAAGCAGTTCGAGAACCTCACCGTTCTGTCTATCGCTCCGCTGCTCGCGCGGACGATCCGTGAGGTCTTCGAGAACGGCTCGGTCACCAGCTTGTTCAACGGGATCGCGTAGCCCCGGTCCCACCCAGCTACGACGACGCCGGCGAGCGCCCGCCGCGATCCACCAGGACCGCGACCCGCTCCCGGCGTCGTTCGCCATCCACCCGCGGCGCAACCAGAGATCCACCGACGAAGCGGTCACCATCGGCACTGCCGGGATCAGCCGAGTCGCGAACCCACCCGAGGTACCGTTGCACCGTGGACGCAACGATCTATCACAATCCCCGCTGCTCGACGTCGCGTAAAACCCTCGCGAAACTCGAGGACTCCGGAGCCGACATCACTGTCGTCAAGTATTTGACCGACGGGTGGACTCGAGACCAGTTGGCGAAGCTGTTCACCGACGCCGGGCTCACCGCGAGCCAGGCAGTCCGCAAACGCGAAGCGGTGTACACCGAACTCGGGCTCGCCGACGCAACGGACAATGAAATCCTCGATGCGATGGTCGAACACCCCGTCCTCGTTGAGCGCCCGTTCGTCGTCACCGACAAGGGCACCAGGCTAGCCCGACCCATCGAGAACATCGACGAGAGCCTGTAAATCCTCGGCTCACCTCAACCAGCAGAATTGTTGATCTTTCGGTTCAGCGGCGGGACGACAACACCGACGAGAGCCCGGATGATTCCCTTGGTGAAATCGAAGAAGTCGAAGTAGTCACGCCAGACGGCGATCCGTCCTTCACGGACCTCGAAACGTCCGCACACCCAGAACCGCATACGGACGGGCCCGAATTTCAGTTCGTCGATGCGTTCGGTGAGGACGACGCCGTCGGCGTCAGCGCTTATCGCGAGGATCTCGACGTCGAAGCCGAACCCCGGCCGATTCAACCCATGCATAATCGGAGCGAACTTCGCCATCCCGCGCACTGTGGGGAGCGAGACGTTCGTGTAGACGATGTTCTCGTCGACGTCCGCGAGCGCTGCGTGGAGATCACCGGACGCGAGGCCCGCGAGGAAGTGTCGGACCAGGTCAACTGGATTCTGTGACGTCATCACCTCATGGTAAGCTAGCCGCCGTTGTCTCGGCGAGGGTGAATTGTTCACCGTTATCGGCGCGACTGCGGACTCCTCCACGCCGCTCACGGCGAACGGTTTCTGCGTGTCGAGCCGCATCGTCGCGGCGCCACCGAACCGAAATCTATTGGAGGACATCACATGTCGAATTCCACGCCGTCGCTCGCCGTCGCCGTTCGCACCGGTAAGGGCAAGGGCGCCGCGCGCCGCGCGCGCCGCGAAGGTCTAGTCCCCGCGGTCATCTACGGCCACGGCGCCGACCCCCAGCACCTGCTGCTCCCGAAGCTCGAGCTGAACACCATCCTGCGTAACTACGGCCTCAATGCGGTCATCGACCTCGACATCGAAGGCACCAAGCAGCTCGCCCTGGCCCGCCAGGTGGACGTCCACCCGCTGCGCGACTACGTCGAGCACGTCGACTTCCTCCTCGTCCGCCGCGGCGAGAAGGTCATCGTCGACATCCCCGTCATCGTCGAAGGCATCCCGATGGGCGGCACGCTCACTGTGCAGGAAGCCAGCTCCGTCGAGGTCGAGGTCGACGCTCTGGCCATCCCGGAGAACATCGTCGTCGACGTCGAGAACGCTGCGGCCGGCACCATCATCACCGCCGGCGACCTGAACCTGCCTGAAGGTTCAGACCTGGTGACCAACGCCGAATACGCGATCGTCGCCATCAACGAAGCCAAGTCCGCTTCCACTGACGAGGAAGACGCCGAGGCCGAAGCCGAAGCCGGCGAGGCCGCAGCCGAGTAGGTGAAGCTCATCGTCGGACTGGGCAACCCCGGTCCCACTTACGAGAAGACCAGGCACAACATCGGCGCCATGGTCGCCGACAGCCTGGTCTTCTCGTATGGCGAGAAGTACTCGGTGCACAAGCGTTCCGGCGCCGAGACCGCGACCGTTCGGATCGGCGACGAACCAGTAATGGTCGCGAAAGCCCGCGCTTACATGAACGTGACCGGCCGCCAAATCGGTCCGCTCGCCGCGTACTATTCCGTCGCACCCGCCGACCTGATCGTGCTGCACGACGAGCTCGACATCGACTTCGGTCAAGTCCGGCTCAAGTTGGGCGGCGGCGAGGGCGGCCACAACGGACTGCGCTCGATCACCGCGGCCGTCGGCACTCGCGATTATCTGCGCGTCCGGCTCGGTATCGGGCGGCCGCCCGGGCGGCAGGATCCCGCCGACTTCGTCCTGAAATCATTCCCGTCCGCCGCGAAACCCGACGTGGAACTACTGATCGCCAACGGCGTCGACGCCGCTGAAACATTGGTGAAGCAGGGGCTCGAAGCCGCACAGAACGTCGTCCACGCCTGGTAGCGGCATGGCAGTTTCGCCGACTCTCCCCGGCGACTTCACAGATCTGCGATGGTGATCTCGACCATTGATCGATCGATCGATCAACATCGTTGTTCTCGAAGGAGCCATATGCAGCCCGTCCCTGTACTCCCGCACCGCATCCGGTGGTCTGCCGCGACGGCAGCGTTCCAGATCGAAGGCGCACGCTCGGAAGACGGCCGAGGCCCGTCCGTGTGGGACACCTGGGTCGACACCCCGGGAAAGGTAGTCGACGGCGCCACCGCGGAACCCGGCCCCGACAGTTACCACCACTGGGCCGACGACGTCGCACTCGCCGCGGGCCTCGGCCTAGATCGCTACCGGTTCTCCATCTCGTGGACACGCGTACAGCCCAGTGGCACCGGCCCAGCCAACGCCGCCGGGTTGGACTACTACTCACGTCTGGTCGACGACCTCCTCGACGCTGGCGTCACACCGTGCCCGACGCTCTATCACTGGGACCTGCCGATTCCGCTTCATGAGGCAGGCGGTTGGATGGTCCGAGACATCGTCGGCCGGTTCGCCGACTACGCCGAACTGGTCGCGCAGCGGCTCAGCGACCGGGTCGAGAACTGGTACACCGTCAACGAGCCCGCGATGACGACCCTCCAGGGCTATGCGATCGGTTCGTTGGCGCCCGGCGAATTCCTCCTCTTCGATGCGCTCGCGACAGCCCACCATCAACTGCTGGCTCACGGACACGCTGCCCGCATCCTCCGCGGGCACGGTGCCCAGTCGGTCGGCGTCGCCAACAATCACACCCATGTGCTCGGGCTCCGCGACACCGCCGAAGACGCGGCCGCGGCCGCCGCATACGACACCATCCACAACCGCGTGTTCGCCGACCCGATTCTTACCGGTGAATATCCGGATCTGCCCGGAATCGACGCAGCCATGCCGATCATCGACGGCGACATGGAGATCATCTCGACACCGCCGGACTTCTATGCGATCAATTTCTACAATCCGACGACCGTCACCGCGCCCGGCCCAGACAATCCGATCCCGTTCGAGATCGTCCCGACGCCCGGTGCGCCCGTCACCGGCTTCGGCGACGAGTGGCCGATCGTGCCGAGTGCACTGCGCGACCTCCTCGTCGGATTCGCCAGGCGATACCCGAATCTGCCGCCCATCGTCATCAGTGAAAACGGTGCGTCGTTCCCCGAACCCGACACCTGCGACGGCCCGATCGACGACGCCGACCGCATCGCCTACCTCGACGGCCATCTCCGCGCGGTCGGCGAAGCGATGTCGGCCGGAATCCGAGTGGACGAATACACGGTCTGGTCGCTGCTGGACAACTTCGAGTGGGCGGACGGCTACACCCAACGGTTCGGCCTCACGCACGTCGACTTCGCGACCGCTCGCCGCACCCCGAAGTCGTCGTACGACTGGTATCGCCGAGTGATCGCGCAGAACCGCACGTGAGCGCCCCGACTGCTGGCGGTCGCCGCTGGATGACGTTGTTCACGCTGGCCTGGCTCGTCGTCTGGATGGTCCAACTGACGCCCCTCCAGTTGCTGCTTCCGTTGCAGTTGGACGACCAGGTCTCCGACGGCGGCGACGAATGGATCCATGGTGTCGTCGTCTCCGGTCTGATCCTCGGGATCGGCGGCCTCGCCGGCATCGTCGCCGGACCGTTGGCGGGTTCGGTCTCCGACCGGACCGACGGCGCTCGAATGCCGTACGGTCTCGGCGGGCGACGGCGCATCTGGGCGCTCGGCGGCACATGGCTGATCGCGATCTCGCTGGTCCTGACCGGTCTCGCGCATCGGCCGTGGCTCGTCGGCGCGGCGTGGGTCGGCGTGTGCATCGGCATCGGTATCGCGTCGGCCGCATTCGCGGCGCTCATGGCCGACCAGCTGCCGCCGGACAGGCGCGGCAGCGCGTCGGCGGCGATCGGCTCGTCACAGGCGCTCGGTATCGTGCTCGGCGTCGGCGTCATCGTCCTTTTCGGGCTCGACGTGCTGCCCGGGTACCTGCTGCTCGCCGCTCTGATGGCCGTGGTCGGCACGTGGGCGGCGTTCGGGTTGCCCGATCCGGTCGTGCCTCGCACGCAGCTCGCCGTCGGCGAGCGCCGGGATCGGTGGGCGTCATTTCGCGACCGGGACTTCGTGTGGATGCTGACCGCTCGCCTCATCACCAACATCGGCAATGCATTGGGAACGAGTCTGTTCCTGTTCTTCCTGATGTACGGGCTCGGGCAGCCCAAAGCCGATGCCGAAGACAACCTGCTGATTCTCGTCGTCGTGTACACGGTATTCGTCGTCGGCGCGTCGATCCTGTCCGGACTGATCGCCGATCGCCGCGGACACCGTCGTGCCTTGACGGTTGCTGCGGCCCTCGTCCAGTCAGTGGCAGGCATTGTCGTCGTCGCCAGTCCGACATTTACCGCGACGATGATCGCTGCGGCGATCATGGGGGTCGGCTACGGCGCGTTTTCCACGGCCGGCCTCGCCTTCGCGACCGACCTGCTGCCCCACGAGCAGGACCACGGCCGTGACCTCGGCATCGTCAATGTCGCAGCCGCACTCGGCCAACTTCTCGGCCCGGTGCTCGGTGCCGGAATGGTCGCCCTGGTCGGCGGGTTCTGGCTCGTGTTCGCCGCGGCCTGCGTACTGTCGATCCTCGGCGGACTGATCACCCTTCGCGCCCGAGAAACAAACCTGGTCTGATGGGTCGAATGCCGCGGACGTAGAATTCCCCCAGACTCCGGTGCGACGTGGCACCGGTTCGAGCATGAAGGATTGACCTCTTGGCGACACTGGTTACCCCGCCCTGGAAGCCCAACGTGGCGATGCTCGGCATCGGCGCATACCGGCCCGCGCGGCTCGTGACGAACGACGAACTCTGCACCGTTCTCGACTCGTCCGACCAGTGGATCTTTGAACGCAGCGGCATTCACAACCGCCGCTGGATCAGCGGGGACGAGTCGATGCGCAGCATGTCGGCGGCGGCCGCCGACCGCGCGATCGAAAACTCGGGCGTCGACCGAGACAAGATCGACCTGGTCATCATGGCGACCAGCAGTTGGCCCTACAACGTCCCGCACGGCGCACCGCTCGTCGCGGCCGACATCGGTCTCAACGGGGTCTCCGCGTTCGACGTCTCCGCCGGATGCGGCGGTTTCGGATACGCGCTCGGTGTCGCAGCCGACGCGATTCGCGCGGGTGGCGCCACGTACGCCGTCGTCATCGGCGCCGAAACCATGTCTGTCGGCCTGGACGTCACGGACCGGTCGACCGGCTTCATCTTCGGCGACGGCGCCGGCGCTGTCGTAGTCGGTCCGAGCGACGTCAACGGCATCTCGGCGATCGAGTCGGGTAGCGACGGCAATAGTGCCGAGGCCATTATTCAGAACTTCGACACCGTCTCGTACATGGCGCGCGCAGTGGAGTACCAGGGCAAGGACCCCGAGAGCGATCCGGTCGGCCGCATGGTGATTCGGATGGAGGGCCCACGGGTCTTCCGGTGGGCCGCGATCACCCTGCCCAAAGCACTGTCGACGTTGTTGACCACGTCCGGCGCCGGGGTCGACGACATCGAGGTGTTCATCCCGCACCAGGCCAACGCGCGCATCAACGACCTGATGAAGAAGAACCTCGGGTTCGCCGACGATCTGCCGATGGCCAACGACATCGAGAACACCGGCAACACTTCTGCCGCGTCGATCCCGCTCGCGATGGAGGAGATGCTGGCGACCGGTAAGGCCAAGGGCGGCGAGACCGCGCTCATGCTGGGGTTCGGTGCCGGACTGAGCTACGCCGGCGCTGTCGTCGCGATGCCTCCCGCCCCGAAGATCACGAGTTTCGACGGCCTCGCCGACGCGAAGCCCGGCCCCCTCGCCAAGCACCTTCGACTCCCGTAGGAGCCGCACCGGGGCGGGCCGCGACGACAAGCGGCCTACGCGTTCTCCTTCCGGAACACGGCGGTTCCCCACCAGGTGCCGAGTGCGCTCAGGACTAGTGCGGCGAGAAAGCCCCAGCCGACCTGGCTCGATATGACGTCGCCGAGGAACGAGCTGCGGACACCGTCGGTGATCCACCGGAACGGAATGAAGTCGCTGATCCGCTGCAACCAGTCCGGGCCGATCGTCATCGGCAGCAGGATGCCCGACAGCAGCAGGATCGGCATCATTACCATATTGATGACCGGCGCCATGACGTCCTCGCTCTTGGTGGTCAACGCCAACGCGTTCGACGCCGCAGCGCACGCCCCACCGACGAGCAACGTGATAACGACGCCGACGAACACTCCGCCGATCGAGCCTCGCATGCCCATCGCGTAGCCGAGGCCGACGAGGATGAGCGCCTGGACCAGCAGTTGCACCAGGTCGCGCAGGATGCGCCCGAACAGCAGCGCGGTGCGGCTCGCCGGGGTCACACGTTCAGCTTCGATGACTCCTTCGCGCCATTCGCCGATGAGGCTGAAGCCCGCGAACATCGCACCGAAGATGCCCAACTGGACGAGTAGTCCGGGAACGAAGAACGTGTATGCGTTGTCGCCCGCGCCAGGGAACTGCGTGACCAGTGGCTTCAATAGCGGACCGAACAACAGCAGGTACATCACCGGTTGCATGATGCCGATCAGCACCCAGGCCGGGTTGCGCAGGTTCATCCGCAACTGACGGCGGAACACGACATACGATTCAGTGGCGAACGCCATCACACGGCCTCCTTCTCGGTGCCGACGGGCGCGTCGGTCGACGGGTCCTCGGCCGGGGTGTCGTCGCGTAGCGAACGACCGGTCAAGGTGAGGAACACGTCGTCGAGCGTCGGTTTGACGATCTCGATGCCCTCCAAGACAGCACCGCGGGAGTCGAGGTCGCGGAGGAGGCCCGGTACCACCCGGCCCGATCCGCGGACGCGCGCGCTCACCGCCGTCCCGTCGATCTGAACGTCGGTGCCGATCGTCTCGAGCGATGTCGCCGCTCCCGCGACATGCGACACGTCGCCAAACTCGAGGCGCACGAGGTCACCGGATACCTGCGACTTCAGGTTCTCCGGGGTGTCGGCTGCGACGATGCGGCCGTTGTCGATGATGAGGATGCGATCGGACAACGCGTCAGCCTCGTCGAGGTAGTGCGTAGTGAGGAACACCGTCGCGCCACGCTCCGACCGCAGCTTGGCGATGTGCTCCCACAGGTTGGCGCGAGCCTGCGGATCGAGTCCGGTGGTCGGCTCGTCGAGGAACACCAGGGTCGGATCATGGATCAAGCCCATGACGATGTCGAGGCGACGCTTCTGGCCACCCGACATGTTCTTGGGCATGCGATCCCATAGCCCGTCGAGTTGGAGTTCGTTGAACAACGCCTTACCTCGGGCGACGGCGTCGCGCCGCGACATCCCGTACAACTGGCCGTGGTCGCTGACCTCATCGCCCGCCAATGCCTGCGAGAACGTCGAACCGGCCTGCGAGACGTAGCCGATGCTGCGTCGGACTTGGACCGGTTGGGTGAGGACGTCGTAACCGTTGACGGTCGCGGTGCCCTCTGTCGGTCGAAGGAGCGTGGTCAGCATACGGAGTGTGGTGGTCTTGCCCGCACCGTTGGGGCCGAGGAAGCCGACGACCTCTCCTTCGGCGATATTGAGGTCGACGCCGTCGACCGCACGAACTTGTTTGGCCTGCTTGCCTCTTCCTGTGGTGAACGTCTGGACGAGTCCCCTGGCGTGGATCATTCGCGAGTCACTTCCTCCGGATTAACCCCGTGTTCAAATTTGACCAACTCAATAATGTTCGCGTCTTTCGAGCGTGTCAACAGGTTTAGCAGGAGGGTCCGACAGAGCGATGCGACGTACTCAGCGGCGACGTACTCAGCGGGCGAGGTGCAGGCGCGGCGATCAGCGGGTGCGTAGCGCACGGAGGTATCGGTCGCGTTCGACGAGCATCTCGGTGCCCGGGTCGTCGGCGGGCGGCGCCCATGAGGCGTCGAACGTCGACTGCATGTCGTCGTCCCACCCCTTGAACACTGCGTCGATCCAGTCGCGTTCGGTACACGCCAGTCGAGTCCACAGGTCCACGGTGCGTTTGGCGTGCGGCGGCGAGTACTCATTGGACCGGCCCGCGACCAATTCGTCGAGCTCGTCGACAAGCGCTGCGCGCCGCTTGGTCATCGATTCCCTGGCCCGTTTCTCGCCGAGCGCAGGCAAGAGGCTGAAGGCGGCGAGGAATGCTCGGCGGTCGAACACATTGACCGACTCGATAGATTCGACGATCAACGTCTCCAATCTCGTGCGGCCGTCCGGCGTGATCTCGTAGACCACGACGTCGCGGCCATCGACGTCTACGGTCGTCGCGCGCAGCAGTCCGTCCTCTGCCAACCTGCGCAACCCGTGATAAATAGATCCCGGCCGGGTGCTCGCCCACTCGTCCACGCGCCACGACAAGAGTTCCCGACGGATCTGGTAGCCGTTGACCGGCTCGAACAGGCTCACCGCGCCGAGCAGTAACAGCCGCGTCGTACCTGCAGACATACCTTTACGGTAGCCGGTACTTCTCGGTAGCCCGTTTTACGTGAGACCGTGAGAGTCACAGACGAGGAACTCGAAGGAGATCGTTCATGGTCCAACTGCATGAGGCGACTGGTATCAGCAAGATCGGGATACTCGGGATCGGCGCGTACCGGCCCGAACGTGTCGTCAGCAACGATGAGATCTGCGAGAACATCGACTCGTCTGACGAGTGGATCTTCACGCGCACCGGCATCAAGTCGCGCCGTTTCGCGCGGCGTGACGAGACGGTCGTCGAGATGGGCGTCAATGCCGGTCGCACCGCGATCGCGAACGCGCTGCTGTCCGGGGCCGACATCGACGCGGTCGTCCTCGCCACGAACACACACCTGTTGCAGACGCCCGCCGGCGCGGTGAAGATCGCGACCGAACTCGGCGCCAACGGTGTCCCCGCGTTCGATGTGACCGTCGGCTGCGCCGGATTCGGCTATGCGATGTCCCTGGCGGGCGACATGGTGCGCGGCGGCAGCGCCACCAACGTCCTCGTCATCGGCGCCGAGCAGCTGTCGGTGACACTCGACATGACTGATCGCGGCAACTGTTTCATCTTCGGCGACGGCGCGGGCGCCGTGGTCGTCGGCCCGACCGAGACGCAAGGCCTCGGCCCGGTGGTCTGGGGCAGTGACGGCACCCAATTCGACGCGATCCGTCAGGACATCGACTGGTTGAGTTACCTCGACGGCGACGACCACGCGCAGCGCCCGTACATCCGGCTCCAAGGCACCGCAGTGTTCCGATGGGCCGCATTCGAGATGGGCAAAGCAGCGCAGCGCGCCCTCGACGTCGCGAAGGTCGACGCATCCGAGATCGACGTGTTCGTCCCTCACCAGGCGAACTCGCGCATCAACGAACTGCTCGCCAAGAGCCTCAAGTTCCCGGAGACGACCCTCGTCGCTAACGACATCGAGACCACCGGAAACACCTCGGCGGCATCGATCCCTCTCGCCATGGAGACCATGCTCTCGACCGGCCAGGCCAAGCCCGGCGACACCGCCCTACTGCTCGGCTACGGCGCGGGTCTGAGTTACGCGGCTCAGGTCGTCACCATGCCGCCGATCCCATTCGAGTGACGCGAGTCGAGCTCCACTGCTCCGCGCCCGTCCCGCTGTTTTGCCGCAACTACCTGCGGCCCGATAGCGTAGACGAGTGAGTTCCGAGGTCATCGGGCGTGAAGTCAAGCGCCGTCGCACGTTCGCCATCATCTCCCACCCCGACGCAGGCAAGTCAACGATGACCGAGGCGTTGGCGTTGCACGCCCGCATGATCAGCGAAGCGGGCGCCGTCCACGGCAAGGGCGGACGACGTTCGACCGTGTCGGACTGGATGGAGATGGAGAAGGCGCGCGGTATCTCCGTGAGCTCCACCGCCCTCCAGTTCAAGTACTCGGCGCAGAGCGACGACGACGAGTTCCCGCACGTCATCAACCTCGTCGACACCCCGGGCCACTCCGACTTCTCCGAGGACACCTACCGCGTACTGACTGCGGTCGACGCCGCCGTCATGCTCATCGACGCGGCGAAGGGCCTCGAGCCACAGACGTTGAAACTGTTCCAAGTGTGCCGCCACCGCGGCATCCCGGTGATCACCGTCGTCAACAAGTGGGATCGCCCCGGCCAGACGCCGTTGGAGCTGATCGACGAGATCAGCGAACGCATCGGCCTCATCCCGACTCCCCTGTACGTTCCGGTCGGCATCGCGGGCGACTACCGCGGGCTGCTCGACCGACGCACCGGCAAGTACATCAAGTTCACGCGCACGGCCGGTGGCGCGAAGATCGCGCCCGAGGACATCCTCGACGCCGATACCGCGCTCGCCGTCGAAGACGTGGCATGGACCGCAGCCTCAGAAGAGAGTGAACTTCTCGGCGAACTCGGCCAGGACCACGACCAGGAGATGTTCCTCGCTGGCCAGACGTCACCGATGATCTTCACGTCGGCGATGCTCAACTTCGGTGTCCGCCAACTGCTGGAGGCACTCGTCGAGTTCGCTCCCCCGCCGCGCGGGCGCGTTGCGATCGACGAGAGCACCCGCGAAGTGACCGACCCGTTCAGCGCCGTCGTCTTCAAAGTGCAAGCCGGCATGGACAGCTCACACCGCGACCGCCTCGCCTACATGCGCATCGTGTCCGGCGAGTTTGAGCGCGGCATGGTGGTCAACCACGCTCAGACCGGTAAACCGTTCGCGACCAAGTACGCGCAAGCTGTCTTCGGCCGCGACCGCGCGACCGTCGACACCGCCTACCCCGGCGACGTCGTCGGCCTCGTCAACGCGATGGCGCTCGCCCCCGGCGACACCCTCTATCTGGATCCCAAAGTCCAGTACCCGCCGATCCCGTCGTTCGCGCCCGAACACTTCTCGTCGCTGCGCGTGACGACGGCCGACAAGTACAAGCAGTTCCGCAAGGCCATCGACCAGCTCGACGCCGAAGGCGTCGTCCAGGTGCTGCGCAACGATCTGCGCGGCGACGCGTCACCGGTTCTCGCGGCCGTCGGCCCCATGCAGTTCGAGGTCGTGACCGCCCGGATGAAGGCCGAGTTCAATGTCGACACCATCATCGAACCCCTCGGCTATTCACTGGCCCGCCGAACCGACGAGGCAAGTGCACCCGAGCTCACCAAGCAGCGGGGCGTAGAAGTCTTCACTCGCAGCGACGGCGCGATCCTAGCGTTGTTCAGCGACAAATGGCGTCTCCAGTACATCGAGAAGGAGCACGCCGACCTCGTCCTTGAGCCGCTCGTCGCCGCGGCCGACTGACATGCGAATGCGGCGGGCGGCGACCCCGGTCATATTCGCGGCCGCCTGCGCGTCCGCACTGACGGCGTGCGGATCGTCCGACCCCGACGAACCGTCGCGCCCCGCACAACCGTCCGAAGCACCGCGGCTCGCACTCGACGACTGCGACGCCGCCACCCGAACCGGAAGAATCGACCGCAGCGCGTACGGCCTGCGGTACGCGCACGGCGTGATGCAGGTCAAAATCGAACCGTCGCGCGGCAACGACCAGTGCGTCGAGTTCACCAAATGGGGCAACGCCGCCGTCGAGGTCCCACCCGACACCCTGCTCTTTACTTTCTCCGGGGGCGGCGGAGAAGGCGCCCAGTTCGAGTTCCTGGCCTCCGCGCTCACCGGCGGACGCATACCCGGCTCCCCTCCCGCGCGCAGGCTGACGGACCCGATCAGCGCGAAAGTCGGAGTCTCCGTCGACGGCGCCTACTATGCGGCATCGACGTGTTCGCTTGCTCTCACCCAAGTGACCGAGAAACACGCAGCTGGCCGCTTCGAGTGCCCCGAAGCGATCGCGCAGGACGCCAATCCGTTCTCCCCGTCCGACGATGTCCCGTACGACGAAGAACCCGCACCGCCATCGTCGCCGCGTACCGCCACGCTGTCCGGACGGTTCGAGGTGGGACGATAGTCGATCTCGACTCCGCACGATCAGCGAGTCGAAGTGCGGACTCGATCGAGCGGGCGGGCGCTATTCGTTGACGAGGGCCGCGATGGACTCTGCGGACACCTCTTCGATGGTCGACGGGAGGAAGGACGGATTCCGGTCCTTGTCGACGAGGACCGCACGGACGCCTTCGGCGAAGTCGGGGTGGGCGGTGATCTTCTCCGCGGTCGACAGTTCGCGCTCCAGACATTCGGCTAGCGAGGACGCCTCACCGAGTTCGAGGAGCCGCGCGGTGACGAACAGACTCGTCGGCGACGCCGACCCCAGGAGGGTCACCATCTCTTCGGCCCACTCGTCGCCGACCGCGCCGCGCAAACCGCCGACCACACCGTCGACGCTGACATCGCCGAAATAGTCGGCGATCTTCCGGAGCGGCAGCGTCGACTCGACCGGATCACGGTGGTCCGCGAGAGCCTCGGCGAGACCGGCACCCGATCGGATGGCGTCCGCGACGCCGCTTAGAGCGTCGGACGGCACATAGTGCGTCGCGAGGCCGACAGCGACGGCGTCCGCGCCGCGCAGCCGCGCACCGGTCAGTCCGAGCCACATGCCGACGCCAGCGGGCAGACGCGACAAGAAATAGGTGGAGCCAACGTCTGGGAAGAAGCCGATGGCTGTCTCCGGCATCGCGATCATCGCCTTCTCGGTGACGATGCGAATTTCGCCGTGCACGCTGATGCCGAGGCCGCCGCCCATCGCGGCGCCGTCGATCAACGCGACGTACGGCTTCGGGTATTCGGCGATCATCTGGTTCACCCGGTACTCGCTGGCGAAGTACTTGGTGACGGCTGCCGTGTCGCCATCGATCGCGCTGTCCCGGATGGCGCGGATGTCGCCGCCCGCACAGAACGCACGGTCACTCGCCGACGTGACGAGAACCGTCTCGACGGCGTCATCGTCACCCCACGCGACGAGAGTGTCGTGGAGGTCGTCGATCATCGATTGGTCGAGCGCGTTGAGGGCCTTCGGCCGGTCGAGAACGATCTCGCCGACACCGTTGCTCACCGAGGTACGGATGTAAGACATGGCCACCACGCTACGTCAGCCGACGATCTCCGAGAGCTCCAGCCAACGCTCTTCGAGCTGCTCGGTGTCGGCCTGCGCGGCCCGCAGCTTCTCGGTGAGTTCACCGAGAGCGGTGTAGTCACTCTGATCGTGTGCAGCCATCTGATCGTGCAACTTCGCGACCTGCACGGAAAGCTTTTCCATCTTGCGTTCGACGGCGTTGAACTCTTTGCGCGCCGACTGATGTTCGGCCGCCGACATCGTGACGTCGGACGACGATTGATCGGCCGACGCGGTCTTCGCTGCCTTCGCCGAGGACCTCGGCGTCTTCTGCGCGTCCACGGCCCGCCGTTCGAGGTACTGGTCGATGCCGCGCGGCAGGTTCGTCAGCCTGCCGTCGCCGAACAGTGCCCACATGGAGTCACAGATCCGTTCCACCAGGTAGCGGTCGTGGCTGATCACGACGAGCGTGCCCGCCCATGAGTCGAGGAGGTCCTCGACCTGTTGGAGGGTGTCGATGTCGAGGTCGTTGGTCGGCTCGTCGAGCAGCAGGACGTTCGGCTCGCCCATCAGGACGACGGTGAGTTGGAGTCGACGTCGCTCACCACCGGACAGGTCGCCGACGGGAGTGCGTTGCCGGGCAGGCGAGAACCCGAGACGCTCGGCCAACTGACTGGCCGACACCTCCTTATCGCCCAACATGATGTGGCCTGCCACGTTCTCGACGACGTCGAGGACGCGCAGCGACTCGTCGAGATCGTCGAGTTCCTGCCGGAGCCAGCCGATGGAGACCGTCTTGCCTTCGATGCGCTTGCCTGGCTCCACTGGAACGTCGCCCGCGAGCGCGCGCAACAGTGTCGTCTTGCCGGAGCCGTTGACGCCGACCAGACCGATCCGCTCCCCCGGAGCCAACCGCCACGTCGTGTCCTCCAGCAGCACGCGGCCCGGTTCGCCGTTCGACGACGGCGTCCGCAGCTGCGCGTCCTCCAACTCGATCGCGACACGCCCGAGACGGCGTTTGGCGAACGCCGACAACGCAACGCTGTCACGCGGCGGTGGGACGTCCGAGATCAGCTTCTCGGCGGCCTCCACCCGATACTTCGGCTTCGACGTCCGCGCGGGTGCGCCGCGTCGCAGCCATGCGAGCTCCTTGCGCGCCAGGTTGCGGCGACGCTCCTCGGCTGCGTCGGCCTGGCGGACGCGTTCGGCGCGGGCGAACACCCAGTCGTTGTAGCCGCCGTCGTACTCGTCGACGCGGCCGGAGTGCACCTCCCAGGTGCGGGTCGCGACAGTGTCGAGGAACCAGCGGTCGTGCGTCACGACGATCAGCGCACTGCTCCGGTTCGTCAGGTGCTCGGCCAGCCAGTAGACGCCTTCGATGTCGAGGTGGTTGGTCGGTTCGTCGAGGATCAGCAGGTCGGCGTCGGTCACCAGCGCGGCCGCCAACGCGGTGCGGCGGCGCTGCCCACCGGACAATTCGCCGACCTTGCGGTCGAGTAGTCCGTCGACGCCGATGCCTTCGACGATCCCGCGAATCCGAGCGTCCGATGCCCACTCGTGTTCGGCGACCCCGACTCCGACGACGACGTCGGCGACCGTGCGGTCGGCGGGCATCTCGCCGCGTTGGGTGACCGTCGAGACGACGGCCCCGCCGACCCGGGACACCCGACCGTCGTCGGGTTCGGTGATACCGGCGAGGATCTCGAGCAGAGTCGTCTTGCCTCCGCCGTTGAGCCCGACGACGCCGATCCGTTCGCCCTCGTGCACGCCGACGCTCACCTCGTCGAGCAACGGTTTGATACCGAAGCTCTTGCTGATCTTCTCCGCGGTGATCAGCGAGGTGTTGGTGCCGTTGTTGACCGAGGCCATGTACTCCCGTTTCGTATGTGCCGGACCCGTATGTGCCAGATCCGGCCCCTGTGTGAGATCAGTGTGCGCCGTCGACTGGCACCAGTCGCGCTCCGGCGACCGGGCCCGACGCCGTCCGGACCGCTTTGGCCACGCCCGAGCCGGATAGTTCAGCGGCGACCCGGACCGCGGCATCTGCGTCCGCGCACAAGAACGCGCACGTCGGTCCGGAACCCGAGACGATGCCCGCCAAGGCCCCAGCCTCTCGGCCGGCCCGCAGCGTCCTGCGCAGCAGCGGTTGCAGCGACAGCGCGGCCGGCTGCAGATCATTGTGAAGCAATGGGGCCACCGCGTGCACATCGCCGGACGCGATCGCCACCATCAGGTCGTCGGGCCGAGTCGTCAACGCGTCGGACGTGCGGTCCCCGCCGACGCGCAGCCGGTCGAGTTCCCGGTAGACGTCGGGCGTCGAGAGTCCGGTGCCCGACACCGCGAGCACCCAGTGGAATTCGCCGCGGTGCAGGACGGGCAGCAGTTGCTCTCCTCGTCCGGTGCCGAGTGCGGTGCCGCCGGTCAACGAGAACGGAACGTCTGAGCCGAGTGTCGCCGCAAGGTCGAGCAGTTCGGTGCGCGGCAGGTCGACCCGCCACAGCCGAGCCGCGGCGACCAGTGCGCCCGCCGCGTCGGCCGAACCGCCCGCCATGCCACCCGCTACCGGAATGTGTTTGTCGATGGCGATCGTGACGTTCGGCTCGCGCCCGATCCGCTCGGCCAATGCGACGACGGCCTTCGCCGCGAGATTCGAGGCATCGGACGGGACTGCTCGACGGTTGTCGCCGGTTACCGTGACACTCAATGCGTCGGCCGAGCGCACGGTCACATCGTCGTACAAGCCGAGCGCGCAGAACAGCGTCGCCAGTTCGTGGAACCCGTCGTCGCGCAGCGGTCCCACGCCTAGATGCAGGTTGATCTTCGCGGGGACCCGTGCGGTTGCACCACCGATCATCACGGTTCGCGGCGCTCTGCTGACGCTGCGGATTCGGCGAGCCGGACGAAGTCGTCGACGGCGAGCCGCTCCCCGCGGATCTGCGGGTCGATGTCGGCGGCGCGGAGGAGTTCTTCCGCACGAGCCGGGCTTCCGGCCCACGTCGCCAACGCCGACCGCATGGTCTTGCGTCGTTGCGCGAACGCCGCATCGATCGCCGCGAAGGTGAGACGGCGGTGCTCGGGGTCGAGGCCGAACCGGTCAGTCCGTTCGATCCGGACGAGGCCCGATTCGATCTTCGGCTCCGGCCAGAACACGTGTTTGCCGATCGAGCCCGCGCGGGAGACGTCGCCGTAATACCTCGCCTTGACGCTCGGTACCCCGTAGATGCGGCCCCCTGGGGTGGCGGCGAGGCGGTCGGCGACTTCCGCCTGCACCATGACGAGCGCGGTCTTCAGCGTCGGGAACTTCGCCATCAGATTCAGCAGGACGGGGACGGCGACGTTGTAGGGCAGGTTCGCAACCAGCGCAGTCGGCGCGACGGGCAGATCGGCTGGTTCGACAGTGAGCGCGTCGGCGGTGACGACGTCGAACGCGTTCACCTGGTCGGGTGCGTACTCGGCGATGGTCTGGGGCAGACGTGCCGCCAGTTTCGGATCGATCTCGACGGCCACGACTCGGCCCGCTGCGCCGAGCAGCGCCAGGGTCAGGGACCCCAGACCCGGCCCCACTTCGAGGACGACGTCGTCTGCTCCGACTCCGGACGATGTCACGATGCGGCGCACCGTGTTCGCGTCGTGGACGAAGTTCTGTCCGAGCGTCTTCGTGGGTCGGACGTCCAGGTCCGCGGCCAGCGCGCGGATCTCGGCCGGACCGAGGAGTCGGGGAGGCATAGACCCCAGGATAGGCGTCAGCGCATCCCCAGCTGCGACGTGCACGACGGCCACGCTCCCCAGCCCTGCGCGGCCTGGGTCTTCTTGGCGACTGCGATCTGCTCTTCGCGGGTCGCGAGGTCGGCGCGCGGGGCGTATTCCTGCCCACCCCAACGGTCCCAGGTGTTCTGGTCGAACTGGATGCCGCCGTAGAATCCGTTTCCGCTGTTGACCGCCCAGTTGCCTGTCGACTCACACTGCGCGAGACGATCCCACACGCCGAACGGTACGTGCGGCGCACCCGGTTTGGTCCCGACTCGGACGGTACTGGGTGTCGGCTTCTGAAGGACCTGCTCGGTGAGCTTGACCTTGTTGATGACCTTGCCGTTACGCGTGGTGACCTTGTACGTCACCTTGGCTTTGCCGGGCTTGCCCTTCTCGGTGACCTCGCGCTTGCCGGTGATCAGTTCGGGGTCCTTCTTCTCGATCTCCGGGGACTTCACGTCCTCGTCGACCGTGACTTCCTCGGTGCGGATACGGGTCACCTTGATGACCATGTCCTTGCTGACCGGGGTGCCTGCGGCGGGGACCACCTTGTCGGTGGGTGAGAGCGGGTTGCCGGACGCGTCCAGGAGGTCGGCGACCGTCTTCGCGGCGATCGTCGGCCGCGATACGTCGGTGCCGTCGCGCAGGACGACACGCTTCGGCAGGATCACGTCGAGGTCACCGCCCTCGACTGGAAGCGGGGAGTCAAGGTTGCCCTCGACGGCACTGGCGCTCAGTCCCTGCTCCGCGAGGACCTCGCGGACGTTCGATGCGTTGGTCGTCACGGTCTCCGGTTTGCCGTCGATGAGCAGCGTCACCTGTTTGAGACGGTCGACGATGATCTTCTGGTTATCGCTCAACGAGCTGGACAGCGGCGCGCTGATCAGGTCGCCACTGACCGGCTCGACACCGTTGTCATTGAGGACGTCCTCGACCGACAGCGCCATGGTCTGCACAGTGGTCTCTTCACCGTCGACGGCGAGAGTCACCTCACGATGCATCACGGCACCGGTTATCGCACCAGCCGCCACGGTGGAGGCGACTGCGGCCACCGCGAGGCGGGCGCGCATGGAAGTGGACGCGTTGATACGTGTGAAGACAGACAAGGCTCATTCATCCTGACGGGTTACGGGATCACGATACGGTAACGAACGGGGTGTGGTTACCGCAACGTTAACGAGTAAGCCCGTCTCGTGTTCGCCGCCAGGACGGCAGCCATCTCGTGGTCGTCGAACCCCTTCACTGACGCTAAAACACGCGCCGTGTAAGGAAGGCAATAAGGCTGATTGGGCTGGCCACGGTAGGGATGCGGGGTCAGAAAGGGGGCGTCGGTCTCCACCAGCATCAGCTCCGCCGGGGTGACGTCGGCTGCGACACGCAATTCGTCAGAGTTGCCGAACGTCACAGTGCCGGAAAAGCTCAAGTAGTAGTTGCGATCGACGCATTCAGCGGCGATGTGGCGGTCTCCGGAGAAGCAGTGCATGACGACGGTGTCCGGGCTGCCCTCCGCGGCCAATACGTCCAACAGGTCTCGATCGGCGTCGCGGTTGTGGATCATCAGCGCCTTGCCGGTGCGCTTGGCGAGGTCGATGTGCCAGGCGAACGCGTCTCGTTGGGTCGCCGGATCGGCACAGTCGTCCGACCGCGACGTCCAGTAGTAGTCGAGCCCCGTCTCACCGACCGCGACGACTCGCTCGTCGGTCACCATCTCTTCGAGTTCGGCGCGTGCCGTGTCGTCGAGATCGGCGGCATGCGTCGGATGCAGTCCGACGGCGGCGTACGCCCGCGGATCCCAATGCGCGGCCGCGACCGCCCACCGCGCGTCGACCATGTCGTCGGCGACCGTCACCACATGCGATACGCCAACCGCCTCCGCATGGTCGAGGATCGCGCGGACGGCCTCGGCCGTACGGCCACCGCACGCCGCGAGATGCGTGTGCGCGTCGATCAGCCCCGGTAACGGCACCGGGTCGGGCGGCGGTGTCTTGCGGCGATCCTTCTTGCTGGAACTCACACGCCCACTGTGCCGCATCCGCCGACGACGCTCGCCCGCGGCAGCCTGTTTCGCGACGATTACGTGTCGGTGAACCAGTCGCGCCGTCGCGCACGACTCACCGGAGAACGGTAGCGTCGTACCGGTGCTGGGGCTACCTGACGACATCACCGTCGCACTCTTCGACCTGGACGGCGTTTTGACGACGACCGCCGTCCTTCACCAGGCCGCGTGGAAGAACGCGTTCGACGCGTTCCTCGCTGAACGCGGCGACCAGTCGGGGCCGTTCACCGACCGCGACTATCTCGACTTCGTCGACGGCCGACCGCGCCTGGACGGAGTCCGCAGTTTCCTCGACTCACGCGGAATCACCGTCAGCGACGCGACAGCAGCCGGGATCGCCGAGGCCAAGAACGCCGAGTTCCTGGCCGTCCTGGACCGCGACGGAGTCACCGCATACCCGGGTTCGGTGCGCTATTTGACCGCGGCACGCGCGGCCGGGCTGCGGATCGCGGTGGTCACCTCCTCGCGCAACGGCGAGACGGTCCTCGACGCGGCGGGCCTCACCGAGTTCGTCGAACACCGAGTGGACGGCAACACGATCGTCGACGAGAACTTGGCGGGCAAACCCGCCCCCGACTCGTATCTGCGCGGCGCACAGCTGATGCACGTTCAGCCCGCACACGCCGCCGTCTTCGAAGACGCTATCTCCGGTGTCACCGCCGGTTCAGCCGGCTCGTTCGGCTACGTCGTCGGCATCGACCGAGTGGGCGGCGACCAGGCCCAGTCGATGCGCACCGCCGGTGCATCTATCGTCGTGACAGACCTCGACGACCTCTTGCAGAGCTGAAGGATTCTCGCCAGTGACGGACCCGATCACCGCCGAACTCGTGCACACCACGCACGGCGACACCTCGAGCCACCCCGACACGTTGCACGTGCCGACTCACGGGACGCGCCCCGACCACGGGTTCGACGTGCACCCATGGGAATTGCGGTGGCGCGGCTTCGACATCGACACCATCGGGCGCACCGAGGCACTCTTCGCCCTCTCGAACGGCCATATCGGCCTGCGCGGGACGTTCGAGGAGGGCGAACCGGTCGACGTGCCGGGGACCTACCTGAACGGCTTCTACGAACTGCGCGACCTGCCATACGCGGAGAGCGGTTACGGCTATCCGGAGTCGGGGCAGACCGTCGTGAACGTCACCGACGGCAAGATCATCCGTCTCCTCGTCGAAGACGAGCCGATGGACCTTCGGTACGGGAGCACCGTGCAGCACGAACGGGTGCTGGACTTCCGGACCGGCACTCTCAAGCGGGAGACGTTGTGGACGTCACCGACCGGACGCACCGTCCGCATCCGCTCCGAACGTCTCGTGTCGTTCACCAAGCGCACGGTCGCGGCGATCCGCTACGAGGTCGAACCGATCGGCGAGGACATGAAGCTGGTGCTTCAGTCCGATCTACTCGCCAACGAGCCGATCGGCGGTCCCGGCGGCAAGTCGGCCGCCGACGATCCCCGTCTGGCCGCCGCGCTCGACACGCCGTTGGTCGCCGACCTCGCCGACTGTGAGGACTACTCGGCGGTCCTCGTCCACCACACATCACGATCGGGGTTGTCCGTCGCGGCCGCGATGGATCACGAGATTGAACTGCCTGCCACCGGGGACACCTCGGTTCGCGCCGACGGTGACCTCGCCCGGCTCACCGTCGCGGCGACCGTTCCGCAGGGTTCGAAGATCGTCGTCACCAAGTTCCTCGGCTACGGCTGGTCCGCACGTCGCAGCGTCCCAGCGCTCCGCGCCCAGGTGGACGCCGCGATCGCGATGGGCCGCGAGACCGGCTGGGAGGCCCTCAAAGCCGAGCAGATCGCCTATCTCGACGATTTCTGGGCCGATGCCGATATCGAGATCGACGGCGACTCCGAGATGCAGCAGGCGATCCGGTTCTCGCTGTTCCACGTCCTGCAGGCGGGCGCTCGCGGTCAGTCGCGGGCGATCCCCGCCAAAGGGCTGACCGGTCCGGGCTACGACGGCCACACGTTCTGGGACACCGAGACGTTCATCCTGCCGATGCTGACGTACACGGTGCCCGCCGCGGCAGGCGAGGAACTCCGGTGGCGTCACGGAACCATGGACAAGGCGAAGGCGCGCGCCGCCGAACTCGGCGAGTCGGGTGCGATGTTCCCGTGGCGGTCCATCAACGGTGACGAATGTTCGGGCTATTGGCCCGCGGGCACCGCGGGAGTCCATGTGTCGGCCGACATCGCGAACGCGACGGCCCGCTACATCCGGGCGACCGGCGACGAGGCGTTTGAGGTCGAGTGCGGCGTCGAACTGCTCGTCGAGATCGCACGGTTCTTCGCGGGACTTGGCCACCATGACGCCAATGGCCGTTTTCGCATCGACGGCATCACCGGACCCGACGAGTACACGGCGATCGTTAACAACAACCTGTTCACCAATCTCGCCGCGCAGCAGGCGCTGCGTGACGCGGTGGCCTCCGTCGGCAGGCATCCGAGCGTCGCCCGCGACCTCGATGTCACCAGCACCGAGACGGCGCTGTGGACCTCGTGCGCCGACGACATGGCGATCCCGTACGACGAGTCGCTCGGCGTCCACCAGCAGTCGGAGGCGTTCACGCTCCTGGCCCGCTGGGATTTCGAACGCTCCCGCGGCAGATACCCGCTGTTGTTGAATTACCCGTACTACGATTTGTATCGCAAGCAGGTCGTGAAGCAGGCCGACCTGGTGTTCGCCATGTACCTGTTCGGCGACCGTTTCACTGCCGCGCAGAAACTCGCGAACTTCGACTACTACTATCCGATCACTGTCCGCGACTCGTCGCTGTCGGCGTGCTGTGAGGCCGTGACCGCTGCCGAGGTCGGCTACCTCGACCTCGCATACGACTTGATGAGCGAATCAGTCTTCACCGACCTCCACGATCTCCACGCGAATGTCTCGTCGGGTCTTCACATCGCGGCGCTCGCCGGTGCGTGGACCGACTGTGTCGCCGGTTTCGGCGGCATGCGCGACTTCGGCGGAACCATCACATTCGCCCCGCGACTGCCCCGCCAGCTCACGTATATGAGCTTCCGCATGGTGATCCGCGAATCGCGGATCGTCGTCGCCGTCGACGCCTCCTCGGCGACGTACCGTCTGATGTCGGGGCCGACTATCGAACTGGCGCACCACGGGGAGCGCTTCGTGCTCGGCGATGCACCCGTCCGTAAACCGATCTCGTCGCCGACCGCTCAGCATCCGCCGACCGCTCCCCCAGGGTGCGAACCGTACCGCCGGTCCCTCTGACTATCCTGGGACCACTATGGTCAACGCTCCCGCCGCAGCGACATCCCCTGCTGACGCCCCGCCGTTTTACATCACCACCGCCATCGCGTACCCGAACGGCGCCCCGCACATCGGGCATGCCTACGAGTTCATCTCGGCGGACGTGCTCGCCCGGTTCAAGGCTCTCGATGGTTACGACGTGCGCTTTCAGTCGGGCACCGACGAGCACGGCCAGAAGATGCAGCAGACGGCACAGGCCGAAGGCGTGTCGACAGCGGATCTAGCGCGCCGCAATTCCGACCGCTTCGAGGCGTTACACACCGCGCTCGGCACCGATCTGAGCCGATTCATCCGCACCACTGACAACGATCATCACCGCGCGTCGGAGGAGATCTGGAAGCGGATGGAGGCGGCGGGCGACATCTACCTCGACTCGTACGCCGGGTGGTATGACGTGCGCGACGAGGCGTTCTTCACCGAGGACGAGACGAGCGTCGACGCCGACGGTGATCGAATCGCCACCGAGAACGGCCACAAACTGACGTGGACGGAAGAACAGACCTACTTCTTCCGGCTCGCTAAGTACACCGAGCCCCTGCTCGAGCTGTACCGCGACAATCCCGGTTTCATCGGGCCGGACTCGCGCCGCAACGAGGTCACCCGGTTCGTCGAGGGCGGACTCAACGACCTGTCGATCTCGCGCACCACGTTCGATTGGGGAGTCAAGGTCCCGGGCAACCCCGATCACGTCATGTATGTGTGGGTGGACGCGTTGACGAACTATTTGACCGGAGTCGGTTTTCCGGACGATCCGGCCACGTTGGAGCGTTATTGGCCCGCCGACCTGCACATTATCGGCAAGGACATCATCCGGTTCCACTGCGTGTATTGGCCCGCGTTCCTGATGAGCGCCGACATCCCGGTGCCCAAACGGGTGTTCGCGCACGGCTTCTTGAATAACAAGGGCGAGAAGATGAGCAAGTCGATCGGCAACGTGGTCGATCCGCACGCCCTCATCGACGAATTCGGACTCGACCCGGTCCGCTACTTCTTCCTCCGCGAGGTCTCGTACGGGCAGGACGGCTCGTACTCGGCTGACGCGATCGTCTCGCGTAAGAACGCCGACCTCGCCAACGAATACGGCAACCTCGCGCAACGCACCCTGTCGATGGTCGGCAAGTACTTCGACTCGACGATCCCGGAGCCGGGCGACTTCACCGCAGACGACCAGGCCCTGCTCGACGCCGCCGACGGCCTGCTCGGCCGTGTCCGCACACATTTCGACGTGCAGGCGATCCACCTCGGTCTCGAAACACTGTGGTCGGTGCTGGCCGACGCGAACCGCTATATTTCGGCGCAAGAGCCGTGGAAGCTCGCCAAGACCGACCTCGATCGCACCGGGACTGTCCTCTACGTGTGCGCCGAAGTAGTCCGCATCGTGACGCTGCTGACGCAGCCCGCTATGCCGTCGTCGACCGCGACGCTGCTCGACTTCTTAGCCGTCGACGCCGACGCGCGCACGTTCGCCGCCGTCGCCGACCGGCTGACCCCGGGCACCACGTTGCCGAAGCCGAGTCCGGTGTTCCCTCGCCACGAGGTGTAGAAGGCGCGTGGCGACCGCCCAGACCCCCTTCGCTCTCCTACGCGCCCTGCACGCACACACCGTGGCAGAGCGACTACCTCCGCCCGCCGCTCTCGTCGGCCGGTGGTTCGACGCGGACGCGGTGATCGCACCGTCGATCGACGTGCGGCCCGGTGTTGCGCCGCCCGATCGGCCAGACATCTTCTGGTTGGGCGCGATCTCGTATTCGCCGCCCGGCGAGACGCCCGAGGTAGTCGGCGGGCTCTGCGACGGTCTGCTCGTATTGCGCGACGACACGTGGGTGTGGGAGTCGGTCGGCGGGTCGGTGTGCCCGCCGTGGGTGCTCGAAGCCTTATCCGTACCTTCGCCGTCTCCTGATCCGCCCGCTGGCACATCCAGGTCGTGGTCGGCGGCGTGGTCACCGCCCGACAAGGAGCCGCACGTGGACGCCGTCGCCCGGTGTCTCGACGCGATCTCCGCCGGAGAGGTGTACCAAGCGTGCGTCTGTACCCGGTTCACCGGTGTGCTCGACGGCGACCCGCTCGCGTTCTTCTGTGACGTCGCGGAGTCGAGCCGACCGGCGAAGGCCGCATGGCTGTCGGGCGGCTGGGGGTCGATCGCGAGCTTCTCCCCCGAACAGTTCCTGGACCGCCGCGGCACCGAGGTCTCGTCATCGCCGATCAAGGGGACGGTGCCCGCGCACGTCGACCCGTCGGTATTGACGGCGTCGGCGAAGGACACCGCGGAGAACGTGATGATCGTCGACCTTGTCCGCAACGATTTGGGTCGCGTCGCGAAGACGGGGTCGGTGCGGGTGCCCGACCTATTGTCGGTGGTTCCGGCTCCGGGCGTCTGGCATCTGGTGTCGACGGTGCGCGCCACGCTTGCGCCTGCCGTCGGAAACAATGCGCTGCTGGCGGCGACGTGGCCTCCCGCGTCGGTGACGGGAACGCCGAAGATCCGGGCCGCCGAACTGCTGGCCGGCTGGGAAAAGCACGAGCGCGGCGTGTACTGCGGCGGTATTGGTGTTGCGGGCCCCGGCGGGCTGCTCGACTTGTCGGTGGCCATCCGTACTGTCGCCGTCGCCCCCGACTGCGGGTTGACGCTCGGTGTCGGCGGCGGCATCACCGCCGACTCCGACCGGGACGCCGAGTGGCAGGAATGTCTGGACAAGGCTGCGTCGATCGTCGATGCGCTACCGGTCGCCCCGCACTAACAACCGTCCCTGCGTCCACACCATCGCGACGAACGTGACGGCCCACGCGATGGACGCGACCCATATCTCGACGTGTCCGATGCCGTTGACGATCGGCAGGTCGTGCGCGGTGCCGAGTGCACGGCTGGCCACCCCGTACATGCCGAGCGGGAAGATGATCGTCCACAGACCCACCTCGTAGCGCAGCCGAACGCGGTGAACGACGTGTCGCCAGTAGCCCGCGACGAGGAGCGCAGGCACCAGCCAGGTACCGAACGCCCAGAGGATGAACGTGGATGCGCCGACGGTGGCGCCGACGACCTCGACGAGCGGAACTCCCGCCATCTTTTCGACGTGTGTTCCGGCGACCACCGAGATCGCTGTCGCGCCCATCGCGACCCAGTACGCGCCGGTCACGTCCGCCGGTGACGGTCGCGCGAGCAGAAGCCGGGCGGCGACCAGCACGGCGACCCCGACGTACAGGACCACTCCGATCGACCAGCAGGAGACCGCGAGCAGAGCGAACTCGGTCCGCAGAGTGTCGACCGCAGGCTGCAGACTCGCCGCGAGGATCGCGACGGACTGGGTCGCGACCACCCAGACGAACCAGCTTCCGTCGGCCCGCCGCATCGGAGCCTCGTCGCCGCGTGCCGCGAACGCGATCGCCGGGAGCGCGTAGCCAAGCACAAACCAGCTCACCGCGGTGACACCGAGCGCGATCTCGGCGACTCCGACGCGACCGTCCAGGAGGAGCCTGGTTCCGGTGACTCCGGTCGCCGCGACAAACGTGAAGAATCCGAACGTGCGCGTCGGAGCCCGCAGGTCAGTGGCGACCGCGTCCCGGTACCGCACGAATCGGACCAGACTCGCGACGACTAACACCGCGTACGCCACGACGCCGATCCACAGAAGTGCGGCCGACACCAGACCCCAGCCCTGCACGCTCATCGCGATCGAGACGATTCCGGTCGCCATCACCATCGCGAAACAGGCTGGATTCAACCCGCGGATCGTCTTCTCCACCGCGGTCAATTTCTCCACCATGGTCAATGACTACCGTGCCGTCGCCGGCAGGCACTGAATTTCACCCAACACGTCACTCGCGTGCGGCCAACACGGCCTCGTATACGTCGCGCTTGGAGAATCCGGTGCCCACCGACACTTCGGCGCAGGCGTCCTTCAAGCGGGTTCCACCCTCGACGAGGGTCTGCGCCTGCGCGACGAGGTCGTCGATCGTCGCCGACTCGTCGACTGCGGCAGCTCCCGCGACGACGACGGTGATCTCCCCCTTCACCCCGTCGGAGGCCCACGCGGCGAGCTCACCGAGTCCGCCGCGACGAACCTCTTCGTACGTTTTCGTCAGTTCGCGGCACACCGCGGCGCGACGCTCGGCGCCCAGCACGTGGGCCGCGTCAGCGAGCGTCTGCGCCAACCGGTGCGGAGATTCGAAGAACACGACGGTGCGCTGATCGGTGCGCAGACTCGCCAACCAGTCGCGTCGGGCGCCGGACTTGCGCGGGGCGAAACCGTCGAACGCGAACCGCTCAGACGGCATCGCCGACAGGGCGAGCGCAGTGGTCACCGCGGACGGCCCCGGAAGACACGTGATGCGCAGCCCGGCGTCCGCGCACGCCACGACGACCCGGTAGCCGGGATCGCTCACCGACGGCATACCGGCGTCCGTCACCAGCAGCACGGTGGCCCCGGCATCGATCTCTTCGACGAGCTTCGGCGCGCGCACCGCTTCGACTTGGTCGTAGTAGCTGACGACGCGTCCACTGATCTCCACGCCCAGCGACGACGCCAGAGCCTTGGTGCGACGCGTGTCCTCGGCGGCGACGATGTCAGCTGTCGCCAGGGCCTCCCGCAGCCGAGTCGATGCGTCGTCGGGCCGCCCCATCGGAGTACCCGCCAGAATCAACACACCTACGCCGTCGTCGTTCACGACGTCCAGGCTACGGCTCACTCGAGGCGACAAGTCACTCGAGATAGCCGAGGAACAGCGTCACCGCACTCTCGACGACCGCGTTCACCCGGTCGCGAGACCCGGTGCCGAGCCAGCACAACGTGATTCCGTCCGACAACGCGATCGCCGTCGGCGCGAGTTCGGCCGTCGGCTGGCTCCACGAGCGACCGCAGATCCGCGCCGACTCGTCGAGCACCCGCGCCGCCACGTCGTAGTAGCCGTCGTAGAGACGCTCGGCGAGGTACTCGAGTCCGGGTGTGCGCCTGGCATACAACGCGAGACCGATCAGCACCTGTTGGCGGGCGGGGTCGGTGATGGCGTTCTCCGCAAACGCCAGCAGGCCCGCGCGCACGAGGTCCTCGATCGGTGTATCGCCAACCGGAACGTCGGCCAGCGTCTCTAACCATTCGTTCATGGAGTCGAGTTCCTGGGCGACCCCGTGCTCCACGACGGCGGCCAACAGTTCGTCTCGCGACGCGAACGCATAAAAAATACTCGACTGCCCCATGTTCGCCTCGGTCGCGATTCGACGCGTCGTCGCCGCCTCGACGCCATCGGCCGCGATCACGCGCAGTGTCGCGGCGATCGCCGCCTCACGTCGCTGTTCCAGGCTCAGCCGTGCCATCCCGCTACCTCGAATCTCGTCGTCGTCCCACAGAGCGTTCGCACCGACCCGGCCCGTGATCGGCCGGGTGTGCAAGCCATCTCAGCGTACTGTGCGCGACTGCCGACGAATCGACTTCCATACCCAACGGCACGGCTCTGCCTCGCAATGAGATTCAGCCGACATTGGGGCGTCCTGACATGCCCTAGCATGTGTGTGTGACGACTGCTTCCCCTGCTGCCGACCCCGAGACTTCGGAGACCCGGCCGCAGACCGAGGATCTGGGCACCAGCCCCGGCCCTGCGGTCCCAGCACCGATCTTCGGCGCGTCCGACCGTCTGCGCGGCACGATCGTCGGAGTCGTCATCACTCTGATCGCCGTTGCCACCCGGTTGTGGGACCTCACCCATCCGACGGATAACGGGACACCGGTCTTCGACGAGAAGCATTACGTTCCGCAAGGCTGGCAGGTCTTGACCGGCGGCGACTGGATCGAGGACAACCCCGGATACGGCCTGGTGGTGCATCCTCCAGTCGGCAAGTGGATGCTCGCGATCGGCGAGTGGATGTTCGGGTACGGCCCGATGGGCTGGCGCTTCATGTCGGCGGTGTCTGGCGTCGTCATCGTGCTCGCCGTGTACTTGACCGTGCGACGCCTGGCCCGATCCACACTGGTCGGCGCGCTCGCCGGTGTGTTCGCGATCTGCGACGGCGTCCTGTTCGTGCAGTCCCGGATGGGCATGCTCGACATCTTCCAAGCGTTGTTCGTGGTGCTCGCGTTCGCCGCGATCATCGCCGACCGTGACCAGATGCGTGCCCGCATGCACCGTGTGTGGTCGCAGGGCCGGATCGACGACTCCCCGTTCGGCCCGCGCTTCGGTTTCCGTTGGTATCGGTTCGCGGCAGGAGTAATGCTCGGTCTGGCATGCGGCACCAAATGGTCGGGCCTCTATTTCGTCATCTTCTTCACGGCCCTGTCGCTCGGATTCGATGTCGCAGCCCGCCGGGCTTACCACGTGAAGCGACCGTGGGTCGGCGTGCTGCGTCGCGATCTGATCCCGTCGGGCGCATCGCTGGCCCTGATGCCGATCGCCATCTACCTCGCGAGCTTCGCGACGTGGTTCGCGTCGGAGACGTCGGTGTACCGCTATGTGGTCGGTACCGAGGTCGGCTCCGGTGGGGCCTTCGCCTGGGTGCCCGCGGCGTTCCGTTCGCTCTGGTATTACGAGTCGGGCATCCTCGAGTTCCATGCTGGCCTGACGAATTCGGCCGGGAATCACCATCCGTGGGAGTCGAAGCCCTGGACGTGGCCGATGAGTCTGCGCCCTATGCTGTACGCGATCGACTACGGTCCAGACCAGTGCGGCGGCGGCGACTGCATACGCGCGCAGATGCTGATCGGCACGCCTGCTCTGTGGTGGTTGACGTTCCCCATGATCGCGTGGGCTCTCTGGCGGATCGTGTCCCGCCGTGACTGGCGGTACGCCGCGGTGCTCGTCGGCTATGCGGCCGCGATCGTGCCGTGGTTCGCCGACCTCGACCGCCAGATGTACTTCTTCTACGCGACCGTGATGGCGCCGTTCCTGGTGATGGGGCTCGCCTTGTGCTGCGGTGACGTCCTCGCGTGGGCCGCGCGAAGCCGACGCTCGGACCGCAAGACGATCGCCGTTCTGTCGATCGCGGTCTTCGTCTCGCTCGTGATCGCGAATTTCGTGTGGCTGTGGCCGATCTTGACCGGCGCCCCTATCTCAAACGTCGAGTGGGCTCGTCAGATGTGGTTGCCGAGTTGGTCGTGAGGGCTCGCTCTCGTGCGGCGTCGCCCGCCACGAGCCACAGGACGAGCGCGACCACGACTACGCCGCCGGTCACCGCGAATGCCGGGCCGTACCCCCAGCGGTCGGCTATCAGCCCCGCGATGAGCGGACCGCTGACAGCCCCCAAGTCGGCGGCCATCCCATAGGCGGCCAAGGCAGATCCGCCCCGTTCGCGTTTGGCGAGCAGGTCGCCGAGCGCCGCTTGATGTGTCGGCGCGAACAGACCCGAGCCGATACCGGACACCACAGTCAACGCGAGTACCGCTTCGATGTTCGGTGACCAGCCGAGCACAATCGTCGACGCGGCGGCGATGATCAGCCCAGGGATCATGACTGGGCGTCGCCCGAACCGGTCCGACAGTCGACCGGAGACGATGATCGCGACGATATTTCCCGCGGCGTAACAGGCGAGGACGATGCCGGCCCAGCCTGCCGATTCGCCGAGTCCCTGTTCGACGAACAGTGGCACGACGGCCACTCGAACGCCCATGGACGCCCAGCCCTGCGCGAAGTTGGACGCGAGGATCGCCCGGTACTCGGCCCACCGCAGCGCCTCGAAGAAGCCTGCGGCCGGAAGCGGAGCGTGCACGCCCGAATCGGTCGGCGGTTCGGGCGCGGGCGGCATCGCGGCCGCGACGACTGCCGCCGCGATGAGCAACGCGATCGCGTAGACGACGAACGGCATGCGGAGCCCGAAGTCGACGAGGACCGCTCCGACGAGCGGTCCGGCGAGGTTGCCGACGAGGAAGCCCGCCGAGTAGTAGCCGGACGCCCGACCTCGGGTCGCCGGCGGTGCGAGGCGGATGAGCAGTGCCATCGCCGACACCGAGAACATCGTCGACCCGATTCCGCCTGCGGCGCGGAACACCAGCAGTTGCCAGTAGTTCTGCGCGAACGCGCACGCCAGGGTGCTGAGCGCGACGATCATGAGGCCGGTCAGATAGATCCGACGTTCGCCCAGCTTGGTGACCAGGTGTCCGGTGGCCGGCGCGAACGCCAACCGCATCATCGCGAACGCGGAGACGACGACGGTCGCGGCGGTGATGCCGACGCCGAAGTCGCTGGCGAAGATCGGCAGCGCGGGCGCGATGAGTCCGTAGCCGAGCGCGATGACGACGTTGGCCGCCAGCAGGACCCATAGTCCGCGTGGGAGTTGCTTCATTCCTGCACTTCAGACGACGCAGTTACCGACCGTCGGATGCTGCGAGCGAGTTCATCAGACACGCTGTAGACAGTAGTGGCGGGCACCGATTGAAGAGTCGGTGCCCGCCACTGTCACCGGTTCACTTGCGAACGATCATCACCGGAACGTGCGCGTGGTGGAGCACCTTCTGGCTGCGCGAACCGAGGAGCAGACCGGTGAATCCGCCTCGACCACGGCTGCCCATGACGATGAGCGAAGCGTTCTCGTCGGCCGCCTCGAGGATCGCCTTGGCAGGCTCTTCGGGGATGACGACCCGGTTGACTTCGACGTCCGGGTAGTCCTGCGAATAGCCTGCGATCCGCTCCGACACCGCTTCGACGGCCTGCCGGGACATCTCGTCGATCTCCGCCTGGTCGAGTCCGAAACCGTGGAGAGCGTCGGCGTCGAGCGGCGTCCACGTGTGGACGGCGGTCAGTGTCCGATTGCGGATGCCTGCTAGTCGGTACGCTTCGGCGACTGCGGGGTCGCTGACCGCCGAGTCGTCGACGCCGACGACGATCGGGCCGTCGCCGCCGAGCGAGCCAGCGGGGACGATTACGACGCGCCCCTTCGCGTGGGCGGCGACGCTGGTGCTGACCGATCCGAGGAACAGGCCCTTGACGCTGCCCAGACCGCGAGTGCCGAGCACGATCATATGGGCGTGCTCACCGATCTCGAGCATGACTCGGGCGGCGTCGCCTTCGACGATCGACCCGGACACTTCGATGTCGGCGGCTTCGGCGCGAGCTACTTCGGCTGCCTTCTGCACTGCTGCGGTCGCTTCCGCGCGGATCGCGTCGATCACGTCCTGCGGAATCACGAGACCAGGCGCGTAATCGCTGGTCGTCGACGTATAGGCGGCCACGATCTTCAACGGGAGACGTTCGGAGGCCGCAGCACTCGCAGCCCATTTGACGGCGTCCGTCGACGCGTCCGAACCGTCCACACCGACCAGGATCAAGCTCATCGCGAATGCACTCCTTCTCAGCAGGGCCGGGCTACCGCGGATTCGGCGCCCCTCGGCCTCGTTTCCATTCTGTCGCAATCACTCCCGAAATGCATGGACCCGGGTAGGTCCGAAGTCCCCCGGTAGGCTGGCGGCACTGCCCAATTCGATCATCAGGAACCCTTCGATGCCTTCCCCGCTCCGCTCCGGCCACGCCCGCGACGCCGCACTGCACGTACTCATCACGTTCGGGGTCGGCATCGTGCTATTGATCGTCGCCCTCAACACGTCCGACGGGGTGCACGACGCGTTCATCATCGCGGGTCCGGTAGCCATCGGACTAGGCGCGATCACCGCGATGGTCCGCACAGCTCTCGCGTGGCGCGCCAACGCCGGCTGGCAGGTGTGGCAGGGCGCGTCGTGGTTCCTCATGGCGCTCACCGTCATCTGGGTGTTCGGGGCGGTCCCGGCGCTCGTCAGCTAGCCCGTCGCACACTCACTCGGTCGTCACTTCAGTCTTTGACGGGTGCTTGAGCGTCGAGGCTCAATTCCTCGGCGTCGAGCCGGTCGAGAGCGACGGTCAACGCGCTGGAACTGTAAGCCCCGGTCTCGCGGAGCTCGAGGAGCCGTCGTCGCTGCTCGGCGACGATGAGTCGACGGACATGCCTCATCTGTCTCGCCGTCTCCAGGCGTCTGTCGATCATGATCTCGTCGAGCCTGCCGTCGTCGGCCCCATCCCCGCGTTCTTCGTCCCCGCGTTCTTCGTCCCCGTCGACGGCCTCGAGTCGTCGGACGGCCTCGATGGTGCTCGCGAGCTCGGAGTCGGCGCCGCACGCGTCGGGCGCCCGCATGACACGGTCGGTGACCACCGCCAACTCGCGGCCGATCGCGCGACGCTGTTGCATCTCCTGGGCGCCGTGGTCGGGCAGCCGCATCCACCTGACGAACGCGGCGAGCGTACCGCCCTGGATCAGCAGTGATCCGACGGCGACGAAGAACGCGAGCAGGACGAGCATCGAACGGTACGGCGTGTCGGCGGGCAGCGTCTGCGCCGCCGCGAGCGTCACGACACCGCGCATCCCAGCCCAGACCACGACGAATCCTTCCCGCGTACCGATCGACTCGGCGCGGTAATAGGCGATGTCGGCGAGACGACGATCGATCCGGCCCTGCACTACGCGGAGTCGCCCGGTGTCGAGGTGATCGGCGTCCGCCAGATCGGTCTGCAACTGCTCGAGACGTTCCTCGCGCGCGATCACCCGCTGCGCGCGACGCTCCGTCCAGTGCACCAGCGGGATCACGAAGATCAACCGCAGCACGATCAAGAGCACGAACCCGACCGCGGCGGGCCACACCGCATGCCAGACCGTTTCATCGCTCTCGTGGACGTCGAACACCAAGTCCTTGAGTTCGAGCCCCATCAACAGAAAGACGCTGCCCTCCAACAGCAGTTCCACCATTCGCCAGTTCTGCACGTCGGACAGCCGGTGCGCCGCAGTCAGGTGACGGACCGCGCCCCGCCCGGCGACGAGACCTGCCGCGACGGCGGCGACCAGCCCGGAGCCCTCGACGAGTTCGGTGGGCAGGTATGCGACGTACGGAGTCACGAACGAGACCGCCGTCGCGACAGCAGGATTGGCGATCCTGGCGCGGAGCCAGACGAAGACCCAACCGACTATCGAACCGACGACGACCGCAGCCACCACCGTCCACACAAACGAAACCGCGACACCCCACAACGACACACTCGCCGCCATCGCCGCGATCGCAGCGCGCAACATCACCAGCGCGCTCGCATCGTTGAACAGGCTTTCGCCGCTGAGTACCGTGATCAACCGGTTGGGCGCACCGACGCGTTTGACGGTGGTCGTCGCGACCGCGTCAGTCGGGCTGAGGATGGCGCCGAGCGCGACACCGGTCGCGTAGTCGGCGTCGGGAAGTATCCACATGAACACCACGCCCAACCCGAGCGCGCTGACGATGACCAGCACTACGGATAGTCCGCTGATCGCACGGAAGTCACGCTTGAACTCCATCGAGGGCATCGCGACAGCCGCGGCATAGAGCAGCGGAGGCAGGACGCCCACCAAGACGATCTCCGGGTTGACTGAGATCCGCGGGACTCCGGGAAAATAGCTCACGCCGACGCCGAACAGGACGAGCAGCAGCGGAGCCGCGATACGCAGGCGCGGAGCCAGTAGATTGCCCGCAGCGATCGCGAGCACACACAGGACGACGATCAGAACAACTTCCACGTCCCACATTGTCGGGCATCGACCCCATCGCTGACTATCCGCCTGGGTGATGTCAGAGTGTGGAGATCATCTACCGTCGCCCATCGTGTCATCGAGCATTGACAAGATCAATGATTGGTGTCACGGTTGATTCATCAAGGTTTGTTCAGCTGGTTTTTCAGGCGGAACACCAGCAGAGGGAGATGTGAGATGACTTCGACGCAACCGCGGCCGACCACCACGTACCAGCCGCCCGTGAAGCAGGACGACAAGCTCGACTACGAGCAGGTTCTCGACGACCTGTCGTCCGCATCGGTGCACCGGAACTTCGATCCGTACATCGACATCGCGTGGGACGCTCCGGACATGGCGATCGTTCCCGACGATCGACGGTGGATCCTGTCGTACACCGTCGACCCAATCGGCCGCCACCCGTGGTACCAGGCGCTTCCCGAGTCCGAGCAGATCCGCCTCGGCATGTGGCGTCAGGCGAACGTCGCCAAGGTCGGCCTGCAGTTCGAGTCGATTCTCATCCGCGGCCTCCTCCAGTATTCGGACCGTCTCCCCAACGGCGACAAGCGGTTCCGTTACACCACTCATGAGGCGAAGGAAGAGTGCAATCACACCCTCATGTTCCAGGAGTTGGTGAACCGGATCGGCATGAAGACGCCCGGCATGCGCCGCTGGCTTCGTTTGATCTCGCCGATCATCCCGCTGTTCTCGACGATCACCCCGACCGTCTTCTACTTCGGCGTGCTCGCAGGCGAAGAGCCCATCGACCACATTCAGAAGGACTTTCTGCGCGGCAGGGACGGCCTCCACCCGGCGATGTCGGCCGTCATGGAACTGCACGTGGCCGAGGAGGCTCGCCACATCTCGTTCGCGCACAATCACCTGCGCGCAACAATCCCGAACAAGGGCCGTCTCACCAAGCTCGCCCTGTCGATCGCGATGCCGATCGTCATGCGCGTGCTGTGCAACGCGATCGTCATTCCGCCCGCCGAGTTCCGCAAGGAATTCAACGTTCCCCGTGAGGTCATGAAAGACATCTTCTGGGGATCCGAGCAGTCGAAGGCCTTCTTGGCAGGCGTGTTCGGCGACGTCCGCATGCTCGCCGAGCAGTGCGGCCTGATGAATCCGGCGTCCCGTCGAGTGTGGCGCGCCCTGGGCATCGACGGCCGCAACTCACGGTTCCGCAGCGAACCCGCGTACACCGCGAGCTGACGCCGGTGCCCCACGTCGTCACACAGGCGTGTTGCGGCGACGCTTCGTGCGTCTACGCGTGTCCTGTCAACTGCATACATCCCACCCCCGACGAGCCTGATTTCGGCATCGCGGAAATGCTCTACATCGACCCGTCGACGTGTGTCGACTGCGGCGCGTGCGTCTCGGCGTGTCCGGTCGGCGCCATCGTCCCCGGACACCGCCTCCCGGAGGCTGCCGAACGGTTCGTCGATGTCAACGCCGAGCACTACGGTCACACGCAGGAGGACTTTGTCCGGTTCCCGGTGCCACGCGATAAGCGCCTTCCGCTGGCGCCTGTCGCCAAGCCGCGGGCGGTTCGCGGCGGCCCCGACGTCCTCGAAGTCGCGATCGTCGGATCGGGGCCGTCCGCAATGTATGCGGCCGACGAGCTCCTCAAGCAGCCGCGCGTGCGCGTCACCGTGTACGAACGGCTCGACTTGCCGTTCGGTCTATCTCGCTTCGGCGTCGCACCCGACCACACGTCAACCCGCACCGTGATGAATCTGTTCGATGAGGTGGCTCGCCATCCGAACATCACCATCTTGCTCAACACCGAGATAGGCCGCGACATATCGCTCGACGAGCTGCGCACTCGCCACCACGCGGTGCTGTGGGCCGGCGGTGCACCGACCGACAGGACGCTGTCGATTCCCGGCATCGAACTCTCCGGCGTCCAGAGCGCGACGTCGTTGGTCGGCTGGTACAACGCCCACCCCGACTTCGTCGACGCCGGCCCGGATCTGTCTGTGGAGCGGGTCGTGGTGATCGGCAACGGCAATGTCGCCCTCGACGTCGCACGCATCCTGACCGGTAACGTCGACGAGCTCGCGAAGACCGACATCTCACGTGACGCGCTCGCCGCCCTGCGGTCGTCTTCGGTTCGCGAAGTGGTCGTCGCGGGTCGACGCGGACCGGAACACGCCGCGTTCACGTTGCCTGAACTGATCGGTGTCGCGGACGGCCACGCTCGCGTGTGGGTCGACCCCGCAGACCTCGAAGGCGTATCGACCGATGTCGACGATCCGACTCTGGCCGCGAAGCTATCTCTCCTGCAGGAGATCTCGCAGCGACCGAAGCCTACCGAACCCTTCATCCGACTGACCTTCGGCAAGACGCCGGTGGCCGTCGTCGGCCAGGAGAAGGCCACCGGGGTTCGCTTCCTCCGTACTGGCACGGACGTCGAGGAGACTCTGGACACCGGGCTGGTGTTGACGGCGATCGGCTACCGCGGCGTGCCCGTCTCCGGACTCCCCTTCGACGAGAAGACTGGCACCATCGCGAACATCGCCGGACGAGTCGCAGACGACGGCACCCCGGTACCCGGCATGTACGTGACCGGCTGGATCAAGCGCGGGCCGTCGGGTTTCATCGGCACCAACAAGACCGATTCCGGGGAGACGGTCGCGAACCTTCTCACCGATGCCGAGTCGGGGGTCCTCTCCAGAGTCGGCTGACGTTTACCGCAGCCCAGGCTCGTTACTGTCCTACAACAGCCGCAGCCTCATCGACGTCGCCCCACCACTGCGTCCAGCAGGCGGGAACGTGGCTGAGCCTGCGGCGACGCGTCGCTGTGGAATTCCACAGAACCACGCGGGGTCCTCGTACGTCTAAGGAGTAGAGGCCCGGTATTCGCATCGGGCGCACTGCGGCGGACGGGGACATCGTGGCTGGCTTCGGGATCACACCTGCTCGGATCGCGCAGATAGCCGCGGACTGGCGCGAGTTCGGGGGCGGGATCGTCGAGACCCAGCTCGCCGACCCGCCTGCGAGCTCCACCTCGCACACCGTCAGAGCTACGGCGATCGCGAGCGTCAAGGCAAAGACCGTGTCGGCAGCCGACGGGCTCCGGCTCGTGGCACTGGCCGACGCGCTCGCCAGGTTCAACGCGCTCACCCAGGAGTCGGATGCGGCGTCCGCCGATGCCATTGGCGACGCCACTCGCGACAATGTCCGATGACCAGCGTCGACGACGTCCTCGCCTGGGATCTCACCGGATTGCCCGCAGCAGCCGCGAAACTGGCGACGCTCACCGAGCGCCTCTGGGACGCGAGTAGGGCGGCAGTCGCCGCCGCCGACTCCGACGAGGCGTGGCACGGTGCGACACACGATGCGGCGACCCAGCGCGTCGGAGTGGTCGCGGTATCGATGCGCCGATCGGCCCAGGCGACGTCGACCGCGACCGACTTCGTGCGCGGCAGCACTGCGATTCTGGAGAACGCGCAGTCGACGCTCCGCGCACGGGTGGACTCTGCACGCAGTGCAGGGTTCGCCGTCGCAGCGGACGGCTCCGTCACCCATACCGATCCCGAGCGCCGCGCCGATTCCCTGTACCTGACCGAAGCCGTGCAGAACCTGTTGGCTTCCGCGGACCACTTCGACCGGGTGTTCGCGAGCGAGGTCTATCAGGCCGCGCTACGTCTCGACGGTTCAGGAGACACGGTCGGATTACCTGACGGCTCAGCAGGAGACCCGGGGAAGGCCGCGCAGGCGCTGCGCGACCTCACCCCGGATCGTCGTCGAATGTATTGGGAGTCGCTGTCGCGCACCGAACAGGACAAGCTCGTTCGGTCCGTGCCGGAGGTGGTCGGCAACCTCGACGGGATTCCGTTCGACGACAGGATCACCGCGAACAGGATCACGATGCTCGATCGGCTCGACACCGTCGAACAGGAGTCCGACAACGACGACGAGGCCGCGCGGCTGCGTTCGATGCTCAAAGACGGCCGCACATTCCTCGCGTACGACCCGGACACCGGACAGTTCATCGAACTCGTCGGCGAGATCACGCCCGACGCTCGCGGTGCCGCGGTCTTCGTCCCGGGCACGGGGACTGCGGGCGACGATGTCGACGACCTGCGCCGACGGGCGGTCGCACTCAACGACAGGACCGGCGCGCCGGTGATCGTCTGGGCAGACGGTACGTTCCCGCAGACTATCGTCGCCGATCTGCGCTACAACCCGATGAAGTCGATGGCCATCGACCCTCGTCTGGCCGCGGAGAACGCGCCGCGCCTCAAGTCGTTCACCGAGGCCCTCGACGCGGAGCTCGCGACTGCGGCGCCAGGCGTGGAGACGACGGTCATCGGGCACTCGTACGGCGGCACCATCGTCGGCACCGCCGAACAGCTCGGAATGCGGGCCGATCGCGTCGTATACGCGTCGGCGGCCGGTACGGGAGCCCTGCCCGGCGTCGGATGGAACAATCCCGACCCGGATGTCGCCCGCTACTCCATCACCCCGCCCGGCGACCTGATCCATTACGCGCAGGACGGCGGCGGACTGCTCCACGGCGGCGATCCAGACGACGCCGACGGCGTGGTCCGGCTCGACAGCGGCTACCTCTCCCCCGACGAGCACGGCCACCGCCGCCTGTTGGAGGGGCCGAGTTCGCATTCGGCGTATCTGGACGACACCGGCTCGGACGCGTTCGGCGTCATCGCCGACGTCGTCGTCGGCAACGAGCCGGCGCGATACGTCGATCGGGGCCCCGACATGCACCAGATCGACGACCTCACCGAGGACGTCGTGAACAGCGCGTCGGCCATCGGCCGACTCAGCGGCCATCTGCTTCTTGACACGGTGACCGGTCCTGCGCGGGGACTGCTCGGTCTGTTCGACTGACTCGACGCGCAGATGCGCGGATCTGTCGGAGGCGGTCGGCACAATGGGTGCCATGTCGCACTTTTCCGACCGCGGGCCGGCTGTCGCCGCTCTGACGGCGATCATGGTAAGCGGATTGGTCCTCACCGGCTGCACAACGCTGCCCGACACGGATCGGACCGATGTCGCGTGGTCATCAGCCGTGTCTGACGGTCAGCGCGACGTCGAGCAGACGCCCGCATCGCGTTCGTCTTCGACTGACACCCCGTCGACGACGCCAGCCTCGTCCGAGACGTCCGAACGGCCCGCCGAAGCACTCACCACGCTCGACACCATCGCGGTGAAGGGGCGCGCCCCGAAGACCGGTTACGATCGCGCGCTGTTCGGGCAGGCGTGGACCGACGACGTCTCCGTCGACGGCGGCCATAACGGCTGCGACACCCGCAACGACATTCTGCGGCGTGACCTCATCGATCTCACGGCCAAACCTCGGACGCACGACTGCGTCATCTTGACCGGAATGCTCGACGATCCGTACACCGGCAATACCATCGCGTTCCAACGCGGCAAGAAGACGTCCACTGCCGTCCAGATCGACCACGTCGTCGCGCTGTCGGATGCGTGGCAGAAGGGCGCTCAGCAGTTGACCACAGCCGAACGTCAGTCGTTCGCGAACGATCCACTCAATCTGCTGGCCGTCGACGGCCCGACGAACATGCGTAAGCGCGACGGCGACGCCGCGACGTGGCTGCCGCCGAACAAGGCGTACCGCTGCACATACGTCTCCCGGCAGATCGAGGTGAAGGCTCGCTACCGGCTCTGGGTGACCAAGGCCGAGGCAGAAGCCATGCGCCGAATCCTCCACTCCTGCTGAAAATCCCCACGCCAACCGAATTCTCAACGACTGGTTGAGGTTTCGCTGCCACCAATACGGTTGCAAGCAGATGACTGCAGATGAACACCAAATTTCCAGCGAACGCCGGGCTATCGCACGACACATTCGACGCCGCGAATAGCACGAGGTCACCGGCCGTCGACCCCACCGATCGTGATAAGCGACACTCGTTTACGAAGTTTGTGATGTACGCCGGGCCAGGCAGAAGTTAGGCGAACCTTATGTAACGATCTTCTTGCATCAACCGATGCGACCCACTCCAACGAAAGGCCCACCGTGGACTTCCCGGCCCTCACCCAGTTCTTCAATGACTTCACCGTCTTCGGTGGCGATTTCCTGTCGATCGCACTGACCTTCGGCCTCGGCGCATAATCTGTGCCATAGTGGCGCCCGGGTCGCAGCGGACGCGACCCGGGCACCACCGCCACTCTACGTCGCTGTTATAGTGGACTACGGTTCACTCCGGTGACACCAGGGGCTATGGCGCAGTTGGTAGCGCGACTCGTTCGCATCGAGTAGGTCGGGAGTTCGATTCTCCCTAGCTCCACCATTTACGGCCAGGTCAGCGGAATTTCCTCTGACCTGGCCTTATTTCATTTCAAGGCCTGCGCGCAGCGGGAGGAGCCGATGATCGGACATGGATGCCTCCGAGACGAGACCTCCCGGTGAAGCGGACGCTCCCGGCGCTCACCTGTCGGACGACGACCGGGCGATCATCGACCTGTCGAAGCGGCACTACCGCACCGCAGACGCCCACGCCGAAGCCGTCCGCACCGAGCTCGGACTGTCCGTAGTCGACTACTTTCGGGAACTCAACCGGCTCGTCGACGATCCCGAAGCGCTCGCCTACTCGCCCATCGTCGTCAAACGGCTGCGCCGGAACAAGCTGCGCTGATTTGAGGTCCAGGAAAACCGTCTTGGTCGGCCCCGCAAGCGGACGATGACGCAACAGTGGGCGCCGCCTAACTGGACGCTCGGGTCACGACACCGGGGTGCGCGTCGATCCATGTCGTCGCCTGCCCGACCGCGCGGCGCAGCGCGATACGTTCACCGATGTAGGTGAGCGGTCCGCCGAGGAACGGAATCCATGTTCCTCGCTGGATTATCCGCGGCATCGACGGGCGGGAGTCCAACGACTTGGACAGTTCGTAGATTCTCTTCCCGATCCCCCACGTCTGTTCGACGACGCCACCCTCGTCGTCTCCGGAGCGGCTCACTTCTTCGTCGACGCCCGCTACGATCTCGGACACGTCACGGTCGAAAAGGATCTCGGCGAGCATGACTACGCCCACCGCACGTGAAGTGGCACCGTGTTCGCGGGCCACGGCGCGGATGACGAGCGCCTGACCCGCGTACCCGAGCCAGTCGCCTAACGGCAGCATCCTCGACCACACACCGAACATTCCAGGAAAGGCGACTGCCGCAGTCGTCAGCGCACCGATCCGGTTGACCCACCAGGCCGCACGGTCGTCGACATCGAGGGAGTCCCATGAATCTGTGCCCGGCCAGTGCGCGGCGTCGAGAGCCCACGCCCCAGCACCGGTTACCCGGCAGTCCTGCTCGCCCCGCCGTTTGAGATGCAACGGGTCAGTGTCGGCCAACAGTCGCAGGACGCCGTCGACGGCACCCACGGTCCGATCTACGGTGTCGACCAGTTGCGCGTCGCTCAAAGTCATAGAGGCCAGCGTACGGGGTCAGTCGTCTTCGGACTCGTCCCGCTCGTCGGCCGCAGCATTACGTGCCGAAGCGATCTCCAACGCCCTCCGCGCGGTCGCCTCGTCTGGGTATGGCCCCATCCGATCGAAGACGTTCGCGACCTTACCGCGAGTCACTTCGCCGGTCGAGATCCGGTAGTACCACTCGTCTGATCCGCTCATGACTCCACGATTCCAGATCAGACGGCCGCGCGGTGTGCAGAGTCGCCGAATCCAGTGGCTCCGTCGAAGTCCGAATCGTATCGGTGCGCCTCGCCGAAGTCATAGGTCGGGAGATGATCGAACGCCGGATCCTCGTCGTCGATTTCCAAGACGATCGCGCCGCCCGGACGACGCAGACGCGCTGGCGGGGAGACGTACAGCGGCTCGGCCTGCTCACGTCGAATCCGCGCATCCTCGGCCTGGCGACGACGCTGCCGGGCTGCCCGCTGCGCGTGTCGCTCCTGTTCCACACGGACCGCGCGCCGCAGGAAGGTCAGATAGGCGGCGAACACGACCACCATCACGCCGACCGCCACGTATCCGAGCGGCTGCACGAAGAACGCCGACACGACAGCTGCGACGGTCAACAGCGAGAGTGCCGCGAGGATGCGACGACGCTCCCGATAGGTCGCCTCCTCGCGCTCCTGCACGTGGCCGGGAGCAAGACCGCCACGGCCGCGGAGCTCGCGCGGTATCGGCTCAGGCACCGACGACTCCTCCTCGACGTCGGTCTCGTCACCGATCGCTTCGGACTCCGCTTCGAGGACCTCGAAGGTCTCGTCGGAGTCCTCCTCACCATCGTCCTCGTCCAGTTCGTCGTACTCGCCGTACTCGTCGTCGAATTCCCCGTCATCGAACTCCCCGTCGAGTTCGTCCGCTTCCTCATCCGAGACGAGCGGATCGACGTGCGCCGCCTGCGCCTCGTCGAGGTCGACCACTTCGACATCGACGATGTCGAGCACATCGGTCACTTCGGCGGGACTCTCGGCGTCGGCGCGCAGGGTGGCAGGTGCCGAGCGCGTTTCGTCGTCCTCGACGATCTCGGCGTCGATCTCGACGATCTCCGACTCCGTGACCTCTACGTCAGACTCTGCGAGCTCCGGCTCCACGGTCTCGACGTCGACGACGCTCCCGTCGTCGATGGATTCATCGGTGTTGACGTCGTCAGCCACGGCTTCGGCGGCTTCGGCTTCGGTAGCGCGGCGATCGGCCAAACGTTTTGCAGTGTTCGCCGCGCGTTCGGACCTCGCCTGCGCCGCCGCACGGCGGGACGCCGCACTGCGACTACCGCCTCGGTGGACGACGCGAGTCTGTGCGGCGGCCTTGGTCGATGTGCGCGCGGCCGGTCGCCCGCGCAGCACCATCGGCACCAGGACGAACAGCCAGACCACGATCAGGAACACCCAGAGCACTGAATTTGGCATGTCGGGTGCCTCCCTTCTCCGAGTCGAGTGACGAGTCTCCAATCAAACACCCTAGGGAGGCATGGCCTTTCGATCGGTCAGGCGCGCCGCACGTATGTCGAACTCACAGGTTCGCCTGCGCGATCAGGGTGCCGACGCGCGCCCGGCACGGATCAGCGCGTCCACCTTAGTTCCTTCGACCTCTTCCACGGTGAGCCCGAACAGCAGGTGGTCGCGCCACCGCGCGTTCACATCCATATAGCGTTTGAGCAGGCCCTCTTCGCGGAACCCGACACGGCGGAGGACGGCCTGAGATGCGAGGTTCTCGGGCTGGACGGTAGCTTCCAGCCGGTGCAGTCCGACGGGACCGAAGCAGTGGTCGACGCCGAGCGCCACCGATGCCGCGGCGACACCTTGACCGGTGCGGTCCCGATCCACCCAATATCCGATCCACGCGCTGCACACCGCACCACGCTGAATGTTGCCGACAGTCAACTGTCCGACATACTCGCCGTCGAGTTCGATGACGAACGGCAACATCACTCCGTGCTTGGCCTCCCGCTTGAGCACAGCAAACAGCGGACCCCACATCGACTGCTGATGCCTACGCTCCCATTGCCCTGAACCGGTCGGCTCCCACGGCAAGAGTTCGTTCTGATTGCGTATCCGGAGCCGACTCCAGGTAGCTGCGTCACGGAGCTTCACCGGCCGGAGCGTGACGAGGCCCGCGGGGATCCGGACCGGGCCCACCGTCGCAGGCCAACCAGGGGAAGTCGACGAGTCGACGAGCCAGCCGAACACCGATCAGCCGCGTTCTGAGAGGAACGCTACTTCGACGCGGTCGCCGGTGTGGATGTCTTCGACGTCCTCGGGTACCACGATGAGGCAATTCGCCTCGGCGAGTTCGGCGAGCAGGTGCGAGGCCCCGCTCTCCGACTCCCCGATCACTTGCACAAGATAGTCGCCGGACCGCTCGTCGCGCATCAGCTGTCCACGCAGGTAGCCACGCCGTCCTTCCACGGAGGCGATCGGTCCGATCGATCGGGCGGTCACCGTACGGCGCATCGGCTGCCGTTTACCGAGCGCGATCCGGATGAGCGGACGGACCATCACTTCGAACGTGACGAGCGCGCTGACCGGGTTCGCGGGCAGCAGAAACGTCGGGATTTCGTCGCGACCCAGCCGACCGAAGCCTTGTACCGAACCGGGATGCATGCCGACGCGGCCCACTTCGAGGTCGCCGAGATCGACGACGGATTCGGAGACCATGCGGGACGCGGCACCGCCGACGGCGCCACAGATTACGACGATCTCGGATCGGATCAACTGGGCTTCGACCACTTCGCGGAGCCGGTCGGGGTCGCGTTCAGCGATCCCGACACGGTGCACTTCGGCTCCGGCGTCACGTGCGGCAGCGGCCAACGCGTACGTGTTGACGTCGAACACCTGGCCGGGCCCGGGATCGCGATCGATGTCGACGAGTTCGTTACCGACGGCGATCACCGCGACCCGCGGCCGCGGGTGCACGAGCACTCGCGCGCGGCCGACGGCAGCCAATAGCCCGACCTGCGCGGAACCGATGACGGTGCCCGCGCGGACAGCGACGTCGCCGGGTTGAACGTCGTCGCCGACGCGCCGCACATAGTCGCCGCTCTCCACGTCGTGCCCGATCATCACCCGATCGTCGCCGCCATCGGTCCAGCGGAGCGGAACGACGGCGTCCGAGAGCGTCGGGAGTGGCGCACCAGTCTCCACGCGGACGGCCTGGCCGGGCTGCAGGCGCGTCGGCGTCCGAGATCCCGGTGTCACCTCGCCAACGACGGGCAGGTGCACGACGAGTCGGTCCGTGTCGTCCAGGACGGACACGTCCACCGGTTCGTCGGCGAGCACCGAGGTGTCTTCGGGCGCTTGCCCGCCGGCGAATGCGACGTCGACCGCACGCACCGCGTATCCGTCGATCGCGGCCTGGTCGAATCCGGGCAGGGGGTCGGTAGTGACGACTTCCTCGGCGCACATCAAACCCTGCGCTTCGGAAATCGCGACCTGGATCGGTCGGGGTGCCACCACTGACGCAGTCACGAGGCTCAGGTGATCCTCGACCGATCGCATCGTCTCTCCTACTCGTGGACTCAGGTCTTTCAGGATAGAGGTCTGTCTCGCTCCTGTCGGACAGGCGCGCGGAACCTCGCGGCTAGCTCAGGGTTGGTCCGTCGTGTCCCAGCCGTTCGACGAGCCAGCGACGCAGCTCCGGGCCGTAGTCGTCGCGGTCGAGCGCGAAGTCGACGGCGGCTTTCAGGTAGCCGCCGGGGTTCCCGAGGTCGTGGCGGGTACCGGAGTGGATCACGACGTGCACCGGTTCGCCCTGCTCGATGAGGAGTGCGATCGCGTCGGTTATCTGCAGTTCGCCGCCCGCCCCCGGCTCGATTTGACGCAGCGCGTCGAAGATCTTGCGGTCGAGGATGTAACGGCCCGCGGCCGCCAGGTTCGACGGTGCGAGATGTGCGGGCGGCTTCTCGACCATCCCGCGCACACGTTTGACGTCCGGCGACGCCGGGTCGGCTTCGGCCACGTCGAACACGCCGTAGGCGCTGATCGTCTCGCCGGGGACTTCAATAGCACACAGGACGCTGCCGCCGTGCCGTTCACGGGTGGCGGCCATTGCGCCGAGGACCCCACCGGGAAGCACGAGGTCGTCGGGGAGAAGAACGGCGATCGCGTCCTCGTCGTCGGCCAGCTCCGACTCGACGCAGCCGATCGCGTGGCCCAGGCCGAGGGGCTTGTCTTGGACCACCGAGGCGACTTCGAGCAGCGACGGCGCATTGCGTACCTTCGCGAGCATCGCTTCCTTGCCGCGCGAGGCGAGCGTGTGCTCAAGGACGAGGTCCTCGACGAAGTGCGCGACGACGCCGTCCTTGCCGGGCGAGGTGACGATGAGCAGCCGCTCGGCACCCGCCGACTTGGCTTCTTCGGCCACTAACTCGATTCCGGGAGTGTCGACGACGGGTAGGAGCTCTTTGGGGACAGTCTTCGTCGCGGGCAAGAATCTCGTTCCGAGACCCGCGGCAGGCACCACCGCGGTGCGCGGGATATGCGGCACGGCGCCGCTGCTCGAACTGGTCGCGTGGTCAGACATGGCGATCAGTCTACGGTCGAGGTCTGGCAGGATCGTCGGCACTGGGTTTGTACCGCCTGAAAGGACCGCTATGGCCTCCGATACGACACCCTCACGGTCGAAGAGCGATCTGCGCCGCGCCGTCCTCGAAGCGCGCGCCTGTATGTCTCCGTTCGTGCTGGCACAGGTCAACGCCGAACTCGCCGAATGGATGTACCGCCTGCCCGTCGACGTCGCCGACGGCGAGGTCGTGGCCGCGTACGCCGCATCAGGGTCCGAGCCCGGCAGCACAGCGATACTCGACGTGCTCGTCGACCGTGGGTTCACTGTGCTCTTGCCGCTGGTCCCGGCGGGCGATCCGACGCGCCTGCAGTGGGGCGAGTATCGCGGCGAACTCGAATTGGAGGCGCGCCGCTGGGGCCTCCTTGAACCGACGGGACCGACCTTGGGTCCCGATGCGATTCACCGGGCGCGACTCGTACTGGTGCCCGCACTCGGGGCCGACCGCACCGGCGCACGTCTGGGGCGCGGTGCAGGCTATTACGACCGGACGCTCGCGGCGGTCGACGCCCCCGTCGTAGCCGTGGTGAACGACGCGGAGTTCGTCGACGACGGTATCGAGCAAGGTGAGTACGACGTGCCGGTCAGTTGGGTGTTGACGCCCGGCAGCGGTTTCACCGCTGTCGGCGGCTGACTGGCCTCAGGCGCTGGCCGCGCTGGACGAACCCGAATCCGATGCGGGACTCGACGAGGTGCTGCTGCTCGAGGAGTCGGACGACGCCGACGACGCGGCGGGAACTGAACCGTTCGAGCGCGAGTCGGTGCGGTAGAAACCACTGCCCTTGAACACGACACCGACCGAGTTGAAAAGCTTCCGGAGTTTGCCGCCGCATTCGGGGCACACGGTCAGTGAGTCGTCCGAGAACGACTGCACGATGTCGAACTTGTTGTCGCACACGGTGCACGAATAGCTGTAGGTGGGCACGGGAAACCTCCGGTCGTCAGATTCTCCATTGTAGACAGCTATTGGCACTCAGTCATTCCGAGTGCCAATAGCGGCGCCCCGCGCGGGTCGCGCATACCGTCAGATGACGCGAGTGTCCTGGTCAGGAACACCGTCGCGGTTCTCGTCGGCCGAGCGGGCCCGCCGCGCGTCCGACCTGAGCATGATCGCCCCGAGTACTGCCGCGGCCAGGGACCCGACGAGAATGCCGACCTTGGCAGCAGGCTCGTGGTCCGGTGACAGACCGGACCCGGGCGCGAAGGACAGTTCCGCGATCAGCAGCGCCACGGTGAAACCTATGCCGGTGAGGAGCCCGACCGGCAGCAGGTCGCGCAGCCCGATGGCGTCGGGCAGACGCAACGGCGTCAAACGGGTCACGACCCACACCGTCCCCATGACGCCAATAACCTTGCCGACCACGAGGCCGGCGAAGATTCCGACGCTGACCGGCTGGACGATGTGGCCGGAGCCGATCACCGTGACACCAGCGGACGCGAACGCGAACAGCGGCAGACACACCGCCGTCGAGTACGGCGTGACAACGGCGGCGAACCGCTCTGTCCGAGGCTCCGGCTCACGTGCCCTCGCGAGAGCGGGCACCGTGAAGCCGAGCACTACACCGGCGACGGTCGCATGCACACCGGACGCGTGAACGAAGCCCCATGCGCCGACCGCTAGCGGCAGCAGAATCCACCAGCGCGTCCGACTCGCCCGTACGCAGACGCCGAACACGACGATGCAAGCGACGCCCGCGGCAAGCATCACGGCATCGATGCTGTCGGTGTAGACGGTCGCGATCACGAGGATGCCGAGCAGATCGTCGACGACCGCCAATGTCATCAGGAACACCCGGAGAGCCACCGGCAGCCCCCGCCCGAACAGCGCGAGGACGCCGAGCGCGAACGCGATGTCGGTGGCGGTCGGGGTGGCCCACCCGCGTAGTGCCTCGGGTTCGAGGCTGCCGACGATCGCGACGTAGACGATCGCGGGTGCGAGCATCCCGCCGACCGCCGCCGCAATCGGCACGCCCGCACTCCGGGGATTCCGGAGGTCTCCGGCAACGAACTCCTGCTTCAATTCGACGCCGACGACAAAGAAGAAGACGGCAAGGAGGCCGTCGGCCGCCCAGTGCGCAAGCGACAGGTGCAGTTGCAACGACTCCGGTCCGACCTCGAACGACAGCAAGTCGTGATAGTTCTCGCGCCACGGGGAGTTGGCCCACACGAGTGCTATGACGGCAGCAATCATCAACAGCACACCACCGGTCGTATCCGCGCCGATCCACAAGCGGGCGCGCCGCATCAACGGCTGTACCTGTCGGTCCGGACGATCCATGGCGACCAGTCTTCCAGACGTCAAAACTGTGGAGAATGATCGTCGATCTCAATAGTTATCCCCATTTGTGGATACGCGGTATTAACCGACATATTCAACGCAGTACATTCCGGACATGAACCGTGACAGGGGACGTGACTTGAATCCGACGATCATCGACCGGCTTCGCCGAATCTGTGCACCGGGATGGATTCGTTCGGTGTTCATACGACGGGCCGTCGCAGTCGCGTTAATCGTCTGCGCGGCGGCAGTGACGGTGGCTCAACAACACGGCTCGCCGTCCTCGACCACTCTCGTCGCGACTAGAGAATTACGCCCGTCAGAGGCACTCACACTCGACGACGTTCGGTCTATCGCCGTTCCTGAACACTTGGTGCCGACCGATCCCATCGCCGCTGAAGATCTCGTCGGGCGGCACGTGACCGGGCTCGTTCACACCGGGGAAATCATTGCCCGCCACCGGCTTCTCGATTCACGTCTACCGTCAGCGCTCATCGGACGGCCCGATGCGCGACTCGTGCCGGTACGTCCAGCAGACGACACGCTGGCGACATTCGTCCGCGCGGGCGATGTCGTCGATCTCCTGTCCGAAGACGCCCGGGTGCTCGCGCGCGGAGCCGTCGTCGCCGTCATTCCGGACAGTGACCGGCATGCGTCGACCGATCCGGGAACTGTACTAGTCGCGATGGGCGAAGACGACGCTCACCTAGTAGCGTCCGCTGGCTTACGTGATCGGATTACATTCGTTCTCCATTGAACTCGCGAACTCGCCGATTGTTGGCGAGAAATCCGCGGATCAGTCCATTAGACTCAGGTTCGTCTACGGCACCGAAAACGAAGGAGAGCCGCGTGCTCAAAGGATTCAAAGACTTCCTCATGCGGGGGAACGTCGTCGAATTGGCCACAGCGGTCATCATCGGCGCGGCGTTCACTGCTGTCGTCACCGCATTCACCGACAAGATTATCGCCCCGCTCATCGCGGCCATCCCGGTCAACACGGATTTCGCAGGCCTCGGTTTCGAGATCTCGGACAAGAAGAACCCCGACGGCACCGCAGCCACCTTCCTCGATTTCGGCGCAGTCGTCACCGCTCTGATCAATTTCGTGATCGTCGCCGCGGTGGTCTACTTCCTGATCATCGTGCCGTACAACAAGCTGACCGAACTCCGAACTCTCGAAGAGGAAGCGGAGGACGATTCTGAGATCTCGCTGCTCGTCGAGATTCGCGATCTCCTCGACCCGCATGCCGAGGAGCGCAAGGCCGCCGAGGCCGCCGCCGCAAACGAGAAGGCTCGCGCCGACGCAGACGCCGCGCGCGCCGCGGAAGCCGCACGGTACGAGGCCCAGCGCCCGCACGCTCCGCAGGAGAACACTCCGTCGGCCGGTGCGACGCAGCAGATCAGCGTCCCGCCGCAGGTTCAGCAGCAACAGCAGGCCCCGCCCGCGAACCCCCAGACGTCGAACCCCCAGTACCCGGCCGGTCCGCCGAGCGGCGGATTCCCGACGCCGAACCCCGCGCCGGGCGAGTACCCGCCCCCCGGCAACCTTCCGCCGGGCCAGTACGCACCGGGCCAGTACCCGCCGCCGGCACCGGGGCAGTGGCCGCCCGCGGGTGGCCAGTACCCGCAAGACCCGGGCTTCGGGCAGGACGGCCCGCGCCACTCGCGCTGACCACTGCCTCATAGCGAGGAGAGAAGGCCCCGTTCACGTGCCGGAACGGGGCCTTCTTCAGGTCTTCTGAACGTGTAAGGTCTACCTCACTAGTTCGTTGTTTCTTCAGGAGCCCAAACCATGACCACCGCCACACCGGCCCGCACTGCGCCCGAGGACACTCTGTCTGCAGCGATGAAGAAGGGTTCGGCGATCGAGCATGAACAAGCCGAAGGCTCACCGTTCATGTCTGCACTGCTCGACGGACGGATGGACGCGGACGGCTACATCGCCTATCTGCAGCGTCTGCGGCTCGTCTACGCAGCTCTCGAGTCGACTGCTGCGAAGCTCGTCGGCGATCCGATCGCATCACCGATCATCGACCCCGCGTTGGATCGTCTGCCCGCCATCGACGCTGACCTGGCGCACTGGTCCCCCGGCGGAGCTCCCGCTTTCTCGTCGCCCGCCGCGACCGCGTACGCCGAACGCATCGCCGAGTCGAGCACGTGGAGCGGCACATTCATCGCGCACCACTACACCCGATACCTCGGTGATCTGTCGGGAGGTCAGGCCATCGGTCGTATTCTGGACCGTTCCTTCGACCTCGACGGCGCTGGCATCTCGTTTTACGCGTTCGACGAGATCGGCAAAGTGAAGCCCTACAAAGATCGTTATCGCGATCGGCTCGATGCCATCGGTTCGACATTGAGTGCTGCCGACCGCGACCGCCTCGTCGACGAGGTCCGGCTCGCATTCGGCTTCAATCAGTCCTTGTTCGTCGAATTGAGCGAACTGCATCCCGGCCGCTGAATGCCGCACCTCCCCGCTCTGACCGACCTCTCCTGCCGGGTCTCGAACGTCAAGCGGGATGGGTCACTCGTAGTGGGGCGGACGGTTTTGGTCGTACCAGTCCCGGCCACGGCCGCTATCGGTGCGCTCCCCCGGTTCAGCGATCTGCTCGGGCAGATCATCGCCGAACACTGAATCGAGCCGACGCCTGCGTTTCCAGGACGGCTCGACGGGGGCCGGATCAGATGTCACTGATGTGTCCGATCACGTACTGTGCCAGCGGGATCAACGTCGCCATGCCGTCGCGGACCGCGGCACGCGAATCGGCGATGTTCACCACGACCGTCTGACCCGAGATTCCCGCGAGACCGCGCGAGAGCCCCGCGTCGGTGGCGCCCGCGGACAGACCCGAACTGCGGATCGCCTCCTCGATGCCCTGCAGGCGACGATCGAGCAGCGGCTCGGCGGCTTCCGGCGTGACGTCCCGAGCGCTGACGCCGACACCGCCGACGGAGACCACCAGGTCCACACCACCGATTACCGCAGTGTTCAACGTGTTCCGAATCTCGATCTCGTCGCCGGGAACGGTCACCGTGGCGTCGACATGGAATCCGGCCTCTTCCAGGAGCTCGCCGATGAGCGGGCCGAGCGTACTCGGCTCCTCACCGAGCGCGGCACGGTCGTCGACAACCACCACGAGCGATCGAGAGAAGCCGTCTTCGGGCGGTGTCGGCACCTCGGGCGAACTCACGCGGGCGGCCGCGTCGGCGGCTCGTTCGTCCGGGTCTGCGGGAGCGTTGGTCATCGTCGGCCTCTCTGCTTTTCTCTGGTGGTCCGACCGCCTGCGGACGCCGGACCGTCTATGAACGTCACGTCGTGCACGCCGACGTCACGCCGTGCCGAGCACGACCTCAGTGGTCTTACTCTGATTGTTTACCGAGTAGGTCACCTTCACCGTATCGCCCGGACCATGTGAACGGATAGCCGCAACCAATGCGTTGGCCGTCGAGATCTTCCGATCGTTGACCGCCGTGATGAGCGCGCCCTGCGGAATACCGGCCTTGTCGGCCGGTCCGTTGCGGACGACGCTGGCGATCACAGCTCCCGGCTGCTCCAGGTCGTTGTTCGGACGGACGGAGACGCCCAGATTGGCCCGGGTCGGCTTACCGTTGTGGCGGAGTTCGTTGGCAACCCGCATCGCCTGGTCGACGGGGATCGCGAAACCGAGGCCGATGCTGCCCGTCTCGCCTTCCGCGCCGGTCGTGGCGATGGCGGTGTTGACACCGATCAGCGCCCCGCTCGAGTTGATGAGCGCGCCGCCCGAGTTACCCGGGTTGATCGCGGCATCGGTCTGGATCGCATCGATGACCGATTCGGTGGTGCTGTCGGAGCCAGAGGTCGACACCGGGCGGTTGAGTGCCGAAATGATGCCCGTGGTGACCGTCCCCTCCAAGCCGAGCGGCGAACCGATCGCGATGACTTCCTGCCCGACGCTGAGATTGTTCGAGGCGCCGATCGTGATCGGCGTCAGACCGGACTTGTCGGCTTTGATCACGGCGATATCGGACACCGGATCTGCGCCGAGGACTTTCGCCTGGGCGCGACTGCCGTCGTTGAAGCTGACGAGCACCTGTTCGGCACCCTGCACGACGTGGTTATTGGTGAGGATCACGCCGCTGCTGTCCAGGACGACTCCCGAACCCGAACCGACCTGACGACCCGACGCCACCGTGATCGACACGACTGACGGAAGGACGCGGTTCGCGACATCCTGTACCGAACCCGGTGCGGCCTTCGGCTGCGACGACTCGGTGGGCCCGGACGCGACTGGCGAACTCGACGTCGACGACGTCGAGTTGTTGTTGTCGGCGACGAACGCTCCGACGCCGCCCCCGACACCGCCGGCCAGCACCGCGACGACGACCGCGCCCAAGAGGATCTTCTTACCGTTACCGCCGCGGTTGCCATTGTCTCCGGGAGCCGGTTGACCGAATGGGCCGATAGGTGGCACCGCTGTGAATTGTCCGGTCTGGTTCTCGACGGGAGCCGATCCGAACGGGGCGGTCCCATACGGACTGATCGGTGGTTGGGCACCGAAGCCGCCCGTTCCGGGAGCCGCTTGGGGTTGACCGTACTGCCCCTGGCCGTACTGGCCCGGAGTCTGCGGGGGTTCCTGCGGATTAGGACTGGACGGGGTAGTACCGGACGGGCTGGCCCCAACAGGATTAGCACCAGCAGGATTAGCACCAGAAGGGTTGAGACCGTAAGGGTTGTGCCCGTACGGATTCGGCGAACCGGGGCCTTGCCCAGGGTAGTCATCGTTGCCGTGCGCGGAGTCGCGATACACACCGTCATTCATGAAAGTGAGCGTATGCCACGTCCCTGTGAAGTTGGTCAAAGTCCACTGGGAATCGACTTCCTGAATGCTTTCCGTCGGCCAGGGCACTCAGCGCCGCACAACGACGGGATCGGGTTCGGTGTGAAACGCAGACCCCGGGAACCGCAGACGGATCAGCGCACCGCCCTCATCGGACCCTTCCGCCGACACCGCCCCTCCGAGACGAGTCACCACTTGTCGGACGATCGCCAACCCCAGGCCGGAGCCGGGCATCGACCGCGTGGCGTCGGATCGGTAGAAGCGTTCGAAGACCAGTTCCCGGTCTTCTACGGCGATGCCCGGGCCCGCATCGGCGACCGACAGCTCGGCCGATGCCGGGCCCGATTGAGTAAGCCGCACCCGGACCACCCGGCCGGGCGGACTCCACTTCGCGGCGTTGTCGAGCACATTCAACACGGCTCGGGAGATCCCGTGCTCCTCGCCGAACACGTACCACGGCATGGTCTGCACGTCGAAGTCGATGTCGGTGCGACGACGGCGGACGCGTTCGAGTGCGTCGCCGATCACCGACTCCAACGCGACTTCCTCGTGGACGGTGTCGAGTGCGTCCTCGCGGGCCAGGTCGACGAGGTCGCCGACCAGCGTCGACAACTCCTCGATCTGTGCGACGACATCCGATCTCAGCTCCACCATGTCGGCGGCTGGGATCTGCGGGGCGCCGGGCTCCGAGGATGCGATCAGCAGTTCCAGGTTGGTTCGCAACGAGGTGAGTGGCGTCTTCAGTTCGTGTCCGGCGTCGGCGACCAGACGGGCCTGCTGGTCACGTGATTCGGCGAGTGCACGCAGCATCGTGTTGAAGCTCGCGGTGAGGCGGGCCAGCTCGTCCTGACCCGACACCGGGATCGGTGTCAGGTCTTGCGTCCGCGCGACGCGTTCGACGGCCCCGGTGAGGCGGCCGACCGGCCTCAGGCCCCCGCGTGCGACTGCGGTGCCCGCGAGCGCCGCGAACGCGACACCCACCCCGCCCGCGATGAACAGCACCGACGCCAACTGTTTGAGGACGGCATCGGTGCCGTCCATTGACTGCGCCATCATCAGAGTGCTGCCGTCGGAGAGCTTGCGGGCGAGCACACGATGGTTGCCCGTCGTGCGCAGACTCTGGTTGAGTTTGCCCGGCGGATTGACCGAATCCATGATCTTCCGCTCGGTGTCACCGAAGGGGACGTCGCCGACCATGTATGTGCGGCCGTCGGGTTCGACGAGACCGATCGAGATCGACGTCGAGAAGACTGTGCCCGCGAGGAGCGCTTCGGGACCGCTCGACAGTCGGCCCAGTTTCGACAGGGCGGTCATCCCGTCGGCACGCGCCACGAGTTGCGAGTCCACGTCCTTGTACAGAGATCGTTGCACGACGAAGAACGCGGCGCCCGCCATCAACATCGCCGAGAGCAGCACGACGGCGGCGGCCAGGAGCGCCACGCGGTTGCGCAGCGACACTGATCTGGTCAAGGCGATCGGCGCACGCATCTGGCGGTGGCCGTCGGGCCCGCGGCGCAACAGTCCCATCGAGCGTCAGGCGTTCTCGCGCAGCACGTATCCGACGCCGCGCACGGTGTGGATAAGTCTGGGCTCGCCGTCGGCTTCGGTCTTCCGGCGCAGATACCCGATGTACACCTCGAGCGCGTTGCCCGATGTCGGGAAGTCGTATCCCCACACCTCTTCGAGGATGCGACTGCGGGTGAGGACGCGTTTCGGATTGGACATCAGCATCTCCATGAGCGCGAACTCGGTGCGCGTCAAGCTGATCTTTCGTTCGCCGCGCGTGACTTCACGGGTCACCGGGTCGAGTGTCAGGTCGGAGAACGACACTGCCTCCGACCCTTCCTCCTCGTCGCGGACGACACGACGCAGCAGCGACCGCAGGCGGGCGAGTAGTTCTTCGAGCGCGAACGGCTTAGGCAGGTAGTCGTCGGCCCCCGCGTCGAGTCCGCTGACCCGTTCGGAGACGGAGTCGCGGGCCGTCAACACCAGGATCGGGAGGTCGTCGCCGGCCGAACGCAGACGGCGGCAGACCTCCAACCCGTCCAACCTCGGCATCATCACGTCGAGCACGAGCAGGTCGGGTCGCGCAGCGATCACCTTTTCGAGCGCTTCGAGTCCATCACCGGCCGTGTCGACCGTGTAGCCGTTGAATGTCAGAGACCGACGAAGGGACTCTCGGACAGCCCGGTCGTCGTCGACCACGAGAATACGCATGACTACAGTCTTACTGACCGAACTTCAGATACGGCTGAGAACGCGCCGTCATCGACGCGCTCGCGTCGCCGCGGCCACCATCTCGGGGATCTCGGTGAACTTGATCCGAGGGCGTCCTGCGGCGCGACCCCGGGCCCGTTCGACGCGATCGATCGCCGCGACACCCGCGTAGTCGACTGGCGTCGTTCGTCCGGCGACCAACTCCGCGAAGTCTGCCGCCGTGCGCGACGTCCGGGTGAGACGTCCGGCCGCGGCGTCGTCGATGAACGCTTCCACCGCACCGATCGCATGCACTTTGTTGGCGCCGATGCCGCCGTGCGCTCCCCGCGCCGCCCAGCCGAGTACGTAGTGGCCAGGGATCGGCGTCCCTTCGGCGTCGACGATGCGGCAGTCCTCGTTCGGGATCGTGCCGGTCGCCTCATCGAACGGGAGTCCGGCGACCTCGACGCCGCGGTACCCGACCGACCGCACGACGAGATCGGTCGCGATCGAGTGGTCGTCGCCGTGCGTCACGACGTCGACGGCACCGACGCGTCCGGACGCGTCCGGACGGATCTCGCGCACCGCACTCGTGAACAGGAAGACGATGCGACGACGACTCGGGTCCGCCGGCCGGTCGAGCCCCAGGCCACGCATCTGTGCTGGGTCGTCGCACGTGATCACGTCGACGCCTGGCATCGCTTCGACTGCGCGGTATTCGGCGGGCGTGTACGCGGCGTGCTCTGGTCCGCGTCTGCCGAGCAGCACCACTTCGTGGACGTTCTGACGGCGCAACAGGTCCAGCGCCCGGTCCGCGATGTCAGTGGTTGCCAGCGATTCCGGCGATGACACGAGGATGCGGGCGACGTCGAGCGCGACGTTGCCAGTTCCGACGATCACCGCGCGCGAACAGCCGTCGACGCGGACATCGCCTGTCGCGCCCGGAACCGCGTTGTACCAGGCGACGAGATCGGTGGCCGATGTCGAACCGGGCAGATCCTCACCCGGCACATCCAGCTGCTTCGATGCGGGCGCCCCGATCGCGTAGAAGACTGCGTCGAAGTATTCGGCGAGCTCGGCTGCGGTCAGCGCGGACGGACCGTCGCCGACGTCGACGCCGCCGACCATCGTCGTACGCGGATGCCGGTACAAGAGGTCGAAGGTCTTGAGGACGCCCTTGGTGCCCGGATGGTCGGGGGCCACCCCCGCGCGGACCAGCCCACCGGGCGTCGGAAGGCGGTCGATCATCGTGGCCTCCGCATCGGTTCGCCCGATCAATGTCTGCAACGCGTATCCGCCAGACGGGCCGGTGCCGACGACTGCGACGCGCAGGCCGGACTCCAGACGCGGAATCTCCGGGTAGACGACGTTCGACCACCCCGACGAAATGTCCGGGTTGTCTTTGTAGAAGGACGCGTTCACGTCGATGAAGACGCGGTCGCGCTCCCCCAGACGATCGGCGGGATAGATCGCATCCACCGGGCACGCGTCTGCGCAGGCGCCGCAGTCGATGCATGCGACGGGATCGATGTGCAGGATGTCGGAGGTTCCGAAACCACGTTCCTCCGGTGTCGGATGGATGCAGTTGACCGGGCACACCGCGACGCACGACGCGTCGCTGCAGCAGGACTGTGTGATGACGTGGGCCATATGCGCTCAGATCATGTGGACGCGACGGTAATTCTTCCGCGCCAAGGGAGTGAGTAGTCCGACCTCGTCCAGGAATCCCATCAAGTGGGTGCAGTTGCTCCGGACCATCGCGTGGAAGTGCTTGTTGGTGCGGCGTTCGGCCACGGCCCGCTCGGGGTCGAGACCGGCGTCCGCGTATGCCTGCGGCTGTACCAGGTTCGACACGATCTCCATTGCGCCGAGTGAGGTGTACACCGCGCAGAAGTTTCGTCTGGCCGTCGACATGCCCGCCACCGACTCGCGCACCTGCTCACGCGCGTACTTCATGTGTCGCGACTCTTCGAGGACGTGGATCTCGTTGATCGTGCGGATGAACGGCAGTACCCGATCGTCTCGCATACAGCCGCGCTGGAACACGTCGAGGATCTCCTCCGCGACCAGAATTCCCGCGTAGGAGACCGCGCCGCGGGCGGTGTACTGGAACACTTTGCCCAGTCCGCCAATCGCGCGAGGGGGCCGGTACGAGGTGCCGACCATCTTCTCCGACGCCTTCGCGAACATGATCGAATGCCTGCACTCGTCGGCGATCTCAGTGAGCGCGAACTGGAATTCAGGACGGTGGTAGGCGCCGAGATACTGGTCACGGAGGATGAGCTCTTGCAGGATCATCTCGAACCAGATGCCGATGTTCATGATTGACGCGAACTCGTGGCGGGTAAGACGCACGCGCTGCTCGTTCGTCAGTTCGTCCCAGTAGTCGGTGCCGTACAGCGTCGACCACTCGGGGCTACACCCGTAGTGGTCCGGATCCATCGGCTGCGACCAGTCGATCTCGGTCATCGCGTTGCGCGAAAGGCGCGTCGCGGACGCGAGGAGTCGATCGGACACCTCGTCCATCCCGCGATCGGGTGTACTCGTCGTCGACGTTTCGACAGATGTCATCTCAAAGCCCCCATTGACTGATGTGACAATTTCCATTGTCATAATACACGCCATGTGACGGGCTCCATAGGGGCTAGCAAGGTTACCCGCGAGTAAGTAAGGTGTGCGGGTAAGACATCGCAGGTCAATCACCCGACAGAGGGAGCATTCATGTCGTCGATCTTCATCAGCGGAGGCGCCGCAGGCATCGGTCTAGCCACCGCCAAGCTATTCCGTTCACACGGCTGGACCGTCGGCATTTACGACGTGAGCGCGGACGCTCTCGCCGCTGCGAAGGCCGACGATCCTGAGTTCATCACCGGCCTCCTCGACGTCCGCGACGCCGAACAGTGGGACGCCGCGCTCGCCGACTTCACCTCGCACACTGGCGGACATCTCGACGTCCTCGACAACAACGCGGGCATCCTCCTGTCCGGCGACGTCGCGGACATCTCGCCCGAGGCGATCAAGGCGCAGATCGACATCGACGCCCTCGGCGTCACCCTCGGCGCGCGCGCCGCACACCCCTACTTGAAGGTGACGCCCGGCGCGCACCTGGTGAACATCGCGTCGGCGTCCGCCATCTACGGGCAGCCCGGCATCGCGACCTACAGCGCCACCAAGTTCTACGTCGCGGGACTCACCGAAGCCCTCGAACTCGAATGGCAGGACGACGACATCCGCGCCGTCTCCATCTGGCCGCTGTGGGCCAAGACCGCGCTAGCCGCCGAGACCGACGCCAAGAGCACCCAGACGCTCGGCGTCCGCCTCACCGCCGAAGACGTCGCGGAGAAGGTCTGGGATTCGGTGCACCCGACGACCGTCGACAAGCTGATCCGCCGTACGAGCTACTCCGTCGGCGTCCAGACCACGGTCCTTGGCAACGCGGCCAAGTTCATTCCGAACGTCCTCAACCGCGGCGTCAACAAATTCCTGTCGCAGTAGCGGGTCGCTGACCGCCTACTGGTAGGGCGGTTCGCCTGCCCCTCGAGCGGAGTCGGGATCGGTCTCGACTCCGCCCGAGCGACCGGAGTGGTTAGGAATCGCCCCTCAGCAGGTCGGCGCAGCGTTCACCGATCATCATGACGGTGATGTTCGGGTTCACCGAGATGTGTGCGGGGAAGACGGAAGCGTCGGCGACACGAAGCCCCTCGGTACCTTTCACCCGCAGCTGCGCGTCGACCGGGGCATCGTCGGCTGAGCCCATCGCCGCCGTGCCAACCGGATGGTAGACGGTGTTGTGGGTGGCCCGAATATAGTCGGCCAAGTCGGCGTCAGCGACCGCGCCCGGTCCGGGGAACAGTTCCTCCCCCGCCCACGCGGCGAGCGCCGGTTGGGCGACGATGTCGCGCGCACGGCGGATACCTGCCGTCATGATGCGGATGTCGTAGCCTTCAGGATCGCTGAAGTAGCGCGGGTCCACCATCGGCTTGTCCCGGAAGTCACGCGAACGCAAGCGAACAGTGCCGCGCGAGCGCGCGTGTGTGACGTTCGGGGTGAGGCAGAAGACGTTCTCCTGTGTCGGATAGCCCTGCCGTACGGTGTGCATGTCGAACGGCACACTGCCGTAGTGCATCATCAGGTCGGGTCGGTCGAGGCCATCGTCGACCGTGTCGAAGATCCCGATCTCCCACCATTGGGTGGAGCCGGTCGGCATCGGTTGCTTGGCGACCCAGGAGATGACGCCCTCCGGGTGGTCCTGCAGGTTGAGGCCAACTCCCGACGAGTCAACGAGCACGTCGACACCGCTGGCACGCAAGTGGTCGGCCGGTCCGATACCCGAGAGCATCAGCAGTTTCGGTGTGTCGATGGCACCGGACGACAACACGAGTTCGCGTTCGGCCGTGATCGTCCGCGCCTGGCCGAACTGGTTGTCGACCACCTCGACACCCGTGCAGCGGGTGCCGTCGAAGAGGAGTCGTTTAGCGCGCAACCCAGTGAGCAGCGTGAAGTTCTCGCGGTCGACGATCGGGTGGATGTACGAGACGGACGACGATGCGCGCGTACCGTCGGCCCGCCGGTTGATCTGGAAGAAGTTCGCGCCGCGTGTGACGGTCGTCCCGGTGTTGAACGTGCTGGTCGGCAGTCCCGCCTCGGCGGCCGCCGCAAGCAATGCGACGCCGCACTGATCGTTCGACGGCACGTTCATCAGATGCACTGGGCCGCTGTCGCCGTGGTGCGGCGCGTTCGGGCCGGCATCCTCGTTGGTCTCCAACCGCTTGAGGATCGGCCACATGGTCTCGGCGTTCCAGCCGGTCGCGCCGAACTTGCGTTCCCACTCGTCGAGGTCCTCACGCGGCGGCCAGAACGCGATACACGAGTTGTGGGACGAGCAGCCGCCGAGGACACGTGCCCGCGCGTGGCGCAGGAACGAGTTGCCCGACGCCTGCGGTTCCACCGGATAGTCCCAGTCGTACCCCGATTCGAGCAATTCCATCCACCGATTGAGCTGCAGCACTTCGGGGACGGCGCGATCGTCGGGGCCGGCCTCGACGAGTGCGACCCGGACCGACGGGTCTTCGGAGAGCCGTGCGGCGGCGGCGCAGCCCGCCGAGCCGCCGCCGACGACGACGTAGTCGAACGAATCAGAGTCGAACGAATCAGGGCTCATGTCAGTTCTCCTCACTCGTCCGGTCGGCGAACCAACCGGTCACTTCAGGGGCAATGTTCTGGTACACGTGCTTAGCTTCGCGGTATTCGTCGAGCCCGACGGGACCGAGTTCGCGGCCGACACCGGACTGCCCGAACCCACCCCACTCGGCCTGCGGGAGGTACGGGTGGAAATCGTTGATCCACACGGTTCCGTGCCGCAGCCGGTTCGCGACACGCTGTGCCTTACCCGCGTCCTGCGTCCACACGGCGCCCGCGAGACCGTAGATCGTGTCGTTCGCGGTCGTGACGGCGTCGTCCTCATCGGTGAAGGTCTCCACCGTGACCACCGGGCCGAACGCTTCGTCGACGACGACGGACATGCCGCGCCGCACCTGGTCGAGGATGGTCATCTGGTAGTAGAAACCCGCGTCGAGATCGCTCGACCCCGATGTGCCGGTGGCGAATCGGCCGCCGCACCGCAGTCGGGCACCGTCGGCGACACCCGCCTGGACATAGGCGTGGACTTTGTCGCGGTGGGCCGCCGAGATCAGCGGACCGGTCTCCGCCGCCTCATCGAACGGCCCGCCGAGCCGGATCTGCCCGGCCCGCTCCACCAGCGCGTCGACGAACTTCTCGGCGATCGACTCTTCGACGACGAGTCGCGCACCCGCCGAGCACACCTGGCCGGAATGGACGAACGCGGCGTTGAGCGCATTGTCGACAGCGGCGTCGAAGTCGGCGTCCGCGAACACGACGTTGGGGTTCTTGCCGCCGAGTTCCAGCGCGACCTTCTTCACGGTCGACGCCGCCGACGCCGCGATCACCCGGCCGGTCACCAGTCCCCCGGTGAACGAGACCATGTCGACGTCCGGATGCGTGGACAACGGGGCACCGGCCTGCGCGCCCGCCCCGGTCACCAGGTTCGCGACGCCGGCAGGCAACCCAAGGTCGTCGAGCAGCTGCATGGTCGCGATCGCAGTGTGCGGTGTCAGTTCGGCGGGCTTCAGAACGAACGAGCAGCCCGCGGCGAGCGCGGGGCCGATCTTCCACGCCGCCTGCAACAGCGGATAGTTCCACGGCGTGATCAACCCGCAGACACCCACCGGCTCGTACTGGATACGGCTGACGACGGACTCCGAACCGGCGTCGACCACCCGACCCGCGTCTTTGGACGCGAGTTCGGCGAAGTAGTCGAAGCAGTTGATGATGTCGTCCATATCGATGCGGGCTTCGACGATCCGTTTCCCGGTGTCGAGGGCCTCGGCGCGCGCGAACTCCTCGTGCCGATCCCGAATGCCATCGGCGAGTTTCGCCAACAGCCGGCCGCGTTCACTGGCAGGCACCGACGCCCAGCGCCGGTCGTCGAATGCGCGACGCGCGGCCGCGATGGCGCGTTCGGTGTCGGTGGCACCCGCCTCGCTTACGGTCGCCACCAGAGTCCCGTCGGCTGGGCACCGGATGTCTCGGGTGGCACCGTCGGCGGCGGCCTCCCACCGTCCGTCGATGAACAGGGTCTGTGCGCTCACGATTCCTCCTTCGCCGGGTCTGCGACACCGGCATCTGATGCGGGTTTAGTCTGTGTGGTCGCCGGGTCGGGGCCGTCGTCGAAGTCGGCCGACCAGTCGGTGACGTTGTCTCCGACGATCGTCGCAGTGTCGCTGCCGACGATCTCCAAGTAGTGCAAGTGACGCTCGTAGTGGTCGAGCACATTAGAGCTGATCTGCGGTTCGGTGAGTCCGTACACGTCGAAGCCCTCGCTGCCCTGCGCGGTGAATACCTCGAGCCGGAAGAACAGGTCGCCCGCGCCGGGAGAACGGCCGAACACCGGCGTCGGGTGGCGGGTCGGATACACCTGGTAGTGGAATGTGCGGCCACCCCCGAAGTCGACGTCGAGGTGGTAGCTCTCCAACCCGTAGGCGTCGACGTGAGCGGACCCGGTAGTCGCGTCCATCCCCGCCTGTACGAGTTCGTCGGCGACGTCCGCCAGGGCCGGCCGCACGATCGTCTCCGAGAATCTCCGGATGTCGTCGGCGTCGGGGTACCGGACGAGCCGTTTGACGCGTTGGCGCCAGTTCAATGCGGTGCCGCCCGACGAACGATGCGAGAGCGCATGGGTGAGCGCGCTTCGCCGCGAATCAACCCAATCGCCTTCGGCCTGCAACGCTCGGAACAGGCCGAGCATCATCAGTGCGACGACCACCGCGAACGGCAGCCCCATGATCACCGTCGCGTTCTGCAAGGTGGTGATGCCGCCGATAAACAGCATCGCCATAGTCAACAGGCCGGTCACGACCGCCCAGAAGATGCGAACCCAGCGCCTGGCGTCGGACTCGTTGTCGGTGACGTGCGAGCTGAAGTGTGCCATCACGAGAGCACCCGAGTCGGCACTCGTGATGTAGAACAACATGCCGGTGAACGTCGCGATGACAACGAGCACCGTCGCACCGGGGTACTGGTGCAGGAGAGCGTAGAACCCCTGCTCGGGAGTGTTGACCGCCGTGTCCGCGAAATCACTATTTCCGCGGGCGATCTCCAGGGCACTGTTTCCAAAGATCGAGATCCAGATGACGATGAAAACGAACGGGATGGTCAGGGTGCCGAACACGAACTGTCGGATGGTCCGGCCGCGGGAGATCCGCGCCAAGAACAGTCCGACGAAGGGCGCCCACGCGATCCACCAGGCCCAGAAGAAGAGCGTCCACGTCGCTTTCCAGTCGCCGGTGTCCTCGTAGGCGAATGTGTCGAGGGCCATCGACGGAAATCTGCTGGCGAAGTCGCCGACGTTCTGGACCAGCGCATTCATTAGGTATGTCGTGGATCCGGCGATGAGGATGAACAGTAGTAGCCCGAGCGCGATGACCACGTTGATTTCGGAGAGCCGCTTGACGCCCTTGTCGACGCCGGACACTGCAGACAGTGTCGCGATAGCCACCGCGACCACGATGAGCCCGGCCTGTGCCCAATGACTTTGCGCGATCCCGAACAGGTCTTCGAGCCCCACGTTGAGCTGCGCGACACCGATGCCCAGGCTTGTCGCCAATCCGAAGATGGCTCCGAGGAGGGCAGCGATGTCGACGGAGTCGCCGAGGATGCCGTCGAGTCGGTCGCCAAAGATCGGCCGGAGACCTGAGCGCAGGGACAACGGCTGGTTGTAGCGGTAGGCGAAATAGCCGAGCGACATGCCGATGAGGGCGTACAGGCTCCACCCGATGATCCCGTAGTGGAACAGAGTCCACACGATGGCCTGTCGGGTGGCCGCCACCGTTTGGCCCTCGCCCGTCGGCGGGCTCATCCACTGCGTCACGGGTTCGGCGACGGAGAAGAACATGAGGTCGATGCCGATACCCGCCGCGAACAGCATCGCTGTCCACGAGAACAGGTTGTAGACCGGCTTTGAGTGGTCGGGGCCGAGTTTCACCCCGCCGACGCGGGACAGCGCGGCCCAGACGACGAACAAGACGACGGTCACGACGAGACCGATGTAAAACCAGCCGAGTTCTTTCGCAACCCAGGTGACCGCGGACTGAATTACCCGGTCCGCGCCGTCGGAGTCGATGAAGGCCCAGACGATGATGCCGATGATTCCCGCGCTGGCACCGAAGAAGACCCTCTTATTGACCGGTATCGCGGAGGTCTTGGCAATCGGGCCCGGCGGATCGAGCGCCTTGTCCGATGTCGACGCTGGATCCGTTCCCACAGGTAAGTCCCCACCTTCTTGCTATCGCCAATGCGCCGGGCCGCTGGTTTCGTCCCACGTTCACGCTACTGACGGACCGATCCGCATGTCGGTGCCGTTACCGTTCAGAAGTAGTTTCGTAATACAAAAAGGCTACGGCCGACGAGCTGAACGCTCGTCGGCCGTAGCCAATAACACTGATTCGTCGTCGCGAGTATTCTCAGCGGCGGTCGAGATCGACGAGGCCGAGTTTCACGGCCTTGACCAGACGACGCGGCACACGCTGTGTGACGCCGTTGATCTTCTCTTCCTGCAGCGGAGCATTGTCTGCCTTCCACTGCGAACGACGGCTACGGGTGTTCGCCCGCGACATCCGGCGCTTCGGTACTGCCATGGTTCTCGCCCTTCCTCACGTTCGGCACGGGCATGGGTCCGGGTCTGTCCCGACCCGCCTCACCCGCTGATCGCCTGTATCCACGGCAATCCGACCGCGGCACACAACCCGAACAGATTAACTGGCCGGAGGCTCACATGGCAAAACGAGATGGGTGAGACCTTCCACATGTGTGGTCGACACCTACCATTACGCGGGTGTCAGGCGTCGTCTCCGGGTTCACCGTGATCTTCCTCGTCGTCGGTCTCGGCTACATCCTGGGCCGGACCGGCACGCTCGGCGAACACGCGTCCACCACGCTGGCCAGGCTCGTCTTCTTCATTTGCACGCCTGCGCTCCTGGTCTATTCGCTGGCCACCAGCGACCTATCGGCGGTCTTCTCCTCGACGCTCGCGATAGCGTCTATCACCGCGGTCTCGGTCGGGCTGGCGTACCTTGTCGTGGCTCGGCTGTGGCTGCGGCGGGAGATCCCCGAACTGGTCATCGGCGCGCTCTCGTCGTCGTATGTGAACTCAGTCAATCTGGGGTTGCCGATCGCGATCTTCGTCCTGGACGACGAGTCGTTCATCGCACCGCTCCTGCTGTTCCAGATCGTCTTCTATTCGCCCGTCGCGCTGGCAGCACTCGACGTGACCGCGCTCACCGCGTCGACGCGGACGTCGGTCTGGAAGACCGTCGCGGTGCCGCTACGTAACCCGATCCTGATCGGCGGAGCGATCGGCCTGATCGTGTCGCTCTCGGGGTGGAAGCCGCCGGAGGCGATCCTGGAATCGGCGAACATGCTCGGCCAGGCGTCGGCCCCGCTCGCTCTCCTCGCGTTCGGGTTAACGCTGACCGGCACGGCCGTCTTCAAGAAGGGCGAAAGCCCTCGGCGCGACGTGGTACTCGTGTCGGTCCTCAAGATGATCGCGATGCCAATGATCGCGTACGCGACGGCACGGTGGATGTTCGGCCTCACCGGCCACAAACTGTTCGCCCAAGTGGTGATCGCAGCGCTGCCGACCGCACAGAACGTCCTCGTGTACGCGACCCGTTACCGGCGCGGCGAAATTCTCGCGCGCGACTCGGCGCTGGTGACGACGATGTTGTCGATTCCGATAATCGCGGTGACCGCGTGGCTCCTGACATAGTTTTCCGGAGTCGACCTCACCCGACGTGCGCGAGCACTGCTCGATGGTCCGAACCCGGGACGTCGTGCGACGTCACGTCCGCCGCCGACAATCCTCGCACGAGGACGTGGTCGATTCCGACCATCGCCGGGAACCGTTTGTCGGTCGGATACGTCGGCAGCCAGCCGACACCGGCGATCTCCCCCGCGTCGTGGTATCCACCGGTCAGCAGCCGCCGAAATCGCGCGTGATCGAGGGTTGAATTGAAGTCGCCCATCGCGATCACCGGATGATTCTCGGGCGCACCGTGCAAGATTTCGTCAAGCCGTCCGAGTTCGGATTCCCACTGCGGCGTGATGGTCGGCGGCACCGGATGCAATGCGAACACCTCGACATCACCGTGCCCGGGGACGGCGACGACAGCAGAGACCTGGTTGAAGACGAACCCCGGATACTCGACCTTGTCCGACAGCGGGTGCCGACTGTAGAGGGCGGTCCCCTTCGCTCCCGAGCCGGCCCGCACGAAGGCGTGCGGCAGGTCGTCGACGATCGTCGACGCGGCGATCCGATCGGCTCCGTCTTCAGTCAGCTCCTGCACGGCGAGGACGTCGACCCGATTGTCGCGGACCATGCGCGCCAGTTCGTCGACGTCACCCTCGCCGAACATGACGTTGGACGTCAACACCGTGATCGGCTGTCCGGACAGTGCTTGCGCCGCAACGAAGTACGGCGCCTGCACCGCGATAGCGGCGACAGCGACGACTGCGGTCAATCCGACCCGCCACCAGGCGCGCACCGCGGACAGACAGGCGAGCGCGAGCACCACCGCCACCCCGATGACGATCGGCGACACGGACGCGACCGCGACGATCGGAACGCGCGACGTCGGCCAGAAATGCAGCGCGAAAGCCGCTGCGGCTACGACCAGTGCACAAGTCCCGATGATGTTCGCCACCCAGCGAAGGATCTCCCCCATGCGAACATTCTGCCTGTGGCGCTGCCACCGGCGCTCCTACGAGTCGGCTCCGCGCCGCAGACCGGCGGCGTCCGCGGCTTCCGCGTACGCGCTCGCCAGCGACGCGACACTCTCGTGCGCGTTGAGGCCGCTCGGATTCGGCAGCACCCACAGTCTCGTGCCGACCAGCCCCTCCGGCTGCTCCCCAACCGCCGCCTTCGGGATCGAGAACGCCGTCCGGTAAGCCGTGACACCGAGGATCGCCAGCACTCGTGGACGCACCCGTTCGACGGTCCGGACCAGTTGTTCGCCGCCTTCGACGAATTCGTCGCGGGTCAGGTCGGAGGCCTTCGCCGTTGCACGAGCGACCACATTGGTGATCCCGATGCCCGCATCGACGAGCGCGGCCTCGTCGGCGGCTCGCATCCCGTCGGACGCGTCGATCAGATGGTCAGTGATGCCCGCTGCATACAGCGCCGGATAGAACCGGTTGCCCGGCCGCGCGAAATGCGCGCCCGTCGCCGCCGTCCACAACCCCGGGTTGATCCCGGAGATCAAGAGGCGGCATCCGGGACCGATCAGATCGGGGACCCGCGTGTCGGCGAACGCGAGGAGTTCTGCGCGCGTGAAACTCACCGTGCGCGTCGGGCCCGCAGATAATCGCCGACCACTGCGGCGCCCAGTCCGTCAATGTCCGGCGCGACGACGCGTCCGCCGATCCGGCGGGCGATGCGGTCCACGAAGTTCGCCAAACCGGGATCCTCGCCCAGCCGGAAGAACGTGATCTGCGTGCCCATCCGTGAGAGGTGGTCGAGTTCGCGCACCGTAAGGCCGATGGTCTGCGGGTGCGGCGGATACCAGAAGAACGCCTCGCCGTCCGGCTCCAGATGGGCGGTCGGCTCACCGTCCGTGACGATCAACAGCACAGGCTGCGCATTCGGGAACCGCCGGAGATGCCGGTGCGCCAACATGAGCGCGTGGTGCAAGTTGGTGCCCTGCTCCATCCTCGGCTCCAGACCGGTCAACTCGTCGACCGTCGTCGACCGCGCATGCCTGCCGAACTCGATGAGATGCAGTTCGTCGGATCGGAACCGCGTCGAGATCAACTGGTTCAACGCGAGAGCCGTCCGCTTCATCGGCGTCCACCGCCCCTCCATGACCATGGAGAACGACGTGTCGACGAGCAGAACGACAGCGGCCTGGGTGCGGGCCTCAGTCTCGGTGACCTCCACGTCGCGGACATCGATTCGGACCCCGTCGGCGGGGTCACGGCCGTCGGCAGCCGTCCGCACCACCGCATTCGTCACGGTCCGTGTCACATCCCAAGGCTCGGTGTCGCCGAACGCCCATTCGCGGGTCGCCCCGTTCGGCTCGCCGAGCCTGCCCGCGAGGTCGGTGCGACGGTCGCCGCCGCGGGCGGAGAGCTGCGCCGCGACATCGCGGAGGATCGCCTGCCCGAGTCGGCGCATCGCCTTCGGACTGAGTTTCAGGCTGCCGTCCGGGTCGCGCCGAAAGAAGCCCTGGTCGCGCAGTGCCTTCTCCAACTCGGACAAGGTCCGTGCATCGGCTGCGGCCTCATCCCCCAGTTGACGAGTCAACGCGTCGAGATCGATGTCTTCCATCTGCGCGCCCGCATAGCCTTGGGAGAGCTGCTCGGCGAGCTGTTCGAGTTCACCGATGTCCCGCAAAGCGGCGGCGCCCTCCCCCATGCCCATCGGATTCTCGCCGGAGAACTCCTGCGACCCGCCCCAGTCCAGATCGGGACGCGCCTGGCGGAGCGCGTCGTCCATCTGCCCGAGCGCGCTCATGAGTTCGGGCGACCCGAACGCCTGCTGCGACAATTCCGCCAGCTCGGCCTGCTGCTCGGGGGTGAGCGAGTTGAAGAACTGCTGTGCCGCCGCCGCCCGTTGTGCCAGCGTGTCGATCAGTTCGTCGATGTTCTCCGGGCCTTCGGGGAAGAACTCGCCGTGCCTGTCCATGAACTCGTCGAAATCGGCCTGCGTGTCCTGGCCTGCATTGTGTTTGGCGAGCAGATCGTTGAGGTCGCCGAGCATGTCGGTGATCTGCTGCCGATCTTCGTCGCTAGCGCCCTCAAGCGCATCCTTCATCCCGGCGAACCGCTGGTCGAGGGCCTCACGGCCGAGGAGGTCGGAGATCTTCTCGTAGTCGGCGCGCGCCTGCGGACTACGCCAGTCGTAGTCGGCGAGTTCTCGAACTGCTTGGCCCGTCGACGCCGGCAGGTTGCCGATCTGCATCTCGGCGAAACGCGCATCGTCGTCAAGGTCGCGCGCGAGCTGTTTGCGCTCGTTGAGGACCGCCGAATCGAGGAGTTCTCTGATCTCCTCGAACGTACCGTCGAGGTTGTGGCCGCGCAGCAGCTCCCGGCGGCGACGGTTCGCCTCCTCCGCGAGCCGGTCGAGCCCCCGATTCGACGATCCGCCACGCCGTAGGAACTCACGCATCGCGCGCTCGGGCGACACGCCTTCCATCACGTCATCGCCGATCGCGCGCAGCGCCTCCCGCAGGTCGACGGGAGGCGCGAGCGGATCCGGTCCACCCGTGTATCGGCTGTACCGGGAGCGGTGGAAGCCCTTACGCGCCATCGCGTTCGAGTTCGTCGTCGGGCGCAGACACCGAGTACGCGGTGCGACCGTATTCGTCCTCGTCCTTGCCGATACGACGCGCCAGATAGAGCCCTTCCAATGCCAACTCGATGGCGCTGGCGCGCTCCGCCAACTCGATGGCGTCGAGTCGGCCCGCGATGTCGTCGACGACCTTGTGGACCTCGGCCGCATCGCCGATCGCGTCAACGACGTCGGCGGCGGGAACCCGGTCACCGGTCAGGACGGGATGGCCGGAGTCGAGGGCGTCGACGAGCGGACGCATGTCGACGCCGCCAAGATGCGCTCGGACGACGTCGGCGACGGACTTGCGGAGCAGGTAGTCGAGGATCTCGATCTCCCGCCCCTCCTCGCCCGACTCGAACTCGACCTTGCCGCGCAGCACCTCGATGACCGACTGGAGGTCCACCGGACGCGCGACCGGCAGCTCTTCGCCGGTCACCGCGGCCCGATGCAGCGCCGCTGCGGCAACCGTCTCCGCTGCGGCGATCGCGAAGCGTGCGGACACTCCGGAACGCTGATCGATCGACGGATGCTCGCGGGCGTACCGAGTGAACCGTGCGAGCGCCTCGACGAGATATGTGGGGACGGTCGCGACGAGGTCTGCCTCCTGCTCGACGACGTCGATCTCGTCGTCCAAGTCGAGCGGATAGTGCGTGCGTATCTCGGCGCCGAACCGGTCCTTGAGCGGAGTGATGATGCGACCGCGGTTCGTGTAGTCCTCAGGGTTGGCGCTCGCGGTGACGACGACGTCGAGCGGCAGGCGAAGGCTGTATCCGCGGATCTGGACGTCGCGTTCCTCCATCACGTTGAGCATCGACACCTGGATGCGTTCGGCGAGATCAGGCAGCTCGTTGATGGCGATGATGCCGCGATGCGAACGCGGGATCAGACCGAAATGTATGGTCTCCGGGTCACCGAGGCTGCGCCCCTCGGCGACCTTCATCGGGTCGATGTCGCCGACAAGGTCGGCGACCGAGGTATCCGGTGTCGCAAGCTTTTCGCGGTACCGTTCGCTGCGATGACGCCAGTCGATCGGCAGATCGTCGCCGAGTTCGTCGGCGCGACGGATCGACTCGGGAAGGATCGGCTCATACGGGTGTTCGTCGAGATCCGATCCGGCGATCACCGGTGTCCACTCGTCGAGCAGACCGACAAGGGTGCGCAGGAGCCGGGTCTTGCCCTGGCCGCGCTCGCCGAGCATGACGATGTCGTGTCCGGCGATCAGCGCGCGTTCGACCTGCGGGATCACCGTGTCGTCGAAGCCGACGAGGCCGGGCCACGGGTCGTCACCGTTCCGGAGTGCGGTCAGCAGGTTGTTCCGGATCTCATCGCGCACACCTCGCTGTACGTGATCGGACGCGCGGAGCTCGCCGAGAGTAGTGATCTGGGGCGGGTTGGTGGATTGATCTGCCACCTGTGCCACGCTACTCGCTATCTCGGGATCGGTTCGCCCGCAACGGGAGTTTCGGCCGACGGGCGCGCGCTCGGCTGGTCACCACTGACTGGTTTCATCACCGAACGGCTCGATGAGCCCTTGTGGCCCGACGGGCCGATCGCCGCGGAGAGTCACACGGTGCATGACGCGGCGCTGCGTGTAGTCCCGGTTCGCGTAGTGGGCGGTGCTCCGGTTGTCCCAGAGGACGACGTCGCCGAGGCTCCACCGATGCCGAACGACGTGTTCGGGCTTGGTGAGGTGCGCGTAGAACGCGTCGAGCAGCCCGCGACTCTCCGCGTCGGACACACCATCGATGTGCGAGGTGAAGCCGGGGTTCACGAACAACGACTTGCGGCCGGTCTCCGGGTGGATACGGACCACCGGCTGCCGGACGGGCCGCAGGCTCGTCACTTCCTCGCCGTCCCACAGGTTGCCTCGGCCCTCGCGACGCTGCCGCAGGTAGTAGCCGAACTCACGATTGCCGTCGTGCACGGCGACCAACTCGTCGGCGACCCGCTGCAACGGCGACGACAGGGACGCGTACGCGGCCTCCGCGTCGGCCCAGTTGGTGTCGCCGCCCAACTCGGGCAGTACCAGCGGACGCAGAATCGATGCGGCGGGAGGACGCGGCATGAACGTCACGTCGGTGTGCCAAACGTCGGCGAACCCGTTATCGGTGCTGTCGAGCGAGTACACCTCGTCCGGCACGTCGCCGCTGTCCCACACCGGATGCCCCGCCGTCACGTCGCCGAGCCGGGCGGCGAATTCGACGTGTTGCGCGTCTTCGAGGTGCTGACCTCGCAATACGAGCACCTTGTACTCGGCGAGCGCGACGCGCACCGCGGCGATCTGAGAATCGGTCGCCGAAGCGATGTCGATGCCCGAGATCTCGGCGCCGTGCGACGGCCCGAGTCGTGCGACGTCGATTTCGACGCCGGAGGTGACACCCGACGAGACGGGACGGTCGGTGGTCGCAGCGATTGTGGTCATGAGTCGAGGATGTCCGAGGACAGCACGGCACAGAAGCCTTTTGCCTGCGGTGCGTTTAATCCGCGAAACGCGGATCACGTCCGATGAACGCGACCAGGCCGACCACGGGATCGACGACGCCCGACACCGGGTATGCGGGACCGTACTGGCCGCTCGAACGCAACATGTCCGCCAACGGCCGCATTCCGGCGAGTAGGTCGGCGGCAAGATCGTGGTCGAGATCTGGGCGTCGCAGACCGGCCTGGGCGAGGTCCCACGTGTGCATGAACACGTCGGCGGTATAGAACCGGTCGACTGCCTCGGCCAACGGCATGGTCCCAACGTGCGGATGTGTGAATTCACGTGTCGCGTCGCCGTCCAATAGGACCTGGATCTCGACGTCGCGGGCCGCCCACTCCGCCACCGGGCTCCGCGCCGACCAGTCCGTTGTCGCCTCGACCTCGTCGGCGATTCCGGCGGCGACGAGGCGGTGTCGTTCGGCAGGTGAGGCATCACTGACGGCGCTCATACCTCGTCCTCGGCGAGCAGCGCGTCGAGTTTCGCGTACCCCTGGTCGACGCCGACCTCCATTCCCGACGCCAACCATGCGTCACGCCCTGCGAAGCTGTCGACCAACGACTGGGCATGCAGTCGCGTTCGCCCGTCGCCGAGATCCTCGAATCGCAGCGTCTCGAGCGACACGTCGTCTGGCATTCCCTCGAACGTGAATGTCTGAACGATGACGTCCTCGCCGACCGTGTGGAAGCAGCCGCGAAAGCCATACTCCTGTCCGTCGCGACCCGCGACGTAACGCCATTCTCCTCCGCTGCGGGCATCCCAGGCGACGATGCGCGTGTCCATCCCGTCCGGTCCGACCCAGCGCGCGAACAGTTCCGGGTCGACATGCGCCTTGAGCAATTGCGCGGGGGTGGCCGCGAAATCGCGGGTGATGCGGATCAGCGGAAGGTTCGGGTCTGCGTCGATCGACGCCTGTGTGTGCGTGGTCGTGTTCATGATGCGTTCTCCTCGGGCCTAGATGTGTCGGACGGTCGGGTCATCTCCGCGAGCACAGCGTCGAGTCGTTGATAGCGCTCCTCCGCCTGCCTGCGGTAGCGCTCGATCCATTTGGTCATCAGGTCGAACACGTCGGCCTCTAGATGAACGGGTCGGCGTTGCGCCTCGCGGCTGCGTGTCACCAGACCGGCGTCTTCGAGCACCCGAAGGTGCCGGGACACGGCCTGCAGACTCACGTCATACGGCTGCGCCAGTTCGTTCACTGTGGCGTCGGCCGTAGTCAACCGGGAGACGATGTCACGCCGGGTGGGGTCGGCCAAGGCCGAGAACACCCGAGACAACTGATCGTCAGGCATCGTTCACACTCCTTATTAAACTTCCCGGTTGAATACGAGTACACACCCGCATCCATCCTTTGTCAACAGATCTGTTGAATATGACAGCCGACGACGAGCGGCTCAGCGATGGACACCAGACAGGTAGAACCAGCGACCGCCGACACGCGCGAAGTCGCTACGCTCGCGGACCTCACCTCGGCCCCCCTCATCCCGGTACACAGCGACGAACTCGACAATCCCGCGCGGATGCAACGGCGACCCGTCGACCACGTCGGCGATCGTCAAGTGCAGCCACCGCGTCCGCGGATCGATCGGACACGACGACGGCCTGGTGTCCGGATGCCACGTGGCGAGCAGGTACGCCTCATCGCCGACGGCGAACGCCGTGAACCTGCTGCGCATTAACGCTTCCGCGGTCGGCGGGACCGCCTCCCCCGCCAAGTAGCGACCACAGCACGCCACAACCGTCTCGCCGCTTCCGCACGGACATCGTCGCTCATCCACGACAGTAAGGCTGCCACAGCCCCTTGACACGACCATCAACCCGGTGCAATGGTTAGTTAGTCAACTAACTAACCAAAGAACAGGGGGTGCTCATGATCGACGACGGACGAGCCCTCTTCCAGCAGATCGCGGAGAACGTCTCCGACTCGATCATCGACGGCAGCCTCGCGGAAGAGACCCGCGCACCCTCGACCAACGAGTTGGCCGCTTTCTACCGCATCAATCCGGCAACCGCAGCGAAGGGCGTCAACATGCTGGTCGATAAAGGAGTCCTCTACAAACGACGCGGCGTAGGCATGTTCGTGTCGGCCGGCGCTCGCGACCTGCTCCGCCGCGAACGCCAGGAGTCGTTCGCCGACCGCTTCATCGAGCCGCTACTCAGCGAAGCCGACCGACTCGGATTGACGCCCGACGACCTCGTCTCGCTGATTCACGACCGAGCCACCCAGCACTCCTCGGAAGGAGATCCTCGATGACCAGCATCTCGGACCGCACCTCGGCAGTCAGTGCCCGCAGCCTCACGAAACGGTACGGGAACACTATCGCCCTCAACTCCGTCGACTTCGACATTCCCCAGAACACCATCTGCGGGTTGTTTGGTCGCAACGGCGCGGGCAAGACCACGCTCATGTCGATCTTGACCGCACAGAACTTCGCCACCTCCGGCCACGCATGGGTGTACGGCGAGGAACCGTACGAGAACTCCCGCGCACTGAGCCGCATGTGCTTCGTCCGCGAAAGTCAGCGGTATCCCGACGACGCGCGCCCGGTCCACGCGTTCGCCGCTGCCCGCCTGTTCTTCCCGAACTGGGACGACGAGTTCGCCCAACAGTTGGTCGCCGAGTTCCGGCTCCCACTCAAAACGAGAATCAAGAAGCTCTCCCGCGGACAGTTGTCGGCGGTCGGCGTGATCATCGGACTCGCCTCGCGGGCCGAGGTCACCTTCTTCGACGAACCGTACCTCGGGTTGGACGCCGTGGCCCGGCAGATCTTCTACGACCGCCTGCTAGCCGACTACGCGGAGCACCCCCGCACCGTCGTGCTGTCGAGCCACCTCATCGATGAGATCGCCGACCTCATCGAACGTGTCCTGGTAGTCGACGACGGCGCCCTCGTCCTCGACGAGGACGCCGACGCGCTCCGCGGGCGGGCCGTGACCGTCGTCGGGAACGCGGCCGCAGTCGACGAGTTCATCGCAGGCCGCGAGGAATTGCACCGCGAGAATCTCGGACCGGTCGCGTCGTCGACCGTTCTAGGAGTTGTCAGCGACGAGGACGCGCGCCGACTCGAGCGACTGCATCTGACGACCTCGTCGGTCTCCCTGCAGGAACTGATCGTTCGCTTCACTCAACACGCCGACCAGACGGGAGCCCTCCGATGACCACCACCTCCCCCGCGAATCGCACACGCAACGTGATCCGCATGCAACTGCTCAACAAACAGACCTTCGTCTGGCTGCCGCTGCTGATCCTGATCAGTTCGTTCGCGATCAGTCTGATGATCTACGCCGTGGTCGCCTTCTCGATCGACGACATGGACGAGCCGATCTACGGAGGCGGATCGCAGGCCCCACTCTGGTACTTCCTGGTGGTCGGCATCCAAGCGTTGTCGTTCACGTTCCCGTTCTCGCAAGCCATGAGCATCACTCGGCGCGAGTACTTCCTCGGCACGTATGCGACGGCGATCCTCACGTCGGCGACTCTCTCCGTGACGTTCCTGGTCGGCGGGCTCATCGAGCGCGCCACCGACGGGTGGGGCATCGACGGCTACTTCTTCTACCTGCCGTGGATATGGGACCAGGGCCCGTTCGTCGCGCTGCTCATGTACTTCACCATCGCGATGTTCGCGTTCGCCATCGGATTCTGGGGCGCGACCCTCTACAAGCGGTTCGGAACCCTCTGGCTCGTCGTGACGGGCCTGACGATCGTCGTCGCGATCGTCCTGGCGTGCCTGGTCGTCAGTCTCTCCGGCGGTTGGCCCGCCGTCGGACGATGGCTGGTCGACCTGCGCCCGATCGCCCTCGTCGGCATCGTGTTCGCGCTGGACATTGCCTTCGCCGGAACGTCATACCTCACGCTGCGGCGCGCAACGCCGTAACGAGTGCACGAATCGCGTTGCACAACGGTCGCCCGACGACCGTTGTGCAACAGCATTCGTGCATCCGGCTCGTCACGCGACCTCGTCGGCCTGCTGGTTAAGGACCTCGATCACCGACTCGATGCATCGGATCGGGTCGTCGGTCAGCTGATGCCAGGTGAAGCCAAGGCGGCGCCATCGCGCGCGCTCAAGTGCGTTGGCTTTCGCCTCGTCATTGGCCAGCCTGCCGGGAGCACGATGGAACGCGAGCCCTTGGATCTCCACGCACACCTTCAGCTCGGGCCAGCCGAAATCGAGCCGCCACGCCTCGAATCGCAACTGTTGGACCCAGCCCTCGATGCCTGCATCGGTGAGCAACTCGACAAAGAGCCGTTCGGCGATCGATTCTGAGTCGCCAGTGACGACATCGAGCAGCTTGCGAAGCGCGGGCGCGCCTGCACGACCGGAGTGGCGTTCGCAGGCAGCAACCAATTGCGGGACGGTCACGATCTTCTTCTGCAGCATGCGGTCGGCGAAGGCCGAGCCGTCCCGAATCAGGTCAGCCGTCAGAAGGACAGTCGTCGGCAGCGCGGTGACAGCGATGCCGTCGACGTCGGTGACGTCGTCCGCGCAGTAGGTACGGCGTACGAGGTCGACATCCCCGAAAGTCCATCTGCCCGGCCGTGGAGCCTGGTCCGCGGCGAGCGTGATCACCTCCGGAAGCGATCGGATCAGACCGTGCAGCCAAGCCGCCGTCGTCCGATCGGCAACGGCGTGGTGAGCCAAGACCGCCGACCGCACGAGCACCCGTTCGGTCATCGGGTGGCAAGTGCTTCGGTACAGCCCCGTCGCCGTCGCTCGCCATTCGTCTCTGGCCACGCGGCTACGGATCTGCCCACGTGTCATCCCGAGCCCGCGCGCTTGGTCCGCGGTGATGACGCCGTCGTGGTCAGCGAGAAACCGAGCGATCCGGCGATATGTCCCCATACTCCGTTTGACGCGCCGCAACGGCGCTCGGTTCCAGGTCGCATCGAATTCCGTTGCACAACGGTCGCCTCACGACCTTTGTGCAACAGGATTCGTGCCCGGTTGAACTCAGTGTGCGAAGTGGCGTGACCCGGTCATATACATGGTGATGCCCGCGGCCTTGGCCGCTTCGATTACCTCGTTGTCGCGGATCGACCCACCCGGCTGGACGACCGCGCGGACACCGCCGTCGATCAATACCTGGAGGCCGTCGGGGAACGGGAAGAACGCGTCCGACGCGCCGACCGAGCCCGCGGCGCGGTCACCCGCACGGTTGACGGCCAGATGCGCCGAGTCGACGCGGTTGACCTGGCCCATGCCGACACCGACGGAGGCGCCGTCGGACGCGAGGAGGATCGCGTTCGACTTGACGGCGCGGCAGGAGCGCCACGCGAAGACCAGGTCAGCGAGGGTCTGCTCGTCGGCGGCTTCGCCGGTGGCCAACGTCCAGTTGGCGGGGTCGTCGCCGGCGGCGTCGATCACGTCGCGCTGCTGCAACAGCATGCCGCCGGACACCGGACGCATCTCGGCGACCGAGCTGCTCGGCGCGTCGGCGATCAGGATGCGGACGTTCTTCTTGCGCTGTAGGACTTCGACGGCGCCGTCGGCATACGACGGGGCGATGATGACCTCGGTGAAGATCTCAGCGACCTGCTCGGCCATCTCGACGCTGACCTCACGGTTGGTGGCAATGACCCCGCCGTACGCGCTGACCGGGTCGCACGCGTGAGCGCGACGGTGGGCTTCGGCGATGTCGGAGCCGACAGCGATACCGCACGGGTTGGCGTGCTTGATGATCGCGACCGCAGGCTCAGTGTGGTCGTGGGCGGCACGCCAGGCGGCGTCGCCGTCGGTGAAGTTGTTGAACGACATCGCTTTGCCGTGCAGCTGCTCGGCCTGCGCGAGCCCCGCCGGACCGAACGTCGACGTGTACAGCGCGGCCGCCTGATGCGGGTTCTCCCCGTAGCGGAGCACGTCGGCGCGCTCCCACGTCGCGCCAACCCACACCGGGAAGACAGACGTCTGCTCGCCGGAATCGGTGTCGTCGCTGAGAGCGTCACTGGACATCCAAGACGCGACGGCCACGTCGTAGTCGGCGGTGTGCCGGAACGCCTTGGCAGCCAGCGCTTTACGTTCGGCGAGACCGAAGCCGCCCGCGGCGACCGCTGCGGCGACCTTCGCGTAGTCGGACGGGTCGACGACGACACCGACCGACGGATGATTCTTCGCGGCGGCACGCACCATCGACGGACCGCCGATGTCGATCTGCTCGACGCATTCGTCGGGTGAGGCACCGGAGGCGACGGTCTGGGTGAACGGGTACAGGTTCACCACGACGAGCTCGAACGGGGCGATCCCCAACTCGTCGAGTTGCGCCAGGTGATCGGGCTTGCGGGTGTCGGCGAGGACCCCGGCGTGCACGCGCGGGTGCAGCGTCTTGACGCGTCCTTCGAGACATTCGGGGAAGCCGGTCAGTTCACTAACTTCGACGACGGGGACGCCCGCACCCGCGATCGTCTTGGCGGTCGACCCGGTGGACACGATCTCGACGCCCGCTGCGTGGAGCGCGGTCGCGAGCTCGGTCAGTCCGGTCTTGTCGTAGACGCTGACCAGTGCGCGCCGCACGGCGCGGCGATCTGCAGTTGCGTTCACTTGAGGTGTGCCTTTCGTCCATCGGTGACAACGCCACGGGCGGCGAGCGCGTCCACCACTTCTGGCAGAAGGGCGCGCTCGACGATCTTGATGCGTTCGTGCAGGGTGACCTCGGTGTCGTCGGGGGCCACCTCGACGATCCGCTGGGCCAGGATCGGTCCCGTGTCCACGCCGTCGTCGACGAGGTGGACGGTGGTGCCGGTGACTTTGACGCCGTATGCGAGGGCGTCGGCCACCCCGCGCTGCTGCCGTCGTTCCCTGGCGCGCACGGGGTGGGAGTTGACGACAGTTCCGCCGAACCGGTGCAGGAACGCCGGACCGAGGATCTTCATGAAACCCGCGGTCGCCACCCAGTCGGGTGCGAACGCGGCCACAGCGTCGGCCAGGACGGTATCCCACGTCGCGCGGTCAGGGTGTTCCTGCAGGATGCATTCGACTACCGGGATGTCGGCGTCGGCGGCGATCTGCACCGCCGGGCAGGGCCGGTCGACGACGACTCCGACCACAGTGAACGCGGCGTCGAACGAGGCTGCACGATCGATGATCGCGGCAAGAAGTGTCCCGGTCCCTGACGCGAGTACCACGACGGGAGAGCGGCGCGCTGCGTCGTGGGGGGCGTCTGTCACGCACCTAGTTTAGGGCATGCGAACTGACGGTTCGGAGCGGTGTCGGTCGAGGCCGGAGACCAGTGGCCGACACCACTCAGTCGCGGCGCCCAGGTTCAGGTTCGACCGGATCCCCGTCGACCGTTTCGGCCCCGCCGGCCGGTTCGAACTCGTCGGCAGGGTCGGACTCGCCGGAGGGTTCACCGTCGAATTCCTCACCGTCGCTGCCCGAGATACTTGCCCCGGTAGCCCCCGTCCCCTCGGTGGCGCCGGTATCGATCTCGTCGATCTCGCCGGGCACATCAGCAGACTCGTCGTGGATGGCGAGGTCGTCGAGCCACGAGTCGAGGTCGTCCTCGACGCCACGAACTCGGCGGACGCCGCGATTCGACACCCACATGCCACCGACGACGAGAGCTCCGGCGAGCATGAGCCACGCGAATGTGAACACGCCTGCCGTCGCAACGTCGACACCAGTGCGCCCTAATTCGCCGAGTCGACCGCCGGACACCCAACTCAGTGCCACCACGAGTGCGGCGGCGACCGCCGAGCCGATGGCGACCGCGCGCAGGTGGCGGATCGGGTCGCTGCTGCGGCAGTACCAGCCGAGCAGGAGTCCTGCGGCGAGCGGAACCACGAATAGCAGTCCGCCGACGCCGCCGAGCCCTGTTTCGGGGAGCGCCGACACGATGGGGAGTGGCGGAACGGCTCCGCGTGACACGTCGAACGCGTCGACGACGGTGTCACCGAGCTGCACGGTGGAACCGGTTGTGACGACGGCGGCCCCCATCACCATGTTCGGCAGGTAAAGGATGCTGAGAACGGTGAGGCCGAGATAGCCGTCGAACGAGTTGCCGTCGCCGATCATGGCCGACACGGAACCCCAGTGCATGACGATGCTGCCGAACACGAGGATCGCGCCGCCCGCAATGAGCACGCCGAACGCGATGACGCCGCTGCGCACACCCACTCGTTCGGTCGCCGGAACCACGAATTCTTCGAGGATGGGTCGCAGGCTCGGGATCGCGACCCCGATGAGGACCGCGATCCCCTGAATGAGAAGCGTGTAGCCGAACGCCGCGAGCGGGTCGGGCTGGCCGACTGCGCTGACCGCGGCACCGTCGGCGACCACGGCCAGCGACAATGCTGTCACCAAAAGTGATCCACCGAGTGCGGCTCCGACAATGCCGACGAGATCAGGCAGTTCACGCGCGGTGGACGAGCCCTCGGCCACCACTTTGGCGGTTCCGGCGCACACCAGCAGAGTCGGAAGCAGCGGCAGGACGCCGAGCGTGACTCCGCTGATGGTGACGGGAACCTGGTTGACGGCAAGCCAGCCTGCCGCCGTCGCCGACATGATGCCGGATAGTCCGTCGCCCGCGAGGAGACGGACGATGCCCAGGACGACGACGATCGTGAGGATCGACAGTCCGGGGACGAGAAGCGCCACCTTGACTAGGTCCCAGGTGGCGGCCTTCCGGGGCGCGCTGTCGGCACGACGAGCCAGGCGCACCTGCCGGAGGCGGGTGGCCAGAGAGTTCGACGATCCGCTCACGCCGCGGCGAGCCCTAGTGCTGCTCGGACTGCGGGTTCACACCCGGATCGGTGGCGGGCTTGCCGAACGCGGTGGTGGCGTTCTGATCGCCCGGCTGCGCCTGAGCCGACTGACCGTACTGGGTCTGCGCATACTGGCCGGGCTGAGCCTGCGGCGCAGCGGGCTGTGCCGGTGCCTGCTGGCCGTACCCGTAGCCGTAGCCGTAGTCGGCGGCCGGAGCGGCTGCCTGGTGCGCTCCGCCATACTGCGACGCGTCAGCCGCGACCGGTGCGGCTGCAGCGGGGGTGGCGACCGCGTCGGCGAGCTTGATCTGGCCGCCCTCGACGAGCAGCCACACGACCGCTGCGATGGCCGACAGGATCGAGGTGATCAGCAGGATGATCCCGCCCACGCCCTTGTCGCCTTCGGCTGTCGAGAACTGGAAGATTGTCACGAATGCGGCGATGACAGTGAATGCGAAGACCGACCCGACAACCCACTTCTCGATGCCGAGAATGAAAGTCGTCAGCGCCGTCACGCCTGCGACCGCGACGAGGACATACGGTCCAACGTAGAAGGATTCATACAGTTTGGGCGCAGTGCCGCTGTACCCGTCCGGCACGCCGACCGCGCCGAGGAATCCGCAGAACAGGGTGATGATGCCGAGAGCACCGATAACGCCGGCCAGGATGGTCGGGGCGTTAGCCGGCAGACCCGGGTTGGCGGGCTGCTGCGGAGCACCGTAACCGTACTGTCCCTGCTGGTACTGCTGCTGGTACTGCTGCTGGGCGTACTGACCCTGCTGAGCCTGCGCTTGCGCCTGTGCCTGCTGGGCCTGCGCGTCGTAGCCCTGCTGCCCGTACTGCTGACCCTCGTACTGCTGACCGTAATCGGCGGGCTGACCGTACGGCTGCGCCCCCTGGGGGTTCTGGCCGTAGCCGTATCCGCCGGACTGGGGATAGCTCATCGTCTGACTCCTCACGCATGGAACTCGCCTCGTCCGCCGTTCCGACGAACGTCGTCCACGCTAATACACGTGAGCTGTGTGGGTCGTACACGTGCACGACGACGCGCCTACTCTCCTGGTAGAGGGATTATGCGCGTCAGTCCGGATTCACCACTGGTGAGCTCTCCCCTGCTGCCGGTACCACTCGATGAGCGAGTAGTCGTCGACTGACTTCGGGTCGATGCTCACCTCGCTCCGTCCGGCGAGGATCCCAATTACCGGTACTTCGAGTTTCTTACCGGTCCGGGTGTGTGGAATGCCTGGCGCCGCGACGACCTCGTCGGGAACGTGTCGCGCCGACAGTCGGGTCTTCACATCGGACGCGATCCGTGCGGTGAGCTCGTCGGTCAGTTCAGCACCGGGCACGAGCGTGATGAACAACGGCATCCAATACTTTCCGTCAGGCCCGTCGACGCCGAGGACGAATGCTTCGGCTATCTCGTCGACGCCTTCGACCACTTCGTAGATGTCGGCCGAACCCATCCGGATTCCGTTGCGGTTCAAGGTTGCGTCGCTACGCCCGTGGATGATGAGGGAGCCTCGGTCAGTGAGGGTCACCCAGTCACCGTGCCGCCATACGATGGGCGCGTCGGCCACATCCCACTGGTGTGCGAAGTACGCGGCGCGGTAGCGCTCGCCGTCGGGATCGTTCCAGAAGGCGACAGGCATCGACGGCATGGGCGCGGTGACGACCATCTCGCCGACCTCGCCGATGAGCGGTTTCGCGTGAGGCGACCAGCTTTCCAGTGCGACGCCGAGGTGCCGCACCGAGAGTTCGCCCGCCACGACCGGGATGCCGACAGATCCGCCCGCGAACGCGGACACGATGTCGGTTCCTCCGCTGATCGACGAGACCGGCAAGTCGAGTCGGGCGGAGTGAGGCGATTCAGTACCGTCGCGCACATTGTCGTCGACCCAGGTGAAGAGGTCGGCGGCGAGGGTTGACCCGGTGCTTCCGAGCGTCCTAAGCGCAGACAGGTCGTGGTCGCGGCCCGGAACGAGGCCGGCTTTCCTCGATGCCTGGAGTTGGCCGGGGCTGGTCCCGAAATAGGTGACGTGTTCGTCGGCGACGATCTGCCACAGTCGGTCGGCGTTCGGGTACAACGGTGATCCGCTGTAGCAGACGATGCGGGCACCGACCAGGAGCCCCGCGATCTGGAAGTTCCACATCATCCAGCTGAGGGCCGTCTGCCAGAAGAAGACGGAGTCGCTGCCGAGGTCTGCGTGGAGGCCGGTCTCTTTGAGGTGTTCGAGGAGGACGCCGCCATGCCCGTGGACGATGCCTTTCGGCTTGCCGGTGGTACCCGAGGAGAACAGCACCCAGAGCGGATGTTCGAAGGGGACATGCACGGACGGCAGCGGGTCGCTGCCGTCAGCTGTCGCGTCGGTCCACGCCGTCGTCCCGTGTGGCGCGTCACCGACGACGATGTGCGTCCCGACGCCGAGCAGTCGGGCTAGTTCGGCGGAATCGGGTCGCTTGTCGATGTCCTTGCCGTTGTAGCGGTAGCCGGACGCCGAGAACAAGGCCTTGGGTTCGAGCTGCGCGAGACGTCCGGCCGCGCCTTCGGGTGCGTAGTCCTGGCCACAGCCCGACCAGATCGCGCCGAGCGACGCCGTCGCGAGGAAGCCGATCACCGCTTCGGGAATGTCGGGCAAGTACGCGGCGACGACGTCGCCCTGCCCGACACCGGCGGCGGAGAGGGTCCGGGCGACCGCCCCGACAAGACGCGGGAGATCGTTCCAGGCGACCTCGGTTCGGACACCGTCCTCGTCGAGGCCGACGATCGCCGCACCGGGTTGCTCGGCATGTGCGAAGACGGCGTCGACATAGTTGAGATGCACGGTCGGAAACCAGACGGCGCCGGGCATCGACTGGTCGGCGAGGACCGGGTCGTCGGCCCGAAGCTCACTCGCGGCGATCGCGTCGAGCCCGAAGTGATCCCACACCGCCCGCCAGAAGCCCGGCAGGTCGGCGGTCGAATACTCCCAGAGGTCGGCGTACGCCGTGAGGTCGCGACCGATCCTGCTACCCAGTTCTTCGGCGAACGCTTCCATCCGCGACCGACCCATTCGACTCCCCTTCGCACTCGCGACAATGTTGCGTTCTCAACATAGTGCCGTGCACCACCCGCTCGGACAGCGTGTTCGCGATGAGGGTCGTGCGGTCGGTGATCGACGCAGAGGATGGACGACGCAGAGAATGTAAGAGTCCGCTTATCCCAGCCCCAGCATCTCGATCGATTTAGCGCGCATCTCGACTTTGCGGACCTTGCCGGTGACCGTCATCGGGAACTCGTCGACGACGTTCACATACTTCGGAATCTTGTGTCGGGAGATGTGACCGGTCGCGAACTCGCGAACAGCATCGACATCCAGGGTGGCAGCGCCGTCGCGGAGGCGGATCCACGCCATCAGCTCTTCCCCGTACTTCTCGTCGGGAACCCCGATCACCTGGGCGTCGACGATGTCCGGGTGCGTATACAGGAACTCTTCGATCTCACGCGGGTAAATGTTCTCGCCGCCGCGGATCACCATGTCTTTCATCCGGCCGGTGATGCGGGCGTACCCGTCGTCGCCCAACACGCCGAGGTCGCCAGTGTGCATCCAGCCGTCGGCGTCGATCGCCTCCGCTGTCTTCTCCGGCTCGTTCCAATAGCCCTGCATCACCGAATAGCCGCGGGTGCAGAACTCACCGGTCTCACCGCGTGGCAGAACGGCGCCGGTCGACGGGTCGACGATCTTGATCTCCAAGTGTGGTCCCACCCGGCCGACCGTGGCCACCCGCAGGTCCGTCGGGTCATCGGTGCGAGTCTGCATCGAGACCGGACTCGTCTCGGTCATCCCGTAGCAGATCGAGACCTGTGACATGTTCATCTCGTCGATCACCCGCCGCATCACGGCCTCCGGGCACGGCGATCCAGCCATGATGCCGGTCCGTAACGACGACAGATCGAACTCTGCGCCGGTATCGCGCAACGCCAGTTCGGCGATGAACATCGTCGGCACTCCGTACAGGCTGGTGCAGCGGTACTTTTCGACCGCCGCCAGCGCTGTCCGCGGGTCGAACGCCGGGCCCGGGATCACCATGGCCGCCCCGTGCGACGTCGCCGCGAGATTGCCCATCACCATGCCGAAGCAGTGGTAGAACGGCACCGGCAGGCAGATCCGGTCGGCCTCCGTGTAGTCGACGAGCTCGCCGACGAGGTACCCGTTGTTGCCGATGTTCGAGTGCGAGAGCGTGACTCCCTTCGGCGACCCGGTGGTACCCGACGTGTACTGGATGTTGATCGGATCCGACGCGGACAGTCCCGCCGCTATGTCGTCGATCGTCGCCAGTTCCTCAGCGGACGGCTCGGCGAGCAGACCGGCGAATTCGGTCGACTCGAACAGCACCACTTGGCGGAGTTCGGGTGCCTGGTCGCGGACGTCGGCGAGCATCTGCGCGTACTCGGAGTCTCGGAACTTCTCGGCGGCGAGCACCAGTGACGTACCCGACTGCGCGAGGACGTACGCGAGTTCGTGGCGGCGATACGACGGGTTGATGACTACGAGGACCGCCCCGACCTCGGCTGCGGCGAATTGGGTTAGCACCCACTCGAATCGGTTCGGCGACCACAGTCCGACGCGGTCGCCCGGCGTACAGCCCAACCGCAGCAGACCGGCCGCGAGCGCCCGAACGTCCCGCCGGAACTCGGCGTACGTCCACTGTCGGTCGATCGCGGCGTCGATCATCGCGATCGAGTCGGGGACGCGCGCCGTGGTCTGTGCGAGCACCCCGCCGATCGTGTCAGTGAGCAGCGCGGGCTCGACCTCCCCCCGGCTGTACGAGTCGGTTGGTGTGTACGTCGGGTCGGACATGGTTCCTCCGGGGCTCGGACGGTGTGGTGTCGGTCAGTCAGTTGTGTGTTCGCCCGCACGTGCGAGAGTGGCGCGAGCCTGGGCGATGATGGGGCCGTCGATCATCTCGCCGCCGAGGGCGAACACACCGCCGTCGTAGGCGACGGCGCCGTCGAGCACCTGTCGCGCCCACTCGACCCGTTCGGGCGACGGTGCGTACCCCTCGCGGATGTGCGGGGCCTGGGACGGGTGGATGCAGGCGGTGGCCGAGTATCCGAGAGCGACGGCGTCGCGGACCTCGGCGGCCAGCCCGTCGACGTCGTCGATGTCGGCGTGGATCGCGTCTATCGCGGCCTTCTGGTAGGCGCCCGCGGCGAGTCGGACACGTGCGCGCACATATTTCGGGAGGTCACGATATTGGCCGGCTTCGGGCTCACCGTCCCCGAAGCGGCTCGACGATCCGCCGAGTCCAGCGACGAGATCTTCAGCGCCCCACATCATTCCGACGCAGTTCGGGGCGGCGACGATCTCCTCGGTTCGCATCGCGCCCATCGGCGTCTCGATGAGCGCGATCGTCGGGAACCCGTGCGCCGTGACGTGAGCGGGATCTTCGGTTTTGGCTTGCATCAGCATTCGGTACCGGGTCTGGCCGACGGCGGCGAGGTCGCGCTCGTGGTCATCGGTGCCTGCCGCGTTGATCCGCACGATCACTCGGTCAGGGTCCACCGGATTGCCGATGAGTGCGTCCCTGGCCGCCTGTTTGTTACTCGGTGCGACCGCGTCCTCAAGGTCGAGAATCACCATATCGGCGCGATCGAGCGCCTTCAGGTAGCGCTCCGGGCGGTCGGCGGGACAGAACAGTAGTGCGGGCCCAGCGGGGATCCACGGTTCGACGGTCATAGCTGTCAATTCTCCTCGGGTGCGAGTCGGACGAGCGTCGCACGCGACGCCTTGGCAACGATCACACCGTCCTGGTTCCGGCCGATGTGCGTGAGGTTCACGATGCCTTCTCCCGGGCGCGACGACGAGACCCGTTTGCCGGTGCACTCGGTCTCCGCGTACAGGGTGTCGCCTGCGAACAGCGGCGACCCGAACGCGATGTCGCTGAATCCGAGGTTCGCGACGAGCGTCCCTTGCGTCAGTTGCGACACCGACAGGCCGACGATCGTCGACAACGTGAACATCGAGTTGATGAGCCGCTGGCCACCGAAGCCCGGCTGCTCGGCCGACCATGCGGCGTCCAGATGGAGCGCCTGCGTGTTCATAGTCAATGTCGTGAAGAGGACGTTGTCCGCTTCGGTCACGGTCCGGCCCGGACTGTGGGCGTAGACGGCTCCGACCTCGAACTCGTCGAACCAAAGACCGCGCTGCACTATGCGTTTGGCGTCATCGGTCATGAGGGCAGCCCCAACGAACGGGCGATGAGCATCAGTTGCACTTCGGTGGTACCTTCGCCGATCTCGAGGATCTTGGAGTCCCGATAGTGCCGCGACACGAGGTACTCGTTCATGAATCCGTACCCGCCGTGGATCTGGGTCGCGATACGCGCGTTGTCCATCGCCGCCTCGCTGGACACCAGCTTCGCGATGGACGCCTCCTTTTTGAAGGGCTTTCCGGCGAGCATCTTGGCCGCGGCATCGTAGTAGGCCATCCGGGCGACGTGGGCGCGTGTCTCCATCCGAGCGATCGCGAACGACACCGACTGGTATTCGGCGATCGGCTTGCCGAACGATCGGCGTTCGCCCGCGTACTTGATGCATTCGTCGACACAGCCCTGCGCGACGCCGGTCGCCAACCCGGCGATCGCGATGCGGCCCTCGTCGAGGATCGCTAGGAAGTTCGCGTAGCCGCGCCCGCGGTCGCCGAGTAGGTTCTCCTGCGGCACGCGAGCGTCGGTGAAGCTCAACGGGTGAGTGTCGGATGCATGCCAGCCGACCTTGTCGTATGCGGGTTCGGCGACGAATCCCGGGGTGTCCGACGGCACGATGATGGTGGACAGTTCTTTACCGCCGCCTGGCTTCTCACCGGTGACGGCGGTGACCGTGACCAGCGAGGTGATGTCGGTGCCCGAATTGGTGATGAACTGCTTGGCTCCGTTGATGACGAATTCGTCGCCGTCCTCACGGGCGGTGGTCGCGGTTGCGCCCGCATCCGATCCGGCACCGGGTTCGGTGAGCCCGAAGCCTGCGAGCCGCTTGGCCTGCAAGAGGTCAGGAAGCCAGCGTTCCTTCTGTTCACGAGTACCGAACCGGTAGATCGGCATCGCGCCGAGGCTCACTCCGGCTTCGAGGGTGATGGCGACCGACTGGTCGACTTTGCCGAGTTCTTCCAATGCGAGTGCGAGCGCGAAGTAGTCGCCGCCCATTCCGCCGAACTCTTCGGAGAACGGGAGGCCGAACAGACCCATCTGGCCCATCTGGTCGACGATCTCGTACGGGAATGTCTTGTCCCGGTCGTGCCGAGCCGAGACCGGGGCGACGACGCCTTGTGCGAAGTCGCGCACGCTGTCGACGAGGTCTGAATATTCTTGGGTCAATTCCATGTTCGAATCCTTGCAGAGATCGGCTGGGTCAGTTCTCGTTCTTGTCAGCGATTGCGACGTGGGCGAGTAGCGCTGCGGCGGCGACCTTCTCGCCGACTCGCACCGAGATCGTGGCGACGCCGTCGACCGGAGCACGGAGCGTGTGCTCCATCTTCATGGCCTCGACGACGACAAGCGGAGCGCCTTCTTCCACGGTGTCGCCGTCGACGCCTGGAACGGCGACGACGGTCCCCGGCATGGGGCTGATCACATCTCCCACCGCATCGTCGGCGTCGGTGTCGGCGAAGGATTTGAGTGGTGTGGCCTGCCATGTTCCGGCGTTGCCCGCAACCCATCGCCGACCGTCGGCATTCACGCGCACCGTCCACCGCTGCTGCACCCCGTCGCACGCGACGCCGATCGAACCGTCGGCGCGCGGTACGACGACGACAGATGCACTCCACGACCGGTCATCGGAGGCGACGGTGACGTCGGCGGCGAGCGATCGGGCGTCCGGAGCCGACCGCAGAGCAGCGGTCACCGTGTGGAGCGAACCGTCGACGGACAGCCGGGAGACGTACGGCGATGGAGCACCGATCCGGAAGCCCAGCGCGCTCGACCACAGGTCGTCAGATGTGCCCAGGTCGAGCACGCCGAGCGCGGCCGCGGTGAGCGCCTCGGGCGGCGCGACCGGCGCGGTGTAGTCGACGGCGAGACGATCAAGCAGTTCGGTGTCGAGGTCCGCGGATTGCACCGCGGACTGGGCGAGGACGTGCCGACAGAAGTCGATGTTGGTGACGACGCCGGTCAGTCGGGTCTGCGCCAGCGCCTCATCGAGCCGATACACGGCCTCGTCTCGGTCGGCGCCGTGCACGATGACCTTCGCGAGCATCGGGTCGTAGTCGCTGCCGACGATGCTGCCCGCGCGCACACCGGAATCGATCCGCACCGACCGGCTGGGCGTCGACCGATTCGCTCCGGCAGGCCAGACGAGGTCGGTGATCTCCCCGCCGGTCGGCAGGAACCCTGCGGCCGGGTCTTCGGCGTATACGCGGGCTTCCATGGCGTGGCCGGTGAGGTTCACGTCGTCCTGGCCGAACGAGAGGGCCTCGCCGCGCGCGATACGCACCTGCTGTTCGACGAGGTCGAGGCCGGTGACCAGTTCGGTAACCGGATGCTCCACCTGCAGTCGGGTATTCATTTCCATGAAGAAAAAGTCTTCGGGTGCGACCGCGGACACGATGAACTCGACGGTGCCCGCACCCGTGTAGCCGACGCTTCGGGCCGCGTCGCAGGCCGCCTGACCGATGCGGGCGCGGGTCGCCTCGTCGAGCAGTGCTGACGGGGCCTCTTCGATCACCTTCTGGTGGCGTCGCTGCAGCGAGCATTCCCGTTCACCGAGATGCACGACGTTGCCGTGCGTGTCGGCGAGGATCTGCACTTCGATGTGTCGCGGGGTGAGGACGAAGTGTTCGAGGAACAGTGAGTCGTCACCGAATGCGGCACCTGCCTCGCGGCGGGCGGTCACGAGGGCTTCGGGCAGCTCGGCGGGGTCGTCGACGCGGTGCATCCCCTTGCCGCCGCCACCCGCACTCGGCTTGATCAGGACCGGGAAGCCGATACCCGGCGCGGCCGCGACGAGGTCCTCGTCGGTCAGGTCGGGGCGGGACAGCCCGGGGACAACGGGGACGCCGCGGTCGGTGACGGCGGCGCGCGCGGTGATCTTGTCGCCCATCGTCGCGATCGATTCCTGCGGCGGGCCGATGAACACGATGCCGGCATCCGACAGCGCGGCGGCGAACGCCTGGTTCTCCGACAGGAAACCGTATCCGGGGTGGACGGCGTCCGCGCCGGTCGCCTTCGCGGCGGCGATCACCTTTTCGATGTCGAGGTAGCTCTGCGAGGCCTGCGCGGGGCCGAGCCGGACGGCTTCGCCCGCGGCGAGCACGTGCGGCGCATCGACGTCGGCGTCAGAGTAGACGGCTACTGTTTCGATGCCCATCACGTCGAGCGTGTCGATGACGCGGACCGCGATCTCGCCGCGGTTGGCAACGAGGACCTTACGGATGGTCTTCACTGGAGCTGTCCTTTCCGCTCGCGGAGCGAGCGAGCCCTATTCGGCTGGTCGATCGATCGGGTCTCTCGCATCTTCGCGATCACATCCGGAAGACGCCGTAGCCGGGCTGCGGCAGCGGCGAGTGGCGGCACGCCTGGAGAGCAAGACCGAGAACGGTGCGGGTGTCGGCGGGGTCGATGATCCCGTCGTCCCACAGTCGGGCCGTCGAGTAGTAAGCGTCGGATTGGCGCTCGAACTGGTCGCGGATCGGCTCCTTGAACTGCTCTTCGTCGTCGTTCGACCATTCCCCGCCCGACCGTTCGATGCCCGCTCGGCGGACTGTTGCGAGCGTGTCAGCGGCCTGCGGCCCACCCATCACCGAGATGCGCGCATTGGGCCACGACCAGAGAAACCGCGGCGAGTAGGCGCGACCGCACATCGAGTAGTTGCCCGCACCGAACGAACCGCCGATCATCACGGTCAGTTTGGGGACCGACGCGCAAGCGACCGCGTTGACCATCTTGGCGCCGTTCTTCGCGATGCCGCCCTGCTCGTATTCGCGGCCGACCATGAAACCGGTGATGTTCTGCAGGAAGATCAACGGGATCCGACGCTGGTCGCACAATTCGATGAAGTGCGCGCCTTTGAGCGCCGACTCACTGAACAACACGCCGTTGTTCGCGATGAACCCGACCGGATGCCCGTGCAACGTCGCGAATGCCGTCACCAGTGTCGTCCCGTAATTCGCCTTGAACTCGGAGTACTCGCCGCCGTCGGCGAGGATCCCGATCACTTCCCGGACGTCGTACGGGGTTTTCGGATCGGTCGGGACCACGTCGTACAGGTCGGTCTGCTCACGCTCCGGCGCGACAGTCGGCGACGTCTCCCACTGTGCGGGGACGCGCGGACCGAATGTCTTCACGATCTCGCGGACTTTGGCCAGTGCCTGCTCGTCGTTGTCGACGAGGTGGTCGGTGACACCGGAGACCGAACTGTGCATGGTGCCGCCGCCCAGATCCTCGGCGCTGACGTCCTCCCCGGTCGCGGCCTTCACCAACGGCGGGCCCGCCAAGAAGATGGTGCCCTGGTTGCGGACGATCACGTTCTCGTCGCTCATCGCGGGAACGTAGGCTCCGCCCGCGGTAGACGATCCGAGCACCGCGGATATCTGCGGAATCCCGGCCGCGCTCATCGTCGCCTGGTTGTAGAAGATCCGGCCGAAGTGGTCCCGGTCGGGGAACACCTCGTCCTGGTTGAGGAGCATCGCTCCACCCGAGTCGACAAGATAGATGCACGGCAGACGATTCTCCGCAGCGATCTCCTGCGCGCGCAGGTGCTTCTTGACGGTGACCGGATAGTAGGTGCCACCGGAGACTGTCGCGTCGTTGGCGACGATCATGCACTCACGCCCGTGAATCCGACCGACGCCTGCCACGACGCCCGCACTCGGCGCCTTACCGTCGTACATTCCGAACCCGGCTAGCGGCGCCACCTCCAGGAATGCCGTCCCCGGGTCGATGAGCGCGTCGATCCGGTCCCGAACCAGGATCTTCCCACGTCCGACATGCCGGTCGCGCGCCTTGTCGCCGCCACCCTTGGCGACCGTGGCGAGCCGCTCGCGCAGACGCGTGACATTCGCGCGATGCCCACGCGAGCCGGATCCGTCGGCCGCGTTCGGGACCGGCTTCGTCGAGACTCGTTGACCGGAGACCATGCCAATCCTTTCGGTTATTCACCATTAACTGAACTTGAAGATACGCGAGACCCGGCACGTACGCCAGAGCTTCCACCGATTGTTTCACCGACCGTGACGGTCATCACAGATTCCGTTATCGTGAAAGACAAGCCGCACACCCACGCGGCCCCCGCACACACGCTGAGCCCGCGCGTCCATCACCCCGGACGCCAGTCGCAGCCGATACGCAAAGGCCTGGTGAACCCATGACCGTCGCAGACGACCGTGCCCACGCACACCTCGATACCCGGACTGCTCCCGCACACTTCTCCCTCGACGACCGCTACACGCGCGAGTCGGGAAGCATCTACTTGACCGGCATTCAGGCCCTGGTCCGCATGATTCGCGACCGGGCAGCCATCGACCGTCGGAACGGACTTCGGACCGGATCGTTCATCTCCGGCTACGAGGGGTCACCGCTCGCCGGATACGACCTAGAGATCGCTCGACGCACAGCACTCCTCGCCCCGTGGGACATCACCCACCGCCCCGGACTCAACGAGGAGATTGGGGCCACCTCCGTCATGGGTTCCCAGCTCGCCGCTAAAGTCGGCACTCTGTCGACGGATGCGTCCGGCGTGGCACGCACCGGAGTCGTCGGCTACTGGTACGGCAAGGCTCCGGGACTCGACCGCGCGACCGACGCGCTGCGCCACGCGAACATGGTCGGCACCGACCCGGCAGGCGGAGCCGTCGCCCTCGTCGGCGACGACCCGGGCGCCAAGAGTTCGACGATCCCGTGCGCATCCGAGATGGCGTTGGCCGACCTGTACATGCCGACCCTCTACCCCGCCGACAGCGCCGACATCCTCGACTTCGGCGTCCACGCCGCGTTGATGAGCCGAGCGTCGGGACTGTGGACGTCGTTGAAGGTCTCCGCTCACGTCGCCGACGGAGCGTCGACCGCCGTCGTCGATCTCGACCGGTTCACTGTCGACTATGGTGGCCTCGGCACCAGCCCACACGTTCCGTCCGGTCGACTCCTCGGCCCGAGCCTCATGGAACTCGAACAGAATCAGCTCACCACTCGCCTCCCACGCGCCACCGAGTACGCCCGCCTCAACGGCCTCAATCGGATCGTGGCGTCCACCGGAGACGACCGGATCGGGATAGTCGCCGCGGGCAAGACCTATCTGGACGTCCGCGAATCGCTGCGGCTGATCGGGATCGCCGACGATGACCTCGGACGTCTCGGCATCCGCGTCCTCAAGCTCGGCATGGTGTACCCGATCGAGCGCGGAGTCCTCGACCGGTTCATCGCGGGCCTCGACGAGGTGATCGTGGTCGAGGAGAAGCGCGACTTCATCGAGACGATGATGCGCGACATCCTCTTTCGCCGAAGTGACGCCCCGGCGATCGTCGGCAAGGCTAACGAGGATGGGTCCACGTTGTTCTCCCGGTTCGGCGAACTCGATGTCGACTCCGTCTCACGCGGTCTCGCGGACCGTCTGGGCACCCGGCACGGCGTGGAGCCTGCGCGTCGCTGGCTTGCCGAGAAGAACGCCACCCGAGAACGCATCCTGCTACCGCTCGCGGTCCGAACCCCGTACTTCTGTTCTGGGTGCCCGCACAACAGTTCCACGAAGGTGCCCGGCGACACGAACACCATCGTGGGAGCCGGGATCGGCTGCCACGCCATGGTGCTGCTGATGGACCCCGAACAAGTCGGCGACGTCGCGGGCATCACCCAGATGGGCGGCGAAGGCGCGCAGTGGCTCGGCATGGCCCCGTTCGTCGACGAGCGACATTTCGTCCAGAACATCGGCGACGGAACGTTCATGCACTCGGGTTCGCTCGCGCTGCGGGCAGCCGTCGCGTCTGGGGCGAACATCACCTACAAGCTGCTGTTCAACGGCACCGTGGCGATGACCGGCGGTCAAGATCCGGTCGGCCAGATGAGCCTCCCCCAGGTCCTCGCACTGTTGCAGGCCGAGCGAGTCGCGAAGATCGTCGTCACCTCCGACAATCCAGCGCGCACCAAGGCGCTCGGCCTGCCCGAGCCCGTCGAGGTCCGCCACCGCGACGACTTGATCAACGTGCAGCGCGAACTCGCCGAGGTCGCAGGCGTGACCGTCCTCGTCCACGACCAGTACTGTGCGGCCGAGAAGCGCCGTAAGCGCCGTCGTGGCGGCACCGACTCGAACAGTCAGTTCGCGACGCCGAGACGGCGAGTGATGATCAACGAGCGGATCTGTGAGGGCTGCGGCGACTGCGGAGCGAAGTCGAACTGCCTGTCCGTGCACCCCGTCCAGACCGAGTTCGGCCGCAAGACGCAGATCGACCAGAGTTCGTGCAACCTCGACTTCTCGTGTCTGGAAGGCGACTGCCCGGCGTTCGTCACCGTCGTACCCGGGACGAGTCGTGCACGCGGCCGTGTGGCGCCGATCGCCAGTTCGGACGTCGTCGCACCCACCCGTACATCGACTCGTGGATTGACGACGCGCGACGGCTTCGCCATCCGCGTCACCGGGATCGGCGGCACGGGCGTGGTGACTGTGTCGCAGATCCTTGCGACTGCCGCGACGCTCGACGGGCTCTCCGCGCGCACCGTCGACATGACTGGCCTCGCACAGAAGGGCGGCGCCGTCGTCAGCGACATCAAGGTGTCGTCGAAGCCCGTCGAGCAGGCGGCGAAGGTCGCGTCCGGCGACTGCGACGTCTACCTCGCGTGCGACCAGCTCGTCGGAGCCGACCCAGTGAATTTGAAGGTCGCGTCGACCGGCAAGACCGTCGCAGTGGTGTCGACGACGACGGTGCCGACCGGCTCGATGGTGATCGACACATCGGTGGCGTTTCCCGACGCGCTCGCGGTCCGGTCCGCCATCGACGACCATGTCGTCCGGTCGGTATACCTGAACGCGGGCGAGCTCTCCGACGATCTGTTCGACGATGAGCAATACGCGAACATGCTGATGGTGGGTGCCGCGTTCCAGACCGGGTCGCTGCTCCTGTCCGCTGAGGCGATCGAGCGGGCGATAGAACTGAACGGGGTCGCCGTCGACGCCAACCTGCAGGCGTTCCGGCGTGGACGTCAGGCCGTCGTCGCACCCGACGAGGTCGCCGCCGCGGTCGCGTCGGCACGTGCGCCGGTCCCGACGTACACGCCGAGCACGGTCGCAGAGCGTGCCGCGTCAAGCCTGGCGAGCTGCGGCGACGAACTGTCTGCCGTCGTCGCGCGCCGGTACGACGAGCTGATCGCATATCAGAGCGAGACATACGCGAGGACCTGGTTGCAGGTGGTGCGCCGTGTCCACGACGCGGGCCACGGCGACGACCTGACGGTCGCAGTCGCCCGAAACCTGTACCAGCTGATGGCATACAAGGACGAGTACGAGGTCGCTCGCCTCACCGGTGACGCCGCGTTCGCCGCGACTGTCGCCGATGAGTTCGGCGACGACGCGAAGGTCGCTGTCCGGCTGCACCCGCCGATGCTCCGCGAGTTGGGCATGAAGAAGAAGATCGCGTTGGGGGCGTGGGCCGATCCGGCGCTGGGCGCACTGGCGAAGATGAAACGCCTTCGCGGGACTCGCCTCGACCCGTTCGGTCGGGCTGACGTGCGACAGATGGAGCGAGCGTTGATCGACGAGTACCGCACCACGGTGGACGAGTTGCTCGCTTCACTCGGAACGTATCCGTCGCCCGAACGCGTGGCGGCGGCGACAGCGATCGCCGACCTGCCCGACATGATCCGCGGCTACGAGAGCATCAAGTCCGCGAACGTCGCCCGGTACCGCGCCCAGATCCAACGGCAGTTGAGTTCGCTGTAGGTCGACGAACACGAGTGCGGCCCCTCCTCACGTGGAGGAAGAAGGGACCGCACTCGCGTTGGTCGACCGGGGGCGGCGTCAGTGCGCCATCGCCACGGCACCCTCCGGAGTGTCGGGCAGCTTGCCGCTGCGCATAACTACTCCGGCCAGGACACCGCCGACCGCGAAGATCGCGGCGGCCCACCAGAATGCGGTGGTGTAGCTGTTCACCGCGGCGTCTGCGGCCAGCCGAGCAGGCGCCATACCCGGGTGATCGGTGGTGAAGGCCGTCGCAGCACTCGCCGCGATCGTAGAAAGGAGTGCGGTTCCGACCGACCCGCCGACTTGCTGCATGGTGTTGACCGTCGCAGACGCGACGCCTGCGTCATCGGCGGACACCCCGGAGACGGCGCCCTGCATCGCCGGCGCCATCGACATGCCGAGACCCAGCCCAATGATCAACAGGCCCGGCAGGATGTCGGCTGTGTATGCCGATGTCGAAGTCAGTTGGGCCAACCACACCATTCCTCCTGCGGCGATCACCATGCCGGTCGCCGCCATCCAGCGCGGACCGAACCGCGGTAGCAGGACGGCCGTGGCGAGCGTGGACACCACGATCAGGATGCCGATCATCGGGAGGAAGGCGAGCCCGGTCTTGATCGGCGTGAAGCCCAGGTTCTGCTGCAGGTAGTAGGTGAGGAACAGGAAGATGCCGAACATTCCGATACCTGCGATGAACACCACGAGGTACGAGCCGCCGCGGGTCCGATCGAGGATCACGCGCAGCGGGAGCAATGCGTGCGAGGTGCGGCTCTGCAACCAGATGAACACTGCGAGGACCGCGACGCCGACGACGAGCCAGGCGATCGTCGCCCAGTCACTCCAGCCGGCGGTCTCCGCGTTGGCGAAGCCGTAGACCACTGCGAACAGGCCGATCGTCACGGTCACCACTCCCGGCAGATCGAGCTTCGGCTTGTGCTTGGACCGGGTGTCGTCCAAAAAGATCAGTGCGCCGACCAGAGCGATCGCCGCGATCGCGAGGTTGACGTACAAGCACCAGCGCCAGTCCGCCCATTCGGTGAGCATTCCACCGAGCAGCAGTCCGAGGGCCCCGCCGCCGCCCGCGATGGCGCCGAAAATGCCGAATGCTCGACCGCGTTCAGACGAGTCGGTGAATGTCGTGGTCAGCAGCGATAGCGCGGCGGGTGCCAGCAGCGCGCCGAAGACACCCTGACCGGCACGAGCGATGACCAGCATCTCGAAGCTGACGGCTGCACCACCGATGGCCGACGTCACGGCGAAGCCGACCAGGCCGATGATCAACGCCTTCTTGCGGCCCCAGAGGTCGGAAAGTCGACCACCCAGCAGCAGCAGGCTGCCGAACGCCAGCGCGTAGGCGGTGATGATCCATTGACGGCTCGAGTTGTCGAAGCCGAGATCTGCCTGCGCATGCGGCAGCGCGATGTTCACGATCGTCGCGTCCAGCACGACCATCAGTTGGGCGAGGGCCAGTACCCCGAGAATGGCCCAGCGCAGACGGTGCGTCCGGGTCGCGGCAGGCGGGTCGTCGCCGCTCCGCGCTCCGGTGCCCCCGACGAACTCGGGTTCGAGTTCGGAAGTGAGAGTGCTCATAAGGTTCTCCATCGAATCTACAATCGGAGGTCGAGCCTCCGCTTAATTTTCGACGGTACCACCAATCGGAGGAAGATCCTCCACTTGATAGAGTGTGAACATGAGCACAGGCGAGCAGACCTCGGCGTCGCGCCCCCTCCGCGCCGACGCCGCACGCAACCGAGCCCGCATCATCACGGCGGCAAGCGAACTGTTCGCCGAACGCGGCCTCGACGTCACCCTCGATGACGTCGCCGCGCACGCAGGCGTCGGCGTCGGCACCGTGTACCGACGGTTCGCCAACCGCGACGAGTTGATTGTCGGCGTCTTCACCGACCACCTGGACAACGTGGGCACGCAGATCCGGACCGCGGCTGCCGGCAACGACCCGTGGGGGTCCGTCGTCCTATTCATCACCACGATCGGTGAACTGATGGCATCCGACCGGGGTCTCGCGACCATCCTGATGGCCGTCGACCACTCCAATCCCGAACTCGTTGCAGGCAAGAAGGTGGTCGAGGCCCTGGTCAGCGAGATCCTGGAACGCGCCAAGGACGCGCACGCCATCCGAGCCGAGATCGAGCCGACCGACATGTTCGGAATCGTGTGCATGCTGGCTGCGATAACCGACGCGACACAAGGCGTCGACGGCGCGTGGCGGCGCTTCGCCGAAATCATTCTGGCCGGCCTCCGAGCCGACGGCCAGCCCGAGCCACTGACGACGCCCGCGCTCACCGAAACTCAACTTCGGCGCATGGACGAGTGCAAGGTCCGCCGGTACGACCAACGGTGAGAATGCGCACCGCACCTACGGCAGCGGCCCAGACAGCACGAGGCCCCGGCACGCCGAAAGCATCGACGACCGGGGCCTAACGACTGACCGTTACGCGCCGAAGACGCGCTCGAACCCTTCAGGGATGATGAGATCGTCGCGCGAGAGGTCCGCGACGTCGTTCTTACCAATGCCCATGAGTGTCGAGTCGAGGCCCATCCGCATCAGGTCGAGGACGTTCTCGACTCCGGCCTGACCGTTGGCCGCAAGGCCCCACAGGTAGGCGCGGCCGATCATGACCGCCTTCGCGCCGAGTGCGAGGGCTTTGGCGACATCGCTTCCGCGACGGATACCACCGTCGAGCAGGACGTCGAGATCGCTTCCTAGCTCGTCGGCGATCGGCCCGAGAACGCGGATGGTGGCCGGGGTGCCATCAAGGTTGTTACCGCCGTGATTCGACACCGAAATCGCGGTGGCGCCGATGTCACGCGCGCGCTTGGCGTCGTCCATCCGGGTGATGCCCTTGACCATGAACTCGCCGCCCCACTGCTCTCGCAGCCACTGCAAATCTTCCCAGGTCGGCGGTGGTGTATTCATCCACTGGCCGTATACATCGAAGAAGGTCGGACCAGGCTGGCCCGGATGCGCGATATTCGGTGCGCTCAGATCGGGGATGAGGAGTTTGCCATCGCGGAACCAGCTCAGCGCATACTTCGGCTTGGTGATCATCTCCGGGGCCAGCTTCGCGACCGCGGCGAGGTCGACCTTCTCCGGAATCTCCGGGCTGCCCCAGTCGCGTCCGACGTTGAACACCCAGTCGGTCGTGACGATCAGGCCTTTGCAGCCTGCTTCCTTCGCACGCTGCGCTCGAGCGAGAATGTCCTCTCGGCTGCCGAGCCAGTAGATCTGAAAGAACGTCTTGTCGTTGACGGCGGTGACCTCTTCGACCGCCTTCGAGGCGAAACTCGACAAGCCCATCGCGGTACCGCGGTTGGCAGCCGCTCGAGCGACCGCGACCTCGCCGTCAGGGTTCACCGCCTGCACCCCTGTCGGCGAGATCATGACCGGAAACGGAAGCTCCTGCCCCATCACCGTCGTCGTCAGATTCCGCTCGGGTGTGGTCCCGATAACGTGTGGAGCGAACCCCAATTCGGTGAACGCGTTCATGTTGTCGTTGACGGTGACACCGGCTTGGGTGCCTGCCACCAGCGACGAGTACACAGTCTTCGGCAGCCGTTTGCGGGCGCGGTTCTGCGCCTCCCCGACGGTCTCGAACCACGGGTTACGACGCCACGGATTCTTCTCAGCGAGTTCGGAGATCTTGGACATTAGTGTGTTCTTTCGTAATCGAAGTGATGAGCGGAGATTCCGTCGTTGATCGAGCGGAGTCGCCGATCTCGACTCCGCTCAATCAACAGGTCGCCTGCTCAGCAGCAGTTGGTGGACGAGCAACCGCTCGCAGTGGTCGGCGCGAAGCCGGCGAGCGGGTTCTCGTCGCAGTCGCGGGACGGCGGTCGGGTCATCAGCGTGAGCGGGACTCCGCGCGAGTGATCCTTATTGGCGGTCGGCTTGTTCCGGTCGCCTGCGAGGAGTTCCTCACCGAAGCCCTGCACGCATTCGGGGTCGGGGCCGGCGAGCGGCAGACCAGTGAAAAACTTGGCCGCCATGCAACCGCCGCGGCAGGCGTCGAAGTGCTGACACTTGGTGCATGCGCCCGCATTCTGCGGCTCGCGGAGTTCAGTGAACAGGTCACTGCGCTGCCAAATCTCCTGGAAGCCGCCGTCGGTGGTCGTGATGTTGCCTGCGAGGAAGTTCTCGTGAATCGCGAACGGGCACGCGTACACGTCGCCGATCGGATCGATCAGGCACACCACACGACCGGCGCCGCACAGGTTGAGGCCGGGCAGGCCGCTCCCGCCCGACTCGGAGAATGCGGCCAGATGAAAGAACGAATCGCCGGTCAACACGTTCTCGCCATGCGCGACGAGCCAGTCGTACAGTTCGCGCTGCTGCTCGGGAAGCGGATGCAGGTCGTCCCACACATCGGCTCCACGACCGGACGGACGTAGACGAGTAATGCGCAGCGTCGCACCGAACTTGTCGGCGAGGGCTTTGAACTCGTCAAGCTGGGCGACGTTCTCCCGCGTCATGACGACACTGATCTTGGCGTCGGCGAAGCCTGCGTTCGACAGGTTCTCCAGAGCACGGACCGCCATGTCGAACGACCCCGGCCCGCGGACCGCGTCATTGACCTCAGCGGTCGCACCGTCCAGCGAGATCTGCACGTCGACGTAGTCGGAGGCCGCGAGCCGCTCGGCAACGTCCGGCGTGATCCGCAGGCCGTTGGTCGAGAACTTGACGCCCACCTGGTGGCTCGTCGCGTAGTCGACGAGTTCCCAGAAGTCCGGGCGGACCGTCGGCTCGCCGCCTCCGATGTTCACGTAAAAGACCTGCATGCGCTGCAGTTCGTCGATGATCGCCTTGCACTGCTCGGTGCTCAGCTCGCGCGGGTCCCGCTTGCCCGAACTCGACAGGCAGTGCACGCACGACAGATTGCAGGCGTAGGTCAGTTCCCAGGTCAGACAGATGGGCGCGTCGAGCCCCTTTTCGAACTGATCGACGAGGCGGCCAACTTTCGGCGTCGAATTCGGTTGCGGTTCGAGGCCTAGCGGCGGGGTCATCGACGGCATGACCGGGGATTCAACGGTGGTCACGAGCTCACTCCTGGGTCGGCGGGGATGATCATGCCCGACTCGCAGAGCGCGGTGAGCGCTTGTAGGTACAGCGAGCGGGTGTCGTCGGTGACACCTGCGGCGGCGAGCGCATCGTCAGCACTGGGATGCTCGGCGAGGTCGCGGACGATGCCGACGACGGTCAAATTCTTGAGGAACGACAGCTTGCGCGTTCCGAAGTGGTAGAGCAGCGCACCGAACGGTTCTGGACGCAACGCCACCGAGGGGTTGAGCGTCCAGGCGGCTGCCGGGTCGAAGGCGGGTTGTACGGGCGGGTGCGGCTCGCCCCCGGCGACCGCAGAGCGGTCGCCGGAAGCGATGGTCGTTGCAGTCGTCATCAGTAGACGCCGCACATCCCGTCGATGGACACTTCTTCCACCAGTGACTCGGCGACGAGCTCGTCGTGAGTCTGGGTTGCCTGCTCGGCCATGTGAACCAACCTCCTGAGGTAGATACTTTGTGGTTCACAACACACCGTAATGGCACCGAGTGCATAATTGCTAGCGTTTCCCGAAGATTTGTTCCGCGTAGCATCTCGACCAGCGACAACAGATTCAGGAAAGGAGCCCCGCGTGACCACATCACGGACCGGACCACTCGGCGGCCGCCCCGCGGCGACCACCCGTGGACGCCTCAGCGCGGTGGCCATCGAGTTGTTCACGACACAGGGATTCGACGAGACGAGCGTCGACGACATCGCCTCGGCCGCCGGAATCGCTCGGCGCACACTGTTCCGCTATTACCCGTCGAAGAACTCGCTCGCGTGGGGTGAGTTCGACGATCACCTCCACGGTCTGCACGACCTCCTTGCCGAGACACCCGACGACGTCCCGCTCGGCGAGAGCCTCACACGCGCGCTCGTCCAATTCAACGAGGTCCCCCAGGAGATGATCGAGCAGCACCGGAGTCGCATGGCGCTACTCCTGGGCGTTCCAGCGCTGCAAGCACATTCGATGATTATGTACGCCGATTGGCGACAGGTGATCGCCGAGCACTCCGCCGCCCGCCTCGGCCTGCGAGCGGACGATCACCTCCCGCAGACCATTGCCTGGATGACGCTCGGCACCGCACTCGCCGCCTACGATCAGTGGCTGCTCGACCCGACGTCGAACCTCACCGAACTCCTCCAGACCGGTGGCCGCACCCTAGTCGACGGTGTGGGTTCATTGACCGTGGGAGCGCCGCGCAGTTGACCACCCATCCGGCACCGCGCGAATCCGTCGGACCCACGGAGCGGATCAGTGTCTATGACAGAGTTTCAAGCGCTGATATCCTTATCTAGAACACGTTCTAGTTCCGGCTTCGCGTCGGATGTCCTCGCACAGAGAGCGCACGAATGACCGAACTGACCCCGCACAGCACGCGCAGCGCGATCCTCACAGTCGCCGAGGTTATCGACGAGACCGCCGATGCGCGCAGCATCGTCTTCGACATCCCGGGCAGCCACGCCGACAAGTTCGTCGACTACCTGCCCGGCCAGTTCTTGACGCTCCGCATTCCAAGCGACCAGACCGGCTCGGTGGCCCGCTGCTATTCGCTGTCCTCAGCGGTCAAACACGACAGCCTGCCGAAGGTGACGGTCAAGCGGACACCGGACGGGTACGGCTCCAACTGGATCTGCGACAACCTCGCAGCGGGCGTCCAGATCGAGGCACTCCCGCCGTCCGGCGTGTTCACGCCATCCAACATCCATGCACCCATGCTGCTCATCGCCGCGGGCTCCGGCGTCACTCCGGTGATGTCGATCTTGAAGACAGCGATCGCCGACGGCACCGGACCGGTCACATTCTTCTACGCGAACCGCAGTGAGAACGACGTCATCTTCGCCGCTGAACTGCGCGACCTCCAGGACCGCTATCCCGGCCGCCTCACCGTGATTCACTGGATCGAGACGGTTCAGGGCCTGCCGACGGAGAAGAAACTCGCGACCATATTCGCCCCGATGGCGCGCACGCACAGCGCGTACATCTGCGGCCCCGGCCCGTTCATGGACGCGGTGCACGCGGGTTTGGACAAGGCGAAGTTCGACCACCACAACGTGTACACCGAGATCTACAACTCGCTGGCGGGCGACCCATTCGAGGACGTCGAACTCGGCGAAGTGAGCGAGGAGGAAGCCGCGGCTGCCGCTCAGGTGGAGGTGGAACTCGACGGCGAGACCCACGAGATGTCCTGGCCGCGGTCGCGCACCCTCGTCGACATCATGCTTTCCGCAGGCCTGGACGCGCCATACTCCTGCAAAGAGGGCGAATGCGGTTCGTGCGCGTGCACGCTCCTCGAGGGAACTGTCGACATGGAAGTCACCGGCGCCCTCGATCCGGACGACATCGCGGATGGCTACATTCTCGGTTGCCAGGCCCGTCCGACGTCAGACAAGCTGCGCATCGAATTCTGATTCCCGCATTTCTGACACAGTCGTGTCCGAATCTCGGCCTCGATCTCGCCTAAATCAGACACGACTGTGTCGGAAACGCGAACCGAGTGGGCGCAAGTGGTCGCCGCGGGAGATAAGTTCGGCGAGCAGCGGCCCGACGACGTCCCACTGATAGACCACCTGACGATAGGTGAGTCTAATCGGGTCGTAGCCGACCGCTCGCGCGTGAAGGTCGCGCAAGCGATCGTTCTCGAATGCTTCGGGATCCGCGTGATATGCGAAGCCGTCGACCTCGATGATCATCGACGCGCCGATCAGCAGGTCGACCCGCCCGACTTCTGGAATCTGCGCCTGCGGAGTAATCGTCGCGCCGCAAGTCCGCAGTCGTAGACGGACCATCGTCTCGGTTCCAGACTCGGCGCGCCCATCGCACATGGTGAGCGCACGCATCGCCGCAGGGGACCCGCCGAACAGCGTTTCCAGAGCCGACGGAGTCATCAGCCCCTTATTCAGGACGGACTCGCAGACGACAGCGAAGCCCTCCCGAGACAGGCAGCGCACCGCGTGCAGCAGGGCTGTCGGCAAGTCGTCGACCGCCGCGACCTCGGGTGACTGCCGACCGTAGCGGCGGCACCACGTCGGGTGGGCACGAGCCGTCGCGGCATTTCCACGAACGTGCAACCGATCGGTCGGCAAGACCCATACTCCGTGTAGGCGGAGTGCGGACGCGCAACTCAGCACCCCACCGGCCTTCACCGCACGCACGACCTCGGGCATCGCGCCCTGCGTCGCATACCACCCGTGCCGCAGGCGGACTAAGTCCCCGTCTGCCACCGCGCGCTCGAAATCGCGTCGCGGCAGTCCGCGATCGATCAATTGCCCCCGCGAATAGACCCCCGTGTCCATACCTGGATCATTGTCCGCCTTACGTTGTTTGTCCCCGAGATCACCGATTGTGGCGGGTCATCACCGCATTCGACACCCGGCTAGACTCGGCCCCATGCTTCACGACCGTTTGATGCGCATCCTGTCCGGCATTCTCTTGGCTCCCGGCGTGCTTCATTTCGTCGCTCCGAAGCCGTTCGACTCAATCGTCCCCGATGAGATGCCCGGTTCGAAACGGTTCTGGACGTATGCGTCGGGCGCAGCCGAAGTCAGCATCGGCGCCGCAGTCCTCGTTCCTCGAACGCGCCGCACCGCGGCCGGGCTCGCAGCTGCACTGTTCGTCGTGGTGTTTCCGGCGAACGTCAACATGATCCGGCTCTGGGTCGACAAGAGTCCGCTCCTGAAATCGATCGCGTGGGCCCGTCTGCCCCTGCAGATCCCGATGATCGGCCTGGCCCTCCTCGTTCGCCGCGGCGCGCCCAAGCGCGAGACGGACCAAACCGCCACAGACTGAATCGGGCTCAACGCATCGCGCGGTATCGCGACCGTTCGTCAGAAGCCAGGTGTTCGGCTGCGTACGACAGCGCAGTCCTACCCATCCGTGCCGCATGCGCGTCGAGATAGTCGGTGAGGACAGCACGGTCGACGCGCTTCCCTGTCTCGCGCAGCATCCAACCGAACGCCTTCTGGATCAGGTCGCGGCGGTCGTCGATGACGAGCGGCGCGACGGCGAGGATCGCGTCGGCCCGTCCGGCACGGATGAAGGAGAACGCGCCGATGATCCCGACTCTGCGCTCCCAGAGGTTGTCCGACGACGCCCAGTCGAGCAGTTCGGAGTAGTCGTCGGCGTCGACGAGGAACGCACCCAGGATCGACTCGGCGGAGCAATCGACGAGATCCCAGTTGTCGACGTGGCCCGACCGCACCGCATCCCGGTAGACGTCGACCCAGTGTGCGCGATCGGAACCGCGCGCGGCGGCGAAGTTGACTCCCAGCGTCAACAGCGCGAGTTGTCTGGCCTCGTGTAGCGGAGTCGCAACAAGGTCGGCGAGCACGCCGCCGGGCAGCCCGCGCATCCCTCTCGCGAGCTTGCGCAGCTCCGGTACACGGATGCCGACGAACTCGTCGCCCTCCGCGTACTCGCCCGGCCCCGTCTTGAAAAAGCGGCGCGACCCTGCGGCACGGAACGGGTCGCCGGCCTCTACGAGAGCGGTGACGATGTCAGCGGCCGAGGCCGTCGCGTCGAGCATTCACTGGTCCAACAGCGCAGACACCGGTGTCGGCGTCTGCAGGTACTGCCTCGTCTTCATCAGTTTCCCGACCCGACCCGCGCCGATCACGCCGGTGAGGACGCCGTCCCGGCTGTAGTACGCCAGGAACTTGCGCCCGTCGTCGTCGACGACGTGCACCTCATCGTCTGGACGCGGTGATCCGAGCATCTGGATCTTGAGGCCGAACTGATCGCTCCAGAAGTACGGGACGCTCTGATGGGCGATCGTGTGGCCGAGCAGTTCGGCTGCGACGAGAGCAGCGTGGTCCACGACGTGGTTCCAGTGTTCGACGCGGTGGTGCTCGCCGTGCGCCTCGGTCCAGTTCGCGGCGTCACCGAGCGCGTACACGTCGGGCACATTCGTCCGTCCGACCCCGTCGCACGCGATTCCACCGCCAGCGGATCGGGGCGCGAGTTCGATTCCAGATCCCTCCAGGTAGCCCAGTTCGGGGTAGCCGCCGATGCCTACGACGACGACGTCGGCGTCCACCCGCGACCCGTCGGAGAGCACGACCGCCGATGCGACACCGTCGTCGACGACGATCTCGTCCACGCCGACACCGGTGCGCAGGTCGACGTCGGCCTCGATGTGCAGCCGAGTGATCATCTGCCCCATCCGCGCACCGATCGCCACGGCGAGCGGCGTCGGCGTGGGTTCGATGAGAGTGACCGCGACATCGTGCTTGCGCAGGCTGGCCGCCACCTCGCATCCGATGAACCCAGCGCCGATCACCGCGGCGTGCTTCGCTGTCCCAGCCGCATCACGCAATGCGATCGCGTCGTCGATCGTGCGGATCACGTGCACACCGGACACATCTTCGGCGACGCCCGGGAATCGTCGCGCGACGAGGCCCGTCGCCAGCACCAGCGTCCCGTAGGCGATCTCGCTGCGCTTTCCGTCGTGTTCGACGGTCACGGTGTACGCATCGGGGTTCACCGCGACGACGCGAGTCCCAGTCCGCAAATCGATGTCCTGCTCGGTATAGAACTCGGCAGGTTTGAGATCCACGCGCTCGTCGTCGCCGGTCACGACACTCTTGGACAGGGGCGGACGGTCGTACGGCGGATGCTTCTCCTGACCGAGCAGCACGATGCCGCCCACATATCCGCCGTTACGCAGGTTCTCGGCGAGGCGGACGCCGCCCAGCCCTGCGCCCACAATCACAATGGGGTCATTCACAGGTGTGTCCTTAAGGTCTCGATACTCGAGGCTCGCTCAACACCGCACCGGCCCACACAGCCGACCGGAGATCGGGATCACTGCGGGGACACTGATGTGAGCCGAGCCAACAACCAATGACCTTCGACTCTAGTCATCCACGCCCAACGCGCAATACCCACGTGCGACGGATCCGTATGCGCGCCAACGGCGACGGTCTGCTGGGCGAACACCAGTACCCGGGCCGAGCGGTCGGCGTGCGCGACGGTCGCGGCGTCGGTGACGTCGACCGTCATCGTCGCCCGGGACGCGACCGCCGACGGGAACACGACGTCTGGTCCGCGCAGCGCGTAGTCGGCGGCGAGCGCACCGGTCAGTGACTCCTCGACTCGGTGGCGCGCATCCGCTGTGTCGTCGGGTGCGAACGTCATCAGCTTCCCGACCGCCGCCGCCGCTGCTTCCGCAGGCGCGACATCCGGGCCCGCGGGCTCGCGGTGCGCGTTCACCGCCAGGAGACCGAAGACGGCGGCGACGATCAGCGCACATACGGCGACCGCTGTCCAGAGAGCACGACGTGTCACGAGAGCACCTCCGTGTCGGAGACGAGCCAGCCGTCGTCGACGGGTGTCATCCGCACTCGGACGGTCACCCTGTTGTCTCCTGATGTGCCGCCGACCAGGCTTGGGTCGGTGGCCTGCGCGACGACTATGACATCCACCGAGTCGACGGACGCCGACTCGACTCCTGCCGACACCACACGTCCGTCGGGTCGAACGTCAAGACCACTCACGTAGCCGACGAGGGCGTCGCGGCCGGAGTCGAACCGCTTCCGCTGTTCGCCCGCGCTGTCGTCGCTGATCGCGTCGACGTATCCCTGCGCGTCGGCCGGGTCGGGTGTCAGCATCGTCGTGACGGCCGACGTCGCGTCGGCGACGGCGGCATCGGCGTTCACGTCGTCGGTTGAGAAGAACCCCCACAGTCCCACGCCGAATGCGACGGCCGCGACCACAATCATCGCCACCGCGGCCAGCCGGAGCGCGGCGCGCAGGCGACGGGCCCGCGCGCGTAGCGCGGGCGCCGCCGCGATCCTCGCGCGACGTTCCGCGCGGACGGCGTCGTCGTACTGCTCGCGGGCCTTACGTACACGTACGGGTTCGGTCATCGCAGTTCGTCCATCCCCGTGACCAGCCATCGGCCTTCGACGCGTCGCAGACTCGTCTGCACAGTCCGGTCCGCGGTCTGCGGCGGACCGCGCCGCGAGGTCACCGTCACTCGCGCGACGACGATGGCGGTAGCCGTGTCTTGGTCGATGTCGACGGTCGCGGCATGCTGCGGCTCCCACTCGACGGAAATAACTCCTTCCGCTGGACCGCGCGCCAGTGCGGAGGCCAGCGACGTCGACATGGGGTCGGCGAGGTGTGTCTTCGCGGCCTGCCGGTCATGCCGCCAGGTCTTCTCCGAGACCGAAAAGACGGCCGCGACAGCGTCGGCGGCCTGCTCGGACACCGTGTCGCGGGCGGTGGCTGCGGTCCGCGCATCCGACCGGTGATCCAGTCCGGCGACGCACACGACGAAAGCACCCACCAGGACGACGACCGCGACGGCCACACCGATCAACGTGTTTCGAGTGACCGGTCGTTCGAGTCGACTCTTCACCCGAGCACCTCCACGGCGGCGATCTTCAGTTCGCCGTCTTCGGGCGTCATCAGCACGCGCATGCGGAACGCCGCCGGAGCCGCGTCTTGGCCGGTCGATGTCGCCACCCGCACACTCGCGGCGACGAGCATCAACGCGGAGTCGCCTTCCCGCCTGGCGACACCGACCCCGTCCACCGAGCCGTCTCCGCTCGTCTTCGCTGACTCCACAAACTGGGTGTACGCATCGGCCGACTGTGCGAACGAGTCATGGAATTCGCCGGTCGCCCCCGACAAGATGCGGCCGGCGCGTCCCTGATCTTCGCTGTCGGCCTCCATGAGGAGGCTGACGCGGTCGGCGGTCGCGGATACGTATTCGGCGTCCGAATAGTGGCGCGGCGCGACCGCGTACTGCCACACGGCCAGGCCTGCCAGCGCGACGGCGACGATCGCGAACACGACGGCGAGGCCTTGCTTCCGCCCGACCGACGAGGCGAGGCGCTGCTCGCTCAGGACCGCATCGAGCTCTCGCCGACGAGCCCGCCGTTTGGCGCGGGCGGCCCGCAACCCTGCGAGTTGGCGGTCGGTTGGCATGCGAGCAACACTAATCGGAATGGCTCACCTGACCGATCCGCGTGCTGTAGTCGGCGCGCGCCGACTGATCGGCGTGCAGGAAGATCGTGTCGGTCTTAGCGAACTTCGCCAGTCGACGCTTCAACCCGATCGGAGTCATCGGCATCATGTCGACCCAGCCGAGGGAGGCGGGCGCCGTCGCCCGCGTGCGGCGTGTAGCGATTGTCTTCAGGACTTCACGGCCTACGACGTCGGTGTCGACGGTCTTGACGAATGCGTTGGTCTTCAGTCCCGCCACGAGACCGGTTTTGGTGAAGGACGGGAGGACTGCCGAGACGTGGACGCCGTGGGGCGACAGCTCGAAGTCGAGGGTCTCGGAGAACTCGATGACCCCGGACTTCGCACCGTTGTACACCGACAGTCCGGGCGCGGCGAGACGACCGGCCACGGATGCGATGTTGACGACCTGGCCGCCGCCGCGCGTCGCCATCCTGCGTGCAGCGGCGCGGGTACCGAAGATCACGCCGAGGAAGTCGATCTCGATGGTCCGGCGGATCAGCGCCTCGTCGTAGTCGAGGAACGAACCGACGGGCATGATTCCCGCGTTGTTGACGAGCACGTCGACCGGCCCGACGCGCGCTTCGACGACGTCGAGGAAGTTCTCGAACGAGGCCGCGTCGGTGACGTCGAGTTCGATGCCTTCCACACCGATGCCTTCCACGCCGAGGTCGGCGGCCGCCGCCTCGACGGCGTCAGCGTCGATGTCGCCGAGGGCGACGCGGCCGCCCGCAGCGAGTACCTGTTGAGCGATCTCGAATCCGATTCCGCGTGCGCCACCGGTGATGGCGACGACTTTGCCGGAGACGCCGGCGCGGGTCCGCGCCAGTCGATGTTCGGACGAGAACCGATCGAGGATGGACATGAAGCTCCTTGTCGAGCTGGTGAGGGTGGCGAGTAGCGGCGCGACGGATCAGTAGATCATCGGCGCGAGATAGGTGGCCGCGAGGTGCGACGCGTACGCGACGGTCTGCTTCTCCGGTTCCGCGCTGGGGACTTCGAGGAACGAGATAACCAGGCGCACATGCAGTTCGACGGCTTGCAGCAGTTCGTCTTCGGACATCTCGGCGCCGGCTCGGCGCAGCGTCCCGGCGACCCTAGCGGTCACCATCTCGATGAAAAGAGCGCTGATGGTGGTCGCGGTGATGGAACGCAGTTCGACGTCTTCGAGGACCATGCGACGCAGCAGCGGGTCGGTGTGGACCATCTCGGCGCCAGCGGTGAATGCCGCGACGACGGCGTCCGACGGACCGAGTCCTGCGGTGGCGGTCTCGAGCCGTGCCAGGCCCTTCTCGAAGGCGTCGTTCGCGACGGCCAACAGCAGACTGTCTTTGTTCGGGAACCGCCGGTAGAGCGTCGATCGGCTGACTCCGGCAGTCTTCGCTACCTCGTCGATGTTGGCGCGGCGCGCACCGACCGTCGAGAACTCGTTCGCGGCAGCGGCCAGGATCGCCGCCTCCTGCGCGGACGGAGACGATGTGACTCTGCTCTTCCGTGTGGTTCCCGTCGTCATGAAAGGCGCCGGACCTGGACTGGCAGCTTGTCCTTCGGGACTGGCAGCGCGCTGTAATCCATCGGCATCTCGTAGTCTGCGGGCACTGTCCACTCATAGTTGCGCAGCAAGTGGTGCATGATCGTCTTGATCTCCATCTGACCGAAGTACAGGCCGATGCACTTGTGGACGCCGCCGCCGAACGGAATCCACGCCATCCGGTGCGCCTTGTCTTCTGCGCGGTCGGCCGAGAACCGCTCCGGGTCGAACATGTTCGGGTGAGCGTAGATCTCGGGATCACGGTGATTGGACATCTGCGGCACGACGACCATCGTGCCCTTCGGAATGAAGAAGCCCTGCACCTGGGTGTCTTTGATCGCCATGCGCGGCTGGGCGGGGACGGGCGGGCACATACGCAGCGACTCACGCATCACGACGTCGATGACATCCATCGAGCCGAGGTCGTCGTAGGTGAGGCTCTCGCCGAACTCGAATGCTTGCTCGCGGGCCCGCTGCTGCCATTCGGGGTGCTTGGCCATGTGGAAGGCCATCTGCGTCATGGTGATGGTCGACGTGTCGTGCGCCGCCATGAGAACGAAGATCATGTGGTTGACGACGTCCTCGTCGGTGAACGTGTGCCCGTCGTCGCTCTCCGCGTGGCAGAGCACCGAGAACAGGTCGGGCGTGGCCGTCGCGCGCTTGGCCGCGATGTGCTTGTAGAAAAACTCTTCGAGGATCTTGCGTCCGCGCAGGCCTTTCCACCACCGGCCGCCGGGCACCGGCTTGCGCACGAACGCGACGCCTGCGCGGACGGTGTCGATGAACGCCTTGTTGATGCGGTCGGCTTCGGCCTTGGGCAGTTCGAGACCGAGGAACACTTCGAGCGCGACGTCGAGGGTGATTTGTTTGAGTTCGGTGAACATGCGGACGTCACCGGTCGGGAACCGCTGCATGCGTTCGGTGATCATCGGCTGCATCTCGTCCATGTAGCCCTTGAGGACCTTCGGCGTGAACGCGGCCTGCAGGATGTGCCGGTGGTGGCGGTGCTCGTCGAAGTCGAGGAGCATGACGCCGCGGTTGAAGAATGGGCCGATGAAATAGCTCCAGGCGGGGGCGTTGGCGAACGCCTTCTCTTTGTTCATCAAGATCTCGCTGGCCGCCGCGGGGCCGGCCGCGGTCACCATTCGGACACCGAGCGCGTTGAGCCCCACGACGTTCCCGTAGCGCACCAGTTTGTCGTCGGCGAACTTGAACGGGTCGCGCCGCATGCTGAGCACTTCGAGTACGCCGTTGCGATCGCTCATCGGAATTGGTCGCAGTTCGCTGCCGACCTCCGGCCTCGCGAGAATGTCGGTCATCGCTTCTCTCCCAACCTTCGTGCGATGCCCATAGTGACATCGCTCATACTCATTGGAACAGACTAAGCGATTTGTTTCTAGTCCAGGCTTCTTTCGTGGACCGTTTCAGACCGCCGTCGACCAGATCGGCCACCCAGGCTTGAGAGGTCGTCGGGTCGCGGCGCAGTAGTTGAAGGTGCGGCAACCGAGTTGAGCGCGCGGCACGACCTGTGTGGTGCTCGCCCCTCGCTCAACCAGCGTCGTCGCCGATATCGACGCGCGGCCATCATCCACCGGTGAGCAGGGAGTGACACCGACGCAGCCGGTCATGCCACCACTGCGTGCGTTGCGCCGAGGCGAGCGGCAAGTCGTTCGCCGGCACGACGCTGCGGAGCGCTACATGACCGTCAACGACGGTGAACGGGGCGGCCACATCGCGGCCGAACATCGCGCCGGTCCCCAACCCGCACGCACGGTGCAGTCCCGGCAGCGCCGCTGCGGCGGCGACTCCGGCTGACATGCCGACCGCCGTGTCGAGGGCGCTGGACACGACGACGTCCATCGGCAGCCGAGCCGCGACCTTGAGAAGTGCGCGCATGCCGCCGAGGGGCGCCACCTTGAGCACAGCGATGTCGGCGGCGTCGGCTTTGGCGACCCGCATGGGGTCGGTGGAACGGCGGATCGACTCGTCGGCGGCGATCGGGACCGAGACGGCTCGACGAACCTCGGCCAATTCTTCGACGGTGCGGCACGGCTGCTCGACGTATTCGACGTCGCCGATCGCCGCGATCGCTTCGATTGCCTCCTGGACGGTCCACGCTCCGTTCGCGTCGATTCGTACCGTCCGGACGAGTTCGCGCGCTGCCGCGACTCGGTCGACGTCGTCGGCCAACGACTGGCCGGGTTCAGCGACTTTCACCTTCACCGTCCGCACACCGGGATATCGACTGATGATCTCGGCGACTTCGTCGGCAGGTACCGCGGGAACCGTTGCGTTGACGTCGACGACGTCGCGCACCGGATCGGGCGCACCTAGGTAAGCAGCCTCGATGCCTGCGGCGAGCCACACGCGCGACTCGGCGTCGTCGTACTCGGTGAACGGCGCGAACTCGCCCCATCCCACCGGGCCGGAGAAGATCAGTGCTTCGCGGACTGTGATACCGCGGAACTTGGTGCGCATCGGCAAGGCGACCACTCGCGACGCCGCGATCAGATCATCGGCGGTAGGCATGGTCGGCGGCGGCGCATCCTTCGGCTTCAGACGGAACGTCGTCTTCGGGTCTCGTCGATCGTCGGAGGTGCCGAACGGCGACTGCTTGTTCTTTCCTGACGGCTGCGAGAAGACCATGCCGTCAGGGTAGTTCGTCGTCGACCGACGCGAGACCGGCCCCAGTTTGGCACAAAGTATTCATTTTGTTCCAAAGTAGGGTTACGCTGTCGCCATGACCTCAACTACGGATTTCGACGAGCACGTCCGCGAGGCGGAACCCGCCGTCGTCGACGACGGCGACATCGATTCGCTCGAATTGCGACTCGGCGCCGATTCGCTGGTCTGGAAGTTCTACGGCGACAACCGGGGGCTTCTCGGATTCCAACGGCTGGCAGGCACCGAGAACTGCATCGAGCAGCTCGCGCAGGGTGTGGAAGACCATTCGGTCATCTTCAACGACTTCCTTGGCCGCGCGAAGCGGTCCGGCCCACCGATCATGCGCACCGTGTACTCCGACCGCCCGCATCAATGGGGTCACCGTGTCCGCGACTTCCACCGCGGCATCAAGGGCACCATCAGCGACGGCTCGCGCTACCACGCGCTCAATCCCGAACTGTTCTACTGGGCACACGCGACGTTCGTTGACCAGGTTCTGTTCATCACCGACACGTTCATCCGCCGACTCTCTTACGAGGAGAAGGTGCAGATCTTCGAAGAGAGCAAAGTCTGGTACCAGCTCTACGGTGTCTCGGCGCGCAGCCAACCGCAGACCTACGAAGAGTTCTGCGAGTACTGGGAGTCGATGCTCGATCGCTTCGTACCGACCCGGACCATCACGTACGCGACGGGCTATCTGCGCAAGGGCGTCCCCGGGCCTAAGTGGCTGCCGAAGCCACTGTGGCGTATCGCGTCCGCGCCGCTGAACGGCGCGTTCCACGTCGTGATCGTCGGGACCCTGCCTCAACAGATGCGGGACGTCTGCGATTTGGAGTGGAGCGCTCGCGATCAGCGCAACTTCGACCGGTTCGCTGCGTTCATGCGCAAGATCAATCCACTGATCAACAAACTGCCGGTCAAGGCTCTCTACGTCCCGTGGGCTTACGAGGCGTGGGAGCGGACCGGCATCGATCCGCGCAAGCTATACAACACGTAGTCATCCAGGCTCTGGTACTCGACCCGAGGGGTGCCGCCGGTCTCGTTCAAATCAATCCGCCTCGGAAAGATGAGGTTCCAGCGATGTCCCGTGCACAAACGAGGTGAACTCGGGGGTCAAATCGGTGTGGACGTCTTGAGCGAGACCGATCGAATTGCCGCGTTGGCAATTCGCGGTACGCGGATATCTGATCCGACTCAAGTTCGTGCGGGGCGATCGTCTCTTCACATTTCAGCGGCGGGCGGTCTCCGGGTCCGAGGCATCGGCTGTACTGCCGAATGGCTGCGTGAACACTGAATATGGCGAACACTGGAACCTGCGGGCACCGGAGACGACCGTCCGTTCGACCGGACTTCACAAGGAGAGAGCCATGGCGCACCTCAACCCGTACATCTCGTTCCGGACTAATGCCCGCGACGCGATGGAGTTCTACCGTGAGACCCTCGGCGGGAAACTCGTCGTCACCACCTTTGAAGACTTTCCCGACATGGTCCCCGACCCCAGCGAGCGCACGCTGGTTATGCACGCACAGCTCACCACCGATGACGACCTCGTCCTGATGGCGTCCGACACCCCTAGCGGCATGCCGTATACCGCTCCAACTGGCATCTCCGTATCGTTGACCAGCCCCGACGCCGACGAACTGCGGCGGGTTTGGACTGGACTCTCCGACGGCGGGACGGTGACGATTCCGTTCGACCGAGCCCCGTGGGGCTCGCTCTTCGGCATGTTCACCGATCGCTTTGGCATCGCGTGGATGATCGCGAGCGACGGATAGGTCAGGATTCTCCGATCCGCCGCGCGAATGCTTGCGCGGCGGCTAGATCGTTGGTCGTCGGCGCCCCCTTGTTGACCCCGCCGACGAGGGACAGAGGCCCCATCGTGTCGAGGCCCCGGCAGGCGAACACGTCGTCGGCCACGGTGAAACCGCGCCCGGCCAGCGACGCAACCAGCGTGCGGGAGTACCGACGCAACGGGGTCTCGGGCAGTCCGCTCGTGGAGAACACGAACGCACGGCCTCGCGCGCGGGCATCGAGCCGTTCGATCCGATGTCGCAGTTCGGGCGCGAACGACATCCAATAGATGCCCGAACCCCAGCCGATCAGATCGGCGGCGTCGATCTCCGCGTCGTACACCTCGTCGGGCGCGACCACGCGGGCGTCGAGTGTCGCCGCCATCGCCTCTGCGATCCGACGAGTGTTTCCATGAGACTTCGATTCAACGACGATCAGAGAGTCCATAACCTGATCATCACACGAGTGGAGGCGGCAGAACAGGGTCTCTCACGACAAATGTGCGAGTACCGCGCCGGCGAACTCGTCACAACGATCACGGTGCACGCTGTGCCCTGCGTCGATAGTCAGGAAGTCACCTTCGGGCAGCGCGTCCGCGAGATCCCGCAGATACTGCGGCGGCAAGAAGCTGCGCTGCCCGCCGGACACGACGAGTGTCGGTGCGGTGACCTGCTGCAGACTGCACCACCACGCGGGCTCGGCGACGGCGAACGCCGACATCACCGGATCGCCGAGTGCACGGTCGAACCGCAAGAATGGTCCCGGGTTGGCGACGAGCGCACCGATCCCCCGGATCCTCTCCCCCAGTGTCGCCGACGGCGTGACTTTTTCGGCGAGATCGGAGTCGTCGCGTGGCATCGGTGGAACCTCCTCCAGCACGATCCGGCGTGCGCGTTCGGGCGCGGCGATCGCATATCGCAGCACGGTGTGCGCACCCAACGAGTGTCCGACGAGGTCGACCCGTTCGGCACCGAGTTCGTCGACGACGGCAGCGAGGTCATCGCGGAAGTCATCGAGAAGATACGAGTCCGCAGGCCCGGTCCGTCCATGCCCCCGCATGTCGAAACTAACCACTGTCCGGCCGCGTCCGCGCAATGCGCCGGCAAGCGGCCGCCAGGTCGTGCGGTCTCCGCCCATACCGTGCACCAAAACCACCGGGACGCTGCGCGGGGCGAGCGTCCCCGATACCTGGATCGACAACGACAGGCCGGCACGTGTCAGCGTGCGACGTTGAGACACCATGCCTTCGAGGGTAGACACTCCCGTCAATCGGCCTCCACCCGCACAGCCACGCGCCCTCACGCTGAGCACGAAGAAGCCCCACTCCGAAACGGAGTGGGGCTTCTGGCGAACCTCGGGCTACGAGGTCGGCGTGTACTGCTAGATCACTTCACGCATGATCCGTGATGTCCCGCCAGGCACGCAGAAATCACTTCCGCTAATGCGCCCGGCGGGGAGACATCACTTGATGATCTTGGTGACGCGACCGGCACCGACGGTGCGGCCACCCTCACGGATTGCGTAGCGCAGGCCTTCGTCCATGGCGACCGGCTGGATGAGCTTGACAAGCATCTCCGTGTTGTCGCCCGGCATGACCATCTCGGTGCCCTCGGGGAGGGTAACGACGCCGGTCACGTCCGTGGTGCGGAAGTAGAACTGCGGGCGGTAGTTGTTGAAGAACGGGGTGTGACGGCCACCCTCGTCCTTCGACAGGATGTACGCCTGACCCTCGAACTCCGTGTGCGGAGTCGTGGTGCCCGGCTGCACGATGACCTGGCCGCGCTCGACGTCCTCACGCTTGAGGCCGCGGAGCAGCAGACCGGCGTTGTCGCCGGCCTGTGCCGAGTCAAGGAGCTTGTGGAACATCTCGATACCGGTGACGGTGGTCTTGGTGCTCTTCTCGCGGATGCCGACGATCTCGACCTCAGCGTTGACGTTGATCTCGCCACGCTCGACACGACCGGTGACGACGGTGCCACGACCGGTGATCGTGAAGACGTCCTCAACGGGCATCAGGAACGGCTTGTCGGTCTCGCGGACCGGGTCCGGGATCGACTCGTCGACAGCAGCCATGAGCTTCTGAACCGACTCGACCCACTTGGGGTCGCCCTCGAGCGCCTTGAGCGCCGAGATCGGAACGACCGGTGCGTCCTCGTCGAACTCCTGGGCGGCCAGCAGTTCGCGGACCTCCATCTCGACGAGCTCCATGATTTCTTCGTCGTCGACCATGTCGGCCTTGTTCAGTGCGACGAGGATGTAGGGAACGCCGACCTGGCGGGCCAGGAGGACGTGCTCGCGAGTCTGCGGCATCGGGCCGTCGGTGGCGGCCACGACCAGGATCGCGCCGTCCATCTGGGCGGCACCAGTGATCATGTTCTTGATGTAGTCGGCGTGACCCGGCGCGTCGACGTGAGCGTAGTGACGCTTCTCCGTCTGGTACTCGACGTGGGAGATGTTGATCGTGATACCACGAGCCTTCTCCTCAGGCGCCTTGTCGATCTGATCGAAAGCGAAGCTCTCGTTCAGGTCCGGGTACTGGTCTGCCAGCACCTTGGTGATGGCAGCCGTGGTGGTGGTCTTGCCGTGGTCGACGTGACCGATGGTGCCGATGTTCACGTGCGGCTTGGTCCGCTCGAACTTCGCCTTCGCCACTTGATGTCCTCCTGGACTTCTCTGCGCCACCGGGTGGTTCCCGGTCGACGGTGTATGGGTTCCCTGTACCGATACTCATCTGTACCACTACGGGGAGGCTTCTTACATGGTCCCCGATCGACGGCGGGAGCCGCCGATCGGGGTATTGGTTTGTCCACGCTGGCGTGGTCCGCCAATGGGTTCCGCCAAAACGGCGAACGAGTTCTACTCGCCCGTCGCCTTCGCGATGATCTCCTTCGACACGTTCGCCGGAACTTCAGCGTACGAGTCGAAGACCATGGAGTAGTTGGCACGGCCCTGAGTCTTCGACCGAAGGTCTCCGATGTAGCCGAACATCTCCGACAGCGGGACCTGAGCCTTCACGACTCGAGCACCGCTGCGCTCCTCCATGGCCTGGATCTGACCACGGCGGGAGTTGAGGTCGCCGATGACGTCGCCCATGTAGTCTTCCGGAGTCGTGACCTCGACGGCCATGATCGGCTCCAGGATGACGGGCTGTGCCATCTTCGCAGCCTCTTTGAGGGCCTGCGAACCGGCGATTTTGAAGGCCATCTCCGACGAGTCGACGTCGTGGTACTGACCGTCGAGCAGGGTGACCTTCAGGTTGACCAGCGGGTAGCCGGCCAGCACACCGTACTGCATCGCGTCCTGCGCACCCGCATCCACCGAAGGGATGTACTCGCGCGGGACACGACCGCCGGTGACGCCATTCTTGAACTCGTAGGTCGCGCCTTCTTCGCCGTCGACCAACGGTTCGAGCTTGATGATGACCTTCGCGAACTGGCCCGAGCCACCCGTCTGCTTCTTGTGGGTGAACTCGTGCTTCTCGACGGTCTTGCGGATCGTCTCGCGGTAGGCGACCTGCGGCTTGCCGACGTTCGCCTCAACCTTGAACTCGCGCTTCATGCGGTCGACGAGGATGTCGAGGTGGAGCTCGCCCATGCCGCCGATGACCGTCTGGCCGGTCTCGTCGTCCAGGTTCACCGAGAACGTCGGATCCTCTTCGGCGAGCTTCTGGATCGCGGTGCCCAGCTTCTCCTGGTCGGACTTGGTCTTCGGCTCGATCGAGACGTTGATGACCGGGTCCGGGAAGCTCATCGACTCGAGGACGATCGGAGCACTGGTGTCACACAGGGTGTCACCGGTCGTGGTGTCCTTGAGGCCGATCATCGCGTAGATGTGGCCAGCCACCGCGTCTGGAACCGGGTTCTCCTTGTTGGCGTGCATCTGGAAGAGCTTGCCGATGCGCTCCTTCTTGCCCTTGGTGGCATTCAGGACCTGCGTGCCCGGATCGACGTGGCCCGAGTACACGCGGACGAACGTCAGCTTGCCGAAGAACGGGTGCGACGCGATCTTGAACGCGAGCGCCGAGAACGGCTCGTCCTTCGACGGCTTGCGGGAGATGATCTCTTCCTCGTTGCCGACGACATGTCCCTCGATCTCGCCAATGTCCAGCGGGTTCGGGAGGTAGTCGATGACGGCGTCGAGCATGGGCTGAACGCCCTTGTTCTTGAACGCCGAGCCACAGAGGACCGGGTAGATATCCGAGTTGATCGTCAACTTGCGGATAGCGCCCTTGATCTCGTCGATCGTGAGCTCTTCACCGGAGAAGTACTTCTCCATGAGGGCTTCGTCCGACTCGGCGACCGTCTCGAGCAGCTTCTCGCGGTATTCGGCTGCCTTATCCGCCAGATCCGCGGGGATCTCTTCGATGGTCGGTGCGGCGCCGATCTCGACGGTGCCGCGCCAGGTGATGGCCTTCATCTCGAGCAGGTCGACGACGCCGTCGAAGGCATCCTCGGCACCGATCGGGAGCTGCATGACGAGCGGCTTCGCACCGAGACGATCGATGATCGTCTGCACGGTGAAGTAGAAGTCCGCGCCCATCTTGTCCATCTTGTTGACGAAGCAGATGCGGGGGACGTCGTACTTGGTTGCCTGGCGCCAGACCTGCTCCGACTGAGGCTCGACGCCCTCCTTGCCGTCGAAGACAGCTACGGCGCCGTCGAGGACGCGGAGTGCGCGCTCGACCTCGACCGTGAAGTCGACGTGTCCGGGCGTGTCAATGACGTTGATCTGGTTGTCGGCCCAGAAGCAGGTCACGGCGGCGGAGGTGATGGTGATACCACGCTCCTTCTCCTGCTCCATCCAGTCGGTCGTCGACGCACCGTCGTGGGTTTCACCGATCTTGTAGTTCACACCGGTGTAGTAGAGGATGCGCTCGGTGGTGGTGGTCTTGCCTGCATCGATGTGGGCCATGATGCCGATGTTGCGGACCTTGGTCAGGTCGGTCAGCACTTCCTGTGCCACTTATTCGCCTCGCATTTTCGCTAGAGGTTGGAATTGGTTCTTCGACGACCATCCGCCCGAGGGCAAAAGGCCGATGAACGCGGATCGGGGTTGACCCGATCCGCGTCCGGCGGTTGTCACCAGCGGTAGTGCGCGAACGCCCGGTTGGCTTCGGCCATCTTGTGGGTGTCTTCGCGACGCTTCACCGAAGCGCCGAGACCGTTCGACGCGTCGAGGAGCTCGTTGGCGAGTCGCTCGACCATCGTCTTCTCACGACGCTGACGGCTGAAGGTGACGAGCCAGCGGAGAGCCAACGTGTTGGCGCGGCCCGGCTTGACCTCGATCGGCACCTGATAGGTGGCGCCACCGACGCGGCGGCTCTTGACCTCGAGGGTCGGCTTGACGTTGTCGAGTGCACGCTTGAGCGTGACGACGGGGTCGGTGCCGGTCTTCTCACGAGCCTGCTCGAGGGCTTCGTAGACGATCCGCTCGGCGGTCGACTTCTTGCCGTCCAGCAGGATCTTGTTGACGAGCTGCGTGACCAGGGGCGAACCGTAGACCGGGTCGTTGATCAGCGGGCGCTTGGGAGCGGGTCCTTTACGTGGCATCTAGATCAGCTTCCCTTCTTGGCGCCGTAACGGCTGCGAGCCTGCTTGCGGTCCTTGACACCCTGCGTGTCGAGCGAGCCGCGGATGATGCGGTAGCGAACACCGGGGAGGTCCTTCACACGTCCGCCGCGGACGAGCACCATCGAGTGCTCCTGCAGATTGTGGCCCTCACCCGGGATGTAGGCGGTGACCTCGACGCCACTCGTCAGGCGCACGCGGGCGACCTTACGAAGAGCGGAGTTCGGCTTCTTGGGGGTGGTGGTGTACACGCGAGTGCACACGCCGCGCCGCTGCGGGCTCCCCTTCAGGGCGGCGGTCTTCTTGATCGTCGCCTTGTCCTTGCGGCCCTTGCGGACCAGCTGGTTAATAGTTGGCACTGAGTTCTTTTCTCCTAGTGGGCCGACTCCCGTCGGTCCTTCTTCTTGTCACGGTTAGTGCTCCGGGCACGTCTTCCGGTCCGCACGCAGGCATGCACCCGCATACGCTCCGAACGATGTCCGCAACTCGCCCCACCGGCACGTCTGCGCCGGTCAACTGCCATATCGCTCCCCCGAGGTCGGGCGTGTCATCCACGTCGTATCCGGCTCGCGATCCCGCCTCCTCCGAATCGGGTTCGGAAGAGAATTCGGGCAGCACCTACCGTGGGCAGGCGCCGACGCAATACTTTACCGCCCCGGTTTACCCTGGTCAAAATCATTGACATGCGAGGTTGAACACGGTCCGAACAGTGGGAAACTCACACCGGCGCGGCACCGACCCCCGTGGACTTGGATGTGATCAGTGCCACCGGAATTGAATTGGCTTCGACTCGACGGCGACTGCCACCATTAATTCGGTGACGACGACACCGAAGGATCATACGTTCGAACGATACGGATCGGGTGGCCTACGGGGTCGGGTAATCGTCCTCCTCGCGATCGTCGTCTTCGCGTTCTCCCTGCGCACCGCCGTCACGTCGTTCACACCGCTCCTCGAACGAATCTCCGATGACATCGGTTTCGGCAACACGATCAGCGGTCTGCTCGGCATGCTGCCGACTCTCGCGTTCGGCGTCGCGGGGATCGTGTCGCCCCGCCTGGGTCGCCGTTTCGGCATCGAGCAGGTGACGTTGGCCGCCGTCGTGATCACCGGTGTCGGCATCGCGGCGCGGGCGTTCAGTCAGAACGTCGGTGTGCTGGTCGTGCTGTCTTGTGTGGCTCTGTTCGGCATGGGTATCGGAAACATCCTGATCCCACCGCTGGTGAAACGCTATTTCTCCGACCGGATCGCCCCGATCAGCACGGCGTACATCGTCTTCGTGCAGGCAGGCACGGTGATCCCAGCCGCGGTCGCGATCCCGCTGGCCGACTCGACGAACTGGCGTTTCTCGCTCGGTGTGTGGGCGCTCGTCCCGGTGGCGGCGCTCGGCCCATGGCTCTGGGTGGTCCGCGAACGGCGGGCGACGGCGCGACGTGACGCTGCCGCAGTGATCGACGGCGAGGCCGCCGTCGCCGCTCCGGACGTCGGGATCTCGATGTGGCGCAATCCGATGGCGTGGGGCATGACGCTCATGTTCGGTATGACGTCGGCAGGCACCTACGCCATGTTCACCTGGCTGCCGAAGATCTTCACCGACGCCGGCGGCAGCGAGTCCCTCGGCGGCACCGCAGTCGCAGTCTTCTCCGGTGTCGGCCTAGCCGCGACATTCGTCGCGCCGACACTGTCGACGCGTTTCGCCAACCCGTTCGGTTTCACCCTGATCTTCGCGGCCTGCTGGTTCGCGGGTTTCGCCGGGCTGATGTGGGCTCCGTTGTCGGCACCGCTGCTGTGGGCACTCCTGTGCGGTCTGGGGCCGACGACGTTCCCGATGGCGTTGACCCTCATCAACGTCCGGACTCGAACCAGTGCGGCGTCGGCGTCGCTGTCTGGTTTCGCACAGGGCGTCGGCTACCTACTCGCCTGCGCCGGACCGATGCTGTTCGGCGTCCTGCACGATGTGACCCACGGTTGGGGTGTCCCGTTCCTGCTCGTCGTCGGCATGGTCCTGGTGATGTTGTGTGGAGCCTGGATCATCTGCAAGCCGCGCTACCTGGAGGACCAGTTGCCGGCATGACGCCAGCTCACGATCACACGGTCAGCGGCCGAGCTGATGTCTCAGTGACGCGTCCAACGTCGGATGACGGAAGGCGTGTCCAACGTCGTTGAGCCTGTGGCAGTCGACCCGCTGGTCCGCGGCCGCGAGTTCCCGTGCCCCTTGGCGGCCCAATAATAGTGCGGGTCCAAACTCGGGCACCGGCAGCACTGCGGGACGGTGAAGCACTCGCCCGAGTGTCTTCGCGTAATTCGCGGCCGTCACGGGCTCGGGTGCGACCGCGTTGACGGGGCCGGCTAGCCGATCGTCGAACAGTGCCCGCAGATAGACATCGAGCAAGTCGTCGAGGTCGATCCACGACAGCCATTGTCGGCCGCTGCCGAGTCGCCCGCCGAGTCCTGCGGTGTAGATCGGACGTTGCAGACGCAGCGTCCCGCCGAGCGGACTCTGCACGATTCCCGTCCTGACCTGGACGGTCCGTACACCGGACACCTGTGCGGCTCGTTCCCACTCGTCGACGACGTCGGCGAGAAACCCGCCACCCTTCAACGATGCCTCGTCCAGTACCTCATCTGGACGTTCGTATCCATAGAACCCGATCGCCGATGCGCTGACGAAGGTGTGGACGCCGGTAGTGGCGGCCGCCAACTCGGCGAGACGGCGTGTGGGTTCCACTCGGGAGTCGCGTATCGCAGCCCGATGGCCGTCGGTGAACCGGCCGGCGATCGGGGCGCCCGCCAGATGCACGACGGCGTCGACTCCATCGAGCAGATCGTCGGCCGGAGATGCCGGGTCCCACGTTCGTTCGTCGACGCCGTCGGCGCCTCGACGAACCAGTCGGACCACTCGATGGCCGCCGGTCGTGAGGAACGCGGACAGGGCCGCGCCCACCATGCCGGACGCACCGGACACGGCGATCACCGACGGCTCGAGCCCACCGGCGCGCGCGGTGTGATGCGCGGCCAGGTCGTCGGCGAGTTGACGATGCCGGAATTCGAATGTGGGTCGCAGCAGAGCCTCGGGTACCGCGGTGTGCACTCGGTCGATCACCTCGGTCCGTCCGTCGGGCGTCTCACGGAAGTCGTGCACGTGCCGCCACGGACCTGCCAACGCGGCGGGAACGCTCCGCGGACCGTCGACGACGCGCTCGTCGACGAATCGATGCGGGGGCGCGAAGTCGGCACCCACATGCTGGGCCTGCCACCTGAGGCCACCGGGGAGGCCGAGCACGGCGCGGCCCTCCGCGATGGAGTCGGTTTCGCTGACCGCGTGCATCGGTTGCCACGGCGGAAGCAGCCGACGCAGCGCTCCCGGACGGGAGAACCAGCCGAAAACCTCATCGATCGGAGCGTCAACGGTGCTCGCGAATTCTATGCCCATGCCCCCAGCCTGCCCTCGATCAGGAAAGGGTGCCACTGTCTCACGACCGCCGCCCGGAAGGCGGCGGGACGGTGATCAGTCCGCGACGGTGTGCGGCAGCTTGACCGTTCCGGGCGCGACCTTCGACGGCCGGGACGGCGGTGGGACGACGGGGCCGACGTTCCCGTCCGGCGCGGTGTCGAGGTCGACGAACACCGGGGCGTGATCGCTCGGTTTGGTCCCCTTGCGCGCCTTACGATCCACCCACGAGGCTCGGACTCGATCGGCGACGGGCCCACCCGCGAGGATCAGGTCGATTCGCATTCCGAGGTCCTTGTGGAACATGCCTGCGCGGTAGTCCCAATATGTATAGATCGTCTCGTCGGGCCACTGTTCGCGCATCGTGTCCCGCAGACCGAGCGCCTCGAACGCGGCGAGGGCGTCCCGCTCGGCTCCGGTCACATGGGTATGCCCGACGAACGCCGACGGATCAAAGCTGTCCTTGTCCGTCGGAATGATGTTGAAATCGCCGCACAGAACAGTCGCGTCCGCTTCATCGACGATCGACGTCCGCAGCTCGTCGAGCCAGGCAAGCTTGTACCGGTAGTGGTCGGCGTCGACTTCGCGGCCGTTCGGAACATACAGCGAGTGGATTCGGACGCCGTCGCACACCGCCGAGACGGCGCGGCCTTCTGGTTGGCCGTCGGCGTCGGGGAAGCCCGGCGCGCCCGGGAACGCGATCCGCACATCGTCGAGGCCGACCTTGCTGAGCAGCGCGACACCGTTCCACTGGCCTTGCCCGGCGTGCGCGAACTCGTAGCCGCGGGCCGCGAGTTCGTCGCCGAGTTCGGCAGCGAAGACATCGTCGGACACCTTGGTCTCCTGCAGGCACACCACGTCCGGGTCGCGCTCGTCCAGCCACGGCAGGAGCCGGGGTACACGCTGTTTTACCGAGTTGACGTTCCAGGTCGCTACGCGCATGGGCTCAACGGTAGCCCGGCGATCGTTCGGACTAGGCACTCGGTCACACGCCCATGCAGCACGCCCCGATCACCGCGTACGTGACCGCTACTACCGCACCGACTGCGACCCCTGCAGCGACACCGACCCAGATAGGGCTACGCCGAAATTTGTAGCCGACGAACGCTCCCAGGCCGTAGACCAGGATGGATCCGAGCATGAGCGAACCGATAGTCAACCAGACGACGGCGATGAGCGCGGCACCCAGAGTGGCTCCGACTCCGCCGATCACGCCGCCCATGAACACCGGAAACTTCCAGACCAACGCGGTCGACGCGGCCGCTATCGGTGTCGCGACGACCGCAGCCACCCCACTCAAAACCACACGAAATTCCCCGAACCCCCTCATCCGGTCACCGTACGTGCAGCACCCAACGGGATCAGTGTCCGCGACGGCCGCAACGGCTACCGGCGCACTGTAATCCATGCCACAGTGGACCCGTGACCACCTCCCTCCCTCACCGTGATGTGATCGCGGCATCGTGGCAGCGGGCCGCGTTGTCGGGGCTGCAACGAGACTCCCGACCAGTGCCGAACGTCTCCGACGTCGCTTCCGCCGACCCGCTGCTGGACGCCGCTCGGCCGGTCCTCGCGCGCGCCGTCGAGGTCCTGAGCGGAACCGAGACGGCACTACTGCTGGTCGACAGCGAGAGCCGGATGGTTGCGCGCGTCTCCGCCGACGCCACACTCGAGAGTCGGCTGACGGACGCGGGCGCCGTCCACGGCGCGGCTTTCGACGAGGACGCGATGGGCACCACCGCGCTCGGCACCACCGCCGAGGTGCGTGGCGACGTCGTCATCAACGGCGGCGAGCATTACCTAGAACAGTTCTGGTCGCTGAGCTGTTTCGGCCGACCCATCATCCATCCGGCGACGCGACGTCTCGCAGGCATCATCTGCATGACCGAAGTCGCCGACCGCGTGAACCCGTTGTCGGTACCGTTGATCCGCGGACTCGTCGACGACATCGCCGAACGCCTGCTCAACCGGACTCACACCGACCACCGCGCTGTGGTCTCCGCGTTCGAACGCGCGTCGGCGCGCCGCGACACAGCGGTCGCGGCCGTCGGCGACGACCTCCAACTCACCAATTCGCTCGCCGCCCAACTCCTCGCCCCAGGCGACTTCGGCACGCTCGCCCTCCTCGTCGGCGAACGGCACGCCCCGCCCGCCATCACCCTGGTGTCCGGCGTAGTCGCCGACGTCGCGGTCGACCGGGTCCCGGGCGTGCGGCACGCGGCCGTCTTCCGGCTACGTCCGCGGATAGACGACGCAATCCCCGCCACACCCCTCCGGGCCCCGAGTGAAATCGCCGCGACGACCGCGATCTGCGGTGAAACCGGGACCGGACGCACGACGCACGCCTACACGCGGGTGCCGCCAGACGAATCGACGATCGTCGACGTCGCCGCATCGATTCTGGACGGTTCGCCGGTCGACGTCGCAGCCGTTCTGCGCGCGGCCCGAATGTCCGGTCGCGGCGTCATCATCGACGGGGCCGATCTCCTCGACGAACGGTCGATGCGTCTGCTGCACGCGGCCATCGCTGGCCGCGGACCGGCCGACCCGGCGGTGGTAATCGTCGCCGGGCCAGTCGAATCCCTGTCGAGTCCGGCCGCCGCGCTCACCGCCTGCTGCACGCGACGGATCACCCTTCCACCGCTGCGCCAGCGCACAACCGAATTGGCGTCTATCGGACAGGAAGTGTTGCAGCGCATCGATTCCCGCTTGAAGTTGCAATCCGATGCCGCGGACGCACTGGTCTGTCAGGAGTGGCCGGGCAACCTCACCGAGTTGACGATCGTCCTGCGTCGGGCCGTCGACTCGGCGCTCGCCCGCGGATCGCGCGCGATCGGAGCTAATGACCTTCCGGAGGAGTACCGCGGGTCGACGAGAGCATCGAAGTTGATGGGTCTCGAGCAGGCCGAACGGCAGGCGATCCTCGACGCGCTCGACGTGGCCCGCGGCAACAAGAGCCACGCAGCGTCGGCGCTGGGCATCAGCCGCACCACGCTGTACGCACGAATACGCGCGCTCGGCATCTGACACCGCTCGGAGCCGAGTGACCACCGTCTGTCCACTCTGAGTGTTCAGTTTCCGTACACGCGGCGACGTCCGGGCCATGGGAGAAATAGTGCACCGCCACAGTGGCGCACTTCACAACTCTCTCTCGTCAGGAGGCACCAATGACCACGACTCTGGACACGGCACTTCTCCCCGCCGTCGCCGAATTCGTCTCGAAGGACCGCAAGATGCTGATCGGCGGCCAGTGGGTCGACGCCGCGTCCGGCCGTACATTCGCCACCCACGATCCGGCCACCGGACAGGTCATCACTAACGTCGCACACGGTGAGGCGGCCGACATCGACCGCGCTGTAGCGGCGGCCCGTGCGGCCTACGAAGGGCCCTGGTCGCGGATGAAGCCGAACGAACGCGAACGGCTCATCTGGCGGGTCGGCGACATCCTCAGCGAACGAGCCGACGTGTTCGGTCAACTCGAAGCCCTCGACAACGGCAAGTCCGTAGCCATCGCGACCGGGGTCGACGTGAACTGGTCCGCGGACGTGTGGCGCTACAACGCGGGCCTCGCCACCAAGATCAAAGGCTCGGCGATCACGCCGTCGATGCCGTTCGCCCCCGCCACGCAGTTCCACGCCTACACGCGCCGCGAGTCGCTCGGCGTGTGCGGACAGATCATCCCGTGGAACTTCCCAATCCTGATGGCCACGTGGAAGCTCGCCCCGGCGCTGGCGGCAGGCAACACCGTCGTGCTCAAGCCCGCCGAGCAGACCCCGTTGAGCGCGCTGATGCTCGGCGAGGTGTTCGAAGAGGCAGGCTTCCCGCCCGGTGTGGTGAACATTGTTCCGGGATTCGGCGACGCGGGCGCCGCCCTGTCGGCGCACATGGACGTCGACAAGGTCGCGTTCACCGGTTCGACCGAGGTCGGCAAGAAGATCGTGCAGGCCGCGACCGGCAACCTGAAGAAGGTCACCCTCGAGCTCGGCGGCAAGAGCCCAAACATCGTTTACAACGACGCCGACATCGAGGCCGCCGTCGCCGGCTCCGTCGCCGCATGGATGTTCAACCACGGCCAGTGCTGCGTCGCCGGGACACGTATGTACGTGCAGCGCGACATCTTCGACGACTTCACGCAAGCCGTCGCGGACGCCGCCGCACAGTCGAAGATCGGCCCGGGCCTCGACCCGACCACCGAACTCGGCCCGCTGGTGTCGCAGGAGCAGTTCGACCGCGTCAACAGCTATATCCAGCAGGGACTGGCCGACGGTGCGACAGCACTCACGGGCGGCAAGCGCTGGGGCGATCAGGGCTACTTCATCGAGCCGACAGTGTTCGTCGACGTGAAGCCCGAGTTCTCGATCGTCGAGGAGGAGATCTTCGGCCCGGTCGTCGCCGCTCTCCCGTTCGACGACGAAGACGACGTCATCCGAGCCGCCAACAACTCGATCTACGGTCTCGCCGCGGGAATCTGGACCAAGGACCTCTCCAAGGCGCATCGCACCGCGGCCGCCGTGCAGGCCGGTTCGGTGTGGGTCAACCAGTACAACGGCTTCGACACCGCACTCCCGTTCGGCGGCTTCAAGCAGTCCGGGTGGGGCCGCGAGCTCGGCGATTCCGCGATCGACCACTACACCCAGAACAAGTCCGTCAACATCGCACTCTGAATCCGACCGACACAGAAGAGACGAGAACATAATGAAGACCAAAGCAGCAGTGCTCCTCGAAGCAGGCAAGCCGTTCGAGATCATGGAACTCGAACTCGATGGCCCCGGCGCAGGAGAAGTCCTGATCAAGTACACGTCGGCGGGCCTGTGCCACTCCGATCTGCACCTCACCGACGGCGACCTCCCGCCCCGCTACCCCATCGTCGGCGGCCATGAGGGCTCAGGCATCATCCAGGAAGTCGGCCCCGGCGTGACCAAGGTGAAGCCCGGCGACCACGTGGTGTGCAGCTTCATCCCGAACTGCGGAACTTGCCGTTACTGTTCGACGGGCCGCCAAAATCTGTGTGACATGGGCGCGACCATCCTCGAAGGCTCAATGCCCGACGGCACGTACCGCTTCCACGGGAACGGCGACGACTTCGGCGCGATGTGCATGCTCGGCACATTCTCCGAATACTCGACCATCTCCCAGCACTCGGTGGTCAAGGTCGATGACTGGCTGCCCCTCGAGACCGCTGTGCTCGTCGGCTGCGGCGTACCCTCCGGCTGGGGCACCGCAGTCAACGCGGGCAACCTCCGGGCGGGCGACACCGCGGTGATCTATGGCATCGGCGGCCTCGGCATCAACGCCGTGCAGGGTGCCGTTTCGGCTGGCTGCAAGTACGTCGTCGCGGTCGACCCGATCGAGATGAAGCGCAACGAGGCCCTCAAGTTCGGCGCGACGCACGCCTTCGCGACCGCCGAAGAAGCCCAGGAGAAGGTCACCGAACTGACCTGGGGCCAGGGTGCTGACGCTGCATTGATCCTGGTCGGCACCGTCGATGTTCCCGTCGTTCAGGCGGCGACCGCGATCATCGGCAAGGGCGGCAAGGTGGTCATCACCGGCCTCGCCGATCCGACGAAGTTGACCGTGCAGGTGTCCGGCACCGATCTCACGCTCAATCAAAAGACGATCATGGGCACCCTGTTCGGGTCGATGAATCCGCAGTACGACATCGTCCGACTCCTACGCCTGTACGACGCCGGTGAACTCAAGCTCGACGAGCTCGTCACCAAGCGGTACTCACTCGAAGACGTCAACCAGGGATACGAGGATCTCCGCAACGGCCTGAACGTCCGCGGCGTCATCGACCACGCCGTGTAGACGAGTCCCGCCGGGAGCACGAACTACGCGGGCCCACTGGCCGACACTCTGTCGGCCCGGTGGGTCCGCGGTTTCGTTGTCGGGGCCCATCACAGTGGTCGCCATCTGATGGTTCAGGCTCCGTTTGCGCGCTGTGGCTGTGCCCTCCAGAACGCAGCCACGAGCCCGCCGGTCGAACTGTCCATCTCGTCGGACGGTCCACGGTCCGCCGCCAGTGCCGGTGCGAGTTCGACGGCGGACGCCTTCCCGAGTTCGACGCCCCACTGGTCGAAGGAGTCGATGCCCCACACGGCGCCCTGCACGAACACCTGGTGCTCGTACAGCGCGATCAGTTGACCTAACGTCGACGGGTCGAGTCGCGCGCCGAGGATCGTGGTGGACGGACGGTCTCCCGGCATCACCTTGTGCGGCGCGAGTCGCGGATCCACACCGTCGGCGATGACCTCTGCCTTGGTTCTTCCGAACGCCAGCACCCGTGACTGCGCGAACATGTTGGCCGTCAGCACCTCGTGCATGCTCGTGGAACCGTCGGGAGAGGCGAAGTCGTCGCCAGACTGCGCGAAACCGATGAAGTCGGTCGGCACCAGTCGCGTTCCCTGATGGAGAAGTTGGTGGAAGGCGTGCTGTCCATTGGCGCCCGCCTCACCCCAGATCACCTCGCCGGTCGGCACGCCGACAGGTCCGCCGTCACCACGCACCGACTTGCCGTTCGATTCCATCGCCAACTGCTGCAGATACGCGGGTAGTCGCGCGAGATCGTTCGAATACGGGAGGACGGCACGCGCGTCGGCGTCGAGCACGCTCGCGTACCACACGCTCAGCAGGCCGAGGATCACCGGCGCGTTCGAATGGATCGGCGCAGTCTGGAAGTGCTCGTCCACTGTTCGAAAGCCGGCGAGGAAGTCAGCGAACCGTTCACGCCCGATAGCCGCCATCACCGACAGCCCAACGGCCGATCCGACTGAGTAGCGACCGCCTACCCAGTCCCAGAACCCGAAGACGTTGGACGATTCGACGCCGAATTCCGCGACCAGCTGGACGTTCGTCGACACCGCGACGAAGTGCTTGGCCACAGCGCCGTCGCCGAGCGCATCCACCAGCCACCGGCGGGCTGCGTGCGCGTTCGCCATCGTCTCGAACGTCGAGAAGGTCTTCGAGACGACGACGAACAGCGTCGTCGCCGGATCGAGGTCGGCGAGAGTGGACAGCAGGTCGACCGGATCGACATTCGATACGAATCGAACATCGGGGCCGTCGCTGTACTCGCGCAGCGCGCGGTGCACCATGGCCGGACCGAGATCGGATCCGCCGATTCCGATGTTGACGACGGTCGCGATCGGGCGGCCGTCGGCTCCATGCCATGAGCCGTCGCGCACCCGATCGGTGAAGTCGCCCATCGCGTCGAGGACGGCGTGCACGTCGGACACCACGTCGTGTCCGTCGAGATACACCTTCTCGTCGCGACGCCTGCGCAGTGCGGTGTGCAGGACGGGTCGGTCTTCGGAGACGTTGATCCGATCGCCACGGAACATCGCGTCCCGCTTCTCGAAGATGTGTGTCTCCCGGGCGAGCAGATGCAGCAGGCGCATTGTCTCACCGTTGATCCGGTGCTTGCTGTAGTCGATGTACAGGTCACCCGCGGTGACTGTCATCGCGGTGCCGCGCGCCGGGTCGGCCGCGAAAAGATCTCGGATACTGTGCGCGGCGATCGATGTGCTGTGCTCGTTCAGCGACGCCCACGCTGACGTGTCTGCGACGTTCATGCCGACTCCCGCAGTCTCGGCGCGAACTGTTCTGTTGAGGTGTCATATCCGAGTGTGATCATTTCTCTGCTTCCGGGTCGGTGTGAACGTGATGTCCCCCGAATCGATTGCGCAGTGCCGCCACGGCCTTCATCGCAGGCGACTGTGCCTGTCGCGAGGAGAACCGCGCGAACAGCGCGGCAGCGATGACTGGCGTCGGGACGGCGTGACCGATCGCCTCCTCGACGGTCCACCGCCCTTCGCCGGAGTCTTCGGTGTACCCGGAGATGTCGGCCAACTCCGGGTCGTCGTCGAGGGCAGCGACGAGGAGTTCCAGAAGCCAGGAGCGGACCACGGTGCCCGATTGCCACGCCCGCATCACTTCGTCGGGTGCGGTAATGCGGGATTCCGCGGCGAGCAACTCGTAGCCTTCGGCGTAGGCCTGCATAAGTCCGTACTCGATACCGTTGTGCACCATCTTCGCGTAGTGCCCCGCACCGGTCGGGCCCGCGTGCACGAAACCGCGCTCGCGCGGACCGTCCGGTCGCAGTGCGTCGAAGATCGGCATCGCGCGCTGGACGTCGGCAGCCGAGCCGCCGACCATGAGTCCGTAGCCCTGCGTCCTCCCCCACACCCCGCCGGACACTCCGCAGTCGAGGTAGGCGATGCCTCGTTCGCCGAGCGACGCGGCGTGCACCTCGTCGTCGGTGAAGCGGGAGTTGCCTCCGTCGATGACAAGATCACCGTCGGCTAGAAGGTCCGCTAGTTCGTCGATCACCCCGCGGGTCGGAGCTCCCGCCGGAACCATCGTCCACACGACGCGCGGAACGGCGAGGCCGTCGACGAGGTCGTGCAGCGAATCAACGTCGCCGATACCGGGGGCGGCGTCGTAGCCGATCACGGTGTGGCCGTCCGCGCGAAGTCGATCACGCATGTTCGCACCCATGCGGCCGAGGCCGATCACACCGATCTTCACGAGAACTCCTTCACGGAACAATGTGGGCCACCAACAAATTGACGGAATATCAACAACGATTGCATGAAATCGCGCGTCCTGTGCACGTAACCATGCATTTAGTGTTCAGGTATGTCAATATTCACGCATGAGTGAACCCATACCGCGGCGCCTTGAGGTGCTCAATGGCCGCTGACGACCGACGGCGGGAGATACTGCGACGACTCCAGATAGACGGCTATCTGGAGGCCACGGCGCTCTCTCGCGATCTCGGCGTCGACGCGTCGACCATTCGACGTGACCTCGACGCGCTAGCGCGGTCCGGGCAGGCCGAGCGGACCCACGGCGGCGCGCGCAGCACGATCGGGGCGCCGAACGACATTCCGTACGCCGTCAAAGAAGGCGAGCGACGGCACGCGAAGGTCGCGATCGCCCGCGCGGCGGCTGCCGAGGTCCGCGACGGCCAGACTGTCGTCCTCGACAGCGGTTCCACAACATTTCAGATCGCTCTCGAACTGCGACACAAGCACGAGATCACGATCATCACCAATGACCTGCGCATCGGAAAGTACGCGGCGACACTGCCGAGCGTTCGACTTCTCGTGACCGGCGGCGAACTCCTCGGGTCGGTGTACACGCTCGTCGGCGAGCGATCCGTCGACTTCATGTCCGATTACTCGGCCGACTGGGCGTTTCTCGGCGCCGACGCTATCGACCCCACCGCAGGCATCACTAACACGAACACCCTGGAGATCCCGATCAAACGGGCCATGATCCGCGCAGCAGACCGGTCGATCGTCGTCGCCGACAGCTCCAAGTTCGGATCACGCGCACTCGCGCGCGTGGCGACGCTCGACGAGATCGACCGGATCATCACCGACCGCGAGCAGGCGATCGACCAGGCCGCCGCTTACGGGTCGACCGTCTCATTCGCGTAAGCGCGCGGCATCCCGGCCGCGGGCGACCGGTAGGTCGTTCAGTCGCGCCCCAGCGCCGCCGTCAACTGCTCCGCCCACGTCCCGACCACTTGCGCGCGTCTACGCGAGTCGTCCGACAACGTTCCAGCGAGGCCGAGCCCGCGCGCGAGGTCGAGCGTGGCCTGAACGAGCCGGTGCGCATTCGGGTTGGTCCCGTCAGGGTCTATCCCGGCGAGCGTCATCGCGTGCGCGGCGCGCGCGAACTTCGCTTCCAGCGGGAGGATCCGTTCACGGAGTGCGCCGTCGGATGCGGCGGCAGCCCACACCTGTAGCGCCGCACGGAAGTTCGGCCCCACATAGATGTCGACAGCGCGTTCGACCACATACCTGATCCGCTCATGGCCCGGCGGAAAGTCCTCTCCCGGCTCCGATGCGGCGAGAGTCGTCAGATCTGTGAACATCTGTTCCAGGGCCGCCGTGATCAGCGCTTCCCGCGTCGGAAAGTGATGCTGTGCCGCTCCCCGTGAGACGCCAGCCTCCTCGGCGACGCGGGCGACTGTCGCGGCAGCCCAACCATGGTCGGCGAGAATATCGACGACCGACGCCAGCAGACGCTCCCGGGTGATCCGCGAACGGTCTTGCTGAGGTTCACGCGACGGCGAGTTCACGATGCGCTCGCATCCCACGACGGCTTCCGCCTGGACAGGAATGCCGTCATACCCTCACGTGCGTCGGCGGAGGCGAACAATGCAGCAGACTCCGCGGCGCGTGTCTGCGCGCCCGCGCGGAACTCGGCGAGAATTCCGGCCGTGGTCAAGGCCTTCGACGCGGCCAGACCCTGCGGCGACGCCTTACGGATGCCCGCACAGATGCTGTCGAGTTCGGCGTCGAGATCATCGACCGAACTGAGCGCACGGGACACGACACCGAGTTCCTCGGCCTCGCCGGGGGTAAACGCCTCACCGGTCAAGAAGTAGCGGCCGGACGCGCGTGCCGACATCTTCGGCAGCAGGACCAGAGAGATCATCGACGGCGCGAGCCCCAGCCGCGACTCGGTGAGCGCGAACGTCGCTTTCGGGCCGGCGAGCGCGATATCGGCAGCGCCGAGCAGGCCGAACCCGCCCGCACGAACATGCCCGTTTGCGACGGCGACCACCGGCTTCGGCGCCTCCAACATCGTCCCCATCAGTTCGATCATCGCCCGTGTGCCTTCCGCCGTCGCCTCCGCCGGGGACAGTCCACGTCCGAGGGCTTCCTTCAGGTCGCCGCCCGCGCAGAACGTTCCACCCGTATGCGTCAACACCACCGCGCGGACCGCGTCATCGGACGCCGCGCCCACCAATGCCGCCTGCAACTGCGCCACCAAGACTGCACTCAACGCGTTCCGGTTGTCTGGAGAGTCCAGCGTGATCGTCGCGACAGCGGCGGCAACGTCGGTGCGTACGAGAGCCTCAGTCATGGGCGTCCTTGGGTAGTGGGGTAGCTGCATCGTCCGGTCGAAATCCCCACCGGCTGAGCGAGCGGAGTCGAGATCAGAACTCAGTATGACTTCGGCAAGCCCAGACTCGTCTGGGCGACGAAGTTCAAGATCATCTCGCGACTCACCGGAGCGATACGGGTCAGGCGCGACAACGGGACCATCGCAGCCACCCCGTATTCGACGGTGAGACCGTTGCCGCCGAGCGTCTGCACCGCCTGGTCGACGGTCTTCACACAGGCTTCGCCCGCCGCATACTTGGCCATGTTGGCCGGTTCGGCTGCGCCCCAGTCGTCGCCGTTGTCGTACAGAGTCGCAGCCTTCTGCATCATCAACTTGGCCATCTCAAGTTCGATCTTGCACTGGGCGAGCGGATGCGCGATCGCCTGGTGGGCACCGATCGGGGCCTTCCACACGGTGCGATCGTTCGCGTAGGCGACGGCCTTCGCCAACGCGAAACGCCCCATGCCGACGGCCGACGCCGACGCCATGATCCGCTCCGGGTTCAGACCCGCGAACAACTGGCTCAACGCGGCGTCCTCCGACCCGATGAGTGCGTCAGCTGGCAGCCGGACCTCGTCGAGGAACAGCGTGAACTGCTTCTCCGGGTTCTTCAAATCCATGTCGATGATGGTGGAACTGAAACCAGGCGCGTCGGTCGGCACGATGAACAGAGCGGGCTTGAGGCGACCGGTCTTAGAGTCCTCGGTCCGCGACACGATCAGCACGGCCTGCGCCTGGTCCACACCTGAGATGAAGACCTTCTGTCCGTTCAAAATCCACTCGTCGCCGTCCCGGCGGGCCGAGGTCGTGATGTTGTGCGAGTTCGATCCGGCATCAGGTTCGGTGATGCCGAACGCCATCGTGATGGTGCCGTCCGCGAGACCCGGGATCCACTGCTGCTTCTGCTCGTCGGTACCGAACTTGGCGATGATATTGCCGCAGATCGCGGGCGACACGACAAGCATCAATAAACCGGTGCCTGCTGCCGCGATCTCCTCCATCACAATCGACAGCTCATACATGCCTGCCCCGCCGCCGCCGTACTCTTCGGGCAGGTTGACGCCGATGAAGCCGAGTTCGCCTGCTTCACGCCACATCTCGTCGGTCTTGCGATCGTGTTCGGCGCAGTCAAGGAAATACTGCTGGCCGTACTTGTTCGCGAGTGCCCGGACGGCTTCGCGCAATGCGGTGCGCTCGTCGGTTTCGATGAAAGTCATGGGGTTCCTGTTCATTGCTGTGAGTATGTTGCGGTCGCGACTCCGCTCAAGCGGCGAAGCGACCTAGTCAGATTCGGCGATGACGGCAAGGACGTCGCCGACGGAGAGCTGCCGTCCAGGCTCTACCGCCAGCACGGACACCACACCGTCCGACGGAGCGCTGATCGTGTGCTCCATCTTCATGGCTTCTAGCCACAACAGCGGCTGACCCGCAGTGACGACATCACCTTCGGCCACCGCGACCCGAATGACCGACCCCGGCATCGGGGCCAGCAGGGAACCGGGTCGGGCCTGAGCCGCCGGATCGAGGTAGCGCGGAACACGCGCCAACGCGACGGACGCACCCGGCCAGTCGACGTTCACCGTCTCCGCACCCGATGCCCCATCAGTACTGACCGACACCAAATAGCGGCGGGTCACACCCCCAGTCGCGATGACGACCTCGGCGGGCGACACCGATACGACCGTCGATTCCGGGAGGTCGGGCAGTTCGACAGTCGACCTGCCGAACCGATACCGCGCGACGATCTCCTCCCCGTCTGCTGTGCCCCCGTTCACTGTGTCCCGGCCGACCGTGTACGTCCTCACCTGGTGGCCGGACGGGATGTTGCGCCAACCGGACGGCAGCGAACCGAGCCTGCGCGCCGTCGACCGGTTGGTCGCCGACTGCGCGAGGGCCGCCGCGACCGCCGCGACACGGACGTCGACAGGCGACGCCAAAGGTGTCGACAGGACGTCGAGTCCGACGGTGTCGAAGAAGCCGGTGTCGGTGTCCCCGGACAAGAACGTCTCGTCGCGCAAGGTGTTCACGAGCATGTCGCGGTTGGTGACGACGCCATGGATTTTCGCGTCGCTCAATGCGCGGGCCAGCATCGCGGCGGCGCGATCGCGGGTCGGCCCCCACGAGATGACCTTCGCGAGCATCGGGTCATAGAACGTGGAGATCTCGCTGCCGTCGGCGATCCCCGAGTCCACGCGCACACCCGGCCCCGACAACAGTTCGAAGCGCGCCGAAGCAGGCAGGTCGAACGTCGTGACGGTGCCCGACTGCGGCTGCCAGTCGTTCGCCGGGTCCTCCGCATACAGGCGGACCTCGATCGAATGACCAGCGGCGACCGGCTCCTGTTCGGGAAGCGCCTCACCTTCGGCGACACGGATCTGCCACGCGACCAGATCGGTGCCGGTGGTCAACTCGGTAACCGGATGCTCCACTTGAAGGCGCGTGTTGGTCTCCAAAAAGAAGAACTTCCCATTCGACCCGCTCGCTGCGCTCCCGGCTGCGACTCCACTCGACCCGCTCGCTGCGCTCCCGGCGTCGGCTAGAAACTCCACCGTCCCGGCACCGCGGTACCCAATCGAGGCCACGGCCAGCCGAGCCGCCGCGTACAGACGTTCCCGCAGATCCGAGCCGATCCGTTCGACGAGCGGAGCCGGAGCCTCCTCAATCACCTTCTGGTGGCGACGCTGGATGGAGCATTCCCGTTCGCCGACCGCCCACACGGTTCCGTGGTCGTCAGCCATGACCTGGACTTCGATGTGGTGACCGCGTTCGATGTAGGGCTCGCAGAACACGGTCGGATCACCGAACGCCGACTCAGCTTCACGACGCGCCGCCGCGACGGCGTCGGCCAGCTCCGAGAGTTCACGAACAATCCGCATACCACGGCCGCCACCACCGGCCGACGCCTTGATGAGCAGCGGAAGATCCGATTCGGTTACTGCGTCAGGGTCGATGTCAGTGAGGACTGGGACACCGGCGGACGCCATCAGAGCTTTGGCGTTGACCTTCGAGCCCATCGCCGTGATCGCGGCGGCAGGCGGACCGATCCACACCAGACCGGCGTCGACGACTGCCTGCGCGAACTCGGCGTTCTCCGAGAGGAATCCGTAACCGGGATGGATGGCGTCGGCCCCCGAAACGTGCGCGGCGGCGATGATCTTGTCCGGTCGCAGGTACGTCTGCGCCGACGTCGAACCAGGAAGGGCGACAGCCGAATCGGCCATGCGCACGTGCGGTGCGTCAGCGTCCGGGTCGGAGTAGACGGCGACCGTGCGCAACCCCATCGCCCGGCAGGTCGTGAACACTCGGCACGCGATCTCGCCACGGTTGGCGACGAGCACGGAGGTGATGGTCTGTGTCATGAAGTTCTCCCTCACATCCGAAAGACGCCGAAGTTGCTGGTGCCCTCGATCGGGGCCGTCGCAATCGCGGACAGGGTCTGACCGAGGACCGTTCGGGTGTCGCGCGGGTCGATGACCCCGTCGTCGTAGAGCATCCCGGAAAGGAACGTCGGCACTGATTCGATCTCGATCTGGGCTTCGATCATGGCCCGCATCCCGGCGTCTGCTTCCTCATCGACGACGCCGCCACGAGCTTCGGTGGCGGCCCTCGACACGATCGAGATGACTCCGGCGAGTTGCTGCGCGCCCATCACCGCACTCTTGGCGCTCGGCCACGCGAACAGGAACCGCGGATCGTAGGCGCGACCGCACATGCCGTAATGGCCTGCACCGTAGCTGGCGCCCATCAGGATCGAGATGTGCGGGACGCTCGAGTTCGACACCGCGTTAATCATCATCGCGCCGTGTTTGATGATGCCGCCCTGCTCGTACTCCTTGCCGACCATATAGCCGGTCGTGTTGTGCAGAAACAACAACGGCGTGTCGCTGCGGTTGGCGAGCTGAATGAACTGGGTCGCCTTCTGGGCCTCCTGAGAGAACAACACGCCTTGCGCGTTGGCGAGGATTCCGACCGGATATCCGTGCACGGTAGCCCACCCCGTGCACAACGAATTCCCATACTCGGGTTTGAACTCGTCGAAGTCGCTGCCGTCGACGAGACGTGCGATCACCTCGCGCGGATCGAACGGGACCTTCAAATCGCCGGGCACGATGCCGAGCAGATCCTCGGCGTCGTACAACGGTTCGGCGACCGAGACCGGCTCAGGCCCCCGCTTACGCCAGTTAAGGCGGGCCACGATGCGTCGGCCAATGCGCAGTGCGTCTTGTTCGTCCGCGGCGAGGTAGTCGCTAAGACCGGACACACGGGCGTGCATTTGCGCACCGCCGAGCTCCTCGTCGTCACTCACCTCACCGGTGGCCATCTTGACCAGCGGTGGACCGCCGAGGAACACCTTCGACTGATCTTCGATCATCACGACGTGGTCGCTCATGCCGGGAACGTACGCGCCGCCCGCCGTCGAATTGCCGAATACGATCGCGATCGTGGGGATACCCGCCGCGGAAAGTCGAGTCAGGTCGCGGAAGAGTCGTCCGCCCGGGACGAACACTTCCTTCTGGGTGGGGAGATCGGCACCGCCCGACTCGACCAACGAGATCATCGGAAGCCGGTTGGCGAACGCAATGTCGTTGGCGCGCAGAATCTTGCGCAACGTCCACGGGTTCGACGTGCCGCCTTTGACCGTCGGGTCGTTCGCAACCAGCATGCATTCGACGCCGTGGACGACGCCGATGCCGACGACGACCGACGCACCGACGGCGAACTGAGAGCCGTGCGCGGCGAGCGCGCACAACTCGAGGAACGGCGAGTCCTCGTCGATCAGCAGCTCGATGCGCTCGCGTGCGGTCATCTTGCCGCGCTTGCGGTGCCGTTCCACATACTTCTCGCCGCCGCCGAGGAGGACTTTGCGGAATTCGACGTCCAGATCGGCGAGTTTCGCGTTCATAGTCTCGACGTTCGCGACGAAGTCGTCGGCTCCCGTGTCGATTCGGGACTTCAGAACTGTCATGACTGGTACCCCAATCGTTTCGCTGCCAGGCCGGTGAGGATTTCAGTGGTCCCGCCGCCGATGCCGAGAATCCGCATATCGCGGTATTGGCGTTCCACCTCTGCCTCGCGCATGTACCCCATGCCGCCGAAGAGTTGGACGGCTTTATTCGCCACCCACTCCCCCGTCTCGACCGCGGTGTTCTTGGCGAAGCAGACCTCAGCGATCAGGTCGTCGTCCGATTGCACCCGCCGTTCAACGACCGCCCGTGTGTACGTGCGGGCGACGTCGATGCGGCGAGCCATTTCGGTGACCGAGTCCTGCACCGACTGCCGGGAGATGAGCGGCTTCCCGAACGTCTCGCGGTCGCGAACCCAATCGAGGGTGAGTTCGAGGCAGCGCTGAGCACTCGCGTACGCCTGCACCGCGAGAGCTGCCCGCTCAGTGACGAAGGCCTGCGCGATCTGTGCGAATCCAGAGTTCTCTGGACCCACGAGGTTCCCCAGCGGCACCCGTGCGTCGACGAACGACAACTCGGCGGTGTCGGACGAACGCCACCCCATCTTGTCGAGTTTGCGCGCCACCTCGAAGCCGGGGGTGCCCTTCTCGACGACGAGAAGCGAAACGCCCGCCGCGCCTCGCCCACCCGTACGGACCGCGGTGACCACGAAGTCGGCACGGACGGCTGAGGTGATGAACGTCTTGGCGCCATTGACGACATAGTGCTCGCCGTCCCTGCGAGCCGTCGTCTTCAGATGTCCGACGTCGCTACCACCGCTCGGCTCGGTGATGGCGAGGCTGCCGATCATCCGGCCTTCGAGTGTCGGCCGCACCCACCTATCGATCTGCGCCGGGTCGCCTGCCCGCACGAGATGCGGCAGCGCGATGCCATTGGTGAACAATGAGGCGAACACACCGCCCGCGCCGCCCCGATAGTGGAATTCCTCGCCGAGGATCGTCCCGTCGATGAGGTCACCGCCCGATCCGCCGACTTCCTCAGCGACACCGAGCCCGAACAGGCCTAGTTCGGCGGCCGCGAGGTGCACTTCACGCGGGATCAGTCCGGTCTCCTCCCATTCATCCTGGTGACCGATGATGTGGCGTTGCATGAATCCGGCGACACTCGCACGCAGCGCGAGACGTTCAGGACTGTCCCACAGAGAACTGGGGATGGGCACGTCGTACTCCTTAAGTTGGGCAGGGGTTCATTGCCCGCGGGCGAGGCGGAAGCGGCTCAGCGCGCGAACTCTTCGGGGACGTCTACGACCCGCGACCGCAGCCACTCCCCGAGCCCCTTAGCTTGCGGATCGAAGCGGACGTTCTCAGCGACACCGCGTCCGAGCACGCCTTCGATGACGAAGTTGAGCGCCTTCAGGTGCGGCAGCCGATAGCGATGGACCGCCAGATCGGCGACCTCCGGCAACAGTTCCTTCAACCTGTCGACGGTCAGCGTCTGGTCGAGCCAGGCGAACTCCGATCCACCCTTCGTCCAGACACCGACATTGGCGCTGCCGCCCTTGTCACCGCTTCGCGCGCCTGCGATCTCGCCGAGTGGCGCACGCCGGGTGGGACCCCAGTCGTCGACCGGACCTGAGTCGGGGACGCTGTGATCACGTATGGGTTCAGCTCGCAGCGGCGACGGTTCGATCAGAACCGACACGCCGTCAGGCTGGTTGACCCGATGTTCGACGAGACCGGCGTCGACGTAACCGGGCTCAAACACGCCGTACGGCCCGCCGTTTCCGGGAGGAGACGTCATAGTGAAGCCGGGGAAACTCGCGAGGGCCAATTCGACGGCGGTCGCGCTGAACGGTCGACCGACCACCTTCGGGTCCCGATCGCGCGCGACGCACCGCAGCACCGCGCTCGCCTGTTCCTGCGTGTCTGCGTCGGCCCGGTCGAGTCGAGACAACTCCCAAGTGAGTTCCGCAGGTCGGCTGGGCAGCGCGGCTTCGAACTGTTTCTGAAAAAGCGCGGCCTTCGCTTCGACGTCGAGGCCGGTGAGCACGACGTCGACTTCGTTGCGGACACCGGCGAGGTGGTTCAGCGACACCTTGAGATCTTTCGGCGGGGCTTCGCCACACACACCGGTGATCGCGACACGGTCGGGTCCGACCTGCGCGAGTTCGATTGTGTCGAGCAGCGCCGTCGCATCCGGGTTGTAGTAGCGCGGCCCCTGCACCTCGTACAAGAGCTGCGCAGTCACCGTACCGACACTGACGGCGCCACCGGTGCCGTCGTGCTTGGTGATGATCGACGATCCGTCGGCGGCGACCTCGGCGATCGGGAAACCGAGCGGTCTATCCATGGGAATCTCGGAGAAGAATGAGTAATTGCCGCCGGTCGCCTGCGTTCCGCACTCGATGACGTGCCCCGCGACGACTGCCCCGGCGATCGCGTCGAGGTCGTCGTAGCCCCAACCGAAGGCCGCGGCAGCGGCTCCGACGGTCAGCGACGCGTCGGTGACACGGCCGGTGACGACGACATCGGCTCCGCGATCGAGCGCGGCCTTGATGCCGAACCCGCCGAGGTACGCGTTAGCCGTGATCGGTGTGCCGAGGCCGAGTTCGGCCGCCCGCGGCGCGAGGTCGTCGCCGTTCACGAATCCGATGTCGGCGTTGACACCGAGCCGCTGGGCGAGATCGCGCAGCGCGACGGCAAGCCCGTGTGGGTTGAGACCGCCCGCGTTGACCACGACCTGCACGTTCTTGTCGAGAGCGAGGCCCAGGCTCGTCTCCATCTGCCGCAGAAATGTCTTGGCGTACCCACGAGAAGGATCCTTCATGCGGTCCTTGCCGAGGATCAGCATGGTCAGTTCGGCGAGGTAGTCGCCGGTCAGATAGTCGAGTTCCCCACCGTCGAGCATCTCGTGGACGGCAGTGAGCCGATCGCCGTAAAAGCCGGACGCGTTGCCGATTCGCACGGGACCGGATGTCGATATCGGGTCGGAGGCCAATTCAGTGTCCTTCCTGCGAGGGTTCCCGCCCGGGTCCGGGCGGGCCTGCGAAGCATTGCGCGATTGACGCCCACTCAGCCGCGTCGTCACCGACGAACTCCAGGTCGAGGTCGGCGGACGCACGTCGTTGAGTGACGAGTTCGGCGAAGTGCAGAGCCGGCCCGCGCACGATGTTCGACGCGTCCGGCGGTCCCCACGTCCAGATCTGCCCGCCGGGCGCGGTCACTTCAAAGCGGAACGGCGCGGTCGGCGGGGTGCGACCGTTCACCAGATAGGCGAAATCCCTTGTGCGGACGCCAATGTGGGCCACGTTGCGGAGCCGATCGGTCGGCTCGGCGACGACGTCGAGCGCGTCGGCGACATCGAGTCCGTGTGCCCAGGTCTCCATGATCCGCGCGGTCATCATCGATGTCGCCGACATCGGTGGCCCGAACCACGGAAGCTTGGCGCCGTCTGGCACTGCGGCGAGCGCATCGACCAGTCTGCTCCGTGTCTCACGCCAGTCGACGAGGAGGTCGGCGGGTACCCGCGCCGCCTCGATCTGAGCGGCGGTGTCGACGAAGCCCGCCGGGTCCGCCGTGCCGACGGCCAGCACGGCCGCGGAGAACTCGTTCGGGTCCGTGGCGGCGATCAGCGACACCCGGTCGGTCCAGAGGACGTGGCCGATCTGGTGCGCGATGGTCCAGCCCGGCGCGGGTGTGGGCCGTGACCACTGCTCATCGCTCAGGTCCGCCACGAGGGCGTCGAGGGCGTCGTATTCGGCGCGCAGATCGTCGACGATGCTCATGCGATGAGCGTCACACACCAACACAAAATAATCAAGCGTGACTGATTGTTTTCAAGGCATTCGCAGGCACCCGAACCACCGCGACCCAGCTCACACCCACCTCTCCTGCTACACAGATCGGTATGAGTGTGGATCCCACCGACCCGTTCATCGCCTTCGCAGTCGGGCGAGATACCGGCTTCGACACGACGGTGATGCACCAGGCGCTCGGCGCCCGTGTCACCGACCACCGCGGACTCATCGACCTGCCCGCCCTCGCTGTACTGTTCGACGACCTCGGTGGATTCCGGTTCTTCATCGAGGACCCGTCCGCGACGTCGTTACAGTCCCGGCTGACCATGGCGATGCTTGACCGCCCGAATGTCGACGAGCACCTGCAGGCCACCGCCGATCTGCGCATGTCGTCGCCTGGCTACGGGACGACGACCGTAGAAATCACCGGCGACAGCGGCCGCATCCTCTGCTCGGGCCTTGCCCGCAACGTCCGCGTCGGACGCGCGGCGAGCGAACATCCCGACTTGTACCTCGCTGTACCGCAGGCCCCGAACGACGTGCCGACCATCGGCGCGCCACCTGCAGACCTCACCGGCCGTGAAGTGATCGACACGATCCGGCGGGGCGCCCCGATCGGACCGATCGCCACGATGCTCGGCGGATCGATCTCCGCCGCGGACGACGATGGCCTCACCTACACGACCGAGACGGCAGCGTGGATGGGCAATATGATGGGCACGATGCACGGTGGCGTCATCGGCGCGGTCGTCGCCCAAGGATGCTCCTTCGGCGCACAGCTTTACACGGGCCCCGGACAGCGGTACCAGGTGGTCGACTTCACCGTCGCCTTCCTGCGATCCCCCGCCGTCGACGGGCGCCGCATCCACACGCGTGTCAGCCCGGTCAAGCTAGGACGACGGCTCTCCGTCTTCGACGCCGACTTGCGTGACGAGGACGGCACACTGCTCGCGCACGCGACGGCGGACGTGCGCTTTGACGTGTGACGGCCGCAAGCTGCGACACCGTCGCTGAGGCGAACATCTCGACGCCAGAGGCGTCACATGACGGTCAACGGGAGACTCCGTGACGGGCCTCGGTCGGCGAAGCTGAACGAGGTTCCCGCAGAGAATCGGACTATCGCTACCTCGCCGGATTCGCGCTGGGGTTCGCCGCGACCGATCCGAACCACCGTCTCGACCGGCCCGCCGAATGACGCGCCGACCACCCACGTTGGGTCGACAGCAGTCGCGGCGGACTGCAGGGCGCCGAGGCGCCCGTCGGCGAGCAGACGCAGCCAGCCTCCGTCGACCAGAGCATCGGAATCGGCAGGGATATGGACGTCGACGTGCTCGTCGTCAACCGCCTCCGCGTAAAACCCCGTGTACTGCCTCGGGCCGAACACCGGATTCAGGTTCAGCACCTCGGCGAGAGTCTCTGCATCCGAACGGTTCTCGAAGACGGTTGCGCGCACACGTTCAGAGGCGATGCCCGCGATCCCGATGAGCTGCTTGTCGAGGATGTCGTCGGCAGCGGCGTCATCCACGCGGCGTCGGACCGAGTCGAGGAATCCCAACGCCAGCAGTTGATGTTGGAGGATCACCTCCTCCACGATGCGCCGCAACGCGGACGCCGACCACTCGGCGAAGTTCAGGTCCGCGACGAGCGGCCCCCGGTAGTCCACCAGCCCGTCCGCAGCGTCGGCGTCGATCGGGCTGAGCTCGACCGTCGCGGCTCGGCGGACCAGCATCGGCTTGGTCTCCTCTGGCAACGGCAGTTCCTCGCGGTCGGGTTCGATCGTCACCGCCCACTCGCAGTGCGGTGCGCGATCGACCGGCACGCGCGGCGGACGATGCACCGGCCGGATCCGTGCGCGGCGATTCGTCGCGATGGCGGTGGCGTCGAACGTCGGATCCTCGATCGTGTGGCACATCGCGGTGACGTAGTCCTCGCCCATCGGCTCCACGTCGAGTAGCGCTCCGCAGTGGTCGAGCACGAACGAACCGTGGTAGGCGTCGTCGACGCGGTACCGGAAGTCCATGAACTGGGGCGGGGCCCCGATGTCGAGCTGCAGGCATTTGAACATATCGACGACGCCGTCGCCGTCGATGCCGAGCGCAGCACGCATCCGGCCCGTATACACCGGGCTCGCCGCCATCCACTCCTCGATCGCGACCTGCGCCATCCCGTCCCGGCCGAACGCCGAGATCAGATGCGCCATTCCGCTTCGGTCGATCAACTGCCCGGTCAATAACAACTCCGGTACCAGTCTCGCCAGCTGATCGCCGGTCAGCCGATCGAAGGCGGTCTTGGGGTCGGTCGTCATGTCAGTCCTCCACAATCTTCAACGCTTGTGTCGGGCAGTAGCGCACCGCGGCTTCGATCTCGCCCCGCATCGAATCGTCCGGCGTCTCGTCGAGAAGCGTGACCTCATCTCGCCCGGCTTCGAAGACGTCTGGCGCCTCCATCTCGCACATACCGTGCCCCTGACACAGGTCCCGGTCGACGACGACGCGCATTACGCCGATCCCGCCGCTGCCGGGTCCCGCCGCCGGTACGCGACTCGGCACGGCTGCTGCAACTGGACGACCATCTTCGAGTGATCGTTGCGGTAGCTGTCCGGATCTTGTACGAGCGAGAACTCGTAGTTGCGCAGCAGCACCGAGAAGATCGCTTTGAGCTGCATCATCGCGAACTGCGCACCCACGCACCGGTGGCGGCCGGCACCGAATGGGATCCACGTCCACCGGTTGACGAGGTCCTCCTGACGCCCGTCGCCATACCGTTCAGGGTCGAACGCGTCGGGATTCGGAAAGTCGTCCGACAACCGGTTGGAGACGGCGGGCGACACAGCGATCGACTGCCCCTTCTCCACGGTCACACCGCCGACCTCGAACGCCTCCTGTACCACGCGCATTAGGATGATCAACGGCGGATGCAGCCGCAACGCCTCCTTCAACGCCCCCTCCAACAACGGGATCTGCCGCATCGCGGCAAACGAGTACTGCGACACGTCCCCGCGCTCCGCTCCATCGATACCGTCGCCATAGATCCCGTCGAGTTCGTCGGTCACCTGCGCGAGGTACTCGGGGTGTTTCAACAGTTCGATGAGTGTCCACGCGGCGGTGCCCGACGTCGTGTGGTGTCCGGCGAACATCATCGAAATGAAGATTCCAGTGACGGTGTTCGCGTCGAACATCGGCGAACCGTCGTCGTTCATCAACGAGACGAGAACATCGACGAGGTCGCGGTCGTCTTTGCTCTCCGGCGGGTTCGCGACCCTGCCCTCCATGATCTTCCCGATGAACTCGACGAGTTCGGCGCGTGCGGCATCACGACGTCGGAAGCTCTCGATGTCGGCATGCATATCGACGTACGCGATCGGGTCGGTGCCCTTCTCCAAATCGTGGAAGAGGTGCGCGACGTGGACGTTCAACTCTTCGCGGAACTTGCCGCCGATCAGGCAGGACGACGACGTGTACAGGGTCAGCTCGGCGAAGAACTCCAGAAGATCGATCTCTCCTTCGTCGCCCCATCCCGCGATGATGCGCTCCACCTCGTGCGGAATCGTCACGGCGTGCTGCTTCATGTGGGCGCCCTTGAGCGCCTGGTTGTGCAGCATCTCGCTGCGACGTTCCGGGCTGGTGTCGAAGACGACGCCCTCACCGAACACCGGCGTCATGAACGGGTATGCGGCGGCTTGGTCGAGCACCTCGTCGGGTGCGCGGAAGAACTCCTCGTTCGCGGCCGCCCCGCTGACCAAGACCACTTCGCGGTCGGCCAACTGGAACGTTCCGACGTCTCCGCACTCGTCGCGCACCCGCTGAAACAGGGCTATCGGATCGGTGGCCATCTCGTCGAGATGCCCGTGCTCGCCGGCGCCGCCGGACACGCGCTTTGAAGTGACAGCAGTCATGTCAGTTCTCCTTGGGTCTGGTCGATTCTGCTCAACCGGCGGTCGTCGCGGTCAGCTTGCCTTCTGCTTCCACGTCGACGGCTTTCATGTGCGCCCCCGGCGGGAGCGTCACCATCGACTCGACGGCGTGGGCTAGGTTGTCGGGTTCCAGGAAGTGGCCGTGGCGGGCGAGACCGAACGCGATCCAGTCATTGAGCATGCTCTCGGTGGCCGTCTGGTCGAGGTTCATACCCATACCGGTGATCGTCTGTCCGGGACGGACCAGGCCCGCGCGGACGCCGGTGCCTTCGAGTTCCATATGCGCGGTCGCAACAAGTCCTTCGACGCCGCATTTGGCGGCGACGTACGCCGACGACCATGGGCGCGGATGCGAGACGACGTCAGAGCTGATGAAGACGAAATCGCCGCGCCGTCGTTCGATCATGTCGGGGACCACGGCACGGTAGAGCCGGTACGCGCCAACCAGGTGGACGTCGATCTGCGCGGCCCACTCGTCGACGGGCATCTCGTGCGCGCGGCCGATCTGCAGATCGCCTGCCCCAGACACGACGATCTCCAGTGGACCGAGCGCCTCCTGCGCGGACTTCACCGCCGAGAGCACCGACTCGTCGGACGTGACATCGAGTTCGACGGCGACTGCTTCCCCACTCGCGCTGACGATTTCGTCCGCGAGCTCGGCGAGTTTGTCGACGCGGCGGGCGCCGAGCGCCACCGGGTGGCCGCGCGCGGCCAGTCGACGTGCAGTCGCCTCACCGATGCCGGACGACGCTCCCGCGACGAGGACCGGTCGACGTTCGGGGTGTGGTTGGAATCGCATCGGTGATCACCGTGCCTTCACGGTCATGGGGAGGTCGGCGAACCCCCGGACGTTCACGGAATGAACGCGGGCGGCCCGCGCGAAATCGATGTCGAACGAGCTGACGGTCTGCGCGATCTTCGCGAGGCCGATCTCGGTCTCCAGCCGAGCCAGGTGCGCGCCGAGGCAGAAATGAGTACCGAGACCGAAACTCATGATGGCGCGGTCGTTGTCGCGGCCGATCACGAACTGGTCGGCGTCGTCGCCGAAGACCTCTTCGTCGCGGTTGGCCGAACCGATCAACAGGAGGACCCGGTCGCCCGCCGGGATCGTGAAGTCGCCGTACTCGACGTCCTCGACGACCCGACGGATCAGCATCTGCGTCGACGTGTCGTAGCGGAGGGTCTCCTGCACCCACGGGGCGACGGCGTCGAGCGCCGCGTCGTCGTCGGTCGCCGCCGCGATGATCGGCGCCACCTGGTCGGCGCTCCGTCCGCCCCAGAACATTGAGTTCGCGAGGAGTTTGGTGGTCGTCTCGTTACCCGCGACAACCATCAGCATCATGAAGCCGACGACCTCGCTGTCGGTCAACGCGGTGCGTTCGCCCCCGTCAACGAGTTCAGCCGTCGTCAATGCGGACACCAGGTCGTCGCCAGGGTTCTTGCGGCGTTCGGCCAACAGCGACGTGTAGAAGGCGTGCAAGTCGAGGTAGGCGCTAATCGCCGCGGGCGGGACGTCGGTGACTCCCTCTTCGCGGTGGATCAGCAGATCGGACTGCTTGCGCAGGTGTGCTCGGTCGGACGACCCGACACCGAGCAACTCGGACACCACGTCCATCGGCAGCAGACCGGCGAAGTCATGGACGAAGTCGAACTCACCCAACTGCAGACACTTGTCCCAATGCTGCGCCGTCAGCTCAGCGATGCGCGGCGCGAGTTCGCCGACACGACGCGGTGTGAAGCCCTTCGAGACGAGTTTACGTAGACGCAGATGGCGTGGATCGTCCATCGCGAGAAAGCTCATCGCGTATTCGGCGTTCTCGTTGTACGCGGTCGGGTCCATCGACACGCCCCAACTGTTCGACAGCCTCGTGTTGTCCCGGAAGGCTTCGGCGACGTCGGCGTGCCGCGACAACGCCCAGAAATCACTGTCCGTATTCCGATAGACCGGAGCCTGCGCCCGCAGCATCGCGTACGTCGGATATGGATCCTCATGGAAGTCGTAGTCGTACGGATCAAACGGAATGCGGCCTTGCATTCCGACGTCGGTGATCGTCATCGCTGTCCCATCAGCCGGGCGGCGGCGGCGACCAGCCGCTCGGACGTCGCTTCGTAGGTGAGGTGGCCCATGCCAGCGGTGACAAGTCCACCCGCGTAGAGCATCTGGAGGGCGTCGACGAGCCCCTGCGGGTCGTCGACGTCGTCACCGACCGCGGCAGCGAGCCGGTCGTGGATGAACCCGCCGATACGCAGTCGCAGATGCTGAGACTCCGGATCGTCGGACAGGAGCGCGACGGTGACCGCCCCGCCGAGTTGGCCCTCGCCGGCGACCACCATTGACACGCCGTGCAGCACCTGCGCGACTCGGTCGAACGCGGACAGCGACGGATCGGGCTCCGGAACGCCCACGGCGAGTCGGCGCCAGAACACTTCCGCGACAAGGTGCCCTTTGGAGCTGAAGTAGGTGTAGGCGGTGGCCGGAGCGACGCCCGCCCGTTTCGCCACGTCACGCACCGACAGCTTGTCGAACCCGTCGGCCAACACGATCTCGACGGCTGCGTCGGTCATCTTCGCGATCTTCTCCGCCTGCTGCGGAGTGAGACGTCGACGGGTGGATTCGGTTTCCAGAGGCGTGGACATGCGAACGACGCTACGCCAGGATCGAAACAAAGTCCAGACACCTGTCCAGAATGGAATCCGGATTGCGATCTCAAGCCAATAATGGAACACGTTCTAATATTGGTGCTAGGACATTAGAAGACCCAACTCTCCCTCCATCATCCCGGAGCCTTCCTTCCGAGGCCCCCTGACACCCCGAGGTGACTATGGAATTTCGACTCGAGGACGTCAGCCCAGAGGAGATAGAACGCCGCATCCGCGTCGTCGAACCACTCACCGACGCGGTACGCGACCTCGTCGATGCTGTGATCCGCACCGAGGTCGGCGACGCGACACTCGACGACGCGCGCCGACAGGTCGAAGAGATCGTCGCGCGCCTGCGCACCGCGGAGAAGCCGGGCGGTTTCGGCGTCCCGTTCACCCGAGACCTCGTCGGAATGCCATGGGGCAACGCGGCGACCGGTGTTCGCAATGCGTTGGCTCCACCATTGAATCCGGTCACCAGCGCCGGCGTCTCGACCGCGGAGGTGACGCTCGGCGCCGCATATGAAGGGCCGGGTGGGCACGTACACGGCGGCGTCCTCGCCCTCCTCTTGGATCAACTCGTCGGCGAATGCGCGAGCAGCGGCACGTCGATGCCGCACTTCACCGGGACTCTGACCGTGCGCTACCTCCGCCCGACAAAGCTCGGGCCGGTGTCCTTGCATGCCGAAGTGACCGGCACGCAGAACCGCAAGTGCTTCGTCAGCGGGACGGTCCGCGACGGCGAGGGGGTGACCGCCGAAGCCGACGCGATCATGATCCGTCCCAAGAGCTTTCCGGGACGCGACGAGGTCGCGGCTGCGGTCGACGAGTCGGCCACGTGGGGTTGACCGGGTCGCGGTACCGTCGGACCCATGTGTGACGACCACGACGCCCAGCCCTTCTCCCCGGCCGAGTCGACAGCCGTACGCAAGCGCTTCGAGCATCTCGGGATCCCCGGGATCATCGATGTGCACACGCATTTCATGCCCGGACGAGTCCTCGACAAGGTGTGGGCGTACTTCGATTCGGCCGGCCCGATGCTCGGCCGTGAATGGCCGATCACCTACCGAGCCGAAGAGGAGCAGCGCGTCGAGACCCTCCGCGGTTTCGGCGTCCTGGCCTACTCATCGATGCTCTACCCCCACAAAGCCGACATGGCGCGCTGGCTGAACTCGTGGGCAGCCGATTTCGCCGCCGGCCACCCCGACTGCCTGCACACGTCGACGTTCTACCCCGAACCCGGTGCGGCCGAATACGTCCGCACCGCAATCGACGCCGGAACGCGGGTGTTCAAATCACACGTCCAGGTCGGCGACTACTCGCCGATCGATCCACTGCTCGACGACGTGTGGGCGGCGATCGACGACGCGCAGGTTCCGGTCGTCATCCACTGCGGTTCCGGACCGGCTCCAGGCTCCTTCACCGGACCGACACCGATCGAAACGCTGATGCGACGATTCCCGACGCTTCCGCTGATCGTCGCCCACATGGGCACCCCCGAGTACGCCGAGTTCCTCTCGCTGGCCGAGCGATTCGAGAACGTCCGGCTGGACACGACGATGTCGTTCACCGACTTCTCCGAACAGGATGCGCCATACCCGCGTGATCTCCTGCCGCGCGTCGCCGACCTCGGCGACAAGATCCTGTTCGGCTCCGACTTCCCGAACATCCCGTACGGCTACACGCACGCACTCGACGCAATCATCCGCCTCGACCTCGGCGACGACTGGATCCGCCGGGTGCTCCACGGCAACGCCGCACGCCTGTTCGGCATCGGCTAGCCTCTCCCCTCCGGTCGGGCGAAGCCTCGGCCGCTATCGTCGACGCCACTGGCGACGTGGTGTTCGTCCCCTCACCGATTCGCAGATCGAAGCCGCCCGCGGCGCAGTGGTCCCGCTCGCGTCCACGGCCGACTGCGCCGTATACGACCCCCAGAGTCGACTCACGCTCGCCCCTCGGCCCGCTGTCCCTGGCATGCAGGTCGACGACGTCGTCTCCGCGATCCGCACCTGGCTGGCGGGCGGCGACTCGTCACTCCGCATGCACCGTTGGGAGAAGATCGACTTCTAACTGGTTACCCGGCGCGGAAGCGCGCCATGTCAGCCCTGCCAGACGTGGACGACGGCCTTCCCCTTGATCCGGCCTTCGGCGAGATCAGTCAAGGCGACGCCCAACTGGTCGAGTTCGTAGACGTGGGTGGCGGGCGGACGCATGCCCACAGCGATCATCTCGGTGAGGTCATCGTGCAGCAGTGCGGGGAGTTCAGGACTCTTCTTGGTGATGTACTCGCCCCACGCCGCGCCGACGATCGAGATGTTGCGGAACAAGACGCGGTTGAGCTTGACCGACGGGATGCCGCCCGCGGCGAAACCGATCACGACGTAGCGGCCGTCGGCGCCGACGGTTCGCAGTGCCTCGTCGAACACCTCTCCCCCGACGGGATCTATCAACACATCGACGCCACCGTCGGACAGTTCCAGAACCTTGTCTTTCCACCCGTCGGTCAACTGGACTACTTCGTCGGCTCCGAGGCCACGCAGCATCTCCTCTTGGCCCGTTCGGTGCACGACGGCGATCACCTTGGCGCCCATAGCCTTCGCGACGAGGATCGATGCGACACCGACGCCGCCCGCCGAACCGAGGACGGCGACGACTTCGCCCGGAGCCGTCTGGGCTCGGACCTTCAGTGCGAACAGCGCCGTCTGGAAGTTAATGCCCATCGCGGCGCCCTCGTCGAAAGTCAGTTCGGCAGGCATCGGGAGGATCTGTTGCTCGACGGCGGCGAGCTGCTCGCCGAAACCGCCGACCATCGACGTGACCAGGACCCGGTCGCCGACGGCATAGACGCCGCCCGCTGGGGCCTGCGCGATCACGCCGGCCACTTCAGTGCCCGGTACATACGGAACCGGCGGACGGATCTGGTACTTGCCCTGCGACATGAGCAGATCCGGGAAGCACACCCCGCACGACCGGACATCGACCAGGTATTGCCCGTCCTGGGCCTGTGGGGCGGGAATCTCTTGGAGTTCGAGTCCGTCGGGACCGGTCTCACTGACGATCATCTGAGCCTTCATGGGTTTCACCGTATCTGCATCGAGCCCTCGCCTACGATCGAATCATGCCTTTGTCGACTTCGAGTTCCACGCTGCCCGACGACCGCCGCACGGTGGCCGACAACACCCCGGGATTCATGCCCTCAGACGAAGCCGATGCCCTGCATCGGGTTGCGGATCACTTTCTGTCTCAGCCGGATTCAGTCGGGATCGGCGTGGAGATCGGCACGTATTGCGGAAAGTCGACCGTCTATCTTGGCGACGCCGCACAACGCCATGACGCCCTGATCGTCACCGTGGACCACCACCGCGGTTCCGAAGAGCACCAGCCCGGCTGGGAGTATCACGACACGGCCCTCGTCGACGAACACGCGGGCCTACTCGACACCGCGGTGCGGTTTCGCCGCACCATGTTCGACGCGAAACTCGAACACACCGTCCTGGGTCTACTCGCGCCGTCAACGGCGGCCGCACGCGTATGGGCTCGCCCCGCCGACTTCGTGTTCATCGACGGCGGCCACTCGATGGAGGCCGCACAGAACGACTACGACGGATGGGCCACCTGGGTGCGCCCCGGCGGGGCCCTGCTCATCCACGACGTGTTCCCCGACCCGGCAGACGGCGGACGTCCGCCGTACGAGATCTACCGCCAGGCCCTCAACTCCGGCGAGTTCACCGAAGCCGAAGCCCACGGTTCGCTGCGCGTGCTGGTACGCGGCTAACCGGCGGTCGGGGCTAACCGGCGACGCGGCTGTCTGCGACGTCGCGGAAGACTCCACTTCCCGGCGTCGCACGGCTGACCGCGTCGGCGGCAAGAACGACCGCCGCCGCTGTCCAACAGCTCAGCTCAACCGGCCACCGTTTTCCGTCGGAGAAGACCAGCCCGGTCCAATACGAGCCGTCGTCCTCACGGAGATGCTGGATCGACTGCACTAGGGCGACGGCCCGGTCGACGTCGCCGAGCGAGTCGACGGCCATCGCTAGCTCGCAGGTCTCGGCACCCGTCACCCACGGATGGTCGTCGACGCAGCGCGCACCGAGCCCGCCGACCACGAAGTCGTTCCAGCGTCCGTCGATGAGTTCGCGCCCGACGTCGCCGCGCACCGCGCCGCCGAGAACCGGGTAGTACCAGTCCATCGAATGGTTGGATGCGGGGTCGAGGACACTGCGGTCGCCCACCCACCGGTCGAACACATCGCCGAGACGGTGCCTCGCGGCCTCCCAGATCTGTGTCGGCTCATCGAGGATCTCCGCGATCCGCACCGCACAGTCGAGCGCGGAGTAGATGCTGGCGTTGCCGGTGATGAGGACGTTCGGGAACATTTCACCGCTGACATGATCTGCGGCCCAACGCATCGCGCCATCGGCGCGCGCGAACGTCACGGTGCGTTCGATCGCGGCCCGGACCGTCGGCCACATACGCCGGAGGAAGGCCGCGTCGTCGTACACGAGGAAGTGGTGCCACACACCGACCGCGATGTAGGCACAGAAATTGCTGTCGACACCAGTGTCGACGACGCGACCCTCCCGGAGTTCCATCGGCCACGATCCGTCGAGTCGTTGAGCGCGGCGAGACCACTCGTAGGCGGCTTCTGCTTCCCGCCGGAACCCGCTGGCCGACAAGGCCATCGCCGATTCGACATGATCCCACGGATCAGTCTTGCCGCCGGGGAACCACGGCAGGGCGCCGTCCGGCTCCTGCATCGTGGCGATCGAGTGTCCCGTCGCCCGAACTTGGGCCGCAGTCAGCACTCCGTCGATGTACGGGACCGCCATGCCTATTCCGGTTTACGCAGATAGATGGCGACCGATTTTCCCACGAACGGATTGAGCATCTGCTCGCCGACGCGCGTCACCCACGGTTTGCTCATCATGTCCCAGACGAGCAGCTTGTGATAGCCCTTGACCAGCGGATTTCCGTCGTTCTCGACGCCGACCGCGCACTTGAGCCACCAGTACGGCGCGTGAAGAGCGTGCGCGTGATCGGTCCCGGTCACTTCCAGCCCTGCGGCCTGGAGCTTGCCGGCCAGCTCGGACGCCTTGTAGACGCGGACGTGTCCGCCCTCGACCTCGTGGTATTCGTCCGATAGGGCCCAGCAGATCTTCTCCGGCCAAAACCTCGGAACGGTGACCGCGGCCAGCCCGCCCGGCTTGAGGATGCGGACCATCTCAGCGATCGCCGACTCGTCGTCGGGGATGTGTTCGAGGATCTCCGACATCAACACGACGTCAAACGAGGCGTCGTCGTACGGCAGACCGAGAGCATCGCCGATACGAGTGTCCGCGTTCCCGGCCTCGGGGACCTCGCCCGCCGCGACCAGCGCCCCGAACATCTCGGAGACGTCGGCCATGTCGGATGCGCTCATGTCGAACGCCGTCACCTCCGCGCCGCGGCGCAGCATCTCGTACGAGTGCCGCCCTTGCCCGGCACCGATATCGATCGCCCGCACTCCCGGACCGACCTTGAGTCGATCGAAGTCGACCGTCAGCATGATGTCCCCTTCCGTCCCCCAGTGGCATTGGCCCCAAGGGAATTGGCTCCCGTTGATTCGATCGCCGCGCGATACCGCTCGACGGTGGCTGCGGCGACCGCCGACCAGCTGTACTTCGCCAGCACGCGTTCCCGGCCGCCGCGGCCGAGTCGGTCGCGCAGGTCCGGATCATCGAACAGACGCAGGAACGCTTGCGCTAACTGTCCGGCGTCGCCCGCGTCGACGAGGACCGCCGCTTCCTCGGCCTCACCGACCACCTCGGGGATCGCTCCGGCGCGGGTCGCGACCAACGGCGTCCCACAACTCATGGCTTCGACTGCGGGCAGCGAGAAGCCCTCGTACAGAGATGGGACGCACGCGATCTCCGCGCCCGCCAGAACGCGTGCGAGTTCGTCGTCGTCGATCCCTGACACCACCGACACCTTATCGGCGATCGACAGTTCGTCGATGAGCGCGGCCGACGGACCTTCCGGGTCGAGTTTGGACACGAGCGTCAAGTGCACCGGGTGTTCGGCCGCGACCTTGGCGACCGCCTCCAACAGGTAGGAGACGCCCTTGAGTGGTGCGTCGGCACTCGCGACACACACGATCCGCCCCGGCGCGCGCGCACCACGGGGCGCGAACACTGTGGTGTCGACGCCGAGCGGGATCGTCGCCAACGAGTCCTCGCGGACTTTAAATGCGTTGCGGATGTCCTCTTCGCTGCTGTGCGAGACCGTCAGCAACGATGGGATCCGCCGGGCCACTCGCCCCTGCATCGCCAAGAATGAGTGCCAGCGCCAGGCACTGATCTTCTTGAAACCCTTGGCTGCCCGCACCGCGAGAGCCCGGTCACGGGTGATCGGATGATGGATCGTGGCGACCAAGGGAAACCCTGCTCGCTTCACCGACAGCAGACCGTAGCCGAGGCACTGGTTGTCGTGGACGACGTCGAAGCCGCCGGTCGGATCGCCGTCCGCCAATGCGGCCCGCCGACGTCCGCGCAGCAGTCGGGACGCTCGAAGGCTGAACGTCAACGGTTCACCGAACGCGGCGGTCCACATCTGTGCGACCTCAATGACGTCGATCCAGTCCCGGAACTCGCGCAGTTTCGGGGTTCGGAACGGGTCCGGTTCGCCGAACAGGTCCAGGCTCGGCACCTTCGTCAAAGTGACGCCCGCGTCGAGAGCCGCCTCGTCGAGGTCGGGATACGGTTGACCGGAGAATATCTCGACGTCGTGCCCGAGCAGCGCGATCTCCCGCGCCAGGTGCCGGACGTAGACGCCCTGACCTCCGCAGTGGGGCTTGCTGCGGTACGAGAGCAACGCAATCCGCAACCGGTGGTCGTCGGCCCTCACGCGTTGTCCCCCGCAGCCCGCTCCAAGTCGGTCACCGACACGATTTTGATCCGGCGCCGACCGGCGGCCTTGCCCGCACCTTTCTCCGCTGCGTCGATCGCCTTCCATCCGGCGAGGTCGATCCGGTTCGCCCCGCGCGATGCGACGAGGTCGACGAGATCGTCGGTGCTCGTGGTCGGCGGCGGAAGCACTCCGTGCGCGAAGTCCGCGAGGACCGCTTTGGCGGCTTCCTCGCCGCAGTAGCGGTTCCGTCCGATGCCGCCGGTGGGTCCGCGCCGGATCCAGCCTGCGACATACAGTCCGGCTATCGGTTCGCCGTCCGGGGCGTCAAGCACGCGCGCGTCCGCGCTGGGGACGACGGCACGTTGCTCGTCGAACGGCAGGCCGTCGACCGGATGGCCGCGGTAACCGACCGATCGGACCACGAGTCCGGCCGCGAGCTCGCCGGTGTCGCCGGTCGGCTCGATCGATGCCCCGTCGACGTACCGGTTACGGACATACTCGACCTTCTCAATTCCGTCCGAGCCGACGATCGCGGTCGGCGACGTCAAGAATTCGAAGACGATCCGCCGGTTCGCGCCGCCGACCGGCTTCTCAGCGAATTCTCGGGCGAGGCGGATCTTGGTGGCCTTGACCGAGTCGATCGAGCCGTCCGCTTCGGCGGCGGTCGCCTCGTCAGACAGGGTCAGTTCGTCCGGCATCACGATGTCGACGCCGTCGAGTTCGCCGAGCGACAGGAACTCACTGTTGGTGAACGCGCCGTGTTCGACGCCGCGGCGCGCCAGCACTACGACTTCGCGAACGGCGGAGTCCCGCAGCACGTCGAGTGCGTGATCGGCGATGTCGGTGCGGGCGAGCTCGTCGGGGTCGGTCACCAGGATGCGTGCGACGTCGAGCGCCACGTTGCCGTTTCCGACGATGACGACCCGTTCGGACGAGAGGTCGAACGTCCGGCCTGCGTGATCGGGGTGACCGTTGTACCAGGCGACGAAGTCGGTTGCGGCGATCGAGCCGGGCAGTTCCTCGCCGTCGATGCCGAGACGACGGTCGTGCGCCGCGCCGACCGCATACAGCACCGCGCCGAAGCGCTCACGCAGTTCGTCGCCGGTCACGTGCGCGCCGACCTCGACGTTCAGGTGGTAGGTGAAGTTCGCCTTCTTCTCGACGGCCGCGAACGTCGACTCGACGCCCTTGGTCTTCGCATGATCTGGAGCCACTCCGGCGCGCACCAGTCCGTACGGGGTGGGCAGCCGATCGAACATGTGCACCTGCACCTGCCGTTTCTTGACCAGCTCCTCGGCCGCGTAGAACGCGGCCGGACCGGCCCCGACGATCGCGACCCGCAGTTCCTGTCCATCGGGCAACTGCGGCGGCTTGGGATGCTTCACCAGACCGCCGTCGGCGTCGTGGTCTTTGTAATAGTCCGCGTTGATCTGTAGATACGGCTCGTCCGACGCCTCGAGTTGGTCGTCGGGGACGATTGCCTCGACGGGGCATTCGTCGATGCACGCACCGCAGTCGATACATGTCTCGGGATCGATGTACAGCATCTCCGCAGTCAGAAAGTCCGGTTCATCCGGCGTCGGATGAATACAGTTCACCGGACACACCGCAACGCAAGAGCCGTCGTTGCAGCAAGGGCGGGTGATAACGTGCGCCATCTGGCCTTCCTCCGTGCCGAAACCGGCAATCCACAGGGGTGAACGTGTTCTAGTTTTGCCTTTGAGAATAGCGTAATGCGTCACACGGGAGGATAGTGGACCCGAGATCGCGCGACGCCACACAGCCTGCAGGAGACTCCAGACGTGACCAACACCGGCCAGTACGCGCCGCTCGGCGCACGCAAGCCCACCGCGCGGTTCTTCGCGGGCGACTACCGGGTCCGCACCGGCGACGTCGATCAGGACATGCGTGTCCGGCTGGACGGGGTGGCCCGCTACCTGCAGGATGTCGCGAACGACAACATCGCCGAATCCACATTCGCCGAGACCGACCCGTTCTGGATCATCCGCCGCACGGTTATCGATGTGCTCGAGCCGCTCACGTGGCCGTCCGACTTCCGGATGGAACGGTGGTGCGGCGCCCTCTCCACGAGGTGGACCGGCATGCGGGTACGCATCGTCGGCGAGTCGCAGACCAACCGGTTCAACCCGGAGCCACGACCGAATGGACTCATCGAGACCGAGGCGTTCTGGATCAACGTCAACGATTCCGGCATGCCATCGCGGATCAGCGACGGAGCTCTCGACATCCTTACTCAGATGACCGACGAGCACCGTCTGCGGTGGAAGTCGATGAACCCGGGCACCGCACCGAATCCGGAGGACATCGACTCCCCAGATCGTGAACACGTCCTGCGGATCACCGACTTCGACCCGTTCAAGCATTTGAACAATGCCGCCTACCTTGAGATCGTCGAGGACGAACTCGTCGATCACCCCGATCTGATCGACGGCCCGCACCGCGCCGTGATCGAATACCTGCGGCCGATCGCGCCGGACACACCGGTCAGGGTCCGCCGCTCCCGCGACGGCAACCGCCTGCTCATGTGGATCTTGATCCCCGGCAGCGACGGTACCCTCGCCGTCGCCTCGACCGTCTCGGTCGCGACCATCCCGGCCTGACCGCTCGTCTGAGCTGGTCAATAGTCGTTGCGACAGCGGTTCAGAACGCGCCCGTCAGAATCAGTTCCATCAGTTTGGTTGGCCCGGCGCATGCGTCGCCGGTCGGCGTGCCGGACGGCTCCACCCACCACGTGTAGATACCGCCGCCTGGTGCTTTCGCGGTGACACCGCAGACGTTCGGCCGCTTCGGGTCGCGCGCGGTAAAAGCGGCCTGGCTACGCACTTCAATGTTCTCGGTGGTGAAACCGAGTCGCTTGGCGGTGTCCTTCTCGTGGTTGTACGACCCCCACTCGAACCAGTTGAACATCACCTCGGCGGTATTCGTCCCAAGCACCGTCCAGCGGCAGTTGGCACCGAAGAAGCTGGGGTCGGCGACGGCACCGCCGACGGCGTCAGCGATTTGGCTCGACGGCAGGATCTCGCATTCGGCGAGGAGCTTCTCGAATCTGTCGGTGTCGACGTGGCCGGTGTCGGTGCCGACGTCACGTCCTTCACGCACGGGACTTCCGTCGACGCTGCATGCGCCGATGCCGACCACGGCGGCGACTGCGACCGCCGACGCAGCGGCGACCCGTCGGACTCGGTTCCCGATCATGAGGACGCCCCTCTGACGATCTTCTCGGTGAGCCGCTTCGTGGCGTCACAGGTCTGATCGGTCGTCATCGACGATGTGCCGTCTGGGGCAGCGGACATCACGGAGATCTCGATAAAGTCGGCGTCCCACCCGATGCCGGCCTCGCAGATACTCCCGTGATGGGCGATGAAGCCGGGGTGCCCGTCGACCTCATAGTCTTGTGTCACATCGCGTTGTAGCTGTTCTGTCCCGCGCTCGCGGCCGATGGGCGACCCCCGATACCAATTGAACGACACTGACGGTGCACTGGTCGCGCCGCGCCGCCATTCGCATGCCGACGGGTTGTCGATGACTTGGGCCAGGCCGCCGAGGCGCGTGATCGAGACGACGTCTTTAGTGGTGAGGCCGCCACATCGTTCGAAGTCGGGTCCGGTCCCCGTCTTCGGTTCAGGTGTCGAGTCGGTCGCGTCGGTCGTTCCGTCGCTGCCGCAGGCCGACAGGCCGAGTACCGCGATCGCGGCGACGACGAGTACCACCCCGTTGCGAAAGCGGTCGAGTTCACGGCGTTCACGTTTGGTCGGTCTGCCTGTGCCGGAATCGCGGCGCGGAATCGACGCGAGCACTTCGCGGGGAGGGGGCGGAGGACTGTGATCGACATGGTTCTGCGCAGCGGCGGCCGCCGACACTCGTTTGTTGATCAGGCCGGTGACTTCGACGATCCGTTCGCGCGGACCTTGGCGAACGCTCACGCGGTCGCCGATCGCAACAGTCGTGGACGGCTTGACGGTGGCTCCGTTGAGTCGGACGTGACCGGCCCGACATGCGGCGCCCGCGGCGGAGCGGGTCTTCGTCAGTCGGATCGCCCAGATCCAGCTGTCGATACGGGTCGCCATGGGCAGGTCCCTTCTCGCGGAGCGCGGTGTTCGGTCCAAACCCAGAGTATCGGTCCGCACCGGCGACCATGGCGCGCACACGTTCGTTCAACCGACCGCAAGTGGATGCTGGCGATACGAAACAGGCCCGGACGGAGATTTCTCCGTCCGGGCCTGCCGTTGAACTCTGGGTTAGGCGGCGAGCGCCTTCGCCTTGAGAGTCTCGTACTCTTCCGGCGTCACGACTCCTGCATCGAGCAGCGACTTCGCGGTCGCGATCTGGTGCGCAGGCGATGTCTGGCCCGCGGCGCGCTGGATGTACTCCTCTTGCGCCTGGTTAGCAGCGGTGGCCGCCGCGTTGTTCCGCGCGTTCATTCCCGAGCCGCGCGCGAGGATGTAGACGAACGCAGTCAGGTACGGGAAAATCACCAGCGCGATGATCCACAGGACCTTCCAGCCCGCACCAAGTTTGTGGTCGCGAAACAAGTCGGTCAGGATCATGAACAAGACGATCAGATATGCGATGAATGCGAAAATAACGATGGTGTACCACAGCACACCCCAGATAGAACTCCAGTCCACTTTCGTGCACCTTTCTCAAATGTCGGTGATGTCATCCTAACGCGCCAGGCGGACCCACCGGCGACATTCACGCACTCACCGACCTGCGACGACAGCCGATCGCGCAACATTCAGTCGAACGGCGGACAAAATCCCCATAGCGGCGCGAATCACTCCGATCGGGAATATGCTTGCCCGGTATGAGTCATCTGCGTCCTGCCGCCGTCATCGCAGCTCTCGCCGCCCTTCCACTCCTCTCCGCGTGCAACGCCTCAGTGAGCGTCGGCGACAGCACCGTCCTCGACCACGACAAGTTGACGAAGGAGATCAGCACGGAGTTGGATTCCCGATACTCCGACGTACCGCTGACCGTCTCCAACGTCGAATGCGACGACCCCGGTGCGGACCCGGCGGTCGGTACCGAATTCATGTGCACCGCGACCGTCGGCGAAGCGAAACAACGAATCAAGGTGACGACTCAGAACGACGACCTCGACGTCAAATGGGTGGCCACCGACAAGGTATTCGACATGCCCCACGCCGCGAAGGTCTTGGCGCCGAGCGTCGCCGAACAGGTCCGGACTAACGTGACGGTCGACTGCGGCACCGGCCAGAAGGCACTCGCCCCCGGCTCCACGTTCGAGTGCGCGGTCTCCGACAGCGCCGGAAATCAGCAAACCCTCGTGTACACCGTCGCCGGGATGGGCCAAGAAGACGGCTGGAAGATCGGCTGACCACCCGGGCCCGACGACCAACGTGTGACGTAGACCTAAAGTCCCAGGTCGGGGTTCGACGCGGCGAAGTGGTTAGGATACCGTAATCGTCGTCGTTGACCCCGAATCTTCCCAGGAGATGCCCGATAATGGCAGCTGTCATCCTCTACGGCACCGAGACCGGTACCAGTGAACTCGTCGCCGATGCCATCGCCGACGTGCTCGCCGCCGACCACGATCCGTCGATCTACGACATGGCCGAGTTCGCCGCCGAAGATCTGAACACCGACGACTTCCTCGTCGTCGTCTGCTCGACGTACGGCGAAGGCGAACTCCCGTCGAGCGCCCTCCCGTTCGCGGACGAGTTGGATGAGGAGAAGCCGGATCTCGCTGGACTGCGGTTTTCCGTGTTCGGCCTCGGCGACACGGTGTACGACGACACGTTCAACCGCGGCGGAGAGGTCATGGCCGAGAAGCTGACGGCGCTGGGCGCGGTCGAGGTGGGCGAACACTACCGCCACGACGCATCGAGCGCCGAGAAGCCCGCCAAGGCAGCCCAGGCATGGGCCGAGCGCCTCAACGCCGTCATCGCCGGGGCCTGATTCTTCGTACGTTCAGCGGTCCGCAGGCTCCAGCGCACGCTGGTCCCCGCGGATCGCTGCGGCTTTCGCCAGCTCCGCGACGGCGACGATCGCCAAAGCCAGGACGACGGCGAGAACGACCGTGGCGGGCACCCCAACCTTCAAGCTCTCGCCAAGGAGTGCGACACCGAGGACCATCGCGACGGTCGGCTCCATGACGTTCATGGCAGGGAATGACGTCTGCAGATCGCCGGACCCGAACGAGCGCTGCTGCGCGACGACGGCGAGTACCACGACCGGCACCAGCAGATAGACCTCGAAACGGACGAACACCGTCAGTGGATCGTTGACCACGCGGATCGCGATCGCCTTGATGAGCAGTGAGGACACGCCGAACAAGGCGCCCGATGCGAGGCCGTACAGCAACGCTTTGTAGTGACGATTGTTGTTGCGTTCGGCGACCACGACGAGCGCGATCAGTCCGGCGACCACCGCGCCGACAGTGATTCCCATGACGACGACGTCCGGCCGGCGGTCCGTGGATACTGGCTTCGCGATCAGCAGGAACGCGACGACGCACGCGACGAGCACACCACCCCACGCCCACTCGCTGCGGTGTGGGCGCCGATGGTCGGCCCACGCCTCCATCGGCAGCACGAACAGGACGGCGAGCACGACGAGCGGTTGCACGAGAAGAATCGATCCGAGACCCAATGCGGACGCTTGGAGCAAGAACCCCGACAACGCGATCGCCGCTCCGATCCACCAACCAGCCGTGATCGCCCCGCTCGCCGCCGACGAACGTTGGCGCAGCACAGTACCGACGGCGATCAACAGTGCCGCGGCGATCGCGAACAGCGCGGGAACCCAGGTGTGCATTCCGACCAGACTATCCGCCGACAATGCCCGCCCTCGACAATCACGAGCGCGATGCGTGAATTTGTCACTCATTGCACAGTCTCTTGCACACCCGACCACCGGTGGCGCGCCTGCACAGAATTGTCGGGGCTCGGATCTACCGTTGACTCATGTACCGCAGCGAACTGGAACGCCTGATGACGCTGGCCTCCGACGACGTCGACGCAGCGTGCCGAGGCGAGCGACTACCGAGTCTGATGACGCGTTGTGTCGACGAATACTTGGAGTTGTCCGAACTGGCCGATGAGTCGGCCACCGCGTGCGACGTCGACGCACACGCCTACTACGCGCAGGAGGCCGCCGCGTGGCGTGCCACCGCGCGAGTGCTGCGAAGCCTGTCCACCGACACCTCGCTCGCGCGGGATGCCCAGGGAGCCGCATGAGCCGCACGCTGATCCTGCTTCGGCACGGAAAGAGCGACTACCCGTTCGGCGTCCCGGACCACCAGCGGCCGCTCAACGACCGTGGTCGTCGTCAGGCGACCCTTGCGGGCGACTGGATTCGCGGCGACGGATACCGCGTCGACACCGTCCTCTGTTCAACGGCGACCCGCACTCGTCAGACGTTGGAGCGGACCGGGATCGACGCGCCGACCCGATACGTCGACGACATCTACGGCGGTACACCCGACGAACTGCTGGAAACGACCCGCGTCCACGCTCCAGCAGACGCGCAGACTGTGCTGATGGTCGGGCACTTCCCGGGGCTACCGGAGACGGCATTGACGCTCGATCCATCCGGCACCATCGACAGGTTCCCGACGTCGGCGTACGCCGTCGTTCGGATCGGTGTCGAATGGGACCGGATCGGTCTGGACGTCGACGCAGACGCCGACCTCTGCGCGATGAGGGTCCCTCGCTGATACCGCGCGCTACACGTCTTCCAGTTCCAACCGGACAGCCAGCAGACGCACCGGCCGATCGAGCTCGAAGGCATCGACCAGTCTGTTGACCACAGGGATGATCTCGTCGAACTCGACAGTCGGCGCGTCGAGCTTTCGCATCTTCGTCCGCGTGTGAAAGCTCGATGTCCGGACGGTGAGCCCGACTCGAAACGGCGTGCGTTGCTCGGCGACCGCCTGGGTGAGTACCTCGCGCGTCAGGTCGGTCGCCGCAACACGGACTTCGTCCCGGCCAGTCAGATCTGTCGGATAGGTTCGTGACCGCGAGTGGGACTTCGCGATCCACGGCTCGGTCGCGATCGCGTCGTCCCCGCCTCCCCGACACAGAACGTACAGCCAATTGCCTTGACTCGGTCCGAACATCGCGATCAGGTCCGCGAGCGACGCCGCCTGCAGCTGGTCGACAGTGTCGACGCCGTGATCGGCGAGCCGGGCCGCCGTCCTCGGACCGACGCTCCACAGATCACGACACGGACGCGGCCCCATCAGTTCGGGCCAGTTCTCGTCGTCGAGCACGAAGGTCCGGTCGGCGGGCGACGCGTCCGGGGCGCGGACCGCCGCCTTCGCGAAGCCCGCGGCCATCTTGGCTCGCTGTTTGTTGTCGGAAACTCCGAGACAACACTCGAGGCCGGTCTCGTCGAGGACCGCGACGCGAAGCCGGTCGGCGAAGGCGACGACCTCCGCGGCGTCCAGCACCGGGTCCCCGTCACGCGGTTCGACACCTAGGTACGCCTCGTCGAATCCCCACACTTCGACCGGGTCGCCTTGCCCCCGGACGACGTCCATGACCCGTTCGGAGACGTCGGCGTAATACGCCATGTCCAGCGGCAGAAAGACGGCGTCGGGGCTTTTGCGCCTGGCAGCGGGAAGCGGAAGACCAGCCCGCACTCCGTCGCCGCGAGCCTCGTACGACGCGCATGTCACCACCTGCCGCGGACGGGACGGGTCGCCGTCGCCGCCGACGATGACCCGGACTCCGATGAGGTCGCGGCGACGCAATCGTTCGGCCGCCACCTGGAACTGGTCCACGTCAATGTGCAGCAGCCAACGAAACCGCGTCGGCGGTTGTTGTTGAACTCGATCGACGCGCTCGGCCACGACTCCACTGTAGAAGGCGGTGGCACGCATCGATACCGCAACGAACCAGTAACACGACGCGGCCGTCGAGATCGCCGTCGTTACTCTCTGGTGGTGACTGAATTGCGTAGGGGAACCACGCGCTCGCCTGCATCCGTATCCGCTCGGCCGCGTCGACGCCGCGTCAGGCGAACAGTTCTCGTGTTCGTTGTCTGCGCGTTGCTCGCCGGGTTGGCTCCCGGCCTGCCGACGGCTGATGCGGCGGCACGCATCGTCGGTGTTCAACAGATCGGCCCGCAAGTGGATCTGGTCTCGGTGTACTCGCCGTCCATGCGCCGGGTAGTCCGCAATCATGTCCTGCACCCCGCCGGAAAGCCAGCAGGACTGCCCGCCTTCTACATGCTCCCGGGAGCAGGCGGTGCCGAGGACGGAATCTCCTGGTACAACAACGGCGGTGCTCGACCGTTCTTCGCAGACAAACGCGTCAACGTCGTCCTGCCGATCGGCGGAAAGTTCTCCATGTGGACCGACTGGGACGCGACCGACCCGGTCCTCGGCCGAAACAAATGGGAGACCTACATCAACCGCGAGCTCCCGCCGGTGATCGACGCGGCCTACCGCACGAGCCGGGTCAACGCCTTGTCCGGTGTCTCCATGACGGCAGGCCCGGCCCTGGACATCGTGACGCATGCGCCGTCACGATGGCGTGCCGTCGCCTCCTACAGCGGCTGCCCCGGCGCCTCTGATCCACTCGGGGTGCTCGCGAACACAGCAGTCGTCGCACGAGGAGGCGGCAACGTCGCCAACATGTGGGGCCTGCCGGGCGGCCCGCAATGGCGGCACCACGATCCAGTCGTCAACGCGGGCAAGCTCCGCGGCAAAACCATCTATCTGTCAGCCGGGTCGGGTGTCGCGGGGCCGATCGACGGCAGCCTCCTACGCAACGGCGGCGGGCTCGTCGGCGGCAACGTCATTGAACGCGTCGCGTTGAGCTGCACGACCAACATGTCGAACCGACTCAACGGTCTGCGCATCCCGCACCGCTTCGTCCACCGTGCCGACGGTGTACACACGTGGGGCCTGTTCAACGCCGACCTGCGCAATTCCTGGCCGATGATCGCTCGCGCCATCGGTGCCTGACAAGCCCATTTCTGCAACGTGTTCTACAGTTGCGGAATGAGCCTAGTCACCGATAACAGCATCGAGATCGACGCACCGGCCGACGTGGTCTGGGGCGTACTCACCGATTTCGGCGCCTACCACGAATGGAACCCCTTCCAACTCGACTGCTCGACGACGCTGACTCCCGGCGCTCCGATCGACATGAAAGTGAACCTCGGCCCCGGCGGACCGATGCGGCAACGAGAGTTCATCGACGAGGTCGACAACGCCGGACGATGGTTCACCTACCGGATGAAGCCTGCCCCGCTCGGCCTCGTCACCAGCCTGCGGCGACAGAGCGTCGTCGACCTCGGCGGCGGCCGGTCACGGTACGATTCCCACTTCGAGATCAACGGCGCACTGTCCATAGTCGTCAAAACATTGTTGGGCAAGGCACTCGTCACGAAGTTCGCCGACGCCACGCAGGCGCTCGGGGCGAGAGCACAGTCAGTCGGTCAGGCCTGAGGCCACTCGCCGCCTCGCTCGAGCAGTAGCGAAAGAAGGCCCCCACCGTGATGCGGTGGGGGCCTTCTTCATGTCTAGCTGGCTAGCGCATGTCGCTGCCGAAGCCATAGTCGTCCAGCGGGACGGCGGCACCACTCGGAGCACCGAACGGGCTGTCCGGGCTGTAGTAGGTGTCGTCGTACGTGGGAAGCGCGTACGCGGCGGCACGAGCTTCCTCGGTCGGCTGGACCTGGATGTTCCGGTAACGGTCGATGCCGGTACCGGCCGGGATCAGCTTACCGATGATCACGTTCTCCTTGAGGCCGACGAGCTTGTCGCTGCGGCTGTTGATGGCCGCATCGGTCAGAACTCGAGTGGTCTCCTGGAACGACGCCGCCGACAGCCACGAATCCGTGGCGAGCGACGCCTTGGTGATACCCATCAGGACCGGACGGCCGGCTGCCGGCTCGCCGCCCTCGGCGACGACCGACCGGTTGGCGGCCTCGAACTCCGCGCGCTCGGTCAGCGAACCCGGCAGGAACTCGGTCGCACCGGAGTCGATGATCGTCACGCGACGCAGCATCTGCCGGACGATGGTCTCGACGTGCTTGTCGTGAATCGACACACCCTGGCTCCGGTACACCTCCTGAACCTCGTTGACGAGGTGGATCTGCACCTGGCGCGGGCCCATCACACGAAGCACCTCGTGCGGATCGGCAGCACCTTCCATGAGCTGCTGGCCGACCTCCACGTGGTCACCGTCGGTCAGGAGACGCTCGGTGCCGTCCTCATGCTTGAAGACGCGCATGCGCTGTCGCTTCGAGATCTTGTCGTACACGACCTCTTCGCTGCCGTCGTCCGGAACGATCGTGATCTTGTAGAAACGATCGTCGTCCTCGATGGAGACGCGGCCGGACACCTCGGCGATCGGAGCCTTGCCCTTAGGCACTCGTGCTTCGAACAACTCGGTGACACGCGGCAGACCACCGGTGATGTCGTCGCCGACACCACCCTGGTGGAACGTGCGCATCGTCAGCTGGGTACCGGGCTCACCGATCGACTGGGCGGCGATGATACCGACGGCCTCGCCGATGTCGACGAGCTTGCCGGTCGCCATCGAACGGCCGTAGCAGTAGGCGCAGACGCCGGTTCCGGTCGCACAGGTCAGGACCGAACGGACCTTGACCTCGGTGACACCCGCTGCGAGGAGAGCCTCGATCGCCGGATCGCCGAGATCGTGCCCCTTCTCGATGACAACGTTTCCGTCGGCGTCGATCGCGTCCACCGCGAGCGTACGAGCGTACGCCGAGGTCTCGACGTGAGCGTCACGGATGAGAGCACCGTCGCTCTGGAGCTCCGCGAGCGGCACGTTGATGCCACGCTCGGTGCCACAGTCCTCTTCGCGGACGATGACGTCCTGCGAGACGTCCACCAGACGACGGGTCAGGTAACCCGAGTCGGCGGTACGCAGAGCCGTGTCGGCCAGACCCTTACGAGCACCGTGCGTGTTGATGAAGTACTCGGCGACAGTCAGGCCCTCACGGAACGACGACTTGATCGGACGCGGGATGAACTCACCCTTCGGGTTCGTCACCAGGCCCTTCATGCCCGACAGGTTACGAACCTGCGTCATATTGCCGGTAGCGCCCGACTTCGGGATCATCGTGATCGGGTTGTCGTCCGGGTAGTAGTCCTCGAGCGCCTTACCGACCTCTTCGGTGGCCTGCTTCCAGATCTCGACCAGGGCGTCACGACGCTCTTCGGTGGTCAGACCACCGCGCTGGTACTTACGCTCCAGCCCGTCGGCCCGCTCCTCGTAACGCTCCAGGATCTCGGCCTTGGCCGGCGGAACCAGAACGTCCGACATCGAGACGGTGACACCCGAACGGGTCGCCCAGTAGAAGCCGACGTCCTTCATCTTGTCGACGGTCTGCGCGACAACGATCATCGGGTAGCGCTCGGCGAGATCATTGATGATCACGGCCTGGCGCTTCTTCGGCATCTGCTCGTCGATGAACGGGTAATCGCGAGGAAGCAGCTCGTTGAACAGCACACGGCCCAGGGTGGTCGTGGTCTCCCACGCCAGACCCCTGCGCCAACCGTCTTCGAACAGCTCGGCCTCGACGTCCGCAGGCGGACGCTGATCGGTCAGACGCACCTTGATCGACGCCTGAATGCTCAGCGATCCACGATCGACGGCCATCTGCGCTTCCGCAGGGCTGGAGAACACACCGCGCTCGACGTCGTCGCCGGTCGCGTCGGTGTACTCGCCCTTCTCGCCCGGCTTCTGGGTAGTCAGGTAGTACAGACCGGTCACCATGTCCAGACGCGGCATGGCGAGCGGGCGGCCCGACGCGGGCGACAGGATGTTGTTGCTCGACAGCATCAGGATGCGTGCCTCAGCCTGCGCCTCCGCCGACAGCGGGAGGTGCACAGCCATCTGGTCACCGTCGAAGTCAGCGTTGAACGCCTCACAGACGAGGGGGTGCAGCTGGATGGCCTTGCCCTCGACGAGCTGCGGCTCGAATGCCTGGATACCGAGACGGTGCAGCGTCGGAGCACGGTTCAGCAACACCGGGTGCTCGGCGATGACCTCTTCGAGGACGTCCCACACTGCGGGACGCTGACGCTCCACCATGCGCTTGGCCGACTTGATGTTCTGCGCCTGGTTCAGGTCGACGAGACGCTTCATCACGAACGGCTTGAACAGTTCCAGAGCCATCAGCTTCGGCAGACCACACTGGTGCAGCTTGAGCTGGGGACCGACGACGATGACGCTACGGCCCGAGTAGTCGACACGCTTGCCGAGCAGGTTCTGACGGAAACGACCCTGCTTGCCCTTGAGCAGGTCCGACAGCGACTTGAGCGGACGGTTGCCCGGTCCGGTGACCGGACGACCGCGGCGGCCGTTGTCGAACAGGGCGTCGACCGATTCCTGAAGCATGCGCTTCTCGTTGTTGACGATGATCTCGGGCGCACCGAGATCGATCAGTCGCTTGAGACGGTTGTTGCGGTTGATGACGCGGCGGTACAAGTCGTTCAGGTCCGACGTGGCGAAACGGCCACCGTCGAGCTGGACCATCGGACGCAGCTCCGGCGGAATCACCGGGACGGCCTCGAGGACCATTCCCTTCGGCTCGTTGCCTGAACGCTGGAACGCGGCGACGACTTTCAGACGCTTGAGTGCGCGCAGCTTCTTCTGGCCCTTGCCGCTGCGAATCGTCTCGCGCAGCGATTCGGCTTCCGCGTCGATGTCGAAGGTCTCAAGGAGCTTCTTGATCGCCTCGGCGCCCATCGCACCGGCGAAGTACTCGCCGAAGCGGTCCTCCAGTTCGCGGTAGAGACGCTCGTCGATGATGAGTTCACCCGGAGCGAGTTTGGTGAACTTGTCCCAGATCTCGTCGAGCGCCTCGACCTCACGGTTGGCGTGGTCACGCATGCGCTTGAGCTCACGCTCACCGCCGTCCCGGACCTTGCGCTTCGCGTCGGCCTTCGCGCCCTCCGCCTCGAGCTCGGCCAGATCGGCTTCGAGCTTGGTCTGTCGCTCAGCGAGGGCGGCCTCCAGGTCGTCCATGATCGCCTTGCGCTCGACGCCCATCTCGGCTTCGCGGGTCGAAAGCTCCGCGTGACGAAGTTCGTCGTCGACCGACGTGATCACGTAGGCGGCGAAGTAGATGATCTTCTCGAGATCCTTCGGTGCCAGGTCGAGCAGGTAACCGAGACGGCTCGGCACACCCTTGAAGTACCAGATGTGCGTGACCGGTGCGGCCAGCTCGATGTGGCCCATGCGCTCACGGCGCACCTTCGCCTTGGTCACCTCGACGCCGCAGCGCTCGCAGATAATGCCCTTGAAGCGGACGCGCTTGTACTTACCGCAGTAGCACTCCCAGTCACGGGTCGGGCCGAAGATCTTCTCGCAGAAGAGTCCGTCCTTCTCCGGCTTCAGAGTGCGGTAGTTGATGGTCTCCGGCTTCTTCACTTCACCGTACGACCAGTTGTGGATATCGTCGGCCGTCGCAAGACCGATCTTCAGTTCATCGAAAAAGTTTACGTCGAGCAATCTATTGCCCTTCCTCAGAAAGCTAAGCAGCCCTAAAAGCGTCGAGGTCTAAGTCGTCTTGTCGGGGGCGGCCCCTCCCCGTGAACCGCTGGGCGAACCAGTGGTCCACGGGGCGGAGCTCCCCGTGCGTGGGTCAGTTGGCGAGATCGTCGACCGTGGCGTTCTCGTTGCGCGAGAGGTTGATGCCCAGGTTCGCCGCGGCACGCTCAAGATCTTCGTCGTCGCTGTCGGCCATCTCGATGGCTGCACCGTCGGACGACAGCACCTCCACGTTGAGGCAGAGCGACTGAAGCTCCTTGAGCAGAACCTTGAACGACTCGGGGATGCCCGGTTCCGGGATGTTCTCGCCCTTGACAATCGCCTCGTAGACCTTCACTCGGCCGACGACGTCGTCCGACTTGATGGTCAGCAGTTCCTGCAGCGTGTATGCGGCGCCGTACGCCTGCATCGCCCAGCACTCCATCTCACCGAAACGCTGGCCACCGAACTGTGCCTTACCGCCGAGCGGCTGCTGCGTGATCATCGAGTACGGACCGGTCGAACGCGCGTGGATCTTGTCGTCGACCAAGTGGTGCAGCTTGATGATGTACATGTAGCCGACCGCTACCGGGTACGGGAACGGTTCGCCGGAACGACCGTCGAACAACGTCGCCTTACCGTCCGGGCCGACCATGACGTCGCCGTCACGGTTCGGCAGCGTTGAACCGAGCAGACCGGCCAACTCGTCGTCCTTGGCACCGTCGAACACCGGGGTCGCGGTGTTCGTGTTCGGCTCTGCCGAGAGCATGTCGGCGGGCAGGCGCTTGGCCCACTCCTCTTCGAGCTGCGCGGTGTCGATGTTCCAACCGGCCTTGGCGACCCAACCGAGGTGGGTCTCCAGGATCTGGCCGATGTTCATACGACGCGGAACACCGTGGGTGTTCAGGATGATGTCGACAGGCGTGCCATCGGGCAGGAACGGCATGTCCTCCTGCGGGAGGATCTTTCCGATGACGCCCTTGTTGCCGTGGCGGCCTGCGAGCTTGTCGCCGTCCTGGATCTTGCGCTTCTGCGCGACGTAGACGCGGACCAGTTCGTTGACGCCCGGAGCGAGATCGTCGTCGTCGTCACGACTGAAGACACGAACGCCGATGACCTTGCCGGTCTCGCCGTGCGGCACCTTCAACGAGGTGTCACGAACTTCGCGCGCCTTCTCACCGAAGATCGCGCGGAGTAGACGCTCCTCCGGGGTCAGCTCGGTCTCACCCTTCGGAGTGACCTTGCCGACCAGCACGTCGCCGTCACGGACTTCGGCGCCGATGCGCACGATGCCACGCTCGTCGAGGTCGGCGAGGACCTCGTCGGAGACGTTCGGGATGTCACGAGTGATCTCCTCGGCACCGAGCTTGGTGTCGCGGGCATCGATCTCGTGCTCCTCGATGTGAATCGAGGTGAGCGTGTCCTCTTCGACGAGACGCTGGCTCAGGATGATCGCGTCCTCGTAGTTGTGACCCTCCCACGGCATGATCGCCACGAGCAGGTTCTTGCCGAGCGCCATCTCGCCCTGGTCGGTGCACGGGCCGTCGGCGAGGACCTGCCCTGCCTCGACACGCTGACCTTCGTCGACGATCGGGACCTGGTTGGCACACGTGCCGTGGTTGCTCCGCTCGAACTTGCGCAAGCGGTAGCTGTCCCGGGTGCCGTCGTCGGCCATCACGGTGATGTAGTCGGCCGAGACCTCTTCGATGACACCGGATTTACCGGTGACGATGACGTCGCCCGCATCGACTGCGGCACGCAGTTCCATGCCGGTACCGACCAGCGGCGACTCGCTCTGGACCAGCGGCACCGCCTGACGCTGCATGTTGGCGCCCATCAGGGCGCGGTTGGCGTCGTCGTGCTCGAGGAACGGGATCATCGCGGTCGCGACCGACACCATCTGGCGCGGTGAGACGTCGATGTACTGGACCTGCGAAGCCGGAACGAACTCGACCTCGGCGCCCTTGATACGGACCAGGACGCGCTCGTCGGTGATGGTGCCGTCGGCATCGTAGTTCGTGTTCGCCTGCCCGATGAGGTAACGATCCTCCTCGTCGGCGGTCATGTACTCGATCTGGTCGGAGACCTTGCCGTCGACGACCTTGCGGTACGGCGTCTCGATGAAGCCGAACGGATTGACGCGGGCGTACACCGACAGCGAACCGATCAGGCCGATGTTCGGGCCTTCCGGCGTCTCGATCGGGCACATGCGGCCGTAGTGAGACGGGTGGACGTCACGGACTTCCAGGCCCGCACGCTCACGCGATAGACCACCAGGGCCGAGCGCCGAGAGACGACGCTTGTGGGTCAGGCCCGACAACGGGTTGTTCTGGTCCATGAACTGCGAGAGCTGGCTGGTTCCGAAGAATTCCTTGATCGCCGCCACGACGGGACGGATGTTGATCAAGGTCTGCGGGGTGATCGCTTCGGCGTCCTGCGTGGTCATCCGCTCGCGGACGACGCGCTCCATACGGGACAGACCGACTCGGATCTGGTTCTGGATGAGCTCGCCGACCGTACGCAGGCGACGGTTGCCGAAGTGGTCGATGTCGTCGACCTCGACAGGAACCGGTACGCCGCCGGGGACGGTCATCTCGCCGGTGATGTTCGGATCGGCCTCGTGCAGACGAACCAGGTACTCGACGGTCGCGATGATGTCCTCGCGCGTCAGCACCGAATCGCCGAACATCGGGGCCGCGGTGAGACCGAGCTTCTTGTTGATCTTGTAGCGGCCGACACGCGCCAGATCGTAGCGCTTGTCCTTGAAGAACAGGTTCTCCAAAAGGCTCTCGGCCGACTCCTTGGTCGGCGGCTCGCCCGGACGCAGCTTGCGGTAGACCTCGAGGAGGGCTTCGTCCTGGTTGCCGGTCGAGTCCTTCTCCAGAGTCGACATGAGGATCTCGGAGAAGCCGAAGCGCTCAGTGATCTCTTCGCGCGTCATGCCGAGCGCCTGCAACAGCACGGTGACCGGCTGACGGCGCTTGCGGTCGATGCGGACGCCAACGGTGTCGCGCTTGTCGACGTCGAACTCGAGCCACGCACCGCGGCCCGGGATCACCTTGACCGAGTGCAGGGTCTTCTCGGTGGCCTTGTCGATGGTGGCGTCGAAGTACACGCCGGGGCTGCGGACCAGCTGACTCACCACGACACGCTCGGTGCCGTTAATGATGAAGCTGCCCTTGTCGGTCATGATCGGGAAGTCGCCCATGAAGACGGTCTGCGACTTGATCTCGCCGGTGTTGTTGTTGATGAACTCGGCAGTGACGAACAGCGGAGCCGCGTACGTCATGTCCTTGTCTTTACACTCGTCGACCGAGGCCTTGACCTCGTCGAAGTGCGGATCAGAGAAGGACAGCGACATCGAAGACGAGAAGTCTTCGATGGGCGACAGTTCGCGGAGGACATCCTCAAGTCCGCCGACCGGGTTCTCTTCACCGCGGGCGGTCGCCTTAGCGCGCCACTCGGGCGTTCCGACGAGCCAGTCGAACGAGTCGAGCTGGACGTCCAGCAGACCCGGGACTTCCAGTGGCTCGTCGATCTTGGCGAATGAAGCGCGGTGAGGCGCTCCCGGGATAATACCCGCAGTGGTTGAGGTGGACTGGCGGTCGAGAGCCAAGATGCGTCCTTCCAACACGAAGTTTCTCGGTGCATGGCATGTAGCCGTTGGCCGTGGGGCCGCTGCGAGGCAAATCGACCTGATGAGCAGCGAATTCCCACGACGGGCACGAAGTGACCGGAAGGGCATCGAACAGCGAACAGGAGGCAGCCAGCGCAACGTCCAACTGTATCAGAATAGAAGGGTGATTTGTCAACCCCGAGTAGAACCAGATCGCCGGGCTGCCACCTGAGCGGATCGGTTTGGTGACTACAGTGACCCTCGAAGTGCCCGTTCGTCAAGAGAACGCGCGGATCGGCCATGAAATTTCATGACTGATCCGCGCGCTGTCAGAGAACGAAGGGACGTGCGTTCACGAGGTTTAAGGATCGAGGAACTGGTCGACCAGCCACTCGTCACCGTTGCGGACCAGGACGATCCCTGTCTTAGGCTTGTTCGACTCGACCAACGCACCGTCTCGGGTGGTGTCGATCTGGAGCGCCGCGAGGACAGTCGCGCGGTCGTGCGACAGGTCCATCAGGCCGACCGTCTCGACTCGACAATCCGACGACGACTTGCTCTGCTCGATAATCGACCGGTTGGTCTTGAGATTCGCCCGGAACTGTTCGCGCGCAGTACCGCTCAGCTTGCTCTCGGCTCCCGTGAGCCAGTAGTCGAGATTCTGGTACTTGTACTGGAACGGCGCGCACGCGGCCGACCGCGCCTGCGCCAGGACCTTCTCTGACGCCTCCTGGTCGACGAACGCCTCGTTATCGGATACATCAGCACCCGGATGGAACGCGAAGACAGCCGCGATCGCACCGAGGAGCACGGCGACCGCACCGAGGACGGCCGCGAGACGATACGTTCCACGTGTGTCACGGACCCCGGGTTCGACGTCGGTCATCGAGCGTTCATGTTCGGCGACCTCGCGTTCGGCTTCGACCAGCCGCCGTTTGCGATCGACGCCGGACTCGCTGCCCTGCGGTTTACGCAGCCCGACGGTACGAGCTGCTTCCTTGGTCAGCGAGACCGGCTCCACCGTGTCGGCGGACCCCGTGGACTGCTTACGCTCCTGCGCTGTCTGCGACAGTTCGACGCGGGCCGTCGAACGGCCTGCGACCTTGCGTGAACGGCGCTGGTTCGGACGTTCGGCCGCCATCAGTTGCCGCCTTCCTGCTGCTGCTGTCCGGCACCCTGCTGCTGGCCGGTGGCAGGCGATGCCGTGTCGTCGTAGTAAGTGATGTCGGTGAGCGGCACGATCTTGTCGACCTTCCATGCGCCGTCGACCTTGACCACGGAAAGCAACGACGACTGCGCCTGCGGCTGGTTCGGAGCCTCCGACGTGGCCGCCTGACTCAGCACGAAGACTGTCGCCGTGTCCTCGTCCGGGTTGAACTCCGTGGTCGCACTACGAATGATGCTCGCCTTGATCGTCAGGTTCCGTTCCTTGGCGGCCTCGATCTGCTTGACCGTACCCCCGCTGGTCTCGTCGATCGCCTGCTTCAGCGCGTCACCGGTCAACGACGACTTCATTCGCTTCTGCCACACGTCGACGCCTTTGTCGTCGACGGTGAGGATGTTCAGCATCGCCTGCTCCGCAGCGTCGACGACGTGCACGCGCATCTGTTCGCGATTCGAATCGACCGTGTACGCCCGGATACCCGTGTAGCCGAAGTAGCCGACGCACACGACAGCCGCGACGAGCGCGGTGACCGCCACCGCCAGTGCCATCGAGGCCGCCCAATGGCGTTCGCCGTCCGCGTCGCCTGATCCCTGCTTCACGGGGTCGGTTTCGTCGTCGGAATCCGTCTGTTCGTCCGAACCTGCCGGCTCCGGAGACTCGACCGGGCCCTGCGACTCTCCATCGCGGGCCCCTGTTTCGTCGCTCCCCGTATCGTCGCTGACTGTTTCGTCGCTGACTGTTTCGTCGACGTCGTCCAGGCCGGTCTCATCGCTCACCGATTCGTCGACCGAATCCGGTTCACGGGTCTCATCAGAATTCATCGAGCGCCACTGTACCTATCGAATGTCACGGCACGCTGTGTGCCGGTTGGAGGATGTTCCGACTCGCTCCGCCTGCTCTACCAGCGACAAGACGAAGCTGGGATCGATCGCGCCCGCGGACGTTTACAGCTCCGCGGGCGCAATCGCATCCTCACCGCACTTTCACTGCTTGCGCCTCATTTGGCGTGCACGCCCATCAGGGTCGCCAGCTGCGTCGCGATCGGATTGAGGTTGAGCTTGTCCGGATCCGCCTTGGGCTTGTTGTCCCACGGCTGGACGTAAGCAGGGTTCGCCAGCGCTGCGCGGTCACCGCCGCGCACTGCCGTCGGATTTCCGACCGGGACGTCACAGCTCGCCGCCGTGTTCATCGGGAAATCGTCGTAGTTGATGTCGAAGTTGGGATTGCGCTTCTTCATCTCGGCGATCATCTTCTCGGTGCTCTCGTACCCGCTCGTGCAACTCGGCGGGTTCTCCGTCTCCAACACGATCCCGAAGTGAATCTGGCCGTCGCCCGGTGCCGGGGAATGGCTTCCTGCCGACAGCGCGGACAGCATCGCGAACGTCGCACCCGTCGCGAACGACGCTGGCGATACAGCGTCGACCGTTCGACCCAACTGGTGGATCAGTTTCGTAGTGTCATCGCCGTTCGAATCCAGGAAGTGCGTCAGAGCAGTCGCCGCGCGCGGACCGTCGGTCAAGATTCGTCGGATCGCGGGATCGGAGCCGGCCAGCGTCGCCGCCACCTTGTCGATGTTCTTCGACCACGACAGGATCTCATCGGACTGGTCGGCCTGTGTACCGAGCACCACGTTCGAGTCGTCGATCAGCGAGATCGTGTCATCGAGGTTGTCGACACCCGTCTTGGACAACTTGTCGAGCGAGTCGATGAGCCTGGTGAGATTCTCGCCCTGCCCGTTGAACGCCTGCCCGAGTTCGGTTACGACAGTGTGTAGATCGTCCACCGGGATCGTGTCAGTCAATGTGATCGCATCGGAGATGACCTCCTGCAGCTTCGGCGGCAAGCTGTAGTCCCGGATCACCGACCCGTCCTCGAGGTAGGGGCCATCGTCATTCGGCGGCTGCAGATCGACGAACTGCTCACCGATCGCCGACCGGTTGGCTACGACAGCCTTCGACGACGTCGGGATCTTCGGCCCGTCGGACCGCAAGTCGAGCTGGATCTGCATTCCGTCAGTGGTCAACTCCATGTCGCCGACCAGACCGACGGGGACACCGCGGTAGGTCACTTCCGCGTTCGGAAATACACCGCCCGAGTCTTTGGCCTGGATGGTCACCTTATAGGTCGACAGACCCACCATTTGGTCCAGCCGTGCGTACTTGCCTCCGACGTAGACCACCGCGAGGGCGCCGACGATGGCGAAGACGATCAACTGGATCTTGACTATCCGGCCCGTCATCGGTCCTCCCCGGTCATCATCGAGATCGGTGTGTCGAGGAAGCTGGTCTCAGAAGATGTGACCGAGTACTGGTTCTTCGACTTCTTCTTCGAAGTCCCCGTGCTGTTCGAGGTCCCCGTCTTCTTCTTCGTCGTCGTCGAGCCGGACACCGGGTACCGGCCGCCCGACGGCGGTGTGTTGGGGCCTGGACGCGAGTTCAACGGCGGCGGCAGCAGTGAGATGGTTGGCCATCCCCACCGCGGTCCGTTTCCGTTGATGTACGGGTTGTTGGGGTTCACCTTCGGCGGGTTCACCTTCGGCGGACTGTACTTCGGCGTGCCCTGACCGACGCCCAACGCCTCCAGCTGGTTCAGCAGCCGCAGGTCGAGCGTCATGAACAGGTTGGTCGAATCGCCCTGGACGGCCGGAAGCAGATCGTCCGGGAACGGATGCGTCAACATCAACGGCATCGCGGTGACCGCATCCTGCGCGGACTTCGACAGCTCGGTCAAGATCGGTCGAAGCGCTTTAAGGTCGGTGATGATCGCGTCGTGAGCCTTGCCGAGAACGTCGGTGCCGACATCGCCGAGGTCGTCGAGCTTGGTCAGCAGGTCGACGAACTGCGGACGCTGCTCCTCGAGTACCTGGACGCCTGCGGGCAGTTCGTCAAGGATGCGCTCGATCTGATCGGTCTGGTTGTTGGCGCGGGCCGACAGCCGATCCACGCCGTCGATCGCACGGACGATGTCGTCACGCTGTGCGTTGAGCCCCGAGATCAACGTCTCCGTCTGACGGAGCAGCGACGCGAACCGGCCGGGATCTTCGCCGACCGACTCGTTGATCGCGGTGATGATCGGCTCCAGCTGATTGATGCCGCCACCATTGAGCAGCATCGACAGCGCGCCGAGCAGTTGCTCGATGTCCGTCGTCGTCGACGTGCGCGAGGTCTTGATGGTCTGCGACTCCGGCTGCCGCGCCGTGGTCGACGCGTCGTCCGGGTCACTGAGCGAGACGAACTTCTCACCGAGCAGGTTGGTCTGCTGGATCGAGGCCTTCGCCTTGGCCGACAAGTCCACGTTGTTGCGGACCTTGACTGTCACCAACGCATCCCACGAGCCTTCGGGGACTTCGACCTTCACGACGCGCCCGACCGGGATGCCATCCATCTTGACCATCGACTGCGGGACCAGGTCCAGAATGTCCGAGAATTCAATCTTGTACTCGCGCGGATGGTCGCCGACGTCGACACCACCGGGCAGCGGCAACGACTGGAATCCTGAACATGCCGACGCCACAGCTACGACGACCGCCATCACAGCGCCGACCGCGGATGCGCGGGCACGCCTACTGAGCGTCACCTTCATCACTTGCCTCCGGGGAGTCGCGGATCCGGGTTACCGGAGTTGGTGCCCGGTGCGGGCTCCTTCTGGAGCTTCTTCGCGCTGAGGATGCCGAACGGGAGGATCGGCAGCATCGGCTCGAGCACACCGTCGGTGACCTGCTTGCCGATCTTCTTGCAGTTGTCGACGAGCGGAGCCATCTTCTTACTGAAGTCGATGGCGAGCGGGTTGCCCGGCATCAGGTTCTTCAGGTCGAGGAATCGGCAGCCCGCGCTCAACGGGTCCTGCAGGTCCCGCAGGTTCAGGCGCATCGCCAGCGTGCCGGATTCGGCGTCGTACGCGTTGATCAGGTTCGAGATCGTGACCGGGAGAACCGTGAAGATCTCGAGCAGGTGCTCCTTGTTGTCGAGGAGCGCCTGTCCGGTCGGGTGAAGGCCCCGGATCGCGTCGCCGATGCGGTCGTTGTTGTCGGCGACGAAGGTCGCGACGTCACCGAGCGCGTACGACAAGGAGTCGAGCGCCTTACCGAGTTGGTTGCGTTCGCCGGCCAGGAACGAGTTGAAAGACGCCATCTGCGTGTTGAACTGCCGCACCTGGGAGTCGTTCTCGCGGAGCGCTCCGACGAATACGTTCAAGTTCTTGACGGTCGACGCGAGATCGCCGCGTCCGTCGGACAGCGTCGTCGCCGCCTTCGACAGATTTGTGAGCGCCTTGCCGAGCTTCGCGCCGTTGCCGTCGAGATTGTCGGCGGCGGTTTCGACGAAGTCGGTGACCGCACCGTTCTTGTTGGCGCCTTCGGGCCCCAGCGACTTCGACAGCTTTTGCAGGTTCGCGTAGATCGCGTCGATCTCGACGGGCACATGAGCGTCGTCGGTGCCCAACGTGACGTTACTGCCGGCTTTCACGCCGCCGGAGTAGGCCGGAGCCAACTGGACATACCGGTCGGCGACGATCGACGGGATGATCTGCATCGCCTGCACGCCTTCGGGCAGGTCGACACCTCGGTTGACGCGCATCTCGACGTCGACGACGTCGCCGCGCGGCGTCACCTCCGTCACCTTGCCGACGTCGACGCCGAGGACTCGGACGTCACTGCCCTTGTAGATACCGACAGCGCTCGTGAACGTTGCGTTCACCTTGGTGGTCCCGACCAGCGTCGACGCCCACCATCCGGCAGCTCCGACGATCAGCAGAAGGACCAGGCCGAGCGCTCCGAACACGATGTTGCGTCGACTGAAGACACCGGACTTCTCGTCAGCGGCGGTCATCATCCGGCCTCCGTTCCACCGTTGTTCAACTGCTTGTCCATATTGGGCGGTCGCGTCGTGTTCTGCTGCGGCAATGCGGGCGGCAGCAGGTTGGTGACCGTCGACTCGAACCAACGTCCGTTACCGAGCACGTTCGCGTACAGGCGGTAGAACGGCGCCATGTAGGTAATCGTGTCGCGGAGGTTCTTGTTCTGGTCGGTCAACAGATCGGTGACTCCCTTGAGCGACTCCAGAGCAGGTGCGAGCTGCTCTTCGTTGTCCCGGACGATCCCGGTCAACGCCTTGCTCAAGGTCGTCGTGCTGGCGAGCAGAGCTGAAATGTCGTCTTGACGCTTGTTCAGTTCCTTCAGCAGAGTGCCCGCACCTGCGATCAGTCGAGTGAACTCTTCGTTGCGATCGGCGAGGATCTTGGACGAGTTCTTGGTGGCCTCCAGCAAGTGCTGTACTTCCTGGTCTCGGCTGGCGATCGTGTTCGACAGGCGCGCGATGCCGTCCAGCGACGGTCCGATGTCACCTGCGGTCCCGGAGAACGCATTCGACATCGTGCGCAGCGACTTCGCGACCTGGTCGGTGTCCACGTTCTCGATCTGGTCTGCCGCGTCGCCGAATGCTTCGATGACGTCGTACGGGGAGACCGTGTCGGTGAACGGTACGTCGGGATCGGCGAGTTCACTGCCGCGCGGGTTCAACGCGAGGTACTTCTGGCCGAGAACGGTCTTGATCTGGATCGACGCCTGCGTCTGATCGCCGATCCACGTGTTGTTCGCACGAAAGTCGACGTTCACTTTGTTGCCGTCGAGCGAAACCTTGCTGACCTCGCCGACCTTGACGCCCGCGACGCGGACCTCGTTGCCGGGTTTGAGGCCTGCGGCTTCGGAGAAGACCGCCGTGTACTGGGGGCCAGCACCGAGCAGCGGCAGATCCTTCAGATAGAACGACGACACCGACACCATGATCAGGATCAGGAGTCCGATCGCACCGATGCTCATCGGGCTGCGACGGCCCGCGAACCTTCTGCTCTTCTTGGGTTCCGCCGGCAGTTCGCCCGAATCGTTCGGGCCGTGGGGGTCGTTGGGTCCCTGGGGGTTCGGATCTTGCGTCATTGTCACTCCCCCGGTCGCTTGTTGTCTTTCCAGCACCTGGTGGCGGCGCTGGTGTACAGAACGTGATTGATGTCAGGCAGTCCCACCGCAGGCTGGGTGAGCAGGGTCGACTTACCATTTCCTGCGACGACGTCGATACCGCACAGGTAGAACTGGAACCACGATCCGAAGGTCGCGGCGCGGCCGATCTTCTGCAGCTTGACCGGCAGATTGGTCAGGGCCTGCTTTAGGTCGTCGTCACGCGAGTTCAGCTGGTCCGACAGCGACTTGATCCCGGCGATGTCGCCCTGGATGGCCGGGCGGGACTTGCTCAGGATGGAGCCGGTCACCGTCGTGAGGTTCGAAACCGAACTGACGGCCGAGCCGATCGAATCGCGCTGTGCAGCGAGTCCGGTGACGAGCTTCTCGGTGTTCACCAAGAGGCTGGTGAACTCCTTATCGTTGCGGTTCACCGTGTCCAGGACCTTCGTCAGATTGGTGATCATGTCGCCGATCACCTGGTCCTTGTCGGCTAGCGCGTTCGTCAACTCGGACGTCTGGCTGACCAGCTGGCTGATCGTGGTGTCCATGTCGCCCTGGAAAACCTTGATGATGGTTTCGGCGAGCTTGTCGATGTCCTGCGGCTCGATCTGCTTGAACAACGGCTTGAAGCCATTGAACAACTCGGTCAGGTTGACCGCGGGATGGGTGTTTTCGACCTTCGGGTTGGTACCGAAGGTGTAGTCCTTACCGACCGTCTCGTTCGCTTCACCTGCGCCCTTCTCGAGCGCCACATATCGCAGACCGGTCAGGTTCCGGTAGCGGATGTAGACGTTGGTGCTCGCTGGAAGCGAGTCCCGGTCGACGTTGAAGGTGACGAGAGCCTTGTTCCGGTCGGTGATCTCGACACTCTCGACCTGTCCGACGCGGACGCCCGCGATCCGGACGTCGTCGCCAGAGTTGAGCATCGCCGCGTCGGTGAAGACGGCTTTGAATCCGGTGCGGCCACCGCCGCCCGCGTTAGCGATCGTCAGACCGAGCATCGCGGTGGCGACGACGGTCACGACTGCGAAGATGACCAGCTTGGTCAGCGGTCCTGCGAGTCCTCTCACTTGATCGTCATCTCCGTTCCGTGCGCGGCTCCGCCGCCGATGTAGGTGATCCACGTCGGCACCTGCGACGGGTCTACGCCGGTCGACGTGCCGTACACGATCTTCATCTGCTTGGCGTAGTCGGCGTCAGACACTGTTCCCGCCGGTGTGGCGCTGAACTGCGGCTGCGGCAGTTCAGGCCAGGTGGACGGTCCCGCGTTGCGCGACGGCGGCTGGTAGGAGCCGTCGGGCACGCCGCCGCCCGGGTACTGCGGGAACGGACGACCGTTGGTCGGCGGTTCGTAGCAGCGGGCAGGCGGATCCTTCCAGAACATGCGGGGCTCGTCCTGGTTCGGGAGGTAGCGGCCACGGGGATTCACGAATTGCAGGTTGACGCGGACACCGGGGTTATCGGTCCCCTTGCCGACGATCTTCTTCGATTCGGGGATGAGCGTCGCGAAGTTCTTGAACATGCAAGTGAACGTCGGTGACTGCTTGGCGATACTGGTCAGGAATGGCTCCGACTCGATCGTCAGGTCCAACATGTCACGCCGGTTCGTCTTCAGGAACTTGGTGGTGTCGGTCGCGGCGACCCCGACCGTCGAGATCAACGAGCGCAGATCTCCCTGCCGCTCGACGACCGTGTTGCCGGTCGTCCGAAGCGAGTCGAGTGCATCGATCACGTCCGGGAGCGCTTCGGAGTACGTCTCCGAGAACGATGCGAGCCCGCGGAGGGTGCCCTGCAGGTCGTCCATGTGCGCGTTGACGCGGGTGAAGATCGTGTTCAACCGGTCGATGGTCCCACCCAGCTGTTTGCCCTTGCCGCCGATCGCCTGCGAGATCGAGGTGAGTGTCACGTTCAAATCCTGCGGCGGTATCGCTTCGAGCACCGGCATCAGCGAGTCGAAGAGATCCTCGACCTCGGCCGAACTGCCGCGCGGGTCGGTCTTGATCTGATCGCCTTCGTGCAACTGTCCTTTGCCGCCGACCGGGACCGTCAGCGAGACGTACCGCTCACCGAACAGCGTCTTAGGGAGCACGCGGCCGGTCGTCTCGGCGTTGAGGTCCTTCATCTTGTCTGGCTGCAGACCGAGTTGGACGGTCACATTGCCGCCGGGCTCCACATTCACCTCGCGGACGGTGCCGATGATCACTCCGCGCGCTTTGACGTCGGAGTTCACGGCCAGCGCATTGCCGGCGTCGGTCGTCTTCAGGGTGATGGTGGAGACGTCGTCGAACGTTCCGCGGAACTTCATGATCGACGTCGCGAGCAGTCCGATCACAACAACGAAGAAGAGCAGGCCGAGCAGCCTGCGTTTAGCAGTCGCCACGTTTGTCTAACCTCCGACTCTGACCGACGTTGTGGTTCCCCAGATCGCCAGTCCCAGGAAGAAGTCCAAGACGGCGATCAACACGAGCGCGGCACGCACGGCGTGTCCGACGGCTACGCCGACGCCCGCGGGCCCACCGCTGGCGTAGTAGCCGTAGTAGCAGTGCACGAGGATGATCACGAAAGCGAATACCAGCACCTTGCCGAACGACCATAAGACGTCGGCCGGCGGTAAGAACAGATTGAAGTAGTGGTCGTACGAGCCTGTCGACTGACCGTTGAACACGGTGTTGACGACGCGGGACGCCAGATAGGCCGCCATCAGGCCGAGCACGTACAGCGGGATGACGGCGACGAAGCCTGCGATCACGCGGGTGCTGACCAGGAACGGGATCGACGGCACCGCCATCACCTCGAGCGCGTCGATCTCCTCGGAGATGCGCATGGCGCCGAGTTGAGCGGTGAAACCGCAGCCGACCGTCGCCGACAGCGCGAGGCCCGCCACGAGTGGCGCGACCTCACGGGTGTTGACGTACGCCGACAGGAAGCCGGTGAGCGCTTGCGACCCGATCTGGTCGAGGGCAGCGTAGCCCTGCATGCCGACGACGACGCCAGTGAAGCCGGACATCAAGATCATGACCCCGACGGTGCCGCCGATCACGGCGAGACCGCCGGAACCGAACGCCACCTCGGCGAGCAGGCGCATCACTTCGCGCGTGTAATGCACGAGGGTCTTCGGGATCCAGGCGAGGGTGCGTCCGTAGAACGACATCTGTTCGCCTGCGCCGTCGAGCATCTTCAACGGCTTGCCAAGTTGCTTGCGCGCCTCGTACAGGTAGTACTCCGGGCGGCTCTTGGCGATCGTCACACCACGAGTCATCACTAACCTACCTTCGGCGGAACGATCTGCAGGAACACGGCGGTGATAATGAGGTTCGCGAAAAACAGCAGCAGGAACGCCACGACGACACTCTGGTTCACCGCTTCACCGACACCCTTCGGACCGCCCTTCGGGTTGAGGCCCTTGTAGGCGGCGATCACACCGGCGATCACACCGAAGATCGCGGCTTTGAGTGTCGAGATGTAGAGGTCCGGAAGCTGAGCAAGCGCTCCGAACGATGCCAAGTAGGCGCCTGGTGTTCCGCCCTGGACGACGACGTTGAAGAAGTAGCCGCCGCCGATGCCGACCACGGCGACGAGGCCGTTCAGCAAGACGGCCACCAGGACCATTGCCAACACGCGTGGCACGACGAGGCGCTGGATGGGATTGATGCCCAGCACCTCCATCGCGTCGATCTCTTCGCGAATGGTGCGCGAGCCGAGGTCGGCCGCCACGGCCGAACCAGCGGCGCCCGCCACCAACAGCGACGTCACCAGCGGTGACCCCTGTTGCACGACGACCAGCACGCTGGCCGCACCTGTATATGATTCAGCGCCGAGCTGCTTGATCAGCGAACCGGTCTGCAGCGACACGATCGCACCAAACGGGATCGCGATGAGCGCCGTCGGGAGGATCGTGACGCTGGCGATGAACCAGGCCTGCTGAATGAACTCGCGCAGCTGAAAAGGACGCACGAAGAGCTGGCGTGCGACGTCGACGAACAACTGAACGATGTTACCGGTTTGGGCGAGTGCGCCCTCTCCGGCTTTCGCGACTTTGTCGACGCCACGCGTGGTGGCACTCGTCATGCCTGGTTACTCCCCTGTCCATTCGACTGGTCGTTGATAGCCGTTTCGATAGCGGAGGTGTCGATCGGCTGAGTGAAAGCATCGTCACCTGCCGGCTGCGCGACAGCGGTCTTCGCCAAGTCGGGTCGGGTGACTTCCTCGGTCGGAGCGTTGGCGACCACGTCGTGGACGTGACTCGGCTCGACGTAGACACCTTCGGGACCGCCGGGCAGCCCGGTGATTCCGACGTTCGGGTCGTTGAAGTCGGTCGCGGCGAGGGCTACCAATGTCGTCGAGGTCTCCGGAGACTCGGCTGCCTGCCGGTCCTCTGCGGCGATCGAGTTGCGGATCGCTTCCTGGGCGTTCGCAGGCAACGTGTGCAGCATCCCGAGCACATTGGCACGGTGACGGATCGAGGCTTTGCGGACCGGCATGCCCGGGTTGGGCTGAACCTGCGGGATGATCTCAGAGAAGTCATCCTGAGTTCCGCCACCGGAGATGCCCGCGGCCTGCATCGCCGACTCGGCGGCAGCGACGGACTCGTCCTTCTCTTCGGACATACCGATCGGACCGAAACGGTCGCCCGCGAGGAACTGCTTGACGACGGGCTGTTCTGAGGTCAGGAGCTGCTCGCGCGGACCGAACATGACGAGTTCCTTACGGAACAGCATGCCGATGTTGTCCGGAATCGTACGAGCGATGTTGATGTTGTGCGTGACGACCAGGATCGTCGCGTCGATCTCGGCGTTGATGTCGATCAACAGCTGCGAGATGTACGCGGTACGCACCGGATCCAGACCCGAGTCCGGCTCATCGCACAGAATGATCTGCGGGTCGAGCACCAGTGCACGGGCGAGTCCGGCGCGCTTGCGCATACCACCGGAGATCTCACCGGGCAGCTTGTCCTCGGCACCGGTCAGACCCACCAGCTCGACCTTGTCCAGGACGATCTTGCGGATCTCGTCTTCCTTCTTCTTCGTGTGCTCACGAAGTGGGAATGCGATGTTGTCGTACAAGCTCATCGAGCCGAACAACGCGCCGTCCTGGAACAGGACACCGAACAGTTTGCGGATCTCGTAGAGTTCCTTGGCCGAACACTGAGTGATGTCGGTGCCATCGATGATCACCGCCCCCTGCTCAGGGTGAAGCAGACCGATGAGCGTCTTCAGGAACACCGACTTACCGGTACCTGACGGGCCAAGCAGGGCGCTGACCTCACCGGCTGGCAACGTCAGACTGACGTCCCTCCAGATGTTCTGCGAGCCGAACGACTTCGTGAGTCCCTCGACCGTGACCTCAACTCCCACTGCGTCCCTCCAGACGTTTATCCACCGGTCCAGCCACCGCGTCCATCCGTAGTCGCAGTTTTCAAGCGTCCCGCTCGCTCCGGCGTGCCGTTTGTGGCTGCGGTCACTCTAACTCACGTGACCAGCGGCACACACCATCGGAGCTGGCTAAGGCCTTCTACCCGCCGCCCTACTGGGCGGTAACCTTCTCGGCAGTCTGAGAATACGCGAAGAAGCGCCATACACCAAGTGACGCCCGACTCTTTGGACCCCGGCACTGAGACTGGCGCCACTCGACAGGTCTCGGCGACCGATGAATCCGAGTTCGCGCAGCCTGGCGACAGTCACGTAGCGCCAAAAAGGCGAGGCCCGCAGGTCATCCCTGCGAGCCTCGCCCGTTTCAAGCCACGCGTCGTGACTGGTGCGCCGAGCGGCGCATCAGATCACTTGAGCGAGATGGAGGCGCCAGCCTCTTCGAGCTTGGCCTTGGCAGCCTCGGCGTCTTCCTTGCTGACCTTCTCCAGGAGAGCCTTCGGAGCACCCTCGACGAGGTCCTTGGCTTCCTTCAGGCCCAGACCGGCGACAACCTCACGCACGACCTTGATGACCTGGATCTTCTTGTCGCCCGCGCCCTCGAGCACGACGTCGAACTCATCCTGCTCGACAGCGGCTTCCGCGCCGGCAGCCGGAGCGCCAGCGGCGGCGACGGCGACGGGAGCAGCAGCGGTGACCTCGAAGACCTCTTCGAACTTCTTCACGAAATCGCTGAGCTCCAGCAGGGTCAGTTCCTTGAACTGCTCGATGAGCTCGTCAGCGGTGAGCTTCGCCATGGTGGCGTCCTTCCGTAATTCCCCGCCGGTGCGGGGGCGCCTGCGGTGCAGGCTCGATCATGGGTGGTAATCGGCGAACCGATCGGGTGGAGCAGCGGTGACTCAGGCGGCGTCGCCCGAAGCCTCCTGCTTCTCCTGCAGTGCCGCGGCGAGACGCGCGACCTGCGACGCAGGCTGGTTGAACAGCCCTGCAGCCTTTGCCAAGTTGCCCTTCATGGCACCGGCGAGCTTCGCCAACAGAACCTCACGGGACTCAAGGTCGGCGATCTGTTCGACCTCGGCCACAGACAGCGCGCGGCCGTCCATGTACCCGCCCTTGATGACAAGGTTCTTGTTCTCCTTGGCGAACGTCTTCATCGCCTTGGCGGCTTCGGGAAGCTCGCCCTGGATGAATGCGATCGCGGTCGGACCGGTGAACAGCTCGTCGAGGCCCTCGACGCCCGCCTCTTCGGCAGCACGCTTGACGAGGGTGTTCTTGGCGACGGAGTAGGTTGCACCTTCACCGAGCGAGCGACGCAGGGTCCCCAGCTGGGTGACGGTCAGACCACGGTATTCCGTGACGACTGCCGCGTCGGAGCCCTTGAACTGCTCGGCGATCTCTGCGACTGCAGAAACCTTTTCGGCGTTAGCCATACTTCGCCTCCTCTCGTGTCACTTCACGTCGGTCCGGGTGACCGGACCGAATCGGACCCAGGCCGTCGAGTCGCGAGAGCGGCGATTCGCGATCGGAAGCCGGCCAAAAGAAAAACGCCCCGGGCGCAGGAGGCACGGGGCGTACAAGATCTCAGCGCATAGCGTGAGGAGTACTCCACGTTCATCCTGCGTGGGTCGCCGACTCTCGCCGGACCTTCGATCGGAAACTTCGTTCCCGACGACCAACGGTCTCTGGTTGAACTCGGCGCACTAAGCGAACTCGATGCACCGGCTAATAGGCTAACGCCCATGACGTCAGAAGTCGAATCGGCGCAGGCTCGGGCCGCCTCAGCCCAGCAGGCGCTGCGCGCGCGCCACCTCCGTCGACTCGGCGGCTGGGCTCCAGGCACTCGGATCGGTCGGGTCGCGTGGCCCCCCGCGGGGCGACCGCTGTCGAGGGCGCGTCTCACGGCCTCCTGGAATTATTGGTGGCAGGCGCACCTGGTGGACGTCCTCGTCGACGGCGCGATCCACCGCGACGACGCTCGGTGCAGGCAAGACGCGGCAGCTCTGCTGCGCGGGATCCGCATCCGCAACGTCGGCAGGTGGACCAACTCGTACTACGACGACATGGCGTGGCTCGGTCTCGCGATCGAGAGAGTTGAACGCCACCTGGGAAGCAGTTCGGCGAGCTGCCGTCCACGAGCGTTGCGCGTCCTGCGCGACCAGATTTACGACGCCTGGGCGCCGGAGTCGGGCGGTGGTATCCCGTGGCGCACCACCGACACCTTCTTCAACGCACCCGCCAACGGTCCGGGCGCACTCCTGCTGTCCCGGACCGATCGCGTCGAACGCTCGATCGCGATGACCGACTGGATGGACGAGCACCTCCGGCTACCGTCCGGGCTGACCGCCGACGGACTCTGGCGCCGCGCGGACGGTACGCACGAACTCGACGACGCATTGTTCACCTACTGCCAAGGCGTGGTGCTCGCCGCGCAAACCCAGACATACCGCCACACCGGCGATCGCACCCGACTCGACCGCATCGACGCACTGCTGTCCGCGGTCACCGACCGATTCACCACCGATGGCGTCATCCACGGCGCGGGCGGCGGCGACGGCGGCCTATTCGGCGGTGTCCTCGCACGCTATCTGGCACTCGTCGCCACCGACCTCGCCGACGACCGTCCCGCGGCGACGGCGATCCGCGATCGGGCCGCGTGGATCGTCACCGCCAGCGCCGACGCCGCGTGGGCCAACCGGGCTGAGTACGAGAACCTTCCCGTGTTCGGCCACGACTGGCGGGTGCAGGCCGTCGTCCCGACGGCTGCCGGATCCGCTGCCCGCAGACGCGGCGGGGCGGTTACATCGTCGAAGACGCCAGAACGCGACATGTCGGTACAGGTCGGGGCGGCAATGCTGCTCGAAGCTGCGGTCGCGGTCACGAACGGATCACCGGAGCACATCGTTTCCACCCTGGATTAGGCATCTGGAACGCCGTCGTTTTTAATTGGGTCAGCAACACTTTCGTGACGTGTGCCACATGGCCGGCCCTGGTCGGCGGGAGGATGAGTGACGCGATGACACTCGACTTGGACTACGACGCGTTCGCGGTGGCGGGCCGGGGCTCTACACGACTGCAGCCGAACGCCGACGGCGGCGAGAGCGCCAGAGCCTGGCGCGACGCCGTCGACGGCGGGCAACCCCATCCGCGAGTGCACATCGATCGCAGCGTCACCTTGACGATGTCCGACGGGACACGACTGCGAGCGACCCTCGTCCGCCCGGCCAATCTCCTCGGCCAGCCGGTCAGGACCCCATTCCCGACGGTCTTGAACATCAACCCGTACAACCGGGCCGTCATCGACTCCATCGACCACACGTTGCATGCGCCCGCCATCGGCCGCGTGGTCCGGACCGCGAGCGCGTCACTGCCGCTCGGCGACGGACTCTCCCGGATCGGCCGCACCTTCGGTACCGGATTGTGGGACGTGTTCGGCATCAACCGCAATCTGGTCCGTTCGGGCTACACGCAGATGATCGTCGACGTTCGCGGTACGGGCTCGTCGCACGGCCGATGGGAAATCCTGTCGCCGCGCGAACAGCAGGACTCCATGGAGATCATCGACTGGATCAGCCGACAGCCATGGTCCGACGGAAACGTCGGAATGGCCGGGTGGTCGTATTCGGCGATCAACTCACTGCAGGCGGCCGGGCTCCGACCGCCCGCGCTCAAGGCAGTGTTCGCCGTCGAAGGCGGCGAGGACATCGTTCGCGACGTCTACCTGACCGGCGGGATGCCATCGGCATTCATCCCGCTCTGGTTGGCCCTCGTCAACGGACTGAAATGGCTGCCGAATCCGGCGACCGGAGTCGCCGACATGTTGCGGGGCGACGCGTACCTGTGGCTGCGCGACCGGTTGAAGTCGCCGGCCTCGGAGATGTCGTCGCTACTGTGGGGCTTCCTGACCGCACGCGACGACCGGATCTTCGATGATCCGTACTTCGACGAACGCAACCCGAGGGTCGAACAGATCGAGTGTCCGACATTCACCGTCGGCGGCTGGCACGACCTGTTCGGCCGCAGCGCCACCCGCGTGTACGCCAAACTCCAGATGCCACCCGGCCGCAAACAGATGCTCGTGGCAGACGGTTATCACCTCGACCCCGGTTGCGATCACGGCGCGCCCGGACGTCCGCCGCGCCTGGACGTCCTGGAACGCGCCTGGTTCGACAAGTGGCTCAAAGGCATCGACAACGACGTCGACGGTTACGGCCCGGTGACCATGCACCAGCAGGGCGGCGGCTGGTCGTGCGGCGAGTCCTTCCCGCGCGCCTGTGCCACGCCGCGCCGACTCTTCCTGACCGAGGAGCCGTCTGGGACTGCGGGGCACTCTCGACACGACGGCAGTCTGCGACCGTCGCCGGCATCTCGGCGTCGGACTCTCCGCATCACCCCGGATCTGCGCGGGTTCGTCTCCCGCGACATCGCCCAGGTCACCGCGGGCGCCGCCATCGTGCTCGGCGAGAAGTTCTCGACCGACGCACGATTCCAAGAGGTCGGCGGACTGTCGTTCACCAGCGAACCCGTCGCCGCCCCCACCCAGGTGTCCGGCCAGATGAACCTGCGGTTGAACGTCTCGACGACCGCACACGAAGGCATCTGGGCGGTCACCGTGAACGATGTCGCGCCGGACGGATCATCACGCGTCTTGACCAATGGCGCGTTGACGGCGTCCAACCGGGCTCTCGATCCGTCCCGGTCCACATACACCGACGACGGAGTCCTGCTCGACGCCGTCCACTATCTGTCCCGCGAGCGCCGTCTCCCGGTACCGGCCGACGAGCCGGTCCGAATCGACGTCGACCTCGTCCCGACAGACGTGGTGCTCGCGACGGGGCATCGGTTGCGCGTCGACGTCTACGCGGCGAGCCTCCCCCGGTATCTGACCATCGTCCCCGACCTGATCAAGGCGCGTGGTCGCAGGCAACAGCTGGTGCTAGACCCGACCAAGCCGAGCTATCTGACGTTCCAAGCCGACGGCGAACTCGGTGCCGACCCGGTACCGGTGCCCCGCCTGGCCGCGACTCGCTGAGCCTTCACAGGAGTCCGCTGTCGCCGAACACCACGCGGTAGACGAAGGCGGTCTCCGGGCCGAGGACGAGTCCGACGAGCTCGATGAGGGTGTCGACGAAGCCGCGACCATGCGCAGGCGTCCCGATCGGGTCGAGGTGGTGTGCGATCTCGTGCAGGACGACCAGTTCCCGCAATGCCCAGGCGCCGTCGACCGAATCGGGTACGGCGATCACCGCGCCGTCGCGTTCGTAGTGGGCGGCAGCGCTCCCCCGCCGTCGCCGAACCGTGACCGGCCGCCGCGCCTGTGGGAAACTCTCACACACGTTCGGCAACGCGAGCACGTCGTCGACGTAGCGTCGGACGGCATCGAGCGAGGAAAACCTGGCCTCTGGCGGCAAGGTCAGTTCCGCACCTGCGATCTGCACGGTCTGCGACGATCCGGTTCGCTCGAGGATCGCCCGGACGAGTCGTTCGGCCGCATAGACCGACGACCGGTGGGAGTCACGAGTCACCGGTCGATCGCGCCCCGGGCACCTGGCAAGGTGCGGTTCGCTCCGATGCGAGCGCGTCGACCCGCCTGATCGCCGGCCTGCCGGGCCGCCGTCGAATACCCCGATCGCGCCGACGACGGACGCCACGTCCCCCGCGCCGACGACGAGTGCCGGTAGAAGTCACCGATTTCAATCTCTTTGTCACGCAAGGCGAGCTCGGTTGAGCCGACAGCTTTCGTCTCGGTCGCGACGGCTTCGGCACGCTGCTCGTCCCGCGCCTGGACCAGGCGCGCCCCGATGCGTTCGGCGAACGCCGACTGGAAGTTCAGGCGGGCGGTGATCGGCGACAGCGGCTTCTCGGTGACCGCCCGACGCCGGAAGTACCCGTTGCCTACGGTGACCACCTGGCGCGCGGTCTCCCGCTTGTACGCACCCGACTTCAGGTAGGCGTCGCTGGCCGCGACCATCTGAATCACCAGTGACGTGTACAGCGCCTCGGTCGTGTCGATGTCCGCCTCGAACCCGTAGGCGATGACGAACGTCGAATTCGAGGCGACGTCGACCGTCAGATCGTTCGCGCGCGCGATCTGCACAAACAACTGCACATACGTCTTGAGCCCACGCTTCCCCTTCTCCCCGATACTCACCTGGCGGGTAATCGGGCCGCGCGCACGATCGGTCGCCGTGCTCGCCGACCGATCGTGTGCCCTGGCCAGCGCGAGATCGATGGACGACGCCGTCGCGAGACGTTGCGCGGCCGCCATGAACGCTTCGGCCTCGTGCTCATTGTCGGTGCCTTCGGCCTGCCGGAGCAGTCCCGCGATACGGGTCAGAAGTCTGTCGTCACGCATGCGGCACAGGTTATCGCCCGGCGCCACCGACAGTCGATCCCGTTATCCACAGGCCCGCCGCCTGACGACGTAGCGCGCGCAACGCGTCCACACTCAAATGACGAGGGGACGCCCGGCGACCATCAACACCACAGTGTCGGAGACGTTCGCGATCGCGGCGTTGAGACGTCCCAGCTCGTCGCGGAACAACCGCCCCGAAGCCGTCGCAGGCACGACACCGCTGCCGACCTCGTTGCTGACGGCGATCACCGGCACCGCGCACTCCTCCCAGGCCGCCACCAGTTCGTCGACGTCGCGGCGCACACCGCTCAGGTCGCCGCCGCCCCAGACTCCGTGATAGTCGAGTCGGGCCGTGAGCCAGGTGCTCAGACAGTCGACGAGCACCGGAGTCATCGCCGTCCGCAGCACGTCGGCGACATGCGTCGTCTCCACCGTTGTCCACGACGCGGGTCGCCGCCGCTGATGAAGTTCGACGCGACGCGCCCACTCTGGGTCGTCCCCCGCCGCATCCTCCCCGCGCGGTCCGCCCGCGGCGACGTAGACGATGTCGGAGCGATCCGCGAACAGCTTCTCGGCGTACCGGGACTTACCCGACCGGGCGCCCCCGGTGACGAACACCCGCCGACCCCTCGAACTGGCCCCGCCGACTCGCACCGACTCACCGTCGCTACCCGGCCGGGCCCCCACCGCCCTCAAGCGCCGGTCGAGCGCGTCGATCGGCGGATTGTGGTGGCTCAAGTGCACCGCGACGACATCGGTCCGGTCCGTGACCGCTCCGACCTGCCGCATAGATCCGAGCATTGCTGAGAAGCCGTCGAACCCCAGGTGTCCCTCCGATTCGATCACGTGGTCGCCGAAGGTCTCCTCGAGAAACACCGTGTCGTACCGGGCGCAGGCTATCGCGTCGAACCAGGATCGCGGCCACGCCCCGGTGTCCGTCGCCCACAGCAGTCGCGTCCCGTCTGGGCCGGTCACGTCGTAAAGCACAGCGTCACCGTCGACGAACACGCGGTGCCGGGCCGGGAGGACGCGGATGTCATAACCGTCGAGTCGGAGTCGCTCACCCGCACCGACGGCGACAAACCGAACGGGATCGTCCGGTCCCACCCATCCGCGGCAGTCGACCAGTGCCTCGGCCGGCCCGACTACACACAGTTCGTCGAGTCCGGATATCCATGATCGCCACAGCAGTGCCTGCGGGCCCAGGTGGTCCGGGTGCGCGTGGGTGATCAACAGCAGCCGAACGCGTGCCAGCGAGCGACCGGCTCGCATCGCCGCACTCGGCGCTTCCGGGCCGCAGTCGAGCAGGAGCGTGTCGTCGACGAGCGCCGCCGTCTGTCCGCGGATATCCCGTCGTGCCGCCGCGTCGACACACGATGGGCAGGCGCAGAACGGGTTCGGCCAGCCGTCAGCGGCTCCGCTGCCGAGCAGAACGACGTCCATCGCACCTCCTCAGGTGTTCACCGATGCCGGTGAACACACGAAAGGCCCGGCAGAGTGTGCCGGGCCTTTCGTGTGTCTCGATCTATGCGATCGTGCGCAGTTCGTTTCAGGCCTGCTCTTCGCCCGTGAAGTTGCGCGTCACCGACGGATCGACCTGGATGCCCGGGCCGGAGTTCGTCGAGATCGTCACCTTCTTGACGTAGCGGCCCTTAGCGGCCGACGGCTTCGCACGCATAATCTCGTCGAATGCGGCGCCGTAGTTCTCGGCGAGCTTCGTCGTATCGAACGACGCCTTGCCGATCACGAAGTGCAGGTTCGCAGCCTTGTCGACGCGGAAGCTGATCTTGCCGCCCTTGATGTCGTTGACAGCCTTCGTCACGTCGTTAGTGACGGTGCCGGTCTTCGGGTTCGGCATCAGGCCGCGCGGGCCGAGGACACGCGCGATGCGGCCGACCTTGGCCATCTGATCCGGGGTGGCGATCGCGGCGTCGAAGTCGAGCCATCCGCCCTGGATCTTCTCGATCAGGTCTTCGGCGCCGACCTCGTCGGCGCCTGCCGCGGTCGCCTCGTTCGCCTTGTCGCCTGCGGCGAACACGATGACGCGGGCGGTCTTACCGGTGCCATTCGGCAGGTTGACGGTGCCGCGGACCATCTGGTCGGCCTTGCGCGGGTCGACACCCAGGCGGACGGCGACCTCGACGGTCGAGTCGGTGTTCTTCGACGACGTGTCTTTCGCGAGCTCAACAGCCTCCAGCGGGCTGTACAGGTTGTCGCGATCGATCTTCTCAACGGCGGCCTGGTAGGCCTTGCTCTTCTTGCTCATGCTCTGTTCCTTCTCCCCGCGGTACAGCGGGAGTTAGTGGTTAGTGGGCCGAGCACGGCCCTCCCACGGATGTATCTAGTTCTCTGCACGGACGGCAGAGGGATCGGCTAGCGATCAGCCTTCGACGGTGATGCCCATCGAACGCGCGGTGCCTGCGATGATCTTCGCTGCCGAGTCGACGTCGTTGGCGTTCAAGTCTTCGGCCTTGGTCTTGGCGATCTCGCGGACCTGGTCCATCGACACCTTGCCGACCTTGTTCGTGTGCGGAACACCCGAACCCTTCTGCAGGCCTGCGGCCTTCAGGAGCAGCTTGGCTGCCGGCGGGGTCTTCAACTTGAAGTCGAACGAACGGTCTTCGTACACGAAGATCTCGACCGGAATGACGTTTCCACGCTGGTTCTCGGTCGCGGCGTTGTACGCCTTGCAGAACTCCATGATGTTGACGCCGTGCTGGCCGAGTGCCGGACCCACGGGCGGAGCCGGGTTGGCCTGACCCGCCTGGATCTGGAGCTTGATGATCCCGGAGATCTTCTTTTTCTTCTTGGGAGGCATATCCTCTAGTCCTTTTTCCTACAGATCCGCGCACGCTGGATACGCGGAAGTCTCTTCATCGCATTCGGGTGGAAGGCCGTCAGATCTTCTCGACCTGGTTGAAACCGAGCTCGACCGGCGTTTCGCGGCCGAAGATCGACACCAGGACCTTCACCTTGCGCTGTTCTGTGTTCACTTCGCTGATCGAGGCCGGGAGAGTCGCGAACGGTCCGTCCATGACAGTCACCGACTCGCCGACCTCGAAGTCGACCTCGACGAGGTTCGACGCGGCTGCCGCGGCTGCCTCGACGCTCTCGCCCGCGTCCGCTGCCGCCTTCGCGGCCTGAGCCTTACGCACTTCCGCGCGGGGCATCAGGAACTGAAGGACTTCCTTCAGGGACAGCGGCGACGGACGGGAAGTCATGCCGACGAACCCGGTGACGCCCGGCGTGTTGCGGACTGCGCTCCACGAGTCGTCGTTGAGTTCCATACGCACCAGGATGTAGCCCGGCAGCACCTTGCGGTTGACCTTTTTCTGCTGGCCGTTCTTGATCTCGGTGACCTCTTCGGTCGGAACTTCGACCTGGAAGATGTAGTCGCCGACGTCGAGATTCTGGACGCGGGTCTCGAGGTTGGTCTTCACCTTGTTCTCGTAACCGGCGTACGAGTGGATGACGTACCAGTCACCCGGCTGGCGGCGCAGTTGCGCTTTGAATTCGGCGACCGGGTCGACCTCGACTTCAGGTTCCGCGACTTCAGGTTCCGCGACATCGGCCTCTGCGACGTCGGCTTCTGCGACGTCGGCCTCTGCGGCCTCCACTTCAGGGGCCTCCGGTGCGGCATCTACGACGGGGTCGGCACTTGCAGCGTCGACCGTGGTCTCCGCCTGCACAGCATCGTCGGGCATCGCGTCGCCGGCCTCCGGCGATTCGATTTCGTTCTCCGGGGTGCTCACTGCGCCCAACTCCTTCATTCTCAGACCGGACCGAAAGGCCCGCTAGTTCTCCGGGAGGTTCGCCCCGCAACGTAGTTCGGCCGTCAGCCGAACACCTGCAACATCAGTTTCGCGAAACCGATGTCGAGACCCGCGATGATCGCAGTCAAGACCACGAGAAACGCGAGCACCGCGATCGTGTAGCTGACCATGTCATTGCGGGTCGGCCACACGACCTTGCGCATCTCGCTGACGACCTGCTTGAGGAACACCCAGATGCGGACGAACGGATTTCGGCTGGTCGATGGTGCGGCTTCCGCTGCGCGCGACTTGGTCGCAACCGCGGTGCCACTGTCGGCCCGACGGCCGCGCGCCGAGCGTTTGCCGCTCGGACGCAGTTCATCGGCCCGGATGTCGTCGACGTCGATCGAGTCGTCGACGTCGCCGGCCTTGCGATCCCGCTTGGCCACCTTCTCACCGATCCCTTCGTATGCATTCTGCCCGAGGGCAGGGGCGACAGGACTTGAACCTGCAACCTGCGGTTTTGGAGACCGCTGCTCTGCCAGTTGAGCTACGCCCCTTTGTACCGGATGCGCATCCGATACCGTCCAGCGCTTAACAACACCAACGCGCCACCCTTTGGGCAGCGCGCAAGTCTAAGAGCATCAGACCTAAGTAGTGTAGAGCACGTCGGCGGTCGGACCCAACTCCACCCGGTAACACCAGGTGAAAGCGGACCCTCACCGCACGCTCACCCGATCGCGAGTCAGCCGAACTGAACGTGAGCCTGTGCGCGGCCGAAAATCTTTCGATCCCCCTGCTTGGCGACGAGAGCGACCACACCGCGGCGGGTCGCCGGATCGAGCGACTTGACCTTTCCGGTGAAATCGATCTCCGCGTAGCCGACCGCAGGCACATAGACGGGGCTGGTGAAACGGACGTTGTACTCGTACACGGCCGCCGGATCACCAACGAAATCACTGATTACGCTGGCTCCGATACCCATCGTCTGCATACCGTGCGCCACCATGCCGTCCAGTCCCGCCGACGTCGCGACCTCAGGCGAGAAGTGGATCGGATTCGGGTCGCCCGCAACGCCCGCGAAGTTCACCAGATTGCCGAGCGTCAGCTTCTTCGTGACCGCAGGCAGCGACTGGCCGACCTCAAGCGAATCGAAATCGATGGCACCATACGGTTTCGGCTCGACGACCGGATCGGGATCGCTATACCGGTCGAACGGCCCGAAGACTGTCTGCGCGCTCTGCGGCTCACGGTCGATCGTCATCATCACGTGTTCGAGCTTGTCCAGGACGTCAGGGTCGACGTCGACCGACGGCCGAGCAACCAGCGAGGTGAACGTCGTCATCACCGGCTCGTGATGCTGATTCCACACGATGTTCTTCGTGACCATCATGTCGGTGCCCATCGACTGACGGAACGATTCGAGAGAGACGTCGCAGATCAGTTGGTCGCCGACCTTGACCGGCTGGTGGAAGATCAACCGCTGATCGCTCTGCATCACCTGCCACACGTCGTATCCGGTGACGACATCCTCGAACAGGCGACGTTGCGCGATGATCCCGAGTACCGAGATGTACGTCGGCGCCGCGATCAGCGTGTCGTGGCCGAGCCTGGCGGCGAGGGTCTCGTTCCAATGGGCTGGGTGGTCGGACTGGACCGCCCGCGCATGTTTACGAACCTCTTCTCGCCCCACCTCGTAGAAGTCGTCGACGGTGTAGTTGTAGCCGACCATCGCCCTGGTGTGTTCGGCGATCTCCTCCGGAGTCATCTTCTCTCCGGACTTCAGTCTCTCGATCCGCGCCAGGACCTCTGAATCATCGATCTGATCTGTCATCGCCCATACACTCCTCACACGGCACCCATCGTGGGCCGCTGTCCACGCCAGCCGGCAGGGCTGTGCCGCCTGAACTCCCTCTTCTCTTGTCCGTCCTTCTCTTGATCGCCTCCGTCACACGCAGTCATACTCTCGGGGACTGAGACACGATCGTTACACATTGTGGCTCTACATCACGTTTGGACGCCACGAAAGCGGGCCACCTCGCGTGAGGTGGCCCGCTTTCGAAAGTGTTAAGTCTCCTACACGCGCGAAGCGCGAGTCAGGGTCAGCGCGACTCTTTGTGCGCCTGGTGAGTTCCGCAGTTCGGGCAGAACTTCTTCAGCTCGAGGCGGTCGGGGTTGTTACGCCGATTCTTCTTGGTGATGTAGTTGCGGTGCTTGCACACCTCGCATGCCAAGGTGATCTTCGGCCGGACATCGGTTGAGGAAGCCACTTTGTTTGCCTACTTTCGCGTCTTGCAGTTGTCGGGCCGTATCGCGACCCTGCCTCGGGCCGGGGCGTGCACCGGTGATCGATGTGTAGCGGTGGGGGGACTCGATCCCCCGACCTCACGATTATGAGTCGTGCGCTCTAACCAGCTGAGCTACACCGCCCTGTCGGTCCCGAAGCCGTGTGGCTGCGAAACCAGCGAGCCCCCTGACGGAATCGAACCGTCGACCTTTTCCTTACCATGGAAACGCTCTACCGACTGAGCTAAGGGGGCGAACTTGTCACCCGGCGACGTCGCCGCCACCGTGTACTCAAGAGCCTCAACGAGGTTACACATACGGACACCGAGAAACCAAAACCGCTGGTCGTCGTAGATCTGTACAAGTTGACTCGCTTGTGGCAGATATAGGATTCGAACCTATGTAGCTTGCGCGACGGATTTACAATCCGCTCCCTTTGGCCGCTCGGGCAATCTGCCATTCGTCGCCACGCTCCGGACGTCCACGCATGCGAGGAACACCCAGTGAGGGCAACGGCGACTAGAATACAACGAACCTCCCATGTCCATGCAAATCTGCTGCTCAGGCACCGTGTACTGTTCGGTGCATGGCTGATTCCTCATTCGACATCGTGAGCAAGGTCGACCGTCAGGAGGTCGACAACGCACTCAACCAAGCGGGCAAAGAACTGTCACAGCGGTACGACTTCCGCGGCACCAACACCGGCATCGACTGGTCGGGCGAAGAGAAGATCGTGATCACCTCAGACGCCGAGGAGCGCGCCCTCGCAGCCCTCGAAGTCTTCAAAGAGAAGCTGATCCGCCGCGACATCTCGTTGAAAGCGTTCGAAGCCGGCGAACCCGCGTCCTCCGGCAAGACGTTCAAGATCTCCGGCGACATCGTCGAAGGCATCGATTCCGAGCACGCCAAGAAAATCTCCAAGAAGATTCGCGACGAAGGCCCCAAGGGCGTCAAAGCGCAGATTCAGGGCGACGAACTGCGCGTCTCGTCCAAGAAGCGCGACGACCTACAAGGGGTTATCGCATTGCTCAAGGGTGAAGACTTCGGGATCGCTCTGCAGTTCGTGAACTACCGCTAGCTGCGGCCCGGCAGGTGGCCTATTGCCCCATCTTGCGGGCCATGGCCTCCAGTCTGGCGATGCGCTCCTCCGTCGGCGGGTGAGTGGAGAAGAAGCGCGACAGCTTCTCCCCTGCCCGGAACGGGCTCTCGATCATGAGGTGCGACTGCGTCGTCAGATCCGGTGTCGGTGGCAGCGGGGCTGCCTGAATACCGCCCGAGATCTTGTTCAAGGCGGAGGCGAGCGCGAGCGGATCGCCGGTGAGTTCGGCACCCGACTCGTCGGCCTGGAATTCGCGTGAGCGCGAGACCGACATCTGGATGACCGCTGCGGCGACGGGGCCGAGGAGTGAGACGAGGATCATCGCGAACGGGCTCGGACCGTTGTCGCGATTGCCACCGAACATACCCATCCACATCGCCATGTTCGCCAGGCCGGTGATGACCGCGGCCATCGCGCCCGCGATGGAGCTGATGAGGATGTCGCGGTTGTAGACGTGCGAGAGCTCGTGGCCGAGCACGGCGCGCAGCTCACGTTCGGTGAGCAACTCCATGATCCCCGAGGTGCAGCACACGGCAGCGTTCTTCGGGTTCCGCCCGGTAGCAAAGGCATTCGGCGACTCCGTCGGACTGATGTACAGCGCAGGCATCGGTTGATGGGCCTGCGTCGCGAGTTCGCGGACGACCCGGTACAGCGCGGGTGCCTGAACCTCCGTCACGGGTTGCGCGTGCATGGCCTTGAGCGACAGCTTGGCGCTGTTGAAGTAGGCGTACGCGTTGGTGCCGACCGCGAGTAGCACGGCGACGATCAGGATCGTCTTGTTGCCGAATGCCGCCCCGATGCCGACGATGATCGCCGACATGGCGCCCATCAACGCAGCCGTCTTGAGCCCGTTGAAATGCACCGTGCCTCCTGTATGCGTTCGAAAGTGTCTATCTTCTCAACGCGCGGCGCCGACGATCAGTTCCAGATGGAAGTGATAGTCACGTCTCAGCCGATGCGGTCGACCGTGTAGCGGACGAGCGAGGTGAACGCATCATTGGCGTCTCCAGCCGGGAGGGTCGCGAGGAGTGCGGTGGCCTCCTCGGACATCTCCTGCAGTTTCGCGCGCGCTGCGACCATCCCGTCCGACGCGACCAGCAGATGGAGCGCTTCATCCACCTCGGCGTCGTCGGTGACGGCACGCGGTGTTCCAGCCGTCTGATCGACGAGGAGTTCCGTCAGTCGCTCCGTGTCAGGCCCGTCGCCTGCGAGCGCATAGATGACCGGCAGGGTGTGGACGCCCTCACGCAGGTCAGTGCCCGGAGTCTTGCCGGAGTCACCGGTCACCGACGCGATGTCGATGATGTCATCGGAGACTTGGAACGCGGTGCCGATGATGTCGCCGAGGCGGGTCAAGGTCCTGATGGTGGCGTCGTCAGCGCCCGCAGACATCGCGCCGAACCGTCCCGCGGCAGCGATCAACGAGCCGGTCTTCTCCCAGACAACACGCAGATAGTGATCGACGGGGTCCGCGCCGCGCGCGCCGACGGTCTCACGCATTTGGCCGGTGACCAGTTCGGCGAACGTGTCGGCGATGATGCGGACGGCGTCGGGACCGAGCGTCGACACCAGGTGCGAGGCGCGGGCGAACAAGAAGTCACCCGCCAGGATCGCCACCGAGTTGGACCAGCGCGCGTTCGCCGACTGCGCGCCGCGACGCAACGGAGCCTCATCCATGACGTCGTCGTGGTAGAGCGTTGCGAGGTGGGTCATCTCCAGGACGGTCGCCGACGTAATGACGTCGCGGTTCTCTGGCTCCGGTCCGAAGTGTGACGCCAGGATCGCGAACATAGGACGGAAACGTTTGCCGCCGGCCTTCGCGAGGTGAGTCGCGGCGTCGGTGAGAATCTCGTCGCCCGACGACAGTTCAGTGAGGAGCAGTTCTTCGACGTCGGCGAGCGAGGTCCGGACCTGGACAGCGAACTCGCCTGTGCCGAGGTCCAATCCCGCGAATGTTGACTTCACTGGTGTTCGAGCCCCACTTCGTTCCGTTCCTGCCACCGCGGGTTCGGGCGGCGTTGCACACCAGCAGCCTAGCCGCTGGCGGCGGACGACATACTGGTCGGGTGACGACCGTAACGCCCGCCGACGACAATCCGCCTCCCGCGATCCCAGCGCGCGTCGACTTGTTGGTGGTCGGTGCCGGTCCGGCAGGCGCTGCTGCCGCCGCACGCGCGGCTCGCCAAGGCATGGACGTCGTCCTCCTCGACGCAGCTGTGTTCCCGCGAGACAAGACGTGCGGCGACGGCCTGACGCCCCGCGCCCATTCGGCAATGAACGCGCTCGGAATGGGCGAGTTTCTGGCGGACCGCCCCCGCATCCGCGGACTCGAACTGAACGGGTGGGGTGCTCGCCAGCGGGTGCAATGGCCGTCGTCGCCGTTCGGTCCGATCGGAACCGCGGTGTCTCGGTTGGAGCTCGACGACGCGATCCGGCGTTTCGCCGTCGAGCACGGGGCCCGCATGGTGGAGGGCACGAAGGCAATCGGCGTCCAGGTGACGGGCGGCCGGATCGAATCGGTGACGCTCGCGCGCGGCGATGAACGCTCGCAGATCTCCGTGAAGAATGTGATCGTTGCCGACGGCGTCCGGTCCGGCCTCGGCAAATCGCTGGGGCGGCAATGGCATCGCGACACGGCGTACGGCGTGGCAGCGCGATCGTATGCGCTGTCCGAGCGGTCGGACGCCGAGTGGATGGGCTCGCACCTGGAATTGCGGGGACCCGACGATGAACTGTTGCCCGGCTACGGCTGGGTGTTTCCACTGGGCGGCGGACTGGTGAACGTGGGCGTCGGCGCGTTGGCGACGGCGAAACGTCCCGCATCCATGGCGTTGCGTCCGGTGTTGGAGCATTACGCCCGCATGGTTGGCGACGAATGGGCGTTGACGGCGCCGCCCGAGCGAGTCACGTCGGCGCTGCTGCCGATGGGCGGCGCGGTGTCGGGTATCGCGGGCGCGAACTGGATGTTGATCGGCGACGCCGCAGCCTGCGTCAACCCGTTGAACGGCGAGGGCATCGACTACGCGCTGGAGACCGCGGAAGCCGCGGTCGCGATGCTCGACACCGCGAGCGACTTCTCAAGCGCGTGGCCGGCACATCTGCGCAGCGAGTACGGGGCGGTGTTCGCCGCCGCACGTCGCGCGGCAGGCCTGCTGACCCTCCCTCAGACCGTTCCCCTGCTGGGCAGGCCCGGCATCCGATCGGCGACGCTGATGTCGACGGTCGTCCGGGTGATGGGCAATCTCCTGACGCCGGAAGACACCGACGTGATCGCCCGCGCGTGGCGCGCCACCGGCCGAGCCACGTCGAAAGCCGAGTCCCGGCCCCCGTTCACCTAGGTCGAGTCGCCCGGTCGCGGCGCTCGCCGTTACGGACGTCGTCCGTAATGGATGGCCGCGATCCCGCCCGTTTGGTTCGTCCACCCGACGTCTGTGAAGCCCGCCGCGGACAGCTTGGCCGCCAACCGTTCCTGGTCGGGCCATTCCCGGATCGACTCGGCGAGGTACACGTAAGCGGCGGGGTTGGACGACACCTTCGTCGCGACCGCGGGGAGCGCCTTCATCAGGTATTCCATGTAGACGGTGCGGAATGGCCGCCACGTGGGGGTGGAAAACTCACAGACCGCGAGCCGTCCGCCGGGTTTGAGGACGCGTCGCAGTTCGCGCAACGCGAGGTCGACGTCGTTGACGTTGCGAAGCCCGAACGAGATCGTCGCGGCGTCGAACGACTCGTCGGCGAACGGAAGATGAAGGGCATCGGCGGCGACCTTCGGCATGTCACGCCGAGCATTCGCCCGAAGCATCCCGAGGGAGAAGTCGGCGGCGACGCAAGTGGCCCCGGACGTCCGGAGCTCCTCGGTCGAGACGGCAGTGCCCGCGGCGAGATCGAGAACGACGTCGCGTGGGCGGAGGCGGAGCGCTTTACGCGTGTTACGACGCCAGAGCCGGTCCTGACCGAAGGAGAGAACCGTATTGGTGATGTCGTAGCGTTTGGCGACGCCGTCGAACATCTCAGCGACTTCGGACGGCTTCTTGTCCAGGCCTGCGCGGTCTCCACTCATGCGTCGAGACTATCTGCGGCGCGTTCGGCGCCCTACTTCGGCCACGGCCACCATAAGGACGATCAGGACGATCCAGCCTGCTCCGATGATCGAAAGCGCAGGCTTGATCGACAGGGACGCTCCGCGGCCCGCCGGGCGGGCGAGGGTGTCGGGGTCCGACGCGTCGTAGTCGACGAGGATCCGTTGTCCGGTAGACAACTGCGTCGGATAGAGAAGGCCAAGTTTGGGGTTCCGGAGCACGCCGTCGGGGGTGACGAAGTTGACGGCGGCGTGGAGTCGGTCGGCGGAGATGACCTCAGCGACCGCGGTGGCCTTGTTGGCGTCGATCTTGGCGTCGTTGCGGTGCGCGCCCGCGACGATGACCACACCGATCAACGTCACGATGACGCCCAGTGCGGCGAGCGCGAGCTGCACACGTCTTTGCACGGTGGTCGTCATGGGCTACGAGGTTACCGGGTGGTCGGGTCGACTCGTGCGACGATCCGGTCGTGGAGGGCACGGAGCCCGTCTCGGTTAGTCGAGACCTCGACGACTTCGATGCCGCCTTCGGGTTCGGGTTCGGCGAGGACTCCGGGCAGACCCGCGAGGTCGGTGCGGCGGTGCCCGATGTGGAATCCGGCGCAGAGTGCGGCGAGATCGGTACGGTGCGGCGTACCGAACACCCGCTCGTAGACACCCGTGTAGTCGCCGGTGTCGAACCGCGGATCGCCCTGTTCGAGGAGGCTGAATATCCCGCCTCCATCGTCGTTCGCGACGACGATCCGCAGATCGGTCGGGCGGGGCTCGGCGGGCCCGATGAGGAGGCCGGTGGCGTCGTGAACGAAGGTGAGGTCACCCATGAGCGCGACGGTCCGCTGCCCCGGGGCCGCGGTGAGCGCGGCGCCGATCGCAGTGGCGTTGGTGCCGTCGATACCTGCGACACCCCGGTTCGACATGACTACGACGCCGTCGGCCATCCGGCCAGCGAGTGCGATGTCGCGGACCGGGTTGGATGCTCCGACGACGAGGCGGTCACCGGATTTCATAACTGACGCGACGGTGTGGGCCACGTGAATCCCGGTCGTGGTGTCGGCGGCCGCGAGCTCGGCGTGGACCGCCGCGACGACACGGGCGTCGACGTCCGCCGCTTCGTCGATCCACCCCGGACGCGGTGCGGCGGTCGGTTCGGCACGAGTTCCGGTGGCGCGGACATTGCCCGATACGTCGGGCCAGCGCGGACCGGTCGTGAGAGCGAAGACGTCGACCGCCGGGTCGGCGAGCAGTCGGGACACCGACCGGTGGAGGGTCGGCCGTCCGCAAATGATCGCCTGCTGGGGTTTCAGATCGCGCAAAGCCAACGGGTGCAGCGGATTCTGCGGTGTTGGCGCGGTCGGCTCGGCGACAGTGGGTAGGGCGGCGAGTTCGGGGTGGACTCCCGCACCGTGCCCGGACACGACGACGGTGTCGCGCGACAAATCGATCTCGAGCGCGATGTCGAGCCGTCCGACGGGCGCGTCGGTCCAGGGTCCGCCGTCCGGGCGACCGGCGAACCTGCTCCCGGCGAGACCGACGTCCGGGTCGTCGCCCGCATCGGGGACGAGCGGTTCGCGGAGTGGGATGTCGAACTGAACCGGTCCAGCGTTGCCGGTACGGGCGCCTCGCGCGGAGGCGAGGACGCGGCCCACCGCCGACCGCCACTGCGAGTTGGTGTCGAGATCGCGTTCCGCGAGCCCGAGACTGATAGCGGCGCGGACCTGGGTGCCGAAGATGCCGAACTGTTCGACGGTCTGGTTGGCGCCCGAGCCGAGGAGTTCGTAGGGACGGTTCGCGCTGACCACGACGAGGGGAACGCGCGCATAGTTGGCTTCGAAGACCGCCGGGCTCATATTGGCGACTGCGGTCCCACTGGTCATCACGATGGGGACTGGCGTAGCCGAGGCGACAGCGAGGCCGAGCGCGAGAAAGCCTGCCGAACGCTCATCGATTCGCACGTGCAGACGGAGTCGTCCTTGTTGGTGTGCAGCATGCAGGGCGAACGCGAGCGGCGCGTTGCGCGAGCCGGGACACAGTACAGCGTCCCGGACGCCGCAGCGGATCATCTCGTCGACGATCACGCGGGCCTGCAGTGTGGACGGATTCATGGCTGCCACACTATGCGTCGCGCTCTCGCGTGCATTCATGAGCTTCGACTCCGACCGCGCCCTGCCGAGAATCATCACGCGCGCCTATGGAATGCCATGATGGGCGAACGACGTGACCGCGTGGCGCACCATTGTTCTGGGTTGATCGCGGATTTCGGCTTCATCTCGACGGACACGTTCCACGCGGACCAGACTCCACCCGCGTGCCCGGTTTGCACGGTGATCTGACACACCGTCGTCTCACCTCTCCACAGCCGCGCTCGTCCCGGCTACGCTCGACTCCATGAGTCGCGAATTCGACGTGGTCGTTTACGGAGCAACAGGTTTCGTCGGCGAACTGACCGCGAGATATCTCGCCCAGTACGCACCGGCGGACACGAAGATCGCGCTGGCCGGGCGGTCGGAGACCAAGCTCGCGGCGGTCCGCCGCAGGCTCGGCGACAACGCAGCGGCGTGGCCGTTGGTCGTCGCCGACTCGGATTCGCCTGCGTCACTCGACGCGATGTGTGCACGTACCCGAGTGGTGTGCACAACCGTCGGCCCGTACCTGCGGTACGGCGAGAACCTGGTGATCGCTGCGGCGACTGCGGGCACCGACTACGTGGACCTCACCGGTGAGGTGCCGTTCGTGCGCTACTCGATCGACAAGGCCGACGAGACCGCGCGCGGGTCCGGGGCACGTATCGTTCACTCGTGCGGATTCGACTCGGTCCCTTCGGATCTCGGCGCATACCTACTGCACCGGAAGATCGCTGAGGACGGCGCGGGCGAGATGACCGACACGACAATGGTGCTCGCGTCGATGCGCGGCGGAGCGTCCGGCGGCACTATCGACTCGGTACGGGTGATCGCCGATCAGGCGAAGGACGCGCAGACTCGCCGTCTCCTGTTGAACCCGCAAGCATTGTCGGGCGGTCCCGGCGACACTCCGCGCGCGGGCATGAACTCCGAACCGAGCGACATCTCCCCCGTCGACGCCCGAAAGGTCGACCCGTCGCTGAGAGGCACCCTGGCCCCGTTTTTCATGGCGTCGTACAACACGCGGATCGTTCGACGCTCCAACGCTCTACTCGACGGCGCCTACGGCGACGCGTTCCGCTACCAGGAGACGATGGCGGTGGGCGGCGTCGCCGGCCTGTCCGCGTTGTTGGCGGGCACCGTGTCGGTCGGCACCGGCGCGTTCCTGGGTGCGATGAGCTTTCGCCCCACTCGCAAGATCCTCGACTACCTCCTCCCGAAGCCGGGCGAAGGGCCCGCCGAGAAGTCGCGCGAAGCTGGCCATTTCGTTACCCAGACGTTCACCCGCACCACGACTGGACGCCGGTACCGATCCCAGATGCGCGCCCACGGCGACCCTGGCTACAAGGCGACCGCGGTCATGCTCGGCGAGAGTTCACTCGCCCTCGCCCTGGACCGCGACGAACTTCCCGACCGCTGCGGCGTCCTGACTCCGGCCGCGGCGATGGGCGACGTCCTCGCCGACCGACTCCGCACCGCGGGATTCGTCGTCGAAGCGCACGAGTTGGTCGACTGACACGGTGACCGACGTAGACGCCATGCTGTCGGGCGAGTGGTACCTGGACAGTCCGCGTCTACGCGCACTACGGGACGCGTGCGGGTCGTCGTTGGATCGGTTCAATGCGCTCGCCGCCCCCGATCACCACGGACGAATCGCGATCGCACGCGAGCTGTTCGCAGAGTTCAGCGACGGCGCCGAAGTGGTCCCGAGGCTTCGATGCAGTTACGGGTTCAACATCGCGATCGGTGCGGGCTCCTTCGTAAACGCGAACGCCTTCCTGATGGACGACGGCCCGATCACGCTCGGCGACCACGTCCGTATCGGCCCGGCCGCGAATCTCGCGACCGCATTGCATCCGATCGACGACCACGCGCTGCGCCGTGCCGGATACGAACGCACCGCGCCCATCGTCATCGGCGACAACTGCTGGCTCGGTTCCAACGTCACTGTGGGCGCGGGTGTGACGATCGGCCGCAACACGGTCGTCGGTGCGGGCAGCGTCGTCGTGCGCGATCTGCCCGATCACGTCGTGGCGGTGGGCTCGCCCGCGGTCCCCATCAGAGACCTGTCCGTCGAGAAGTAGCTCCGCCCCGTGTCTGAATCAGGGTTGGCCGGGCTTGAGCGCGATGAAAAGCGAGTCGAGGTCCGCGCACAACCGGTCACCCTCGTGCAGGGTGCCCTTCACGAAGAGTTTGCGACCTTCATGGCGGTCCACCCAGGTCTTCAGGACTAGCGGAGTATTCAACGGGGTCAGTGACCGGTAGTTCACCGTGAGGTATGCGGTCCGTGCGACGCCGCCGGTCCGGAGCGCGGACGCCATACCGCCGAGGTCATCGAACGCGACGGCAACGTGTCCACCATGCGCGACACCGTTGCCTCCGAGGTGAAAGTCCCCGAACGTCACTTCGGCTTCGACGCCGTCGGGGCCGCCGTCTTTAATCTCGTAGGGCGGCAGCGTGATGTTGCCGCGCGACGGGAGGTCGATGCGGGTACCCGACGGAGTGGTCCACTCGTCGACGAGCATCGTGTCGAGCTTGGCGTTGAGCCTGCGCAGATCTTCGATGACCTCATCGGCCAGTTCTGGCGTCGGGGACGCGTATCGGACCTTGCCCATGAAGCTGCGGACCTGTTCGATCATCTCGCCGTAGCGCGGGCCCCCGCGATCGGTTGTGATCTGCAGGTCTGCACGGAAACCGCCTTCGTGCGGCGAGTCGTCGCTAGCAGGAATGTCCCACTCGTGCTTGGAAGTTTCCGTCATCGCCCCACCGTATCCGCAGTTTGCCCGACGTCACCGCGCGCCCCTGTGGTTGACCGGCGATAGGCTCGACCGTATGACTGACCCGAATAATGCCCCGTTCGACCCGACGCAGTGGAAGTCGGTGCACGGCTTCGACGATCTCACCGACATCACCTATCACCGTCATGTCGGCGAGGGCCGGGCAAACGGGATCGTGCGGATCGCGTTCGACCGCCCCGAAGTCCGCAACGCGTTCCGCCCGCACACCGTCGATGAGTTGTACCGGACGCTCGACCATGCGCGTCGCTCCCCCGACGTCGGCACCATCCTGCTGACCGGCAACGGCCCGTCGCCGAAGGACGGCGGATGGGCGTTCTGCAGCGGCGGCGACCAGCGCATTCGCGGACGCAGCGGCTACCAGTACGCGACGAGCCACGACTCGAACGTGCAAGAGGCGACCGTCGACGGCGTCGACGCCGCACGTGTGAAGGCCGAAGGCGGGCGCCTCCACATCCTCGAAGTGCAGCGTCTGATCCGCACCATGCCGAAGGTCGTCATCGCTGTCGTCAATGGGTGGGCGGCAGGCGGCGGGCACTCGCTGCACGCGGTGTCCGACTTGACGCTCGCCTCGCGCGAGCACGCCCGCTTCAAACAGACCGACGCCGACGTCGGCAGTTTCGACGCCGGCTACGGCAGCGCCTACCTCGCCAAACAGGTCGGTCAGAAGTTCGCGCGGGAGATCTTCTTCCTCGGCGAGGCTTACGACGCCGAGACTATGCACCAGATGGGTGCGGTGAACCGCGTCGTCGACCACGCCGATCTGGAGAGCACCGCGATCGAATGGGGACGGAAGATCAATTCGAAGTCGCCGACCGCGCAACGCATGCTCAAGTACGCGTTCAATCTGGCCGACGACGGCCTGATGGGTCAGCAGGTGTTCGCAGGCGAGGCGACCCGCCTGGCGTATATGACCGACGAGGCAGTCGAAGGTCGCGACGCGTTCCTGGAGAAGCGCGAGCCGAATTGGGACGACTACCCCTATTACTACTGAGGGACAATCCTGACCTGCACTATCGACCCGTTTCGAGGCGTTCCGTCCGCAGTGCGTCCGCAGTAGATTCAGCGACCGTCGTCATCAGACCGGCTGTCGCCGCCCTCTGCGGTCGGCCACAGGTGCGAGTAGGTGGATAGCGCCGTCGTGGCGTTCGAGTGCCCGAGGTCCCGCTGGACGGTCACGACGTCGCATCCGGCAGCGATATGCCCGGACGCGTAAAAGTTCCTCAGATCGTGGAGACGGCAGTCGACGCCCGCGGCCTTCCTGGTCTTGCGCCAGCGTCAACCAACACGATTGTCGAACCACGGCACTCCATCGCCGTCCGAGAACAGCCTGCGGTCGAGCCCCCGTCAGGCGTCCACCGAGCGACATGCTCGGACAGCGCGGTAACGAGTTCGCCAGGGAGGCCCACAGACACCCGCGGTCGCAGCCGACCACGTCCTTGCCGCCGCCACCTACATCGCCGAACAGCTCTGCGTGCACAGATGGAACACCGGCGACAGCGGGCAAGACCGCCAATACTTCGCCACCCAGATGACACTGCTGGTCGGCTGCGGAGCGATCGCGAGTAGCAACACTCCCCTGCCCGCGACTCGGCCAGCCGAATCAATGTCCGGGCCCGTCACGGTACGCAACGTCGTCGATGGCGACACCATCGATGTCCAGACAGTCCGCGGAGTCGAGCGGGTGCGCCTGATCGGGGTCGATGCGCCCGAAACGAAGAAGCCGCGAACACCGGTGCAGTGCTGGGGCGTAGAGGCGACGCGGACCATGCGGAGTCTCGTCGAGGACCGCTACGTTCAGCTCGAATACGACAACGTCGCGGGGCACACGACAAGTACGGGCGCACGCTCGCATACGTCCGGATCGATAACACCCTGATCAACGGTGAACTGATCCGCCTTGGCAGCGGTCGACAGTATGCGTTCAACAACCAGAACTACCGGTATCGCGCAGCCTTCGAGGACATGGAGCACACCGCTCACGACAGGCACGCCGGCCTGTGGGGTGCGTGCGACTGACATACCGCGGATGGTGAACACCGCTCGCGGTAGCCGTTGGCCGACAGGCCGATCGAGGCGCGAACCGGCACACTTTGCGTGCCACTCCCGCACCGATCCTGTCCGGTCCGGACACGACTTTGTCCGGACCGGACAAAAAGTCCCGTGTCCTGACCTGCGGATTCGCAGAAATATCGTGTCGTGCGTTTGCGGGCGGATTGCTGCGGGTATCGAATGGCGCATGGGAATCATTACTCCCGGATAGACCGACCCGAGATGCATGTCGCGTGGTCGGGGGGAACCGTTACGCAGCGCTCACGAAAACCGCTGCGTCCATGACTAGGACAAGGGGAGGATCCGTCATGTCGCGACGAATCACCAGAGGACTACTACTCGCCGTCATCGCCGCGTTCGCGTTGGCGTCCAGTTTGCTCGCCGGGCCAGCGGACGCCCGCACCCATCACACGCGTGAAGGTGTCGACATCACACTGACCGCGTCGAAACTCAAAGCCAAGAAGATCCCCGCACTGGATTCTTCGCCGTTCTCCGGTGAAGCCCTGTTGTCCTCGGACGTGCACGCCGGACTCAAAGGCATCGACGGGAAGACTGTGCGGGCCACGGTCGAGGTCGGCTACAAGATCGGCTACCCGGTGTCGGTCGCACCGAACGGTGTGAAGGTCACCGCGCACACCCCGGAGCTCAAACTGACCGGTGGAGTGAACGCCAAGATCGCTCCGGAAGTCACGATCTCCGGTTCCGGTGGGGGCGGCAAGATCGGTGAGATCGGCGGCGAACTCGGCGCCGAAGCAACCGTGATCCCCGCAGCAGACCTGCAGTTCGAGGTCGGCGCGGGCAAAATCACCACCGTCACACTCGCCGACATCGCGTTAACCAAGCCGGTAGCTGACATCGTGCTGTCCGGTATCGAGTTGAACGTCTCCAATGCAGTCGGGCCGATCAGCGTCCGACCCTTCGCCAAAATCTCAGTCACCACCGAGACCGGCGTCTACGTGTACTACGACCACGGGCCCACCAGCCGCATCTAAAGAGACGGGAAACAGATGCGCACCACCCAACAATCAATCCGGCCGGACCGCGGCACCCTGTGGGGCATGCTCATCGCGATAGCAGCGATGATCATGGTCCTCGCGCTCGCCGCAGCACTGGCACCCTCGGCATCGGCGGAGACACCCGCTGAACGATGCAAACGAGAGACATCGGCCTATATCACAGCGTGGGCAGCGATCGGGAAGAAGCCGCCCGTGCCCTACAAGTGCGGCGGGCGTAATCAGCCGCCACCCACGCTGTCGCCAACAACACCAGAAGAAGAATCCGACGAGACGACCGGACCGTCTGTGGCCCCGGAGACAGACGTTCCCGACAGTGGTCCGAGCATGAACCCGCCGACAGAACGGCGAGAGCTTGAACACCCAAACCGGGGGCAACCTACGATAGGGCCCACGTCGACGTCTGCACCGCGGGGGTCCGGGACGTCGCGCCCCACTACGAAACCCCGCCCGCCGTCGAGTGCCCCGAGATCGGATATTGCCACGGCAAATGCGGCAGCACCTTGCCTGCTGTTCACAGATGAGAGTGGGTGTTCCGGTCGGACGGGAGATCTCATCGCGTCCGGCATCGTTCATCCGGCAGGATGGTGCCTCGGTCCGCACCGAGACGACGGCAGCTGCAAACTATCGCCCAGGTATACCTGGGATATGTCCCACGATCTGAGCGTGAGGATGCAGAAGGCCGCTGACTCTGCGACACAGTATGCATTCGCCGGGACTTGCTCCGGCATTGTCGCCCTCTATACAAGCGAAACAGGACCAGGAGCAATTGTCGCCGCGCTCGGAGCTGGAGCGCTGTGCGCCGCTATTTACGAACTGGTCAAGGAGGACCCCACCCCGCTCAAGGAGAACGAGCACTACCGGATCATAATGAGCGCCGGAAATCTGAGTGGTGGGCGCATTGCATGGTAAGATATGCCGATGATTAGGCCACATTCAAAATCACGGTATTTCGCTCTTGGAATATCGGTGATGATACTGGCAATCATCCAGGCCCGATCTTCGTCCATCGACCCCATGCTCACTATTGTGGTGTTCACTTCCGCTGTGTACCTCGTGTATGTTGCGGTCGGTCACGTCATCGAGTCGCGGTCAATTTCAGGAGATGGGGGCCCGAAGTAATGCCCCACCCCGCCGCTATCGCGTTGTTCGTGCTCGGTGCCATCGTTTACGCGGTGAGAGGGAGGCGGAGTAGCGATAGCACTGATACCGATCGATCACCGATCGGATATCTACCGTGCTACGCGTTACTGCTATACGCGATCGGAATATCGTCAACAATTGCTATCTGTTCACACCGAGTCGGTGAATACCACGTAGGGGCAGGTGCGGCCACCGCAATCCTGTCAGCTTTAGGAGTTGAATTTATGATCCCTGAAAGGATTCCGTACAAGGTTATTGTCGGAGTATTGACAGTTATATTCGCCGCCATAATAGGAATCGTTTACGCAAACCCCGGAACGTCCGTAGCAGACAAGCAGGACAACGATTCTGCGGCTACTGAACTGTCCGCCCAGAACGCCTCTTACATAGACAGTGACGCCGCAGTAAAGGGGGCCGTCAAAAAGTTCCTTACGTCACTATCTACAGGCGACATTAAAACTGCGCGGCAGCTATCGTGCGGCGACATTGAGAAGTCGCTCTCCGCACAGGGTGCGGCTCAGCGAATCCGAGCGGAGAGTAATCGGTATCGCCGCGGCGTTGAACTGTACCAGTTGACCGCCACCCGCAACGAGGACAGCGCCGTTGCCAGAGGGGTCCTGGTACGACGGAAAGCAGAGTCCGACCAGGGATGGGCCATTCCCACCGAATTCCACCTGACCAAGAAGGACAGGAACGCGTGGCAGGTATGTTCGTACCGAGATTCAGAGAAGTAGTCTGTGCTCACTGAGGCGATCGAGAAGCATCGACGCTAGGACAGCACACAAATCAAGGTCCATAGGAATACCTGCGGACGCCCCTCTAAGTAGCCTGGTTACAAGTTCAGCACTGTAACCGCGAAGCAGTCCCTCGCCTACCCCTTCGGGTGAGGGACTGCTTCGCGTCTCCTGCCAGATCCGTCTGCCTCCAGCCTGAGCGCTACGATCGATGCCTCTACACCCGAGTACCGGATGTACTCGTACTAACTTCAAAAAGTACGACTCTCAATCCGAGAGCGAGGTGTGGGCAAGACGTTCTACCCGGTGGCCTCCACGTCGAACCGCGAAAGTAGGTGGGGCATGAACAGAATCAGTAAAAGTCGATCTTTGATTGTGTCCATCGCTATTAGATCGATCATTCTTATTGTTGCCGCACTGTGGTTCGTCGGAGTTCGTCTTTTCGGGGACGACGCGCCACCCACGTCTGCAGGGGACCGTGCCCGGACCTGGAACTGTGACTCAACGGGACGAGTTGCGCTTTGCAGACATGTCCGGGGTGACTATGTCATCACTGTTGAACAAGATCGACTCCAGTAGCGGCGATCAGGGGTCCAGATTTGTGATCCATAAAGTCCCCCTACAGCCAGTTGTGTCCTTGCCCGACAGCCAGCAAGTCGTAGGACCCGTCTGCGGCGAGGCAGTAAGGGGAAACCCATCCCAGACTCAACTATGGCTCGGCGTCTACCCCGCCAGAACCGTCAGCCCCGACGTTCTGAAGGCTAAAGCGCACACCGACCAGGGGATCGCGTTCAACAAACCGCTACGTGATGCAGTCCCTGAATGCACAGGAACCGTAGTCACCATCCGCGTTGATCGTCCGTAGCTCCGCGCCGAGCCTAACCGCTACGGTCATCATCTCCCAAGGAATCCGCATGGACGCCGACGCTGCACGTACCTGCGATTGCCGCTAAGCCAAAAGCGAAGCGACAGTAACCAGACCGCGGGCAGTTCGGGGCTCCCCCTCGCTCCGAATTGCCCGCATGGCGGTGGCGGGGTAATCGAGTTAGTCGATCTCTACCAGGGTCACAGAACGCCTGTGATACTCCCGCCGCCGCACCTACGAGACCAGCAGATCCATTTCAACAATCGCCAAAATCTCAGTCACGACTGAGACCACACCTCGGAGGGGCGTAACGCTCTGATCGGCGCGGCCACCGCACTCCCCGGCACGGTCAATCAGTCGATCGGAGCTCAAGCGCTCGCATACCCTGTCGGATACCGCAACAGATTGTTCGTACCGGGCAGTTGGACGAATGCTAAGTGCATGCCGTCCGCGTCCCCGAATGGAGGTTAAGAGCTATGGTCAATTGGCGAGCAATCATCGACACGCAAGTCGCGCTTCATACGCGCCTAATGGACCTTGGGTTCTTGTCTCACAAGACCGTCGTTGGTGCGCCTGCGTCTGAGGCGTCAATTAGGGCTGCTGAAGAGCGTATTGGCTTCCGTATCGACGCTGGCTACCGCGACTTCTTGACGGTGGCCAGCGGGTGGCGACAACAGCAGGAAGTCTGGAATCTACACTCGGCCGAGGAGCTCGGCGACGACATCCTCATCGAAGCACCCGACCCTACCCAACCGATGTACCGCCTACCGTGGGCCGAAGCCATCGACCTGCGCCAGCACACGTGGGGGATCGGGATGGCAGAGCTTGAGTTTCCTCCGGAGATCGTCGACTGGGACGAGGTGATCCCCGTCGGCGGTACCGACGGCCTTGGCGGATGCATCTACATGCTCTGCACCCCGCTGGACGAATCGCCCCGCGCTCCGGGCCCGATCTTCGTGATCACGCCAGGCTTCGTAGAACGGTACGAGACCTTCACCGAGTACCTCGAAGCTGGTATAACCGAAGATCGCGAACTCATCGCCAATCCGTCACTGTGGCAAACATAGACCACCACGACGCGCCTGTCTGTCTACGGTATTCGGTGACGGCCTACTCGGCTTCGCCTCGAAAGTACTGTGTCATCACTGTTGAACAAGATCGACTCCAGTAGCGGCGATCAGGGGTCCAGATTTGTGATCCATAAAGTCCCCCTACAGCCAAGTTGTGTCCTTGCCCGACAGCCAGCAAGTCGTAGGACCCGTCTGCGGCGAGGCAGTAAGGGGAAACCCATCCCAGACTCAACTATGGCTCGGCGTCTACCCCGCCAGAACCGTCAGCCCCGACGTTCTGAAGGCTAAAGCGCACACCGACCAGGGGATCGCGTTCAACAAACCGCTACGTGATGCAGTCCCTGAATGCACAGGAACCGTAGTCAGCATCGGCGTTGATCGTCCGTAGCTCCGCGCCGAGCCTAACCGCTACGGTCATCATCTCCCAAGGAATCCGCATGGACGCCGACGCTGCACGTACCTGCGATTGCCGCTAAGCCAAAAGCGAAGCGGCAGTAGCCAGACCGCGGCCGCACGGCCACCGCCGGCGAACGCCGAGACACCGCACTCGCACCGCGGAACGCGGCGGTGCATGCGTCGAACTACGGCGTCTACGGTGCCCGCAAGGTGTGGCTGGCACTCAATCGTGAGCCGTCAGCGCAAGAGCCACCGATCGCGCGGTGCACCGTGAAGCGACTCATGGGCGAGATGGGTCTGACCGGTGCGGTCCGCGGGAGGGTGAAGCGGACCACGCTCAGCAACCCGAAAGTGCCCAAGCCGCCGGATCTGGTCAATCGGAACTTCGCACCATTAGCTCCGGATCGCTTGTGGGTAGCGGACTTTACGTATATCTCGACGTAGTCGGGTTGGTGCTACACCGCGTTCGTGATCGACCCTTACGCCCGACGGATCCTGGGCTGGTCTGTGGCCACGACGATGACCAGACAGCTCGCCCTCGGCGCGGTCGAACAAGCGATCTGGACACGCAGCCGCGAGGGAAAGAACCTCACCGGTCTGATCGCGCACCACGACCACGGCGTCCAGTACATGTCCGTGGCCTACTCCGATCGGCTCGATGCTGCTGGAATTAAGCCCTCGACCGGAGCGGTGGGCTCCTCGTACGACAACGCGCTGGCCGAGACGATCAACGGGCTCTACAAAACCGAACTGATCAAGCCGCGACGGCCGTGGAAAGGACTCGACGACCTCGAAGTCGCGACCGCCGAATGGGTCGACTGGTACAACCATCGCCGCCCATTCGAGTACTGCGACGACCTCACACCAATCGAAGCGGAAGTCGTCCACTACGCTCACCACCAGACCCCAGCACCTGCTGGAGTCTCAAACTAGAAAGTCTCCGGACACGCCGGGGCGATTCAGGTCGATCTGTTCTCGGAGGATGTCGGCGTGGCCTGCGTGCCGCGCGAACTCTTGGATCATCGCAACCAACGTCCAGCACAGACTCACTGCACCCTCAGGTTCTCGGGACTTAATGGCGTCGAGCGCGGCCGGTCGTCAGTTTTTCGACCGCAGTCGCAACCGGAATCGCGGCCGCCGTGGTCGCGTACCGCGCGTCAGCCCCCAGGTCATCGAGGTGAGCCGTCGACTGGCCTGCACGCCTGAACGGGCTTGGGAACTCGTCACCGACATCACGCTTCCCATCCGCGCGGACGGTGAACTCCAGCGCGTCGAATGGCTCGCACGGCGCAACCGCGGTCACCCAAGGCGCGCGTTTCGTCGGCCACAACCAGAATCAAGAACTCGGCCAGTGGCACACCACGTCGGTCATCACCGACGTGGAAGACGGCCGACGCTGGGTCTGGTCGGTGGGACTGGACGACGGCGAACCGTGGGCCTACTGGGCGTTCGAAGTCGATCCCGCCCGTGACGGCTGCATCGTCCGACAGTGGGTCAAGATCGGCAACGGACAGTCGCCCTTCGCCGGCTTCGTCGCCGCCGCACCGGGCCGTGAGGCGCGGATCATCGACGGGCGCCTGCGCGTCTGGCGCGCCGGAATGGAGTCGAATCTCGACGCGATCGAACGGGTTTCCGCCTGCGGCGACGTCAGCCGATGATTTCGGCGAGGACGCGCATGTCCTCGACACGGCCGGCGTGCGTTGCGGCGGCCGGAGACGCGAGGATGACGCCGACGTCGGCACTGCGGAATGCTTCGACGCGCTCTTGAACGTACGAGCGCGGACCGATGAGGCTCATCGCTCGGACCAACTCGTCCGGGACCGCCGCGGCAGCCTCCTCCTTGCGTCCATCCAGGTACAGGTCCTGAATGGTCTTCGCTTCGTCGACGTAGCCATACCGCTGGACGAGCGAGTTGTAGAAGTTCTTGCCGCGGGCGCCCATACCGCCGATATACAGAGCGGAATGGTGGCGGACCGCGTTCAACGCGGCCTCCGCCTTCTCCTCGTCGTCAGTGATGAGCGTCGACGTCTGAACGACGATCGACAGATCACCCAGTGCCGGGTCACGCTTGGCGCGGCCGGCTTCGAGCGCCGGACCGAACGCCGCGTCCACATAGTCGGGGTGGAACAGGAACGGCTGGAACTCCTCATAGAGTTCGGCCGCCAACTCAACGTTCTTCGGGCCGATCGCCGCGAGCAGCATCGGAATCCGTTCGCGCACCGGGTGATTGATGATCTTGAGTGATTTACCGAGCCCGGATCCGCCGTCCTCCTCGGTCAACGGCAGCTGGTACGACTTACCGCGGTGCTCCACCTTCTCGCGGCGCCACACCTGACGGCAGATGTCGGCATGCTCGCGGGCCCGACCGAGTGGGTAGTCGTACTTGACTCCATGGAATCCTTCGATCACCTGCGGCCCGGATGCTCCGATGCCAAGGATGAACCGGCCGCCACTGATGTAATCCATTCCGGCCGCGGTCATCGCCAGGTTGGTCGGCGTCCTCGAGTACATCGGCAGGATGCCGGTCTGCAATTCCATCGTCTCGGTCCGCGCCGCGATGTATCCGAGCTGACTAACAGCGTCGAAGCTGTAAGCCTCGGGGACCGTCACCCGTCGGACGCCCACGGATTCGAAGTCGCGCAGGTTGTCGATGGTCTCGCGGAAGTCGCCTGCATAGTTGATAGGCATGCCCAGCTTCATCGTCATTCCGCGATTGTTCCACACCATCGACAGCCCTAACGTGACGCCCATCGCAGGCGATCGTCGCAGATCGGGTCGGCGCTGTTCACCTCCCCGACACCTTCCGTCCCCCCGCCGGAAATCCCCCGAGAACGCATTCGGTGACGCGCGCCGGTCGCCCCGGTGAACATTTCGTGAATAGGCCGGGCTTGACGGTAAACGCGCTGTTCACAGCGATTTTTTCCGGGATACCGAAGTTGACGAGACATATGGTCCGGACCGCATAGTAAGTCCCATGACCGCAGAGATGATCATTCTTGTGCTGCTGATCGTCACAGCCTTAGGCTTCGACTTCACCAATGGTTTTCACGACACCGGCAACGCCATGGCGACCTCCATCGCCACCGGCGCACTCAAGCCGAAGGTCGCCGTCGGACTCTCCGCGATCTTGAACCTCGTCGGCGCGTTCCTCTCCGTCGAGGTCGCCGCCACGATCACGAAGGACGTTCTGAAGATTCAGAACACATCGGGCGAGGGTGCCGGAACCCTCGTCGAGGGACTCGACGCCAACAAGGCGTTGATCATCATCTTCGCGGGCCTCATCGGCGCCATCCTGTGGAACCTCTTCACCTGGCTATTCGGCCTTCCGTCGAGTTCATCGCACGCACTGTTCGGCGGACTGATCGGTTCAGGGCTCGCCGCCATCGGCACCACCGGAATCAACTGGCACGGAATTCTCAGCAAGATCATCGTGCCCGCGCTGTTCGCGCCGGTCATCGCCTGCGTCGTCGCCGCGGTCGGCACACTCCTCATCTACGCGATCACCAACGGCATGTCCGAGTTCAAGAAGGAACGTGGCTTCCGCCGCGGCCAGATCGCGTCGGCCTCGCTTGTCTCTCTCGCACACGGAACCGGTGATGCACAGAAGACGATGGGCGTCATCGCCCTCGCCCTGATCGCCACCGGCCACCTCGACGCCGCATCAGTCGCCCACGGTCTCCCGTTCTGGGTCGTCCTCGCCTGTGCCAGCGCGATCGCCGCAGGCACCTGGCTCGGCGGCTGGCGCATCATCCGCACCCTCGGCAAGGGCCTCGTCGAGATCAAGGCCCCCCAGGGCATGGCGGCCGAGGCGTCGTCGGCCGCGATCATCCTCACGTCGTCGGTCGCAGGCATGGCGCTGTCGACCACACACGTAGCGACCGGTTCGATCCTCGGCAGCGGTCTCGGCAAGAAGGGCGCCGAAGTCCGCTGGGGCGTCGCAGGCCGGATGGCCATCGCCTGGGTAACCACCCTCCCGGCCGCCGCGATCGTCGGCGCACTCTGCTTCTGGCTCGCACATCTGATCGGCGGAGCCCCCGGCGCGATCGTCATATTCGCGATCCTCGCGGCCTTGTCGGGCTACATGTACTGGCGCGCGCAGCAGCAGAAGATCGACGCCAACAACGTCAACGCCGAGTGGGACGCCGAAGCCGAGGTACCCGTTCCGACCGCTGGCGACCCGACGACCTCAACTCAGGCCTGAGTCTCCGGCACCTCGAAAGGTAGATCGCAATGGACATCGTCGAATCGCTCATGAAGGTCTTGGCCGTCGGCCTACTCCTCGGCGCCGGACTGCCCGTACTGTTCGCACTCGGCATGCGTGCCGAAGCCGCGGGTGAAGGTGAACTCGAGACGAGCACCAGCAAGACCCCCGCACTGAAATACCTGGGGTACGCCCTGATCGGGCTCGCGGCGCTGATCATCGTCGTCGGCATCCTCTGGGTCACCCGTCAGACCCTGCTCTACTACTTCGATCTGCAGATCTTCCCCGGCTTCGCTTACAAGTGATCTGAAAGGATCAGCGCACCATCATGGCTCCTTCACTGTTCGAGAACGTGATCACCTGGATTCGCGCCGGGTACCCCGAGGGCGTTCCCGCCGCCGACTACCCACCACTGTTCGCCCTGCTGACCCCAGTGTTGACCGAGTCGGAGATCACCGACATCGTGCTCAAGCTGGCCGTCGAGTACGGCACCGAGAATCCGGCAACGCCCGAACGCATTCGGGACGCGATCCACGCCGTCACTGAGCAGGCGCCGTCCGTCGAAGAGCAGCGTCAAGTCGCGTCACGTCTTGCCGCCGCAGGCTGGCCGCTGGCGCTCAAAGTCTCCACGGCCGACTAGATCTGCCCGCTGTGGACCGCCCGTCGCTGCTCACCATGATCCGCTCTTGGCTACGCGCCGGGTATCCGCAAGGCGTCCCACAGAGCGATCACATTCCTCTGTTGGCGCTGCTGCGCCGACAACTCAGCGACGACGAGGTCACGCAGGTCGCCAGCGACCTGCTGCCCGCCAGACCGGTGGGCTCTGTCGACATTGCCGTCGAGATCACTAAAGTGACCGACGAACTGCCCCGCAGCGAAGACATCGAGCGGGTCCGTGATCGTCTGGCCGAGACCAGCTGGCCATTCGACGACGACCCGTTCCCGCCGCCGTCTACCCCGAAGGACGAACCCTGAGACTGCTTCGACCATTGGTCCTTCCGCCCAATCTCGCCGTGGACGACGTCCGGCGAGAACTGTCGGCGCTCCTGTCCGGCGATGCCGCGTATCTGCCGCTCCCCGACACCGGATCCAGCGAGGCCACACGCCTGTCGAAGCATCTCGGCGTCGGCGAAGCGATCGACGATCGTGTCGCGCTCGTCGTGTCTACGTCCGGGACGACCGGAGTGCCTAAAGGGGCGATGCACACCCGCGACACGCTGCGCGCATCGGCGGACGCGACCGCCCAGACCCTCGGCGGTCCGGGCGCATGGCTGTTGACGTTGCCGCCGCACCACATCGCGGGTTTGCAGGTCATGCTGCGCTCCCTCGCCGCTGGACACGACCCCGTCGTCGTCGACCTCTCGTCCGGGTTCGACCCGGCCGTCTTACGGTCCGCGGTCGACGCTCTTGACGGACCGCGGCGCTATACCTCGCTCGTCCCCGCACAACTGCGGAAAGCGCTCGAGTCCCCGGCCGCCACCGCAGCGCTCGCCGAACTCGACGGCATCCTCGTCGGCGGCGCGGCGACACCTGCCGCACTGCAACGGCAAGCCGTCGACGCCGGGCTGACCATCGTCCGGACGTACGGAATGAGCGAAACCGCAGGTGGATGCGTGTACGACGGTGTCCCCCTGCGAGACGTCGAGATCCGGATCGAGGACCCGGATTCCGACGGCGTCGGCCGGGTGATCCTGGGCGGTGCGAGCATCGCTCTCGGCTACCGGAATCTGCCGGACCATTCGGCGTTCGCCGAGCCCGGCTGGTTCCGCACAGACGACCTCGGCACCGTCGACGACGGGGTGCTGACGATCGTCGGCCGCGCCGACGAAGCCATCTCCACCGGTGGACTCACCGTGATCCCGCAAGTCGTCGAAGCGGTGATCGACGAACTGCCGACGGTCGCCGACTGCGCTGTGGTCGGACTCGCCGACGACCGGCTCGGTGAGCGTGTGGTCGCCGCCGTCGTGCCCGCACCGGGCGGCCCGACACCGACCATCGACGAGGTCCGCGCCATCGTCGTCGACCGACTGGACCGGTACGCTGCCCCGCGCGAGCTGTTCGTACTCGACACTCTCCCCCGCCGAGGCCCGGGCAAAGTGGACCGCAGACAGTTACGCGACCTGCTCGGCTGATCAGGCCGAGTCAGGGCCAGTCGCGTCAGGGTCAGGCGCGTCGTCGGCCGGGACAGTCGCAGTCTCGTCGGACTGCTGCTCGTCGGACTGTTCCTCGGCTGCCTCAGGTTCGGCCGTGTCGGACCCCGTCGCTTCCGATCCGGTCGCCACGGGTTCACTCGATTCGGGTTCGGATGCGCCTAGTTCGGTCGCGCCTCGTTCGGTCGCGGCCGGTTCGGTCGGCGCGGGATCTACTTCCGGCGCCGCATGCCGTGGCACGTAGGTGCCTGCACCGGAGGTCGCCGTTTTGACCGCCTGGACGTGGTCGCCGTTCTCGTCGACCAGTCGGTGCCTGCCCGCACGCTGCTCGACGACCTTAACGCCGGGGTCTGCGGTCTCCGGTGTGACCTCCTGCAGCGGATAGAAGATCTCTGCCTGGCGATCCCACTCCCGGAGCTGCGCCTCGTCGACGTCGATGCCGAGCGCGTCGGCGATCATCCAATTGACGAGCGCCAACGGATGGTAGGTGTCATATACCTCGTAGGTCGTATTCCCCTCGGCGCTGTAGAGCGTCTTCTTCAGCTCGAGTTCGTCGAGGTTCGCGTAGGAGTACGGTCCGGTGCCCGCGTGGATCGTGACGAATCCGGCGAGGTCGACGAGCAGCGACGAGACGGGCCGCAGCGGGTTCCACTGCCAGTTGGCTACCGGGTCGCCGTTGATGATCACCTGCACGACCCGCGCGTCGCCGGTGGCCCCCGGGTCGCGCGCGCCATCGTTGTTCGCCCCGATGAACGCCATGACCAACGGCACGAACGGGATCTTCTCCAGGCCCGGTTTGAGGCCCCACGGACCACGCGGATCCGAGACGAGGAGGATCACCGTGTTCTCGTCGAGCAGATGCTCGGCGTTCGCCAGCTCGGCCGCATTCCCAAGCGCGTCCGCGCCCTGCGAATATCCGGTGTACACAACCATGCCGCCGGCGCCGGCGAGCGCCCGCATGATCGACAGGTTCGCGTCGATGGCGACGCCTTTGGACTGGTCGTAAGTCGGCGCGAAGAACGGCAGCAGCGAACCGGACTTACCCGAGGACACCGGCCAGATCGATTCCGGGTACTTCACGATCCAGTTTTCGCGGGCGCCGACCAGCCCGGCCGTCCGTTCCGCCAGACCGGTGTCGTCGGTACCGGGAGTGACGACGACCAGGGCGCCTTCCAACCGGTCGGCGGCCACCCATTTGCCCAACACGTCGTCGAAGTCGGCGGGATTCGATCCCGCGTCCGCATACTGGTCGAGCCTCGCGTCCGTCGGCCCGTCGGCCCACGCGGGCCCCGCGGTTCCGGCCACCATGAGTCCGGCAAGTGTAGTCGCCGCGACTTTCCCCCTGAAATTCACAATTCGATCTGAACACGCTGCCGACCGCATCCAACAGACCCCGTTCGGAGGATTCCTGTGCGGTTGCTGGTACCGCACACCTCACAATCGGAGGCCCAGCCGGGTAGTCGGACGGACGACGGTGACATGCTCTAATGCGTGGCTACCGTCAACGAATGGATTCAAGGCGCCCGCCCTCGGACGCTGCCGAACGCGATCGCACCCGTCGTCGTAGGCACGGGGGCGGCCGCCCATCTCGGCGATGTGTCCTGGTGGAAGGCAGTGTTGGCGTTGGTCGTCGCGCTCGCCTTGATCATCGGCGTCAACTTCGCCAACGACTACTCCGACGGCGTCCGCGGCACCGATGACGATCGTGTCGGACCGATGCGTCTGGTCGGCTCGAAGGCCGCCAGCCCCGGAGCCGTCAAGGCGGCAGCGTTCATCTGCTTCGGCATCGCTGCGGCAGCAGGTCTGGCGATCGCGATCACGACTGCCTACTGGCTGATCGCAGTCGGTGTCGTGTGCATCGCGGGCGCCTGGTTCTACACCGGCGGCAAGAAGCCGTACGGGTACCTCGGGTTCGGTGAGATCGCCGTGTTCGTGTTCTTCGGCCTAGTCGCCGTCCTGGGCACCCAGTACGTGACATGCGGCCGCGTCGACTGGATCGGCGGTGTCTGCGCGGTGGGCGTCGGATCTTTCTCCAGCGCGGTGCTCGTCGTGAATAATCTGCGCGACATCCCCACCGACCGGGAGTCGGGCAAGATCACGCTTGCGGTCCGACTCGGCGAGAACGGCACCCGCGGCCTGTTCGCGTTCTTGATCGCGCTGCCGTTCGTGATGACGATCGCACTCGCGCCGGTGACGACGGCCGCATTCGCCGGTCTGCTCGCCGCACCGCTAGCCGTCATCGCGGTCCGGCCCGTCGTCTCCAGCGCCCGCGGCCGCGACCTGATCCCATCTCTCGCAACGACCGGCCAGGCCATGTTGGTGTGGGCCGTCGCGACGGGATTGGCGCTCGGACTCACGTAACAGCCTGACCTTCAGGGTCAGACGGCCGCGGGCTCCAGCATCGCCTCGACCGCGGTGCGTAGCGCATCCCGGTCGGTGACGGCCTCGACGACGGCGCGGGACGCGTCGTCGTTCGTTTCGAGGATGCCGAGCATCAGATGGGCGACGCCGATCCGGTCGTCACCGCGCGTGCGCGCCAGCATGACGGCCGAGCGCAACGAATCGCGCACCGGCCCGTTCATCCGGGCGCGACCGCGCCCACGGGGTCCGCGCCGACCGCGGCCGCCGTCCCACGGACCCTCGGCGTCCCAGCCGGGTCCCGGACCGAATCCCGGTCCCCCGAATCCGGGACCGCGACCACGGCCGTGCGGTCCTCGACCGCGCCGGTCGCCGCAGTCACCGCGGCTGGAGCCCCGCCTGCGGCCCGAGCGATCGCCCCAGCCGTCGGCCAGATCGTCGCCGAACTTCGACTGGACGGCCTCACGGACGCGATCGAGGTCGATCCCGATGCTGCGGAGTGCTTCTTTGTCTTCTTCGTAACGGCCGTCGGCGTCTGATGATGCCACCGGCTCGTCGTTGCTCTCGTGGTAGTCGGCGACGACCTTGCGGGCGTCATCGAGCGTGAATCCCTGCTCGCCGAGAACACCGAAGATCGGGCTTCGAGCATTACAGAGCATGCCAAGGATCAGATGGTCGTTGCCGAGCGTGGAATGCCCGAGGTCTCGAGCCTCCTGCGTGGCGAACATGAACAGTGTGCGGTCCTCCCGCGAGAAACGGTCAAACATCGTTGCCGTCCTTTCCGGCCGCCGAAGCGGCTTCTCGTTGTGAATGCTTCTGATGCACGGCTTGACGGCTGACCTGGAGTACGTCTGCAATCGCCTGCCAGCTCCACCCTTTGGCGCGAGCCGAAGCGACGTGGACGTCTTCGAGACGGTCCGCGAGGGTTCGGAGCGCCCGGACCGTGCCCAGGCCTACGCCCGGGTCGTCACTGGCTGCTGTTCCCGCGACGGTCGTCGCGTCTGTCGTCGTTCCATCGTCGTGCATGTTGTCAGGTTATGTTGACATTCACGCCGTTGTCAACATTTATTGACGACTCGATTTAGCGGGCGTCCCGACGAACAAGCCTCGGGACCAGCCGCACCATGACGACCATGACGACGAGTTCGACCAAAGTCTGGGTCACGACCACGAGCGGGGCGGGGTCGAACGCCGCGGGCAACGCAAGCACCAACGGCAGGATCACCAAAGAGTTCCGGGTTACGCCGCTGAACACGACGCTCCGCAGACTGGGACCGTCGAGCCCGGCCAGGCGTCCAACGCCGACACCCACCGGCACCATCACCACCGCGAACAGCACATAGACCGGGATCACAAGCGCGAGCGACGCGATCTGATCGCGCACTCCGGAGATCTGCGACGCCACCACCGCCACGAGTGTGACCGTCACGATCGGCACCATCGCGGCAGCGGCGATCCCATTTACCCTGCGGGCCAACCGAATGCGCGACGACGCCCATTGCGTTAGTCCGGCGAGCACCAACGGCGTCGCGACGATGACCACGAACGCGCGGACGAACGGTTCGACATCGATCGTCGACACCACCTCTGATCCGACGAACAACCACAGAAATCCGGGGAGCAGAACCATCTGGACGCCCATCAGCATCGGCGACGCGGCGAGCAGTCGGTCCTTCGCCCCGCCCGCGATGCCACTGAAGACGATCACATAGTCGACGCACGGCGCCAGTAGCACGAACAGCACGCCGACGAGCAACGCCCGGTCGTGCGCGACGATCCGCGACAGTCCGAACACCACGATCGGCACCGCGACGAAATTGACGACGAGCACCGCGCCGACGAAGCGCCAGTCGCGCAGCGCCCCACCCAAACGTCCGAACGGGATGCCGAGGAATGTCGCGTAGAGCAGCGCGACCAGCAGCGGATCGATCGCCGTCGTCGCCGGGCCGATGACCGACGGCACGAGCAAGCCGAGCCCGGCCCCGACCACCAGGCCAGCGAGATAGATCGCGACTTGGCGCCGCTCCATCGCGGCGATCATTCCGACGCCACGGACTCGCTGATATTCAATCGGCCCGCCCGGATCGCGGGGACGAGCGCACCGACCAGGCAGAGCAGCGCGGAGATCGCGACGTACCAGCTCGACGACCACAGTGGGGAGTACACGATCTCAATGGCCGTCGTCTCTGCCAGGATCTCGTCAGCGAGCACGTGCAGGCCGGTGCCCATCACGACGCCGACGAGCGCGCCGACCGCCGCGATCGCTCCGGCCTCAGCCAGCACCATCCGGGAGACGAACCGACGCGACGCGCCCATCGAACGCAGCACCCCGATCTCGCGCCGACGTTCTAGGACCGACAGGAGCAACGTGTTGAGCAGCGCGACGGCGGCCGCCGCCGACACGATCCACTGGATCGCGACGGTGAATCCGCCCGACTGCTCAGCCGTCTTCTGCGTGGCTTCCAACGACTCCTGGCCGGTATAGACGTGGACGGGCGCGCCGCCCGCACCCGGATGACTGTCAGCGACCGCGGTCACCGATTCGCGCACCGCGTTCTCGTCGGCGCCCGGGTCGAGCATCACCTGAAGGTAGGTGTCGCCGGGCCGCTCGAACCAGTCGCGTAGCAGGTCCACCGACAGTGCCGCCACACCCGAGTCCATCGACACATAGTTCACGGTGTCGAGGACGGCCACGTGTCGTGGCCCGGTCGGTGTCGCGAGTTCGAGACGATCGCCGGTGTCGACGTCGAGCGCACGGGCCAGAGTGTTCGACAACAGTATTCCGTCACCGTCGAGCGTCGCTCGCGTCGCCTCCGGCGACGTCTTGCGAAGGAACGGTGCCGAAGATCCCGGCTCCAGTCCCTGGATCAGTGCCCGAGCGTCACCGATGTTGACACTCGCCCACTGTCCGCCGACTACCTCTCGCACCCCGGGGGTCCGAGCGACTTCGCCACGGATCGCGGGCGCCAGAGCCGGACCCAGCGGTATCGAGTCCGCGTCGCGCGACGACACGTAGAGGTCGGGATCGGCGATGCCGTCCAACGATGCGGAGATCGACCCGACGAGGTTGTTGAGCGCACCCGAGATGCCTATCCCCACGGCGACGGCGACCGCGACCGTCATCACCGTCGCCCATGCTCTGCGCGGCGCCCGCTCGGAGTTGACCGAGGCGAGCCTCCCGGGGCCGCCGAATCGACCCGCGACCGCCCGCACACCCGCGACGATGATGGGACTGAGCGCGAAGCACAGTACGAGTCCACCCACCGCATACACCGCACCTGCGATGATCGCCGGGCGTCCCTGCACACCCCAGACGATCAGCCACGACCCGGCCAGCCCGGCTACTCCCACGACGCCGCTCACCGCGAGAAGACGGCGTGGGAGCGGGCCCGCGTCGGTCACCTGGCCGGGCACCATCGCTTCGACCGGGGTCACCGAGAAGACCGCCTTCGCGGCGAGCGACGTGGCAGCCACGCACGCGACGACTGCGGCAGCCACCGCGACCACGGGAACATACGCTGGCAGCGAATACGTGACGACCATGCCGGCGGTGCCGCTGCCGTCTGGCACACGTCCGAGCGCCCACCGTCCAGCGAGCACACCGACCGGGATTCCGAGGATCCCGCCGAGCACGCCGAAAACGACGGCCTCGACGAGCAGGTCCGCCGCGAGCTGTCTGCGCCGACCGCCGAGCGCGCGGATCATCGCGATGCTCTGACGCCGTGACGCGACTGCCATATTCATCGTGTTGAAGACCAGGAACGCGGCGATCACCAGCGACACCATCGACACCAGCAGGGTCGAATCGCGCACCACCGATCCCGCGACCTCGGCCTGACGCACCCGGAAGTCGGGGTCGACGACGCTCGCCCGATCCTGGACCACCCTTTCGACGGCGGTCCGCAGCGCCGACTCGTCGGCTCCCGGCTGCGGGACGATCATCAACGAGTCGACCGAATCCTCCAACCCGGTCAATTCCTGTGCGAGCGGGAGATACGCGAAAACGAACCGACCACCGTTGAGTGCATGCGACTGTTCGCCCAGCACATCGACGACAGTGACCGTCCGGTCTCCGATCCGGATCTCCTGACCTTGGCTCATCCCCATCGCGTCACCGACGACGATTCCGTCGGTCAGATCGTCGAGGGTCACCCCGGAGTCGGTGTTGACGGCGTCGCGCAACTGCGGCGACAGCGACGACGCCCGGTAGTCCGAGCCGACGAGTACTGTCGGCTCACCGTCGACGGTCACCGTCCCGCGGATCACCGGGACTACGCTCTTTGCCTGCGGTACCTCGCGGCGAAGTTCGCCCGCGAGGTCGGTGTCGACCCCCGAGTCGGCGATCGCCGCGACTTCGAGCGTCGCGTCGCCGGAGATCGCGGCGGTGAAGTCGTGCACCGACGCGGTCAGCGAGCCGTACACCGACAGGACCGCGACGAGCAGCGCCGACGAAACCATGACGACGAGCAACGATGTGACCACACGGAGCTTGTGGGCCGCCAGGTCGCGCAGTCCAATGACCCGGACGCGCGTGATGCCGGCCGACAGGGTTCGCACTTACCGGTCCGTCCCGCCGAAGACCTTGCCGTCTCGGACGGTCACCACCCGGTCGCAGACTTCGGCCGCGCCCTGGTCGTGTGTGACCATTAGGACCAGCCGATCCGCCCCTTCGTGGGCGACGTCGGCGAGGAGCGCGAGCACGTCTGCACCGGTCTGCGAGTCGAGATTGCCGGTCGGCTCGTCGGCGAGGATGATCTTCGGATCCATGATGAGCGACCGCGCGATCGCCACACGTTGCATCTGCCCGCCCGACATCTCTGAAGGACGGTGGTCGATCCGGTCACCGAGGCCGACGCGTTCCATGAGTTCGACGGCACGCGGCTTCGCCTTGGCCAGCGACTTCGAGTCGAGAAGTTTCGGCAATGCGACGTTCTCCCACGCAGTCAAGGTCGGGACGAGGTTGAAGAACTGGAAGATGAAGCCGACCCGGTGACGCCGGAAGTCCGAAGCGGCGTCGTCGTCGAGGGCGGTCAGATCGGTTCCATCGACCCGAATGGTGCCGGAGTCCGGCGCGTCGAGCGCCCCGATCACGTGCAGGAGTGTCGATTTTCCCGCCCCGGACGGTCCGACGACCGAGACGAACTGTCCGCCGTCGAGCGTCAGCGACGCGCCGTCGAGCGCCCGCACCGTCTCTTCGCCCATGCGGTACTCACGCACCAGATCGGTGGCCTCGACTACGCACACGCGCGCGCCCCTCAGATTCGTAGAACGTTGGCACTCGAACCGTGCGTGGGGACCGGTTCGAGTGCCAACGTTACGAGATTCGCTATTCGCGCCAGGTGCCTGTCGCGAAATACTCGTCGAGAACGGCTGTGGGCGGCCCCAGTTCGAGGCCCTGCGTCCTGACCCAGTCGTCATTGAAGTACGTGTGCTCGTAGCGATCTCCGCTGTCGCACAGCAGGGTGACGACACTGCCCGCCCGTCCGTGCCGGACCATTTCGGAGAGCAGCGCGCACGCACCCCAAAAGTTGGTGCCCGTCGACCCGCCGACGCGGCGCCCGAGACGGTTCGAGAGGAAGCGGGCAGCGGCGACCGACGCAGCGTCGGGTACGCCGATCATCGCGTCGATCACCTGCGAGACGAACGACGGTTCCACGCGCGGCCGTCCGATCCCCTCGATACGTGATGCTCCCGTCGAGACGATGCTGCCGTCTCCCGCCTCGTACGCGGGTAGAAAGACCGAGTTCTCGACGTCGACGACGGCGAGGCGGGTCTCGTGCTGCTGGTAGCGGAGGTACCGACCGAATGTCGCGGAGGTGCCGCCAGTGCCCGCCCCGACGACGATCCACTCCGGCACCGGGTGCGGCTCGCGCGCCATCTGCGCAAACACCGACTCGGCGATGTTGTTGTTCCCGCGCCAGTCCGTGGCACGTTCGGCCATCGTGAATTGGTCGATGAAGTGTCCGCCGAGTTCACGCTCAAGCCGTTGGGCCACCGTGTAGATCTCAGTCGGCGAGTCGACGAAATGGCACATGCCGCCCTGTGCCTCGATCAGTTCGGTCTTGCGCGGTGATGTGCCCTTCACCATGACAGCGACGAACGGGACACCGATCAGCTTCGCGAAGTACGCTTCCGACACCGCCGTCGAGCCCGACGACGCTTCGATAACCGTGGTTTCTGGCGCTATCCAGCCGTTACAGAGCGCATACAGGAATAGTGAACGGGCGAGTCGATGCTTGAGTGAACCCGTTGGATGCGTCGACTCGTCTTTCAGATACAGGTCGACGCCCCCCGCGGGGGTCCGAGACCAGTCGGGCAGGTCGACCTTCAGCAGATGCGTGTCGGCGCTGCGTAGCCCGTCGGCTTCGATCCGGCGGACGGCGTCGGCGGTCCACGACCGGTCGCTCACCCGCGCGACGACCCGCGTTGCGCTCACTACTCGTCGCCTCGCAGGCGCGCCGCGATGTCGTCTCGGCGTGCGCTCCGTTCGGCATCGACCCGCGCGATCTGATCGTTGACGCGCAGACGCAGCGACTTGAACAGGACCATCCCGAGCGGGAGCGCGATCAACACACCGAAGACGGCGGCCACGAGCAGCGGGACGTCGACGCTGACTGCCTTCGCGACGAAGTAGATCACCGCGGCGATGGCGACGACGAGGACCAGCCGAGCCGCCGTGTACAAGAGCACGGCGACGACAAGCGTCCCCATGGTGGCGGGCGCTTCGTCGTTTGCCGACGTGGTTGCGGAACGGTCTTCACTCATGGATTCCAGGATACGTGCCCGCGCAGCCGCGGATTCCACCCACGTTCTTGTGCTACAGAGCGGGCGTGACCGGCGAACGATAGGGCATTTCGTCCCCCATCTAACGGACATTACGGTCTCTTTACTTACACCTGACTGTTCGAGCAACCACCGCAAGTGCGTGTACAGATGGAGCTGTCCCGGCGTTCGGCAGAAACCGGCCGGGCGGCGTCAACGGAACGTCAACCACCTACAGGAGGTCTCAACCAATGACAGCAATCGCCGACAACGACGAGCAGACGACCAGCGGAATGATTACGCCCGCATTGGCGACGCAGCACAACCTCACCCCGGGGCAGGTCGCGGCGATGTTCAACGTCAATCCCAAGACCGTCGCCCGATGGGCCTCGTCGGGGGTCCTCAAGTCGATCCGCACGCCGGGTGGCCACCGCCGCTTCCGTGAGGCCGACGTCGTCGCGCTCCTCAACCGTTCCTGACGAGTCGTTCTCTGTCCCGACGAGGGACGATCCCGAACGACACGACGGCCACCTCCTGAAAGTTCACGTAACGTGGACTCTCAGGAGGTGGCCGTTGCCATGGGTTTTGTACTAGCAGCAGTCCTGATCTGCGCGATCGCATTCATTGGTTGGCGTCTGATCGGGTTGCGGCAGCCGCCGTCGGAGCACCCGGTCCCCGACCGTCGTCGCGGCCCGGCACCCAAGGGGCCGGACGACGACCCGGACTTCCTCAGCAGTCTCTGACGCTCATCCACTGGCCCCCGCTACGTCACAGTCCGGCGTAAGAGTGCAGACCCGACACGACGAGGTTGATCGCGAAGAGGTTGAACAGCAACGCCACGAAGCCCGCGACGTTGATCCAAGCTGCGGCATTGCGCCAGCCCGCGGTCGCGCGAGCGTGCAGGTACGCGGCGTAGATGACCCACGCGATGAATGAGACGGTCTCCTTCGGATCCCAACCCCAGAAGCGGCCCCACGCCGACTCTGCCCAGATCGCCCCGCAGATGACGCCGAGGCCGAACAGCGGGAAGCCGATGACCACGCACTTGTAGGCGAGCCGGTCGAGGGACTCTAGCGACGGAAGATGCCCGAGCAGACGCCCAAGCCCTCCGGTGAAACCGCTCGCGGTCTCGTCCGCTTTGATATTCCACTGCTGCTTCACCAGGAAAAGGATGCTGGCGACGCCCGAGACGAGCAGCACGCCAGACGAGATCGAAATGATCGAGACGTGGATGGCTAGCCAGTACGACTTGAGCGCGGGTACGACGGGAGCGGGCACCGTGTACAAGAACTTTCCCGCGATGAACATGAGCAAGATGACCGGGATCAGCACAAAGCTGAGCAGCGGCCGGTGCTCACGCCTGCGCAGTACGACGACGCCCGCCGCGACGCACGCGATGCACGTGAGGGAGATGAACTCGTACATGTTGCCCCACGGCGCGCGGTCGGTCGCGACACCGCGCAACACAATCGACGTGAGGTGCGCGGCGAGGCCGACCCAGACGACCGGGTACGCCATGGCGCCGAGACGTTCCCCTGCGCCGCGCCGAGGGGCGGGGCCTGCGACGCGGCCGGGCACACGGTCGTCGGCGGAGACACTCGCCCCGGCACCGACGAGTTCACGCTCCTGCGCCTTCTCGATCTTGGCGAACCGAGCCGACGCCAGCGAGGCGAGGAACAGGATCATCGCGATCGCATACACGGTGACCGCGGTGGCGTAGAACCAGTCGGAGTACTGGCCGAGCGTCTCGTTGACGTACGACGTCTCTTCCATCAGTGATCCTTCTTCTCGATCTCGCGCATCACAGCTTGGCGCGCTTGTCGGCGGCAGTCAGCAGACTGCGCGCCTGGTCTTCGAAGCCTTCGCCCCAGCCCGCCTGATCGGTTCGGGCCAGTCCAGCCACCTCTACTACAGTACGTCGGACTTCGCCGTTGTCACCACCGGAGCCGTCCTTGGCCGGTACGAGTCGCACCCAGATGCGGCGTCGCCGGATCATCAGCGAGACCACCAGGCCGAGCACCATCGCGACTGCGGACACCAAGACCCAGGTCTGCGCAGGGTCATGCGATACCTGCACAGACACCCAGCGCTGGTAGCCGTCGAACGAGACGCGAGTTCCGTCTTCGAGGACGACGTCCTTCCCGACTTCGAGATTGACCGAGGCCTTCTGAACGAGGCGCCCTTGGTCCACGAGCTTCTGGTCGAGCGAGTAGACGTTCTGCGGGGTGCCGGAGTCGATGCCGGTGTCGCCCTCGTAGACACGGATGGCGGTCGTCGGCTTGTTGACGACCGGCGACTGCGAGTCGAGCAGTCCGCCGTGCCCGAACACCGGGTCAGGCGCGAACAGGCCTTGAATCGCGATCTGGTTCTTCCGCCGATCGTCGGGGTTCGGGTACATGCCTGCGGGCGTCTCGAATCGAATCGCACCCTCGGAGAGCATCGTCTGCGTCGACTGCGGCAGGAACGGTGCAGTCTGGGTGCGCTTCTCCCCGTTCGGGAACGTGACTGTGAAAGTCGGCGCGAAACCGTTGCCCAGCACATAGACACGGTCGCCCGCGATGCGGAGCGGCTTGTTCACCTGGACCGATGTGGTCGGCCAGGTGTCCGGCGCCGACGTCACATCGGTCGTGTAGGCAACCTTCGCGTCGTACATATCGGGTTGCCCGTTGGGCAAGAAAGTCGCGGAGAAGTCGTCGACGCGGAAGCAGAACGGTGCGAGGCCGGTGCCGTCGACGAGCGCCCCGGACCGGAAGGTGTCGTAGACGGCCGTCGAGGTGTTGCACAACACTTGGTCGCCGTCGGCGACGAGGGTGCGGGAGCCTTCGTAGCCGAACATCTTGCCCGTCGCGATCGCGACGAGGAGTGCGAGCAGCGCGAAGTGGAAGACGAGATTGCCGAGTTCGCGGAGATACCCTTTTTCCGCGGACACTTCGACGGCGCCGTCCGGGTATCGCTCGGATGGTTCGACGACGCGGACGGTCTTGCGCCATCGACGCAGGTTTCCGGTGACCGTCTCGGCGACCGCGGCCGGCTCACCATCGACGGTCTCGGTGATGTGCCGCGGCAGACGGCCAAGGTTGCGCGGCGCGGCGACCGGCGGCGTCCGCAGCGCCTTGTAGTGCTCCCAGATCCGGGGCGTGAGGCAGCCGACGAGCGAGATGAACAACAGCAGGTAGATCGCGGTGAACCAACTCGACGAGAACACGTCAAACAGTTGGACGCGATCCATCCACTCGCCGAGCGTGCCCTTGTCGGCGATGTAGGCGAGCGTCTTCTGCTCGTTGAGGTCGCGCTGCGGCAACAGCGCCCCGGGGATCGCGGCGAGGGCGAGCAGAAAGAGCAACGCCAGCGCCGTACGCATCGAAGTGAGTCCACGCCACGTCTTGCGCAACGGGACGACGACGAAGCGCTGAACAGGGCTCTGCGACGAGCTCATATCGGCAACTCCACATCGTTCATCATGTTGAATCGGAACCAGTCGACGAACTCGTTCCACGTTCCGGTGACCAGTAGTACACCGACTGCGATGAGCGCGACGCCGCCGACGATTTGGATGGCGCGCGCGTGCCGTCGGATGAACCCGAGGCTCCGAACCGCCCACGCCGACGACGCGGCGAGAATCAGGAACGGGATACCCAGCCCGAGACAGTACGCCGTCACCAAGAGTGCGCCCCGCCACGCCGACGGACCTTCGGTCGCCATCGAGACACTCAGGACGGCGCCGAGCGTCGCGCTGCTGCACGGAATCCACCCGACGGCGAACACCGCGCCGAGGACGGGCGCGCCGATCACATTCGAGTAGCGGCGCGGCGCCATTCGGCGGTCGCGCTGCAGAAACGGAATCATGCCGAGGAACACCAGACCCATCACGATGGTGAGCACACCCCCGATCCGCTGCATCAATTCAAGCCGGTCGGTGTCCAGGAACACCGAGGTGACGCCGAAGATCGCGGCGGTGGCGAGGACGTACACGGCAGTGAAGCCGAGGACGAACAGAGCTGCGGCTCCGACGACGCGCCAACGTCCACTCTTTCGGTTCTCGTCGACCGAGACGGCGGGCGCCTCAGCGCCGACGAGCCCGGCGAGATACGACAGGTAGCCGGGAACGAGGGGAACCACGCACGGCGACGCGAACGACACGAATCCGGTGACCACACACGCTCCGAGAGCGAGCAGCAGCGGCCCCGAGACGACCGTCGACGCGAACGAGTCGCCGACGTCCGCCAGGTTCGCCTGGATCATCGGTGCGACTTCGGTGCCGACGGCCCGGATTGCTCATTCGGCCCGGGCTGCTCGTTCGCGACGTCGAGCACTGCCTGCGTCAGTTCTTCTTCGGTGATCGCCTTGAGGAACACCTTCGCCGGCCGGTGCTGGCGGTCCAGGACGACGGTGGTCGGTACCGCGCCGACGGGTACCCCGAGGGCGGCGAGTGACGCGCCGCCGTAGTCGTACATGGACCGGTAGCTCACCTTGTTGTCGCTGAAGAAGTCCTTGGCGTTTGACTTGCTGTCGCGAAAGTCGATGCCGAGGAACGTGACGCCCTTATCTTTGGTCTTCTGGTAGGTGGCTTCGAGTTCGTTGAACTCTTTGCGACATGGCGCGCACCAGGACGCCCACACGTTGACGACGACCACCTGATCGGCGAACTCATCGAGGTCGATGGTCTCGTCGGTCAACAGGTCTGGTGCGCGCACGTCACCCGCGGATTTGCGGTCGCTCGGCGGATACGAGATGACGAGTTTGCCGTCGGGCGAGACGAACTGGTTGGTCTGGTTCTGTGCGACGGCGTCATCCCCGGTGCTGCATGCGGTGAGGACTCCGAGTGAGGTGACCGCTGCGAGAGCAGCAGCCAGCACACGGTGTGAACGTCGCATCGTGGTCACGCTCCGGTGAGGCGCGGGTCTGAGGCGCCTGCGGGCTCGGAGTAGACGATGTCAACGAGTTCGTCGTCGTCGTAGACGAGGCTGGTCAGCGACGCGAGCGAGCACTGCCGGATCCGCGGGTCGTGCCACAGGCGACGCCCTTCGAGGAATCGGCGCAGGGTGTACACGGGCAGTTGGTGGCTCACGCACACCGCCTCGTGGCCACGGGCGGCGTCGCGCGCCTCGTTCGCCGAGGCGAGCATGCGGTGCGCGATGTTGATGTACGGCTCGCCCCACGACGGCGTGAACGGGTTGCGGAGCTTGGGCCAATGTCGGGGCTGACGGAGCGCGCCGTCGCCGACCGCCACGCGGAGACCTTCGAACTTGTTGCCCGCCTCGATCAGATTACCGATGGTGCCGATCGACAGACTGTGCGCGGCCGCGATCGGATTGGCGGTCTCCTGCGCGCGTTGGAGCGGCGACGCGAACACATGCGTGATGTCGTGGTCGGCGAGCGCGTCGGCGACGTTCTGCGCCTGCTCGCGCCCGTTGTCGGCGAGCCGGAAGCCGGGAAGTCGTCCGTATAGGACGCCTTCGGGGTTGTGGACCTCGCCGTGGCGCATCATGTGAACGATCGTCTTCATCAGTGTCCCTCTCCGGGTGCGGGCGCGGCCGCCGCGGCTGCTGCGGCGGCCGGCAGTGCGTCGGCGATTCTCGAGAATGCGTCGTCGTCGAGCGCTGCGGACACGAACCAGGCTTCGAATGCGCTCGGCGGCGCGTAGACGCCGCGTTCGAGCAGCGCGTGGAAGAACGGCGCGAACCGCCAGGTCTCGGACGCTTTGACGCTCGCGTAGTCGGTGAGCGGCTCGGTAGCGTCGGTGAACGCGAAGCTCACCAGGTTGCCTGCCTTCTGCACTCGGTGAGCGACGGACGCGTGGGTGAGCGCATCGCTGACGAGCGTCGCGAGCCGGTCCGCGTTGACGTCGAGCCGCGCGTAGATGTCGGCGGTCGCGTTGCGCAGGGTCGCGAGGCCGGACGCGACAGCGACCGGGTTCCCGGACAGGGTGCCCGCCTGGTAGACGGGGCCGATCGGCGCGAGATGCTCCATGATGTCGGCGCGACCGCCGAATGCCGCCGCAGGCAGACCACCGCTCATCACCTTGCCGAAGGTGTACAGATCGCCTGCGACCCCATCGATGCCGTAGTAGCCCGCCGGGCTCACCCGGAAACCAGTCATCACCTCGTCCATGATGAGCAGCGCACCGTGCCGTGCGGTGATCGCGCGCAGCCCTTCGTTGAAGCCGGCCAGCGGAGCGACGGCGCCCATGTTGCCCGCGGCGGCTTCGGTGATGACGGCCGCGATGTCGGTGCCGTGCTCGGCGAACACCGCTTCGACAGCCGGCAGATCGTTGTACGGCACCACCAGGGTGTCGTGGGCGGCGGCTCCGGTCACCCCGGGCGACGTCGGGAGGCCGAGTGTCGCAACACCCGATCCGGCGTCGGCGAGGAGCGCGTCGACGTGACCGTGATAACACCCGGAGAACTTCACGACCTTGCTGCGACCGGTGAATCCGCGCGCGAGACGCACTGCGGACATCGTCGCCTCGGTGCCCGAGTTGACCAGTCGCACGCGCGCCACGGGGTCGACGCGGTCGATGATCTCTTCGGCGAGTTCGATCTCGCCGACGGTCGGAGCGCCGAACGACAATCCGCCCGCCGCGGCCTTCTGGACGGCGTCGACGATCGCCGGATGAGCGTGCCCGAGGATCATCGGCCCCCACGAACACACCAGGTCAACGTATTGATTTCCATCGACGTCGGTCAGCGTGTACCCGGCGGCCTCGGCGATGAAACGCGGGGTACCGCCGACCGCCGAGAACGCGCGCACCGGCGAGTTGACTCCACCCGGAACGACGTGCGCGGCACGAGCGAACAGTTCGTGACTCCGCGTGGTGTTCGGACCGGATGGGTTAGCTGAAACGGCCATGGGTTCCAGTGTCCCAAAACCTGCGCTCTCGACCCAATCGCAAATGTTCGTCTCAGGTTTCACTGGTGCCCGAGGGCTTCGTCTACGGCGTCGGCAATCGCCTGCTGGCCCGCGTCGTTCGGATGCATCGTGATCCGCGCCGTCGTCCCACTCATCGGTTCGATCCAGCGGATGTCCGGCGACTGGCACGCGTCGTGGCCGGCCGAGCGCCGCGACATGTCAACGAATGTCGCACCGGTGGCGGCCGCCGCTTTCGCGATCGCCGCGTTCAGACGGGCCTGGACGCGATCGACGTACGCGATGTCGCCGTCGGCGATCCGCACCGCCGGGCGGCACGACTGTTTCTGCGGAAGCAGTCGCGGGTAGCCTGCGATGACGATGCGGGCCGACGGTGCACGGGCCGCGATGTCGCGCAACGCTTGCCGCACCGCGGGCTCGATCTCGTCGTCGACGGCCCGGGCGGGCGCACCGCCGAGTTCGGCCCGACACGGCGCCCCGGCCGAGTTCGAGGCGGCGGCCCGGGAGCAGTCGCCGATGAGTGTCGAGTACAGCGTGGCGTCGTTCCCGCCGAGCATGAGTGTCACGAGGCCGGCGTCCGAGGTCACCGCGTCGAGTTGCGGGCCGACGCCTTCGTACTGGCCTTCGTAGAGGCTCTTCGTCCATGCGCCGGCACACGAGACGTCCGTCAGGCGGTATCCGCGGCGAGCGGCGACGAGTTCGCCGAAGTTGACCGACGATCGTTGGCAGGTGAACTGCGAATCCGGGACCATTGGCAGCGTTCCCGCACCGGAGGCGAAACTGTCACCGAGATGGACCTGGTGGAGTGGCGGAACGCTTGAGGCCCCGGCGGGCTCTGCGTCGTCGCGCTGCCAGACGACCACTGTCGCGACGGCCAAGATCGCGACGACGACGAGGGCTGCCGCGACCAGCACGGTCGGTTTGCGCTCAGCCATCGCCCGCCGACGAAGCTCCCTTGGCCGGCGCCCCTATGGGCGGCAGCCCCATCTTCACCGCGAGGTGCGCTTCGGTGAGTTCGACGCGGAACCGGTCGACGTCGCGGGCCCACGCTTGCGCGAGCCTGCCGTTCGCCAGCTTCACTCCGACGCCTTTGCGGCGCCGCGGTACCGCGTGCAGTTCACCGAGTGCGGGGGCGCTCTCCCAGTCCTGGGTCTCGGCTCCGGTGTTCTCCGGGTACACCTTCGCGATGTCGTCGAGGTCGGTGACGCGCGTGCCCTGACGGAGCGTGCAGTCGGTGAGTCGCACCGACACGTGTCGGCGCGCCGCGACCACCTGCATGATCGAGAAGCCGATGAGGATCACCCCGAAAATCGTGAGCACTTCCCAATGGATTCGGCCGCCGCCTGCGATCTCTAACCCAAACGTCAACGCCAACATCACGGGGCCGATCGCGACGATCCATTTGCTGCCGCCCGCTTCATAGAAGAGCTCCTCCCCCCGTTCGACGACCTCGGGAGCACGTTCGACTGGAGCATCGGCTTCCGAGTCTTCGGGCTCGTGAGGCTCGGTCGCCTGAGCCACGGTCTCGGCTTCGGGAGACTCGGCTTCGGGAAACTCGGCTTCGGGAGACTCGGGGTCGAATTCGTCGCGATCGCTCACTCGCCACCGCCCGCATCGTCCGACGACTCGCGTTCACCTGCCGTCCGAGCGCGGACCTCCTCGGGAGCGACGGAACCGTTGAGTTTGCAGTTGAACCAGGCGTCCGACGCGGGCCGGTAGGCCAGCACCGATCCGGCGAGACCGATCACGGCGACCGCGAGGACGATGGCCAGCCCGGGGCTCTGGAAGCCGATCGTCAACGGCAGGAGCAGCGCGACAATCACACACGTCAATGCCGACAACGACGAGCGCCACTGCAACTCGCCACGGTACGTCTTGGAGCCGAGTAGGAAGTAGGCGACACCCACCATCACGATGAGGACCCCGATCGCCAACGGCCCGAACTCGAGACCGACGCTCACTGAGTGGTCGATGATCGTCAGGATGCCGAGGGCGACGAGCAGCGCACCGGAGATCATCCACAGCCGCAACGCCCACACGACGAGCGACGGCCGATCATTGGGGTCGGGCTTGGGTGCCCGCAGTCGGGACTTGAACTCGATCATCGTCGCAACCCGCCGTTCTGTCGTTTACGGTCCCGCCACTGTGCCATGTCCCGGCAGTAAATGGTGGTATCACGGTTCATCAACGCGACGAGAGCCCCGATGGCGGCGACGCCTCCGATGATCCCGAAGACCGTCGCCCACGCGGGTGCCGATACGCCGTCACCGGAGTCATGGTCGGTGAACATGTACAGCACGCTGAACACCAACTGGACGGCGAGGAATGCGCTGAGCACTCCGAGCCCTTGACGGGCCCAGTTGCGTCCGTTCCAAAAGAACCTCATGAACAGCAGTGCGATCGCGGTCAGAAAGACGCAGACCAGCACCATCGACACTGCGGTCATCGCCGTCGCGGACACCGGCACTTCCTGCCCTTCCCGCTCGGCCATGTCGTCGAGAATTTTGCGCGACTGGTCCAGAACGACCGGATACTGAGCGATGGCGACGATCAGTTGGACGACGATCACCGCGCACCACAACTCGACGGCCAGCTTCACGCTGTCCGGTCGGGTCGGCGCGTCCGATGTGCCGGATCCGTGCATGCCCGGCATAGGGGCTGGGGCGGTCATGCTTCCAGGGTAGAGGGTCTACCCAAGAAGACGCTCAGACAGGCGACGCGCCACGTCGACCGCAGCGTAGGTGAGAATGATCGACGCTCCGGCGCGTGCGATCGACAGGACTGCTTCGTCGAACGCGGCGTCGGCGTCGATCCACCCGTTCGCCCCGGCTCCGGCGATCATCGAGTACTCGCCGCTGATCTGGTAAGCGACCACCGGCACGTCCGTGCGGTCGGCTACGTCTCGGACGATGTCCAGGTAACTCATCGCCGGTTTCACCATCACCATGTCGGCGCCCTCGTCGAGGTCTGCCAACAGTTCACGCGCCGACTCGAGCCGGTTGGCCGTGTCCTGCTGATAGGTTCGCCGATCCCCGTGTAGCGACGAACCGACGGCTTCCCGGAACGGACCGTAGAAGGCCGATGCGTACTTAGCGGTGTACGCCAGGATCGACACGTCGGTGAATCCCGCGTCGTCGAGTGCTGCGCGGATCGCACTGACCTGGCCGTCCATCATTCCGCTCGGCGACACGACGTGTGCGCCCGCACGAGCCTGCGCGAGCGCCATCGACTCGTACCGCGGGAGCGTCGCGTCGTTGTCGACTCGCCCCTGATCGTCGAGGACACCGCAGTGTCCGTGATCGGTGAACTCGTCGAGGCACGTGTCGGCCATGATGACCGTCGAATCGCCGAGCTCGTCGCGGAGGAGGCGCAGCGCACGGTTGAGGACACCGTTCGGATCGTCCGCCCCGGACCCGATCGGGTCCTTGTCCGCCGACTCCGGAACGCCGAACAGCATCAACCCGCCGATTCCCGTTGCGACAGCGTCGCGGGCAGCGACCAGGAGGGAGTCGGGTGTGTGCTGCACGACGCCCGGCATCGAGGCGATCGGCCGCGGAACGTCGATGCCGTCGGCTACGAACATCGGCAACACCAGCTGGGCCGGGTGCAGGCGGGTCTCGGCGACGAGCCGACGCATGGCGGGCGTCGTCCGGAGGCGACGCAGTCGGGTGAACTGTGCACTCATGCCGACCTGCTTATCACGAACGCGAACGACGGGACTTCTTGCGCGGCGGGGGCAGCGCGCCCTCGGCGCGCAGCTGCGCCGCGTGGGCGGCGAGCACGTCCACCAGCTCCGAGACCGATGCGCTCTCCGGCTGCACGTCGACGCGCAGACCGAACTCGACCGCCGTCTCCGCGGTCTTCGGTCCGATGCAGGCGACGATGGTGCGGGCGTGCGGCTTGCCGGCGATACCGACGAGGTTGCGGACCGTCGAACTGGAGGTGAAGCAGACCGCGTCGAACCCACCGGTCTTGATCATCTCGCGGGTCTCGATGGGCGGCGGCGCGGCCCGCACTGTGCGGTACGCGGTCACGTCGTCGATCTCCCAGCCGCGCTCACGTAGGCCCTCCGAGAGCGTCTCGGTCGCGATGTCGGCGCGCGGCAGCAGGATGCGGTCAACCGGGTCGAAGACCTCGTCGTACGGCGGGAACTCATCGAGGAGGCCGAGTGAACTCTGTTCCCCGCTCGGCAGCAGTTCGGGGTTCACGCCGAACGAGCGGACCTTGGCCGCGGTGGCTTCGCCGACGCAGGCGATCTTGACGCCGGAGAATGCGCGAGCATCGAGCCCGAACTCTTCGAACTTCTCCCACACTGCGCGGACCGCGTTGGTCGAGGTGAACACGACCCACTGGTATCGGCCGTCGACGAGCCCCTTCACCGCGCGCTCCATCTGCGCAGGGCTGCGCGGCGGTTCGACGGCGATCGTCGGGACCTCGCGCGGGATCGCACCGTGCGATTCGAGCCTTTCACTCATATCGGCGGCCTGATCCTTGGTGCGAGGCACCAGGATGGTCCAGCCGTACAGTGCGCGCGACTCCCACCACGAGAACTTGTTGCGCGAGGTGACGACCTTGCCGATCGTCAGGATCAACGGACCGGTCAGCGCGCTGCCGAGGTCGTTGACCGTGGCGAGGGTCGCCTCGATGGTGCGCTGGGCGCACGTCGTCCCGTTGACGGTGATCGCGACGGGCGTCTGCGGCGCCACCCCGTGCTCGGTGAGCGCGCTCGACAGTTCGGCGAGGTGTCCGGCGGTCGCATTCAGCACGAGAGGGCCGGGTGCGGCAGCAAGTGCCGCCCAGTCGACGTCGCCTCGGACGTCGGCCACGGTATGACCCGATCCGATGGGCATGCCCGCGAAACTCGGGACGACGGCGTGCGCAGGAATACCCGGGAGCACCTCGAACGACACCGAAGTGCGCGCGACGGCACTCATCTCGGCGAGTACGGCGTCGGCGCTCATCGGGTCGCCTGCGACGACTCGCACCACGTTGACGCCCGTCTTGGCTTCGGCCACGAGTGTCTTGGCGACCTGTGCAGGCTCGCCGAGCGCGGGACGGATGACCTCCGGGGCCTCCGGCTCATCGACCTCGGCCGCGGCCTCGGCGGCCTTGCGGCCTGCGCGCGTCGGAACGGGTTCGGCCTTGGCGTGGGCCGAACCGATCAACGCCACGACACCGGACGGAACGTCGGGGTCGACGAAAGCCGATGTGGCGTTCACCAGAATGTTCTGCGCTCGCACAGTGAGCAGATCAGGGTTTCCCGGACCCGACCCGACGAACAGGATCCGGCCGGGTTTAGCATTCTTCGTACGGCTCATGCGTTCGCACTCTCCTGCCCCCGCCCAGGGGGCTGCAGTCCGTTCGGTGCTCCACTCGTTACCGTGAGCACCGACTTGTCCTCTTGCCGGAGTGCGCCGCCGCACGAACGGTGCCCTACGCTTTGGGCACGTATTCGGCTGCGCCGAGCTCCAGCAGTTCGGCGGCGAGATCCTTACCGAGTTGCGCGGCCCGCTCCACCGGACCCACCACCGAAGCCCGGATCACATCAGATCCGTCCTCGGCCGCCACTCCCGCGCGGAGCGAGAGTTCGGCGAAGATGCGTCCGTCGGAGTCGATCGACTCGACCACCTCGGCGATCGCACCGACGGGGGCCGTGCATCCGGCCTCAAGGGCCGCGAGCACCGCACGCTCGGCGTCGACCGCTACGCGGGTGGACGGATCGTCCAACTCGGCGAGTATTCTCACCAGTTCGGCATCGTCAGAGAGACACTCGACGGCCAGGGCCCCCTGTGCCGGAGCGGGAAGCATGACCAAGGGGTCAAGCGCTTCGGATACCTCATCGGCTCGACCGATGCGCACCAGTCCGGCTCGGGCGACCACTACCGCGTCCAGTTCCCCGTTCGCGACTCTGCCCAACCGAGAATCAAGGTTGCCCCGTAGGGGGCGAATTTCCAAACCGAGACCCTGTGCTTTAAGCTGTGCGGCTCGTCGCGGCGACGACGTACCGATCGTCGACCCGGCCGGAAGCTCGCCGAGTACGAGTCCACCCCTGCTGACCAGTGCGTCTCTGGGGTCCACACGCTCAGGGACAGCTGCCATCGCCAGATCAGGTTCGGGTGCGGTCGGCAGATCCTTGTACGAGTGAATCGCGACGTCGCACTCGCCGTTGCGCAGCGCCAGACGGATAGCGGTGGTGAAGACGCCGACACCGATCTGCGCGACCGGAGCCGTCGACGTGTCGCCCGCAGTGGTGATAATCACGAGTTCTGCGGGGTGCCCATTGGCGATCAGCCGGTCAGCGATCTGTTGCGACTGCGTGGTCGCGAGCTTCGACCCTCGGGTGCCGATACGGATGGGGCGGTCGCTGAAAGCAGCAGTGGGCACGGTAGCCGTCCTGTCGTGTCGGTGGTGATATCAGCGCGAGTCGCGCCGAAGTGGTTCAGTGCGAGTCGCGCTCGCCGGTCACCGGTATACCCGCTTCGGACGCCGAAACCGATTCCGTCGCGCCGGGCTTGAGTTCGAAGAGCTCACGGAGGGCCTCGGCGTAGTGGTCGCCACGCCCGGTCGATGCTAGCTGCTTGACGCGCACGGTCGGTGCGTGCAGCAATTTGTCGGCGACGCGGCGCACCGTCTTGGCTACTTCGTCGCGCTGTATCTGGTCGAGGTCCGGCAGACGAGACTGAAGTCGGAGAATCTCGCCTTCGACGACGTCCGCGGCCTGCTGGCGCAGGGCCGCCACTGTCGGCGTCACCGCGGCCTGACGCTGCGCCGCCAGATAGTCGGCGAGTTCGCCCGCGACGATCGATCGGGCGGCCACCGCGTCGTCCTGTGCGGCCTTGGTCTCCCCGTCACCGCGGAGACTCTCGATGTCGACGACGTACACGCCGGGCAGTTGGACGACGGCAGGGTCGACATTGCGCGGGATCCCGAGATCGCAGATCATGAGCGGTGCCGGGTTCGTTCGTTGTTTGAGCGCCGAATGAACGGTGGCCACGTCGACCACCGCACTGACCGATCCGGTACACGTCACGACGACGTCGGCGTCGGCCATCACATCGGCGAGATCGTCGACGGCGGTGCCTGTCGCGGCGACCCCGTACCTTTCGGCGACCGTGGCGGCCACTTCGACGGCCCGCTCGGACGTCCGGTTGACGACGGCGATCTGTTCGACGCCGTCGCCTGCGAGTTGACTGGTGGACAGTGATCCCATGGCGCCCGCGCCGAAGACCACGGCGCTTCTCATCGGTCCGTGGTCGTCGGCTATGTTCCGCTGAGTCATCGCCCGGTGCAGCGCGACGGAGACGACCGATGCGCCTGCCCGGTCGATGCCGGTCTCGTGGTGGACGCGTTTGCCGACGCGGAGCGCCTGCTGGGCCAGTTCGTGCAGCGTGCGGCCCGCCGACTTGTTCTGGTCCGCTTCGGTGTACGCGGACCGAATCTGTCCAAGGATCTGCTGTTCGCCGACGACCATCGAGTCGAGGCCGGCGGCCACCGTGAATAGGTGCTCGACGGCGGCTTCGGAGTAGCGGACGTACGCGTGGCCGGTGAGTTCGGCGACAGTCATGCCGGTGTGGTCGCCGAACACTTCGCCGACCGCTTCCAACGCCGGGTGGAACGCCTCGACGACGGCGTACACCTCGACTCGGTTGCACGTGGAGACGAGCATCGCCTCGGACACCGCGGGCGACTGGACGAGAGCTTCAACGAGCTTGGGCCGGTCGGTCTCGGAAACAGTGAGTCGTTCGAGGACCGACACCGGAGCGCTCCGATGGGACACTCCGAACAACAAGACACTCACTGCATCGCCCGTTTCCCGCCCACCGAGAGCCGACGGCGCCCCTGCGGCGCCACCGTGATGGGCACATGTGTGTCCAGGCTAGATCACTCGATGCTGCGAATGCACCCCAACCCGTCGGTGAGACGGCATACATCGGGCGTCGCGGCGGTCAACGGCGGCTGTCGAGATCGGCTCGCAGGCGGGGCTCGTCGACTTCCCAGTAGCTGTGTTCCTCGCCGTCGAGCACGATCACCGGGACGCGGTCACCGTACTCGGCGCGAAGGGACGGGTTGCCTGCCTCGGCTGCCGCGTCGACGTCGACGATCGACGGTTCCAGTCCGTACTCGGCGAGGACGGTGCGCAACTGATGTTCGGCGGCGGCGCACGCGTGGCATCCGGCGCGCGTCATGAGTTCCACAGTGGCGTTCATAGTCGACGATTGTGCCAGTGGACTCACCGGCGCCGCGGGAGGGAACTGTTCGGCGTGCGCCGCGATAAGCTGGCTGCAATGCACGATTGAGCTCGCCCGCAACGAATGGGAGGTGGCCGATGAGCCGCGATTCGATCGATCCAGATCACGAGATCACCTCTGACGGCGACGATGCGCTTCTACACGGTGACGAGACCGAGATCCACGAGGCGGCCGAGCTCGAAGCCGAGCAGTTCGATGTGGATCCCACGGTGGACCCAGACGGCGACGACGTCCAGCACGACCGGGATGGGGCTCGACTGCCCGGTTCCGACGACTGGGACGGGCCGACCGACGAAGACGAGTTCCATCGGATGACGGCGTGGCTCAACCGGCGGGCGGGCAAGTTCCGGCAGACCGCCGAGGAGCTTCGTCAGACGCTGGCGGGCGAGGCGTCGGCTCGCGCCGCGATCGAATCGCTCGGCAGCCGGATACCCGTCGACGGGCAGGGCCCGGAGCGGGACCTGACGGCTGCCGCGTTCTTCGACGTGGACAACACGCTGGTGCACGGGGCGTCGATCGTGTTGTTCGCGCGCGGGCTGGCGCAGCGAAAGTACTTCTCGTACGGCGACATCGCGAACGTGGCGTGGCAGCAGGTCAAGTTCCGGGTCACCGGTAAAGAGAACATGGACGACGTCGCGCAGGGCCGTGACAAGGCTCTCTCGTTCATCGCAGGCCGGGAGACGTCCGAGCTGGTACACCTCGGCGAGGACATTTACGACGAGTTCATCGCCGACAAGATCTGGCCTGCGACGGCCGCGCTCGCACAGCGCCACCTCGACGCGGGACAACAGGTCTGGCTGGTGACGGCGACCCCGGTGGAATTGGCGCAGACGATCGCCAAACGTCTCGGGTTGACCGGAGCATTGGGGACGGTCGCGGAGAGCGTCGACGGCCGATTCACCGGACGCCTCGTCGGCGATATCCTCCACGGGGCGGGCAAGGCGCACGCCGTCCGGTCGATCGCGGTACGGGAAGGCCTCGATCTGAAACGATGCACGGCGTACTCGGACTCGCACAACGACGTCCCGATGCTGTCGTTGGTCGGCAACGCCGTTGCGATCAACCCGGATGCCGATCTGCGGGAGATCGCACGCGTCCGAGGCTGGGAGCAGTACGACTTCCGTACCGCTCGCAAGGCTGCCAAGTACGGGGTCCGGTCCGCGATGGTCCTCGGTGCGGCGGGCGGCGCGGCGGCCGCTGCGACCCGTGTGCTGCGCAAGCGCGGATAACCTGCCCCACTGCCAGAGCCGAGGTTTCCCAGCCCCCAGGTATCCCCTCGGGGCCTTAAGTGTCCCCGAGAGGCACCTCAGCCCAGGTAGACGCTTCCGCGGCGGCTCAGCATGCGGAACAGCGTCTGCTGGATCTCTTCGCGGACGTGGTCGGTCACATCGAAGACGACCATCGGGTCGTCTGCGGCCTGCTCGTCGTAGCCGTCTGTGATGATGGGCTTACCGAAGTGGATGTGCCATTTGGACGGCAGCGGGATCGCGCCGAGCGGACCGAGCCACGGGAACAGCGGTGTCACTGGGAAGTACGGGAGACCGAGCGTTCGCGCTAGCGGTTTGAGGTCGGCGATCATCGGATAGATCTCTTCTGAACCGACGATCGACACCGGCACGATCGGGGCCTGCGTGCGGATCGCGGTTGTCACGAAACCGCCCCGGCCGAACCGCTGCAGCTTGTAGCGATCCTTGTACAGTTTGCCGATGCCTTTGAAGCCTTCGGGCCACACGGCGGTCAGTTCTCCTCGACGCAGCAACGCCTCGGCGTCGCTGTTGCACGCGAGCGTCGCACCGACCTTGCGGGCGAGGTCGCTGACGACGGGCGTCTCAAACGCCATGTCGGCGGCCAGGATCCGCAGGTACCGCTCGTTAGGGTGGTTGTCGCGCACCGCGAGCGAGGTGATCACGGCGTCCACTGGGATGGATCCCGCGTGATTGGCGACGAGCAGTGCGCCGCCGGTCGTCGGGAGGTTCTCTACGCCGGTCACTTCGACCCGGAACCAGTTCTGGTAGATCGGCCGCAGCGCGGGGAACCACACCGACTCCGCGAAGTGCGGGTCAAAGCCGAAGTCATCGACGGTGTATTCGCCGGTCATACGTTCCCGGATGAAGCCGGATGTCGCGATCAGCGAGTCGGCGACGGCACTCCGGATTCCGCCGAGACTGAACAACGGGGAGTTCGCGACCGACCCGACGGAGGTCGGGGACGGCTCGTCGTGCAAGTCGATTCCGTGGTGGAGCGGTGTGACCCGTGCGCTCGGACGGCCGAATCCGTCTGTGTTCGGATGCCCATCGACTCTGGGCCGCCCACCGACTCTGGGGTCGGTGTAGAGGGCGATCACCTTGGCGGTTCGTTCGTCACTTGGCTCATCTGCCACTGCCATGGTCACCCCCTCTCGTATGGCGTCTATCGTACGTGCACTCGGTGGGGTCACTGCAGTGCGGTCGCGGCCACCACGGCCTGAGCCTCCAGCTCGCGCCAGGTGTCCGCGGAGATCAGCGGCGACGTCTTCCCGCGCTTGATGAAGTCGTCGAGAGTCTGCGACGACGTGTACTTGGGCTCGAACTCGAACTCGGTACGCATTCGGGTGTTGTCCAGGACGCGGCCGTAGGTCAGGTATCCAGTGTGGCCTGCGCGCATCGCGGGCAGCGACCCGTCGCGCAGTACCCCGATGATGGGTTGGATCATGCTCGCCGCGACGGGCAACCGGACGTGCCCGGCTCGGCTCACCGCTTGCGCGAGGCTGACGACGCCGTCGCCCGCGATGTTGAATGTGCCAGGTCGGCGGTTGAGGGTCGCGTGTTCGACCGCAGCCAACGCGTCTTCTTCGTGCAGGAACTGCAGCCGGGGCGAGAAGCCGAACGCGGCGGGCACCACCGGCATCGACAGATACGACCCGATCCGCGTCTTGATACGCGGCCCGAGCATCGACTGGTATCGCAGGATCGTCACATCGATGTCCTGCCGCCGCCGGGCCAGCCCGCGGACATAGCCTTCCACGTCGATGAGATCCCGACCGTAGCCCGCCTTGGGCTCTCTGCGGGCGCGGGCGCCTTCGGTGAACATCGCGGGATCGCTGCCGCTCGCCCCGTAGACCATGCCGGTGGACCGCAGGATGAGCCGTTTCACCGACGGACTGCGTTGGCAGGCCGCGCACACCTGCATCGACCCGACCACGTTTAGTTCTTTGATGGCGGCCGAGTGCTCGGCTGAGTCCATGATCGACGGCGCGGCGTGCACGACGGTGTCGACGTCGTACGTCGCGATGGCCTTCGCGATCGCCGGGCGACGGATGTCCAGACGCAGGAACTCGGCTCGACCCATCCGACGCATCAGATCCTTGCTCGGGATCCGGGAGTCGACGGCGACGACGCGGTCGATCGCCGGGTTGGCGGCGAGCCTGGCCACCAGGTAGCCGCCGAGGAACGACGACGCGCCAGTCACCAGGACCGATCGCGGCGTGATCGGCTCGTCGACGTCAGAGTCTCGCACCATGTGACCAGGTTAAGGGTCTCGACTCCGCTCGACCACTCGGAGGTGGCGCAAAACAAAGAACCCGCCCGGTGAGGGGCGGGTCTTCGATCACTTGCCGAGTTTACGACGCTGCACTCGCGTGCGGCGGAGAAGCTTGCGGTGCTTCTTCTTCGACATGCGCTTACGGCGCTTCTTGATAACGGAACCCATGGGGCTCTCCCTCACGATCGATGCGGATTAACTAGCCGCCGGCGTAAACCGGCAATGCTTGTCGGGGCCGTCGCCGACTCAAGAAATCCTCGCGGATACCGGGGCGACAGCGACCTGGTGTTCGATCCTACCGCTCGGGTGAACACGACACGAAATCGGGCGGTCCACTCGACCGTCACGACGTGCACCCGGACGTGCATGAGCCGCCTGCCGCACACGGCGGCAGGCGGTGGTTCTCATGCTCTACCCGTACTCGATCTAACCTGCGTCGAAGTACGAGGTCTCCAGGTACTCGTGAACGGCCTTCGCGTGCACGCGGAACGAACGTCCGACGCGAACTGCGGGCAGCTCACCATTGTGGACGAGTCGGTACACGGTCATCTTCGAGACCCGCATCAGGGACGCGACCTCTGCGACAGTGAGGAACTGCGACGCAGACGATGCGTTCGCAACTCCACGGTCGGCGAAGTCGTTCCGTTCTCCCGGCTTTTCTGCAGCCATGAATTTATAACCTCCGGTGCACGCATCGCGGCCACCGGCTTCCCCTCCGGCGGACATCAGACACGTACGTGCTGCGAGCAGCTTAGCGTGGCAGATGTGATTAGTGCGACGTGAGTGGCTCAGAAAGAGTCGATTCTTCCGAGACAAACCACGATCGGAGGCCATCACCGCTGGCAGTGGCGTTACTGGCCGCCGACACCGGATTCCGGGGTGAACGACGATGCGGCCCGCGAACCCTCAATGTCGGGTCGACGTGCCATGCGCGCGCTGGCATCGGCGCAAGCCGCCGTCGCCTCATTTACCGCGTGTCGGAGGCCGTATCGCTCGAATTCACGCAGGGCCGCGGCCGTCGTCCCACCCGGCGACGTGACGGCCGCACGCAGGTCGACCGAGGTGAGTCCCGACTCGGCCAACAGCACGCCGGAACCCTTGACCGTCTGGACCGCGAGTTCGGCCGCCTGCGCACGCGTCAGGCCGAGCGCGACGCCCGCGTCGATCATCGCCTCGACCATCAGGAAGAAGTAAGCGGGGCCCGACCCCGAGATCGCGGTCACCGCGTCGAGCGACTTCTCCGGCAGCACCATCACCTTGCCGACCGTCTCGAGGAGTCGCACCGCGAGCGCGACCTGATCGTCGTTCGCGTACCGGCCGGGACTGACCGCAGACATCGCCTCGTTGACGAGCATCGGAGTGTTCGGCATGACGCGGATGACCGGCGATCCGGCAGGCAGCGACGCCTCGTACCGGCTCGTCGGAACCCCCGCGGCGAGGCTGACGGTGATCCGTTCCTCGTCACCGCTGTCGTCGGCCTTCCCCAGCGACTGGAGGACGGTGTCGACGACGTCCGGCTTCACCGCGACGAATACGACCCGCGCACCGTCGACCGCGTCCGTGACGTCATCGGTCACGCGGATCCCGTAGTCGGCGACCAGCTCTGCGGAGCGCTCCGCAGAGCGTTCGACGACCACCAGGTCGCGCACCGGCTTGCCCGCGTTGATCAGTCCGGCCAGGAGCGCCTCGCCGATCTTGCCTCCACCGACGATTGCTACCCGCTCGGTCATGTGATCACTTGCCTTTCGTTGTTTGGGGAATGAGGGCCAGCTGTCGCGAGTGCGCGACCACGGCTCCGGTGGAATCGAGCACCAGATGGTCCTCGTTGAACATGCCCCTGCCGACTTCTTGCGTCGTCGCCTCGAACCGCAGCCAGCCGGTCGCGGGTCTGCGGCGCACGTACGTCGTCAACTGCACGGTCGGCGCCCAGCCGAACATGCCGAGGTTCATCAGGACAGGCGGTGAGACGTCGCACACGAGCACCGGGAAGTCGAGGTCCATGCCGACGGGTTGGTCGGCGACTTCCTTGGGCCGAACCCATCCGCGTATCACCGGACCGCCCTGCGCGCCGTGTGCGGCGGCGAACGTCGCTCCGTCGAGCACCAGGTCCAGAGCCGGGCCGAGATGCATAATCTGACCGATCGGGGTGTCGTCGATACTTAAACCCGCATCATCCGGTTCGACGGGCAACGGGTCGATCATGCCGGGTAGCCGATACGTCGGTTCGCCGGAATCCACTCGACCGAGTGTCACCGTCGACGCCACCATGATGCGGCCACCCTGCGTCACGTCGACGCGCGCCAGGTTCACGGTCCGGCCGCGTTTGACGATCGACACGGCGACATCGACTTCAGCCGGATCGGGCGCCGCCAGATAGTCGGAGGAGACGGCTATCGCGGTGACGTCGGCGAGCGCGGGCACGTCACCGGGAGGCGCGAGATCAATCAGTGCCGCGCGGGCCGCTTTCGCGGCCAGCATCTGGACGCTACCGCCGTGCACTTTAGGGCCGATCGTGAAAGTCGGGTCGATCATGGCCCGATACACAACGTCATACCCGGTCCCGGCCTGCTCGACGCTGGTCAGGTCGAGCAGTTCACCGAGTCTGGTCATGTCATTCCTCCAGTTGATCGCGCCGCAAATGGGTGCGTGCGAACTCAAGCGAGCGCGCAAGCATCGCGGCGCGTTCGTTTTTACTTCTCGCCGCCGTGGTGTGCACCTCGAGTACAACGGCTCCGTCGAAGTCGCTGTCTGCCAGCGAATTGCAGACCTCGACACACGGCTGACTGCCGTCCCCGGGAATCAGATGCTCGTCGTGTGCGGCTCCGGTCCCGTCTGTCAGGTGCAGATGTTTGAGGCCCGCCCCCATGCGGGAGGCCATCGCGAGCGCATCGTGCCCCGCCGTCGCGACGTGCGACAGGTCGAGCGTGTAGTTGTCGTAACCGGTGGCCGTCGGATCGATCGGCTTGCCGAACGCCGACGCACTGGCACCGGGTCCGCCGCCTCGGCGCGCCATCCGCCGCGACGCAGTGTCACCGCCGCCGAACAGCCGATCGGCCCGCATCGGAAACATGTTCTCTACCGCGACCGACACGTCGGACGACTGCTCGAGCCGCGCCACCAGCTCATCGAATGTGGCGACGTAGTCGCGCTGCCATCGGAACGGCGGGTGGACGACGACCGTCGACGCTCCGAGGTCTTCGGCGGCCTGCACCGAGCGCACGAGTTTGGCCTTCGGGTCACGACCCCAGACCCGCTGCGAGATCAGCAGGCACGGTGCGTGCACCGACAGCACCGGAACCTGGTACTCCTGCGACAACCGGGCGACGTTGGCGATGTCCTGGCTGACCGGATCGCCCCAGACCATCAGCTCTATGCCGTCGAATCCGAGGTCGGCGGCATAGCCGAACGCCGCCTCGGTGCTCTGCGGATACACGGAGGCCGTCGACAGGCCGACCGGAATCGGAAACCGCAATCGGGTCAACGCAGGCGCTCTACGGTTGCGCCGCGAGGAGGACGAGTGGCCCGATGGTCACGACCATCCCGACACCGAGCGCCAGCAGTGTGGTGGGCAGATCACGCTTGCGCAGGACGTGGGCGAACGTGACGATCGCGAAGATCACCACGACCGCGAGGACCAGCGCCAAGTACACGTAGCTCTTCCACAGTTCCGTGAAACCCCAGAACAGGCCCGCACCAACCGCGAGGCCGAGCACCAGCTCGCCGACGAACGTCAGCCAGCCGAACAAGGGCGACGGCTCCGCGTCGTCCCGGGCACCGGTGTCGCCATCAGCGTCGTCGGCGCGCTCCTCCGTTGCGATGTCCGAGGCCGCCGCGGTGGCTTTCGCCTTCTCCGACTTGCGAGCGGCCTTCCGGTCGGCCTTCACGGCTCGACGGGCTGCCCAGCCGGTCGGCTCCGGGTCGCCGCCGTCGCCCGATTCGACGTCCTCGTCCAGATCGGTGTCCGCGTCGACATCGGAATCCACGTCGGAGTCGAGGTCAGTCTCGGTGCCGGGACCGGGCCCTGGATCGAGGTCGGTGAGAGCCGCCGTCTCCGCTGCCTCCGACGTGCTCTCGTCGGAGACGACGGGGATCGAAGCGGTCTGCTCGAACGGGGACGGCCCGTCGTCCGCCCGCACGTGCATCGTCGACGCCGTGTCCGCTGCGACCGCTCGGTACTCCACCGGAGGCAGATCGTGGTCGATGAAGTCGTCGGCACTGACCGCGCGCAGGCTTCCCGTGTCGGCATTCGGATCGTCGGAGACCACCGGAATGATCCCGGTCACTGCATTCGCTTCGGGACCAGGCTCGGTCGTCGGTGTGTGACTCGGCATTCCGCTAGCGCCGACAGTTCGCGGCGGCCGAGTCGCGTCGTTCGGCTTGGCCGTCCGATACGAAGGCATCCCCGAAGAGGTCGTACTCGCCGCCTGCTCGTCGTCGCGGCCCGCGCGTCGGACCGAGACCGACTCCGAGCGCGGAAACGCGTCGTCGTTCTCGGAGCGCGCGATCAGCTCGGATACCGTGATCGGCTTCGACTCCGGTTCGGATTCGTCCGCCATATGGTGGCCCCGTTCCTACCTGTCTGGGTGTTGGTGGTCTGTCAGTCCGCGGTCTGCATCGGAATAGTCGTCATGGTGCCTGCAGGCTCGGTATCGAGGCGACGCAGGATGACTCCTTCCCGTAGAGCCCACGGACAGATATCGAGTGTATCCACTCCCAGTGAACGCATCGCGGCCTCGGCGACCAACGCGCCCGCGACGATCTGCGGAGCACGGTCCGCGCTGACCCCTTCGAGTTCGGCGCGGTCGGCCGTCGTCATCCTCGAGATGAAGGCGGTGAGCTGGCGAAGACCACTCACCGTCAAGGTGCGTTTGACGCGGGGACCGGCCCCGGACGGCGCGGCGCCCGTCAGCCGCGCGAGCGATCGGAACGTCTTCGACGATCCGACCGCGAGATCAGGTTTGCCGACTGCGCGCAGGTCGCGCGCGGGTTGCTTCATTTCGCTGTCGAGCCAGTCACGGAGCACGGAGACACGACGGCGGCTCGGCGGATCGCCCTGCAGCCATTCGCGTGTCAGCCTGCCCGCACCGAGCGGCAGCGACAGTGCGACCTCGGGTTCTTCGTCGACGCCGTTTGACATCTCCAGGCTGCCGCCGCCGATGTCGAGCGCGAGGATGCGGCCAGCACTCCAGCCGTACCAGCGTCGGACGGCGAGCGAAGTGAGCCGTGCCTCGTCGGTGCCGTGCAGCACCTCGATCTCCAGGCCAGAGGCATCCTTCACCTTGCGGAGCACGTCCTCGCAGTTGGTGGCATCACGGACCGCGGACGTCGCGAAGGCCATGATCTGCTCGCACCCGGACGAGTTCGCTATCCGGGTGAACTCCTCGGTCGTCGAGACGAGTGCCTTGGCGCCGGAATCGCGCATCCGCCCCGCGTCGTCGATCTCCTCGGCCAGCCGGAGCACAGCCTTGGTCGAACTCATCGGCGTGGGATGTCCACCCCGATGCGCGTCGACAACCAGCAGATGCACGGTGTTACTGCCCACGTCGAGCACTCCAAGTCGCACCGGTTCAAACTACTCGGCGATACCCGTCGACGCGAGTCACGACTACGGTGGAACCGCAGTGTCGAGAGGATTCCCCGTGTCACCAGAGCAACCGCAGCCATCACCCACGCGCGAAGTCGATCTCGACTTCGCGCGGGAATGGTATGAGTTCGTCGACCCCGCCGACCCCGAGCATCTGGTGAGCGCCGACCTCACCTGGCTACTTTCCCGGTGGACGTGCGTATTCGGAACTCCGGCGTGTCGTGGCATCATCGCCGACCGTCCGTCCGACGGGTGTTGCACCCACGGCGCATACCTGACCGATGACGACGACCGTGACCGTCTGGCCGCGGGCGCCGCCATGCTGACGCCCGACGACTGGCAGTTCTATGACGAGGGCGCGGGCGACGATCCACTCGGCCCGGATGGGTATCTGGAGGAGAACGAGGACATCGATGGCGAACCCGCGTTGAAGACCCGCCTGCACGACGGCGCGTGCATCTTCCTAAACCGCCCGGGATTTCCTGCCGGACAGGGGTGTTCGCTGCATTCGATGGCGTTGCGCAAGGGTCTCGAGCCGCTGACGGTGAAACCCGATGTGTGCTGGCAGCTGCCGATGCGCCGCGAACAGGACTGGGTGACTCGCCCCGACGGAACCGAGATCTTGAAGACCACGCTCACCGAATTCGATCGGCGGGGCTGGGGCGAGGGCGGACACGACCTCGACTGGTACTGCTCTGGGTCGCCGGACACCCATATCGGCGCGAGCCAGGTGTACCAGTCGTATCGTCCGGAGCTCGTCGAGCTGATCGGCGAGCAGGCCTACACCGTGCTCGCCGATGCGTGCCGTCGTCGCGACGGTCTCGGCCTGATCGCCGTGCACCCGGCTACGGCCGCGGCTACCTCCCGCCGCGAAACCGATCTGAAGTACGAACAGATGTAGCCGCGATCTACGTCTCGAACTTGTAGCCGAGTCCTCGGACGGTGATCAGGTGGCGCGGCTGCGACGAGTCCGGTTCCACCTTGGACCGCAGACGCTTGACGTGGACGTCGAGAGTCTTGGTATCGCCGACGTAGTCGGCGCCCCACACGCGGTCGATCAGCTGGCTGCGGGTCAGGACGCGGCCGGAGTTCCGCAGCAGGTACTCGAGGAGGTCGAACTCCTTGAGCGGAAGCGTCAGTTCGGTACCGCCGACGCTCACCGTGTGCCGTTGTACGTCCATGCGGACCGGTCCCACTTCGATGACGCCGATCGCGGCGTCCTCGTCGTCGGCCACGACGCCGCCGCGGCGCATCACCGCGCGGATCCGCGCGATCAACTCGCGGGCAGAGTACGGCTTCGTCACGTAGTCGTCGGCGCCCAATTCGAGTCCGACGACCTTGTCGATCTCGCTGTCGCGCGCGGTCACCATGATGACCGGCGTGGTCGACTTGGCGCGGATGGCCTTGCAGATGTCTGTCCCGGACACTCCGGGAAGCATCAGGTCGAGCAGGACGATGTCCGGGTTGATGCGATCGAATGCGGGCAATGCCTGCGTTCCGTCATTGACGATGCTCGCCTCGAACCCCTCCTTGCGGAGCAGGAAGGCCAGCGGGTCGGCCAGCGATTCTTCGTCTTCGACGATCAGTACATGCGTCAACGCGACTGTTCCTCTGATTAGGCCGGGGTTTCATCGGTAGGTATGTAGAGGCTGAACGTGGAGCCGGTCCCCGGCTTGCTCCACAGCCCGATGTGTCCGCCGTGGCTGGCTGCCACGTGCTTGACGATTGCCAGGCCGAGGCCCGTGCCGCCGGTGGCACGCGACCTCGCCTTGTCGACACGGTAGAACCGTTCGAAGACTCGCTGCTGGTCTGCGGGCGCGATGCCGATGCCGCGGTCGGTGACCGCGATGCACGCCATCGGGCGGTCGTCGATGACGACCTCTTTGCGGCTGACCGACACGACGTCGCCTGTCGGCGAGTGGTTGATCGCATTGACGAGCAGGTTGCTCAACGCGGTGAGCAGTAGCGTGCGATCGCCTTGTACGGTCAGCCTACTCGGCTCGTCCACGACGAGCTCGATCTCGGAGACTTCGGCGGAGACGCCTGCACCGGCGACCGCGTCGTCGACGAGTGCGTCGACGTCGATGGGGACGAGGTCGGCGACGCTGCCGTCCTGCAATTTGGACAGTCCGATAAGCTCATTCACGAGCGTGCCCATTCGGGTCGCTTCTTTGAGGACTCGCCGCCCGAAGTGCTCCACCGCGCTCGGATCGTCACGCGATTCGAGCATGGCTTCGGCCATCAGGCTGATCGCACCGAGCGGCGTCTTCAACTCGTGCGAGACGTTGGCGGCGAAATCGCGACGAGTCGCCTCGACTCGCTGGTTAGTCGAGTCGTCGTCGCCGTATACGAGCACGAAACGTTCGCCGCTGACTTCGGCGAGGCTCGCCACGCATCGGACGGTGTCGACCGGGCGCGGCACCGCGCGGCCTGCCGAGACAAATCCGAGTGTCGAGTGCGGAGGCGAGAAGTCGAAGCGGCGGTCAGCTCCGGTCGACATGACTTCGGCGACGCCTTCCGCGATCGCATCCGCGAGCACGCCGCGCACCATACCGAGTTCCGTCGCACGGTCGTTGAACATCACGACGGTGTGGAATTCGTCCACCATCACGATCCCGGTCTCCGCTTTCGCGACCATCATCGTGAGCAGGTGAGTGCGGGACACGTCGGCGGCTTCGACCGGGTCGAGGCGATCGGCGTCGACGCGCGCCGGACCGAACCGTCCATTCGCCGCGGCACCGTCGATCAGGCGACCCCCGCTGGTTTCGGACACATCCAAAATCTTACGGTCACCGCCTGGAGTTCGCAGCTTGGGCAGCCAGTCTTCGCCGTCCATTCACGCCGGAGCAATGCTGATTAAGCGCACATGAACTCCCGATGATCGGCACTCGCCGCGCCGGTCACGACGCGACGAGGTCTGAGTACTCCGGGTGCTTCTCCAGGTAACTGGCGACGTATGTGCACACGGGGACGACGCTTCGGCCGTTCGCCCTGATGTCGTCGAGGACTTGCTTGACGAGTTCGGCCGCGAATCCCCTTCCGCCCCAACGGTCGTATATGACCGTGTGGGTGAGGGCGAGATTGACGCCGTCGGTCGTGTAGTCGATGTAACCGACTTCCACCGGACCCGAATCATCGTCCACGAGGTCAGCGCGGTAGCGCTCACGCTCGGCCAGATGTGTCACCGAAATCGTCGCGTCTGCCATGCCTCCAATGTAGCCGAGGTCACAGGTGCGCGCACAGGTTAGACCGGTGCGGGAGGGCGGGCGGGATTCGGGCTGTTGCTACGTCTTCTCGCCCTGCGCCGCGACGGCCGCGGCGCCTGCTGCGGCGGCCGCCGGATCGAGGTACACGCCGCCCGGAGTGGTCGGCCGCAGGTTCTCGTCGAGGTCGTAACGCAGCGGGTTGCCGGTCGGGATGTTGAGCCCGGCGATGTCCTCGTCAGAGATGCCGTCGAGATGCTTGACGAGCGCGCGCAGCGAGTTGCCGTGCGCGGCGACCAGCACCGTCTTACCGGCCCGGAGGTCGGCTTCGATGGTCTCGGTGTAGTACGGGATGAACCGCTTCACGACGTCGAGCAGGCACTCGGTGAGCGGCACGTCGATGCCGTCATAGCGCGGGTCGCCGACCTGGCTGTATTCGGCGTCAGCTTCGATCGCGGGCGGCGGGGTGTCGTAACTGCGTCGCCACAGCATGAACTGCTCGTCGCCGTACTTGGCCTTGGTCTCGGCCTTGTTCAGCCCCTGCAGCGCGCCGTAGTGCCGCTCGTTGAGCCGCCAGTCACGGACCACCGGGATCCAGTGGCGGTCCGCGGCGTCGAGCGCGATCTGTGCGGTGCTGATCGCGCGACGCAGCAGCGACGTGTAGAGAACGTCGGGCAGCAGATCGTGCTCGGTGAGGAGTTCGCCCGCGCGGACCGCTTCGGCGCGGCCCTTCTCGGTCAGCGCGACGTCCACCCAACCGGTGAACTGGTTGGATGCGTTCCATTCGCTCTCGCCGTGGCGCATCAGGATCAAGGTGCCGTTGCTCATGACGTTAGTTTCCCATACCGCTAGCGGCGCACCTGGTCGCGCCCGCGGCCGATGACCGAGGAACGTCGGTCCGCCACGACCGCCGGATCGAAGGTCTTCTTCCATTCGTCACTCGTCGCCTGTTCGACGGCGAGCGCCGGGTCGAGGAGGTGACTCTCGGCCCGGCGGTACGACGCGAGCAGGGTGCGCACGCCTGCCTGGTCGTTACCAGCGATGGTCGAGGCGACCTCGAGTGCCCGATCCAGCAGCGTCTCGTGCGAGACGACCTCGGTGACGAGCCCGGCTCGCAGCGCGGTCTGCGCGTCAACGAAATCACCCGACAGACTCATCCGCAGCGCGAACGCACGGCCGACGAGCGCGGGGAGCCGTGCGGTCATTCCCCAACTCGGGGCAAGCCCGAAGCGGGCGTGGGTGTCGGCGAACCTCGCCTTCTCGGACGCGATCAGGAAGTCGCAGCCGAGCGCCAGTTCGAGGCCGCCGGTGACGGCCGCACCGTTGATCGCACCGATCACCGGTTTACTCAACGGCTTCCACGGATGACCGGGCGGGATCTCCGGATCTGCCGCGGCCATCAGATTCTCGCCGGTGCCGCCGAGTTCGGCCAAGTCCAGACCCGCGCAGAACGCGGGATCGGTTCCGGTGAGGACGACGGCGTCGACACTGTCGTCCTCCCCCGCGGCCGCCTGAGCCTGCTGGATCTCACCGATCAGCGCACTGGTCAGTGAATTCCGCGCCTCCGGCCGGTTGAGTCGGAGGACCAGTACGCGCCCGTGCCGTTCCTGAACGAGCGCCACGTCGTTCCGCACTATCCGCGCAAGTTCTTGCGCAGAATCTTGCCCGACGCCGACTTCGGCACCGTCTCGATAAATTCGACGGCGCGGACCTTCTTGTAGGGGGCGACGCGTTCGGCGGTGAAGGCGATGACCTCATCCTCGGTGAGCTGCGCACCGTCCTGCGGCACGACGAACGCCTTCGGGATCTCCTCGCCGTCTGCGTCGTTGACGCCGATCACCGCGGCGTCGGCGATCCGCGGATGGGTCAGCAGCAGCGCTTCGAGTTCGGCGGGCGGCACCTGATAGCCCTTGTACTTGATGAGCTCTTTGAGGCGGTCGACGATGGTGACACAGCCGTCGTAGTCGACGGTGGCCATGTCGCCGGTGCGCAGCCACCGGCCTTCGACGATCGTCTCGGCGGTGGCTTGATCGTTGTTCAGGTAGCCGAGCATCACATTGGGGCCGCTCACCCATAGTTCGCCGGGCTCAGACGTGCCTTCGGCCGGCACATGGACATCCTCCCCGGTTGCCGGGTCGACGATCCGATTCTCGGTGTTCGGGATCGGCCACCCGCACGACTGGAGCGACGCGAGCCTGCCCATGGTGGTCTCCCCGCCGTCGAACGGGATCACATGGCTGACTGGCGACAGTTCGGTCATGCCGAAGCCCTGCAGCATGCGCAGGTCCAGCCGTCGGGCGACGGTGTCGCCGAGTTCTTCGTCAAGCGGCGCGGCACCCGAGACGATGGTGTGCAGCGACGAGACGTCGTACTGGTCGACGATCGGATGCTTCGCGAGCGCGACCGCGATCGGCGGCGCGATGAACGTGTACGTGACCTTGCGGCTCGCAATGTTCTCCAGGAATGCCACGAGGTCGAACTTCGGCATGACGACAAGCGTCGCGCGCGCCTTCAGAGCCGCATTGAGCAGGACGGTCATCCCGTAGATGTGGAAGAACGGGAGCACCGCGAGGACCACGTCGTCGCTCTGGAAGCCCTGGATGGGTGCGGTCTGGGACACGTTCGCCACTAGGTTCCGGTGACTGAGCTTGACGCCCTTCGGGTTTCCCGTGGTGCCGGAGCTGTACGGGAGTGCGGCGAGGTGCGTGGCCGGGTCGAATGACACCTGGGGAGCCGGCAGGCCTGCACCGATGAGTTCCGTGGCATTCGGGTGCCCCGTCGACGCCGATCCCTCGCCGTCGAGAACCACGACGTCGCCGTCGGCGATGCCGACCGCGCGGGCGGCTTCGAGAGCCTGCGGTGCCATCAGCGAGATCGTGATGATCATCCGCGCGTTCGAGTCCCGCAGCTGTTTGGTGATCTCGTTCGCGGTGAAGAGCGCGTTGAGCGTGGTCGCGGTCGCGCCGGACCGCAATACGCCGTGGAAGACCGACGCGAACGCTGGGATGTTCGGCGACAGGATCGCGACGACGTCGCCGACTCCGACGCCTCGGGCCGCGAGGGCGCCCGCGGCGGCGTCGACCTGAGCGACAAGTTGACCGTAGGTCGTGGTTGCTCCGGACACGCTATCGACGAGAGCCACGCGGTCGCGGTCGCCGTCAGTGAGGGAACCGAACAGGAAGTCGTACACGCTGAGGTCGGGAATGTCGACGGGCGGGAACGGGGAGGCGAATGTCATGGCGGTCCTTCGTCGTTGGAGGAGATCCGCCCGACCATACCAATCCCTGTTGTCACTGTCGGCGGTTCACTCCCCGGACGGCTCACCGATGTCGTCTAGTGCGCTCTGTTCGACGAGCGGCGGAATCTCCGGCAGGTCGTCGGGGTCGATCAGATGGGCGAACGCCTCCAGATTCTTCATCGGCTCGCCGCGCGCGGATCGCCACGCCCACTCGCGTTTGATCGATGTGAGGAAGCCGATCTCCAGGATCTGATTGAAGTCGCCGTCGGCGGCTTCCAGGACCTGCCCGAGCACGCGGTCGATCTCGTCTCGGCTGACTGCGTCCGCCGAGATCCGCCCGACCAGGTAGATGTCGCCCGCGTTGTCGATGGTGTAAGCGACGCCGTACAGCCGCCGGTTGCGCTTGAGCAGGTACCGATAGACAGCTTCGAGTTCCTCGTCGGCGCGGCGGCACACGAACGCCTCCACTCGGACCCCGTGCATGCCCGCCGTCAGCAGGACCGTCGTCTTGAGTTTCTTCTCGCCGGGCAGTTCGACGACGAGATGCTCCGACTTCGCGCCACCGGACGACTTACGCGTGTACTCGATCCCCGATTCGTCGAGGGCGGCCCGCAACGTCGCGGTGTAGTCGGTCGTGCTCATAGGGTCTCCATCCGTCGATCTGCTGCACTCGAAATGCCGTGACGGGTCACACCGTCAGCCGTGCCCGCCCACGCCGTCGGCGCAGACCGAAGCGGCTAGTCCCGCGCCCGTTAGCCCCGCGGTACCCGACGAGCGCACGGTCGTAGCTGGCCAGGAGCGCGTCAGTGGTGTGCTCCCACGAGAACTTCTCGGCGTGCACCGCGGCCCGCATTCCCATCGTCCGCAACCGATCCGGGTCGGCGAGCAGACCCGCCAGCGCCTCGGTCCACTGCGTGATGTCGTGTCCGGCGACGAGTTGCCCGGTCACACCGTCGGCGACGGCCACGCAGAGTCCGCCGACGTCTGCGGCCAGAACGGGGATTCCACACGCCTGCGCTTCGACGGCGACCAGCCCGAAGCTCTCCGAATAGCTGGGAACGGAGACGAGATCGGACGCCCGGTACACCTGAGCGAGATCGTCCGGCGTCTGCGGCGGCAGGAACGTGACCCGCTCGGTAACGCCGAGTTCAGCGGCCAACTCGATGAGCGTCTCCGGCAGGCCTGCGCCATTGCCCGACGGTCCGCCGACGACGAGGAGCCGCAACCGGCCGGTGCGATCGGCGTGGATCAGCGGCGCGATAGCCCGCAAGAGCACGTCGGGCGCCTTCAACGGCTGGATGCGGCCGACGAACGTGACGAGCACATCTTGGGGGTCGAGACCGAGCGCCGCACGCGCCGCGAGCTTGGGCCCCGGCGAGTACAGGTCCAAGTCTGCGCCAGGAACGACGACGTCCACCCGAGACGGATCGGCTCCGTACAGGTCGATCAGTTCCGACGCCTCGGTCGGCGTGTTCACCACGAGCCGGTCAGCCTCGTCGACCACCTGCTGTTCACCGATGACGCGCAGCATCGGTTCGGCGGTGTCACCGATCGCGAGCGACGCGTTCTTGACTGCGGCGAGGGTGTGCGCGGTGTGCACTAGCGGGACGCCCCACCGGTCCCGTGCCAGCCAGCCGACTTGGCCGGACAGCCAATAGTGGGAGTGGATCAGGTCGTAGTAACCCGGGTCTTGCGCCGCCTCGACGCGCAGCACATTGGCCGAGAACGCGCACAGCTGACCAGGCAGGTCGCGTTTGTCGAGGCCGTCGAACGGTCCGGCCGGCACGTGTCGCACGGTGACTCCGGGAGCCGCCTCGACGCTCGCCTCGTCGGCCGACGACGTTGCACGCGTGAAAATCTCAACTTCAACCCCCCGTCGCGCCAGACGAGTCGCAGTCTGCCACGCGTAGACGTTGAGTCCGCCGGCGTCGCCGGTCCCCGGCTGGGCGAGCGGCGATGTGTGCACGGAGATGAGTGCCAGCCGCCGCGGGAGGTGTCGACCCGTCATGTCCTCCAGCGTAGCCATCTACGATTACGGCGATCGGCGGCGGTGACCGATGCACGTTCGCGCATCGCTTCGACAAACGCTTCGACCGACCCCTAGGATTGTCGGTAACGATTGTCATTACATTTCAGCCTTGGATTCGGAGCCCTATCGCATGCCTTCCGTACGTCGTTTCCGCTTGGCCGCCGCACTCGCATCGACTGCCGTCCTGACCGCCGGACTCGTCGCCTGCGGCGAAGATTCCGGTCCGCAAGACACCGACCATCCCGTCGTGGTGGCGTCGACCAACGTGTGGGCGTCTGTCGCCAGCGCGGTCGCAGGCGACGACGCCGACGTGACCGCACTGTTCAACTCCACCGATGGTGACCCACACGAGTTCGAACCCACCAACGCCGACGCCGCGCGCGTCCTCGATGCGAACGTGATCGTGATGAACGGCGGCCATTACGATGCCTATATGGAGCGTATTGCCGCCGGCGCCAAAGGCCACAAGGTCAGCGCACTCGACGACGACGGGCACGACCACGACCACGAGGACGGGACACACAGCGACGAGGGCCACGCGGGCCACGACCACGCGTCCACCGAGCATGCGTTCTACACGCTTCCGGTAGTCGCCGACACCGCCGATGAGATCGCGAACTCGCTCGCAGAGGTCGCCCCGGCTCACGCGGACGAATACCGCGCGAACGCCAAGGCGTTCCGCACCGAGATCGACGGGCTGCGCGGCCGGATGGCCAAGCTCGGTTCAGAACACCCGAACACCAAGGTCGCAGCGACCGAGCCGCTTGCGACGACGCTCCTGAGCGAGGCGGGAATCACCGACATCGCACCCGCCGGATTCACTGCGGCCGTGGAAGAGGGCCAGTCACCGTCGGCAGCCGACCGCGCGACTTTCGACGACCTGCTGCACGCTCGCAAGGTGTCGGCCCTGATCTACAACGTCCAGTCGGTCGACCCGGCGACCGAATCGGTGCTGTCGACGGCGAAGTCGTCCGGCGTCCCGGTCCTGAAGTTCACCGAGTCGCTGCCCGAAGGCACGCACAGCTACGTCGCCTGGCAGTCGGCGCAGATCACACAGTTGGAAGAGGCACTGAACACCCGTGAGTGATGCCGTACTGAGTTTCACCGGGTCCGGGCTGTCGTTCGACGCTCGGACCCTGTGGCATGACCTGGACCTGGACGTCGCGCCTGGCGAGTTCATCGCCGTGCTCGGCCCGAACGGATCCGGGAAGACGACCTTGCTCCGCGCCGTCCTCGGGCAGGTTCCGCTTACCGACGGGGCCGTCACCGCGAACGGACGCATCGGCTATATCCCGCAGCAGCACGCAGACGACTCCGACGCGATGATGCTGCGCGGCCGCGACCTCGTCGGTTTCGGCGCCGACGGCGCATCGTGGGGCATGGGTTTACGCGGAATGAAGTCGCGCCGCACCCGCGTCGACGCGGCTCTCGCCGAAGTCGACGCGACTCGGTACGCCAACACCGCTGTCGGCCTGCTGTCGGGCGGCGAACAGCAACGCCTCCGAATCGCGCAAGCGTTGACGCGTGACCCGTCGATCCTGTTGTGCGACGAACCGCTCGCGAGTCTCGACCTGACGAGTCAGCAGGTGGTCGTCGACCTCCTCGACGCCAGACGACGGCGCGCCGACACCGCCGTCCTGTTCGTCACGCACGAGTTGAACCCGGTGCTGCCGTTCGTCGATCGCGTGCTCTACCTCGCCGACGGCCGGTTCCGGATCGGGACCGTCGACGAGGTGATGAACTCGGCGACCCTGTCCGAGTTGTACGGCAGTCCGATCGAGGTGGTCCGCATCGGCGGACGACTGATCGTCGTGGGCGGCGAGGACTCTCACCATTGCGTCGAGCACGGCTACGCCGATGAGGCGGCTTCGTGACCTCGACGACCCTGGCAGCGAACATGGGTCAGTTCTTCCAGTTCTCGGCGACCGGCCACCTGCTGTCGTACACGTTCGTGCAACAGTCACTGCTCGCGATCGCCCTCCTGGGTCTCATCGGCGGCGTGCTTGGGCCGATGATCGTCGCACGCCAAATGAGTTTCGCGGTGCACGGCGCGGCCGAACTCTCGTTCACCGGCGCAGCTGCCGCGCTGCTCGCCGGGGTCGGGGTGAACATCGGCGGCGTGATCGGCGCGGTCCTCGCCGCCGCCGTCTTCGGTCTGCTGGGTCAGCGCGCGCGCGAACGCGATTCGGTGATCGGCGTCGTCATGGCGTTCGGGCTCGGCCTCGGTGTCCTGTTCCTGTCACTGCACGGACGCGTCGGGCAGGGGTTTGCCCTACTGACTGGACAGGTGGTCAGCGTCGGCACGAACGGTCTGATCGCGGTCGGGGTCACCGCAGCCGTTGTCCTCGTCGTCTACGCGCTCATCTACCGGCCGCTGCTGTTCGCCAGCCTGGATCCCCGGGTCGCCGAGACCGCCGGAGTCCCCACCCGATTCCTGTCGGTGGTCTTCGCGATCCTGGTCGGCCTCGCGGCGGCACAGGGGGTGCAGATCATCGGCGCGCTGCTCGTGATGAGCCTGTTGATCACTCCGGCCGCAGCGGCCGCGCGGCTGACCGCGGACCCGACGAAGGTACTCGTGCTGTCGGTGCTGTTCGCCGAACTGGCGGCCGTCGGCGGTCTGGTGCTGTCGCTCGCGCCCGAACTCCCCGTGTCGGTCGCGGTCACGACCATCTCGTTCGCCGTCTACGTGATCTGCCGCCTCATCGGGATGCGACGGCGGGACTGACTCACGCCACCACGGACAATCGCCACTTCGCTTCAGCCGCTACTTCTCTTCAGAGAATCCCGGATTACACCGCGTCGAGATCATCTCGGACTCACTGACGACGGGCCGCTCGGGTTCGAGATTCCAACTCGTTTTCTCCGGGTCGACGAGGCGCGCGAACGTCCAATGGCAGTCGAACTGAGCACGCATGCCCGGGCGCTCGGCATCCGGATGCAGCGCGAGGACCTCCTGCCACGCTTCACCACCCGCGGTGTCGCCCGAGACATCGCGTCCGTTGCGCGTCGGGCGGATCTGCAGGCTCGGTCCGACTTCGGTGTCCACCCAATCGGCGCCCTCGATGTACGGCGGTGGCAGCGTCGGAGTCTGCGAGGTTGAGCTTTGGGACGTTGGAGTCCGGGAACTCGCCTGCGAGGTCGTCGGCGGCTGAGTCTTCGACATCGTCGTCGGTTCGTCGATGTCGTCGCCGGAACTGCACGCGCCGACCAGTAGCGTCGCGGCACACACCGATACGAGTAGCGCAGGTCGCCGACGAGTCACCCGCTGACCGCCAGATGCACGCGCTCCCACGCGCGGCGCCGCCCGCCTTCGGGGTCGACGGCGACGTGCGACGGATCGTCGAGGATCATCACGCGGCGGTCCTCGACGGTGTAGCGCGGCCAGCTCGGCGACGGCACACCCTTGCGCGCGAACCAACTCCAGTGCGACTGCATCGTCGCGGTGATCCGCTTGGTCGACCCCCAACTGCCTGCGGCGGCGAGCCCCGCCCCGATCGGGTCGCGGTAGATGCCGAAGACGGCGAACAGTTCGGTCGCATGGGTCGCGCCGATCCCGGTCGCGTTCAGCACGGTCGGCGCATAGTCGTAACGGTAAACATAGGTCGGTGCGTGCGCGCTGTGGTAGCCGGCGAACATCTGGGTCGGAATCCAGAACGTGGCGTCCGCGGCCAGACGCACATGGTCGCGCGTGCCCGGATAAAGCAGTTCCACCTCGGCACGGATTTCGGGATCGTCGACGCCGATGAACGCCTGCGAACCGTCGGGCAAGATGTTCCAGAATCGTGCGAACAGCTCCCCCTCGTCTTTGTTGTGGCCGATGACCAACGGCACCCGGTGCGTGTTGCCGTCGCGCGCGGCGTCGTTCGGCCGCTGCGGCAGGTAGTGGCCGTCGACGGTCGGCGCGAACGGCATCGGATCCGACAGTCCCGCGGCCCTCGCGAAACCGAGCAGTCTGTTGCCGGTGCGGACGAGGTCCATCCCGCTGGCGGCGTCGACGACACGGGCGACGACGTCGGGGTCCAACGGCGGGTCGGTGCGTTCGGCTCCGTTGCGTCGCGTCGGGTCGATGAGCAGCCGCACGAACTCGTCGGCGAATATTCGCGCGTTGTCTTTGTCCACAACCAGGTCTGGGGCTGGACTCTGCGAGATCGCGCCGACGAACAGCCCGGCCGCGGCAGGCGTCGACAGCAGGGTGAGGGCCGCCGACCCGCCCGCGCTCTCCCCGAACACGGTGACGCGGTCGGGGTCGCCGCCGAATGCGGCGATGTTCCGCTGCACCCATTCGAGCCCGGCCACCATGTCGCGCAGACCGAGGTTTGCCTCGAACTGGCGCTCCGGCGTCGAGTAGTCGGTCAGGTCGAGGAACCCGAGCGGCCCGACACGATAGTTGACGGTCACCACGATCACGTCCCGCGAACGTGCGAGGTATGCGCCGTCGTAAATCGGGGTCGACGTGCCGCCGAGGATGTACGCGCCGCCGTAGTTGAACACCATCACCGGTCGCGGGGTCGACGACACCGACTCGGGCGTGAACACGTTAACGGTCAGACAGTCCTCGTGGCGCGGCTGGAAGCGGCCGGCACCGCGGGCGGTGAACAGCTTGTCCTGAATGGGTGCGTTCCCGTAGTCGTCACAGTCGAGGACGCCCGGCCACGGCACTGCGGGTTCGGGCGCACGCCATCGGCGCCGACCGACGGGCGGCGCCGCGAACGGGATGCCCTTCCACGCGATCGTCCCCTTGCGTCCACCGCGGCCGCGGTATCCCTGAACTGCGCCGTCGGCGGTCGTCACCGTCGTGTCCATCACTGCCATGCGCTCACACTATAGGCGAGAGTGAAACCGGCAGCACCGACGTCGAAACGGACGCGACTATCCTCGACAGGATGCGCGCGCACTCCGTCATCGACCTGAACGCCGACCTCGGGGAGGGGGTCGGGGACGACGCGGCGATGATGCCGCTCATCAGTAGCGCGAACATCGCGTGCGGCTTCCACGCGGGCACTCCCACCGCGCTGCGGGAGGCCTGCGCTGCGGCCGTCGCGTTCGACGTCCGAATCGGCGCACAAGTCTCCTACCCCGACCGGACCGGCTTCGGCCGACGGTTTATGGATATCGCCCCGGACGATCTGATCGCCGACGTCCTCTACCAGGTGGGCGCGCTGCGCGCACTTGCCGAATCCGTCGGCGGCACAGTCGAATACGTTAAGCCGCACGGTGCGCTCTACAACGCCGTCGTGAGCGACGAACAGCAGGCGCGCGCCGTGGTCGAGGCGGTCGCCTACACCGGACTGCCGGTGATGTGTCTGCCCGGTTCCGCAGTTCAGCGTCTCGCGATCGACGCCGACGTCCCGGTGATCACTGAGGCGTTCGCCGACCGCGGCTACACGTCGGAGGGGACGCTGGTGCCGCGCACCGAGCCCGGCGCCCTCTTGCACGACTCCGCCGCGATCGCCGACCGTGTCGTGACCCTGGCCTGCACCGGGCTCATCACCGCCGTCGACGGGACGCAGATCGAGGCGGACGCGATGTCGGTGTGCCTGCACGGCGACACCGAGGGAGCCCTCGCGCACGCGCGAGCCGTACGCGATGCGTTGGCGGACGCCGGGATCGACGTGCGCAGCCGATGAGCCCGCGCGTCGTCCCCCAGTCGACGCGCGGTGTCCTCGCCGGCTTCGCCGCTTACGGGACCTGGGGGATGTTCCCACTGTTCTTCGACGCCCTCCGCCCGACCGGGCCATGGGAAATCCTCGCCCACCGCATCGTTTGGACACTGCTGCTATGCGTCGTCGTGCTGCTGGTGATGCGCGACTGGCGATGGATCGCCGAACTCCGCGGGCAGTGGCGCCTCCTGGCCGGTGTCACCGTCGCGGCGTTCCTGATCGCGATCAACTGGGTCGTGTACGTCGCTGCGGTCACATCCGGCCATACGAGCGACGCCGCGCTCGGGTACTTCCTGAATCCACTCGTCACCGTCGCGCTGGGAGTCGTGGTGCTGCACGAACGGCTGCGGACCCTCCAGTGGGCCGCGGTCGCCGTCGGAGTTGCCGCCGGACTGTACCTCGCGATCGCGGGCGGCCGGATTCCAGTCACCGCGCTAGTACTGGCCGGATCGTTCGCCGGATACGGTCTGGCGAAGAACAAGGTCGGGGCACGTCTCCCGGCACTGCACAGCCTGTCGTTGGAGACGGCGATCCTGACGCCGCCTGCACTGGTGATCTTCGGGATCGTGGCGAGCACGTCGTCGGGCCTGGACTTCGGCGACCACGGCGGCGTGCACACCGCGCTGCTGTGTCTGTCCGGAGTCGCGACAGCTGTCCCACTGCTGTTCTTCGCGGCAGCTGCCCGGCGTATCCCGCTCGTTACCGTCGGGCTGATCCAGTTCGTGACGCCGATCGTCCAGCTGCTGTGCGCGGTCCTCGTCTTGCACGAGCACCTGCCGACCGAGCGCTGGATCGGGTTCGGCATCGTGTGGATCGCCCTCATCCTGCTGACGACCGACAGCCTGTTGCAGATGACGAAGTCGCGCGGGCATCTGACACCCGCATAGCGCGTTACGCTCGCGAGCGCCGACGCACCGACGGCGTGGTCGGACCGCCAGGGCGTTGTCCGACGGACAGCAGCTCCGGTCTCTCGACGAACACGAAGGCAATCACCATCATCCCCACGGGCGCCAGCAACAGTACGGCCGCCCCGGCGCCGCCGGTCGACAACGGGACTGCGGCCAGACGGGTCAGTAAGAGCAGTCCGGTGAAGACGACGAAGCCCGCCGCTACGACGCCCATGCGGAAACGTGTCCACCCCGTTTCCGGGCGAGTCAACGCGGCTTCGATGGTCAGTGTAAACACGATGCCAGCGAGAATGTCGATCGCGTAGTGGTAACCGAAGCCGAGGGTCGCGGCGATCGTGCAGACGAACCACACCGTGCCGAATATTCTCGACGCCTTCGAGCCGCGCAGACCGTGCAGGAGGATGCACGTCGCCCACGCTGTGTGCAGGCTCGGCATACAGTTCCGGGCGATGCCCTGGTTGAAGAATCTCGCGACCGGCTCGGTGATGTCGGGCGTCACCCACGGCCACACGTCGACCCAGCCCGCTCCGGGATGCTCGTGTCCGAACGCGTAGGTCGGGCCGACCACTGGGAAGATGAAATAGACGATCGGGCCGATCATGCCGATTAGCAGGAACGTGCGGATGATGTGATGCCGCGGGAACCCGTCGCGCGCGACGTTCCGCAGTTGGAAGTATGCGATGACCGCCGCACCGACCGGCAGGAAGACGTACACCCTGCTCAACACGTCGGTGAGGAATGCGCTGTCGGTCACGATCCGTCCCATCACCCAAGACGGAGAACCCAGCGCCCGGTCGGCCATCTCAACGTACTCGTCGAGGACCTTCGGGTTCGCTTTGGCCGACAACACCAGCCAGGCGTCGCCGACGCGGCCCATGATCGGCATCATCAGACCGAGGCCGACGGCCTTCAACGTCGCCGACTTCTCGGGGCCCTGGAGCTTCCAGAACGCATAGAGGCCGGTGCCGACGAGGCCGAACAGGATGCCGTTGCCGACCGTCCCCGGGTTTCCGACGATCACACGCTGCAGGTTCCAAACACCTTCGAGTAGAACGACCCCGCCGAGTACCCACCAGCGCAGGCGCGCAGGCATGCACACCAAGGCGAGTACCAGACCCGCCAGCTTGATCTCCCCGATGCCCGGCCGACCCACGAAGTCGTGCGCCAACAGATCGACCGGCCCGCGGATGTCGTACACCTGCGCGATGATCTCGATGACCACGACGAATGCAGCGAGGGCGAGCACGACCAACGACCATCCGCGCGCACCGAGTTCGACACGTCGCGACGTCAGGCGACGCACACGATCGAAGAACCCCGGCTGAAGTTCTTGTAACACGGCTTACAGGTTAGTGAACAAACGCTGAATTTCCAGAATCCTGTGACGCGTTTGTCATTCGGCCTACATCAACCAGGCGCCGAACTGCGCGACTCGTCGGATATGCCGCGAGCGGGCTCACCGTACGACACCATTTCTCGATCCAACGCCCGCCTCAACTCCTTGTTCTGCGCACAGACCGTGGCGAAGACGGTGAGCAGGCACCAGAGCAGAACCGACGAGACGAGCACCAGGATAAATGCCGACACCGCTCCCCCGGTCATCTGTTCGCCCGCCGATTGGCGCGCCCACAGGCGCCAGAAGATCATCAGGTTCACCGTCAGACCGACGCCGTACGAGACTGCGAACGACACCAGATACGGCAGCCAAGTACCGTCGTGCAAACGTGCGGACAACGGCTCTTGACGCAGCGGCGCGACGACGGACAGGACGTTCGCTACGCCCATCCAGACGAGGATCATCACCAGGAACTGGTCGACCACGGCGGCGAGACTACTCTGGCTCGGCCCGGCCACCAGCAACGCGATCACGGGGGCCGCGGACACTAGCAGCAGCCCGGCCATCGTCAAGTTCTTGATGACGAGGATCCGCCAGAGCGGTTCGCCGGACCGCAGCAGTTCCCGCGTCCGCCCTGCCTCGAAGCACAACGCGTTCGTGCACACCACGCTGCCGATCAGACCGGAATACAGGTACAGCATCAGTTGCGCCGCCGTGTAGTTCGACCATCCGCTGAACTCGTAGAACGCGACGAGGCCCAGGCACACCACGATCGTGATGGCCAATCTGATCAGGATCGAATGCGGACGGTCGGCGACGACGTGTCGCAGTTCGCCAGCCGCCCGACGCGGCACTGATCGCAGCCCCACTACGGCCCTGCGGGCGACGACACCCAGTTCGTGCCCCGCCCCCACGGGCGGCTTGACCGGTATGCCGAGTGCGGCGCCGTCAAGGTCGTCGACCGCGACGACGATCGCACGCGCCGTCGCGACCCGAGCCGCGTGCACCGATGCGGCCGCCGACTCCTCGGTGACCGGAAGGGACCCGGCGGTCGCCCTCGCATCCTTGACCACGGCAAAAGCCCGCAGATCCTCGATCGATACCGCGGTGCGTCGGGCGGCATCGAATCGACTGACCAACCCGGACAACTGGTTCAGCTCGGCCGACGGCTCGAGCGGCCGATCGTTCATGCGCCACATCCTCGTCTAGATCGCCCATGCGAACTCAGACACGACCCGACATGATGGTTACATGACTCTATGGCAGGGCGAGCCCGCATTCGAATCCCGGCCGGGCAAGATCGTCACCATAGACGGTGCGGCGCAACGGAAAGTGGTCGGACGGCGCGCTCTCGGGCGCTGGCGACCCGAGCGTCGCGGGCACGATGCCCTCTCGACGATCCTCACACAGAACGGCATCCGCGATCAGGCGCTGGTGCCGATGCGGCATGGTCGGATGGCGGCGACACCGTGGACCTACTACCGGGGAGCGGCCGCAGTGATGGCGGCGGACCTCGCGTCCGAGCAGCACACCGGGATCATGGTGCAACTGTGCGGTGACGCCCACGTCCTCAACTTCGGGCTATGGAATTCGCCGGAACGAAATCTGTCGTTCGACCTGCGCGACTTCGACGAGACCCTGTGCGGCCCCTTCGAGTGGGACGTCAAACGATTCCTGTCCAGCCTAGTGATCCTGGCCCGCGACAACGGGGTCGCCGACAGCGCGCGCGACGCCGTCGCCGCAGGCTATGCCGGATACCGTGAGTGGATCACGACGTACGCGACCTGGCCCGCACTCGACATCTGGTACGACTCGGTCAACGCCGATCAGCTCGTCGACTACACCGCGAACGACGACGACCACCGCCTCGACGCGATCATCGAGAAACGCGCGGCCAAACGGTCGAGCAGAGGTGTGTTCAAGAAGTTGACCGACGTGGTCGCCGGCGAGCGGCGGATCGTCGAGGATCCCCCATACCGGTCTCACGCCCTCGCGAACCATCACGACGAACTCGAATCGATCATCCGCCAATACCAGGAGACCGTGCCCGACCACATCTCGTCGCTGTGGTCACGGTACGACTTGGTCGACGCCGTACAGCAGGTGGTCGGCGTCGGGAGCGTAGGCATGCGGGTATTCCTGACCCTGAGCGAGGAGCGCCGCACCGGAGACCCAATCTTCTTGCAGATGAAGCAGGCCGGGCCTTCGGTGTACGAGCAGTTCCTCGGCCCTAGCCCCTACGACAATCACGGGTCGCGGGTGATCCACGGTCAGCGATTGATCCAGAGCGCCACCGACGTTTTCGTGGGGTGGACGTCCGTCACGGCCCAGGAGGAGTCCCGGCAGACGATCGACTTCTACGTCCGCCAGTTCCGCGACGGCAAAGTGATCCCCAAGGGGGAGGTGATCGCGCCGCGCCTACCGCAGTTCGCGAAAGCCTGCGGGCATGTGTTGGCGCGCGCGCACTCACGCAGCGGTGATGCGAAGGCAATCGACGACTATCTGGGGTCGTCGGCCAAAGCGGGAGAGTCGTTCACCGAGTTCGCCTTCGCGTACGCCGACCAGAACACCGCCGACCACGCCCAGTTGGCGAAGGCCGTGGAAGACGGCGAGGTCTCGGCCGTCGAGGGTTGGCCGTGACCTCACTGCCGACCCGTGGTCGTCTACACGAGGCGACGCTGACGCGCGAACTCGCCTAGCACGACTCCGGCGGCGACCGAGGCGTTGAGACTCTCGACGTCGCCTGCCATCGGCACCGACAAGATCGAGTCGCAGGTCTCGCGGACCAGTCGCGAAAGGCCTTTGCCTTCGGAGCCGACTACGACGACCACCGGTCCGGTCCCGTCGTACTCGTAGAGGCTGACGTCACCGCCCGCGTCGAGCCCGACGATCTGCGCACCCGACTTGGCCCAGTCGACCAGTGTGCGGGTCAGATTCGGTGCCTGAGCGACGGGCAGCCGCGCGGCCGCACCCGCACTGGTCCGCCACGCGACAGCCGACACGCCGGCACTGCGACGCTGCGGAATCAACACGCCGTGCCCGCCGAACGCCGCCACCGAACGGATAACCGCACCGAGGTTGCGCGGATCGGTGATGTTGTCGAGAGCCACCAGCAGCGGCTGCGTCGACGACGCGCGTGCGTCCGCCATCAGATCGTCCGGGTGCGCGTACCGGTACTCGGGCACCTGCAGCGCGAGACCCTGATGCATGCCGTTCGGCGACATCCGGTCGAGTTCTCCCCGGCCTACCTCAAGGATCGAGATACCGCGGTCACCAGCGGTATGCACGGCCTCCCGCACACGGTCGTCGGCCTCGACGCCCAGCTGCACGTAGAGTGCGGTCGCCGGAACCTGTGCGCGCAGGCATTCGACGACCGGGTTGCGGCCGAGTACATACTCGGGTCCGCCATCGTCAGACTTTCGTGTGTTGCGCGGGCGTCCGCTCGACGCTTTCTCCGCGACCTTCGCCTTCTTGTGTTTCGCGTGGTAGACGCGGTCCTCGGCTTTCGGGGTCGCGCCGCGGCCCTCGAGCCCGCGGCGACGCTGGCCTCCTGAACCGGTAGTCTGCCCCTTCTTGCTGCCCGACTTCCGGACAGCTCCCTTGCGTTGCGAGTTGCCGGCCATCTGCTAGTCCTTCGTTTTGAGCGCCCACTGGGCGCCGTCGGGGGTATCGGTCACTTCGACGCCGGCCTCGGCGAGCCGGTCGCGGACCTCGTCGGCGACCGCCCAGTCTTTCGCTGCGCGTGCGGTGGCACGGCGGTCCAGTTCCGCGCCGATCAGCACGTCCAGTGCCGCGGTCGACGCGTCGTCCGTCCCGTTCGAGCTCCAGTGCTCGTCGAGCGGGTCGGTGCCGAGGATGGCGGTCATGGCTCGCACCGTCTCAGCGATCGCCAGCGCTGTGGCCGCGTCACCGGATTCGAGTGCGGTATTGCCTTCGCGGACAGCGTTGTGGACAGCGGCGAGTGCGGCTGGCACGCCCAGGTCGTCGTCGAGGGCCGCTGCGAAATCCGCCGACACCTCGCCGACCGCGACGTCGCCGACGCGCTCGGCTACCCGGTGCACGAACGACTCGATGCGCCGATAGCCGGCAGCGGCTTCGGACAGGGCGCCGTCGGAGTATTCGAGCATCGAACGGTAGTGCGCGCTGCCGAGGTAGTAGCGCAGTTCCGCAGCGCGCACTTTCTCCAGCATCGCGGGGATGGCAACAACGTTGCCGAGCGACTTGCTCATCTTCTCGCCGCTCATCGTCACCCAGCCGTTGTGCAGCCAGTATCGGGCGAAAGCGTCCCCTGCACCGTGGCTCTGCGCTATCTCGTTCTCGTGATGCGGGAAGACCAGATCCATACCGCCGCAATGGATGTCGAATTCGCCACCGAGAAGTGATGTGGCCATCGCCGAGCACTCCAGGTGCCAGCCGGGCCGGCCGCCGCCCCACGGAGTGGGCCAGGATGGCTCCCCCGGCTTGACGGCCTTCCACAGGGTGAAGTCACGCGGATCGCGTTTCCCGGTCCCCACGCTCTCGCCTTGATGGACGTCGTCGAGCTTGTGTCCGGACAGGCTGCCGTACTCGGGCAGACTCCGCACGTCGAAGTAGACGTTTCCGTCGGCGACGTACGCGTGGCCTAGGTCGATCAACCGCTGCATGTACTCGACCATCTGAGTGATGAAGCCGGTCGCCCGCGGTTCGACGGACGGGGGCAGTACACCGAGAGCAGCGTACGCCTTGGTGAACTCACGCTCATGGGTCGCCGCCCACTCCCACCAGGGGCGGCCCGCAGCGGCGGCTTTGCGGAGAATCTTGTCGTCGATGTCGGTGACATTTCGGACGAAGAGCACGTCGTAGCCGCGATAGGCGAGCCAGCGGCGAAGGACGTCGAACGCAATACCGCTGCGGACGTGACCGATGTGCGGCACGCCCTGCACTGTGGCACCGCACAGGTACACGCCGACCGTCCCGGGTTGTAGGGGAACGAATTCGCGGACCTCGCGCGATGCGGTGTCGTACAGGTTGAGCGTCACGGCCTGAAATTCTACTTGAGGCCCAGCAAGGCGGTGGCCACTGCGGCGATCCCCTCGCCCCGACCGGTGAGGCCGAGGCCGTCCGTGCTCGTCGCCGACACGGACACGGGCGCGCCGAGCAGTCCTGACAGCACTTCCTGTGCCTGCGTCCGACGCGGACCGATCTTGGGCCGGTTTCCGATCACCTGGACTGCCGCATTGATCGGAGTGAAGCCCGCGTCGTCGAGGAGGGACGCGACGTGGGTGAGCATGGCGGCACCCGTCACGTTCTCCCATTCGGGTCGGTCGACCCCGAACACGGCGCCGAGATCGCCGAGTCCAGCCGCCGACAGGAGCGCGTCACAGAGTGCGTGGACGCCGACGTCGCCGTCGGAGTGGCCGGAGCAACCGTCCGCGTCCTCGAAGAGCAGCCCGACCATCCAGCAGTCGCGGCCCGGTTCGATCGGGTGGACGTCGGTGCCGATACCCACGCGCATGCGTGACGTCTCCTCTTCTGTCGTGTCGGTGCCTCAGGCGAGCAGTCGAGCCAGCCGGAGGTCGAACGGTGTGGTCACTTTGAATGCCATCGCATCGCCGGGAATCACTGTCACGGTGACTCCCGCGGCTTCGACGAGTCCGGCATCGTCGGTCGCGTCACCGGCCTCCGCGTGGGCGGCCCGCAGCACATCGGCAGCGAATCCCTGCGGAGTTTGAATGGCGCGCAACATATTTCGATCAGGGGTGTCGATCACCCGATCCTCGGAGTCGACGCGCTTGAGCGTGTCGGCAACTGGCGTGCCGGGCACTACCGCGCGGGCCCCGCCGTGCACTTCGGCCGCGACCGCCGCGAACAATGCGGGCGGAGTCAGCGCGCGAGCCGCGTCGTGCACGAGGATCACTTCGGCGTCGGTGGCCGCGAGCGCAGCCCGCACAGAATCGCTGCGTTGCGCCCCGCCCACCACGACACGCGCATCCGGAACGAGCCGTCGCGCACTGTCTACGAGTGTTTCGGGGACCGCGACGACGATGTCGTCGACCGCCCCGGATTCGCGGGCGGCGGCGACGCTGCGTTCAAGCAGCGTCACTCCGCCGACCTCTACGAACGCCTTAGGCTGGTCTTCACCCAGACGGGTGCCCATGCCTGCGGCTGGAATCAATGCGGCCACGAGTGGCCGCCCGTGCTCTGTCAGGACGCTGCAGCCAAGATCTCGTCGAGGATGCTGTCCGCCTTCTTGTCGTCCGTGCTCCGAGCGAGCGAGAGTTCGTCGACCAGTACGCGACGCGCACGGGTCAGCATCCGCTTCTCACCTGCAGACAGTCCGCGGTCCTGCTCACGACGCCACAGGTCGCGAACGATCTCCGCGACCTTGATGATGTCTCCGGAGTTCAACTTCTCCTGGTTCGCCTTGAAACGACGGGCCCAGTTCGTGGGCTCCTCGACGTTCGGAGCACGCAGAACCTGAAATACCTCACCGAGCCCCTCTTCGCCGACAACGTCACGAACTCCGACGTAGTCGAGCTTGCTCGAGGGGATCTGCACCGTCATGTCGCCGTCTGCGACTTTCAGGACCAGGTATTCAACTTCTTCACCCTTGATGGTCCGAACGACGATGTCGTCAATCCGAGCAGCACCATGATGGGGGTACACAACGGTGTCGCCAACTTTGAAATTCAATGTTCCATGCCCCTTCCGAGTGTTACCAGTGTAACACCCACCCACTGACAGCCTTTCCAACGGTGCAGGTCAACACCCATTCACGGCGGTCGCGCTATAATTCGGAAGATTATCCGCAGACCCGGGCGAACTTTTCCGGGTCGACACCACTACGCTGCGTAGTGAGCGTTCGCATCCGGCGGACAGCGCGACGACCACCCGGAGGAAAAGGTGTCAGTGCTCAATCGGACCACCGGCCGTTTGGCCAAGGCTGCCGTCGTCGGTGCGCTCGGCGCCGCGATCGCCCTCGGCTCCACGGCCTGCGGCGCAGGCAAGATCTCTCAGACCACTAACCAACTGCCTGCAGTGAACGGCGCGGGTGGTTCCGTGGCTCTCGACCCCGATGTGATCGACGGCGACGAGTTGCGAAACGGCCAGATCACGGTCCGGAACGCGCAGATCGTGTACCCGGTCGAGAACACAGACAAGACATTCGCCGACGGCGGGCCGTTCGACGTTTCGTTTCTGATCTCCAACGACAGCGTGACCCGCAAGGTCAAGTTCGTCGAGGTCATCGGACCCGACGGGTCGTCGGTATCGATCACCGACCCGAAGAAGCAGAGCGGCGAGGTCAAGGCAGATCCGCGCGTGCTCGCTCCCGGCGAGAATCTGTTGGCAGGCGTCCCCGCAAACGTCGACACGTCGGCAGCACAAGCCGCCGACATCGAGCGTTTCACCGTCACACTGAGCAACGCGAAGGTGGTACGTGCGGGTCTCACCACGCCGCTGACGTTCAAGTTCGACGTGCTCGACCTGGGCGGCAAGAAGATCGGCGAGAAGAGCCTGACGATCACTACCCCGGTCGACGCCGGAGCTCTCAAGGAGCGCGCGGACGTCGTACGCGACGCCGAAGGCGACGAGGGCCACTAGCCCCTCACTTCCCGACACCACGAGCGCCTTCCCCCGTTGCCATCGGGGGGAGGCGCTCGTTCGTCATCCACAGCTGGCCGCCCACCGGTGTCGGTTGTCGGTGGCTGCACATAGAGTTCGGGGCGTGGCGAAAGTGAAGGCGATCTTCCGATGTACGGCTTGCGGGCACCAGGTGTCCAAGTGGGTCGGTCGCTGCCCGGAATGCGGTGAGTGGGGTTCCATCGAAGAAGGCGCTCCGGCCCCTGCCGCCGCAGGCACTGCGTCGGTCGCTCCGCGAAGTCCGGCACGGCGCATCACCGAGGTCGACGCCGGCACCTCAAGCGCGACGCCCATCGGCATCGCCGAGTTCGACCGGGTCCTCGGCCGGGGCATCGTCCCGGGCTCCGTTGTCCTGCTCGCGGGCGAACCGGGAGTCGGCAAGTCGACGCTGCTGTTGGAGACGGTGAAACAGTGGGCAGCCCAGGACCGCACCGCGTTGTACGTGACCGGCGAGGAGTCGGCCGGGCAGGTCCGACTGCGGGCCGAACGCACCGGAGCAGTGCACGAGAACGTCTTCCTCGCTGCGGAGACCGATCTGGCAACCGTCCTCGGACACGTCGACGAGGTCCGCCCCAGCCTGCTGATCGTCGACTCAGTACAGACGCTCGTCGCGACCGGGGTCGACGGGGTGACCGGCGGTGTGACGCAGATCCGCGCCGTCACCACCGCGCTGGTGTCCCTCGCGAAGACCAGTGGGGTCGCGGTGATCCTGGTCGGGCACGTGACGAAGGACGGGAACGTCGCCGGACCTCGTTCGCTGGAGCACCTGGTGGACGTGGTCCTCGCCTTCGAGGGCGACAGGCACTCGTCGCTGCGCATGGTGCGCGGGATCAAGAACCGATTCGGCCCGTCCGACGAGGTCGGCTGCTTCGAGCAACGCTCCGACGGTATCCACGAGGTGTCGGATCCGTCCGGCATCTTCGTCCACGAGCATCCGACCGACGTCGCGGGCAGTGTGGCGCTGGTCGCGATGGACGGGCGACGCGCGATGGTCGGACAGATCCAGGCGCTACTCAACAAGAGCGAGATGCCTTCGCCGCGCCGTGCCGTGTCCGGACTCGACGGCGCCCGGGTCGCGATGATGCTGGCGGTAGCCGAGAAGCATGCGAAGATCTCGACCGGCAAACACGAGGTCTACGCCTCAACTGTCGGCGGTATGAAGGTGACCGAACCCGCTGCCGACCTGGCGATCTTCCTCGCTATCGGATCATCAGCATCCGACCGACCCGTCGCGTCCACGACTGTCGCGATCGGCGAGGTCGGGCTGGCAGGCGAGGTACGCCGTGTGTCGTCGACGGCGCGGCGCATCGCCGAGGCTAAGCGCCTCGGTTTTCGTCACGCGATCATCCCGGCGGGCACCGACGAGGAACTGCCGAAGGGTATCCGCATCACGAAGGTGTCCAACCTCGCCGATGCCGTCGACGCCCTAGAACGCCGTCGCCTGCAGCCAGTCGACGCCCCGTTCTAACCCGTGGTCGCACCGCGAGTCGAGACTCTTACAGCACTACGCGCTTGTCGTAATGCTCGGCGAAATGCTTCTCGACGTCGATGACGACGAACACCGAGTGCGCGCCCGCAACCGGCACACTCGGATCTCCGAGGTGCGCGATAGCGTCGATGTAGATCTTGCGGCGCTGGCGGCCGAGGATCCGTGCGTGGAAGTAGAGGGTGGCACCGAGTGGGATCGGCTTCGCGTAATCGACTTCGAGGTGAACGGTCACGACCGGCGCACCGACGAGAAGCGGGGACGTGCCCATCACTTCGTCGAACGCAGCCGAGAGAACGCCGCCGTGGATGACGCCCGGCCCGCCCTGCATCCAGTCCTGAACAGGCATCTGAGCGTCGACGGTGAGCCCTTCGCCCGCCATGACCCTGAGGTGCAATCCGAGTGGGACATCGTCGCCGCACCCGAAGCAGGTGCTGTGGTGCAGATCGATGTGGCGCCCGGGCGCCGCAGCCTTCGGGTGGCGGGTCAACGGCTCGAGGTCTGCGGGCGGAACGAAAGCGTGCTTCACGCACAGCTACGCTAGTCGTGGTCCGGTGCCGACCGGTAACCGTCTTCCGTCGACAAATGCGAGGTGCGATGAACGACACATCGGCGATCGATGCAGTCCGTTCCGACATGACGCGGGAGACGTTGCGTCGCGTCGCACCCGGCACAGCCCTCCGTGACGGCCTCGAGCGAATCCTACGCGGCGGCACGGGCGCACTCGTCGTCCTCGGATACGACGACGACATGGAGCGGATCTGCGACGGCGGGTTCAACCTGGACGTCGAGTTCGCGCCGACCCGGCTGCGTGAGCTCGCGAAGATGGACGGTGCCGTCGTGCTCTCCGCCGACGGTCGGCGGATCGTCCGGGCGAACGTCCAACTCGTCTCTGATCCGTCGATCCCGACCGAAGAGTCGGGCACGAGGCACCGCGCCGCCGAACGCACGGCGATCCAGATGCGGGTGCCGGTGATCGCCGTGAGTGCGTCGATGTCCATCGTGAGCGTCTACGCGGACGGTCAGCGGCGGGTGGTCGAGAATCCCGATGCGATCCTCTCGCGCGCGAACGTCGCGTTGTCGACGTTGGAGCGTTACAAGTCGAGGTTGGATGAGGTGAGCGCGCAACTCTCGCGCGCCGAGATCGAAGACTACGTGCTGCTGCGTGACGCGATGAGCGCCGCCCAGCGGATGGAGATGGTGCGGCGCGTGTCCGTTGAGATCGAGGAGTATGTGCTCGAACTCGGCGTGAACGGCCGCCAAGTGGCTCTGCAGTTGGAAGAGTTGATCAGTGACAACGACACAATGCGTGAACTACTGGTCCGCGACTACCACGCGAGCCCGGAGCCTGCGGGACCCGAACAGGTCCGTCAGATCTTAGAGACCGTCGAATCGCTTTCGGACGCGGATCTCCTCGACCTCACGATGCTTGCCGGAGCGTTCGGATATCCGACGACGCTCGAAGCCCAGGACACGTCTATGAGCCCGCGCGGCTATCGCCTGCTCGCGCGAATCTCGCGGCTACAATTCGCGCACGTCGACCGCCTCGTCCGCCACTTCGGGACACTTCAGTCGCTGTTGGCTAGCAGCGCCGCCGACCTGGAGTCTGTCGAAGGCATCGGCAGCATCTGGGCTCGCCACATCCGCGAAGGACTGTCGAGATTGGCCGAGAGCAGCCTGGAGCGTTTCGACTAGCATCCCGCGCCTGTCTGCCGCTGTCGACCAGCGGCGCGAACGCGGCCGCTACTGCTGCGCGGGTTTCACCACGTTGAACGTGATCGGTGCGGATTCCTTTTCGCCGACCTTGGCAACCGCCTGGTAGGCGCCTGCCGGGATCTGCACACGCGGCTTCTTGCAGCCGGGGTTGCTGGTGGTCCCCGACCACGTCGTGTCGTCGCTGACCTGCTGGCCCGGCGCGAGCAGCTGCACGTTGACCGCCTTATCCGGCGCACAGTCCTGAGCCGACCAGAGAGTGCGGGCACCGTCGAGCGAACGAACGATCACGTTCTGCGAGTTCTTGCCGACGTCACGGTTGCAGGCAGCGAGGCTGCCGTTGGTGGTCACGATGGTGAACACCGGCTGGTCGCCCTGCGTGTACGTCGGCTTGTCCGTGTAGAGGACGACGGAGAGACTCTGGTCCGAACACGGGTTCTCGATCGGCGCGGTCACGTCGCCGTTCGGAGCGGGCGCGGACGCCGGGGCGCTGGGGTCGCCGCCTTCGCCGTGATCGCCACCTCCGCTAGGCGCTTCGCTGCTCGGTGCAGCACTCGTCGACGAATCTGCGGGTGCGGGAGCCTTCGGAGCTATCGACGTCGACAACGTCGCAGCGGCGTTCCCCGGATCACCTGCGTCGTCGGACGAACTTCCCGCCCACACGATGAGCGCGATCACCACAGCGGCCGCCACGACCCCGCCGACGATCGCGACAAGCCGACGTCGCCAATACACCTCGGGAGGCAGAGGACCCTGTGGTTCGATCACAGTTGCAACGGTATCGTCGCCACGACGCGATGGACGACGACGACGTCGGCGTGTCGGAAGTTTATTCTCCTGGGAACCGAGCTATTGTGCGCATCCGTCGGCGCGCAATGTCAGCTCTGCGTCTGTTCACCGACGTCACCGACCACTTCGACGACGTGCACCCGGCCGTCGTCGAGCCGGTAGCTGAGCCCGACGATCGCGAGCTCGCCCGCGTTGACGCGGCTGGCGATGATCCGACTGCGCTGCATGAGGACGTGCACCGTCTCCTGCACATGGCGGGTGACGAATTCGAAGTACTCGGTGAGTCCTTCACTGCGGCCGGCGAGCACGCTCGGCGTCACCTTCTCGACGATGTCACGCACGTATCCGCCGGGCAGGTTCAGATTGTCGAGCGCGTCGAGCGTCGCACCGACGGCGCCGCACTGGTCATGCCCGAGAACGATGATCAACGGAACGTTGAGGAGGTCGGCACCGTATTCGATGGTGCCCATGACGGCCGAGTCGAGGACGTGGCCAGCGGTGCGGACGACGAACATGTCACCGAGCCCCTGGTCGAAGATGATCTCCGCCGCCAGTCGCGAGTCACCGCAACCGAACAGGACTACATGGGGCGACTGCCCCTCAACGAGTGCCGCACGGTCGGCGATACCCTGGCTCGGGTGAATGGGACGACTCTCGACGAAACGCTGATTGCCTTCCTTAAGAACTGTCCAAGCTTGAGCCGGGGTGAGATTCTCCATGACTGACAGTGTGCCACCGAACACAGTTCTTACCTGGTTCAGGGCTAACCGTAGAGAACTGCCGTGGCGCGAATCCGGCATCAGCGGGTGGCAGATTCTGATCAGCGAGATCATGCTGCAGCAGACTCCTGTGTCGCGCGTCGTCGAGCCGTGGACCCGGTGGATTGGCCGCTGGCCGGTGCCGTCGAAGATGGCCGCCGAGTCGGCCGGCGAGATAGTCCGGGCCTGGGGAAAGCTCGGCTATCCGCGACGCGCGATGCGTCTGCACGAATGCTCGAAGGTGCTCGCCGAACAGTTCGACGACGTTGTCCCACAAAACGTCGACACCCTCCTGACGCTGCCGGGGATCGGCGACTACACGGCCCGCGCCGTCGCGTGCTTCGCATACGGACAGGCTGTGCCCGTGGTGGACGTCAACGTGCGACGCGTCGTGGCGCGCGCCGTCCACGGCCGCCAACATCCAGGCAACCCGGCACGGGGCGACCTCGTCGAGACACAGGCCTTGTTCCCGCTCGCCGCCGACGGCGCACCCGCGCCCGAGACGCCGACGTTCAGCGCGGCGTTGATGGAGTTGGGGGCACTCGTCTGTACCGCTCGCGAAGCACGCTGTGACGTCTGCCCCTTGGCGACGACATGCGAGTGGGTGCGGCTCGGCAAACCGCAGCACGACGGACCCGCACGCAGAGTCCAGAAGTTCGAAGGCACCGATCGCCAAGCGCGCGGCCGACTGCTCGACGTGCTCCGCGGCACGCACGGCCCGGTTGAACGCACAGCTCTCGACTTGGCGTGGGAACGCGATCCCGGCCAGCGTGCCCGCGCTCTCGACTCGCTACTGGTCGACGGCCTCATAGAGGTGACCGACGACGGGCTGTTCAGCCTCGCGGGAGAAGCGGGCTGAGACCTCGGCGACGTCACCGACCGGTGAATAGGGACGCTAGAGGAACTCGCTCAGAAAGGCTTCGACGGCTCCGCGGAAGACTCCCGGAGCATCGTCGTGCAGGAGATGGCCGGCACCGTCCACGCGGACGTACACCGATCCCGGTCGGCGACGGGCCATCTCGGCCATCTGCCCGGGCGGCGTCACCGAGAAGCCCGCCTCCAACAGCAGAGTCGGCACATCGACGGCGTCCCATTCATCCCAGAAGTCGCGGCCGCCCCACTCTTCGGCGATGTCGGCCCACACGGGGATCGAACCGTGCAAACGCCCGTCGTCGAAAGCCTCGTAAAAGTAGCGGCCGGCGATCTCGCCGAACATCGCCACCGCGGCGGACACATCGGGAAACCGTTCGGGCCAACTGTCGAACCACGGCGTCCAGGCACCCGTCGTCCGTCCGCGGAAGTCCGGAGCCATGTCTTCTACGACGAGCGCGGACACGAGCTCCGGATACGCGGCCGCCGTGCACCACGAATGCAGACCGCCCATCGAATGCCCCACAAGAACCGCAGGCCCCCGATCGATCCACGTGATCGTCTCAGCGAGATCAGCGACGAAACGTTCGGTCGATATGTCTGACGGATCGACTGCGTCGACACCCTGATGGTTGGCCGCGTCGAAGGTGAACACCCGGCCGTATCGACGCAACCACGGCACCTGTCGCCGCCACGTGCGTCCGCGGCCCATCAGCCCGTGCACCAGAACGATCGCACCGAATCCGCCGTCTGCGACGTCGAGGCCGCCATGATCGAGTAGCCCGACGTCTGAGGTCGGCGACGAGTCGATCGGGTCCGGGGTCACAACGAACGACCCTATCGGCTCCCGGGCGGGCGCGCGTAGCCTCGGGTTCATGGCAATTGTGAAGATCAACGCGATCAGTGTTCCCGAAGGCGCGGGCCCCGAACTCGAGAAGCGCTTCAGCGCCCGCGCAGGCACCGTCGACGGCGCCCCGGGATTCCTCGGCTTCCAACTCCTACGTCCAACGAAGGGCGACGACCGGTACTTCGTCGTCACCCAGTGGGAGAACGAGGAGAGCTTCAACGCATGGTCGGGCGGCGACGCGCGGGCCGCCCATAAGAGCGACAAGAAGCCCGTCGCGTCGGGTGCCGACCTTCTCGAATTCGACGTCGTGATCGACGTCAAGCCGAGCGCCTGAAGGCGACCGGTAGCGACAACTTCTAGAACGTGTTCTACATAGTGCTCTAGTATCGAGGAAAACCCTCGATACATCAGGAGCACGCATGACCGACCCGATCGAGACCACCAAGCTGTACATCGGCGGAAAGTGGGTGGACCCGCACTCGACGGAAGTGCTCGACGTCTTCTCGCCCGCCACTGGCGACAAGGTCGGGTCGGTCCCGAACTCCGACACGACCGACGTCGACAACGCCGTCCGCGCCGCCCGCGAATCCTTCGACTCCGGAGTCTGGCGCAGCACTCCCCCAGCGCAAAGAGCTGCGGTTATCCGACGCGCAGTCGAGTTGATCAACGAGCGCGGCACCGAACTGGCAACTCTGCTCTCCGCCGAGATGGGGGCCACGCCGGGCGATGTCGCGACCATCCAGCAGTTCGCCGGCACCGCCTGTCTGTCCGCGTACGCAGACGCCGCCGATCAGTACAGCTGGGAGGAGACCAGGCCAGGCATCTTTGGCGAAACTCGCGTCATTCACGAGGCCGTCGGCGTGGTCGGCGCCATCATCGCCTGGAACGTTCCGCTCTTCCTATTCTGTAACAAGTTCGGACCCGCTCTCGCGGCCGGCTGCTCCATTGTCCTCAAACCGGCGCCCGAGACTCCGCTCAACGCGAACGTCCTCGCCGAGATCTTCACCGAAGCGGGTGTCCCCGAAGGGGTCATCTCGATCATCCCGGGAGGCGTCGAGACGGGGCAGGCCCTCGTTGAGCATCCGGAGGTCGACAAGATCACCTTCACCGGATCGACCAGGGCAGGTCAGCAGATCGCGGCGCGCTGCGGTGAACAGCTCAAGCGCTACTCGCTGGAACTCGGCGGAAAGTCGGCGGCCATCGTCCTCGAAGACGCCGACATCGAAGCCAGTGCACCCATGTTGATCTTCTCCGGCCTACTCAACGCGGGACAGGCCTGCGTCGCCCAGACCCGCGTACTCGTCCCGCGTTCGCGCCACGACGAGATCGTCGACGCCATGGTCGCCGTCGCGTCCACCTTCACCCCCGGCATGCCGGACGATCCGGAGACTAAGGTCGGCCCGATCATCAACGACAAACAGCATGAGAAGGTGACCGGATACATCGCCAAGGGAAAGGCGGAAGGCGCCACCGCAGTCCTCGAAGTCCCCGCGCCCGCGGGCAACTTCATCGGGCCGACCATCTTCACCGGCGTCACCAACGACATGACGATCGCCCGCGAGGAGATCTTCGGTCCGGTCATCAGCGTCATCGCCTACGACGACGTCGACGAGGCCATCGCCATCGCCAACGACTCCGACTACGGTCTCGCCGGTTCGGTGTGGACGCAGGACGTCGACAAGGGCCTCGACGTCGCCCGACAGGTCCGTACCGGCACCTTCGGCATCAACTGGTACTCGATCGACCCCGCCTCGCCGTTCGGCGGTTACAAGAAGTCCGGCATCGGACGAGAGAACGGCAAGGAAGGCCTCGAAAGCTACCTCGAACACAAGGCCGTCGTGATGCCGATGGGCTACACGAGCAGCTAGCTCCCCGGCCCGAACACGAGAAGGAGCGTATCGAGACCCCGGTCTCGATACGCTCCTTCTCGCTGTGCGCCCACCGGTCGGGATAGCCCCAGCCCGTGAACTTGAACCCACTGGGTCTAGGGATTTACCGAACCTTGGAATTCACCCAGCCGTGGGACTTACCGAGCCGAGGGATTTGCCGAGCCCAGGGATTTACGGAGCCGCCGGGGCCTGCGTCGGCACCGGGGTCGTCTGAGGCGCCTGGCTGGACGGGATCGGGCTGGACGGGATCGGGACCGCACCCGACGGTGGCGCTCCGTTGGCCTCCTGCACCCGGGACGACAGCGAGTCGTCAGTGAGGATGTCGATGGTCGAGATCAACCACTCGCCGTCCCGTTTGACCATGTCGTAGACGATCCGACTCTGGTCGATCTGGACTTCTTCCTCGTTCGTGTTTCGCGACGTCGACAGGTTCAGATAGACCAAGACCTTCGCCGTGTCGCGAGTGTTCTCCATGACGCCCGCGCCCTCGACCTTGGCGACCGCGACAATCTTGTCCTTCTTGACGCCATCGACGATCTTGTACTCGGTGACGTTCTTCTGCATCTCCTGCTTGGCCGAGCCCGTCAGGAATCCCATCGTCTTATTTATGTTGTCCGATACCGTCTTCGGGTCGCGGCCGAACATCGTGACGGTGTATTCCTGCGCGGACGCGACCGCGGACTCGCGCGCGTCCTCTTCGGCGTTCATGGTCCAGTAGCGGACACCGGAGAACACGGCTGCGGCGACTGCGGCCACGAGCAGCACCCCGGCACCTGCCAGGAGCAATCGCAACTTCCCGCCCATCAGCCCACCCACTCGTAGTTCGTCAGTTTCATGTCGTCGTTGATCCGCGTGATGTCGATGCGCGATCGGAACGTCTCGATGACGGGCTTGTTCGGCGCTTCGGGGGCCGTGCTCTCCCACACGAATACGACAAGTACCGAACCTGTGTCCTCGTCGGCGTTCTCGACTGCCGACGCGACGACAGTTGTCTTTGTCTTCATGTCGTCTTCCCGGATGAGGTCAGTCGCTTGTTTCATCGACTCACGCATCTCCTGGAGCGCACGACCGCTCGTGTGCTTGTTCATGAAGTCGAGCATGCTGTCGGCATTGTCTTTGTTGAGCGTGGTCAGTTTGACAACCACCTCTTGTGCGAACTGGTCATACTCGGCACGTAGTTCGCGCTTGTCGTCGATACGTGCCGAAGCCGCCGTGAAGACGATGGTCAAGACGATGGCGGCGACAAGAACGATCACTCCGAGCGCGCCGGAGACGGCGATCATCGCCGTACTCGACGACGATCGCCCCGATCCGACCGGCGCCTTGACGGACGGGCGGCGGTCCCGATAGGAGACACCTCGGGTCCGATCGTCAGCCGACAGAGCGGCGGAGTCGCCGTCGGTCTCCTCGGCCTGCGGCTCGTCGTCGGACGCAGGCACGTCGACGTCGGCGACTGCCTCCTTATTGTCGGTCTTTCGCCGACGCGCGAGTGGACTCGTCCGTCTGACCGCGGCCTTTCGCTCGCCGTCGCCTGGACCTTCGCCTTCGCCCGGACCTAGCCCTTCGCCCGAACCCGGGCGCGGGGGCCTCAGGACTCCACCGTCTTCGTGATCAGTTCGTACCATTTCTTCTTCTGGTTGCGGTTCGCTGTGCCGTACTGGGTCGAGTACAGCTTTCCGTCGGGTCCGATGAACTTGCCCGTCTCCGGATCGTACGTCGTCCCGTACGTGCCGGGAGTCGGGTCGTGATCGGTAGGAGTGCCGGGAACGACATACCCGGCGGGCTGCTTCGGAAGGTCCGTTCCAGGGAAGCCGTTCGGGAGAGCGACATTGTCGCGGTCGGACGGCACATACCCGGTGCGGCACTCCTCCGGAGTCGGCGCACGACGCCCGGGGAATTCCACGCACGGAAAGTTTCGGGCGCCACGGACCGAGGTCTGCGCGTCCTGAGGCAACCGGCATAGCAAGCCCGGCGGCAGATCCTGCGCAGTCGTCGCCGAAGGGAAACGCCATTCGGACGGCGGCAGGAAACCGACAGTGCACGTCGGCGGATCCTGGAATCCGAGTCCGAAGTTGACGTTCGGACCGTGCCTGCTGGAACCGTTGTTGATCGCGGTGATCAACGCCGACAGTACGCGCGGATACAGCACGACGGTCTGCTGCAGATTCGGCAGATAGATCCGCAGAGTCTGTGCGGACACCCGCATGTTCGACATGCCGTCGATGAAGCTCGGCCCCATGTCGTCGAAGAGATCCTGCGCTTGGTTTGCGACGCCCGGCCCCTTCTCAAGGATGTCGGTGATATCCGGATTGCTGGCTCGCAACTGGTCGGTGACCTTTGTGAGGTCGGCCGTCCACCCGCGGATCTGCGACGCGGTCCGGTTCTGCGTCGCGAGCAGCGGACCGGCCTGCTTCACCAGGTCGACGGCGACGTCGATGTTCTTGTGGAACGCACCCACGAACAGCACCATCGAGTCCATCAGTCGAGACAGATCGTCGGCGGTTCCGTTGAACGCGGTGAACGCCTCGTCCATCACGTCACGGATCCGCGTGTCCCCGACCTCGGCAAGCAACGCGTCAGCCTGATCTAGCATCGTCGAGATCTCAACGGGCACATCGTCGGTCTCGATCTTCGAGCCGCCCGTCAACACTGCGCTCGACGGCCCCTCCGGCGGCATGAACTCGACGAACTGCTCGCCGATCGCCGAGACACTGCGGACGGCAGCGGCCGAATTCGCCGGAATCTCAGCACCCGAGTCGATCGTCAGGTCAGCGACGACACCGCCGCTCGTCAGTTTCACGCTGCGAACCTTGCCGACGTTGACGCCTCGGAAGGTGACGTTCGCGTTCTGGTACAGCCCGCCGGTCGTCGGCATCGTCACCGATACGTCGAACGAGCCGATACCGAACATCTGTGGAATCCGGATGTAGAACACTGCGACAGCGACCAACGAGATGATCGAGACAATGCTGAAAACGATCAACTGCATCCGGACGAAGCGGGTCATCTTCATTAGTTGCCCCCGCCCTTCTTCGGCTTGGTAGTCGGCGTCTGCTTCGTCTTGCCACCAGGCGTCTGCTTCGTCGCGCCCCGATTGAGCTCAGCGGGCGTCGGGTTGTCCGGGTCCTTGCGCTTGGGCGTCATGATCCCCGGTGTCAGCGGCGACGTGAACGGGTCTGTTCCCCGCTTTGCGCCCGCAGCAGGCTTCCCGACGACGCCTTCGGGGCCAGTGGTCACCGACGCGACCATCGTCTTGTTGAGTCGACTCCAGGTCAGGTCGAGGACCAAGTCGGAATTGACGTAGTCGCCCTTGACGATCTCCGGGATCTTCTCCTCCACGAATGGGAAGGTCAGCAGAATCCGCAGCGAGTTCGACAGGGCGGGACCGGTCTGCGCCAACTGCTCAAGCAGCCTGCGCAGATTCGGAACGATTGTCTTGATGTCCTTGCTGTTCTCGTCGAGGATGCCGTTGACCGTCGACGAGAGGTTTCCGACGTTGTCGAGGGCGGTCGTCAGGTTCTTGCGCTGGTCGACGAGAAGTTGGAGGATCTGCGGAGCCGAATCGAGAGCACGCTCCACAGTTGGCGTCTGATCGTTGATCGCAGCGGTCAAGCGATCCATGCCCTCCATGGCCGAGATGATGTTGCCGGTCTGCCCGTTCAAGTCCTTCACCAGTGTGTTCAACCGCGGAACCAGTGTGCGCAATTCGTCGTCGTTGTCGCCGAACACCTGGCTCAGCTCATGCACCACGTCGCCGACCTGCGAGAGCCCACCGCCGTTGAGGACGACCGAAAGTGAACTCAACACCTGCTCAGTGGTCGGGTACATGCAAGGGTCCACCTGCTGAGCCGAGTTGATGTCGGCGACCGGCTTGCCCTTCGGTGCGGCGATGTTGTCCTGTTCGGGACAGTTCGGCAACGACAGTCGTCCGCCCGCGACGAGATATTTGCCGGTCGGCTTGTCCGGAGCGACGATCGCGATATGCGAGGAACCGAGCACACTCGTCATCCCGATCATCGCGTGCGAACCAGCCTGGACTTTGACGCCCTTCTCCAACCGCAGCGTGATTTCGGCGCTCCAGTCCTTGAGCTCGATGTCGCTGACACTGCCGACAGTCGCATCGTTGATCATGACGGGCGCATTGCGGACCAATCCCGCCGCCGTCGGAATCAGCGCGGTGATCGTGTACGCGCCGTCGCCGGTGCCTGCGGCTCCGATCGACGAGAGCGTCGACACCGGTTCCATCCCGCACGCGGTGACGGGGGCGAGTAGTAGGACGCCCGCGACGAGCGCGGTGGCGCGTATGCGCGAGCGCGTCATCCTTCACCTCCGAACGGCACGAGCAGATTCGCCAGCGGGTCGGGAGCAGCCTTGCGGCTGATCTGGTCGCGGTCGACGACGCCTTGCCGCGCCCTGGCCCGGACACTCGCGTCCTGATAAGTGATCTGGTCTGGCATCGCAGCCCGCCCGATCACCGGGTTCGCCATGAACGGAGGGAAGTTGACGACGACCTCCTTCATGATCGGCGCGACGAGATCGACACACGCCTCAACGTCGGCACTAGTGTCGCCGGGACGCTTAGTCGCGTCCAGGCTGCCGCACAGCAGGGAGATCAGATTGTTGCCCATGCCGAGACCGAACACGCCGTCGAGCGAACCGGACAACGGATTGTAGATATTAAAGAAGTTGGCCAACTGAGTCGGAGCCGAATGCAGGAGGCCCTGCACCTGCTGGTCCTTGTTCTTGAGCGTCGCAGTCAGCTTGGACAGTTTGTCCACCGTCGAGACGACCGTGGAGCTGTTCTCACCGAGGAAGCCTTCGAGTTCGCCGATCGCCTCGTTGAGGTTCGTCATCGCGTCACCCATCGCCTGACTGCTGCCCGCGATGACCTGACTCACCGACTCCATCCGCCCGTTGAACTGCACGAGCTGCTCGTGGCTCGTCGACAGTTCATCGGTGAGCTTCTGCAGACTCTTGACCGCGCTGAACACGTCGTCTCGGTTCTCCGAGAGGGTGCCCATTACCGAGGACATCTGCTTTATCGACTCTGCGATGGCCGCGCCGTTGCCGTCGAGGTTGTCGCCGAACACGTCAACCGCACGCGCCGCGGTCCCCTTATCCGCGCCGTCGGGACCGATCGCCTCGGTCAGCTCGGACAGCTGCTTCTTCACGTCATCCCACTCCATTGGGACGGCGGTCCGCTCCATCGGGATGTCCGCGTCGCCGGTCAACTCGGGGCCTGTCGAATAGCCCGGGCTCAGTTGCACAAACCGTCCCGACACCAGCGACTGCGCAACGATGACCGCACGCACGTCAGCGGGCAGCGGCACGTCGTTGTCCACGCGCATGACGACCTTGACGTCACCCGCCCGCGATTCGATGGAATCGACCTTGCCGATCGGGACGCCGATGACACGCACCGAGTCACCCTCGAACAGGCTGGACACCGTTTGGAAGTAGGCGGTCACGGTGCGCGTGGTGGCGCGCTGAACACCGAACCAGATACCGCCCGCGATCAGGATCAGGACGACGACCGCGGCGACGATCGCCCATACACGACGGGTGATACCCATGTCAGCGGCCTCCGTTCTGCTTCGGTGTCGACGTCGTCGGTGCGGCAGGCGTCGGATATGTGCGTTTAGGCGTCTCTCGGGGGATGTCGGGTGCTCCCGCGTTCGGCCCCTGCTTCCAGTTCTTCGGGAAGATCGGATTTCCGGAGAAGTCGTAGAAGTACTTGGCTGCCTCCGGGTACTTGCGCTGCATCACCTTCATGAACGTGCCCATGTAGTCGCCGAACGTCGGCAGGCCGACCAGCGACGAGAAGTACGGCCCGGAGCTCACCGCCTCACCGAGGATGTTCGCGTACGGTCCCAGATTGTCGATCGCCTTGCTGAAGTTGTCCTCATTGTCGTTGAGGATGTCGAGGACGCCGTTGAACTTCTCGAGCACCGGGCGCAGTTGTTCCTCGTTGTCGTTGACGAAACCGGTGATCTCGGCCGCGACGTCACGCGTGCCGGTGATCAACTGTCGGATCGCTTCTCGACGCATCTGCAACTCGCCGAGCAGAGAGTTGGCGTCAATCAGCATCTGCCGAATCTGTTTGCTGCGTTTCCCGACGATATCGGTGACGCCGCGCGCCCGATCGAGCAGTTCGTTGAGCGCGTTGTCGCGATCGGCTATAGCCTTGGACAGTCGACCGACACCGTCGACGGCGCCCCGCACGTTGTCGGGAGTCTTGGAGAACGTGTCCGACATGGTCGACAGCGCCTTGTTGAGCTGGTCGGTATCGGTATCTTTCAGAGTGCTCGTCGCCTGATCGAGTGCGTCGGTCAGGGTGTACGGCGACTCAGTGGCCTCCACCGGGATCGACTCTCCCGGTTTGATGCGGCCCTCGCCGAGCGGCGTCAACGTCAGATTGCGGCGTCCGAGCACCGTCTCGGTCTTGATCGCGGCGCGCGACCGCTCGCCGAGCACCACAGTGTCGTTGAGGCGGAACTTGACCCGCGCGCGCATCCCCTCGTCGACATGCTCCAACGACAGGCCCTCGACCTTCCCGACTTCGATGCCCGCGACCATCACCACGTCGCCGGAAACCAGGCCTCCGGCATCCTCGAAGTAGACGTCATAGGTGCTGATCTGCGACAGGAACGGCAGTCGGTCCAATTGAAGTGCACTGATGACGAGCATCACGACGATCAGCACACCGATCACGCCGACCGATGCCTTCGACCGCTTGGTCCGGTGATCCGGGGTCTCCACTTCACTCATTTCGAACACCTCCCGCCCTGCGATTTGTCACCCATCGCGTCGATAGCGGTGAAGTAGTACTGGCTGTTGCCAGGCCCGGGCAGCAGCAGTCGGATCCGGCAGAAGTAGATCTGCAGCCACGAACCGTAACTGCCCAGATTCGACAGCTTCTTGAAGTCGCCGGGAAGACGGGACAGCAGGCCCCGGATGAACGGCTCGGCCTTCAACGCGTTCCCGGACGTCGTGCCGAGTGCGCTCAGCGCCTTCTTGGTGTCGGGTCGGATCGCCCCCATCAGGTCGGCGAGACCGGTGGTGGCGGAGGCGCTCTCGTCGATCGCGCGACCGATCACGCCCTTGTCGTCCGCCAGCCCACTGATCAGCTGTTGCATCCGGTCGACGCTCTGATCGAGTCCCCGATGGTCAGCTTCGAGCGTGCCGAGCGTCGTGTTCAAGTTATCGATGACGCTGCCGATCAATTTGTCTCGGTCGGCGATCTCGCTGGTGAACGACGCCGTGTTCGCCAACAGTGTGTTGAGCGAGCCACCCTGGCCTTGGAACACCGCGATGAGAGCCGACGAGAGCTTGTTGACCTCGTCTGCGTTCATCGTGCGGAACAGCGGTTTGAAGCCGCCCAGCAATTTGTCGAGGTCGAGTGCGGGCTCGGTCCGATTGATCGGGATCTCGCCCCCGGGAGCCATCGCCGTGTTGAGGTCGCCATCGCCGGGTTGAATCTCGAGATATCGGTCGCCGGTGAGGTTCTCGTAGCGGACGAGCGCATGCGCCGATTCGGGGAGTCGGTAGTTCTCGTTGACGGTGAATTCGACGTGAGCCAGATTGTCTTCGGTGAGTTGGATGCTCTTCACGGTGCCGACGTCGATGCCCGCGATCTTCACGGAACTGCCCGACTTCATGGCCGACGCGCTCGTGAACAGCGCCGAATACGTGTTGCTTCCACCGCTCTGATACTTACTGAACACGATGACCAGGCCGGCCATCACCAGCAACATGACTACGACGAACGTACCGAGTTTGATGATTGTCGCGCGGAACGCGCGTGCGCGTTTATCCACGAGGCGTGCCCCCGAACAGCAGGTTGAAGAGCTTCGCCGACTGCACCTTCGGAGTGGTGCGGGGTTGATAAGGCTGCTCGGCGTTATCGATTACGTAGAACGGAACCTTCTCCTTGGAGGTGATGTCGGAGAGTCCGCCCTGACAGGTCGGCGGGCCGTCGCCGCCCACCTCGGGCAGATCTTGCGGATACCGGTACGGATCCTGGCCCGGAGTGAGTCCCGCGTCGAGCAGGAGCATCCCGTTGCGGCCGCCGAGAAACGGTACCGCCACATCGGCGGCGTCGCTGGCCGCGGTGATGAAGCACCGCAGACCCGGAGCCTGATAGCCGAGTAGCTTGGTGACCGGGTTCAGGTCGCTGAGCGTGCTCATCAAGTCCTTCTTGCTCTTGCTGAGTACACCATTGCCGCTGCGGGCCATGCCAGTGACGTTGATCAGCAGGCTGTCGAGGTTCGACGAGTTTTCCACCAGGTTGTTGCCGACGACGGTCGCATTGTCGACCGTCCGCATCAGGTCGGGCATCACGTCTGCGTACACGTTCGTCATACCGGCCGCTTCCTCGAACAGGCGGTTCAGTTCGGGCAAATTCTGGTTGGTCTTGCCGAGTACCTCGTTCAGCTGGACCAGCGCGTTGCCGATCTGCTTGCCGCGGCCGGATAGCGCGTCGTCGACCGCACCGAGCACGACGTTCATCTTGTCGGGCTCAGTCTTCGCGAGCAGTCCGACGAGTTGCTGGTACACGGTATTGAGTTCAACGACGACGTGGTCGGCTTTGATCTCGGTGCCCGCGGTGAGAGTCCCACGCGGACCGTCGGCGGGGACCACCAAATTAATTGCCTTGGCTCCGAAGACAGTGTTCGCCTTGATGTCGGCGCGAACGTTCGCCGGGATCGACGATAACTGTCCGGCGTCCATGTTGAGTTTGAGTTCGGCCTGGTCGCCGATGTCGCGGATGTCCGCGACGCGTCCTACGGTGACGCCCCGAAGCTTCACTTTCGCGTCGGGGTTCATCACCAGCCCGGCGCGCGGCGCGAACAACGTCACCGACTTCGTGTTCTGGAACCAGCCGAGGAACTGTCCGGCGGCGAGCCCGACGATTACGACGAGCGAGCCGACCATGATCGTCGCGGCGAGCTTGCGCACACCGTTTCCACGAGCTTTATAGGTCACGTCGGCTCACCCGGCCAGGTTGAAGTTGCCGTCGGAGCCGTAGATGGCGAGCGACGTGAGGAGGGTGATGACGACGACCACGACCAGCGATGCGCGGACCGCGTTGCCCACGGCGACGCCGACACCGACGGGGCCGCCGGACGCGTTGAAGCCGTAATAGGTGTGGATCAACATGACCGCGACGGCCATACAGATCGCCTGTACGAACGACCAGAGGATGTCCGACGGGATGAGGAACGTCGAGAAGTAGTGGTCGTAGACGCCGCCGGACTGCCCGTACATGAACACGGTCGCGAATCGGCTCGCGATGAACGACGCCAGTGCGGCGAGCGAGTAGAGCGGGATGATCGCGACGAGGCCCGCGACGATTCGCGTACTGACCAGATACGGGATGGACGATATGGCCATCACTTCCAGGGCATCGATCTCTTCGCTCACCCGCATGGCGCCTAGCTGTGCTGTCGCCCCGGCGCCGATAGTGGCCGCCAACCCGATGCCCGCGATGACCGGGACCGCGATGCGGACGTTGATGAAGGCGGAGAAGAAGCCGGTCAACGCTTCCACGCCGATGTTGGCGAGCGAGCTGTAGCCCTGGACTGCGATGGTGCCGCCGGTGAACAGCGTCAGGAAGCCGACGACGACGACGGTGCCGCCGATCATGGCGAGCGCGCCGGTGCCCATCGAGATCTCGGCGATCAGGCGCAGCGTCTCCTTCTTGTACTGGCGGAGTGCCCGCGGAATCGAGACGATCGAATCCCAGTAGAAGAGGGCCTGGTCGCCGATCTTGTTCCAGTCCTCACCCGCACGCTTGATTGCGACACGAGCGGTGAGAAGTCGTGTAGTTCCCGGAAGTACCATCGTCAGCCCATCGTCACTTTCAGTCCGACTGCGGTCACGACCACATTGACGACGAACAGCGCCATGAATGAGTAGACGACCGTCTCGTTCACCGCGTCGCCGACACCCTTGGCGCCGCCCTTTACATTCAAGCCTCGATAGCAGCCGACGAGGCCCGCGAACAGCCCGAAGAGCGCGGCCTTGATCATGGAGATGACGAGTTCGCCGAGTCCGGTGAGCAAGGTCAGGTTGGCGATGAACGCACCGGGGTTGACGTCTTGCAGGTACACCGAGAACACGAAGCCGCCTGCGATGCCGATCGTGCAGACCAGGCTGTTGAGCAGGAGCGCGACACCGGTCGACGCGATCACGCGCGGTACGACGAGCCGATGGATCGGGTTGATGCCGAGGACGCGCATCGCGTCGATCTCTTCCCGGATGGTTCGTGCACCGAGGTCGGCACAGATCGCTGTGGCGCCGGCGCCCGCGACGATGAGCACGGTGACGATCGGCCCGATCTGAGTGATGGTGCCAAGTGCTGCACCCGCCCCGGACAGGTCCTGGGCCCCGATCTCGCGAAGCAGAATGTTCAACGTGAAACTGACGAGAACGGTGAACGGGATAGCGACTAGCAGTGTCGGCACCAACGAGACGCGGGCGATCGCCCACGACTGCTCGACCGTCTCTCTGAACTGAAACGGACGCCGGAAGAGCTCTCTGGCAGATTCGACAGCAAGTGCCACGAAATCGCCAACGCCGTTCATTGGAGCAGCCAGCCTGGTCAGCAAGTCTCCTCCTCCCACCGGTGAAGGCAACCTATCATGGGCGGCCGACACATCAGTGACACTATTCGACATCGACAATTCACCGGACGATCCGCCCTAATCCATCAACTCGGACGCCGAGAAAGTCGCTTTCCCCGCTGGCGACGCGAAGTACGCGGACAGCGATCCGGCGAGCGACTCGGGGGCCCACTCGTCACCGTCAGCCTCGAACACTTCGCGGATCGTCGGAGCGGCCATCAGGGTGACTTTCGGCCCGTAGACGACGAAGACCTGTCCGGACACGTCCTGTGCAGCCGAACTCGCGAGGTACCGCACCAGGGCGACCACATGGTCGGGCGACAGCGGGTCGACGCCTCCGTCGGGCGCGTCGCCGAAGACACTCGCTGTCATCGCCGTTCGCGCGCGCGGACAGATAGCGTTGGCGGTGACGCCGTACCGCGACAGAGCCCGCGAGGCCGAGAGGGTCAACGCAGTGATACCCGCTTTCGCCGCACCGTAGTTCGCCTGACCGGCCGGACCGAGAAGACCCGCCTCGGATGACGTGTTGATGAGCCGGCCATAGACGGGCGCACCCGCGGCCTTCGACTCGGCACGCCAGTGCGCCGCGGCGTTCCGGTTAAGCAGGAAGTGCCCGCGTAGGTGGACGCCAAGCACGAGGTCCCACTCGTCGTCGGACATGTTGAAGAGCATCGTGTCGCGGGTGATCCCAGCATTGCTCATCACGACGTCGAGCCCACCGAGATCTTCGGTCGCGGTGCGCATGATCTCCCGCGCAGTCGCCGAGTCGGAGATGTCGCCCGCCATCCGAACCGCCGAACCACCCGCGGACGAGATGACGTCGAAGACGTCACTCGCGTCCAGTGCGCGGTCGAGGTCGTTGACGATCACCGTCGCCCCGTCCGCCGCCAGTCCGATGGCTTCGGCCCGCCCGAGACCACCTCCGGCACCGGTGACGACGGCCACCTTGCCCTCTAACGTTCCGCCCACTGTGTGAACCCTTCTCAACTTCGCGCCCGACGGCGCCGATCGTCTTACACCGCGACTCACACTAGAACATGTTCTAACAATTCGCCCAGTATCTCTCGAAATACCTTGACGCAGACCAGACTACGATCACTCGATCGACAGCGCCGAGCGCGGACACGACGCAACGACCTGTCGCATTTCCTCCGCCCGGGACTCGGGTAGATCCTCGTCGAGAATCACCAGGTAATCGTTATCGTCCAGGTCGAAAACATCGGGCGCCATGCCCACACACACCGCGTTCGACTCGCACAGGTCGAAATCACACTTGACTCGCATTGCATCCTCCTCGAGGTCCCATGCCCGCTGGTTGACGGGCTCGACACTTTCACGTTAGAACGTGTTTCAGAAGTAGCCAACCACAACGGCGCGCAAGCGTCTCGAGGATCGCAGGAGAACTGCCCATGCGCATCGCGTACACAGCCGAGCAGGAGGAACTTCGCCGCGAGTTGCGTTCCTACTTTAGCGGCCTCATGACTTCCGACCGCCGCGCGGCTCTGACCGGCGGAGACGGGGAGATCGGCGAGGGAGACGCCTACCGTGATGTGGTCCGCCAGATGGGCGTCGACGGGTGGCTCGCGCTCGGCTGGCCGACCGAATTCGGCGGTGCGAACCGGTCGATGATGGACCAATTGATCTTCACCGACGAAGCGGCGATCGCGGGCGCTCCGGTCCCGTTCCTGACGATCAACTCGGTGGCGCCGACGATCATGCACTACGGGACGCCTGAACAGAAGGAGTTCTTCCTGCCGAAGATCGCAGCGGGCGAACTGCATTTCTCGATCGGATACTCGGAGCCGGGCGCAGGCACTGATCTCGCATCCCTGCGCACCACCGCGGTCCGCGACGGCGACGAGTACGTCGTCAACGGGCAGAAGATGTGGACGAGCCTGATCCCCTACGCCGACTACGTGTGGTTGGCCTGCCGAACCGATTCCGGCAGCGATGCCAGCGCGGACAGCGAGGCGGGCAAGCGGCCGAGCAAGCACAAGAGCATCTCGATGCTGGTGGTCCCGACTACTGCGGAGGGATTCTCGTACACGCCTGTACATACGATGTCCGGCGTCGACACGAGCGCCACCTATTATCAAGACGTGCGTGTTCCGACGAGTTCGATCGTCGGCGAGGAAGGCGGAGGTTGGTCACTCATCACCAACCAGCTCAACCACGAGCGCGTCGCGCTGTGCAGCGCGGCTCCGATTCAGACCGCGCTCAACGAGACCCTGGCGTTCGCGCGGGAACAGCCTTACGGTGACGGCCGGCTCATCGATGCCGGTTGGGTTCAGGCAAATCTGGCGCGCGTGCACGCGAAAGTCGAGTTCCTCAAGCTCGTCAATTGGAAGATCGCTTCGATTGCCGCGCAGGGCGGCTCGCCATCACCCGCCGACGCGTCGGCGACCAAAGTGTTCGGCACTGAGTTCGCCACCGAGGCGTACCGCTTGATGATGGAGGTGACCGGCCCGGCCGCGACGCTGCGCCAGGGCTCGGTCGGCGCGCACCTGCAAGGCCGTCTGGAGCGCTTCTCGCGGACGTCGCTGATCCTCACCTTCGGTGGCGGAACCAACGAGATTCAACGCGACATCATCGGCATGCTCGCCCTCGGCCTTCCGCCCGCCCGCCGCTGACCACCTTTAAGGAACATCGACATGGACTTCACTCCCACCGAGGCGGCAGCCGATCTGACCGGCCTCGCCACAGACATCACCACGCGGCTCGCGACCGGAGAGCGCACCGCAGAACTCGAAGCCGATCGCGCGGCGATCGACGCCGACCTCTGGCGTGAGATCGCGAACGCGGGGCTGCTCGGCCTGGCGGCACCCTCCGACGTCGTCGGCGACGGCGGAGCCGATCTGACGACGATGGAGACCACCGCGGTCGCGACGGCTCTCGGCCGCGCGCTGGCTCGCGTCCCGTATGCGCAGCACGCGGTGGCAGCGGTGCCGCTGCTGGCCACTTACGGCGGCGAAGCTGTCCGCGATCTGCTCGGCAAGGCGGTGGCCGGCGACGCGGTGATCTCAGCGGCTGTCGAAGAAGATCTGGGCTTCGACCTTCTCGCGCCGTCGACCACAGTGTCGACCGGCGGGTTGGTTACCGGAACCAAGCTGAACGTGCCGTATGCGGAGGCAGCCGACGCTTTCGTGGTGACCGCCGCGAGCGCCGACGGTCCCGTCGTGGCCGTGGTCGAGCGGGGCTCCGGCGTCACCGTCACCGAAACCCCGTCTACCGGACTGACCCCGGTGTACACGGTCGACTTCGACGGGGCGGCAGGCGCCGTCCTCGACGGCGGTTCGACGACCGCGGCACGCGCTCGGGACCTGCTCCGTCTCGGGCTGGCCGCAGACCAAGCGGGCGTGGTCGCAGGTGCGCTCGCCGCGACCGCCGAGTACGCCCGCGAACGCGAGCAGTTCGGACGCAAGATCGGCTCATTCCAGGCCGTCGCGCAACGCCTGGCCGACGACTACATCGACGTGCAGGCATTGTCGTTGACCGTCACGCAGGCTGCTTGGTTGTTGTCCGGCGCGGCCGAGACGGACGACGAGGAGACGACCGCCGCGGTCGACACCGCGGCGTTCTGGACCGCTGAAGCTGGCCATCGCGTCGCGCACACGACGGTGCACGTGCACGGCGGTGTCGGACTCGACACCTCCCACCCGGTTCACCGCTTCTTCTTGCGGGCTAAGCAGAACGAGTTCACGTACGGGTCGGCTCCCGTGGTACTCGGCGAACTCGGCGCCGTACTGGCAGCGCGGTGACTGCGCCGTCAGTCACCGATGCGGTCACGCTCGGACAGTTACTCGCTCCATTGGCGGACGTCGACGACCAAGGCGTCTGGTTCGAAGGCGAGTTCACGTCCTGGCGTGTCCACCTCGCGGACGCCCGCCGGTACGCCGCGGCCGCCGCTTCGATGCTCCACGACGAGCGGCCGCCTCACGTCGGCGTTCTGTTGGGCAACGGTATCGACTTCTCGAGGATGTTCGCGGCGGCCGCGCTCGGCGGCTTCGTACTCGTCGGCCTCAACTCGACGAGACGGGGCGAAGCTCTCGTCGTGGACGCCGTGCGGGCGGACTGCCAGCTGATCTTGGTCTCGCCCGAGACGGCGCCGCTGCTGGGCGACGTCCCGGACGCCCGCGTCGTCGACGTCTCCTCGACCGAGTGGATGACGGCGGTAGCCGCGGCGGCGCCGGATGACTTCCTGCCGGTCGAAACCGGCCCGCAGGATCTGGTGATGCTCATCTTCACCTCGGGTACTACTGGCGATCCGAAGGCCGTCCGGTGCAGTCAACGAAAGTTTGCGGCGCCCGGAGCCATGCTTGCCCACCGATTCGCGATGGGGCCCGACGACGTCGCGTACGTGTCGATGCCGATGTTCCACTCGAACGCGCTGATCGCCGGATGGTCGGTGGCCGCGGCGGCACGATGCTCACTCGCAATTGCGCCGCGCTTCTCTGCGCGCGGGTTCAGCGACGACATCCGCCGCTATGGCGTCACCTTCGCCAACTACGTCGGCCAGCCTTTGCACTACATTCTCGCAACCGCCGAGCGTCACGGCGACGCGGACTCTTCGCTGCGGATCGTGTACGGCAACGAGGCGTCGGCCGTCGACCGTGCCGAGTTCTCGCGTCGTTTCGGTGCGCGCGTCATCGACGGATTCGGGTCGACAGAGTCGGGTGTGTCGATCACGCGGACGCCGGACACCCCGGACGATGCGCTCGGCCCGCTGACCGCCCCGGTCGCCGTGGTCGACCCCGAAACGCTCGCTCCGGTCCGTTCCGGCGTCGTCGGCGAGATCGTGAACACGTCCGGTCCCGGTCTGTTCGACGGCTATTACGGCGACGAGGCGGCGACCGCCGAACGAATGCGCGGCGGTATCTACCACACCGGAGACCTCGGCTGGGTCGACGACGGCGGCTACATTCACTTCGCTGGCCGCATCGGCGACTGGCTGCGCGTCGACGGCGAAAATCTCGGCACACGCCCGATCGAGACGATCCTCCGCAGGCATCCGCGGGTCTCCGACGCCATCGTGATCGGCGTCCCCACGGAGATCGGCGACGCTGTCGGAGCCGTCCTCGTCGCCGACGGACTCGACCGCGCCGAGTTCGAGTCGTTCCTCGACGCGCAGACCGATCTCAGCCCCAAACAGCGGCCGACTCGCATTTGGCTCGTCGCCACCCTGCCGCAGACCGCGACCTTCAAAACTGCCCGGTCGGTCCTGGTCACATCGCTGGGCGACCCCACCTGGCACGCTTGACCGCCGGACGTTTCCACGCTGTGATGCCGACGGTTGGCTCGGTCAGCCGAACGGGAGCAGCGCCATCTCGCGCGCATTCCTGACGGCCGTCGCGAGTTGCCGTTGCTGCTGCGGTGTCAGCCCGGTGACGGCACGAGCACGGATACGTCCGCGTTCGGTGAGGAACCGGCGGAGCGTCGCCGTGTCTTTGTAGTCGAATGTCAGGTTCGGGTCTGCCGTGCGTCGTTTGAGGCCAGCCTTAGCCGCCCTCTTGGCCTTGCCTGACTTCTGCGGTTTCGCCATCACCAGCTCGCTTTCTTGATACCCGGGAGTTCGCCGCGATGGGCCATGGCGCGGAACCGGACGCGGGAGACTCCGGCCTTGCCGAGGTATCCGCGCGGCCGCCCGTCGACGGCGTCTCGGTTACGCAGCCGGGTGGCACTCGCGTCGCGCGGCTGGCGCGCCAGTTCCGCTCGCGCCTGCATGACCGCCTCGGCGGTACTGCTCGGTGATGCGATCGTCGCCTTTAGTTCCGCGCGACGCTCGGCATACCGCGCGACGATCTCGCGGCGGCGTTGTTCCTTCACGATCTTCGACTTCTTGGCCATCAGCGTTCCTCCTTGAACTCGACGTGGCGGCGGACCACCGGGTCGTATTTGCGCAACACGAGCCGGTCCGGGTCGTTGCGGCGGTTCTTGCGGGTGACGTACGTGTATCCGGTTCCGGCTGTGGATTTGAGCTTCACGATGGGCCGGACGTCGGTGCTCTTGCTCATCTAGAGTCGCCCCGCAGCTTTGACGCGTGCGACGACGGCGTCGATCCCGTCGCGGTCGATGGTCTTGATTCCGGCGGCGGATACCCGCAATGTGACGCGTCGTCCGAGCGACGGAACCCAGTACGTCTTGCGCTGAATGTTCGGTCGCCACTGCCGTGACGTGCGTCGATGCGAGTGCGATACCTGCTTCCCGAACCCGGGGACCTTCCCGGTGACTTGGCATTCGGCGGACACATGCACTCCTTCTTATCGAAAACGATTCGCATTAAATGTGTTCGCCACGCTACAGTCGGAATCAATCAAACGGAAATCGTGTTCATTTAAGCGGGATCAAATCGAAGGAGCCCACATGACCGACGCGGCGCACCGCACCCCGGTGACACTGGTCGCAGGCCTGGACCGGACCATCAGCGCGCGCATCGCATACACACTGCTGCGCGCCGGCACCACGGTCGTCTCGCACGATCTGCGGGATGTCGCCTCGGGGCGAGTGACACGCGTCGAGCACCGCATGTCACTCGACGGCGTCGACACACTCACCGTCGACGACGTCGAACTCGAGCACGGTTGCGTGTCGTGCACGCTGCGCTTGGACCTGCTGCCGATGTTGCGCACCCTGCACCGCGACCCCGACGTGCGACATATCGTCGTACTGCTCGATCCGATGGTCGAACCCGAGCAGTTGTCGGTCGAGATCGGCAGCACCATCGTCGAAGCCCCCGACGTCGCCCCCGCTCCAACGTCTGAGGACGTCGAAGTGCACGCGACGTTGTGCGCGGTCGACGCGCGAACGTGGCTCGCCGACGCGACCGGCGACATCACGCTGGCCGAAGCGGGCGTGATCGAGGAGGGCACTCCGGAACTGGAAGACGAGCGAACCCTGTCTCAGATCGCCGTCGCACAGGTCCGGTTCGCGGACGCGATCGTCATCGACGGTGCTGACGGCGTGGAGAGCGCATACGATCTCGCGCGCCTGCACGCTGTGCTCCTTCGGCTCGCGCCTGCGGCGGGAATGCGCACACTCAACAGCCAGCAGACGCTCACGCGAGAGATCGTCGAAGGATCGATTAGCTCCATGACACCGGGAACCCCGCGCGGCCGGCCGACTCAACCGTTCGACCCGCTGCTCGTCGGCGCACCCGACCTCGACGAGGACTGCGGCGTGCAACTCGTGTCGTTCGAGGCCGACCGCCCGTTCCACCCCGAACGACTCCACGACAGCCTCGACGTACTTCTCGAGGGTGTCGTGACAGCGCGCGGGCGGATGTGGTTCGCGTCCGATCCGGACGACGTCATGTGGCTCGAGTCGGCAGGCGGCGGACTGTCGATCCTGCACGTCGGAAACTGGCTGGCATGCATCGACGACCATTCGAACGTCGATCCCGAGCACCGTGCTCTTGCCTCGTTGCGGTGGGACCCCGAACACGGCGACCGACATACCTCGCTGACCGTTCTGTGTCACCGAGCCGACCCCGACGATGTTCGCCGCGCACTCACAGCTGCACTGGTGACCGCCGACGAGTTCGCACGCGGCCAGGACTACATCACGTCATTGCCTTCGCCGTTCGGTCACGCCCACCGCGACCCGTGCGACGACATGGAATCCCCCGCCGATCGAGCCGAATCATCCGCCGCTTTCCGAGCGGACTCGAGTCCCGAAGGAGAACAACTATGAAATCTGGAATCCACCCCGACTACCACCCCGTGGTCTTCCGTGACGCCGCGACCGGCAAAGAGTTCCTGACCAGGTCGACCGCGACCTCGGAGAACACCGTCGACTGGTCGGATGGAAACACGTATCCGCTCATCGTCGTCGATGTGACGAGCGATTCGCACCCGTTCTGGACGGGCGCGCAGCGCGTCATGGATTCAGAAGGCCGCGTGGAGCGGTTCAAACGCCGCTACGGCATGCGGTAGTCGGTTTCGCTCAACTGCCGGACAGTGTCGCCGCGATCCTGGCCGCTGCCTCCTTGTACTCGGAGACAAGACCGTCGATCAGTTCATCGACAGGTGTGATCGCGTTGCACCGCCCGACGATCTGGCCGGCTGGCATCGCGACGACGCCCGGATCGTCGGCGAGGGAGATGCGGGCGTGCGCCTCACCGACGAGCAGGTTCTGGAGCGGCATCGGTAGCGGCTCGGGTGCGTTCGCCGCATCCCAGGCGTCGGTCCATTTGGTCTTGAGGAGACGGGCCGGCTTACCCGAGTAGATGCGCCGGCGAACGGTGTCGCGGGAGGTCGCGGCGAGAAGCGCCTGCTGAACCGTGGATGGACCGTCGCCGGTGGCTCCCAAGTCGTACTCGGCGGCGGTCAGCCAGTAGGTGCCCATCCATACGCCCTGTGCGCCGAGCGCGATCGCGGCGGCCATCTGCCTCCCGCTGCCGACGCCGCCCGCGGCGAGAACGGGTGCCCGATCACCGAGTGCGTCGACGAGTTCCGGCCACAGGATCATCGACGTGACCTCACCGGTGTGGCCGCCACCCTCGTAGCCTTGCGCGATCACGATGTCGACGCCCGCGTTCACGTGGCTGAGCGCATGCTCCTTGGCTCCCGCGAGCGCCGCGACCTGTACACCGTTCTCGTGCGCGATCGCGATGACGTCGTCCGGAGGCGACCCGAGAGCGTTCGCAATCAGCTTGATCTGCCCGTATTTGCGGGCGTGCTCCATCGCGATGTCGACATGCGATCGCGCAACCGAGTGCAGCCAGCCCAGAACGCCGGTGTTGACGCGGTCGCCGCCGTCGGGAAGAGGCGGCACCCCGAGATCGTCGAGCGTCCGCTCCACGAACGCGCGATGCTCGGGCGGGATCATCGAGTCCAGGTCGAGCTTGGACCCTTCGGTCGGGATCTTGGCTGGCATCACGACGTCGACGCCAAACGGCTTGCCGTCAGTGTTCTCGTGCATCCATTCGAGGACTTCGTTGAGTTCGTCGGCCTCATTGAACCGCACGCAACCGAGTACGCCGAGTCCCCCCGCACGGCTGATCGCGGCGGCTACGTGCTCACTCGGAGTGAACCCGAAGATCGGGTATTCAATACCGAACTTCTCACTGAGATCAGTCTTCATTTCTGTCCTTGTCCGTTCTACGGGGCTTGGTTAACCGGGTCTATCGGGATTCGTCTGGCTCACGCGAGGACGTGACGTCTACCGCCCAGCGATAGTCGGGCTTCCCGGCGGGCGAGCGCTTCACCTCGTCGACAAACCAGACGCTGCGCGGAGCCTTGTAACCGGCCAAGACGACGCGGACCACCTCACCGAGACCGGTCAGCGTCGGTCGCGCACCGTTGCGGGCGGCTACGACGGCGGCGACACGTTGACCGAACCGCTCGTCGGGGACACCGACGACACTCACGTCGAAGACGTCTGGATGCGACTTCAACGCGGCTTCGACCTCTTCGGGGAACACTTTCTCTCCACCGGTGTTGATCGACATCGACCCGCGGCCGAGCATCGTGATGGTCCCGTCGGCCTCGAGACGAGCGAAGTCGCCGGGCAACGAGTACCGCACTCCGTCGTACTCGACGAATGTCTCGGCACTCTTGGCTGGCGCATTGTGATAACGCAGCGGAATGTGGCCGCTGCGCGCGAGACGACCGGTCTCGCCGTCGCCCGGCTGCAACCGGGTCCCGTCCGCACGCAGCACGTGGGTGTTCGGGTCCGCTTTCACGGTGGGTGCGCCCACCCGGCTCTGCCCCTTGACCGCCATCCCCATTCCGCCGAATCCGGTCTCAGAGGAACCGATCGCGTCGACGACGACGGCGTTCGGGAACTTCTCCAGGTATCGCTCTTTGACGGCGGGCGAGAACAGCGCGGCCGACGAGGCAACGGACACGACAGACGAGGTGTCGTACTCGCCGGCTTCGAGCGCCTCGATCATCGGCCGACCCATAGCGTCGCCGGTGATAAAGATGACGTTCACCTTGTGCTTGTCGACAGCTTCCCACACTTGAGCGGGGTCGAAGTCCGGGTAGACAACGGACTTCCCACCAGCGAACAACGATTGGAAGATGGCCCACTGACTACCGCCGTGGATGAACGGTGGGATCGGGAAGCGAACGAGCTGACCGCCGTCGGATCCAGTCTTGGCGTGCTCCCACTCGTCGGCGACGGGTGTGCCCGAGTACCAGTCGATACCACCACCGAGGACGCGCCACACGTCTTCTTGACGCCAGATGACACCCTTCGGTTTCCCGGTCGTCCCACCGGTGTAGAGCATGTACAGGTCGTCGTCGCTGCGCTCGTCGAAGTCTCGTTCACGCGACGAGTCGGCGATCGCGTCTTCGTAGTCGACGACAGTGACATCGCCGCGCTCGTCGAACGGAGCCCCCTGCTCGTCGAGCGGAGTCGAGACCACGACCCGGGCGGTCAGGTCGAACGCCGATTTCGATAACACGTTGCACACCCGCCCGGTGTACCGCTCCTCATGGATGAGAACCTTCATCCCAGAGTCAGCGACGATGTGTTCCAGCTCGGATTCGACATACCGGTAGTTGACGTTGACCATAACCGCGCGAATCTTGAAGATCGCGATCATGGACTCGACGGATTCGATCGTGTTTCTGCTGTACAAACCCACCCTGTCACCTCGTCGAATGCCGAGTTCGGCGAGTGTGTGAGCGATCGCGTTGGATCGCTCCTCCATCTGCTCGTAGGTCCGACTCTCGTCGCCTGATTCGAGGGCGATTCGGTCGGGCATCAGGTCGACCGCATGCTCGATGAGGTCGGCTATTGTGAAGGCCATACGTCAAAACTAGAACGTGTTACTGTTCGTGGCAAGCGATTCGCCAGACCGGAGGAAGCATGCCCGAACAGAGCACAGTCGACGCCGCACCGGAGTGCCTCGTCGAAAAGCGTGGCCACGTCCTGACCGTCACGATGAACCGCCCGAAAGCGCGCAACGCGCTCTCGACGGAGATGATGGCGATCATGGAGCAGGCGTGGGATCAGGCGGACGCCGACCCGGATATTCGCGTCGCGATCCTGACCGGTGCGGGCGGCTACTTCTGCGCTGGCGCCGACCTCAAATCGATGAACAAGAAGGCCCCTGGCGACAAGTTCTCCGAGGGCGGCTGGGACCTGACACGCCTACCAGCCCTTCTCAAAGGCCGCCGCCTCACCAAGCCGCTGATCGCCGCCGTCGAGGGCCCCGCCATCGCCGGCGGCACCGAGATCCTGCAAGGCACCGACATTCGAGTGGCCGCCGAGAGCGCGAAGTTCGGCGTGTCGGAAGCCAAGTGGGGCCTGTTCCCGCTGGGCGGCAGCGCAGTACGCCTGGTCCGGCAGATCCCGTACACCGTCGCCGCCGACATACTGCTTACCGGCCGCCACATCACTGCGGCCGAGGCCGAGCGTTACGGGCTGGTCGGCTACGTCGTCCCAGACGGCACCGCACTCGACAAGGCCCTTCAGATCGCCGAACAGATCGCGGCGAACGGACCGCTCGCCGTCCAGGCGATCCTCAAGACCATCCGCGACTCCGAAGGGTTACACGAGGAGGACGCGTTCAAGATCGACGCCGAACTCGGTGCGGCCGTGTTCAAGTCCGCCGACGCGAAGATCGGGCCGCGCGCTTTCGCCGACAAGGAGAAGCCACAGTTCACCGGCGAATGAGGTCGCGTCCCCGCTGAGAGTGATTCCGTCGCCATTGCCTGGTCAGACGAGCGAAGCCAGTTCGCTGATCGTCTCCACGTCCCGGGCAGTGACCATCAGGGTCGTGACGCCTGCGGTCTCCCACACGCCGATTTGGTCTCGGACGTCGGCCCGGGTGCCGACGAGCATCGTCTCGCGAACCATCTCGTCGGGCACCGCGGCGATCGCCTCGGCCTTCCGGCCGGACCGGAAGAGACGGCCGACTTCGTCGACGACGTCGCCATAACCCATGCGGCGGTACAGTTCCGCGTGGAAGTTCTTCTCTTCGGCCCCCATGCCGCCGACGTACAGCGCGGTCGACGGCCGATACCGCTCGATGGCCGCCGGGACGTCATCGGTGATGACGCATTGCGCGTTGGCGGCGATCTCGAACTCTCCCCTCGTCCGGCGAGCGTTCGGCCGCGCGAACCCCTCGTCGAGCCAGCTGTTGAACATGCCGGCCAGTCTCGGCGTGTAGAAGACTGCGAGCCAACCGTCGGCGATCTCGGCGGTCTGCGCTACATTGCGCGGCCCCTCGGCACCCAACCAGATCGGGATGTCAGCGCGCAGCGGATGTGTGATCGGCTTCAATGGCTTGCCGAGGCCGGTGACGCCTTGACCGTCGACGAGCGGCAGCCGGTAATGCGGCCCATCGCTGGTTACCGGCGCTTCGCGGGCCAGCACGTCACGCACCACGCGAACATATTCGCGAGTGCGCGCGAGAGGCTTCCCGAACGGCTGGCCGTACCAACCTTCCACCACTTGTGGACCCGAGACGCCGAGACCGATCACATGACGTCCGCCGGAGAGATGGTCGAGGGTCAACGCGGCCATCGCCAGCGAGGTCGGGGGCCGCGCCGATAGTTGGGCGACCGCGGTGCCCAGCCGCACGCGCGAGGTCTGCGAGCCCCACCAGGCGAGAGGCGTATAGCAGTCCGATCCCCACGACTCCGCCGTGAACACCGAGTCGAAGCCTGCCCCTTCGGCCGCGACTACGAGATCTGCAGCCTTTTCGATGGGCCCGGCTCCCCAATAGCCGAGCTGTAGTCCGAGTCTCACTCGCACACCTTTCATCGGAACCCTTGCCGACAATACTAGAACGTGTTCTATTTAATACGTGACTATTAGTGCCCAACATTCAAGTCCCGAAGTGTCGGTGCCCGAACCGGAGTCAACAATCCTCTCGGCGGACCTGACCAATTCCTTCGACTACACGCGATCCCTCGGCCCGGTCCTGTCCCAGTTCGCCCTCGCGCTGCGCGACGGTCGTATCGTCGGTAGTCGCGGGACCGACGGCCGCGTCAGCGTGCCACCGACCGAATACGACCCGACCACAGGTACTGCGACGACCGACATCGTCGAGGTCGGGTCCGTCGGCACGATCGAATCCTGGTCGTGGCAGCCGCACCCACCGGAGACCCAGCCCCTCGACGAACCATTCGCGTGGGCGCTGATCCGCCTCGACGGCGCCGACACGTCGATGCTGCACGCGGTCGCTGCCAACGCTCCCGACCAGGTGAGCACCGGTGCCCGGGTACACGCCGTCTGGCGGGAGGTCCGCACTGGACGCATTGACGACATCACCCACTTCACACTCGGCGACACCGCCGTCACGGCGACCACGGACCACGGCGGGTCGATCGCCGACGACGACGGCAACGTCGTCATCACCACGCCGATCGGGATGACCGTCGTACACGTCGCCACTGAAAACGAATCCTGGTATCTGGAGGGGCTCAAGGCAGGCAAGCTGTACGGCGGCCGGGTCGAGACCGGCGAGGTGTACTTCCCTCCGCGCGTCGTGAGCCCAGCCGACGGTTCGCGAACCGTCGAACGCGTCGAACTAGCCGACACCGGCACCATCACGACGTTCTGCATCGTCAACGTGCCGTTCCTCGGACAGCAGATCAAACCCCCGTACGTCGCCGCATACGTCCTCCTCGACGGCTCCGACATCCCCTTCCTACACCTGATTCTCGACGCCCCAGCCGAGGACGTCCGGATGGGCATGCGCGTCAAGGCGGTCTGGCGGCCGGCAGCCGAATGGGATCACACTCTGCGCAACATCAGCCATTTCGCTCCAAGCGGCGAGCCCGACGCCGACTTCGAGTCGTACCGAAATCACCTGTGACCAGAGAGAGGAGTCGACACATGAGCACGAATATTCCGCGGATCGCCGTCGTGGGGTTCGCCCACAGCGCGAACGTCCCCGAAAGCACCGGTACCACCAACGGCGTCGAGATGCTGATCCCCTGCTTCCAGCGGGTATATGCCGACCTGGGCATCACCCGCACCGACATCGATTTCTGGTGCAGCGGATCATCCGACTATCTCGCCGGACGGGCATTCTCGTTCATCTCGGCCATAGACGCCGTCGGAGCCGTGCCCCCGATCCACGAGTCGCACGTCGAGATGGACGCGGCGTGGGCCCTGTACGAGGCCTGGGTCAAGATCGCGACCGGCGAGGTCGACATCGCGCTCGCCTACGGTTTCGGCAAGTCGTCCGCAGCTGATATGGACCAGGTCCTCGCATTACAGACCGACCCATACACGGTGGCGCCGCTCTGGCCGGATGCCCCGTCGCTCGCCGGACTTCAAGCCCGCGCCGGGATCGACGCGGGCGCGTGGACCGAAGCGGACATGGCGGCAGTCGCCGCCCGCTCGAGCGGGTCATCGGTCGACGAGCTGCTAGCCGCCGGCTACGTCCGTGATCCGCTGCGCCAGAGCGACATCGCCCCGTACGCCGACGCCGGGGCCGCGGTCGTCCTCGCGAGTGAAGAACGTGCGCGTGAGCTCGTCGAGAACCCGGCATGGGTCACCGGGTGGGATCACCGCATCGACACCCCGAACTTCGGCTCCCGCGATCTGACCCGATCACCGTCGACCAAGTTGGCAGCAGACACCGCGTTCGGCAACCGCGACCGCAACGTCGACGTCGCCGAGATCCACGCTCCATACACACATCAGGAGCTGATCGTGCGCCGCGAACTCGGCATCGGCGAAGACACACAGATCAACCCGTCCGGCGGGGTAATGGGCGGCCACGCGCTGTTCTCCGCAGGACTGCAGCGCATCGGTTACGCCGCACACGCGATCCTCACCGGGCAGGCGCGCACGGCACTGGCGCACGCAACGAGCGGGCCGCTCCTGCAACAGAACATGGTGCTCACGTTGGAAGGCGAGAACTGATGGGACGCAATCGCGCCGCCGTGCTGGGCACGGGGCAGACGAAGTACGTCGCCAAACGACACGACGTCACGATGGCCGGAATGTGCCGTGAAGCGATCGACCGGGCACTCGACGACGCCCAAGTGAGCCTGGACGAAATCGACGCGATCGTCATCGGCAAGGCACCTGACCTGTTCGAGGGATCGATGATGCCCGAGTTGGCGATGGCCGAGGCGATCGGAGCAGTCGGCAAACGACTCATCCGAGTACACACCGCGGGATCGGTCGGCGCGTCCACCGCCGTCGTCGGGACCTCACTGATCACCAGCGGCGTGCATCGCCGAGTGTTGGCGTTGTCGTGGGAGAAGCAGTCGGAGTCGAACGCCATGTGGGCACTGTCGATCCCGGTTCCGTTCACCATGCCGGTCGGTGCGGGTGCTGGCGGATTCTTCGCTCCGCACGTCCGTGCGTACATCAACAATTCACGGGCACCGGGCCATATCGGCGCGATGGTCGCTGCCAAGGACCGTCTTAACGGCTCGCGCAACCCGTTGGCGCACCTGCATCAACCCGACATCACCGTCGACAAGGTCCTCGCCTCGCAGATGCTGTGGGATCCGATCCGGTTCGACGAGACATGTCCGTCGTCCGATGGCGCGTGCGCCGTCGTAATCGGCGACGAGCCCGCGGCCGACGACGCCGTCGCCGACGGCCGTCCGGTCGCGTGGATTCACGCGACGGCGATGCGTACCGAACCGCTGTCGTACTCGCACCGCAACGTGGTGAGTCCGCAGGCCGGTCGCGACGCGTCCGCCGCACTGTGGAAGGACGCGGGCATCACGAATCCGCTCGAGGAGATCGACACCGCCGAGATCTACGTCCCGTTCTCCTGGTTCGAACCGATGTGGCTCGAGAACCTCGGTTTCATGCCCGAGTACGAGGGTTGGAAACTCACCGAAGCTGGTGAGACCGCGATCGGCGGCAAGCTGCCAGTCAACGCCTCCGGCGGCGTGCTCTCATCCAACCCGATCGGCGCGTCCGGCATGATCCGCTGCGCCGAGGCCGCGATCCAGGTGATGGGCAAGGCCGGAGACCACCAAGTCCCGGACGCCCGAAAAGCGCTCGGTCACGCCTACGGTGGCGGTTCGCAGTACTTCTCGATGTGGGTTGTGGGCGCCGACAAGCCGTAACAGACCCCTTCGCACCAGAAAAGCGGAGCCGAGACTGAGTCTCGGCTCCGCTTTTTGCGTATGCACTCGGTAGGTGTGCGGGCCTTCTATCCTCCCGCACCGCGCTCCATCGCCGCCTCGACCGCGGCGATCAATGTCCGGACGGCGACGGCGACGACTTGTCCGGCATCGGTCAGCTGGTAGTCAGGGTGCGCGGGCGACGCCGTGGCGCGCACGGCGAGGCCGTCGTCGCACAGGGTGCGCAGGGTCTGGGTGAGCATCCGGTCGCTGATGCCCTCGACCTGCGCTCGGATCTCGCCGAAGCGCTGCGGGCCGGTGCCGAGGGTTCCGAGGACGAGTGCACCCCATTTCCCGGTGACGTGTTCGAAGACCTGCCGCGACGGGCATTTCTTCGCGAACACGTCGTAGGCAAGCGTGGAGGATTCGGACACGGAATCAATGTACGCCCCCGCTTGCACTTACGAAAGGTAAGTGGTTCGATCGTCTGGTCCGTTCACTCGAGCGTTCCACCCGAACGCCCATCTTCCAGGAGCTGCACATGAACCCGCTCAAGCAAGCGCAGGGCTTGTCGACGACCGTCGCCCGCGTCATCCTCGGCATCATCTTTCTCGCACACGGCTGCCAGAAACTGTTCGTCAACGGCATGGACGCCACGTCCGCAGGCTTCGAGATGATGGGCGCTCCCGCCCCGACTCTCTCGGCGTGGGTCGCCGCCATCCTCGAGTTCGCGGGCGGTATCGCCCTGATCGCGGGCATCGCCGTCCCGCTCGTCGCCCTACTCTTGATCTTCGACATGATTGGCGCGATCTTCATCGCCCATATCGACGCCGGATTCTGGTCGTCCGACGGCGGCTACGAACTCCCCCTCGCCCTCATCGCCGGCCTGATCGCCATCGCCATCGCCGACCAGGGCATCGTCTCTGTCGACTCTCACATAGCCAAACGCTTCAAGAAGTAGACGCGAAACGAGCCCGGCGACCTCGAGAAGGTCGCCGGGCTCGCAGCGGCAGGGCGGATCTCACGCCGGGCGCAGGGAGGATATCGTCTCCCCGACCTCCCAGAACGCCCGCAACGCCACCAGGTCGCCGTTGCTGTCGGCCTTGTACGTGAAGACTCCGTTCGCCTCCGAGATGTGGCCCGCGATATGGGTGACTATCTTGCCGACGTATGCCACCTCGTTGCCGCAGATGATCTCCTTGTCGAAGACGAAGTCGAGCTTCTCTGTGGTGCCGATGGTCTTGTCCCAGAACGCGGACAGCGCTTCGGCGCCGCGGTGCCCGACGCCTTCTTCGTCGAACATCGACGGCCCTACCGGGTCTTCGACGACAGCGTCGGCAGCGAAGTTGGCGAGCCACGCTTGTTTGTCGCGCGCATTCACGGCTTCGCGGGAGCGTAATCCGGCGAGAACTGCCGGATGGTTCTCCCTGTCGAGATTGAGGTACGACGGCAACTCGTCAGCCATTGTTCCTCACTTCGTTCCGTAGTCGACCTGAAGTTCCTTGATGCCGTTGATCCAGCCGTGGCGGAGACGGTCGGGGGCACCGAGCTTGGTGATGTCCGGAACGAGGTCGGCGATGGCGTTGAACATCAGATTGATCTCCATGCGGGCCAGGTTGGCGCCGATGCAGAAGTGCGTGCCGTTTCCGCCGAATCCGACGTGCGGGTTGGGGTCGCGCATGATGTTGAACGAGTACGGATCATCGAAGATGTCTTCGTCGTAGTTGGCCGAGCCGTAGAACAAGCCGACCCGCTGCCCCTGCTTGATTTCGACGCCGCCGACCGTGGTGTCCCGTGTGGCGGTGCGCTGGAAGCAGTTGACGGGGGTCGCCCATCGGACGATCTCGTCGACGGCGGTCGCGGGCCGTTCCTTCTTGAACAGTTCCCACTGGTCCGGGTTGTCGAGGAACGCGTTCATGCCGTGCGAGATGGCGTTACGCGTGGTCTCGTTGCCCGCAACGGTGAGGAGGATGAAGAAGAAGCCGAACTCGGTCTCGTCGAGCGCGTGCCCGTCGATGTCCGCTTCGATCAGCGTCGTCACGATGTCATCGGCCGGGCAATTGCGCCGCTGTTCGGCCATGTTGTAGCCGTAGCCGAGGATCTCCATGTTGGCGGTCAACGCGTCCGGCTCGAAGTCCGGGTCGTCGTAGTTCATCATCGCGTTGGACCAGTGGAACAGCTTGGCGCGATCCTCCTCGGGGACGCCGAGGAGGTCGGCGATCGCGAGGAGCGGTAGGTCAACGGCGACTTGTTCGACGAAGTCGCCGTTGCCTGTCGCGGCAGCCTCGGAGACGATGCGGCGCGCCGCCTCGTCGAGCTTGTCTTCGAGTGCGTGGACCGCCTTCGGGGTGAAGGCACGCGAGACGATCTTGCGCATGCGCGTGTGTTCCGGCGGATCGTTGTTGATCAGAAGCGCCTTGGTCACTTCGAGCTGATCCGACGGCATCTCGTCGTCGAACCGCATGATGACGCCGTTCGCGTTGGCCGACCAGTCGTCGGCGTTCTTCGAGATCTCCCGGATGTCGTCGAGCTTCGAAACCACCCAGTACCCGCCGTCATGAAAGCCGCCACCCTTGCCGGGGAGCTGCGCGTTCCACCAGACGGGAGCAGTCTTGCGGAGTTCGGCGAACTCCTTCATCGGGATGCCTTGGACCAACAGGTCCGGATTCGTGAAGTCCCAGCCCTCCTGATGCATGAACGGGCAACCGCCCGCTGATTCCTGCGACGCCCCCGCCTCAACACTCTGCGCTTGGGTCACGCCATCACCTCAATTCAAAGGTCGCGAGCTTCGTTGGAAAACGAGAACCCGTTACAATTTGTCGTAGATCACACTCTGCCACACTGGATGGACGTGAACAAGAACTTGTTCTAGTTTTGATGAAATTGATCATCGAGAGGACTGTGACATGGGTGTACCGGTAATCGTCGAAGCGGCTCGCACGCCGATCGGCAAACGAAACGGCTGGCTGTCGGGTCTACATGCGGCCGAGATCCTGGGCGCCGCCCAGGTGGGCGTGCTCGAACGGGCGGGCATTGACCCGACCCTCGTCGAACAGGTGGTCGGCGGCGCGGTGATGCAAGTCGGCGAACAGAGCAACAACGTCACCCGCACCGCGTGGCTGAACGCGGGCCTGCCGTGGCAGACCGGGGCGACCACCATCGACTGCCAGTGCGGATCCGCGCAGCAGGCGAATCATTTCGTGGCAGGACTGATCTCAGCCGGCGCGATCGACGTCGGCATCGCATGCGGCATCGAATCGATGTCCCATGTGCCGCTCGGTGCGAACGTCGGAACCGATGCGGGGCCACGTCGCCCGGAGTCGTGGAGCATCGACATGCCCAACCAATTCGAAGCGGCCGAACGAATCGCGAAGCTACGCGGCATTACTCGTGCCGACGTCGACGCGCTCGGCGTCCGATCGCAGGAGAACGCAAAACGCGCGTGGGACGAGGGCCGCTTCGACCGTGAAGTCCTCTCGGTCAAGGCGCCCGAACGCACCCGCGAGGGCGAGCTGACCGGGCAGATCCTCGACGTGAACCGAGACCAGGGGCTGCGCGAGACGACTCGCGAGTCTCTCGCCGCGCTGAAGCCCGTGATCGAGGGCGGCGTCCACACCGCGGGAACCTCCTCGCAGATCTCCGACGGTGCCGCCGCCGTGCTGATCATGGACGAAGACAAGGCTCGCGAGCTCGGGCTGCGTCCGCGCGCGCGTATCAAGAGCCAGGCTCTCGTCGGAGCCGACCCGTACTACCACCTCGACGGTCCGGTGCAGTCCACCGAGCGCGTGCTCGCCAGGACCGGCATGAGCCTGAGCGACATCGACGTCGTCGAGATCAATGAAGCGTTCGCATCCGTGGTGCTCAGTTGGGCGCAGGTGCACGGGGCCGACATGGACCGGGTGAACGTCAATGGCGGCGCGATCGCGCTCGGCCACCCGGTGGGCAGCACCGGTTCACGACTGATCACCACCGCGTTGCACGAACTCGAGCGCACCGACTCGCAGCACGCTCTTGTCACAATGTGCGCGGGCGGCGCACTGTCTACCGCGACGATCCTCGAACGGATCTGACTCGATGGACCCGAACAGTCGTCCGGCGCAACTCGATTCGCCAATCGTCGGGCGGATCATCAAGTACGGGTCGCGACTGAATACGAAGCTGTACCGGGTGACCGGCGGACGCCTGGGCAACCGGTGGCGGGTCGGTGCTGCCATGCGCAAACCCGTCCCGGTCTGCCTCTTGACGACGACTGGACGCAGATCCGGCGAGGCGCGCACCGTTCCACTGCTGTACCTGCGCCACGGCGAGTCCATCGTGCTCGTCGCATCACAGGGCGGACTGCCCGCGAACCCCGCCTGGTATCACAATCTGAAAGCGAATCCGTCGGTGAGAGTCCAGATCGATTCGGACACCGGAGACTTCACGGCCCGCATCGCCGACGACGACGAACGGGCCGCGCTCTGGCCGACGCTGGTCGATCTCTACGCGGACTTCGACACCTATGCGGCCTGGACGGAGCGAACGATCCCGGTCGTCATCTGCGACCCCGCCTAACCGACGAATCGTGTTGCACAACGGTCGCGTGACGACCGTTGTGCAACACGATTCTGGTGACCGCCCCTGCCGCGCCCGGCCACAACGTGGGTGCGGCGAAGGCGATCACCCTACTGAGCGCTCGAGACCCTCCCAGAACTGAGCGCGCAGAGCCTTCTTGTCCGGCTTGCCGAGAGCGGTGAGCGGAAGCGAATCGACGAAGAAGATTCGTTTCGGCGACTGGACGCCACCTTTGCGCTCCTTGACAGACGCCTGGATCTCGCCGATGACCCGATCCTTCGCATCGTCGCTCTCGCCAGCGTCGGGCCGCAGCACGACGACGGCGGTCACCGCTTCACCCCACTTCTCGTCGGGCACCCCGATCACACCGACCTGGGCGACGGCCGGATGTTCGGCCACGACGTCCTCGACCTCCCGGGGGAACACGTTGAACCCGCCAGTCACGATCATGTCCTTGGTGCGGTCGACGATGAACCAGAATCCGTCTTCGTCCTCCCGCGCGACGTCCCCGGTGTGCAGCCACCCGTCGGCAAACGTCTCGGCAGTCTGTTCGGGCAGACCGAGGTAGCCGCCGGCGAGGAGTGGCCCGGACACACAGATCTCGCCGGGCTCACCCTGCACGACGGGTGCACCGTCCGGCCCGGCGAGTTTGGTCCGCAGGAACGCCGACGGCCTGCCGCAACTGCCGAGCCGCGCCGCGTCGTGCTCGTCCTTGCGCAGGTAGGAAATAACCATCGGCGACTCGGACTGGCCGTAGTACTGCGCGAAGATCGGCCCAAACCGGTCGATCGCCTCGGCCAGCCGGACCGGATTGATCGCAGACGCACCGTAGTAGACGGTCTCCAACGACGACAGGTCACGCGTATGTGAATCCGGATGGTCCATGAGCGCGTAGATCATCGACGGAACCAGCATGGTCGCGGTGATCTTTTCGCGTTCGATTGTCTCCAGAACCTCGGCCGGGTCGAACTTGCCGAGCACGAGCATGATGCCGCCCTTGATCAGCGTCGGCACGAAGAACGCCGCACCGGCGTGCGAGAGCGGCGTGCACATGAGGAACCGCGGCCGCTCGGGCCATTCCCACTCGGCGAGCTGGATCTGTGTCATCGTCGACATCGCGCGTGCGGTTCCGATGACGCCCTTGGGCTTACCCGTCGTGCCGCCGGTGTACGTGATCGACACGACGTGTTCGGGGTCGAGCACCTTCGCTGACAGTGGCCGTGGAATACAGCGTTCGGCGGCTGCGATCAGGTCGACCCCGACGTCGGCCAGCTCCGGAGGCACCGGGCCAAGAGTGAGGACCTGGGTGAGGCAGTCGACCTTCTCCAGCAGCACGACTGCCCGCTCGACGAACATCGGAACAGGGTCAATGATCAGCGTGCTGACTCCGGCGTCGGACAACACATAGGCGTGGTCGTCGGCCGAACCGAGCGGATGCAACGCCGTGCGGCGCCACCCTTGAGTCTGGCCGGCGCCGACGACGAACAACACTTCGGGACGATTCAGGGCGAGGAGCCCGACGGCGGTCCCAGTACCCGACCCCAGACTCTCGCACGCCTGGACATAGCGACTGATGGCGTCGGCCATCTCGCGGCCGGTCAATTCGGTTCCAGCGATCTGCAGCACCGGACTGTTCGCGTGACGCTTGAGCGCCGCGACCATCAGATCACCGAGGTGTACCGGGTTGTGCAGCAGTCGTTCCGCGGACAGGACAGTCTCATCTCCACTCATACGACAACACTAGAACGTGTTCTAGATTTGCGAAAGGGACTCCACGAAACCCGTTGTCGCGCACTGCGGGAGCACTCGCAGAAGATTACCGCTCGGTAGACCTGCCGGTAACCGAGAAGTCGTGCCACGATCGGTTCATGACTGATTTAGACCAGGCCACCACCCGCCGCGACATCACTGACGCACTGCTCACCGCTCTCGAGCGGCGACACGAGGTTCTGGACACGATCGTCGATGCCGACGACCGCGACTCCGCAGCCGCCGCGATCGCCGACCTACTTGGCAAATCGAAACTCGGCGCCGAAGCCGTGCTCAACATGTCCCTACACCAACTGACCAAGGCTGAGCGCCGCAAGAACCAGAGCGAACTCGACGACCTCAACAAGGCCATCACGTTCACGCTCGCCGAACGCCCAGCCAGCACCGGCGAGACGCTCGACCTCCGGCCGTTCTCCGCGGACGACGACGCCGACCTCTTCACCGAGCGCACCGCCGAGCAAGGCGTCGCAGGCGACGGCTCGGGTGCGCCCGCAGGCGAGATCGGCGACGAGATCGCTCGTGGAGTCGGCCGCGTCGACAACGAGGACGCGGTCTGGCTGGTCGCCGTCGAGAATGACGAGAAGGTCGGCATCGTCTTCGGGGAGCTCACCGGCGGCGAAGTGGACGTCCGCATCTGGATTCGGCCGGAGAGCCGTAAGCACGGATACGGCGTAGCCGCGCTCCGTCGTTCACGTTCGGAGATCGCCGCTCACTTCCCCGGCGTCCCGATGGTCGTCCGCGCTCCCGGCGCAACCGCCTGAGACCGGGCCCAGTCTCAGCGCGGCCCAGTCTTAGCGAGCCCCGTAGGCCTTGACCTGCTCGGGCGATTTGGCGAGGAGCCCGCGCACCACGGGGCCGAGTTCACTCGGCTCCCAGCGGGCGCCGTTATCGGTGCTGGCAGCGCGTTGCCAGGCGTCGAGCACGGTCACCGTGCCGCCCTCGACCTCGAAGAGCCGTCCGGTGACATCGGCGGCTTCGGCCGATGCCAGCCAGACGACGAGCGGCGAGATGTTGGCCGGATCCATCGCGTCGAACGAACCGTCGTCCGGTGCCGCCATCTGCGTGGCCATCGCGTCGCCCGCGCCCATCGTCATCTGCGTCCGAGCCGCTGGTGCGATCGCGTTGACAACGATCCCGTACCCCCCGAGTTCGGCCGCGGCCTGAATCGTCAGTTCGGCGATCGCGGCTTTCGCCGCCGCATAATTGCCCTGACCCACCGACCCGAAGATGCCTGCTCCAGACGACGTGTTGACGATGCGCGCCTGCGGAGTCCGGCCAGACTTCGCCTCACCGCGCCAGTAGGCAGCCGCGTGGCGAAGCATCACGAAATGACCCTTGAGGTGCACGCGCACCACCGAGTCCCATTCGTCTTCGCTGAACGACACCAGCATGCGGTCGCGGAGGAACCCGGCGTTGTTGACGAGCGCATCGAGACGTCCGAATGAGTCGACCGCAGTCTGCACGATCGCCGCGCCGGTGTCCCAGTCGGCGACGTCACCGGTCGCGACGACGGCTTCTCCGCCTGCTGCGATAATCTCGTCCGCCACTGCCACTGCCGAGTCTGCCGCGTAGTCGTTCACGACGACCTTCGCCCCGTCGGCCGCGAACGCCAATGCGTGCGCGCGTCCGATACCCTGGCCGGCGCCGGTCACGATCACAACGCGGTCTTCATTCGTCTTGCTCACTTGTTCAATCACTTTCTGTCGGGACTCTTCGGTCACATCGTGTTGTCGGCGTTCGCCGCCGCGAGAAATGCGGGCTTCTCTCCGCCGCCGTCGACGGTGAGAGTTGACCCGGTGATATACGACGCCAATGGCGACAGGAGGAAGGCGACGGCCCGCCCCACATCCTCTGGTTGCGCCAGTCTGCCCATCGGGATTGTCTGTCCTACGGCGTCGATCCCGGCGTCGTCGCCGAAATGCAGGTGCGACAGCTCAGTCTGGACCGGTCCGCAGACGACTGAGTTGACGCGGACGGACGGTGCCCATTCGACGGCCAGCGATCGCGTGAGGTTGTCGAGGCCAGCCTTTGCCGCACCGTACGCGGCGGTTCCGGGTGACGGTCGGTGTCCACTCACGCTCGACACGTTGACGATGGCCCCGCCGCCGCCGCACGCAGTCATCGCGGTACGCGCCGCCCGAGCGACAACCATCGGTGCGAGGAGGTTTAGTTCGAGGATCTTCTGCGTGAAGCGGTCGGACGCCTCGGCCGCGAGGGCGAACGGCGATCCGCCCGCGTTGTTGACCAACCCGTCGATCGTGCCGTGTTCCTCGACGATCTGAGCGATCATCGTCGAGACCGCGTCGGAGTCGCGGACGTCACACGAATAGAAGCTGCGGCCGGCGACCGGATTTTCTGGCTCGCGGCGGGCGCAGACCGCGACGGTCGCGCCCAAGCTCTCCAACACGTCTGAGATTCCCGCGCCGACGCCTCGCGCACCCCCAGTCACCAGGATTGTCGACCCGGCGATCCCTAGTTCGGCACGCGTATGTGCTGTCTCACTCATGAATGCTAGTCTACCGGACAAGCAAGCATTTGCTTGGGTACTGCGGAACGTAAGGAGCAGGTGTGCCGATCACCACCAACCGCACAGAGTCAGGCATCGTTACCGTCACCGTCGACTTTCCACCGGTCAACGCGTTACCGAGCGCGGCCTGGTTCCAGCTTGGGGAGCAGATTTTGGCAGCGGGAGACGATCCGGAGACGGCCGTCGTGATCCTGCGTGCCGAAGGTCGAGGATTCAATGCGGGCGTAGATATCAAGGAGATGCAGGCGACGTCCGGATTCGACGCCCTCGTTGCCGCCAACAAGGGGTGTGCTGCCGCGTTCTCCGCCGTCTACGACTGTGCGGTCCCGGTGATCGCCGCGGTCAACGGCTTCTGTGTCGGCGGCGGGATCGGTCTCGTCGGCAACGCTGATGTGATCGTCGCGTCCGACGACGCGGTGTTCGGGCTTCCCGAAGTCGACCGAGGAGCCCTTGGGGCGGCGACGCACCTCTCGCGGCTGGTTCCGCAACACATGATGCGCACGCTGTACTTCACTGCACAGAACATCACGGCGCAGCAGCTCGTCCACTTCGGTTCGGTGTACCGGGCCGTCCCCCGCGACGAACTGCTCGACGCGGCTCTTGAGGTCGCGGACATGATTGCGGCGAAGGACACCAGAGTGATCCGGGCCGCGAAAGCGGCAATTAACGGCATCGACCCGGTCGACGTGAAGACGAGCTACCTGCTCGAACAGCGGTACACCTACGAATTGAATCTGGCCGGAGTGGCCGACGAGCATCGCGATGCGTTCGTCGACACCGGCAAGCCGAAAGGGAACTGAGGAATGGGATTTCGGGACAAGACGAGCTCACTGGACGATGTCGTCGCTGAACTCCGCGATGGTATGACCATCGGCATCGGCGGATGGGGTTCGCGGCGTAAGCCGATGGCGCTGGTCCGGGCGCTGGCGCGCAGCGACGTCAAGGATCTGACAGTCGTCACTTACGGCGGAGCCGACCTCGGATTGCTGTGCGCGGCGAACAAGGTCCGCCGCGCCTACTACGGTTTCGTCTCCCTCGATTCGGCACCGTTCTATGACCCGTGGTTCGCGAAGGCCCGCACCGCGGGCGCGATCGAATCCCGGGAGATGGACGAGGGCATGGTCAAGTGCGGCCTCCAGGCCGCTGCCGCTCGTCTGCCGTTCATGCCGATCCGAGCCGGGCTCGGCTCGGCTGTCTTTGACTTCTGGGACGGTGAACTCAAGACTGTCGAATCACCGTATCCGGAAGCCGATGGCCGCACTCAGACGTTGGTCGCGATGCCCGCGCTCACGCTGGACGCTGCATTCGTGCACCTCGACGTTGCGGACGTCCACGGGAACGCCGGCTACACCGGTATCGACCCGTACTTCGACGACATCTACATGGCTGCTGCGCAACGGCGCTACTTGGAGACCGATCGCATCGTCTCCACTGAAGAGTTGGTCGCCGAGGTACCCAACGAGCGTCTGCTGCTGAATCGGATGGACGTCGACCGCGTGGTCCACGCGCCGAACGGTGCCCACTTCACCTTCAGCGGGGGGTACGGACGCGACGAGTCGTTCCAGCGGTTTTACGCCGAAGCGGCCGCCGATGAACAGTCGTGGATCTCGTTCCGCGAACGGTTCCTCGACGTCGACGAGGCGACGTACCAGAACGAAGTAGGCCGCTGGCACGCCGACCAGGAGGAGAGCAAGTGAGCACCACCGATATCACCCGCGCCGAATATTGCGTCACGTCGTGCGCCGACATTTTCACCGGTTCCGGCGAGATCATGGCGTCGCCGATGGCGACCACACCACTGATTGGCGCTCGTCTGGCCCGCTTGACGACCGAACCTGATTTGCTCATCACCGACGGCGAAGCAGTCATCCTCGCAGACACGCCCGCGGTCGGAAAGTCCGGACCGGCCGAAGGTTGGATGCCGTTCCGCAAAGTCTTCGATGTCATCGGTGGTGGACGCCGCCATGTCGTGATGGGCGCCAACCAGATCGACCGTTTCGGCAACCAGAACCTGTCGGCATTCGGCCCGCTCCAGAAGCCGACCCGCCAGATGTTCGGCCTGCGCGGCGCCCCGGGCAACACACTCGGCCATCCGACGAGCTACTGGGTGGCACGCCACTCGAAGCGGGTGTTCGTCGACGCCGTCGACATCGTGTGCGGGGTCGGATTCGACAAAGTCGATAGCGCGAACCCGGCGTTCGATTCGCTGAACATCCACCGCGTGGTCACCAATCTCGGCGTCTTCGACTTCGGCGGTCCAGGACACACGATGCGCGCGCTCTCGCTACATCCCGGTGTCACGGCCGACGAGGTCGCTGACAACACGGGCTTCCCCGTCGCAGACCTTCACTCCGCGCCGGTCACCGAGGCGCCGACCGCCGAACAACTCCAGATCATCCGCGAGGTCGTCGATCCGAAGGGTGCCCGTAATCGCGAGGTCAAATCATGACCGCCCCGACCTTGAGCACTCGCTTCACGGAAATGGTCGGCGTCCGGTATCCGATCGTGCAAACCGGTATGGGCTGGGTGTCGGGGCCGTCGCTCACGGCCGCGACCGCGAACGCAGGCGGGCTGGGGATACTCGCGTCGGCGACGATGACCTATGACGAGCTCGACTTCGCGATCAAGAAGACGAAGTCGCTGACCGACATGCCGTTCGGGGTAAACCTCCGCGCGGACGCCACCGATGCTGGCGAACGCGTCGACCTGCTGATCCGTGAAGGCGTGAAGGTCGCGTCGTTCGCGCTCGCGCCTAAGCCCGAACTCATCACGAAGCTCAAGGACCACGGCCTCGTCGTGGTGCCATCGATCGGCGCTGCCAAGCATGCCGTCAAGGTCGCGTCATGGGGCGCCGATGCCGTAATTGTGCAGGGCGGCGAAGGCGGCGGTCACACGGGACCGGTCGCGACGACGCTGCTCTTGCCGTCAGTCGTCGACGCACTCGGCGGCGCCGGGAACACGTCGATACCGGTAATCGCAGCAGGCGGGTTCTTCGACGGCCGCGGCCTTGTCGCGGCTCTCGGCTACGGCGCGGACGGTGTCGCGATGGGCACCCGTTTCCTGTTGACTTCCGACTCCGCCGTCCCGGACAGCGTCAAGCAGGAATACCTGGACCGTACGTTGAACGACACGATCGTCTCGACGAAGGTCGACGGTATGCCGCACCGTGTGCTCCGCACGCAGCTGGTGGACGCGCTCGAAAGTGGATCGCGGGCGAGAGCGCTTGTTGCCGCTGCCCGCAACGCGAACGAGTTCAAGCAGCTGACCGGCATGCGTTGGACGACCATGCTCCGGGACGGCTTGTCGATGCGGCGATCCGGTGAGCGAACCTGGCAGCAGATCATCATGGCGGGTAACACCCCGATGTTGTTGAAAGCCGGCCTTGTCGAGGGAAATACAGACGCGGGAGTCCTGGCGTCCGGCCAGGTCGTCGGGATGATCGACGATCTTCCATCGTGCGCCGATCTGATCGAGTCGATCATGACGCAAGCGCACGAGCGACTGGCGGCCTTGTCGACTCTCGTCTGATCTGCTGGTATTTCGGCTCTTCTGTATAGGTGGTGGATATAGGAGTAGAGCCCCCAACACGAATGTGTTGGGGGCTCTACTCGAATTCTAGTTCGGCGGTGTCCTACTCTCCCACACTGATTAAAGTGCAGTACCATCGGCGCTGGAGGGCTTAGCTTCCGGGTTCGGAATGGGGCCGGGCGTTTCCCCTCCGCTATAGCCACCGAAACAATATGAGGTTATCGCGTGTGCGGCCTCAGAAGTAGATAGTGGATGCGAGACACACTTAAACAAAAAGAATGTGTGTGAGTGTTGTTAGTAAGTCCTCGGCCTATTAGTACCAGTCACCTGAACATATTACTATGCTTACAGTTCTGGCCTATCAACCCCATAGTCTGTAGGGGGCCTTACCCCACCCAAAGGGCAGGTGAGAAACCTCATCTTGGAACAGGCTTCCCGCTTAGATGCTTTCAGCGGTTATCCCTTCCGAACGTAGCTAACCAGCAGTGCTCTTGGTAGAACAACTGGCACACCAGAGGTTCGTCCGTCCCGGTCCTCTCGTACTAGGGACAGGTTTCCTCAAGTTTCTAATCGCGCGCGGCGGATAGAGACCGAACTGTCTCACGACGTTCTAAACCCAGCTCGCGTGCCGCTTTAATGGGCGAACAGCCCAACCCTTGGGACCTACTCCAGCCCCAGGATGCGACGAGCCGACATCGAGGTGCCAAACCATCCCGTCGATATGGACTCTTGGGGAAGATCAGCCTGTTATCCCCGGGGTACCTTTTATCCGTTGAGCGACACCGCTTCCACTTGCCGGTGCCGGATCACTAGTCCCGACTTTCGTCCCTGCTCGACATGTACGTCTCACAGTCAAGCTCCCTTGTGCACTTACACTCAACACCTGATTGCCATCCAGGCTGAGGGAACCTTTGGGCGCCTCCGTTACATTTTAGGAGGCAACCGCCCCAGTTAAACTACCCACCAGGCACTGTCCCTGAACCCGATCAGGGTCCGAGGTTAGAAGCCCAATACGATCAGAGTGGTATTTCAACAACGACTCCACCAACACTAGCGTGCCAGCTTCACAGTCTCCCACCTATCCTACACAAACCGTACCGAACACCAATACCAAGCTATAGTGAAGGTCCCGGGGTCTTTTCGTCCTGCCGCGCGAAACGAGCATCTTTACTCGTACTGCAATTTCGCCGAGTCTGTGGTTGAGACAGCAGAGAAGTCGTTACGCCATTCGTGCAGGTCGGAACTTACCCGACAAGGAATTTCGCTACCTTAGGATGGTTATAGTTACCACCGCCGTTTACTGGGGCTTAAATTCTCAGCTTCACCACCAAAGTGGTTAACCGGTCCTCTTAACCTTCCAGCACCGGGCAGGCGTCAGTCCGTATACATCGTCTTACGACTTCGCACGGACCTGTGTTTTTAGTAAACAGTCGCTTCTCTCTGGTCTCTGCGACCACAACCAGCTCCCACCGTAAAGATGATCACCAGCCATGGTCCCCCTTCTCCCGAAGTTACGGGGGCAATTTGCCGAGTTCCTTAACCACAGTTATCTCGATCGCCTTAGTATTCTCTACCTGACCACCTGTGTCGGTTTGGGGTACGGGCCATGCACCAACTCACTAGAGGCTTTTCTCGGCAGCATAGGATCACTGAATTCGCCACAACGGCTACGCATCACCTCTCAGGACATATGTGGCACGGATTTACCTACACCACTCCCTACAGGCTTACACCAGTACAACCACTGACTGGCCCAGCTACCTTCCTGCGTCACCCCATCGCTTGACTACTACACCCAAGGTCCCACGCAGCCACACACACAACAATCCGAAGAAAGTCACACATGCTTTTGGGCGGTTAGTACAGATGATTCACCATTTGTCGCGGATGCACGGGTACGGGAATATCAACCCGTTGTCCATCGACTACGCCTGTCGGCCTCGCCTTAGGTCCCGACTCACCCTGGGCGGATTAACCTGGCCCAGGAACCCTTGGTCATTCGGCGGACAAGTTTCTCACTTGTCTTTCGCTACTCATGCCTGCATTCTCACTCCCACACCCTCCACCACTAGATCACTCTGCGGCTTCCACGGATGCAGGACGCTCCCCTACCCACCCACACCACTAGACACACCCCCAAAAGGGTGGCCGATGTAATGTGTGAGTGCCGCGGCTTCGGCGGTGTACTTGAGCCCCGCTACATTGTCGGCGCAGGATCACTTGACCAGTGAGCTATTACGCACTCTTTCAAGGGTGGCTGCTTCTAAGCCAACCTCCTGGTTGTCTTCGCGACCCCACATCCTTTTCCACTTAGTACACGCTTAGGGGCCTTAGCCGGCGATCTGGGCTGTTTCCCTCTCGACTACGAAGCTTATCCCCCGCAGTCTCACTGCCACGCTCTCACTTACCGGCATTCGGAGTTTGGCTGACGTCAGTAACCTTTTAGGGCCCATCGGCCATCCAGTAGCTCTACCTCCAGTAAGAAACACGTGACGCTGCACCTAAATGCATTTCGGGGAGAACCAGCTATCACGGAGTTTGATTGGCCTTTCACCCCTACCCACAACTCATCCCCTCCATTTTCAACTGAAGTGGGTTCGCGCCTCCACGACGTCTTACCGTCGCTTCACACTGGCCATGGGTAGATCACTCCGCTTCGGGTCTAGACCCAGCGACTCATAAACGCCCTATTCAGACTCGCTTTCGCTACGGCTACCCCACACGGGTTAACCTCGCCACTGAGCACTAACTCGCAGGCTCATTCTTCAAAAGGCACGCCATCACCCCACCCAACAAAGGGAAGGCTCTGACGGATTGTAAGCGTCCGGTTTCAGGTACTATTTCACTCCCCTCCCGGGGTACTTTTCACCTTTCCCTCACGGTACTAGTCCGCTATCGGTCACCAGAGAGTATTTAGGCTTACCGGGTGGTCCCGGCAGATTCACAGCAGATTCCACGAGCCCGCTGCTACTTGGGACACATCGACACCAGACCAATCGCTTACAGTTACGGGACTCTCACCCACTACGGCAGACCATTCCAGGCCACTTCACCTAACGAAAGATTTTCTTACTGGCGCTCCGCACGGCAGCACGAAGAACGACACTCCCACAACCCCACACGCACAACCCCTGCCGAGTATCACATACGCATGGTTTAGCCTCATCCGCTTTCGCTCGCCACTACTCACGGAATCACAATTGTTTTCTCTTCCTGTGGGTACTGAGATGTTTCACTTCCCCACGTTCCCTCCAACCCGGCTATACATTCACCGGGCGGTAACACGACATAACTCGTGCTGGGTTTCCCCATTCGGACACCCTCGGATCACAGCTCGTTTGACAACTCCCCGAGGACTATCGCGGCCTACCACGTCCTTCATCGGCTCCTGGTACCAAGGCATCCACCGAACGCCCTAAAACACTTACAACAACACCCACAAACACACCACAACACCAACCAACACCCCACCACCCACAAAAGCGGAAAGACACCAGCCACGCTGTGACACGAATGTGGACAACACAAACAAATCTTTGAAATTGCAATACACATCTAAAAATTTAAGATGCTCGCATCCACTATCCACTTCTCAAACAACACACACCCACCCAACCCCACACACCCACACAGGCGCGGAAATCCAGCGAGCATCACAAGACAACACCTGCCGAAACGACATGTGTTCCCTCAGAACCCCGATAGTGTGCAATATCCGACCATCCAGTCACCCAAACGATCCCACCACCAGCACACCAGCATACAACCAGTGCACCAGCCCCACGAACACAACGTCCGCGCAGTGGCTTCTTGTGTTTCACCCGTGAACAAACACCCACCCACACTACATTCGAGCATGGCATAGGAATTGTTGTCTGCTCCTTAGAAAGGAGGTGATCCAGCCGCACCTTCCGGTACGGCTACCTTGTTACGACTTCGTCCCAATCGCCGATCCCACCTTCGACAGCTCCCTCCCACAAGGGGTTAGGCCACCGGCTTCGGGTGTTACCGACTTTCATGACGTGACGGGCGGTGTGTACAAGGCCCGGGAACGTATTCACCGCAGCGTTGCTGATCTGCGATTACTAGCGACTCCGACTTCATGGGGTCGAGTTGCAGACCCCAATCCGAACTGAGACGCGCTTTAAGGGATTCGCTCCACCTCACGGTCTCGCAGCCCTCTGTACGCGCCATTGTAGCATGTGTGAAGCCCTGGACATAAGGGGCATGATGACTTGACGTCATCCCCACCTTCCTCCGAGTTGACCCCGGCAGTCTCCTGCAAGTCCCCACCATTACGTGCTGGCAATACAGGACAAGGGTTGCGCTCGTTGCGGGACTTAACCCAACATCTCACGACACGAGCTGACGACAGCCATGCACCACCTGTACACCAGCCACAAGGGAATATGTATCTCTACATACGTCTGGTGTATGTCAAACCCAGGTAAGGTTCTTCGCGTTGCATCGAATTAATCCACATGCTCCGCCGCTTGTGCGGGCCCCCGTCAATTCCTTTGAGTTTTAGCCTTGCGGCCGTACTCCCCAGGCGGGGTACTTAATGCGTTAGCTACGGCACGGAACTCGTGAAATGAGCCCCACACCTAGTACCCACCGTTTACGGCGTGGACTACCAGGGTATCTAATCCTGTTCGCTCCCCACGCTTTCGCTCCTCAGCGTCAGTTACTACCCAGAGACCCGCCTTCGCCACCGGTGTTCCTCCTGATATCTGCGCATTTCACCGCTACACCAGGAATTCCAGTCTCCCCTGTAGTACTCAAGTCTGCCCGTATCGCCTGCACGCCTGCAGTTAAGCTGCAGAATTTCACAGACGACGCGACAAACCGCCTACGAGCTCTTTACGCCCAGTAATTCCGGACAACGCTCGCACCCTACGTATTACCGCGGCTGCTGGCACGTAGTTGGCCGGTGCTTCTTCTCCAGGTACCGTCACTTGCGCTTCGTCCCTAGCGAAAGAGGTTTACAACCCGAAGGCCGTCATCCCTCACGCGGCGTCGCTGCATCAGGCTTGCGCCCATTGTGCAATATTCCCCACTGCTGCCTCCCGTAGGAGTCTGGGCCGTGTCTCAGTCCCAGTGTGGCCGATCACCCTCTCAGGTCGGCTACCCGTCGTCGCCTTGGTAGGCCATTACCCCACCAACAAGCTGATAGGCCGCGGGCCCATCCCACACCGCAAAAGCTTTCCACCCCACGCCATGCAGCGCAGAGTCATATCCGGTATTAGACCCAGTTTCCCAGGCTTATCCCAGAGTGCAGGGCAGATCACCCACGTGTTACTCACCCGTTCGCCACTCGAGTACCCAGCAAGCTGGGCCTTTCCGTTCGACTTGCATGTGTTAAGCACGCCGCCAGCGTTCGTCCTGAGCCAGGATCAAACTCTCCAACAAAAAACATCAAAACAACCAACCCCACAAGGATCAGCAATTTCAACACAAAGCCAGAAAGCAAAACCTGACCAATCCAAAAAACTGACAAAAACAAAAAACTAAACAAACAAAATGTCCGTCAAAAATTTTATCCCTGCCACAAAAAATACAAAACTATGGCACAAGAAAAATCCATTACACACTATCGAGTTCTCAAAGAACACACACCCACCAGCACCAACCCCACAATCAGGGCCGAACTCCAGCGAACATATACTGTTATATCAACCGTTTCAGGCCGACCTTTCCAGCCTACCAGATTTGATTTCTCCCGGACAAACTCGCTCCGACTTCGTTTCCGAAGTCACAGTTCGTGAGTTGAGATCGTCTGCCCTGGCCGGGCTGAAGGTGTCTGCGCGGTGTCGCGCTGACTTCGAATAAGTTACACAGGTCTGGCCGCGGACGCCAAATCGGCATGTCAGCGCAGTATTTCGGGCAAGCGCGCCAGGGTGAACAGCTCGTCGTCGAAGAATGCGCCGACGTGGCAGACGGCTCCGTCGACGATGCTGACCACGTCGAGCTGGAATCGGCGCCAGACGTCGTCATCCCTCAGGTACATACCTGCGGCCGGCAGCCCGTTGCAGACGGTCGGGACCATCCTGATGTCGCCGGGGGCGACTGCCGGGCACTGCGTTGAGGTGAGCACGCCGATCTCGGCGGCGCCCCGATACCAACCAGGGAACGGCGGCATCTCCCATATTGCGTCGTCGGCGAGGACTCCGACGACACCGTCGATGTCATGGTCGGCGAATGCGCGACAGAACTCGTCGAAGACGGTGCGCTCGCTGTCGGTCAGCTCAGATGCTCGCCGTCCGTCCTGCCGGGTGCCCTCTCCCATAGTGCGGCGTGCGCGGGCGAGTGCGCTGTTCGCGGCGGGGACGCTCATGCCCAGGAGGTCTGCGGTCTCGGCGGCGCTGAACGCCAGGACTTCCCGCAGGATTAAGACGGCTCGTTGCCTCGCTGGCAGGTCCTGCATCGCCGCGACCATCGCCAGCCCGACGTTCTCTCGGTCCACCACGGTGTCTGCCGGGTCGCCGATCGCCGCGTCGGGCAGCGGCTGCAGCCAGAGTCTCGCCTCGTCGGCGATCACCGGGATCCGTGGGTCCGATGGTTCGCTTCCGAGTCCGGTCGGGAGCGGACGCCGCGACCGACCGTCCAGTGCGGTGAGGCAGGTGTTGGTCGCGATCGTGTACATCCAGGTGCGGACCGACGACCGTCCCTCGAAGCGGTGGAACGCCTTCCACGCTCGGAGGTACACCTCCTGCAGCACGTCCTCCGCATCGGTCGCGGAGCCGAGCATCCGATAGCAGTGCACGAGCAGTTCCGCGCGGTACGAGGCGGTGGCTGCTTCGAAGGACGGTTCGTCGGTCACGCTGTGCCCACTTCTCATTGACGGCTCGAGTCAGCCCTGCTGCGCCGCGTACGCCTGTGGCCCGACTTCCGCAGCGGCCGGATCCATCCACATGATCTCCCACGCGTGGCCGTCGAGGTCGAAGAACGACCGCCCGTACATGAACCCGTGCTCTTCGGTGTCGCCTGCGGTCGCGCCGGCCGCCAGCGCCTTATCGACCACGGCATCGACTTCGTCGCGACTATCGCCACTGAGGCAGATGATGCAGCCGCTCGCCACATGCGCGTCGACCACCTCCTTGCCCAGCAGAAAGGTCTTGTAGAAGTCACGCTGCAACAGCATCGCGACCATCGAGTCGCCGAGAATGAGCGCGAGCGCGTTGCCGTCGCAGAAATTGTCATTGAACTCGTATCCCATCGAGGCGAAGAACGCGCGGGACGCGTCGAGGTCGGCGACGGGCAGGTTCACGAAGATCATCTTGTGCATGGGAGTCCTCCAGCTCAGCAGCACCTCGGTCGGGTGCCGTCACAGAGGTAGACCCGCGCCGCGCGTCAAACTGTTCGCTCCGGCGAGAAGTCGCGTTCGCCGGATGCATGGTGGAGGCATGGAACCAGGGGCCGCCGGGGTGCGTCAGCGCGCGAGTGATCGGATCGTCGGCGCGCCGTCGGGCACGCTGAGGACGCTAATCTCGTCACCCACGGTGACCGATCCACGTTTGACGACACGGAGGTACGGTCCGGGCCGACGTTCCTGCGCGAATCGTTTGACCCAACCGTCGCTGTCGTCGCCCATCCAGCGGGCGAACGTCTGGCACGGGATCCGGGGCGACGTCACTTCGACGATCACGTCGCCACCGATCCGCCACCGTTCGCCGACCTTCGCCGCGTTGACATCGATGCCTTCGGTTCGCAGATTCTCGCCGAAGAAGCCGAACGGGATCTTGCGTCCTAGTTCGGTCTCCCAGAAGTCGATGTCTTCCTGGGCATAGACATAGATTGCCTTGTCGAGGCCACCGTGATGCTTCCGGTCGACTTGGACGTCGGCGTACAGGCCGTACTCGCCGACTTTGACGGGTCCGTCGACGGGGGCTTTGTCGATCGCGGTGACCCCGGACCGACCGGAGTCCGCGTGCAGGGCACGGACGACGCACACGGCGAGCACGGAAGTCATGGCGTCATGATACGTACCGGCTACGACGCCGCCGCTAATATCTCTCGCGGGTCGAAGGTCACAACGACCGCGGTGATCCGACCGTTGTCCACGTGCGTCCAGTTGGCGACGGCGGTCGCGGGCGCCCCACCCATCGCCAGGTCGAACCAGGTGATCACGTCGGAGTCGTCGGCCAGCCGTTTGCGGACGACGATCGAATCAGTGCCGGCCGCCATGCCGGTGAGGCCGTTCAGGAACTCGTCGGGACCATTCGCCGTCCCGAACACGCCGGTGAAGCGGCAGTCGGCCGACAGGTGGACGGCAAGATCGGTGAAGTCTTTCCGCGACCAACAGTCGAAGTAGAGTTCGGCGATCGCGGTTGGTGTCATCGTGTTCACACGTCCAGCATCGCGCCACTGCACCCATCAGTCCAACAGCTGGTTCTTCTAACCATTAGCATTACTGATTATGGAGCTGCACCAGTTGCGATACCTGGTGGCGGTAGCCGACCTGGGATCGTTCACTGCGGCCGCTGCCCATCTGCACGTGAGCCAGTCAGGCGTTTCGGCTCAGATCGCCAAATTGGAGCACGAGGTCGGGCATCGACTGCTCGACCGTCGGGGGCGAACAGTCTCGGTGACGGCCGCCGGACACGAAGTACTCCCGCACGCTCGTGCGGCGCTCGCATCGATCGCCACCATCGCCGCCGTCAGCGACGAGTTGTCCGGCGTGGTCCGCGGCAGCCTGCGCCTCGGAACCGTCATCGGCTGCACCATCCCCGGATACCTCGCCGGATTCGCCGCCTTCCGCCGCACCCATCCCGGTGTGCGGATCAGCGTCGTGGAAGGCAACTCCGACCTCCTCATCGACGACCTCGCAACCGGCAGACTCGACGTGGCGCTGGTCACCCACACCGCCCCGCTGCCCGATGCGGTCACCGGGCTCACTGTCATCCGGGAACCGCTCGCCGTCGTCGTCCCCCGGGGCCACCCGTGGGCCGATCGAGGCGCGGTGACCTGCGCAGAACTCGTCGACGTCACCGTGCTGAGTCTTCCGCCGGGCACCGGCGTCCGATCCGCGTTGACGTCGACGTGCGCCGCCGCGCGCGTGGAGGTGACGCCTGCGGTGGCCGCCCATTCGCCCGATTCGGTCCTCGCCCTCGTCGAACTCGGTAGCGGCGTCGGGGTCTTGACCGCCGCCATGGCGGCTGGACGGGACACGCTGGCCGCGATTCCAGTGGAGGACTCAGTCGAGACGTCGCTGTCGTTGGCGGTGAGTTCGACGCCGTCGGCCGCCGCCCGCGCACTGACGACCGCCCTCACGAAGGAGTTGGCGACGGACCGGTAGCGGGCCCGCCCAGTAGTCTGCGGTGGTGGATCTGGACGGATTGAGACGCTTCCCCGACATCAACGGGCCGAGCCTGTCGGCATCGGACGCCGCGGACCGCCTGATCCTCGACGAGGCCGCCCCCCATCTAGCGGATGCACCGCCGGGGTCGGTGTCGGTGCTCGACGATGCATACGGCGCGCTGACGATCGGGTCCGGTGCCGCCGACGTGCGCGTCCATCAGGATCTGCTCACCGGGCAGCGGGCGCTCGCCGCGAATGCCGACCGCCTCGGAGTCGGCAGCATCCACACGCTCGGGTTCGTACCGGAGGTCGTCGCCGGTTCTCGTGTGGTCCTCATCCGTCTCCCCCGATCGCTCGACCGGCTTGCCGAGGTGTCCGCGCTCATCGCGGCCAACGCGGACCCCGACGTGGTCGTCGTCGCGGGCGGTCGGATCAAACACATGTCCACACAGATGAATGAGATCCTCCGCGGGTCGTTCGAGCGCGTGGACGTCAGCCATGCGCGGCAGAAGTCGCGGGTCCTGTTCGCGCGTGGACCTAGGCGCGACGTCGCGACCAAGCTCCTCGCTTCCTGGCCGAAGGCGGAGACCCACGACGGACTGACCGTCGTCGCACACGGCGGCGTGTTCGCGGGAGCCCGTATCGACATAGGGACACGACTGCTGCTCGGGGTCCTCGCCGACGCGGTCCCGGACGCGTCGACCGCCGTCGACCTCGCATGCGGCAATGGAGTGGTCGGCGCAGCGTTGGCGCTCGCCCGGCCGACCGTCACCGTGACTGCGACCGACCGTTCGGCCGCCGCTGTCCGATCGGCTCTAGCGACCGCACAGGTGAACGGCGTCGCCGACCGGGTCGACGTCGTGCACGCGGACGGCCTTGAATGGGCCGACTCTCGATCGCAGCAACTCATCGCGTTGAATCCGCCGTTCCACAACGATGCCGCGCTCTCGACGGACATCGCACACCACCTTTTCGCCGACGCCGCACGCACACTCGCGAGCGGCGGCGAGCTGTGGTGCGTCTGGAACTCGCACTTGCGTTACCGCGGCTCGCTCGAACGGATCATCGGCCCCACAAGGCAGATCGCGCGGAACGCGAAGTTCACGGTAACGGCGTCCATGCGGCGGTGATGACGCGCTGTCAGTTCGCCAGCACGCCGTCGAGCACAACGGTCAGGTACTGATCGGCGATCTCGTCGATCGACTTCCCGCCGCCGGGGCGGTACCAGCGGACCGCGACCCACACGGTGTCGCGGAGAAAGCGGTACAGCAAGTCGACGTCGAGGTCTGGCCGAAAGTCACCGTCGTCGACACCGCGCTGCAGCACCGAAGCCCAGAGAGCGTGGAACTCGACGTTTCGCTCGTTGATGTAGGCGAACCGCTCCTGCCCGCCGAGTTGGCGTGCCTCGTTCTGATATATGGCGACCGCCGTGTGCCGCGCATCGATCGACTCAAACGAGGCAACCACGAACTGGCGCAATGTATCCGTCGCGTTCAAGCCTGCGGCGTTGATCTCCCGGTAGCGATCGAAGAGGGTGTCGAGGAATCCGCGCAGCAACTCATCGACCATCGCCTCCTTCGAGTCGAAATGGTGGTACAGACTCCCCGACAAGATGCCTGCCGCGTCGGCGATGTCACGAACGGTCGTCGACCGCAGGCCGCGCTCGGCGAACAATTCACCCGCGATCCCGAGTAGTTCATCTCGCCGAGTCGAGCCCGACGCGGTCGACTTCGCCGCCACCATGCCTCCTTCACCTGAGTACCGGTTCACCCTAGCAAGCGCTTGGTATCACCCAGGGGAGGCAGTGCGACGGCGAAGCGACGGCGTCAGCCCTTAGCCGACTTTCGCGAGGCGCGGCCCTGAAGGAAGCGCCACATCCTCATCTGCATCCCGGTCAGACGCTTGTCACTCTTGGTGAACGGCGCCGACATGATCTGCGCGAAGCTGATCGGCATCGTCGAGACGGTCACGGCGCGGGCGTGACTGAACGTCTCGAAACCGAACTTGCCGTGGTAGTTGCCCATGCCGGACTTGCCGACACCTCCGAACGGCAGACCACTCGACAGCAGGTGCAGCGCGAAGTCGTTGCCGCTGATCGAACCGCTACGCGTGTTGTCGGCGACGCGCTGCAGGTTCTCGTTGTCATTGCCGACCCAGTACAGGGTGAGCGGATGGCCCGCCGAGTTGATCTTGTCGATCGCCTCAGCCAGGTTGCGGTACGGGTAGACGGTGAGGACCGGACCGAAGACCTCGTCCTCCTCCACCTTCATCCCCGCTTTCACACCGGTGAGCAGGGTCGGCGGGATCTTGCGCGCCTGCGCGTCCGGCAGTTCCTCGCCCGCCGGGATCACCTGGTGCTTGGTGGCACCGAGTTCCACAGCGTCGTCGATCAGCCCGACAATGCGGGTGTAATTCTTCTCGTTGATCGTCGACGTGTACTCACCGTTCTTGAGGATCGTCGGAAAGTTCTTGGTCCAGCGTGCGACGACCTTCTCAGTGAACTCGCCGACCTTGCTCTCCGGGACGAAGACATAGTCGGGGCACAGGCAGACCTGGCCGCCGTTCACCATGCGCGCATCGGCGAGGAAATTCGCGGCCTCGGTGATGTCCTGCACCGGGTCGACGATCGCCGGGTTCTTCCCGCCGAGTTCGAGCGTCACCGGGGTCAGATTCTTCGCTGCTTCCTGCGCGACCGACTTGCCGACCTCCGGCGAGCCGGTGAAGAACATGTGGTCGACGTCGAGCTTCGCGAAATCAGCTCCACCACCGTGCTTGCTGGTGACGACGGCGAACTCTTCGATCGAGAAGTAGTCGGGGGCGACCCGTGCGATGACGTCGGTGGTCTTCGCGGTGATCGACGACGGACGCATCAGGACCCGATTACCTGCCGCGAACGCCGAACCCGCGGGAACGATCGTCAGTTGCAGCGGGAAGTTCCACGGCCCCATGATGCCGACGACGCCGAGCGGTTCGTGACGCAGACGCTGCTTGTAGCCGAGCAGACCCTGCAGTTTGGAGACGTTCTCCTCCTTCATCCACTTCTCTGCGTCGCGCCGCTGGTGGGTGAGGTCGATCATGCAGCCCGCGATATCCGCGGCTATGGACAGTTCCTTCGGGCGGGTGCCGAAGTCGTCATTGAGCGCATCGGTGATCTCATCGGCGTGGTCGAGGAGCATCTGACCGAGCCGATTGATGCGGCTGACGCGTGTCTTGGCGTCGGGGATCCCATCACGCAGAAACGCGGCCTTCTGGATCTCGAGCAGTTCGGTCAGGCCGTGCGCCTCGGACGACACCTTGTCGCCGGCACGCACCACAGTTTCTGCAGGCTTGGTCATTGGGACCTCCACTTCATGGCGAACCGCCAGTTGAGACAAATTCTAAAACTCATCCCATCGTACCGGTCTCGTGGGATGAATCACAGCGGCATGTTTTGTAACCTTGCGAACTCGCGCCCCGACCTGGTCAGCCCAGACGCTCGATGATCGTCACATTCGCGGTGCCGCCGCCTTCGCACATGGTCTGCAGTCCGTAGCGTCCGCCGGTTCGCTCCAGTTCGTTGAGCAGCGTCGCGAACAATTTCGCGCCAGTCGCGCCGAGCGGATGTCCGAGCGCGATGCCGCCGCCGTTCACGTTGACGCGGGCCGGGTCGGCTCCGGTCTCTTTGAGCCAAGCGAGGACGACGGGGGCGAACGCCTCGTTGATCTCGACGACGTCGATGTCGTCGATGCTCATGCCGGTCTTCTCCAGCGCACGCTTCGTCGCGGGGATCGGTGCGGACAACATCATCACCGGGTCATCGCCACGTACCGACATGTGATGGATTCGAGCACGCGGCGTGAGACCGTATCGCACGAGCGCGGCTTCAGAGACGACGAGCGTGGCCGACGATCCGTCACAGATCTGGGAGGCGACCGCAGCGGTCAACTGGGAGCCTTCGGCGAGTACCGGGAGGGACGCCATCTTCTCCAGCGACGTCTCGCGCGGGCACTCGTCGACCACACAGTCACCCAGCGGGACGTACTCGTTGTCGAAGCGTCCTGCTGTGATTGCCGCGCGGGCGCGTTCGTGGCTCTGGAGGGCCCACGCCTCCATGTCGCTACGGCTAATGTCCCACCGCTTCGCCATCATGTCGGCTCCGACGAACTGGCTGATCTCGGCGTCGCCGAACCGCTCCGTCCACCCCGGTGACTCCGCAGTGGGGGTGGTGAAGCCGAGCGGCTGGCCTGCGACCATGGCCTGACTGATCGGGATGGCGCTCATGTTCTGAAGCCCGCCCGCGAGGACGACGTCCTGCGTTCCGCTCATCACGGCCTGCGCCGCGAAGTGGATGGCCTGCTGGCTCGACCCACACTGCCGGTCGACCGTGGTTCCGGGAACGCCGAGCGGCATGCCTGCAGTGAGCCACGCGGTCCGCGCGATGTTGCCCGCCTGCGGTCCGACGGTGTCGACGCAGCCGAAGATCACGTCGTCGACCACCTCGGGGTCGATACCGGTGCGGTCGATGATCGCGCGGATCACGTGTGCACCGAGATCGGCGGGGTGGACGCCGGCGAGGGAACCCCCGCGTTTGCCGACCGGTGTGCGGACAACGTCGACAATGTATGCCTGGGGTGCGGTCATGGTGTGACTCCTTCGTGGAGGCGCGGGTCAGGCGCGCTGGCTGGAGATCGAGACGATCTCGCCGGTCAGGTAGGTGGTGTAGTCGCTGGCGAGCATCGCGATGGCCGCGGCGATCTCCCACACCTCGGCGGCCCGGCCGTACGCTTCGCGCGAAGCGAGTTCGTCGAGTAGTTCATCGGAGGTGACTTTCGCCAGGAACGGGTGCTTGGCAATCGACGGCGCTACCGCGTTGATACGGACGCCGTAGTCGGCGCCTTCGACGGCGGAGCAGCGGGTGAGAGCCATGACGCCTGCCTTCGCGGCGGCATAGTGGGCTTGGCCGCGCTGGGCACGCCAGCCGAGGACGGAGGCGTTATTGACGATGATGCCGCCATGATCGGCATCGCGGAAGTATTTGAGCGCGGCGCGCGTCGAGCGGAAAGTGCTGGTCAGCGTGATATCGAGGACGCGATCCCACTGCTCGTCTGTCATGTCGGCGACCGGCGTCTCGCCGCCGAGTCCCGCGTTGTTGACCAGGACATCGATGCGTCCGAGACGTTCGGCTGCCGCCGCGATCAGCGCGTCGACCTGCACGGTGCTCGACACGTCGCAGACATTCGAGGTGACGCGTTCCGCACCGAATTCGGCGCCCAACTTCTCAACAGCTTCGCCGAGGCGTCGTTCGTGGAAGTCCGAGACGAGGACGTCCGCGCCTTCGAGGAGGACGCGCCGGGCGGTGGCGAAACCGATGCCGGTGCCCGCCGCTGCGGTCACGACGACCTTCTTGCCCTTCAGCAGGTCGTGGCCGCCGATCTCGTCGGGCGGGGTTGCGAGGGGGGATGCGGTCATGGCTAGCGTGCCTCTCGGGGTAAGCCGAGGACTCGCTCGGCGATGATGTTGCGTTGCACTTCGTTGGAGCCGCCGTAGATCGTGTCGGCCCGGGTGAACAGCAGCATGCGCTGCCATTCGTCCAGTTCGACGTGTTCCGGGTCGGCGATGTCGTTGGCGCGTCCTTCGGTGGTGGCCGGTGGACCGATCAGCGACGGCGCTCCCGCGACCGCGACCGCGAGCTCACCGAGGCCGCGGTGCCAGTTGCCCCACAAGAGTTTCGTGACCGACGCGGCCCCCGCTTCGGAAACGATGTCGCCCGAAAGGGTGCGGCGCGCGTTCGCCTCCATGACGGTGAGGCCGACTGCCGCCCGGCGGAGCCGCGACGCGATCTCCGGGTTGTCGATCGCCCGGTTGTGCTTGGCCAGGTCGATCAAGTCGTCGAGTTCACGGCGGAAACCGACCTGCTGGCCGAGCGTGGAGACGCCGCGCTCGAACTGCAGCAACCCCATCGCGACCGTCCACCCGTCGCCAGGTTCGCCCACGATGAGATCAGCGGGCGTCTTCGCGTCGTCGAAAAACACCTCGTTGAACTCAGAAGTTCCGGTGATCTGCTGGATCGGCCGTACCGTCACGCCGGCGGCGTCGAGCGGGACGAGCAGGAAGCTGAGCCCCTGATGCCGGGCCGATCCCTTCTCGGTGCGCGCGATGACGAAGCACCATTGGGACAGGTGCGCGAGGGACGTCCAGATCTTCTGCCCGTTGATCACCCACTGGTCGCCGTCGAGTACCGCCGATGTGGAGACCGCTGCCAGGTCGCTGCCCGCACCCGGCTCCGAGTAGCCCTGCGCCCAGAGTTCAGTGACGTCGACGATGTGCGGAAGGAACCGTCGCTGCTGCTCGGGCGTCCCGTACTCGATGAGGGTGGGGCCGAGAAGCTCTTCGCCGAGATGATTCACACGCGCGGGCGCACCGGCGCGGGCATACTCCCGGTGGAAGATGATGCGCTGTCCAATAGTGGCGCCGCGACCACCGTGTTCGACGGGCCAGCCGAGGCACGTCCACCCGGCCGCGGCAAGATGCCGATCCCATTCGAGTCGCTCGGCGAAGAATTCGTGTTCGCTTCCCGGGCCTCCGCGACCGCGCAGATTGGCGAAGTCGCCGGTGAGGTTGTCGGCCAACCAGTCGCGCACTGCCTGCTCGAAGATGCTGTCCGCGTCGGGTGTGCGGGCCGCCCATTCGCCGAGGTCGACGGCCCGATCGGCGAGATTGATCGTCGTCATGAGACCTAGCTTAACCTAGCAAGCATTTGCTAGGTTTTATTCATGCTTCCGACGCCGACGACGACCCCAGCCGCTGTGCACCGCGCCGAAGAACTCTGGCCCGACCGGATCGCGGTGATCGATGACCAGTGGGCTGCCCCCGTGCGCTTGACGTGGCGCGAGTCGGCATCGCGAATCCGACGGTTCGCCGCCGGGTTGATCGAGGCGGGCGTCGAGCCAGGAGACCGCGTCGCCGTGTGGGCGCCGAATAGTCACCACTGGCCGGTCGCCGCCCTGGGCACCCATTACGCAGGTGCGGTGCTCGTTCCACTCAACACGCGGTACACCGTGAGCGAAGCGTCAGACATCATCGAACGGTCGGGAGCGAAGGTCGTCGTGGCGTCCGGCGCGTTCGCGGGCATCGATCGGCTCTCCGAGGTGACGTCGGCACCGGTCGCGGTTGGGCGGACCGTGGTCGGTGTCCCACTCGAGTCGCCGGTCGGCTCCCCGGAGGCCGTTGCCTGGGATCGATTCCTCGACGTGTCCGACGAGTCACTCGGTGTCGCACGTCGGCGCGCGGACGCCGTCACCGAGGACGACCTCTCGGACATCCTGTTCACCTCAGGGACCACAGGTTCGCCGAAGGGCGTTCTGGCGGAGCATCGCCAGACGTTGGCGGGCGCGCACGCGTGGGCGTCGAACGGAGAACTGTCGGAGGACGACACGTACCTCATGGTGAACCCGTACTTCCACACATTCGGCTACAAGGCGGGGATCTTGCCCTGCCTGCTGTTCGGGGTGACGATGATCCCTCTTGCCGTCTACTCCCCCGCGGAGACGATGCGACTGATCGACGCGGAGAAGGTCACCGTATTTCCGGGCGCGCCGACGATCCTCCAGACGGTGCTCAACGATCCGTCGCGCGCCGATTTCGACTTGTCGAGTCTGCGCCTGGTGGTCACCGGGGCGACGATCGTGCCCGTGGTGCTGATTGAGCGCATCCAGGCCGATCTCGGCGTCGAGACGGTGTTGACCGCGTATGGGCAGACGGAGACGAGCGGTTTCGTCACGACGTGTCGCGCCGACGACGACGCGGTGACTGTCGCGACGACGTGCGGCCGCGCGTATGAGGGCATGGAAGTGAAGCTTTCCGACCAGGGCGAAGTGTTGACCCGCGGCGCCATGGTGATGCGCGGCTATCTCGACGATCCCGAGGCGACCGCTGCCACGATCGACGCGGACGGTTGGCTTCACACGGGCGACGTCGGGACTCTGGACGAGCGCGGATATCTGACGATCACGGACCGCTTGAAGGACATGTACATCTGCGGCGGATTCAACGTGTATCCGGCCGAGGTCGAACAGGTCCTCGCTCGGGTCGACGGGGTGAGCGAGGTCGCGGTGATCGGTGTCCCCGACGAGCGGATGGGCGAGGTCGGGAAGGCATTCGTCACCGTCGCGACCGACGCGACCGTGAGCGTCGACGACGTGTTGGCGTACGCCCGCGAGCATCTCGCGAATTTCAAACTCCCCCGCGCGGTCGAGTTCGTCGAGGCGTTGCCGCGCAATCCCTCCGGAAAGGTACTCAAGCGCGAGTTGGGCTAGCTCAGAAGGGCGGCGGTCCTGCAGAGTCGAACTCGGCGGCTTTCGATGCGGCTTCGCAGGCCGAGACGTAGCGGCGACGCGACCGCATCTGCATCCGGTACGCGTGCTTGGCTTTGGTCCGCGATCGCATCCGCATCGGTTGGTCGACGTCGTCGACGTCGCCCGGAGCGACGGGCTCGCCGTGCCGGCAAGGGATGAGCCCGAGATCGGGCAACAGCCACTGATTTCGCGCACGTGAGCGCACTGTGTATCCGGTCGGCGTGGTGATTTCGGTCCAGATGATCCCGTTGGCGTCGATGATCTGGTCATCGATCCAGCCGTCGGCGAAGGTCTTGACGAGGTGGTGGTAGCGACACTTGGGGTTGAGGTTGCACGGACAGGTGGCGCCGCCCGCGGCGGGGTCGTCGTGGTTGTACTCGGTCACGTGGTCGAGGTCGCAGCGCCATGCGGGACGGTCGCACCCGGGTTCTGAGCAGGTGCCGAACACCGTCCGCATCGCCACGTCACACGTCGCGGTCGGACGGTAAGGACTACCCGCCTGCGCCGCGCCGTCGGCGAGTCCCGCGATGTCGAGCGGCCGCAGGATCGCGTCGGCTCGGGCGGCGATCTCTCGCACGTGATGCGCGTCGATCACGCCGAACCCGTCGAGCCAGCCCGCCTTGTCCGCGCCTCCGTCGATCGTGCCGGCATCGGCGACCACGTGGATCACGATTGTGGCGAACTTAGCGGCGATCTCGTCGTCCGAGGCCGCGGCCGCGCACTCCGACGCACCGCAGTCGCACGCGAACCGACGATTGGTCAGCAGTGCCACCGCGGCGTCGTGGCGGCGCACACCCCGTGAACGCGAGTCGTTCTCGCATACCCGGTCGGCGACCGCGTTCACGCTCGCGTCGATCACCGCAGCATCTTCGGGAGTGGTGGCGATCGTGACATCCGAGCCGTCGACGTCATGCGAGACGGTCACGCCCCTGCCACGCGCTTCACGGCGTTCACGCAGACCGTCCGGGTCCATCTCGGCGACCATTCGCCGCGCCACGCTTTCGGCGTCGCCCCTCGAGACACCGCCGAGTTCGGCCAGATCGGCCGCGGTGGCGGCGTCGACCGCGGCGATCAGTTCGGCATCCTCGACGCCGGTCGTCTCGAGAACGACGGCGCCGAAGGCAGCCATGCTGATCACGCCGTCGCGCATCAGCCGGGCGACCTTCGGGAGGCGTTCGACAGACTCGACGGCCAAGTTGACCTGACGGTCCGCGGTCGATGCCGCGATACACAGCGCGACCGCGACCTCACGCGAGACACTTGCGAACACGTCGACTACGCGTCGGTCGACGGCGTCGACCGCGATGCCTTCATCGTCGGCCGCGGCCGAAAGCATCGCGTAGATCGCTTGAAATCGCAGGAAGGCGAGGTACCCCTCACCGGCGTACAGCGCGTGGAGCGTCGCTCCTCCGGCCTCACCGCCCGCCCCGACCGAATCGAGGTCGAGTGCGGACCAAGAACTGTGCGGCATGATCATCACCCCCCCACTGCGCCTTAGAACTGTTGTTCTAATCATACGGGCCCATTGTGACGAATTCAATAGCCTATTCGAACCTTGATCGAACATGTGAACTATTCTCCGAGACGTTTTGGTACGCCGACCGGGACGCCTTTCGGCTTCCCTGTGGTGGCACTCGTGTATGGCTGCACGAGGCCCTCCTCGCGTGCTGGGTCGTTCATGCCGGTACTCCACGTGTGCGATGTGCGTGATGACACAATGGTGGATGTGACCGTCGACACCGATAGCCCGCCGGAGAGGGGCGTGCCAGCAGAAGAGCTGTCACGACGTCTGCGCGGACCGCTCGCGCGACTCCGCCGCCGCACCGGTGCGAGTCTCGCGTTCGCCGGTCGCGTGCTGCCAGGCGATGCGCCCCGTATCGAACTGTTCTCGTTCGACGGTGACCTCGTCGGCCCGCTGCGCGGCGCCAACCTCGATCCCGGACACGGCCTCGGCGGTCGTGTCGTAGGTCGCGCCCGCGCCGAAGCGATCGGCGACTACATCGGCTCCCCACTCATTACCCACACCTACGACGAGATCATCCGCGCCGAATCGCTCCGAGCGATCGTCGCGGCGCCGATCATCGTGGGGCGCAGACAGGTCGGCGTCCTGTACGCGGCGCGACGCACCGCGCAAGAACAGCTCGACTCGTCCCTCGACGTAGTGGTCGACGAAGCTCGCACCGTGGAACAACAGTTGGCCGTCGCCGACGTCCTGTCCTCCCTGCGCACCGATGACGAGGAACGCGACCGCTCGTCCTGGCGCACGCGGGTCAACGACTCGTACACGCAGCTACGAGCACTCGCCGACTCGGTGGACGACGAGTCAATGCGAGCCAGGATGCTGGAGATCGCTGCGGGACTGGCACTCGATGCACCCGAAGACGGGCCGACCGTGCATCTCACCCCACGAGAACAGGACGTCCTCGCCCTACTCGGCGCGGGCCTGGCAAACCGTGCCATCGCCGAACATCTTGGCATCGGCGTCTACACGGTGAAGGACTACGTGAAGACGCTGATGGCGAAACTCGACGCCACATCGCGTTTCGAGGCGGTCGTCAACGCGCGCCGCGCCCGCCTCGTTCCTTGACGCCGCGGAGCGGCATGCGCCATCAGTCACCAGTCACCAGCAGTCATCCGAACGAACGACAGCCTCCTAACATGACCAGCAACACTCCTCGACATACCCGGTAGCGGTCGACATTTTCGTCACCCCCCGACCAGCAGGCGGAATTCGCGGCCGGACCGCTGCCGCAGGCCTGCGAGAGGACGTGTTCATCATGCACACGCAGTCCAGAACTCGTATCGGCGCGACCCGAACGACAGTGACTCGATTCGGCGTCGCCGCTATTGCGGCGGCCGGGCTGGCCACGGCCGCGACCCTCGGCTCCGGCCAGGCGTCGGCCGACGGCTTCCCCGGCGGCCCCTACTGCCACGGACCGGTCGAAGTGATGGCCGAGTCGGCCGTCTCCCAGGTCGTCATCTGCCCGGTGCAGGGCCCGACAGGATGGGCATACCGCGGAGCGGCCACGACCACCGGCAACCAGATCGAGATCTGGGGCGCCACCCGGGACAACGCAGGCTTCCACGCCTACAACAACGGCTACAGCTACCACGTGCTGCGGGACAACCTACTGATTCTGGCGCCCGACGGCAGCACGGTCTCCTACGAGCCGTGGACGTACTACTACCAGCGGTGATGTTCCGATACGGACCAACCGCGATCCCGCAGTGTGGTTCGAACGAATGACACTGCGGGATTCGCTTGCGCCACAATCGAAATCACGTGCACAACACACGAAGCGAGACGAGGAGAGACGAATGACAAACCGAATCCGCACCATCGGACTGGCAGCCGCCGCGACGGTGGTCGCCGCCGGAACTGCGCTCGGCGCCGGAACCGCGACAGCCGATCCCGGGTATGGCGACGGCTTCCCCGGCGGCCCGCGATGCGAGCGACAGGCCTACGTGAAGGCCGAGTCGGCCTCGTCGCAGATCGTTATCTGCCAGAACCCCGGCCACTCGATCGATTACACGTACAAGGGCCTCGCCAAGTCGACCGGCAGCACGCTGGTCATCCCGACCGCGCGATATGCGAGCGGCGGCTACCACGCCTTCAACAACGGGTACGCCTACCATGTTCGGCCAGACGCACTGGAGATCCTCGCACCCAACGGCAGCGTCGTCTCGTACGAGCCGTGGACGTACTACGACTCCACGGAAAGCTGAGGTCTCCACCTACGAGATGGGCTTCACCAGGGGGAAGAGGACAGTCTCGCGGATACCGAGACCGGTGATCGCCATGAGGAGACGGTCAATACCCATGCCGGTTCCAGCGGTGGGCGGCATCGCATGCTCCATGGCCGCGAGGAATTCTTCATCGAGCACCATCGCCTCGTCGTCGCCTGCGGCGGCGAGGCGAGCCTGATCGACGAAGCGTTCACGCTGGATGATCGGGTCCACGAGTTCCGAGTAGCCAGTGGCGAGCTCGAATCCGCGAACGTAGAGGTCCCATTTCTCGACGACCCCCGGAATGCTGCGGTGTGCGCGGACGAGCGGCGACGTCTCGACCGGGAAGTCACGGACGAACACCGGTTCGTCGAGCTTGTCGCCGACCAGGTGCTCCCACAGCTCTTCGACGAGCTTGCCGTGGCCGTATCCCTTGTCCTTCGGAACGTCCAAGCCGACCTGGGCGGCGATCGCCAACAGTTCGTCGACGCTCGTCTCCAACGGAACGATCTCGCGGCCGAGCGCCTCCGAGAGCGACGGGTACATCGACACCGTCTTCCACTCACCCGACAGGTCGTACGTCGACCCGTCCGGCATCGTCGGCGTCAACGTGCCGACCGCACCGAGCGCGACGGCCTGCACGAGTTCCCGGGTCATGACCGCGGCATCGTTGTAGGTGCCGTACGCCTGATAAGTCTCGAGCATCGCGAACTCGGGCGAGTGCGTCGAGTCGGCCCCCTCGTTGCGGAAGTTGCGATTCACCTCGAAGACCCGCTCGATGCCGCCGACAACAGCGCGCTTGAGGAACAATTCCGGTGCGATGCGCAGATACAGGTCCATGTCGAACGCGTTCGAATGTGTAACGAATGGACGGGCCGCGGCACCGCCATGCAATGTCTGCAGCATCGGGGTCTCGATCTCGAGGAAGTCCCGGTCGATGAGGAACGTCCGCAGTTCCGCCATCGCCCTGACCCGCGTGCGTGCGGTCTCGCGAGCCTCCGGACGGACGATCAAGTCGACGTACCGCTGGCGGACGCGCGACTCCTCGTTCATCTCCTTGTGTGCGACTGGCAAGGGGCGCAACGACTTCGAAGCCATCTGCCACTGGTCCGCCATGATCGACAGCTCGCCGGTGCGCGAGGAGATGATTTCGCCGCGCACGAAGACGATGTCGCCGAGATCGACGTCGGCTTTCCACGACGCGAGTGACGACTCGCCGACCTTCGCCTGGGAGAGCATCGCCTGAAGCTGGGTGCCGTCGCCCTCTTGCAGAGTCGCGAAACAGAGTTTGCCCTTGTTGCGGATGAAGATCACCCGGCCCGCAACGCCTGCCTGGACGCCGGTCTCCGAACCCGCTTCGAGGCCGGAGTAATCGGCGCGGATCTCGGCGAGCGTGTGCGTACGAGCCAACTCGACGGGATACGCCTCGCGTCCCTCAGCGAGGATGCGTTCACGCTTGTCACGGCGGATCCGCAGCTGTTCGGGGGTCTGATCGTCCTCGCGGGTCTGCTCGACGCTCTGGTGCTCACTCACCAACCCAGGGTAATTCGCGGCAGCGGTCCGGAGCCAATCGACCGCGAGGTCAGCGCGGGTCGTACAGGCCGAGCGCGTCCGCGCCGACGGAACCCGTCACACCGTGCTCGCGTAACGCGCGGTGGCCGCCGACGACGAACCGGGCGCCGGTGACCCCGCGCGCCTGCAGGTGCCAGGCGAGCCATTCGGCGTCGTACCCGTCCTCGGAGACGAGCACCCACTGCGCGTCTGTCGTGGCGCCGCGCAACGCCGCCGGCGACGCCGGACTCAGAAGGTCTAGCGCCTCATCTGAGTCGATCGCGACGGCGCCCAGCAACGCGCCGAACCGGCGGTGGGATGCGGCGTCGCGCAGGTCGACGGCGATAGCGCCATCGCGCAGTGCCGAGTGGAAGTCGCGGGCCTGAACCGATAGGGGGATTGCGACGAACGGGGAAGTGACAGGTGCGGAGACGACAACGGTCATGAGGAATCCTCGGATTGATCGAACGAGCAGGGAGGTTGAGAAGGGGGCGTCCACACAGGGGGACACGTCAGCCCTGACAACACTCCTGACAGCTCTTGATCACGACGACGACTCTGCCACAGAACCCAACGGTCCGGAAAGAGTTTTGCGCACTGGTGGGCCGAATCACGGGGATCGCATTCCCACCCGAATTAGATCGATCGATCGGGAACGTTGACTATTCGGATGCCACAACAGATACAGTCGACGCGCACTGTGTTTGCCGTCACGAGACCTGTACGTCACCCGGAGGCCACCCATGAGTATGTCCCGTCGTTCGTTCCTGCGCGGAAGCGCCGCTGCCGCGGGAATGGTCACCGCCGCATCGGTCGCGTCCGGTCTGGCTCGCGCGGAGCCGAGTGCGGTGTCGTCGGCGAACACTGCGGGCACCACGCTCGAGAAGGTCGGTGTCGCGGGCAGACCGGACAAGAAGGGGTACCGCAAGCTCGTCGAAGGCAGAGGGTGGCCGCTCTACGTCCGCGAGGAACTAGCCGGAGCGAAGTCGGCTCGCGACTCGACGCGAACCGGCCTCGCGTCGTTCGTGCAGCTCACCGACATCCATATCACCGACGTGCAGAGTCCGGCACGCTTCGAGTACGTGCATTCGCTATCGGGTGGGGCGTATCGACCACACGAGGCGCTCGGCACACAGGGTGCGGTCGCCCTCGTCAACCGCATCAACGCACTGTCGGGCGCGCCGTTCACCGGCCGCGCGTTCGACTGCGTCGTCTCGACCGGCGACAACACGGACAACCATGAAATCGTCGAACTCGGCTGGTACCAGCACCTGCTGTCCGGCGGCACGATTACACCGAACACCGGGCATCCGACCCGGTTCGAAGGCGTGCAGTCGCTCGGCTCGGCAATGTATTACCGACCCGAGCTCGACAAGCCCGACCTGTACAAAGACCACGGATTCCCGACTGTCCCCGGGCTCCTGCACGCGGCGATGCGGTCGCACGCCAGTCCCGGATTGAACATGCGCTGGTATTCGGTATTCGGCAATCACGACGACCAGCTGCTCGGCACAGTGCCGAACAACCTGATCGACTGGCTGTATCTCGGCGACGTGAAAATCGATTTGCCCGGCACCGATCCGACCGTTGCCGCGATCGCGCACGCGCTCAGCCGCGATCCCGCGTCCGTCGTGCCATTGCTCACGAAAGTGAAGACCACCGGCCCGACCCTGCCCGCGACCGCAGATGCACGCCGACGACCGTTCACGCCACGCGAGTTCATCCGCAGCCACTTCGACCGATCGATCACCGGTGCGGGACCGGTCGGCCACGGGTTCTCCGATCCCGACGGCCCGAGCTGGTACCGCTTCCAGATCGCGCCGGGCGTGCTCGGCATCGCGATGAACACCACGAACAGTCTCGGGATCTCCGACGGGTCAATCAGCCAGAAGCAGTTGGCCTGGATCGAGAAGCAGATCAGTTCGCACCCCGACCAGCTGGTGATCGTGTTCAGTCATCACACGTCGACGACGATGACAGCGAAGCTGCCGAATCCGGAGACGCCCGGCGAAGCGCAGTTCGACGGCTCGCATCTCGTCACACGCCTGAAGGCTCACCCGAACGTGATCGCATGGGTGAACGGCCACACCCACAAGAACGAAGTGACACCGCATCGAGGTTCGACGCCCGCCCACAGTTTCTGGGAGATCAACACGGCCAGCCATATCGACTTCCCGCAGCTCGCCAGAATCATCGAGGTAGCCGATAACAAGGACGGCACGATCAGCATCTTCACTCCCCTGATCGAAGCCGAGGGGCCATACACCGCCGACCCTTCGGACCTGTCGCAGAAGGGGTTAGCGAGTCTGTACCGCGAGTTCTCGATCAACGACATCCATCTGGAAGATCTGACGGGCACCGCCGCGGACCGCAACTGCGAACTGCTGTTGGCGAATCCACTCAGCTAGACCCCCGCGCCGCGGCGCGGCTTGCCGACCGTCAGCGGCGGCGCGACCGCTCGTGGACCCGGCGCAATCCGTCGAGCGTGAGATGCGGATGGTGGTCGGTGAGAGTGGCGGCCTCGCCGTACATGAGCGGTGCCAGGTATCCAGTCGCGACCACCGCGACGTCCGGGCCGTCGAAGCCGGGGACATCTCGCCGGACGCGGTTCACCAGGCCATCGATCTGGCCTGCGAAACCGTAGAGGATGCCAGACTGCAACGCTTCGACCGTGTTCTTGCCGACCACGCCGCGGGGCGGCCGTAGCTCCACCTTGCGGACAGTGACCGTGTACTCCGACAGCGCCTCGACACCGATGTTGATGCCAGGTGCGATCGCACCGCCCAACAGTTCTCCCTTCGCCGACACCGCGTCAACGACAGTCGCCGTTCCACAAGCGACGACGATGCACGGTCGGTCCGGGAAGTTCTCGTGCGCGGCCAACGCATTCGCCACACGATCGGTGCCGATCTCCTTCGGGTTGTCGACCAGCAACGGAACGCCGGTGCGAACACCCGGCTCGAGGAGGATGTGCGGCCCGTTCCCGAAGTAGCGGGGCAGCATCACCCGCATCTCACGCAACAACGACGGCACCGTGGACAAGGTGGCGACCGAGGTCACCTGCTCAACGTCCGCGCCGAGCAGCCCGCGCAACTGCATCGCGAGCTCGTCCGACGTGTAGTTCGGCTCTGTATGGATACGCCAGTCGCGCACCAGTTCCGCGTGATCGCCGAAACCCGCGAACACCCCAAGATGGATGTTCGTGTTTCCGATACTGACGGTCAGAAGCATTTACGCGGTGCTGGTCGCGAAAGCCCGTTCAGGCTGGCGCGGGTCTTTCAACCCGGAGCCGGCCGGAACGTCGGCCGGGTCGTCACCGACCGTGATCGGCCGGTTGTCGGCGTCGACGAAGACGACGTGCGGCGAATACGCGCGGACCTCGTCCTCGTTCATCATCCCGTAGGCGATGATGATCACCAGGTCACCCGGGTGAACGAGATGTGCTGCGGCGCCGTTGATCCCGATCACGCCGCTGCCGCGTTCCCCCGCGATCGCATACGTCTCGAGACGGTTGCCGTTGTCGATGTCGACGATCGTCACCTGCTCGCCTTCGAGCAGGTCGGCGGCATCGAGCAGATCCTGGTCGATCGTCACCGAGCCGACGTAGTGCAGGTCTGCCTGCGTCACCGTCGCGCGATGAATCTTCGACGTCATCATGGTGCGGAACATGCTGTCATCCCTCTTCTTTTCCAATGAATCCGGTGCCGATCGCGACACCGACATTGTCAATCAGTCGCGTCGATCCGAGTCGTGCAGCCACCAGGAGACGGCCGTCGCCGATCTCCGGCGCCTCTTGCAAGCCTCGTCCGCGCAGTTCGAGATAGTCGACCTCGATCTCCGGCTGGGTGTCGAGCACGGCGCGTGCGGCAGCGAGGACAGCGTCCCGTCCACCGACCGCGGCGTGCGTCCCGGCGAGCAGCGCCGCCGACAACGTCGTCGCGACGGCGCGTTCGTCGTCGGACAGATAACGGTTGCGCGAGGACAACGCGAGCCCGTCGGGCTCCCGGACCGTCGGCACCCCGATGATGTCGACATCGATGTTGAAGTCATTCACCATCTGGTTGACCAAGATGAGCTGCTGATAGTCCTTCTCACCGAAGTAGGCGGCCGTCGGTGCCGCGATGGTGAGGAGTTTCGCGACTACCGTCAACATGCCGGAGAAGTGGCCTGGCCGAGCGGCACCGTCGAGGATGTCGCCAGTCGGACCCGGAAGAATCGTGGTCCGCGGGCCATTCGGGTACATGTGGGCGACGGTCGGAGCGAACACCAGCTCGACGCCTGCGGCCTTCAACTTAGCGACGTCCTCGTCGAACGCCCGCGGGTACGCGTCGAGGTCCTCGCCGACACCGAACTGCAACGGGTTCACGAAGATCGACACGATGACGACGGTATTGCCGCTACGCTGCGCCGTGCGGACCAGCTGAAGGTGACCATCGTGCAGCGCGCCCATCGTCGGGACCAGCGCGACGCGTTTGCCCGCACCCCGCAGCACTCGGCTGACGCGGTGCAGGTCGGCAGGATCACGGTGGACCGTGAGCTCACCGGGAGTGAACATGGGCGCTTGAGTCGAGAGTTGTTGTGTCAAGGCTGTACCTCCAGCAGATAGCGGAGGGCCGGACCGGCGTCGTGCTGGGCTGCAGCGCGGCCGGCGAGCACACGGTAGCCGCGCGCGATGCCCTCGTGGACGTCGGACAATTCGTCGAGATGGCGGGCGACGGTGTCGACGTCACCGCGCGCCACCGGGCCGGTCAACGCCGACCGCCCGTGCGCGAGCACGTTCTCCAGTGACGCCGTGACGAGCGGCGCGAGCAGTTGCTCGGCCAACCCGATGCCGCCGCCATCGACGGTCGCGGTCTCTGCCGCGTCGCCCGTCGGGCCGCCGATCGCAGCCCGCAATGCGGTGACCGCGTCGGTGATGAGCGCGTTCAAGTTGTTGGCGCCGTGTGCGAGCGCCGCGTGATACAGGGGTCGACTCGCTTCGGCGATCCGGATCGGCGTCGCCCCCAACTCCATGACCAGTGCCATCGCGATCGCGTCGCCGATCTCGTCGGCCGCGGTGACGCCGAAACACGAGGCGGCCAGCCGAGCGGTGTCGTCGGGCGACCCGACGAACGTCATCGCCGGATGCGTGGCTAGGACGATCGCGCCTGCACGGGCAATCGGATCCAGGATCGCGATGCCGTGTGCGCCCGCCGTGTGCGTGACGATCGTCCCTGGCTGCACATGTTCGGCAACGTCACGCGCGACAGTCGCCAGTTCAGTGTCGGGGACGGCGAGGACGACGAGTTGGGAATCGGCGACGACTGTAGAGAATTCACGGACGCGAGCGAATGGGAGACGTGCGGCGGCGCGGGCCACTGACCGCGGCGAGTTCGCGTACACCGAGTCCACATGGTGACCGGCCGCCGCGAGCGCCTCGCCGAGCGCAGTGCCGACGGATCCGGTACTGATGATGCCGACGCGCAGGCGTGCCGGTGCCACCGGTGAGTCCACCGTTGCCTCCATTGTCGTTCCAGTCCCTCCCACGCGCTGTTCGCGCGCTCCGGGTACCAGACGTCCGCTGACCACGATAAGCCTCGCGCGCGGCAGGTGCCACAATGCTGTGACCGGCTTCACCCGGACAGAGTGTCAGCGGCGAAGCAAAACCGGATCAGTCGCGGCGTCGACGGCCGTGGCCGCCCGTCGCGGGTCCACCCCCGGCAGTTCCCTCGCGCAGACGGGAGAGGAGTTCGCTCGCCGGGCGACCCGACACGTGCGCACCGTCGTCTCCGACGATCTCCGGCTCGACGTCCTGCGGCTCAGCGTTCTGGGGTTCGACGCTGTGGGGTTCGACGCTCTGGGGTTCGACGCTCTGGGGCGGCTGCGGTCGCTGGGCACGGAACGGTGCCGACGGTGGCTCGTACGCTCCTGCACCGAACGCGGCTCGCTGGTGGCCGCCGGCGGTCTGAGGCTGGCCTTGCTGGGGGCCGGGCTGCTGCTGGCCGGCCGGGAAGCGGGGCGCGCCCGGACGCTGCGGGGCCTGCGGCATCGGCGGCGGCTGCGGGTAGCGACCCTGCTGTGGGGCGGGGGCTGAGGCAGCGCCTGCGGGGCGCTGCGCTTGCGGCCGCCACTGCGGTGGTGCGGGCCGCGCAGACTGGGGAGCCGGCTCAGCCTCGGACTCGGGTTCGGGCTCCGGCTCCAGTTCGCGGTCGACGTCGGCCGGATCGTCGGTGACGACAGGGATGATCTCGGTCATCTCGACCGGGGTCGGGTCGCCTGACTGCTCGGGGACGTGGCGTCCGTTCTCGGTCTGCGGAGCTGTCGACGCGAAGTCCCGCTCCGCTGCCGCATGGTCGTCGGCGACACCGGAGTACGACGCGGCAGCGGTCAGCCCCGCGCCGAGCTCACGCGGGCGCTCCAACCCGATCGCGATCCGCGGTTCGGGGAGCGGCTTGCCGAGTAGCTGCTCCAGACTCGACCGCAGCGCCAGAACCTGAGCTTTCAGCTCATCGAGTTCGTGGTTCGACTCTTCAGCCAACTCGTGACGGATCGACGACTCAACGTCCGACTCGTACTGGCGACGGGCGGCGATCTCGCGCTCGAGCTGCAACTCGTAGACCAGGCGAAGATCACGCGTCCGGCTCTCGGCAGTGTCGGCTTGGCGTCGGTACTTCGTGACCAGGACGGCACCGATCACCGCAGCCCACAGCGCTGCGATGACCGCGAGCGTCGCCTGTATGGCCAGGTCGTCGCTGAACACCATGAGCAAGCTGGCAGCCAATGCCAACACGATCAGCAGTGCGATCGCCCACTGGCCCGCTGACGGTCGAGAACTACGCGTCGGTCCGCTGTGCGCCTCTTCGGTCATGCAATCCAACTTACCGGCCGGTCCAGTCGCCGCCGGTCACCAGACCTCGGAGAGTCGCCGAACGGGACCGTGTGGTCACGTCCGCCCCGGCGTTGGGACGCAGACCGCTACGCGGGGGCGGCGTCGGAGACGTCCCGGTCGGGATCATCGGGTGCGCGACAGCAGTACTCGAGCCAGAGCGCTGCGGCGGCAAGCAGCAGACCGCCGACGGCCCCCACGATCGCCGCGGGACGATCGGCGCGCGCAGCGTCGAGCAGTCCGTTGGTCATCAAGAACACGAGGATGCCTGCCCAACCGCCCGCCGCGATCGCGCCCAGGATCGCCGACGCTTTGCCGAGCACCATCACTCGCGCCGCGGCGATCGGATGCAGTTGGCCCCGCGCACGACCGATGTCCCGACCCGCGACCCGTGCCCGCACGATAAAGCCGGTTGCGAACTCGATGGCTGCCAGCAAGTAGAGGAATATTCCGGCAGGCCACGGCAACGATGGGAACGCACCGTAGTTGTATCGAATCAGGATCCACAGCGCGACACCGGCGACCAATGCGATCAGTACGAGGTCCCGCACCTTCGTGACACCGAGCCGCTCGTCCTCGCCGTCGGGATCGGGTCTGCGCGCGGTCACCCGATCGCCTCCGCACGCCGCACGCCTGCCGTGTCGGCATCGTCGAGCGCCGCCACGAGATCGGCGACCCGCCGCGAGCGGCCCTCGACTGTCAACTCTGCGTCGGAATCGATCTGAACCCACGGCACCAGCACGAACGCACGCTGACGGGCGCGCGGGTGAGGGAGAGTCAACTCCGGATCGTCGGAGACGACGGGCACACCGTCGACATCCACCGAGACCACGTCTACGTCGAGTGTGCGCGGCCCCCACCGCACCTCGCGGACACGTTCTGCCGCTCGCTCACACTCGCGGCAGAAGTCGAGCCACTCTCGCGGCGTCCGCTCCCCCGCGACGATCAGGGTGATGTTGACGAAGTCGTCCTGCTCGACGCCGCCCCACGGCGCAGTCCGGTACACATCCGACGTCGCGACCAGGTCATCGCCCGCGGCGTCGAGCACCGAACGGAGAAACCCAACGCTGTCGCCGATGTTCGATCCCGCCGACAAGACGGCCCGCGTTCTCATTGCGCTCCGCGCGGAATCCGCGAGCGACGAGTGACGACGGCGACGTCGTCGAACGTCAACGGGATCGGGGCCGACGGCTTGTGCACGGTCACCTCGCACGCAGAGATCCGTTCGTCGGCCGCCATGATCGTGTCGGCGATCTCGCCTCCAACGGTCTCGATGAGATCTCGCGACGGGCCGACAATCACATCGTGCGCCAGTTGCGCGAGAGTTCCGTAGTCGACGGTGTCGGCGAGGTCGTCGCTGCGCGCAGCAGCCTGCAGGTCGATCCACAATGTCAGGTCGACGATGAATTCTTGTCCGTCGCGCTTTTCGTGGTCGAACACCCCGTGGTTGCCGCGGACCCGTAGACCGCGCAACTCGATCCGGTCAGCCATGGGTTCCTCTCCGTCCTCCGGTCCGCCACGCGGCGGCCACTTCGATAGCGTCGCGGCTGGCGGCGACGTCATGCACGCGCACACCCCACGCGCCGCCCGCCGCCGAGAGAGCGGAGACCGCGGCCGTGGCCACCTCACGTCCCGCGGGCGGACGGTCCGCTCCGTCTGCTGCCAACAGCGAACCGAGGAAGCGTTTCCGCGACGCACCGATGAGCACCGGGAATCCCAACCCGACGAGGGTCGGGAGGGCATGCAGCAGCGCCCAATTGTGTTCGGCGGTCTTCGCGAATCCCAGCCCCGGATCCAAGACGATGAGGTCCGGGTCGACGCCTGCGGCGACCGCCGCGTCAACCTGCCCGAGCAGCTCGCCGGATACCTCGGCGACGACGTCACGGTAGCCGCCCTCGTCCTCGACGCGATGCGTGAAATGCCGGTCGGTGATCTGGCCGTCGCCCGCGGGTCGCCAATGCATCAAGATCCACGGGACCGACGTCTGCGCGATGACCCGGCCCATGTCAGGATCCGCGCGCCCACCGGACACGTCGTTCACGATGCTCGCGCCTGCGTCCAATGCGGCTTCGGCGACTGAAGACCGCATCGTGTCCACCGAGACGCGGACTCCGCGCGACGCCAGCGCCGCGACCACCGGGGACACTCGCTCGGCCTCCGTGTCCGGGTCGACGCGGATCGCACCTGGGCGCGTCGACTCGCCGCCGACGTCGACGATGTCGGCGCCCGCTTCAGCCAGTTGGAGGCCATGCCGCACCGCGTCGTCGAGGTCGAGGTACCGTCCGCCGTCGGAGAACGAATCGGCGGTCACGTTCAGCACCCCCATCACGAGGGTGCGGTCGGGATCACCGGCCGTCGTCACCGCGTGATCAGTTCCAGTGCTTCACCACGCGACACCGCGCTCGTCTTGAACAGTCCGCGGACCGCCGACGTCGTGGTCGTCGCACCGGGCTTGCGGATTCCACGCATCGCCATGCACAGATGCTCGGCCTCGATCACGACGATCACTCCGCGCGGATCGAGTCGGCGGACGATCGCGTCGGCGACCTGGCTGGTGAGCCGCTCCTGCACCTGCGGACGTTTCGCGTACAGGTCGACGACGCGAGCCAGTTTCGACAGACCAGTCACCTGACCGGACTCGCCGGGGATGTACCCGACGTGCGCCACCCCGCGGAACGAGACGAGGTGGTGCTCGCATGTCGAATACATCGGGATGTCCTTCACGAGGACCAGTTCGTCGTGACCTTCGTCGAACACCGTCGCGAGGACCTCATCGGGCTCGGTGTACAAGCCCGCGAACATCTCACGATAAGCGTTGGCGACACGGTGGGGCGTCCGCTTGAGTCCCTCCCGCTCGGGGTCCTCACCGATCGCGATCAACAGTTCGTGAACGGCCGCTTCGGCACGTTCCTGGTCGAACACGCCGATTACCCCGGCACCACGGTCGATCCGGTCGATACTGCCCTGCGCACCGTCGCCGCTTGTCATCGTCTCTCCTCGCCCTGCTGATCCTCTGGAGGCCACCCGGGCGCCGACCAGTCACGGGGGGCGCCATAATCCGGTCGCGTCGTCCCAGGCTGCGGCTGCTGCTGCTGCTGCGGTTGCTGCGGCGGTTGCGCTTGCTGCGGCGGTTGCGGTTGCTGCGGTTGCGGCTGACCGTACTGGGGTTGACCGTACTGCGGCTGCGGTTGACCGTTCTGGGGTTGACCGTTCTGGGGTTGACCATATTGAGGTTGACCGTATTGGGGCTGACCGTATTGGGGCTGCGGCTGCCCGTACTGGGGACCGCTCTGCGGCTGACCGTACTGCGGTGGCACGGGAACACCGTAGGGCTGCGGCGCCCCGTTCGCGTCACCGGCGGGCACCGGGTTCGGCGGCCACGGCTCACCGCGTTCAATAGCCAACTCGCCCGGAGTCTTGATCGGCGGCTTGTTGCTGGGCGTGCGGTCACCCCAGACGTCGAACTTGGTAATCCGCGGACGCTTGACGACGCTGTCGAGAAGCTTCTCGAGGTCCTTACGGACCAGCGTCTCCTTCTCCAGCAAGGCACCTGCAAGCACGTCTAGGACGTCGCGGTACTCGTCGAGGATCGCCCACGCTTCGGTGTGGGCGGCCTCGATGAGCTCACGGACTTCGGCGTCGATCTCGGCCGCCACGCCCGTCGAGTAGTCGACGCCGCCGCCGACACCGCGACCGAGGAACGGATCGCCTTGCTCCTGCCCGTACCGCACAGCCCCGAGCTTGGCGCTCATGCCGTATTCGGTGACCATCGCACGCGCAATCTTCGTCGCCTGATCGATGTCCGAACTCGCACCCGTCGTCGGCTCGTGGAAGACGAGTTCCTCGGCAGCACGGCCGCCCATCGCCATCACGAGCCGCGCAATCATCTCCGAGCGAGTCATCAACTCCTTGTCCTGCTCGGGGACTGCGAGCGCATGACCGCCCGTCCGACCACGGGCCAGGATGGTGACCTTGTAGATCGGATCCAGGTCGGGCATCGCCCACGCGGCGAGGGTGTGCCCGCTCTCGTGGTACGCGACGGTCTTCTTCTCCTGCTCGCTGATGATCCGGCTCTTACGTCGCGGACCGCCGACGACGCGGTCGACAGCCTCTTCGAGAAGTTCACCGGTGATCACATTCTTGTGTTCACGAGCTGTGAGGAGCGCCGCCTCGTTGATGACGTTCGCCAGGTCGGCACCCGACATGCCGGGCGTGCGCTTACCGAGACCGTCGAGGTCGGCGTCCGGCGCGATGGGCTTGCCCTTCGCGTGGACGGCGAGGATCGCCCTACGGCCCGCGATGTCCGGGTTCGAGACAGGGATCTGCCGATCGAAACGGCCGGGACGAAGCAGCGCCGGATCAAGGATGTCGGGGCGGTTCGTCGCAGCCATCACAATGACGCCCGAGCGGTCACCGAACCCGTCCATCTCGACGAGCAGCTGATTCAACGTTTGCTCGCGTTCGTCGTGACCGCCGCCCATGCCCGCGCCGCGTTGACGGCCGACGGCATCGATCTCGTCCACGAAGATGATGCAGGGGCTGTTCTCCTTCGCTTGCTCGAACATGTCGCGCACGCGGGACGCGCCGACACCCACGAACATCTCGACGAAGTCCGAACCGGAGATCGCGTAGAACGGGACACTCGCCTCGCCCGCGACGGCCCGCGCCAGCAGAGTCTTACCGGTTCCCGGCGGGCCGTACAGGAGCACGCCCTTCGGGATCTTTGCACCGAGCGCCTGATAGCGAGCGGGATTCTGCAGGAAGTCACGGATCTCGTCGAGTTCCTCAACGGCCTCGTCGGCGCCCGCGACATCAGCGAACGTCGTCTTGGGCATGTCCTTGGTGAGTTGCTTGGCCTTCGACTTACCGAAGCCCATCACACCGCCGCGGCCGCCACCCTGTACCCGGTTCATCAAGAAGAAGAACAAGCCCAACAGGATCAACATCGGCAGGACGAAGATCAGGATCGACTGCCAGATCCCCGAATCCTTAGTGATGTTCGTCTGATAAGTCTGCGCGCCCGAGTCCTGAACGGCAGTGAAGATCCGCGGCATCACCCCGGACGGATACTGCGCGGTGACCTTGGTCTGGTTCTCGTCATCGACCTTGATCGGCTTCTTCAGTTCGATCCGAAGCCGTTGTTCACGATCGTCGATCTGCGCCGACTTCACGTTCTTCTGATCGAGTTGTGCGATCGCCACCGAAGTGTCGACGCCTGCGAATTCGCGGTCGGAGTTCCGCAGGACGCTCCAGCCCCACAGGGCGAGCAGGATGATGGCCACGATGGCCAGGTTGCGGAACAGTTTCTTACGGTTCATGGATATTCGCGTGAGGGTGGTCGACGCGGACGGCGAGTGCGCCTGACCGAGTCACTGAACCCCTAGTCCTTCCCGTCGACTGACGAATACGAGGCTACAGGTCAACGTCCGGGAGCCCGTCGTTGTTCCCGGCGTAACGCTCGAGCCGCTCCAGCGTTCAGGACGTGTAGACGTCCGGGTGGAGGGTCCCGATGTACGGCAGATCGCGGTATCGCTCCGCATAGTCGAGTCCGTAACCGACGACGAACTCATTGCCTACGTCGAAGCCGACGTCTGCCACGTCGATCACCGCGCGCATCGCATCGGGCTTGCGCAGCAGGGTGACGACTTCGAGCGACCGCGGTGACCGGGTTGCGAGATTCTTCAGCAGCCACGACAAGGTGAGCCCGGAGTCGATGACGTCTTCGACGATCAGAACGTCCCGGTCGGCGATGTCGCGGTCGAGATCCTTGAGAATCCGGACTACGCCCGAGGACGACGACGACGAGCCGTAGCTCGAGACCGCCATGAACTCCATCTGCGACGGGATCGGCAGTGCGCGAGCGAAATCGGTCATGAACATGATCGCGCCCTTGAGGACGCCGACCAAGACCAGATCTTCCTCGGCGTTCCGGTACCGCTCGCCGACGGCCCGAGCCATCTCGACCGTGCGTGCGTGTATCTGTTCCTCGCTGATCAGGACGGAGTCGATGTCTCCGCCGTAACCGCTTTCCGAACCCAGGGCGTTGTCGTCGCGTGCCACGCCGTCTAGCTTGTCACGCCCGCGGCCACAAGTAGACATTGGCACCCGCCGTGCCGGCGCCGAGCCCCTGGCGAGAACGCCGCAAAAACTCCGGCACATCCGACCGGAGGGGACCCGATCAGCGATCCTCGCGTTGCACCAGCAGTTCCCGGCCCTGTCTCGTCACGACGACACGAGACCGTTCGTCTCCGCCGACCGCGATCGGCCCCTGGCCGTGCCAATCGCTGACCAGAGCGTCCACTGTCGAGACGACGCGGTGTGCCGGGGCGTCGACATCGATCGCCTGCAGCCAGAGTCGAACCACCCGCGTACGGATCGCCGGGTCGATGTCGACGAGAGCATCGAGGGCGAGGCCCTGGCCGGTAGTCGCTTGAGCGAACGTCCGCGCGGCGATCGCGTCGAGGGCATCCGAATCGTCGGACAGCTGGGATGCGGTGCGCGCCAACGCGTGCGCCACTCCCCCCGCCAGCACGTCTTCGAGGAGCGGCAACACCTCGGAGCGGACCCGGACACGCGTGTAGCGCGGGTCGTCGTTGTGCGGGTCGTCCCACACGGGAAGGTTCCAGCCGTCGCAGGCTGCACGGGTCTGCGCACGACGGATCCCCAACAGTGGCCGGCCCCACGGCGCCGACCACGCCCGCATGCCTGCGAGCGAGCGGGCTCCCGATCCACGTCCCAGACCGAGGAGGACGGTCTCCGCCTGGTCGTCGAGCGTGTGTCCGAGCAGTACCGGTCGCCCGTGACGCGCGTCGTCGAGCGCGCGGTAGCGCGCGTCGCGTGCGGTGGCCTCCGTCCCGCCCAACCCGGCGACCGTGACCGGCACAACCTCCGCCGTCGCCCCAAGTCCGCGCGCAGCGGCAGCGGCGGTCTGGGCGATCGCCGCCGAGCCCTCCTGCAGCCGGTGGTCGACGACGATCGCATGCACTGCCAGGCCGGCGCGGACAGCCGCGGCAGTCAGCGCCGACGAATCCGCCCCGCCCGAGAGCGCCACACAGACACCCTCGCCCGGCACGTGATCGGCTGCGAAGTGCCGCACCGCGGAAACGAGTGCCCGTTGGGCGGCCCCCGAGTCAGTCATCGCTCAACCAGCGGCCCACGATCACAGCACTCGGGCGATCCATGCACTCGGCTCGTCGATCTCGCTCGCGAGCGGCAGCGTCTCAGGGGAAGTCCAGATCGTGTTGAACCGCTCCATGCCGACGGTACCGACGACTTCGTCGACGAACGCCTTCCCGCGCACGTACTGAGCGATCTTGGCGTCCATGCCGACCAGCGCACGAATGAGCCGCTGAAGCGGATTCTTCGGCCCGGAGCGGCGCGCGTCGAACGCTTGGCGGATCGAGTCGACGGTCGGGACATGCGCCGGACCGACCGCGTCCATCACGTGGTCGGCGTGCCCTTCCAGCAGGGTGCCGAGCACCAGCATCCGTTCGAACGCCGCGAACTGTTCCGGCGACTGCAGCAGCTGCATCACGCCGATCATGCCTTTCTCACGCGGTTTGCCGCTACGGAGGCTCTCGGTGACACGCGTGAGCATCTGCGTCACCGAGTCCTCGTCGCCGTCAGCGAGACCCGCGATGTTGTCACGCATATACCCGGTGATCCAGGGGTTGGCGGAGAACTGGACTCGGTGGGTCACCTCGTGCAGACACACCCAGTACCGGAAGTCCGACGGCACCACACGCAACTGTCGTTCCACCCCGATGATGTTGGGCGCCACCAGCAACAGCACGCCGGGCTCACCGGTCTCCGAGTCGAGGCTGAACGGGTCGTACTGGCCGAGGATCGCACTCGACAGGAACGCGAGCATGCCGCCGGTCTGCACGCCTGCGACCTTCGACGACCAACCCGTCGCGGGCTCGGCGTCGTCGGTCAGCATCGCGGGCATCGAATGGGCGGCCGCATCGATCCACCCCGCGCGGTCGACGACGCGGGCGCTCGGGACCGGCAGCCCGTCGGCGAGTCCGGTCACCTCGCGGACCGGCCCTTCGGCGCGGACCGCGGCGTCAATCAATTCGATGCGAGCCTGTTCGCTCGTATACCTCGTCACCCGAGGACCGGGTCGTGCGACACGCTTGCCGACGGACGCCGCCGTCGCCCAGTCAATGTCGACGGGGAGCGATTCGCGCGCCTCGACGTCCTCTGATGTCGTCACGGTCTCCATCGATGCTCCTACCTCTGGGGTGTCGTCAGCCACGGCAGCCGCATTCACGGAGAGCGCCAGCCACCCGATCGATCGCGGGGCGAGCGTCCTCCGGCGACGTGCCGCCGGACATCAAAGCGAACGACAGCACGCGGCCGTCGACGGTCTGCACTACTCCTGTCAACGACGTGACGCCCGTCAGTGTTCCGGTCTTGGCCCGCACCCATCCGGCGCCCGCGTTGTCCTTCGGGTCGAACCGGTCAGCGAGGGTGCCGGTCCCGCCCGCGACGGGCAGGGTGTCGAGCAGGGAACGCAGTTTCGGCGAGTTGTCGCCTGAGACGGTCGCCGACATCACTTGATCGAGCACCGCGGCAGGCACTTTGTCGCCGTACGAGAGACCAGACGTGTCACGCAGGGTTACGTCGTCGACGTCGAAACCCGCCTTTTTCAAGGCGGCTAGGACAGCGTCGACACCGCCAGACAAGCTCGGCTCATGTCCGGTGGCCTCGGCGAGTTCCACCGACAGCATCTCGGCGAGCACATTGTCGCTGAACCGCATCATGTCGCCGACCCGGATCACCAATGGCGCCGACTCGACGGACGCGATGGTCTGCGCAGACGACGGCAGGTCAACCTCCTCGACCTTGGAGTGCACGTCTAAGGCGTCGGCGAGCGCGCGACCGGCTTCGGCTGCGGGATCGTCGGTGCGGGGCGAGTATTCGTCGAGCGGGTCGCGACGGCCCGCGTCAACCATCAACGGCGTCAGCGGCGCGATGTCGCCGCCCGCGACGTCGCGCTTGTCCCAGGTCCGATCCATCGACGGACCTTCGAATCCGGGAAGCGCGTACGCAACCGACGTAACTTTGCGGCCCGACTTGCGGATCTGGTCGGCGAGGTCGGCGATCCGCGCGGGATCGGTGTAGAACGTCTGCTCGTCTTCGCCGGCCGTCGCGAGCGTCGGATCGCCCGCGCCGACGATGATGGCCTGACCGTCGCTACCGAGAACGACCTTCGTGGTGATCGTCTTGTCATGCGGCAATGTCAACAGGACGGCGGCAGCGGTCAGGATCTTCGCGTTCGACGCCGGAGTCCTCGCCTTGTCCGCTCCGAGCTCCCACAAGACTTTCCCGGTCTTCGGGTCCGACACCTGACCGGTGAACTCACCCAGAGCGTCATCTTTCGTCGGCTGCGCGAGTTGCGCTCGCACGCCTGCGACAGTCGGGACGGGTGCGTTCGGTGACACCGGTTCGATGACCGGCTTCACCGCGATGGGTGACGGCTGCGCGGGAGTCCCGTCCGGCACCGGGTCAGAACGATGGGTGTACGCCAACCAACCTGCGGTCCCGCCGCCCGCGAGCAGCAAGACGAGGATCACAAGCAGGGCCGTTCGCAGGCCGCGCCGACGCCGCTTCGGCGGCTTCGGTGCGGGCGGAACCACCATCGGCGGTGTCGACTGGGCCACGGAACCTCCGGTCTGGGGACTGCACGGAACAGAACTAACAGTATCGTTGTGTGCCGTCGCACGTGTTCGTGCGCCGGTCGTATCCCCTCGGCCACGACACGGAAGTCCCACAGACCAGAAGGAGTGAGAACGCATGGAGTTCGAGGTCACCATCGAAATCCCCAAGGGTGCACGCAACAAGTACGAGTTGGACCACGAGACCGGCAAGGTCTACCTGGATCGCTACCTGTACACGTCGATGGGCTACCCGGCCGACTACGGCTACATCGACCACACGCTCGGTGAAGACGGCGACCCGCTGGACGCAATGGTCCTGCTTCCGGAGTCCGTCTACCCGGGCGTCATCGTGAAAGCCCGCATCGTAGGCATGTACACGATGACCGACGAGGCAGGCGGCGACGACAAGCTGCTCGCCGTCCCGGCAGGCGACCCCCGGTGGGACCACATCCAGGACGTCGGCGACGTCAATGAGTTCGAACTGAAGGCGATCTCCCACTTCTTCGAGCACTACAAGGACCTGGAACCCGGCAAATCCGTGACCCCGGGCGGCTGGGTCGGCAAGGACGAGGCGGCCAAGGTCGCCCAGGCAGCCGTCGAACGCTACAGTGCCTGACCATCTGGGCCTGACCGTCTGGGCCTGACCGTCTGGGCCTGACCGCGGTCAAAATTACTAGCACGTATGCGGTGATTACTCGCCTCAGAGCCAGCTTCTGGGGCGAATACGTGCTAGTAATTTCGGCGGTCTGTCTCCGTGCCTCTCGGCCTCATGCCTCGGCCGAGACCTCCGGCTTCTCGTCCGGCTTCGATGCCCTGGTCCGCAGCGGGACCTCGGTCCATGTGATGGTGCCGATGATCGACAGCAGCGACAGGATCGAGACCGACAGGAACACCTTGTCCATCGAGTCGGCGAAACCCTGCCTGATCGGATGAGAGAGACCTTCGGGCAGCTTCTCGATGATCGTCGTATCCGACATGACGCTGCTCGTGTCGGCCGCGTCGCCCACGGGCGTGCCCTGACCGGCAGCGACGAGCGCTTTGCCGAAGCCCGCGACATCCGGATCGTCGCTGCGCACCGCTTCGGCGACGGCGGCCTTGAACTCCGGGTGCTGCGCGGCCTCCGTCATCTCGTCGGTGATATTGACGCCCATCGTCGAGAACAGCAGCGAGAAGAACACCGCCACACCCAACGTGCCGCCGATCTGACGGAAGAACGTCGCCGTGCCGGTCGCCATCCCGACGTCGCGCATCGGCAGGATGTTCTGCATCGCAAGCATCATCGGCTGCATCAGATTGCCCAGGCCGAAGCCGAGGGCCGCGGCAGCGAGCATCACCAGGTAGAGCGGCGTCTCGGTGCCCACAAAGTGCAATAGGAACGCCATCGCGGTGATCAGGATCGATCCGATGATCGGATAGATCTTGTACCGCCCGGTCCGCGAGATCAACTGGCCGGACAGGATCGACGCCGACATCATGCCGAGAACCATCGGGAGCATCTGGAGCCCGGCGACCATCGGCGAGGAGCCGCGCAGCACCTGAAAATACTGGGGCAGCATCGAGATACCGCCGAACATCACGGCGCCGACCACCACCGAGATCAGCACACCCTGGCTGAACACCCGGTTCGAGAACACCCGTAGCGGGATGATCGCCTCGTCGCCCATCGCCCTCTCGACCAAGATGAACACGACCAGACCGACCAGGCCGATCACATAGCAGATGATCGACGCGACGGACGTCCAACCCCATTCGCGACCCTGCTCGGCGACGATGAGTAACGGAGCCACGGTGACCGCCACCGCGGTGGCACCCCAATAGTCGGTGCGATGGCCTGCGAGCTTCTGTTGCGGATAGTTGAGGACCTTGTAGACGACGCCCAACGCGATGATGCCGATCGGCACGTTGACCAGGAACACCCAGCGCCAACCAGAGATCCCGATGATCGAGTCGGCACCCGCGAATAGGCCGCCAAGGACCGGACCGAGAACACTCGAGGTACCGAACACTGCGAGGAAGTAGCCCTGGTATTTGGCACGCTCTCGCGGCGGCACGATGTCGGCGATCGTCGTCAGCGCGAGCGTCATCAGACCGCCCGCGCCGAGGCCTTGAACCGCACGGAACGCAGCCAGCTCGTACATCGACGTAGCGACACTGCAGGCCAGCGATCCTAGAATGAAGATCGTGATGGCCGCCAGGAAGAACGGCTTGCGGCCGTAGATATCCGACAGCTTGCCGTACAGGGGCGTGACGATGGTCGACGTCACCAGGTACGCGGTAGTCACCCACGCCTGCATGTCGTACCCGTTCAAGTCGTCGGCGATCGTCCGGATCGCCGTCGACACGATGGTCTGGTCGAGTGCGGCCAGGAACATGCCGATCATCAGACCAGCCAAAATTGTGAGGATCTGGCGGTGTGTCAGATCCTTCCCCGGGAAGCCACCGGTTGCGGAGTCGGTCATTTCTCGTCGCCTTTCAGATCACCGGTCGTCAGGTGCGCTTCGACGGAGTCGACGAATCGAGTGAGGAGATCGGCGAACGTGCCGAAGTCGCCGTCGGGCCAATCGGCAACGATCGAGCCGATGTTCTGGCGTCGCTGCGCCGACAGTTGGCCCACCCGCTTGACCCCGTCGTCGGTGAGTTCAAGCAGACACGCCCGCCCGTCATCCGGATCGGGTCCGCGGCGGACTAACCCCGCATCGACCAACTGAGCCACATGCCTGCTCGTCGTCGACGGATCAGCCGACATCACCGCGGCGAGTTCGCTCGCCCGGATCGAGCCGTGCCGTAGAACGAACAACGTCCTCGTGGCCGCAGTCTCCCCACCACCGTCGGCGACTCTGGCTGTCGCGGCCGCAGCGCGGGCCCGGATCCGAACGAACTTCCCCAACGCCAGGAGCACATCGTCGATGTGTTCCGCAGACGGCATCGTCGCTCCTCCATTTACTTGCGCACTACAACTAATCGCCGGTCAAGAATGCCTACGAAACAGCCGGAGAGCAACTCGCCTATAGCGACTGAAACGCGCGTATCCCTATTCGCGGCAGTCGACAGACAAGCGAAGACCGGGTGGCGTCTTTCGACACTCACCCGGCCTGTAGACGAGGATGTCAGCCCAGTTCCGCGAGGGCCGCTAGAAGTCGGTCGACGTCATCTGAGCCGGTGCCCACACCAAAGCTGGCGCGCACCGCACCGTCTGGGTACCCGAGCTTGGCGAGTAGCGGGTGCGCGCAGAACTTGCCGTCGCGTACGCCGATCCCGTGGCTGCTGCTCAGATGCTCGGCAACCTGGCGCGGCGTGTAGCCGTCGACGACGAAACTCGCGATGCCGACACGGCCGTACGCGTCGTCGAAGATCCGCAGCGGATGGACGTGCGGCAGCGCGGCTAGACCTTCGTCGAGACGACGTACCAGCGCCTCCTCATGCTGACCGATGCTCTCGAAACCGATGGCGCGCAACGCCTGCGCGGCAGCGGCGATCGACACCGCGCCGAGCACGTTCGGCGATCCGGCTTCGTGCCGTGCCGCGCCGGTGTGCCAGGCGACATCGTCGACGCCAACGGCCGCGCTGGCGCCACCTCCGGCGAGGTACGGCTCGGCGGCGTCGAGCCAGTCCGACCGCCCGACGAGCACGCCGGCACCGAACGGCGCGTACAGCTTGTGCCCGGAGAACACCAGGTAGTCGACGCCGAAACTCGCGATCGACGTGGCGCGATGCGGCACAAGTTGGGCGCCATCGACCAAGATCCGCGCACCGTGCCGGTGCGCGAGTCCGGCGAGCCGAGCAATCGGCAGCACTTCGCCCGTCACATTCGATGCGGCCGTCACCGCCAACAGCGCGGCGGGCGCCTTGGCGAGTTCGGCGTCGAGCGCGAAGATCGTGTCGTCGATCGTCGGTTGCGACGACACCACTCGCGCCCGCCCGGCCCGCGTCCACGGCAGCAGATTGGCGTGGTGCTCGATGTCGAGGACCACGACGTCGCCCGGCGTGATGGACGCGGCGAGGTTGATCGAGTCGGTGGTGTTGCGGGTAAAGACCACCGTGTCGTCCGCGCGGGCTCCGACGAACGTGCGAACTGTCTCCCGAGCCTCCTCGTAGCGGGCCGTCGTGACCTGCGACAGGTGTCCGGCGCCACGATGAACGCTCGCGTACTCGGCGAGCGCGGCTGCCAACCGATCGGCGACCGAGGTCAACGCTGGCGCCGAAGCCGCGTAGTCGAGGTTGGCGTACGTCACCGGAGACGCCGATCCGGTGATGGGCGCAGTTGCGTCTGCACCCACCACCGGGGCAAGGGCACGAATTCGGGCGGGACGGCACACGGGGGCGTCGAGGACAGCGGTCATGACGAGACTCCTAGGGATTCCACACTTGCCCGCGCCGGTCGGCGCAGGCCGGGTCGTCACCCGGAGCACCCCACCGTGGCGGAGGGTTGCTGTCCAGCGAGCCGGGGCTTGTCGCTGGCACTCGTGACCCGTCGACAACGATCCCCTGTCCCCGGCGATCCGGCGAGAGTTAAACGCATCGTGCACACAAACGTCGTCATTCGATCGGCGGGTGGAGAGTCCCGACCGCCCCACCCGGCGGATAGAATTGGAGCCCGAACCGATGCGCTGTCGTCCGACTGCGTGCGATCCGATGTGGAAGGCCGAGCCGTGACGAACCCCTGGGGCCCGAACGCTCCACGACCACACGCACCGCCGTACGGTCCGCCGCAGGGGGCCGGACCTGTTCAACCACCACAGTTCCCGCCCCAACAGCAGTATCCCCAGCCGTACGGACAGGTCACGTATCCGCCTCTGCCGCCCCGCAAGTCACGGACTCCGCTAGTGCTCGCCGCGATCGGCGTGGTGGCCGTCGCGGCAGTCGGCGTGGTCCTGCTCGTCGCCGCACCGTCGAATTCCGACGACTCCGGCGACTCCCACCACGAGACGGTCGCGCTCGACCACGGTGTCAGCGTCGACGTCGAGGTGCCTGCTGGCTGGCGGATCGAACAGGGCGACTTCGGCGGGTCGAAGTCGATGATGCTGGTGCCGGAATCCGACGACCGCACCGTCGCCCAGATCCGCCGCGACGGTGACTCGTTGGACAACGGCGGCGCCGCCGAACCCATCCACGCGCTGATCGGCGTCGCCGACAGTTGCGGATCGTCGCTCGGTGATCTGTCGGTAGGCGAGTGGCGCCCTGACACCGACCACGACACCGAGGACGGGGTCCAGAACTACCGTCACCGTGCGGTGACACGCGTCGACTCCACGTATTGCTTCCAGGTCGCCGGCCTCGACTTCGGCAGGTCGACGACGATGGAGCCCACCGCGTCGGACCTGACCCAGAAGCTCATCGCGGACGACGCGATCACCGCAGCGAAAGCCGCCTGACCGACCGACTGAACGGAGACATCATGGGCATCATCAACAAGATGCGCGGCGAACTCGTCGACATCATCGAATGGGTCGACGACTCCCGCTCGACACTTGCGTGGCGTTTCCCGCGCTACAACAACGAGATCAAGAACGGCGCACAGCTGATCGTGCGTGAAGGTCAGCAGGCGGTGTTCGTCTACCGGGGAACGCTCGCCGACACATTCGATCCTGGCCACTACGAGCTGACCACCGAGAACCTGCCGATCATGAGCACGATCCAGGGGTGGAAGCACGGGTTCAACAGCCCGTTCCGCAGCGAGGTGTACTTCATCAACCGGCGGCCGGTCACCGACCTGCGCTGGGGGACCCCGAACCCGATCACGGTGCGCGACCCGGACTTCGGCATGGTGCAGGTCCGCGCTAACGGGTTGTGCGTCATCCGGATCGCCGACCCTGCGATCTTCCTACGCGAAGTGATCGGCGCCGACAGCCAGGTCAACGCCGACGAGATCGCCGAACTACTGCGCCGAGTGATCTCGACCGCGTTCTCCGACATGATCCTGGAGACCGGTGTCGGGGCCATCGATCTGCAGGGCAAGCAGGTGGAGCTCAGCGAACAGCTCCGCGACTACGTGCAGACCCGTGTCGACGACGAGTTCGGCCTGCACGTCGACTCGGTGACCATGAACATCTCGCTGCCCGACGAGATCACCGAAGCCATGACACGCGGCGTCGCCCGAGGCGTGGAGGAACGCGGGTTCCTCAACAACGTCGGCGACCTCAATCGTTACCAGCAGGGTAAGGCCGCCGATTCGATGCTTGCCGCGGCGCAGAATCCGGGCGGCGGCGCGATGGGCGACATGATGGGTGCTGGCATGGGTCTGGCCATGGCGGGCCAGTTCGCCAATCAGTTCAACCAGCAGCAGTCAGGACCTCCGCCGGTCCCGGCTGCGCAGGCATTCCACATCGAGCAGAATGGTGCGGCTGCGGGCCCGTACACGGTCGACCAGCTCCGCGGTTCGATCGCCGCGTCCACTCTCGTGTGGGCCCAGGGTATGGCCGCGTGGACGCCTGCGGGCCAGGTTCCGGCGCTCGCGCCGCTGTTCGCCCCGTCCGGTCCGCCACCGCTGCCACCGCAGACGCCACCTGCCCCGCCGGCACCGCCCGCCCAGTGACATGACTCAGCCACCCCCGCTGCCACCGCAGGACCCCCAGCCGCCCCAGGCGCCGCGTCCACCGCAGGCCGCCGACCGCGCCCGACAGCACGTCACCGAACAGACCCGCACCTACCCGTGCGGCTCGTGTGGTGCCCCACTCGTGTTCTCGCCCGAACGACAGGACCTGTCCTGTGGTTCGTGCGGTCGCGCCTACCCCATCGAACTCGATCCCGCGGCGACCGTCGTCAAACACGACTTGCAGACGGCGATGGCGTCGATCGCGTCGGGCGCCGCCCCGCTCGCTTCGGCCGGTGGCGACGAGCACGAAGTGGTGTGCCAATCGTGCGGCGGCCGAACCGTCTTCAACGGAAGCCTCACCGCGACCCGATGCCCGTACTGTGCGACACCCATCCAGCGCGACGACATCCAGGACTCGCCGGAACGGTTCGCCCTCGACGCGATCGTCCCGCTGCGAGTCGGCGAGCCGCAGGCGCGTGACGCGATCGAGAAGTGGATCAACAGCCGGTGGTTCGCGCCACGCGAGTTCAAGAAGTATCGGACGCTTGGATCGTTCGCGAGCGTCTACATGTCGTACTACTCATACGACGCCGACACGACGACCGGCTATCACGGGCAGCGCGGCGACACCTATACGGTGACCGTCGGCTCGGGCGACAACCGTCACACCGAGACGCGAATACGTTGGCGACCGGCGTCCGGCGTCGTCCGCGACACGGTCCGCGATCTGCCAGAACTGTCGAATACTGGAATGGATGGCGATCGGATTCGGGAACTGGAGCCGTGGCCGATCCAGACTGCTGTCCCCTACTCGCCGGAGTTCGTTGCGGGTCATCTGTCGCGAACGTACGACCGCGACCCGGAAGACGTGTTCGCCCGCCATGCGCGGCCCCGCATCGACAGCCAGATCGAGGCGACGATCCGGCGCGACATCGGCGGCGACCATCAACGCATCAGCAGCAAGAACACCTCGTACGGGCTGTTGCAGTTCATGTATCTGTTGTTGCCGATGTGGCTGCTCACCGTCAACTACGACGGCAAACCGTTCCAAGTGTTCGTCAACGGCCTCACGGGTGAAGTTCAGGGCGAGCGGCCGTGGAGCAAGGTGAAGATCGCGGCCGCGGCGATCGCTGGGCTCATCGTCATTTGCGTGATCGCCTACCTGATCTGGGGAAGACAATGACCGTCCTGTTGCTCATACTGCTCGTGATCGTGCTGCTCGTCGTGCTTGGCGTCGGTGTCTTCGCCTTCGCGTTGGCCCGATCGTCCAAGTCGGCAGGCGCTTCGGGTGCCTCGATCGCGGGCGTCGGCGTCGTCGTTCCCGGATCGTGGGCGGGCTCGCACGACCCGGAGGCGCGCCTGCACCGGCGCGTTCGGGACGCGGTGACGGCGCTGGACGCGACGATCGGCACGTCCGGCATCGCGCAGATCGACGAGCGCGCCCGGTTGATGGTGTCCGCGCAAGAACTCGATCAGCGGCTGGTGACAATCTGGGCGCTGCCGGCGGCCGCGAAACCCCAGCCGCTGGCTGAGGTGGAACGCGGTGTCGCAGCGCTCGAATCCGGTGCTGCGTCGGTGGCGCTGTCGTCGTCCGACGGTGCCGCCGGGCGTGCTCAGGAGGCCGCCGACAGCATCGGCGGCTACGCTCCCGTCTCACCGCCACCTGTCTCGACTCCCCCGGCCCCGCCCGTGCCGGACATCACGCCCCAGCAACCCGCTGAGCGTCGTGATCGCCGCGACCCGCCGAGTAGCCTGGCTGAGTGATTCTCCCGAGTTCTCTGTTCGCGTCCGCCACCACGTCACGGCGGGGAAACGGCAGGATCGGCGAGTACTCGACGGTTGCCGGCGCACGCGAAGCACTCGCGTCGGGCGGGGCGACGGCGGTGACCGGAGCGTTCGGTTTCGATCCGTCCGGTGATGCCGCGTTGATCGCGCCCGAATCGTTCGACGTCGTCCCCCGCGCGATCCCGACGGCCGATCCGCTGCCGCGGGTCGTATCCTCGGTGCTCACTCCGGCCGATGTTCACGCCGGACGGGTGCGACGCGCTCTCACGGCGATCGATGATGAGCGCGTCGCGAAAGTGGTCCTCGCCCGTACCAACGAGCTGACCTTCGACGCACCGCTCGACCCTGTCGAACTGTTCGGCCGCTTCATGCCCGACGCCGCCGCGTCGACGACGACGGCGTTCGCCGTCCCGCTCGATCCTGCGCCCGGCAGGCGCGGGCACTGGCTCGTCGGCGCAAGTCCTGAACTGCTCGTCCGACGGTCCGGTCGTGTGGTCACCTGCCATCCGTTCGCGGGTACCGCGCCGCGCAGCGCAGACCCGGTCGCCGACCGTCTGGCTGTCGCCGCGTTGCGAGCCTCGGACAAGGACCTCCGCGAGCACGCGTTCGTCGTCGACTCCCTCGTCGAGGCGTTGGCGCCAATATGCACTGAACTCACGGTCACTGCCGAACCGCGGATCGAGTCGACGCCCGCCGTATGGCATCTGGCGACACCGATCCGGGGCGTCCTCGCCGACGAGTCCGTCACCGCACTCGACCTCGCCGCACTGCTGTCACCGACTCCCGCCGTCTGCGGCACTCCGCGCGACGACGCAGCCGCCCTGATCGCCGAGATCGAGGGTCCTCGCGACTTCTATGCCGGTGCGGTCGGCTGGTGCGATGCGGCAGGCGACGGCGAGTGGACGGTGTCGATCCGCTGCCTTGAACTCGACGCCGCCCACACCGGTGTTACGACGTGGGCGGGCGGCGGCATCGTCGCAGGTTCGGATCCGGAAGCCGAGGTCGCCGAAACCGAGGCGAAGTTCCGCACGGTGCTCGGCGCGCTGGGCGTCCGCTGACGCGGATTGTGTCGTCCACTCAGGTCGTCTGATGCTTCCCCCTGCGATGAGCGCCGCGCACGGCCCCGGAGGATCCCGCACACTCGCATCAGACGGGCTAAGCCATTTCGGAACTTCGGCCCGGGCAAGCTCACCCAGCCGCTGGCACCCGCTGCGGACCGCATCCGCCGTCCGGGTGCATGGGTGCGGAGCTCGGCGACGTAAGTCGCTAGATTCTCCACCGCGAGATCCGATCCCCGCCGGCTAGAGCACCGCTAGCGGCAGTCACTGGGCGACAGCCTGGATCGGTTCGCTATCACATGCGTGTCGAGTGCCAATTCGCCACCAACTCTGTCCGGACCGGACCGGATTTTGTCCGGACCGGACAAAAAGTTCCGTGTCTTGACCTGCAGACTCCCCGAAATCTCACATCGAGTGTTTGCAGAATGATTGCTGTAAGTGTCGAATGGCGCCAGGAGTCGTTGCTCCTGGATTGACCGGCCCGAGATGCATGTCGCGTGGTCGGGGGGAACCGTTTCGCAGCGCTCACGAAAGCCGCTGCGTCCATGACTAGGAACAAGGGGAGGATCCGTCGTGTCTCGACGTATCACCAGAGGACTACTACTCGCCGTCATCGCCGCGTTCGCGTTGGCGTCCAGTTTGCTCGCCGGGCCAGCGGATGCCCGCACCCATCACACGCGTGAAGGTGTGGACATCACACTGACCGCATCGAAACTCAAAGCGAAGAAGATCCCGGCGTTGGATTCGTCGCCGTTCTCCGGGGAAGCGTTGTTGTCCTCGGACGTGCACGCGGGGTTGAAGGGTATCGACGGCAAGACTGTGCGGGCCACGGTCGAGGTCGGCTACAAGATCGGCTACCCGGTGTCGGTCGCACCGAACGGCGTGAAGGTCACCGCGCACACCCCGGAGCTCAAACTGACCGGCGGAGTGAACGCCAAGATCGCTCCGGAAGTCACGATCTCCGGTTCCGGTGGGGGCGGCAAGATCGGTGAGATCGGCGGCGAACTCGGTGCCGAGGCAACCGTCATCCCAGCTGCAGACCTGCAGTTCGAGGTCGGCGCCGGGAAGATCACCACCGTCACACTCGCTGACATCGCGTTGACGCAACCGGTAGCTGACATCGTCCTGTCCGGTATCGAGTTGAACGTGTCGAACGCCGTCGGCCCGATCAGCGTCCGTCCGTTCGCCAAAATCTCAGTCACCACCGAGACCGGCGTCTACGTGTACTACGACCACGGCCCCACCAGCCGCATCTAAAGAGACTGGAAACAGATGCGCACGACCACCCAACAATCAATCCGGCCGGACCGCGGCACCCTGTGGGGCATGCTCATCGCGATAGCAGCGATGATCATGGTCCTCGCGCTCGCCGCAGCACTGGCACCCTCGGCATCGGCGGAGACACCCGCTGAACGATGCAAACGAGAGACATCGGCCTATATCACAGCGTGGGCAGCGATCGGGAAGAAGCCGCCCGTGCCCTACAAGTGCGGCGGGCGTAATCAGCCGCCACCCACGCTGTCGCCAACAACACCCGAGGAAGAACCCGAGGAAACCGTTGCACCTACCAGCGATGCTCCGGAAGACTCCGACAACGGGCCGAGCATGAATGCACCCATCGAGCGGCGAGAGATCGAGCATCCGGGGAATGGTCAGGCTCCTATAGGCAGTCACACTAACGCAGACGGCCCAACACCCACCCAGCCAAGGAAGACAGCGGCGGGCCCGACACGGGCCAACACGCCGAACGATCCGAAACGAAACACCACGCCGGCAGACCGCACCGAGGGCACCAGACAGCGTTCACAACGCACGACGCCTTTCAAACACGATGTTGATTACAAACCTTCGATCGGGGGAAAGACGCTTAACGGGTGCGAGACTGGATACCACCGAAACAATGGTGGATATGGCGACTGCTTCCCTGACTACGACTACAATGTATTTAGAGTTACATATGTGAACCAAGAAACAATTCCCGGGGATCCGCCTGTTAGCCACTGCGAGACCTCCCCCCACGGGGAATGTAGGTTGAACTTCGACCGTGCGGTAAGCACTGTTAATACAGTCACAACAAGCGAGTCCATTGGAGCTGATGTAGGCCTCAATGTTAAAGCTATAGATGCGAAAATATCGAGCGAGACTACCACGTCTGAAAGCACCTCCACGGGCACGTCCACGGGTAATGGAGTCTCAATATCAGTACCCGCTAAGGATCTTTCTCCAACCTATGCGGCAGACGGATACGCCGTATACGCCGTATACTCCTACGTCTTGTCGAAGTACGACACAAGGTCTAAGGAAGTAGTCTGGAGCAAGATCTACTATTACTACGAGCCTGTAGGGTTGACCTATAAGCGCGCCGCGAGAGTTGGAGGACAGCCGTGAGTAGAAGGATTAGGAACCTTCTCATATTCCTGATCGTTGCGCTTGTGATAGGCGGATCAATTTTTGCTTGGCTATCATTGCGCACACCTAACGTACATCGCCCCACTACTGACGTACCGACTTCGGCTAGTACCGTCCAAGCCCGCGATGTGACGTTCGCTGACATGATCGGCATGACAGTCGAAGATCTTTACGCGATGACGGGCTACAGCACTGGACACAATCCCAGGGCGACGATTGTTGTCGTTCCAATGGACAGTGCCGCGAAGGGTGTGGGACTCAAGGATCAGGTGATTTCGGCGGCCTGTGGCAGCAGCGGAACCGTAACGGCGTCGACTGTGTGGCTCGCAGTTTATAGCCGCGTTGACATTCCACCAGACGTCAGAGAGCAGATAGGTCGTAAATCGCTGCTCCCAAGAGATGCACTTATCGACCAAGTTCCCAAGTGCCCGAATGTTGCCGAGTCGTTGGCCTACTGATTACCAATATTGCCGGCGCGCTTCAGAGTTCGAGATGCGTGTGTAGCCACAGTAGTTCGTCACTGTCAGTCATCAGAGCGCCCGACACTGCTCCCCTAAGTAGCCTGGTTAAAAGTTCAGTTCAGTAGCCGCGAAGCAGTCCCTCACCGACCCCTCCGGTGAGGGACTGCATTGCGTCTCCGGTCAGACGCGGGAACGGGTGCCGGCGACTTTACGGTTTTGAATATTCGGTGACCACAGGTCGCGCACGGCACGACACCTGGTCTGTCCGATCAGCATGCGTCCGCTCGCAAAAATCTGAGTCACCACCCACCAGTGTGTACGTCTACTACGACCTCGGCCGACTACCGGAGAGTGATCAAGGATTCGTGGATGTGTTCCTCGCTGGGCAGAACCGACGTGTGCCGGGATAACGCGATCGCCGAGTCGTTCTCCTCGGCGCTGAAGAACGAACGTGTCCACCTTACTGTGTATGCCACGTAGAAGCAGGCCAGGCGCGACGCTATCAGTTATATCGACGGGTTCGTTACAGCAGCCGCCGGCGTCATTCAACGCTGGGCTACAACAGGCCGAACGACGTGCACTACGCTGAGGTCCAGCCGTCGACGGCAGCGTAGAGAAACCATCAAATCCACTGCCCGGAAAATCAGCGCGACAGGTCAGATCGGTGTGCCGCATGGATGGTCGTCTCTTCGCTTGTGTGGAGCGCGGCGCGGCCACGAACCTGAGCGCCGACGCGGCATGGACTGACGCCTACGCCGGTCAGCCTAGCGCGGTGTCCAGGTCGCGGATCAGGTCGTCGGCCGCTTCCAGGCCGACCGACAGGCGGACCATCGAGTCGGTCAAACCGATGCTGGCTCGACCTTCCGGCCCCATCGCGCGGTGCGTCGTGGTCGCCGGATGCGTGATCAGACTTTTCGCGTCGCCCAGGTTGTTCGAGATGTCCACCAATTGGAGGCCGTTGAGGACCTCGAACGCGCGCTCCTTGCCCGACTGGCCCGCGCTTCCCGCAAGCTCGAAGGTGACGACGGTTCCACCGCCGGACATTTGCGACTTCGCGAGCTCGTACTGCGGGTGCGAGGTCAGAAAAGGGTAGATCGCCTTCGCGACACGTGCGTCCTCGTCCAGAAACTCGGCGATGCGCTGCGCCGTCGACACCGCCTGGTCGAGGCGGACCTTCATGGTCTCCAACCCTTTGAGCATCACCCACGCGTTGAACGGGCTCAACGCCGGTCCCGTGTGGCGCATCAGTTCGCGGACCGGGCCCTGGATGAACTCTTCGGTGCCGAGAATCGCACCGCCCATCACGCGTCCTTGGCCGTCGATGTGCTTGGTTCCCGAGTACACGATCACGTCCGCGCCGAGCTCGAGTCCGCGCTGCAGGAGTGGTGTCGCGAACACGTTGTCGAGCACCACTTGCGCGCCTGCCGCGTGTGCCATCTCCGACACCTTGCGGACGTCAACGACCGACTGCATCGGGTTCGACGGCGTCTCGAAGAACACTGCGTCGGCTGGCTCGGCGAGCGCGGCCTCCCACTGTGCGAGGTCATCGCCGTCGACGAACACCGTCTCGACACCCCACGACGGAAGGATCTCATTGCAGATGACGAAGCACGACCCGAACAGGCTGCGCGCGGCGACCAGCCGTGAACCCTGCTTCAGGAGCGCACCGAGGGCGATGAACACCGCGGACATACCGCTCGCCGTGGCGAAGCACGATTGCGTGCCTTCGATCTGGCGGAGCCGTTCCTGAAACATCGCGACCGTAGGATTGCCGTACCGGCTGTAGACGAAGCGCTGGTCTTCACCGGTGAATGCGCGTTCGGCGGCCTCCGCCGTATCGAACACATACCCGCTGTTCAGGTATAGGGCTTCGGAGGTCTCGAAGAAGCCAGATCTCATGAGGCCGCCGCGCACGGCGATTGTCTCCGGCGACGCCCACTCTGGAAGTTCACTAGTCACTGTTCACACGCTCCTCTACGACTGACGCCAGGGAAGGTCTTCGGCCCGCCATCCGACGGAGCCACGATGCCCGGCGGCGTCGGTTGCGCCTTCGAAACCGTCAAGGATGTTGAACGCTGCGGTAATGCCCGCTGCTGTCGCCGTCTCCGCGGCTCCGATGGATCGCTGGCCGGATCGGCACAAGAACAGGACCTCGTCGTCGTCGGAGACTCCAGCCGTCCGAAGGTCGTCAACGAACGACTGGTTTCTAGCACCGTTCGGGTAGTCGACCCACTCGACGAATATCGTCTGCTTGCCGAGTGAACTCACGTCGGGCACGCCGACGAAGCTCCACTCCGCGCGTGTCCGGCAATCGACGAGGACAGCTTTCGGATTGGCCGTCAGCCGTTCCCACGCATCGCGCGGCGTGATGTCCCCTGCATAGCTCACGATGCGCACACCTTCCAGTCATCGCCCTGTTTGACGACGATCAGCTCGGTCGTCGTCTTCTTATCCTCGGTGTTCTCGCGATGCACATGGACGGTCACCGCGGCACGCGAACCAGTCACTTCCACTTCCATCTCGGGGACGACGAGTTTGCCGTCCTTCTCGAGCGGGCCACGGTTGGCGTCGGCGAACTCCGCAGCAGTCGGGAAACCCTTGGCCTTGATGTTCGCCGTGCACTGCGAGTCGCGGTACAGGTCGTAGTTGAGCGAGTTCCGGGCGCTATACATGTCATTGACCACGTACTGGACCTTCGCGTCTTCGCTGACGCGCTCCTCCGACGGTCGGATCAGGTGCGAGAGCGCGATCCACGCGACGATGACAACGATGACGCCGAACGCGATGATGAACGGGAGCGCAGCCCGCCACGATCTAGGCTCGGGTTCGGAGTCAGGCAGGTCGTCCTGCGCTTCGCCGTCGGGTCGCTTCGCGCTCATGGTCTTCAGAGTCTATGACCTGTCCACGAATGGCGTGCAACACGCATACCCAGCTTCGATCACGGCACATGCCGCGTCGCCCGTCAATAGTTTGGGTCAGACCCAGTACGACTGAGGCTCACCTCACTAACAGATTTTGGCCACGCTCGCGCACGATTTAACGTAGAGGGGACAAGGTTCCATACAGCTGAGGAAACACGAGCTCATGACTGACACCAACCGCCCGTTGCGGGTCGCGATCGTCGGCGCCGGACCGGCCGGCATCTACTGTGCGGACGCCCTGATGAAGTCGGACACCGCGAGTGAGCGCGGCGTGAGCATCGACCTCTACGAACGCATGCCCGCACCGTTCGGTCTGATCCGTTACGGTGTCGCACCCGACCACCCGCGCATCAAGGGCATCATCACGGCACTACACAAGGTGCTCGACAAGCCGCAGGTCCGCCTGCTGGGCAATATCGACTACGGCACCGACGTCACGCTGGAGGACTTCCGCAAGCACTACGACGCTGTCGTGTTCTCCACCGGAGCCACCGACGACCGCGGCATGCAGATCCCCGGTATCGATCTCGAACGCAGCTACGGCGCAGGCGAATTCGTCGCCTGGTACGACGGCCACCCGGACTTCTCTCGCACTTGGCCACTCGATGAGGAGAAGGTCGCCGTGATCGGCGTCGGCAACGTCGCCCTCGACGTCGCGCGTGTCCTAGCCAAGACCGGCGACGAACTGCTCCCGACGGAGATCCCGGACAACGTCTACGAGGGACTGAAGGGCAACAAGGCCGTCGAAGTCCACGTGTTCGGTCGTCGCGGCCCGGCGCAGGCCAAGTTCACTCCCCTCGAACTGAAGGAACTCGACCACTCGCCGAACATCGAAGTCGTCGTCGACCCTGAAGACATCGAGTACGACGAGGGGTCGGCCGTCGCTCGCCGCAGCAGCAAGATCACCGATCAGGTTGCGACGATCATCGAGAACTATGCGATCCGTGAACCTAAGCAGGGTGCGATTCACAAGCTGTTCCTGCACTTCTTCGAGAATCCGGTCGAGATCCTCGGCGAGGACGGCAAGGTCGTGGGCATGCGCACCGAGCGCACCGAACTCGACGGCACCGGCAATGTGAAGCCGACCGGCGAGATCCGCGAATGGGACGTCTCCGCGATCTACCGCGCAGTCGGCTATCTGTCGGACAACCTGCCCGGCATTCCGTTCGACGAGCAGGCCGGTGTCATCCCGAACGAGGCCGGACGCGTCTTCGACGACGGTGACCACCTGACCGGCCTGTACACGACGGGCTGGATCAAGCGCGGCCCAGTCGGCCTGATCGGCCACACCAAGGGTGACGCGAACGAGACCGTCGAATGCATCCTCGAAGACATGAAGGCCGATTCGCTCAACAGCCCGGAAGCCCCGGATGAGGACGCGATCGTCGCCCTCCTGGAGGAGCGCGGCATCCCGTTCACCACGTGGGACGGCTGGTACCGCCTCGACGAGCACGAGCGCGCACTCGGTGCCGCTGCAGGCCGTGAGCGCATCAAGGTCGTCGAGCGCGACGACATGCTCGCCGCCGCCGAGCCGCACAAACTCCAGAAGTAGCCGCCGCGCAGAAACAAATCAACGCTGTAGTTCGCTGCCACATAGTGGCTGTGAACTACAGCGTTGTTTGTTTCTGGGGAAGCGTCAGCTGGTAGGCGTCAACTCCTGCTTTCCGTTCTCGCCGTCCTTGGGCTCAGCTTTGCGGACGTTTTGCCAGAAGCCGACGTTGTTAAGCGGGTTCTCGACCTGCTCGCTGATGGTGTAGCCGGAGATGGACGACGGCCAGCAACCCTTCCACTTGGTGGAGAACAGAACCGACGTCTGGCCTGCCTGCAGGTCGCCGACCTTGGTCTTGCGGGTCTTGTTCGCCGGAACCCACTTGGTCGGGCCGCCGAATTCGGTGATGGTCACCTTATGCATAGTGGACCCGCCGACGTTCTTGACACCCATCCAGCGGTGCATCTGCCACTGCGGGCCGTCGGACCAGTTGGGGCCCCACGGGCTGAAGGTGCAGTTGACGCCGCCGATGATCTGAAGATCACCCGGGCCAGCGGCCTGCGCCTGCGGGGCGGCGACGAGGGCGCCGGCACCGATCGCACCGACTGCGGCGATGCTCGCCGCCGCACGTGTCAGGGTTTTCCTCATGTCGAATACCTTTCGTTTCACCTGTAGTGAGTAGGCCGCAATACGTAACGAATCGCAGCACGTTGGTGGACTTCTGCATCCACCCTTACTCCTATATCGGTCAACCGTCGCAGCGGTGTTACCGAATTGTTTAGGAATTGCTCAGAATGCCCACAGTAATGACCCGAATAGACGACAGAATTCACCGCGGGGGCGGTGGTGCCTGCGGACGCGGCGGGGGTCCGGGGCGCGGACCTCCCGGACCGACGGGGCCGGGCCGTCCGGGGCCCGGACCGGGTCGACCCGAGGGCGGGGGCGGCGGTCCCGGTTGCGGACGACGGGGCGGCGGGCCAGGGCGTCGAGCAGGTCCCTGCGGCTGCGGTCCTGGCGGTCGAGGTGGCGGAGATTGCTTGGCGATCCGCACCGTCTCCTGACCGATGGTTGGCGGCGCCGATGGCTCGTCATCGTCTGCCAACAATGGCTGCACGAGTTCTGCTGCGCGCGTGGCTTTCTGGCGCGCCACTTCGGTGGTGGGCGCCGTTGCTACCGCGACGCCCATCCGTCGTCGAGCGAAGCTCTCCGGTTTACCGAACAGCCGTATATCGACGGCGGGATCGGCCAACGCCTGCGCGACACCCGCGAACTTGATGCCTTCGGCGTCGTGCCGGCCGTAGATCACCGCGGACGCCCCCGGCGCGACGGTTCCGGTGTCAACTGGCAGCCCGAGGACCGCGCGAGCGTGGAGCTCGAACTCCGACAAGTGCTGCGACGCCAATGTCACCAAGCCGGTGTCGTGCGGCCTCGGGCTCACCTCGGAGAAGTAGACCTCGTCGCCTTTGATGAACAGTTCGACGCCGAAGACGCCGCGACCGCTCAAGTCGTTCGCACCCGACCCCATCGCCGTCGCGATTCGGGCCGCTACCGAACGCGCTGTGCCGTACGCGACCTCGCTCATCGGTTGCGGTTGCCAGCTCTCCACGTAGTCGCCGGAAACCTGCCGGTGACCGATCGGATCGCAGAAGTAGGTCGCGAGCCGACCCGTCGCAGGATCCACCGCGCGGACCGTGAGCAGTGTGATCTCGTAGTCGAAGTCGACGAACCCTTCGACGATCACCCGGTCGTTGTTGACGCGGGCCCCGGTGCGGGCCGCCTCCCACGCCGTGTCGACGTCGTCGGGTCCCTCCAAAACGCTCTGGCCCTTGCCCGACGACGACATGACGGGCTTCACCACGCAGGGGTAGCCGATGCTGTCGACGGCGCGGCGCATCTCCTCAAGCGATCCCGCGAACAGGTAGGGCGACGTCGGGAGCCCCAGCTCCTCGTCGGCCAATCGGCGGATCCGTTCACGGTTCAACGTCGCCGACACGGCCTTCGCGCTCGGGATCACCTCGGCGATGCCGTCGCGTTCGACGTCTTCGAGCGCATCGGTCGCGATCGCCTCGATCTCCGGCAGCACGTAATGCGGCTTGTGCTTGTCGATCACCGCGCGGACCTGCTGGGCGTCAGTCATGTCGATCACCTCGGCGTGATGCGCGACTTGGTGCGCGGGTGCGTCGGCGTATCGATCGACGGCGATCACTTCCACACCCAACCGTTGTAGAGCGATCGTCACCTCCTTCCCGAGCTCGCCGGAGCCGAGGAGGAGCACTCTGACCGCACTGGGACTCAGCGGGGTACCGATCACCGTTGACGACATGGCTTCGAGTTTACGGGGCGAAACACGGCGACCCGGTCTGCGCACCGTTCAGGAGATCTACGCTGAACGGTATGGGTTCTGAAATTCAGGTCACGTTCGACGCACACGATCCGCGCGAGCTGTCCCGGTTCTGGTGCGAGGTGCTCGATTACGTGATCCCCGGCCCTCCCGGCGCGAAACCAGACTCCGACGCCCCGTTCGCCGCGTGGGACGAATTCCTCGCACGGATCGATGTACCGCCCGAGCAGTGGAACGCGAAGTCGGCGGCCGAAGACCCGAACGGCGTCGGGCCACGACTGTTCTTTCAGCAAACGCCCAACGAAAAGGCCACAAAGAACCGTGTCCATCTCGACGTGCGCGCCGCCCCCGGCCTCGTCGGCGGCGAGCGAATGGCCGCGCTCCAGGCGCGGGCCGACTACCTCGCCACGCTCGGGGCGGCACAGCTTCAGCGCGTGGACCCCACTCCCCCGCTTGACCACGGGCACATCGTGATGCTCGACCCCGAGGGCAACGAGTTCTGCCTCGACTAGGTTGCGACTTCGCTGACCGGTTTAGGCACGCGAGGTGGCCGCGCCGTATAGACCGGGGTCGGTTCGGTGCGCCCGCGCAGCGTTTCCTCACGCCACAGAGTCCATCGAGTCGCTTCCTCGTCGGACGCTGCGTCGATCACCCGCTGTGACGCGACGGGATGCCGCGGATCGTCCTTGGCGACTTCGGACAGCCGCGCGCTCTCGTTCACCGGGTCACCGATCACCGTATATTCGAACCGTTGGACGGCACCGACGTTGCCCGCGACGACCGTGCCGTAGCTGACGCCTATGCCTGCCGACAGTTCGGGAACATCGGCGGCGAGGCCATCGGCGATCTCTCGCGCGGCGACGAGCGCCGCCGACGCGGGCTCGTCGAGGTCGACCGGCGCCCCGAAGATCGACAAGACGGCGTCGCCCTCGAACTTGTTGACCAATCCCCCGCTGCGTTCGGTCGCGTCGACGATCACCGCGAAGAACCTGTTGAGCAGCGCGACCACCTCGGTCGGCGAACGCTTCTCGGCGATCGTCGTCGAACCGATGACGTCGACGAACACCACCGCCACCACCCGCTCGGCGCCGCCGAGCTCGGGGTCTCGCCGCAGCGCGGCGGCCGCGACGTCGCGGCCGACGTGCTTGCCGAACAGATCGCGCATGCGTTCCTGTTCACGGAGTCCACCGACCATCGTGTTGAACCCGTACTGGAGTTCGCCGAGCTCGGAACCGTCGTAGACGAGGAGGTCGACATCCGCGCCGACATCGCCGTGCCGGACCGCTGCCATCGCGTCGCGCACACTGCGCAGCGGACCGGTGATGCTCCAGACGAACAGCATGATCGAGCCGAAACCCACTAAGCCCGCGACGACGGCGAGCACCGTCACTGCGACCAGCACGTTGGCTTTGCTTGTCTCCGGCCTGAGCACACCGAACAACACGACGAGCGTGATGCCGGTGAGCGGGATACCAGTGCCGATCACCCACGAGTTGACCGCGCGCGAACGGACAGAACTGCCCTTCAGCCCGAGGCCAGCCTGCATGATCCTGGCCCACACCGGGCGAAGCAGGATCTCGGTGTAGATTCCCGCGATCGCGACGACGACCGTCGCACACATCAACGTTATGAGCACGACCTTCGGGATCAACGACGGGTCGACGAGCCCGTAGAGGAGCCCCAGCACGGCGGCACCGCCGACCCACAAGGCACCTTGCAGCCAGACGAGTCGTCGTTGCGCCCGCTTCGCACGGCGCGCGTCCTCGCGGCTCGGTATCTCGTCGTCGATCGACCAGCGAACAGCTTTGATCGTGGACGCGGTACCGACGGTTACCCCGACGATCAGCGCGCACACCACGTACACGGGCAGTCCGATGAAGTTGACGTAGACGAGGTCGCTGCGCAGCAGGGACGGTTCAGGGATTCCGACGGCGCCGAGACCTACGGCGATGATGATGCCGATCAAGTTCGCCAACACGATGGCGGACGTGAGTATCGACTGGATGCGGACTCGGACTAGCCGAGCCGACTGATCGGCAGAGCCGAGCAGGATGGAGCCGTAGTCACGGTTGAAGTTCGGCCGCCACACCTGCGCCGCCCTCGATCAGACGATCTCGCGGCGCACGATCGTCTGATCGCGCCCCGGTCCGACGCCGATGCACGACATATGCGCTCCGGACAGTTCTTCGAGTCGGAGGATGTAGTTCTGCGCGTTGACAGGCAGGTCCTCGAAGGTGCGGCAGCCGGAGATGTCCTCCCACCAGCCGGGCATCTCCTCGTAGATCGGCTTCGCGTGGTGGAATCCGGTCTGCGTCATCGGCATGTCGTCGACGCGCTCGCCGTCGACCTCGTAAGCGACGCAGATCGGGACCGTCTCCAGACTCGACAGGACGTCGAGTTTGGTGAGGAAGTAGTCGGTGATGCCGTTGACACGGGTCGCGTAACGTGCGACCACAGCGTCGAACCACCCGCACCGACGGGCACGGCCGGTGGTGACACCGACCTCGCCGCCGGTCTTGGCGAGGAACTCTCCCCACTCGTCGAACAGCTCAGTCGGGAATGGGCCCTCGCCGACGCGTGTCGTGTACGCCTTGAGGATGCCGAGGACGGTGTCGATCCGGCCCGGGCCGATACCCGCGCCCACTGCCGCGCCGCCCGCCGTCGGATTGGACGACGTCACGTACGGATAGGTGCCGTGGTCGACGTCGAGCAGGGTGCCCTGCGAGCCTTCGAGAAGAATCGTCTCGCCGCGTTCGAGCGCCTGATTGAGCAGCAGTCGCGTATCGGCGATGCGGTGCTTGAATCCGTCGGCGAGCTCGAGCGTCTCGTCGACGACCTCGGCCAGATCGAGACCCTTACGGTTATAGATCTTGGTGAGGATCTGATTCTTCACTTCGAGGGCCGCTTCGACCTTCTGCGCAAGGATCTTCTCGTCGAGGACATCGGCGACGCGCACGCCGACGCGCGCGATCTTGTCCTGGTAGCAGGGGCCGATGCCACGGCCGGTGGTTCCGATCTTGCTGTTGCCGAGGAATCGTTCAGTCACCTTGTCAATGGCGACGTGGTACGGCATCAGCAGGTGAGCGTCGGCCGACAGCAGCAGCCGTGACGTGTCGACGTCGCGCTCCTCCAAACCGTGAAGCTCGTTAAGGAGGACGCTCGGGTCGACAACGACGCCGTTAGCGATGACGTTGTTGACGCCGGGCGTCAGAATGCCGGACGGGATCAGGTGGAGCGCGAACGTCTCCCCGTTCGGCAGGACAACAGTGTGTCCGGCGTTGTTCCCGCCCTGGTAGCGAACCACCCACTGCAGCTTTCCGCCGAGTAGATCTGTCGCTTTACCTTTGCCTTCGTCGCCCCACTGGGCGCCGATCAGCACAATCGCAGCCATAGTTCGGTGCTCCTCCTGTTCGGGTCCACCCTACTGGGTCCGAACGTGCCGTCGGACCCCGAGTCCGCAGTCGACGCGCGCTACGCCGTTACTCTGGTAGCCGTGTCATCTACTCTTCTCGCCCCGACGACGGGCACCGCAGACGGACCGACGCCTGCGGTTCTGGTCGAACAGGCCCTCGAAGACCCCGATCTGACGCGTGTGATCGTCGCTCCCCCGGATGTGGCTGAATCCGGGGTCGAGCCCGACGTCTTCCTCTCCGAGATTGTCGCCGCGATCATGAAGCAGGATCGACTCGACGTCGAAATCGCTTACGTCGCACCATATGAAACGCCCGCGACGAAGGTGTACGGGCTCAAATACGGTGCCAACGCGATGGCGATGGCCGAGTCGGGCGTCGCGCAGAGCCTGCCGTTGATCCGCGACGATGCGGCGACGGTCCTCGTCGGTCGGGCCCGCCATCTCGGTGCCGAGGACGCAAAGCTCCACGGCGAGGCGTACGTCGACTCGGACCGTTTGTTCGACGGCGACGTCGATGCGGTTGAGATCGAGCCGATTCTGGAGGAGCCCGGAGTGCGAGGGCGAGTCGCGCGGTGGCTGCCGGGCGGCTGGAAGACCGGCCGCGCGGTGCAGACCGGAGGCAGCAATCTCGTCGTCGAACGTGAAGGCGTGGTGACCGAACGTCTCGTCAAGCGGTCGACATTCTACCGGCACCACATCGACTGGAAGCTGGTCGGCCCATGACAACGCCGACCGCGGTCGCGTTGAAGTCGGTGCGACCCGGCCTCATCTTTCTCGGCCTGTGCGTCGCATTCGGTATCGGCGTCGCGCTGCTCGTCTCCTCGGGCAGCGAGGATTCCGCGACGGCGACACTCGGCGCGATCCTGTTGGTCCTGTCCGGCTGGGTGATCTCGCTGTGCCTGCACGAGTTCGCGCACGCGTTCACCGCGTTCCGGTACGGCGACCACAGTGCGGAACTGCGCGGCTATCTGACGTTGAATCCGCTCAAATACACCCATCCCGGCTTGTCGATCGCCTTGCCGCTGCTGATCATCGCGTTGGGCGGCATCGGTTTTCCGGGCGGCGCGGTATTCGTGAACCAGGCAGCGTTCACCAAGAGCCAGCGGACGAAGGTTGCGTTGGCGGGGCCGACCGCGAATCTGATCATCGGAGTCGTGTTGTGCATCGTGCTGGCTGTGATGCCGGTCGCGGACGACTTCGGGAACGTCAACGTGTGGTCCTCTTTCGCGATGCTCGCGTTCCTCCAGTTCACCGCGTTGATTCTGAATCTGATTCCGGTGCCGGGGTTCGACGGCTATCACGCGATCGAGCCGTACTTGTCGTGGGATGTACGACGATCCGCGGAGAAGATCGCGCCGTTCGGATTCCTCATCGTCCTCGTGGTGCTGTGGCTGCCTGCACTCAACCGGGCGTTCTTCGATCTCATCGAAGGCGTGATGAGCTTGTTCGGCGTCGGATCGATCTACGTGTCGCACGGGTGGCACCTATTCGCATTCTGGCTCTAGTGCGGTTCTAGCGAATCGCTGTCACCAGGTCAGTTCGCCACTGCACGCGGAACGACTTCCCGATGACTCAATCTGCACGGTGGCGTGCTCGAGCCCCTGCGCGTCGAGCACGGCGCGCGCGTCGGCGAGGACACGAGCGTGGTCGCCGAACGCGGTGAGGTGCACGGTCACGACATCCATCCCCGTGGTGACCGACCAGACGTGCAGGTCGTGGACGTCGTCGACGCCGGGGACGTCGGCGAGACGGGCACGCAGATCGGCGAGGTCGATATGCGACGGCGCTTGCTGGTTGAGGATCCTCAGCGCGTCGCGAGCCAATCGCAGGGCGCGCGGAACCACCCACAGCGCGATGAGGACGGCGACGATGAGGTCGGCGTAGCCCCATCCGGTGGTGAGAGCCACGATGCCCGCGACGAGTACACCCACACTGCCGACCGCGTCGGCGAGCACTTCCAGGTAGGCGCCGCGGACGGCGATCGATCCTTCCGCGTCGGCCCGGAGCAACAGCATCACGACCAGGTTGGCCACGAGGCCGAGGGTCGCGACGATGATCATGGGTCCGCCGGGGACGTCTGGCGACGCACCGATCCGCCTGATCGCTTCGACGAGGACAAACGCGCCGACACCGATGAGCAGGACTGCGTTGACGACAGCGGTGAACACTTCCGCGCGATACCAGCCGAAGCTCCGACCGTCGGTGATCCGTCCGTGCCGCGCGAGGAGCAGCGCCGAGAGTCCCATAGTCAAGGCGACGACGTCGGTGAGCATATGGCCCGCGTCGGCGACCAGCGCGAGCGACCCGAAGGCGAGTCCCGCGACGAGTTCGACGACGAAAAACCCACCGATGATGCCGACGGATACGGCTAGCGGCCAGATCCGCCTGCCCGGCGCGCCCGATGCGAGATCGGCTGCACTGGGCCCGTGACTGTGCCCCTCGTGCCCGTGTTCACTACCCATGACCTCAATATATGCGTGTTATCGAATATGTCAAGGTTTCGGCGACCACCGATCCGGCATCCGCGCTCACCGGTTCCGATGCAACTGCGCTACGGCCGACGACCGTTTGAGGCCCGCGATCATCAGCATGTCGACAAGCAACGACCGCAGTTCGGCGAGCATGGCGGCTTCGGACAGGTCCTCCACGCTGTCGGCGAGCGATGTCCGTGCCTTGCGGACGATCGAGCGCAGTACGCGAGAGGCATCGGCCTGGTCGGGCGAGGCGCCGGGTTCGGCCATCATCATTTCGCGGAGCGTCTCGAAGCCGAGCCGAAGGTCGGCGACCACATCGACGATCTCCGGCTCGACCGCGATGCCGCGTTGCGTGACGCCGAGAGCGCGCCGGCAGATCACCCGGAAGTTGCGGACCGCGTTGTCAATGGGGTCGGCTGTCGCGCCGATGCGTTGGATGCGTTTGCGCGATGACCAGTGCACCGGCGAGAGCCGACTGACCTCTCGGCCCGCTGCGACATCGGCACGGAGCGAGTCGATAGATCCCTGTGTGCTTCGCGCGGCTGCCAACGCACGATAGATGCCGTCCTCGTCCTGGCGTCGGAGTGCGTCGGCCAAGTCTCCAGAAAGGTCACGGAGGGTCATGAGGATCGCCGCCGCGTCCCGCCTCGCGCGTCGAGCCGGGTTGACCGGCACGAGCGCGACCACGATGAGTCCGACGACGCCGCCGATGAGCGCATCGATGGCGCGGCCGAAGCTGCCGGTCCCAGGCGGAATGAGGGTAGCGATCAGCACGGCCGACGACGACGCCTGCAGCGGAATCATCACGCCCTTGTCGAGGAACACCGCAATGCTCATCGCGACGGCCACGACGACGCTGATCTGCCAGGCCCCGTTGCCGAGGATCGAGATGCCGACGTCGCCGACGAGGATCCCGATGATGACGCCGCCGATGAGTTCGACGGACCGGCGCCACCGTTTGGCCAGCGATATCCCGAGGGAGATGACAGCCGCGATCGGCGCGAAGAACGGCCGTTCGTGGTGCAGGACGTCGGCGGCGACCCACCATGCGATTCCCGCTGCGATAGCGCACTGAATGATGGGGACGAACGACAGCCAGAGCCGACGTAGGCGAGTCAGCAGGAAGGCCGGGATTCTCGCCGCGAGCCGTGACCGCATCGTCCGCAACGCCTGGTCACCTGCGTAACCGGCGTCGCGGATCGTGCGGACGGAGTGCATGCCGCGGTCGACGGTCAGTCGATGCCGAGCTCGGTGAGTGCGCGGGGATCGCTGTCGTTCAGCAGGTCGAGGCAACGGAGGTACTCGTCCTCTTCACCGACGGCCTTGGCTGCGCGCGCGAGCGCCCCGACGCAGCGGAGGAAGCCCTGGTTCTGTTCATGGCTCCAGGGCACGGGGCCGAACCCCTTCCATCCGTGGCGTCGAAGCTGGTCGAGGCCGCGATGGTAGCCGGTTCGGGCGTAGGCGTAGGCGGCGATGACACCCGCGGTGGTGGGTTCACCGTCGAGAGAGGCTTCGGCGAGGTAGGCCCACGCGATGGATGCGGTCGGATGTGCGGCGGCGACAGTGGCCGGGTCTGCACCGTTGAGCAGGTCCGATTCTGCCTCGTCGTCTCCGGTGAGAAGGGTGGGCTGCGGTCCGAGGAGGTCTCCGAATGAGGTCACTCGGCCATTCAATCATTCATCCGGGCTGTCCGAGGAAGCCGACGCCACAGACATTAGATAGTCTCGACATCGTGCCTTGCGCACCGCCAACCTCAACGCGATACAGGATAGAGCCAGATGCCTGATTCGGATAACGAAAAGTCCGCCGCCCTCGACAAGGTGGTCGGAGCCTTCCGCGCACGCCGCGAAAGGGCGTCCGACGACGCCCCCACCGGAGACGCGACGGCTTCTGCCGACGATCCGACGCCTGTGGTGAAGCTCGGCGACTCTGACGCTCCGGAACCGAAAGGCGGCGACTCGGAGTCGCCGACCCGAGCGTTCAAGGTCCCGGCCGAGGTAGCTGCGGCCGCAGCGGCAGCTACCGGCGGCGAGACAGCCAACGGTGACGACGCGCGCACGTCCGCTGCGAGCACGTCCGGCAAATCAGCCGGACTAGTCGAGGAGACGGTAGTCGGCGAGCCGACGAACGCGATCGCGAGCGAGACTGACGACCACCGTGCTGACGACCACCGTGTCGAGGATCCGGCGACGAGCTCCGTCGTCGAAGAGTCGGTCGACGTCGACACTGCAGACGGGGACACCGCAGACGGGGACACTGAGGACGGGGACACCGCAGACGGGGACACTGCGGAGGAGGCAGAGCCCGCTGGATCCGACTCGACGCCGACCGAGCAGATCGCAGTGCCCGCAGCCGCAGCTGCTGCCGCCGCGGCCGCCACGACGAAGATCGACACGCAGAAGCCTGCTGCCGACGGGGCCGACGATAAGACCGCGAAGATCGCGGCCGCCGCGCCCACACCGAAACCCGAGCAGGCGCAGGCCCAGCAGCCGCAGGCGACCCCGCAACAGCAGGCGGCGCCGCAGGTCATCGCACCGGCGGACGCACCGGCGAAAAAGGGCCGTGGCAAGATTGTCGCCGCGCTCATCGTCGCGCTCATCGTGATCGCGGCCATCGCTGTCGGCGTTTGGTACCTGCTCAAGGACAACTCGCCAGAGTCCGCGGTCGCCGACGTCGCGACGTCCTATCAGGAGGCGATGAACGACGGTGACTTGTCCAAGCTTCGCGACATCACGTGCGGCGAGGAGAACAAGTACTACACGACGGTCTCCGAAGAGGACTTCTCGAAGGCCTACGAGACTCAGAAGTCGCGCAACGAGATGATGACGTTCGACGACGTCGACTCGGTCGCGATCGACGGCGACACCGCACGAGCAGGCGTCGACATGTACAACACGAACGATTCGAGCAAAAAGGTGCCCGCGCAGATCACCATGCACAAGGTCGGCGACGACTGGAAGGTCTGCACCAAAGTCAACTGACGCGGGATCGACTGCACTGGGTACTGACCAGCGCGCAGACAACAGAAGGGGCGCCCGAGGATATCGGGCGCCCCTTCTGGCGTCAGTCGGTGTCGGTCAGCGACCGATCGTCTTGTTGGACGATCCGAGGTCGGCGCAGGCTTCGACGACTCGCTCGGTCATCGAGGCCTCGGCCTTCTTCAGGTAGCTGCGCGGATCGTAGACCTTCTTGTTGCCGACTTCACCATCAACCTTGAGCACACCGTCGTAGTTGCTCATCATGTGGCCGGCTACCGGACGGGTGAACGCGTACTGGGTGTCGGTGTCGACGTTCATCTTGATGACGCCGTAGCTGACAGCCTCTTCGATCTCGCTCTTGAGCGAGCCGGAGCCGCCGTGGAACACGAAGTCGAACGGCTGTGCGTCGGCGTCCAGGCCCAGCTTGGCGATGGCCGCGTCCTGCCCCTCCTTGAGGACACTCGGACGGAGCTTGACGCCGCCCGGCTTGTACACACCGTGCACATTGCCGAAAGTCGCGGCGAGCAGGTAGTGGCCGTTCTCGCCGGTCCCGAGTGCGTCGACGGTCTTCTCGAAGTCTTCCACCGAGGTGTACAGCTTCTCGTTGATCTCGTTCTCGACGCCGTCCTCTTCGCCACCGACGACGCCTATCTCGACCTCGAGGATGATGTTCGCGGCCTTGGAGGCTGCGAGCAGTTCCTTGGCGATCTCCAGGTTCTCGTCGATCGGCACGGCCGAACCGTCCCACATATGCGACTGGAACAGCGGGTTCTGTCCGTTGGCGACACGCTCACGCGAGATCTCGATGAGCGGACGGACGAATCCGTCGAGCTTGTCCTTCGGGCAGTGGTCGGTGTGCAAGGCAATCGTCACGTCGTACTTCTCGGCGACCACGTGCGCGAACTCGGCGAGTGCGACCGAACCGGTCACCATGTCCTTGATTCCCAGCCCAGAACCGAACTCTGCTCCGCCGGTGGAGAATTGAATGATGCCGTCGCTGCCGGCATCAGCGAAGCCCTTGATGGCTGCGTTGATCGTCTCCGACGACGTGCAGTTGATGGCGGGGAAGGCATAGCCCTCCGCCTTCGCCTTAGCGAGCATCTCTGCATACTTTTCGGGTGTTGCGATGGGCATACTCACGTCCTGTCGAGCCGGTGGAGATTTCCACTTGTGTTAAGGGTTCCACCACAGTTTGCCAGGTCGCGTTCCGCACGGCGGCATACCCCGCCACTGGGTGCTTTAAGGATTCTGGAAGCTTTCACCGGTAGGGTTGGGGCCTGTGATCGACACTCTTCTTGCCGAGACCTCCTCGAACGTGGCGCTGATGCCCGGCTTCATGGACCCGTTCAACTTGATCGGCTACTTCGGCCCAGTCGCATTCTGGGGTCTGTTGCTCGTCATCTTGATCGAATCGGGCGTGCTGTTCCCCGTGCTCCCCGGCGACTCGCTGCTATTCGTCGCCGGCCTCATCGCCGCAGGCAGCCAGACCGGCGAGCACGCCGAGAAGGTCGCCGATTCGGGGCTCACACTGTGGCCACTGCTGATTAGCGTGCCGATCGCGGGCATCCTCGGCGGCCAGATCGGCTACTGGATCGGCCGTTATCTCGGCACGTCGATGTTCAAGCCGGACGCGCGTTTCCTCAAGCAGCGGTACCTCGACGAGGCGCACCAGTTCTTCGAGAAGCACGGCCCGGTCATGATTTTCCTGGCCCGGTTCGTGCCAATCGTCCGCACGCTCGCCCCGATCGTGGCAGGCGCCGCCCGCATGAAGTTCGCTGTCTTCACGATCTACAACGTCATCGGGGCCATTGTCTGGGGCGCAGGTATCGTGCTGCTCGGCTACTGGCTTGGCCAGTTCGAGATCGTCCAGAAGTTGATCGAGCCCATCTTCATCGTGATCGTCCTCATCTCCGTGCTGCCGATGGTCTTCGAATGGCTGCGTCGCCGCCGCAACAGCAAGAACAACGGCAAGAACCGAGACGAAGACGACGTCGTCGTCGCCGACTGAGGGACTCACCCCGGTCCGCCGCTGCCTCAACTCCGTTGTCGTTGAGCATGCGACGAAGACGCCTGTCCATGAGGGACAATTGCCTAGATGAAACGGCGTCGGGTGGAGAGCGATCGGGGCGCGAAAGCGGACGAGACACGTTCACGTCTCCTGTCCGCGGCCGAGAAACTCTTCGCCGAGCGAGGGCTGGACGGGGTGTCGAACCGGCAAATCAGTGAAGCGGCCGGCCAGGCCAACAACTACGCTGTCGGATACCACTTCGGTACGCGCGCAGAACTTCTGGGCGCGCTCGTGCAAACGCATGTGGAGAATCTCGATCCGATTCGGCGGCAGACACTCGATGCCATCGGGCCCGCGCCCGCCCTGCATGATTGGCTGCGGTGTCTCGTCGAACCACAGTTGCGGTACATCGGTGCTCGCGCCGAGCGCAGCTACTTCGGTCAGTTCTGGATGGCGATGGCGACCACTCCGACGACCGCCCCCGTTCTGTACACGCAAGCCGCTCTGTCGGAGCCGCTCAGCGAGACCTTGACCGGCATGTACAGCGCATTGCCTGCACTGCCCGACGAGACCGTCCGAGTCCGCAACCTCATGACCCAGAACATCCTGATCACGACGTTCGCCGACTTCGAACGCAGAAGGAACGAACTCGGCGCGTCCGACTCGACGTCGTGGCAGGGATTCTCGGACGAGATGGTCGACGGACTCGTCGGACTGTGGTCGGCACCGACGAGCGATCCCCGGCATTCGGCGACGTGAACGCGGCCTCTCCGGCCATGCCCGTCAGACCTACTCCCTCACCCGACGGTATCCCTCACCAGGCGTTGTCTAGGTCGGCGTGGGCCGCGATCCATCGGTGCATGACGATTCCGGCGGCCACTCCCGCATTGATGCTGCGAGTGGACCCGAACTGGGCTATCGACACCGTCATCGCCGCGGACTCTTGCGCCTGATCGCTGACACCGGGCCCCTCTTGACCGAACAGTAGGACGCAGCGGCGCGGGAGTTCCACTGTCTCCAGGCGGGAGGCACCCGGAGTGTTGTCGACGGCGACGACGACGAGATCGTTGTCGCGTGCCCACGCGACGAGGTCGTCGACGTTCTCGTGGTGGCGCAGGTGCTGGTACCTGTCGGTGACCATCGCGCCTCGTCGGTTCCAGCGGCGGCGTCCGACGATGTGGACTTCGGCGGCGAGGAACGCGTTCGCCGTGCGGACGACGGTGCCGATGTTGGCATCGTGCGCCCAGTTCTCGATGGCCACGTGGAAGTCGTGGCGGCGGGTGTCGAGGTCGGCGATGATCGCTTCCCGCGAAAAGTACCGGTATTCGTCGACCACGTTGCGACGGTCGCCGTCGGCGACCAACTCCGGGTCGAGACGAGAATCGTCGGGACGGCGATCAGGGTGTTCGTCGGCCCATGGTCCGACGCCGACGGCTGGGCCGACGCCGGTCACCCACTCGGTGGGGCCGGCCGCTTCGGAGTTCAGCGGATCAGTGTCAGGCAAGGCCGAGATCGGCAAGGTCGAGCAGCGAACGGTACGGCACACCGAGCGCTCCGATGACCTCGTCCGCACCGGTCGCGCGGTCGACGACGGTCGCGACGCCGACGACGTCCGCACCGGCCTCGCGCGCGGCCTCGACCGCCTGCGACGGCGACGCTCCGGTGGTGGACGTGTCCTCGACGACGAGCACCTTTCGACCAGTGATGTCGGGGCCTTCGATCCGGCGTTGCATGCCGTGCGCCTTGGCGGCCTTGCGGACCACGAACGCGTCGACGGCGGGACCGTCGGCGTGCATGATCGACGTGGCGACCGGGTCCGCTCCGAGGGTGAGGCCGCCGACGGAGGTGTAGTCCCAGTCGGCGGTCATCTCGCGCATCAGCTTGCCGATCAGGTGGCTGGCCTCATGGTGCAGGGTGGCTCGGCGCAGGTCGACGTAGTAGTCGGCTTCTTTGCCGGACGAGAGAGTCACCTTGCCGTGGACGACGGCGAGTTCGGTGACGAGTTCGGCCAGGCGTGCGCGGTCAGCAGCGTCCGACATCAGTGTCCTTTGTCCAGTGCGACGCGGGGCGTCAGCGGTTGCGCGGGTCGTTCAGGGGAGGCAGGTTCGGCGGCGGCACACGCGGCGCACGCGGTTCGGGTGCCGGACGGGTCGGATCCGGAGAGTCGAATGCCTCGGTCGGCGGTGCGGGGCGACGGATCGGCTCCACCCGGGACGGCTGGTCTCCGAGCGGTGCGGGCCGGGCCGCCGGACGGGTCGCCGGGCGTGGCGTCTTGTCGAGTAGCGACTCGTGGCCCGGTTCGGCAGCACGTGCGGCTTCGGCTCGACGGCGACGTTCTTTGTCGCGCAACGACTCGGTCTTCTCGTCCGCGAGTTCTTCGCGGATCGGACCGTGCGGGTCGCGCGGGTCCGGCGAGTCCTGCGGGTCGACGACGGGCGGCAGGACTCGCAGCAAGTCGGCGAAGCGACGCACCGAGTCGAGCGCGACGTCGAGCCGCTCAGGGTCGGTAGTGATCGGCATCGACCCGAGAACCCAGTTGCCTTCATTCCAGAGGATCTCGAGGTATGCCGGCGCCTCGGTCGCGAGGGTCACCATGCGACGATCGCAGATGCGGCGGGCCGCGTCGAGGTTGCTCGCGAACATCACGCGGGACCCCATCGCTCCGAGGAGGTCGACGTCGTCTTCGGCGGGCGCCAGGACGTCCTCGTACCGGAGGTCGACGGTGACGGACGAGGCCGCCGGACGTCGGACGGCGACCACGGTCGCGGTCTCCTCCAGATCGAACACGACCGCTTCGGCGCCCTCGTAGACGCCGTAGGCCACGTCACGCGTCTGCACGTGCTCGGGTGCGTCCATGGCGGCACGTTTGAAGACGGTGCGCAGCTTGCTGTCGCTGTCACGGAACTTGAAGGAGTGCGTCTCGCCCCACACAGCCCGCTGGTGGTGGACCTGCTCCGACCGGTTCCGGTCGAGCCACAGGAGCACCGCCGCACCGGCAAGTGCGAGCGCCGCAATCACGAAATAGACAATGGTCATCAGCGATAGCCTACTATCGAATGCCCCGCGAACCATGCCCGACTCGAACGCCGCCGAAAGGAACCCGATGACCGTAGGACGCGACGAGCGCCTCGACCAGCTCCTCGAGACGGTTGACTCCGGCGCGATCGACGCGTTGACCTGCGCTTTGATAGCCGAACCGAGTATCAACCCTGGCGGAACCGAGGCGGCGGCGGTTCGGGTACTCGCCGACGCGTGCCGGGCCGCTGGGTTCGACGTCGACGTCGTCCAAGCCGCTCCGGGACGTCCCAACCTGTTCGCCACGGCGCGCACCGGCGGCAGCGGACCGGGGCTGTTGTTCCTGGGGCACTCGGATGTCGTACCGCCGGGCCCCGACTGGTCGGCGGACCCGTTCGTTCCGCGCCGGGTCGGCGACCGGATCATCGGGCGTGGCGCTGCGGATATGAAGGGCGGGATCGCAGCGGCGGTCGCCGCGATGTCCGTGTTGGCTCGGGCAGGCGAGTTCGGGATTGAACTGTCGGGTCCAGTCGGGCTGGTCGTCACGGTCGACGAAGAGGAGCACGGCACCGGCGTGCGGCACCTCGTCGCAAACCCTGGCCTTCTCTCCCGGGTGACTGGCGTCGACGAGTTCGCCGGCTGCATCGTCGCTGAGCCGACCCGAATGGAAGTGGTCCGCGGATGCCGCGGGGCGTCGTACTTCGAGATCGAGGTGACCGGCCGCGCCGCGCACTCCGGAAGACCCAGCGACGGTGTCAGTGCGATCGACGCGGCGGCTCGAGTCATCGAAGTGATCCGCGCTGATCAGGAGAGGTTGGCGGCGTCACCGGACGCACTCCTCGGTTTCGGCACCTGGAACGTCGGGACTATCGAAGGTGGCCAAGGAATCTCGGTGGTCGCACCATCGTGCTCGCTCGGCGTGGACCGCCGCTTGATGCCCGGCGAGGATGTCAACGCGGTCGGCGACCGACTACTCGCCGACGTCCACGCCGCGGGGATCGTCGTCGACGGGATCGGTGTCACGGTCACCCCAACGATGTTTCTGCCAGGCTTCGCGACCGACGCCGATCATCGACTCGTCTCGGCCGCGTCGCGCGCAGCTCTCGACGCGCCCGTCGGCGGTTGGACGGCGGCCTGCGACGGCGGGTTCGTCAGTACAGCGCTGGGCGTTCCGACGGTCGTTCTCGGCCCCGGCGACATCAACACCCAGGCGCATCAACCCGACGAGTCGATCAGTCTGTCGGAGTTGGTGTTCGCCGCGCAGAGCTATGTGCGGGCCGCCGTCGACCTGCTGTCCGACGTCAGGTGACGTGGTGAATCGACTACACCCGAGCGGGTCCGATACGAGCCGACGTGTCCACACCGATTCTGTCGGGTCGACCCGCGGCCCAACCGCAGCCGGAGAGCGCTGCCATGAGCCCGATGAGCACGAGTATCGGCACCGTCCAGCCACCGGTCACGCTATGTAGCAGCCCGGTGACGATGGGGCCGAGAGCTGCGATGAGATAGCCGATCGATTGAGCCATCGTCGATAGGTTCGCGGCGGTCGCCGAATCTCTTGCCCGAAGGTTGATCGCGGTCAGCGCGAACGATAACTGTCCCCCTTGCCCTAGACCGAGGACAACAGCCCATAGAAGTGCGAGATGTGGGCCGCTGACCAGAATCCCGACAAGACCGATCACGGAGAGCGCGACGACAGCGACGGCGAGCACTCGCTGGTCGTGTAGTCGCGTCGCCAGAACCGGGACGGCCAGAGCGGTTGCAACGCTGGCAACGCTGAGCGCGGCGAGGATCAGGCCCGACAATCCAGCACTGAGATCGCGGTCCCGGTAGAGCGAGGGAAGCCAAGCGATCAGCGAATACGCGAGCAACGATTGCAGCCCCATGAATCCGGTGACCGACCAGGCGACGCGGGACCGCAGGAGTGAGCGAACAGGTATCGGCGACGACTGGGTCGAGCACGCCGAAGCGGCGAGTGTACGACGGTGCCGGACAGCGACGACCAGGAAGACGATCACTGCGAGCGCGGGCGGCACCGCCCATATGAGGAGGGCTGCGCGCCACGAATGGAACACGCTGTTCGCGAGCGGAACGGTAGCGCCCGACGCGATGCCCGCTGACACGCTCACCAAGGCGGTGAACAGGCCAGTCATGATGCCCATGCGGTGTGCGAAGTACTGGCGGACGAATACCGGGCCCAGCACGTTGGCGACCGCGATCCCGACACCCGCGATCAAGGTGCCCGCAAGAAGCCAAGCCCACGAATCGAGTCCGCGGACAGCCGTCCCGCCGGTGACGAGCAGCAGACAGACCGCAAGCACGGTCGGCACCGACCAATAGCGCAGTGCTCGCGGCGCCAGGGGACCGAATAGCCCGAGGCATACGACGGGGCCGGTTGTGAGTAGCGCAGCATCGGCCGCGCCAAGGCCGTACGAAACCCGGATGTCGGCGAGCACCGCCGACGAACTACCGAAGACCAGCCGCAGGTTGACAGCCAACAAGATGACAGCGAAGACAGCCAGCGGAACGGCAGCGAGTCGGACGACAGCCACAGGCCGTCCGCCTGGTCGACCAGCTTCCTTCGATGCCGGTGTGTCGACCCCTGCGCTGGAGCCCATCTTTTGCCTTCCGCGAGTCCCTACTGGCAGGCGAGCACTGCCCTGTCGCATCGACAGTGGCACCGATAGACACTCCATGCAACCTCAGAGGCAATCTAATTGCCCCTGAGGTCACGAGTGGTAGGGTCGCACACGTGGCGGAAAGCAAACATCGCGACGACAGCTGGATCGGACGACGTGTCGCGCAGCACCGCAAGGATCGCGGGTGGACACTTACCGAAGTCGCCGACAAGGTCGGACTCTCCTCGACACAACTGTCACGCATCGAGTCGGGGACCCGACAATCGTCAATCGGTACCTTGATCGAGATAGCGCACGCGTTCGGGGTTTCGCTCAGCCAACTCGTCGACGAGCAGTTCGCGTCGAGCTACCACGTCACGCGCGTCGATGACCGCGTGCAGAACACCAGCGCCAACGGTTCACTCGCATCTTTGAGCGGCGCATACCCTGGCCTGCAAGCCATCCACTTGACCATCGTCAATGGTACGAGCGCCCCCGACGCACGCCATGTCGGCGAGGAATGGCTGTACGTCCTGAGCGGTACCGTCGACGTGCGCATCGGTGCCGACTCGATCGCCCTCGGCGTCGGCGACGCGATCCATTTCCCTTCGCAGGTCGCCCACCAGGTGTCCAATCCAGTGCCTGACCCGGCCGAGATCCTCCTCGTCTCGACCGCCCACACCGGATGAGCGTCGACGACCCGACTCGCCTTAACGCACCCAGAACCATTCGCGCGACACCGAACTGTCACCTGAGCAACGCACGAGGACGCCAGCTCCACCGATAGTGAACACTTCGTCCGACGAGTTCCGACTCTGCCTGCACGGGTTATATTTCACAGTCACGGCAGGCATCGAACGGTCGGTGCCGCTGCCTGCGATCGGAGCTCCGACATACGTCAGCGGGGCGAGTTGCGGCAGCGGCACATTGTTGTCGAGTTCCTGCGGTTCCCGGTACCGGCCGGCCGTGACGAGCGAGCCGCCGACTGGCGCCCACCCATCGCGCGCGGGGTCGGCAAGCACCCCGGTCCGTACGACGACAGTCTTGGCCTGGGCGGGCGTCGCGTACACGACCGCGGCGAGACCATCCGGGTCGGCCGCCGTCACGGTCCATTCGCCCCGGCCGCGATCAGTGAGTCCGGTGATGACCCACCCGTCCGGGATGTCGGCGATCGCCACCGGGCCGTCGATGCCCACGAACCGAGTAGACGCGACGCCACCCGCGAACACGGTCACCGCGGCGACGCCGCCATCGGCGGCACTGACCCGCACCGAGTCGTCGGTCGACTTCCCGAACTCCGTCCCCGTGTAGACGCGGCGCCCACGGGCGGCGTCGCGGTCGTAGACGGCGAACCTGTCAGGGCGGTCTCCGCAGATCAGCGGAACCGTGATCACCGGAGTCGGGTAGCCATCGCCGAGCAGGTCGAAGCGTTCAGGGCGCGCGCACCCCTCGGTGTCGATCTTCGTCACCAGGTCGATCGCGCCGTCGCTGCGGCGCACCGTGTCGATCTCGGGTTCGAACTCGGTGAGGACGATCGCCTCGTCGCCGTCCATCGACACGTGAGCCACCGCGCCGAGCGCATCGGTGGTCCACAGGACGGCACCCGTCCTACCGTCGAGCCCATACGTGAGTTCGCCGCCGAGGTCCGCGTACCCGATTTGGACGATCAGCCACGAATTGTCTGGGTCGGCAGCCGAAGCGCCCCACATTCCTGCGACGGGGGTACCGAAGTCGAGCCGCCAGGATTGTTCGCCGTCGACGTACCCGGTCACCGATCTGTCGCCGGGGAGGGCGAACCCACCCGCGACGGGCACCGGAACAGGCGCGAGCGACTCCGGGTCGGTCTCCAGAGTTTCGTGCCAGTCGACGCGGATCGGCCCGACGACCGTCAGGTCCTGCCAGGCGACCGCGCCGTCGAGTCTCGGAGACCGCCCGTCGGGCCATGCGACGAGAACGGCGAGCGTGGCGAGGAGCGCCGTCGAGCCGACGAGTCCCGCGACGAACCGTCGACCGAGCCGGTGACGCCACCGGTGCGGCGTCCTCGCACGCCGGGCAGCGAGGTTCGCGACACCGATAACGAGGCCGAGACCGATGACGAATAGGAGAATGTGCGCGGAGTCGACGACGCCGGGCAACGTTTGCAACGTCCTGGCCTCGTCGCGCATCGAGCGGCTGCCGATCGCGACTGCGACGAGCGCCGCCAAGCCGACCACGGTCGCGGCAATATCGACCCGGTCGAGGCGCCCGTCCCGTCGGACACGGGCCGCGATGTGGACGACAGCCGGCACGATGGTCGCCGACGCCGCCCCGGTGATCCACCATCGCAGACCCACAGCCGGGAACCGGCCGCCGTGATGCCACGACGGCACCCCTGCGAACACCGCGAAGACGGTCAGCCCTGCGACGACGAGCACCGCGCCGACCATGATCCCGGTCCAGACCGCACGGAATCGGCGGACTTCACGCGGGGCGGCGTTGTCGGAGTCTCCGCTGTTCATGCCGACCAGCAAATCAATCGCAGGCATCGATTGTTGCGCTTGGGTGCAACCCGTTACCGTCCGGCGACGATCATCGTCCGTTCAGACGACGTCGTGCACTCGGATCTCGACCGTCCCGGCCGCTCCCCGCCGCAGTCTGGAGCCGAGGATCGTCAGCCGGCCGACTATCCCGTACTTCTTTCCGATCAGGTCGGCGGCGCGGGCAGCGTCGTCGGACACGAGCCCGATCCCCGCGACTTGGGCACCGACCGTCTTGGTTCCGCGAACATCGCATTTCTGGACCAGCACACGGTTGTCGCTTCGCAGTCGTTTGACCTTCCACGAGTCGGCGACCGTCCACATGACGAGGTCGGATCCGTCGCGCACCGCCCATAGTGGCGACGCGACGGCCTCGCCGGTCTTCCGGTACGTCGTCAGCATGACGTACTTGGCTTCGGCGATCTCCCCCACGGTGCTCATGATCGCAGCGTACCGTTGCCGGCTTCCGACGCACATCAGCTCACGAAGCGGTAACCCATCCCCGCTTCGGTGATCAAATGGACGGGCTGCGACGGATCGTCTTCGAGTTTGCGCCGCAGACTCGCCAAGTACACGCGCAGATAGTTCGTCTGGCTCACATACGCCGGTCCCCACACGGCGCCCAGGATTTCGCGCTGGCTCACGAGATTGCCCTCGTTGCGGACCAACATTTCCAGGATCCCCCACTCAGTCGGCGTCAACCGAACCTGGACGCCGTCGCGCAGCACGCGAGTGCCGACGAGATCCACTTCGATCGATCCGGCGCGTACCACCGGCACCTGCGAGCCAGCCGCGACGACTCCTCGCCTGATCGCGGCCCGTAGCCGAGCAAGGAGTTCCTCCATGCCGAACGGCTTCGTCACATAGTCGTCGGCGCCCGCGTCGAGCGCGGTCACCTTGTCGGCCGCATCGGTACGGGCCGACAGCACGATCACTGGGACGGTGCTCCAGCCTCGAATCCCGTGCAGCACGGTCACGCCGTCCATATCGGGCAACCCGAGGTCGAGGACGACGACGTCGGGGGCGACCTTTGCGGCCGCTTCCAACGCGGCCGCGCCGCTGCTGGCAGTCGTCACCTCGAAGCCGCGGGCCCGCAAGTTGATCCGGAGCGCACGCAACAACTGCGGCTCGTCGTCCACGACGAGCACATGTCCGAGATCTGGTGCCATCACCCGCCTCCTTCGCCCATGGGCAAGTCGATCAGCATGGTGGTGCCGCCGCCAGGTGTCGTTGTCGCGGTGAGAGTTCCACCGACGACCGAGACGAACCCGCTCGCCACGGACAGGCCGAGTCCGACGCCCGACGACACGTGGTTCTGGTCGCCGTACTGGTGGAACGGCACAAACAGCCGCGACAGGTCGTCGACCGGGATTCCGCGCCCGTGGTCGATCACGCTGATCCGGCAGCGTGGCTCGTCGCCTGCGACCCGTTCACTGCGGATCTCGACGCCGCGTGACCCGTGGCGCAACGCGTTGTCGACGAGGTTGGCGAGCACACGTTCCAGAAGTCCGGCGTCGGTCGTGGCCCACGGCTCGTCGATACGGACCGCGATATCGGTAGCCGCGTGATCGCGCAGGGCGACGGCCGCCGTCGCCCGGTGGATCACTTCCGCGAGGAACGTGGCCCGCAGCCGTGGGTGCACGACGCCCGCGGCGAGACGCGACGAGTCCAAGAGATTGCCGACGAGACTGGACAGGTGGTCGACCGACTCCTCCACCGTCGCGAGGAGCTCGGCCGTATCCTCGTCGCTGAACGTGACATCGTCGCTACGCAGGCTCGACGCGGCGGCTTTCGCTGCCGCGAGCGGAGTGCGCAGATCGTGGCTGACGGCCGCGAGCAGCGCGCGACGCAACTCGTCTGTCCTGGCCACTTCGTCGGCGAGAGCCGCCTCGGCCGCGAGCCGGGCGCGTTCGGCCGCCGACGCCACCTGGTTGGCAACAGCGGTCAAGACACGGCGGTCGCGCACATCGATCGGCGGCCCAGCCAACTCCAGTCGGTAGGCACCGTCGTACGCCTCACACACCGTCACTGGTTTCCCGAACGGTCGGTCACCCGCGTAGGCCGCCGTCGCCCCCGCGCGGTCGACGATCCGCGCCGCGTTCTGCTGGTAGGTGGTTCGGACTCGCTCAAGCAGGTCGGCCACGCCCGCCCCGTCCAGGACCGCGATCGAGAACAGGGCAAGCAGTTCCGAGTCGCGCGCGGCCCGCTGCGCCTGCACGCGACGGACCGTCGCCGAATCGACGAGAGCAGCGACAGCCACCGCGATGAGCAGCATCACCGCGAGCGTCACCACATTGTCGGCTTCGGCGATGGTGAATGCGAACCGCGGATCGGCGAAAAAGTAGTTGAGCAGGAACCCTGAAGCGACCGCGGACAGCGCGGCGGGCACGACGCCCCCGAGCATCGCGACCGCGAGCACCCCGACGAAGAAGAGTGACGACTCGCTGGAGAAGCCCAGCCAGTCGTCGAGCAGCCCCACGACACCGGTCAGGATCACGGGGACGACGAGAGCGAGCACCCAGCTCAACGGCCGATAGAACCGGCTGCGCCGGACTTCGAAGGGGTGCGCACGGCGGGCCTGCTCGTGATTGACGATGTGCACGTCGATACGACCGCTGTCGCGCACCACCCGGGCGCCGACGCCCTCATCCAGGATACGACGCCACCGCGACCGCCGGGACGTGCCGATCACGAGTTGCGTGGCGTTCATGCTGCGCGCGAAGTCGAGGAGAGCCACCGGAACGTCATCGCCGACCACCGTCTGGACGCCCGCGCCGAGATCGTCGGCGAGCGAGCGCACCGCAGACAGGTCGGCGGCGCCGACGTCGACGAGACCGTCGCCGCGGACCACGTGAAGCACGCTCAGCTCGGCGCTCGACCGCGATGCGATACGACTCGCGCGGCGGATCAGGGTCGCCGTCTCAGCGCCACCGGTGACCGCGACGACCACCCGTTCGCGCGCCTCCCAAGTGGCGGTGATCGCGTTCGCGGACCGGTAGTCAGCGAGCTTGTCGTCGACCCGGTCCGCGAGCCACAACAGAGTGAGCTCACGCAGGGCGGTCAGGTTGCCCTGCCGAAAGAAGTTGACGAGCGCCTCGTCGACGCGCGCGGCGTCGTAGATCTTGCCCGCGGACAGTCGTTGACGGAGCGCCCGCGGCTCGATGTCGACCAGTTCGATCTGGTCGGCGCCCCGGACCGCGGCGTCGGGCACAGTCTCCTGCTGGACTACACCGGTGATCTGCTCGACAACGTCGTTGAGGCTCTCCAGATGCTGGATGTTGACGGTCGACAGGACGTCGACGCCTGCATCCCGCAGTTCCTCGACATCCGCCCACCGTTTCGTGTTCGTCGACCCGGGCGCGTTCGCGTGGGCGAGCTCGTCGACCAGGACGACGGCCGGCCGACGAGCGAGAACTGCGTCGAGATCCATCTCGTCGAGCGTCGTGCCGCGGTAGGCGACGGCCCGACGCGGTACCGCTTCCAGGCCGTCGAGCATCGACGCGGTCGCGTCCCGCCCGTGGGTCTCGACGACGCCGACCACGACGTCGACCCCCTCGTCGCGCAGGGCGCGGGCCCGCGCGAGCATCTCGTAGGTCTTGCCGACTCCGGGCGCGCAGCCGAGAAAGACCTCGAGTTGTCCGCGCCGGGCCCGGCCGCTTGCCGCCATGGCGGAATTCTATCCGCAGCCGGGTCTCACGAGCCCGAGCGCGACGTTGACCTGGACGACGTTCACTGTCGGTTCGCCGAGGAACCCGAATTGGCGTCTGGCGGTGTTCTCATCGACGATCTCGCGCACCCGCGTCTGAGACAGTCTGGTCGCCCGCGCGATCCTGGGGATCTGCAATTGCGCGTAGGCGGGCGAGATATCCGGGTCCAGGCCGGAACCGGAGCCGGTGACGGCGTCCGTGGGGACCTGCGGGGGCGCCACGTTCTCGCGCTCAGCGATCTCGGCACGGCGCATCTCGATGATCCGGCGAAGCGCCTCGTTGTTCGGACCGAGGTTGCTCGCGCGCGAGCTCGCCGGGTCGCCGGCCGCCATCGGATCGTCTACATCGCCGGCGACTCTGGCGTGCAGGTATGGGTCCGGCCGACCGGCGGGCGCGGTGAGGTCGACGCCGAGCAGACTCGACCCGACCGTGCACCCGGCCCGGTCGGCGATCTGCGACCCTTCGGCACTCACCGAGTCGATGCGGGAGAACGCCCACACCGCCGCCGGGTACGCGACGCCCACCACCACGGTGAGGGCGATGAGGGCGACGACCCCCACCATGATCTGGCGGATAAAGCCAATGACTGTCGCATTCACTGCGGTCACCCCATTCCGGGAAGGAGACGGACGATGAGGTCGATGAGCCAGATCCCGACGAACGGGGTGATGACACCGCCGACCCCGAAGACGAGCAGGTTGCGTCGCAGAAGTCGGGACGCGGACACCGCACGGTAGGCGACGCCGCGCAGCGACAACGGAATCAGCGCGACGATGATCAGTGCATTGAACACGACCGCGGAGACGATCGCCGACTGCGCCGAATGCAGATGCATGACATTGAGCGCATCGAGTTGCGGATACACCGAGGAGAACAGGGCTGGCAGGATCGCGAAATATTTCGCGAGGTCGTTGGCCAACGAGAACGTGGTCAGTGCGCCCCGCGTGATCAGCAGTTGTTTGCCGATGCCGACCACTTCGATCAGCTTGGTGGGGTCGGAGTCGAGATCCACCATGTTCCCGGCTTCTTTGGCGGCCGACGTCCCCGTGTTCATCGCCAGCCCGACGTCGGCCTGGGCGAGGGCGGGCGCATCGTTGGTTCCGTCACCAGTCATCGCGACGAGTCGTCCGGCGGCCTGCTCCCGCCGGATCAACGCCAGTTTGTCTTCCGGCGTCGCCTGCGCGACGAAGTCGTCTACGCCCGCCTGCTCGGCGATCGACGCGGCGGTGAGCGGATTGTCACCGGTCACCATGACAGTGCGGATGCCCATCGCCCGCAACTGCGTGAACCGTTCCGCCATACCGGGTTTGACGACGTCGGATAGCTCGATGACGCCGAGTACGCGCGCGATCGGCGTCGCTCCATCCGCTGTCGACCCATGCGCTGTCGATTCGGCGACGACGAGCGGGGTTCCGCCGCGGCGGGCGATCGCGTCCACCGTCTCGTCGACGTCGGCGGGCAAGTCACCGACCCAGTTACGTACCGAGTCGGCCGCCCCCTTTCGCCATTGGGTGTCGTCGCGGTCCGCTCCGCTCATCCGCGTCTGAGCGGTGAACGGCACCGCCTCCGCAGCCGGAACGTCGGCGACATCGTATGCGGCACAGACGAGTTCGACGATACTGCGGCCTTCGGGCGTCTCGTCGGCAAGGCTGCACAGGTGCGCGGTCTCGGCGAGTTCGGCCTCGGACACCCCGTACGCCGGGATCAGTGCAGTCGCCCGCCGGTTTCCGAACGTAATCGTGCCCGTCTTGTCCATCAACAGCGTGTCCACGTCACCCGCCGCTTCGACGGCCCGCCCGGACATGGCGAGGACGTTTCGCTGCACCAGCCGGTCCATGCCCGCGATGCCGATCGACGAGACGAGCGCTCCTATGGTCGTCGGGATCAGGCAGACGAGCAGCGCAATCAACTTCACCGGGTCGGCAGCCTGGCCCGCGAACTGCTGCAGCGGGCCGACCGCGATCACGGCGAGCACGAACATGATGGTGAGTGACGTGAGGAGGATGTCGAGGGCGATCTCGTTCGGCGTCTTCTTGCGCGCCGCGCCTTCGACAAGGGCGATCATTCGGTCGACGAATGTGCTGCCCGGTTCGGTGCTGATCCGGACGACGATGCGGTCGGACAGCACGACGGTGCCGCTGGTGACCGCGCAGCGGTCGCCGCCGGATTCGCGGATGACCGGCGCGGACTCGCCGGTGATCGCAGATTCGTCGACGGTCGCGATGCCATCAATGACGTCGCCGTCGCCCGCGATCACTTCGCCCTCCTGCACGACGATGACGTCACCGACGTGGAGTTCGGCGCCAGACACCTCGACGATCGTGCCGTCGTCGTCGAGGCGCCTCGCGACGGTGTCGCGTTTCACCGCGCGCAGCGACGCGGCCTGGGCTCGTCCGCGTCCTTCGGCGACCGCTTCGGCGAGGCCCGCGAACAGCACGGTGAACCACAGCCAAGCAACAACAGTCCACGCGAACACCGATGGTTCGCGGACCGATAAGACGGTTGTGACGATCGCGCCGATGAACACCACGAACATCACCGGTCGACGCACCTGTTCCCGCGGGTCGAGTTTGCGTACCGCCTGTGGGAGCGAGGAGATCAACTGGCGCGGGTCAAACGCCCCGCTTTTCACCATCGTGGGGCGGTCGATGTCGGACGCTGTGTGCGTTGAGTCGACGTCGAATCGGACAGTCATGCGAATGCCTCCGCGATCGGTCCCAGCGCCATCGCCGGGAAGAATGTCAGTCCGGCGACGAGCAGCGTCGTCCCGAGCAGCAGCGAGCCGTAGACGACGCCGTGGCTGGGCAGCGACGCGGCTCGCGCGCCGTCGTCGGCCGGTGTGCGGGGCGTCTGGCTGGCGAGTCGGCCTGCAAGGGCCAACACGATCACGATCGGCAGGAACCGGCCGAACAGCATGGCAAGTCCCAGCGAGATCTGAAACCAGTCACTGGTCACGGTGAGCCCGCCGAATGCGCTGCCGTTGTTGTTAGCGGCCGACGCGTACGCGTACAGGATTTCGCTGAATCCGTGGATCGCGTTGGGGCTTCCCGTCGGGCCGTCGTTTCCGAGCGCGTCGCGCGTCGACCCGAGCACCGCCGAGATCGACACCCCGGTTAGGACGAGCGCGGGCATCACCAGTACGTACATCGCGGCGAGCGTGATCTCGTGCTGCCCGATGCGCTTGCCGAGGAATTCCGGAGAGCGGCCGACCAGGAGGCCGCCGACGAACACGGTGATGACGGCCAAGATCAGGAGCCCGTACAGTCCCGAGCCGACGCCACCGGGCGCGATCTCGCCGAGCAGCATGTTCCAGGTCAGGCCGCCACCAGATGCACCGGAGAAGCTGTCGTGCGCCGAGTTCACCGCCCCGGTCGAAGTGCCCGTCGTCGACACTCCGAACAGCGCCGACCCGAACACCCCGAACCTGTTCTCCTTGCCTTCCATCGCGGCACCCGCCGCGTCGGTGGCGACGCCGCCTGCGTGCGCTTCAAACGCCCAGACGAGGGCGACGAGCGCGACCCAGATGGTCGTCATCACCCCGAGGAGTGTGTAGCCCTGGCGTCGGTCGCCGACGAGCGTGCCATACGTGCGGGTGAGCGACACCGGGATCAGCAGGACCGCGATGATCTCGACGATATTCGCGAGCGGGGTCGGCACCGAGAACGGGTGAGCCGAGTTCGCGGCGTACGTGCCGCCGCCGTTGGTGCCGAGCACCTTGATCGCTTCCTGCGACGCGAATGGGCCGACCGGTGCGTGACCATCTCGACCGTCGAGCATCGTGAAGTCGAAACCGGTGCGCCACGACTGGACGGCGCCCTGGAGCACCAGGATCGCGGCGACGACGAACGCCAATGGCAGCAGTATCCGCACCGTGCCGCGGACGAGGTCGACCCAGAAGTTGCCGAGGTCGCCGCTACCCGGGGTGAGAGACAGGTCGCGATCCCGGCGTCGTGCGACGACACCACGGATCACAGCGACCGCGACCGCCAGGCCGACGGCGGCCGACAGGAAGTTTTGGACCGCCAGACCCAGCATCTGGGTGAGGTTGCTTACGGTCGCCTCCGGCGAATACGACTGCCAGTCAGTGTTGGTGACGAACGAGATCGCCGTGTTAAATGCCATAGCTGGCGAGACTGCTGGTTTGCCGTCAGACCACGGCAGGACCCCCTGCACACGTTGCAGGACATACAGGAACACCAACGACGCGACGGAGAATCCGAGCACGCTCATCGCGTACGCACGCCAGTTCTGTCCGGCCCGCGGATCGATGCGCGCGACCCGGTAGATCAGCCGCTCCACGCCTAAGTCTTTGTGGGAGCGGAACGTTCGCGCCATGTAGTCGCCGAGGGGTGCGTGCGCGACGGCTAGCACCGTGACGACGGCCGCGACAGACAGCACTCCCGCCCAAGTGTCGTTCACCGATCAGAACCTCTCGGGGAACACGAGCGCGACGAACAGGTAGCCGAGCACGAGAAGCCCCACCACTGCCAGGACGACACTCACCACTCCTGCGCCGGTCATCGGGTGCTCCTACGGTCCAGCGCGTGCACCACCAGCAGAAGGCTCGCGATCGCACCGCCTCCGACGAGCGCCATCATCAAGTCGGCCATGTCGCGCCCCTCTCGTGTTCTGTTCTCACGAGATAGACGTTCGTCGCTGCGCCGACGACCCGCTAGATGCCTTAGCGCAATCCATACGCGGGTGCCGGCGATCTTGACGCGATCTGTGCGCGCTCGCTCGTCTGCTTGCCAGCGAGGTCGCGACGGCACAGAAGAAGGCCCCCGAGGAACCTTCCCTCGAGGGCCTTCAGGCCAGCGGCCGCATCGCGGCCGTCGGACTTACGCTTCGATCTCGGTGCGGTCTCCGCTCCACAAGGTGTGGAACGACCCCTCCTTGTCGGTGCGACGGTAGGTGTGGGCGCCGAAGAAGTCGCGCTGGCCCTGGATCAACGCGGCCGGCAAACGCTCGGCGCGCAGACCGTCGTAGTACGCGAGCGACGATGCGAATGCCGGAACGGGGATACCCATCAGGGTCGCAGTGGAGACGACGCGGCGCCAGCTGTCGACGGCGTTCTCGACGGCGTCCCGGAAGTACGGCGCCAGCAGGAGGCTCGGCAGTTCCGGATTCTCGGCGTATGCCTCGCGGATCCGGTTGAGGAACTTGGCGCGGATGATGCAGCCGCCGCGCCAGATCGTGGCGAGGTCGCCGGGTTTGACGTCCCAGCCGTGTTCCACGCTGCCCGCTTTGATCTGGTCGAAACCTTGCGCGTATGCGACGACCTTCGATGCGTACAGCGCATTCTTGATGTCGTCGACGAACGCGTCCTTATCGGTCGGGGCCGCGGCGAGCGCACCCGACGCCAGCCCCTGAGCCTGCTTGCGCTGGTCTCCAGCGCTCGACAAGGCGCGCGCGAAGACGGCCTCGCCGATCCCGGTCACCGGGATACCGAGGTCGAGCGCCGACTTGACGGTCCACCGGCCGGTGCCCTTCTGTCCTGCGGCATCGACGATGACGTCGACGAGCGGTTTACCGGTCGCGGCGTCGACCTGTGCGAGGACTTCGGCGGTGATCTCGATCAGGTACGAGTCGAGGTCGCCGGTGTTCCACTGGCGGTAGACGCCCGCGATGTCGGCGACCGGGAGGTCGAGAGCCTTGCGCATGAGGTCGTAGGCCTCACCGATCAGCTGCATGTCGGCGTATTCGATGCCGTTGTGCACCATCTTGACGAAGTGGCCGGAGCCGTCGGCGCCGATGTGAGTGCAGCATGGTTCGCCGTCGACCTGCGCGGCGATCGACTCCAGCATTGGTCCGAGTGACTCGTACGATTCGGCGGGGCCGCCCGGCATGATCGACGGGCCGTTGAGCGCGCCCTCTTCGCCGCCGGAGATACCTGCGCCGACGAAGTTGAGACCACGCTCGCTCATCGCCTTCTCACGGCGGATGGTGTCGGTGTACAGCGAGTTTCCGCCGTCGATGATGATGTCGCCCGGTTCCATCAGGTTCGCGAGGTCTTCGATCACCGAGTCGGTCGCTGCACCGGCCTGCACCATGATCAATACGCGACGCGGACGTTCCAGAGCGGCGACGAACTCGGTCATCGTCTCGGTCCGGACGAAGTCACCGTCGCCGCCGTGCTCGGCGATCAGGGCGTCGGTCTTGCCGATGCTGCGGTTGTGCAGCGCGACGGTGTAGCCGTTGCGCGCGAAGTTGCGGGCGATGTTCGAGCCCATGACAGCGAGCCCAGTGACTCCGATCTGAGCGCGTGCGGTCGCTTGGTCAGCCATGTGTGTCTCCATCGATAGACGTCTCGGGGTTGCCTTCTATATTGCAATGTCTCCGCAGACTGCGTTGACGCGGCCGAGAACGAGGCCGTGTGCGGTGCGACACACGGACGGTCGAATCGGCGAATCCGTGATGCGTACATCACCGAATGCGAACGGTCCCGCTCCCCCATTCTTGGGGAGCGGGACCGTCCGTCGGTGTGGCGTGTCAGCCGATGACGAGTGATTCGCCGTCGCCGCTGACGTTGACCGGGACCACGTCGCCGTCACGGATGTCGCCTGCGAGCAGTGCCTTGGCGAGTTGGTCGCCGATGGCCTGCTGGATGAGGCGGCGCAGCGGACGCGCACCGTACAGCGGGTCGAAGCCACGTTCAGCGAGCCATTCCTTGGCCTTCGGCGTCACTTCGAGGCTCAGTCGCCGCTGGGCCAGACGCTTATCGAGTTGGCCGAGCTGGATGTCGACGATCGACTCGAGTTCTTCCGGGCTCAACGCGTCGAAGATCACGACGTCGTCGAGACGGTTGATGAACTCGGGTTTGAACGCCGCGCGGACGGCCGCCATCACCTTGTCCTTGTCGCCGCCTGCGCCCAGGTTGGATGTCAGGATGAGGATGGTGTTGCGGAAGTCCACCGTGCGCCCCTGACCGTCGGTCAACCGGCCTTCGTCGAGAACCTGCAGCAGCACGTCGAACACGTCCGGGTGCGCCTTCTCGACCTCGTCGAACAGGACCACCGAGTACGGACGTCGACGTACGGCTTCGGTCAGCTGCCCGCCGGACTCGTAACCGACGTACCCGGGAGGGGCGCCGACGAGTCGGGCGACGCTGTGCTTCTCGCCGTACTCGCTCATGTCGATGCGGATCAGGGCGCGTTCGTCGTCAAATAGGAACTCGCCGAGAGCCTTGGCCAGCTCCGTCTTGCCGACGCCGGTCGGACCGAGGAACAGGAAGGAGCCGAGCGGCCGGTTCGGGTCGGCGACGCCTGCACGTGCGCGACGCACCGCGTCCGACACCGCGCCGACTGCAGCCTTCTGTCCGATCACCCGGCGACCGAGTTCGTCCTCCATGCGCAGCAGTTTGGCGGTCTCGCCTTCGAGCATCTTGCCCGCGGGCACACCGGTCCACGCCGACACCACTTCGGCGACGTCGTCGGGCCCGACTTCCTCCTGCAGCATCACGTCCTGGTCGGGGTCTCCCCCGGACTTCTCGATCGCGGCCTCCAGCTGCTTCTCGAGCCCGGGGATCCGGCCGTACCGCAACTCGGCGGCCTGCCCCAGGTCACCGTCGCGTTCGGCACGGTCCGCTTCGCCACGGAGCCGTTCAAGTTCTTCTTTGACGTCACGGACGGCGTCGATCGCAGTCTTCTCGCCCTGCCAGCGCGCGAGCAGCTCGTTGAGCTTCTCGCGGTGGTCGGCTAATTCGCCGCGCAGCTTCTCCAGACGGTCCTTCGACGCGGCGTCGGTCTCCTTCTCCAGAGCGACCTCCTCCACTTCGAGGCGTCGGACGACGCGTTCGACTTCGTCGATTTCGACGGGACGCGAGTCGATCTCCATGCGTAGGCGCGACGCGGCCTCGTCGACGAGGTCGATGGCCTTGTCGGGCAGGAAGCGCGAGCTGATGTAACGGTCCGAGAGGGTCGCCGCCGATACGAGGGCCGAGTCGGTGATGCGCACGCCGTGGTGCACCTCGTACCGGTCTTTGAGCCCACGCAAGATGCCGATGGTGTCTTCGACGGACGGTTCACCGACGTAGACCTGTTGGAAGCGTCGTTCCAGCGCAGCGTCTTTCTCGATGTATTGGCGGTACTCTTCGAGCGTGGTGGCGCCGACCATCCGCAGTTCGCCTCGGGCGAGCATCGGCTTGATCATGTTGCCCGCGTCCATCGCCGACTCGCCGGTCGCGCCTGCCCCGACGATGGTGTGCAGTTCGTCGATGAACGTGATGATCTGTCCGTCGGACCCTTTGATCTCGTCGAGGACTGCCTTGAGCCGTTCCTCGAACTCGCCGCGGAATTTGGCACCCGCGACCATCGAACCGAGGTCGAGCGAGATGACGGTCTTGCCGCGAAGCGATTCGGGAACATCTCCGGCGATCACCCGTTGGGCGAGGCCTTCGACGATGGCCGTCTTACCGACGCCCGGCTCCCCGATGAGCACCGGGTTGTTCTTGGTGCGGCGCGACAGGACCTGCACGACGCGGCGGATCTCGCTGTCGCGGCCGATCACCGGGTCGAGTTCGCCTGCACGGGCACGCTTGGTGAGGTCGGTCGAGTACTTCTCCAGCGCCTGGTAGGTCGATTCGGGGTCCTCGCTGGTGACGCGGCCGGTGCCGCGCACGGACACGAACGCCTCGCGAAGGGCCTCGGAGGAGGCTCCCGCGTCGGTGAGGAGTCGTGCGACGTCGGAGTCGCCGGTGGCGAGTCCGACCATTAGGTGCTCGGTGGAGACGTAGTCGTCGCCCATCTCGGTCGCGAGATTCTGCGCAGCGGTGATTGAGGCGATCGCCTCACGCGAGAGCGTCGGCTGACCGCTGTTGCTGGCCACCGTCGGTGCGCGCCCGACGAGGGCGTTCGCCTCCGAACGCATGTGCGCGGGGTCGACGCCGACCGCCTTGAGTAGCGGCGATGCGATGCCGTCGCTCTGCTCGAGAAGTGCGGCGAGGATGTGTGCGGGCCGCACATCGGGGTTGCCCGACGCGGCTGCGTCCTGGACAGCAGCCTGCAGCGCAGCCTGCGTCTTGGTCGTGGGGGTGAAGCTGTCCACTGGGTTGCCTTTCCGTTGATCGGAGCCCGGAACCTGTTTCCGAACTTAAGTCTATACGGCTCATATTTGCCGTTCGGCTAGTTCAACCACGACAGGGTTGAGTCTGTTCCGCTTAAGTTCAAGATCAGAGGTGATTTATAACACTTCGCGCCCTGCCGCAGGCGCTCGAAGTCTGGACTAGCGGACCGAAAGTCTGGATTTCTGGACTCGTACGTCACATTTGCCCCACACGTTGCAGGCCCTGGACTGGGCTGGGCTCACTCTCCGCCCAACCGCCTCGGACGAGGTGGAAAACTGCTGCACGGATAGGTGACGGTGATGGAGGGACATCGTTATCGGCGCGTGTGCGACTCCGTTGGAACCGATCCGTCCGCGCGTCGGTGACGATGGCACTGTCCGATCCACGTCGGACGGCGCCAGAATCTCGCGAGCAGCGGTATTGGTTCCACGAGCGGTAGAATGTGTTTGCCGCGCTGCCGAATGCGGCGCATCCGAACGCGATTCGTGTCAGCGAAGAAGAATCTAGCCCCACTTGAGTCGATCACTGGATGACCGATGCGGCGACATTCTTGTCTGGATCGCTCACCTTGAGCGATATGCGCGGGAGCGTAGCCAGTACAATCCTGCGTGTGCGGAGGTGTTCGGTTGCTAGCGGTCGGTGCTGAGTCGATTTCGGGATGAAGTGCTGGGCTGTTGGTCGCCTTTATGTGCGGTGGACTGCTTCATAAGCTATCTGAACGTACTTCGGGACCCGTCCGCGAGCGCCAAATGAATAGCCGTTAGCGATCGCCCATTCCCGCACGTGGCTCGTCGACCGGCTCGTTGTTGTTCGACGCCCCAGCTGCTCTGAGGCTGGCCTGGACGCCGCGATGTAGGCAGTCACGTGGTTGCGGAACTCTTCAGCATGCTCGCGTGAGGCGTCGAACTCATACTGTATGCCGTCGAGCGACCACTTAACGGTTTCATAATCGTCGATCTCTGCGCCGTTGACGTCATCAAACACGCGGATGACCGCCATCTTTGCCACCTGGCCTCCTGTAAATTCCTCTGTTGATTCGGCGTCACGTCACGAGCCGCTGTGCGACACCTCTTTAGGGGTGCCTCGCCCGAAGGGGCGGTGCGTCACGGCCCTGCCGCGGAGGCCGGTATTGCGGGGCTGTTCTGTCCTGGCCGCATCAACGTCCTTTTCCGATCGCCGCGCCGAAGAGTGCGGAAAGATCTGACCCTATTACATTTGAGAATGCGGGCCACCATTTCGAATCTGTGGCCATGGTGAGCTTGTTTCGTGTTGTGCAGCCCGGCTTTACCGGTTTTCCGTCAAGGCGATCCTTGAGCCAGAGGAGTGCCATTGGCGCGCCGGAAACTTCGGCGATACCGTGTTCAGATAGATGGTCGCGGGTGTATGTGATCGATGGGCCGTCGACGCCGCAGTAGCGGCGGACCATGGTATCTGCTTGTGCGACTGGGACCACTTCGTCCAGGGCAGACTGCCAAATGAACATGGGAATGTCGGGGCGGGTGGTTCCCATCTTGGTGTCATCGATTACGCGCTTCACTGGCGGCGCTTTCAGTGGGTCGCCCGGCCAGTTGATGAATCCGGTGTTATTGAGGAAAGGGAAGGTCATTGCATGGTATTGGACGCAGAGTGGGCGTTTCATATCCATGATGGCGCGGCCGGCGGGGTTGACGTGACGTTTAAGGAATTTGTTGAAGTCGTCGTATTCGCGGGTCAATCCGATGATCGCACCGAGAATTAGGCCGCTGGTCACGTTGTTCTGCGCCGCTTTGAGAACAGCGCCAAGGTCGGCGGGGACGCCACCTTCGGCGACCCCTACGATATTCAGTTCCGGTGCGTATGACTTCTTCAGCTCAGCAGCGTGACCGGTAGCGATCGCTCCTCCGGAGTATCCGTACATACCGATCTTTGAGCTATCCGTGATTTGCGACGGTGCGAACGATTTCGCCGCTCGGAGGCTGTCGAGTGTAATACGTCCAGCGAGCGGGCCCGCGGCGTAAGCCTGGTTCGGGCCCTCATGGTCGGGGAGGACGACGGCGTATCCCTGGGATATGAATCCTTGGGCGATGAGTAGTTCCGCGGGGGCCACGATCTGGCCTGCCAGAGCGCCGGCACTTAGGTGTTGGACCGCGTAGGACGTCGCACAGTAGCCTGCAGTCGAATCCTCGGCAAGCTGCATCGATATCGCTTTGCGCGGACCTGACGTGGTTCCGCGGGGTTTGAGAATTGTCGTGACTGCAGGGATCGGTCGGCCGAACGTGTCTGTGGAGCGGAAGGACAATTGCCAGGCGTCGACGTTGATGGGCACGGCACCGAAGTTGGCAGCGGTAATGCGGCGTGCTGACAAAATCTCCCCGGGTTGTGCGGCAGCGACCTTCTTCGCCGGCGGTCGGTAGAATGATTTATCGAGTTCTTGCGGCAGTGGCACTAGGGGTGCCCGCTCAACCGTTTCCTGACTCGTGGTTGGGGAGGCGGGCTCGGCCCGTGTTGATCCAGTGGCGAACGAGGACGCGATTGCCGCGCATGCGGTTACAAGCGCCGCAGATCTGGCGAATACACGATGTTTCACGGGTTTCCTGTTCAATTTGAATGTCCAATTCTGTGCGTTCATCGGGCCCTCGCTGCCAACGTGTTGCGTTGCACGGCCATGAACGCCTGATCGTGCGGTAGCGTCCAGTGCTTGCCGACGAATATCCGATTCGCGTTTTGGTCGTCTTTAGCCAGGTGTTCGAACCAGGCCGTCGACAGCCCGGCGGCCGGGTTGTTAGGGATGTCGGCGTTGACGAAGAAGTGTGTGCCGTTCAACGCCGTTGCGATGTAGGCTGGCGCCTGAAATATTGTCGCGTGATCGAGTCGCGGCCACAGGAAGTCCGGGGTAATGACGTCGAGGTTTCCGGTGATGGTGAGCATGGGCACGGTGACAGCCAACCCGGTTGGCGCCTGGATGCCGGTTCCGACGCTAAGCGCGCCGATGATCTTCAAGTCGGGGTCGATGAGTCGTTCGTGCGTCGGGATGTAGCTGGCACCCCAGAACGCTGCTCCGGCGCCACCCGAGTGGCCTCCGAGAATGGTGCGCGAGAGGTCGACGTGGCCATGTAGTGCAGATCCGGGCCGTTTCGTCTCGGCGATGAGTGCCTGGACGCCCCACAACGGGTCCGTTGGAAACGAGTTGATGAAATTGTAAGGGATTGCTACCACGTATCCGCGGCTGGCCCACAGGCGTGCGATGGCATCGTACTGGCCAGCATCACCGTCGAGCCCGGGAGTCCATACAACCGTCGGCGCTGGCGCGAGAGACGGTAGATCTTTGGGGTAGTAGTACATCATCCCGATCGGCGACTCCAGACCATGTGGGAACGCGTGCGTGCACCGCATCTTGTCGACGTCGTTTCCGCCGAGGAGCCAGAAGAAGAACTTCTGGAGGCTGCCGTACAGGTCGTCACACGAGTGCAAACTTTTCGAAGCCACCACGCGGTGTGGGCCGGCAGCGGCGAACTCCGAATGGATGTCGCCTTGCACGGTCTTCGGCCACGCACCGCCAGGTCCTGTCGAGTTCGGCGCCCTGTCGTAGTCCGCGTCCCGTGATGGCGCTGCGGTCGCGATGCCACCATGGACGAGGGTCAGTGCGATGATCGCGATCACGAGTGTTCGCAGACCTCGGATGCGGTTCATGCGATTGCCTCCTTGCTCGACACGGTCACCCAACTCGGGTGAGCTGGGTCGATCACCACGTGTTCGGGTCGCAGCCCGGTATCACGACTGATCACGCCGAACGAGATTGCTCGCGGAGCGTTAAAAGCGTAGATACTCACGCGTAGCCGATGCCCCGGTTTAAGGAGCGCATCGGTCGGCAGCAGTCCGATGTCGACTGTGTGCGAACTCCCCTGCTTCACCGGTTGTCGACTCGCTCCGTCGAACGCGTAATAGGGATCGACGAGATCGCCGCCGGTCGCGTACTTGGACCGGCTGCGGTCGAGTTGGCCCCGGATGGACAGGCTCATCGATCCCGTAGAGATCACCTCCGACCGTCCGGACGGAGCGACGTCGCTGGCCACCGCGACGTAGAAGCCATCACGGGCGTCGACACGGGTACGCAAATGGACGTTGACCGGCCCGCTGATCCGCGTCGACGTCGATACTCGGGGAGAGGTAAAGGTAAGCGCGCCGCGCTCGGCGATCCGATTGTCTTTACTGCACACGTCTAGGAATCCGACGAAGCCGATCAGGTCTCGATTCGTGTCACCTGAACACAACGTCGTAATGCCGGGTCTGACCGTCCACTGTTCGCGGTTCACAGGCGGAGACGCTGATAGCGAACCGTCACGCACCGACGTCGGCGACGTGTGACTGGTCTTCCCTGTCAGATACAGCCGTCGATACTGCGATGTCGGAAGCGGGAACTCCGAGGACTGTCGCCATCCGCCTCCCAGGAGATGGCTGGTCATCGCCGGGAACTCATCGATTCCGTTATCCCCGTTTTTGATCCAGCGGTCGAACCACGCCTTCTGTAAGACCCCGATGGTCGGCGGCTGGCCACGCCCGCCCATGTCCCACCCGTTGGTCAGGTGCTGACCGGTCCCCATAACGAGCTTCTTCTTGTCGGGCGTGAGGCTGCTGAGCTGATTGAGCATGTCTGCCTCGGCATTCGTAAATAGGTCTTGCCAACCGCCGATCGAGAAGGTCGGCACGTCGACCTTCGGCATGTCTGTAGTGAGCGACTCTCGGTACTTCGACCTGTATGTGACCAATTGTCGAGCCTCGGGACTTAGAGCCCGCATGGTCGGTGCCGCGATCGCTTGTAGGTACTCGCGCGCAAAGACTGCAGGGTCCGTCACCCGATCGCGAAGCCATTGCGGGTCGAATCGGCCGCGGAGAAGCCTTGGCAAGTCCGGGATCATCTTGCTCCCGTTGACCGCGAACAACCACAACCCCAGGAAGCCAGCACCGAAGCCGGATCCGGGCGCCACCACATCAGAGACGATGTCAGTCATTGGCGCGACGGGAAAGATCGCGTCAAGACCTTTCGCGCCATCGGCCGCTGCCTGCAGCTGGTTGACCGCGGAGTACGACACTCCGCTCATGCCAAGGTGCCCATTGGAGTACGAACGGGTACGTGCCCACTCGAGGACCTCGAGCGTGTCCTTGCGTTCGCGCGGACCGAATACCTGCCACTTGCCCTGCGAGGTCCCTGTCCCCCGGACATCGAGGACGACCTGCGTGTATCCACTCCGAACGAGTTTCGGATCCATCGACAGTGCACTAACCATGCCGCCGCGGAGCATTTTGAGTAGCTTCTCGGTCCCGGAGATCGGAGTCCCGGACAGATTGATAGATGCCAGGAAGTCGATCACCGGCTTCGAAAGTCGGGGAATGTTGGTCGCAGTCGTCGCGATCATGCTGATCAGCTTGTTATACGGAGTCATGTTGACGATCACCGGCGTCTTGTCGGTTGTTGGCCGGTTGTGGCGATCGGCAGGACGGTACACGTCCGCTCTCAACACCACACCGTCGGACATCCGGACCGGCACGCTCGTACTAACGTGAACTCCCGCGTACTCGTGCGATGCCTCATAGTCACGGGTCCACGCCTTCGAGCTCGACGATCCCGGCGCGGCCGACACCGACGGAGCGAAAACTGTAACGACGAGCGCCGCCGATAAAGCGACGCACACGAGCGCCCGCACCCCCACCCAAGCGACTGATACGCCTCGCTCAGCCTCGCCGACCACTTGTGTCTCCGTAACGCGCCACCGAATCATCCGCCCCAACCACTCCTTGTGTATGCCGCCACGTCCGAGCCCCTCAATGGCGGAGATCACTTGAGTGAACCACCGATGGCCGATTAAAACAAGGCATCGTTTCTACAACATGTCTCCGTTTCCAAATATGTCGAGCCGGTTGTCTGACACGGTGTCGACAACAACGCAGCACGGCGCGAGAGGCGTCCGGTGACGAGACGAATCCGCGGACTGAGCGCTGGGGAGCGAGAAGAACAACGACGAACACAGCTGCTCGACGCGGCGCTGGATCTGTTTCCCGAGCGCGGCTTCGGCAACACCTCGGTCGAGTTGCTCTGCCAAGCTGCCTACGTCAGCACAAAGAGCTTCTACCAGCTATTCAACAGCCGAGAGGACTGCTTTCTCGCCTTGTACGAGAGGACCACAGGCGCTTATCAGGAGAGCATTCTTGCCTCCAGCTCTGCTGGCGCTGCGGGCCACGGCGAGTCTGACGGGCCAGCCCAGGAAGAAGACCTCATTCGGACGTACGTAGATCTGGTCGTAGCTGACCGCCGTAAAGCCCTCGTCGCGTTCAGCCTGTCTCGAACTGTTTCCGACCCGGTCGAGCGCGCCCGCCGTCGCAAGCGCGCGTGGACCACGGACTTCGTTGAAGCTGTCTGGGCCTCCCACGGCTATCGCATACCACCGCGGCGAGTGACTGCGGCTCTGGTAGCCGGCATGTTCGAAGTGGTCATCGACTACCTCAACGACATCCACAGCGATGGCGCAGCAGAGTCCCCCCAATCGTTAGCCGACGACGTCCTACTCTTCTACACCACTTTCCGCGCCGGACTAGCCGCTCACGGCCAGCGATGACAGAGGGCGGCCACCAGCCGCCAGATCGTTGCCGAGGGCAAACCCTAAAACGGCCCGCAACGACCTGTTGGGACCTGCTGCACCGTCATGAGGCCACCATCCCCGCACGGACAGCCGATACGAACGAGAGAACCTCCCCCTCCAACTGGCTGGCGTCATGCGCGCTCGGCGCTCCGCCGCTGCGGTCAAGGAGGTCAGCAACGAGATCAAAGATCCCGCCAATCACGGCGACGGCCATGGCGTGGGAGAACGAAGTCCGCTCCAGTCCCGATCGTGCCCACACAGAGTTGAGGAGACTGGCCGCTTCGCGACGGTTGATCCGACGCTGCCTCTCTATGGCGGCCGACACTCCGGCCGCTTGACCGAAGAGGACAATCGGGATGCGAGGGTCCGCCATCATTTCGCCGACGAACGCTCGGACAACCCCGCCTGTTGGGTCTGATCCGTCGGCATCTGCCTCTTCGAGCGCGGCCGTCGCGACGTTGAGCAGATCACTCGTGCACCTCTGAAATAGAGCCAGGTAGCAGTCTTCCTTGGTTGCGAAATTCTCATAGAACGCCTTGTTTCCGACGTAAGCGGTCTGGCACAGCGCCTCGATCGACGTCTGAGAGAACCCGTTCTGAGAGAACAGCTCCAATGCGGTGTGCAGGAGCAACTGGCGACGCTGCGCGGACCGCTCGGCAGCGTCGAGCCCATGTATACGTCTCCCAACACGGGGTGGCTCGGTGTCCTTCACTGTCATAGACGAAAGGTTACCGATAGTTTGAAACAAGGAGACTTGTTGCAAACATGGGTGTGTGCTGTAATTCATCAACACCATTCCCATGAAGGGCATCACACATGCGTTATCAGGCATACCGGGTGAAGCGTCGCAGCGTCAGGCTCGGCATTGTCGGTGCCGCAGCCTTGCTCGCTCTGGCTGGCCCACCCACCGTTAGCGCGAAACCCGCTTTTCCGCAGCACTTTCCGTCCAGTCAGAATCAGTTACCACAGCTCCCCACCGAGCCCGACATCTATGACCTGTTGCCGATCCGCACACCGGAACAGGATCGCTGGTACCGAGACCCTCTGAACATCGATGCCTACCGACCCGGGCAGATTGTGCGCACTAGGATCGTGCAGACCCGTATCTTGGGCGTTCCGTTTCCAGTGCACACCAAGCAAATCCTCTTCCGTTCCGAAGATGCACACGGACGTCCGATCGTCACGGCGACGTCGGTGATTGTCCCGGGAATCCCCTGGACCGGAGGCCCCCGACCGGTGGTGTCGTTCCAGGAAGCAATCGACGCGACGGCGTCAGCGTGCAACCCTTCTCACACACTGCAGGTCGGGACATTCAAGGAGGCGCCACTGGCGGCAGCGTGGCTTGCCCAGGGTTTTGCGGTCAACGTGCCCGACTTCGACGGCAAGTACAACACTTTCAACACGTGGGACGAGGGAAAGATGGTCCTCGACAGCCTGCGCGCGGTGAAGAACGACAGGGCGTTGAGCCTCAAGGATTCGCGCTTCGCTCTGTACGGATACTCGGGTGGAGGGTCCGGATCCATCCGCGCCGCGGGACTCCGTGAAACATACGCACCCGATATCGAACTGGCAGGCACCGCTCTGGGAGGAACCCCGGGCGATCTGCTAGCCGTGGCCGAGTACGGCGTCAAGCAGCAGCCAGGTGTCACAGGAATCGCGAACTTCACCACGTGGTTGGCCTTCGCTTCGCTGTCACGCAATTATCCTGATGTCTTCGACGCGAAGAGGCTCCTCACTCGTGCGGGCCAGAAGATCGTGGCCGACATGTCCCGCCGCTGTCTTTATACGTCCGTCGCGACTGGCATGTACCGGCCGATCAGTGAGTACTTCCGTCCTGGTCTGACGCTGTTGACCGCGCCAGGGGTCAAGCGGGTCCTGCGCGAGATCAGCCTCGACCGTCACGTCCCCGACTCACCCGTTCTGTGGTTTCACGGAGTCTGGGATGAGTTGATTCCTCCGTCGGTGGTCGTGCCGACGGTGAGACAGTATCGCGCCGCGGGCGCTAACATCCGGTTCATCACTTCGCCGCTGCCTGAGCACGTTGTTAACGCTGGCGTCACCTGGGCGCCGGCACAGGCCTGGATCAGCGCGATACTTCGGGGCGCTGACCCGGGACCGACATTCATGCTCGACTACCCGGCACCACTGCCCAAGGGATTCCCGGGCACCTGATCTAGCAAGCCTCAACGGCGAGCGGATTCGGAGAAGTCGTGATTCACGAGAGTGCCGACAACACCTGTGCCCTGACCTGAACCGTTCGTTGTGAAGCTACCTCTGATGTGATCTTGCTCGGCCGAAATCGGGCGAAGAAGGGTGAGGACAAATGAGTCCCAACGCAAGCAACCGGACACGCGTACAACGCTCCCGAATAGCCCGTCTGCTGCTGGCGGTCCTTGTGGTCGTGCCACTCGCGTTCGCTGCGCTCTATATGTGGGTGGTCTGGGACCCCACGAAGACAGTCAAGGACATGCCTGTCGCGATCGTCAACGCCGACGTTCCTGCCGGCGAAGGAGACGACCAGGTCCACGCAGGTGCCGATGTGACGGCGAACCTCATCGATTCGGGTTCACTGGCTTTCGAGTCCGTCGACTCGTCAGCCGCATACGATGGGCTGCGCAGCGGGCACTTCTACTTCGTGATCGACATCCCGACAGACTTCAGCACCACGTTGTCGGAGATCGGCGACGCCACTGTGGCCCCCGCGCTGATGACGGTGACATACAACGACAACAACACACTCAAGGCGTCGAGCATCGGCGCCGCGGCGATGTCTAAGATCAACGCAGCGGTACTCAAGGGTGTGTCGAGTACCACGGTCGGGACGGTTGTCGACGGCGTCCAGTCGCTCGGGGACGGACTCCGTACAGCTGCGAACGGCTCAGGTCAGCTGCGCGATGGCACCTCCCAATTACGTGACGGAGCAAACGATCTCGCTGACGGTATTGTTGGACGTCTGGCCCCCGGCGTGACAGCAGCGGCCCGCGGAGCGGAGAAGGTCGATGACGGTGCGCAGCAGGTCTCCGACGGGCTGCGCCGCCTCCAGACTGGTACCGATGAGCTCGGTGCGGGAGCCACTCGTATGGCGGATGGCATAGATGATCTCGTCGGCACCGTCAATCTCCCGACTGTTGACCGCACCGTGGCGCAGCTACAGAAGGCCGCGCCCGGAGTAGACCTCAGCAAGCTCACGACACTCCTCGACGGCCTTAGCCAGTTGCAGAGCGGCAGCAGGCAGATCGCTACTGAACTCACGGATCCTTCGGCGGCCTACCGGTCAGGCGTCGACACACTCGTGGTCGGCAGTCGAACCCTCGCGTCGGGGACTGGTGAGCTCACCGACGGCATGCACAAACTTGAGGACGGCACCCGCCAAGTCAACGACGGCGTCGTGAAACTTCGTGACGGCGTACATAAGGTAGATGATGGCACCAAGCAGCTGGACGATGGACTCTCCGACGGTGCACGCCAGGCACCGAACTTCGGCGATGACCCCGAGCGCCAGTCGCTGGCCAGCCTGTTGAGCACCCCTGTGACCAGCGAGTCCAACAACTTGGCGATCGCTCAAAACTCCGGTCCTGGAGCTGCTCCCACGCTACTGATCTTCGCGTGCGGAATCGGCGTGATAGCGGTGTTCTTGTCGTTCCGCGGTCACCGATACCTGACTGGACACGACGATCCTCCGACGGTCGGAACGGTCTTGCGTCGTGCCGCTGCGGTCGGCGCGGTCTCACTCGCCGTGATGACAGTGGTGGGGGGCATCCTGTGGGCGTTCCTCGACCCGTCGCCGTCGCCAGGATCGCTCGGACAGGTCGTTGCCATAACAGCGGCCGCGACACTGATGAACGTGGCACTCGTCTCGATCCTGTTCACCGCGTTCGGATATGTGGCGGGGGCCGTGGCGTCACTGGCTGCCTTGATGTTGCAAATGTTTGCGTACGGCGGCATATGGATGGTCGAGACCTTGCCTACCCCCCTGCGCGCTCTTCATCCGGTCAGCCCGCTTACCTACGTGCGCGACGGACTCATCTCCGGGTTCAACGGAACACCCGGATTTGGTGCGTCAATCGCCACGATCACGATGATCGGCGCCATCGCGGCGGCCGTGAACCTGGCAGCAGTGAGGCTGGCTCGTCGACGATTCGAGGCAAAGTCGACTACGAAGGCAAAGGCGACCGTAGCCACGTGAGTCGAGGACATTCACGACTCGGGCGCGCACTCAGTGTGAACACTGACAACCGCGTGGTGATCAGGAGTGTGCTCGTCAGCCAGGACGCCTTAATTCACGACCCTTTCGGCACCATGCCCCTACTCCCCAAATAGTTCCAGAAACTCGCACCCAAGGCTTAGTGTCTGCCTGCCGGAGAATCGAACAATATACTCGTCAGCAAGAGCATTCCTCCAAACAATTGTTCCACGCATTCCTTTCATGGGACCTTTTATGGCCACGACTTCGGCTCCGACGCTATGGTGCACCAGTTACACCCGATCCAATCCATTCCGGCATGCTCGTCGCTGCGCTATAGTGCGACAACTCGGGGTGCGCCCGAGGCGGTGTCCCACTAAGGGGCGACGGTGACATAAGGCGATAACGTCTTCTCGTCGTTCACGCCACGGGCCCTCGTCGCGTTCCGGTCGTGTGGTGTCGACCCTAGTAGGGGTACTGAAGTCAGCGATGCCCAGCGTCCAACAGTTGCACCCGAGGAGTCTGATACTGGGGGGCGGGGGCGCAGCCGCCATTGATTGTCACGATGAGTTCCTGAGCATGCGAGACGTAAACATCCGCTCAGAAATCCTTCTAGTTCAACGCACCTCGCGCGCATGAATATTGAAATTCCTGAAACCACTCTACTCGCGCACTGCACGACCCTAGTGTTGTGCTTAGAGATTCTTTCACTCCTCACCAGCTCGCCACCCTGGGTGCCAACACTGAACGAATCAGGACTGCCCACCACGGTATATAAGGCACCATTCGCGTACAAACAAGAACTCGTGTCTCGGAAACGAGCGCATGTTAATATTATTCCTGGACATATGCTGCGCGTGATTCGCGCAGGCGTCTGCGGCGTATGCGCTGTGGCACGTCTTGCATGTCCAGTTAGGAGTGAAGTGACTGAATGGGTTCTGGTGCGCGGGCCGACTCGCGAGCAACGTCACTGGCATGACTTACCGATCATTCTGGCTGAATTGGGCGAACGCGTGACTTGCATTGATGCGCCCGGATTTGGGACTGAGCACACAAGACGCTCACCGTCGGCTATCCGGGAGATCACCGACGACATGCGCGATCGCCTTCCTTTCGCGCACGAGGATCGAGCGATCTTGGGTATTTCGCTCGGCGGAATGGTGGCCTTGGATTGGTGTTCGCGGTATCCATACGACTTCTCGCTGTGCGCTGTAGTCAACACACTTGCCCGCGGCGTGTTCCGCCCTAAGTACCTCACGCGCGGTGCCCTCACGGTGCTGGCTCTCAAGCGGTTCCGATCGCTCCGGGACACGAGCGGGCGGTCGCCCAACTGACAGTCGCCAGCGCGAGCGCAGACAGTGAAGAACTGGTGCGACAGTGGGTGAGTTTCCATCACGATGCGCCACCGACAGAAGCTAGCGTCCGAGCTCAAGCATTGGCTGGCCTAAGATTCCGTCTGCCTGAGACGCTGCCAACCCCCCTCACTGTTGTCGCCGCGCGCGGCGACCGTCTCGCCGACCACCGGATATCGCAGCACATCGCAAAACGCTACGAAGCGCAGATGTTTCTCCATCCGTGGGCTGGCCACGACCTCCAGGTCGACGACCCCGCGTGGCTCTGCAGCGTTCTACAGGCAGCAAAAGGTGGCAACCGTTAGACGCTCATACCGGGCACGGCACCGCCACGGGGATCCCCCGGGCGGCGAGCTCGCCGATTGGGAAAAGGTCTCGCGCCCGGCTATTGCCCGAATCGAACGCGGCACAAACAGCACGACCCTGGACCGCTTGTCGGCGATCGCAACAGTCTTGCGGGTACCGGCGGAGGGCCTGATCTCTGCCGCTGTTCATAGCGCCGCGAAGTACGACTCTTGGGCGTAGGACCAATCGAGTCGACACTCGGCGACTGTCCACGCCTGGCCACCCGCCACCGCGCGATTTCGTAGTTACGGCGTCACTACACGTCCAGTCGCTTCACCCAGAGAGTTGCAGGCCGCATGAGCGTCCAGCGCCCCCTCGCCTTACGAGCACGGTCCTGGGACCTGATCAGCACGGGATCGTCACACGGTGGGGCGTAGGCGACAACGAGGTTGTGGCCGAGGCGTCGTTCAGTCTCTTCGACAAGAACCGACAGATCTCTGTTCCTCTGCTTCTCACGGAACTTTTGCTTCCTGAATTTCTCCAGGTGGACATTGACACCGCGAACGATGGCGTGAATCGCCCCGACGTGTCCGGAGACTCTGATCTGCCCCGGGTTGCCCGAAGTCGATGTCTTGGTTTTCCGGCTTTGACGTCTCCTCGAACGAGTCGTACACATGCCGAAGAGGACTGGCCTCAGACTATTTCCGGGCCGACCCAACGACTCGCGCCGCGATTAGGGACTTCGGACCACAACGCCCCGATATGAGCCAATTCGACAAACAGGCAGCCGCAGCAAGGCCTTGAGAAACTTGAACCCCAATACCCCCGGAGATACGCAAAAGCGGGGTACGACATATAGCTCCCGGCCATAGGTCAAAATTGCCGCAGTGCGCAGCTTCCCGGGCCAGGTCGACCACAGCCAACCTCAGTCCACGCCCAAACCAGGCCCTGACCCAGCCGCCTCGAGAATGTGTTGCAGCAGCGGCACGGCTGGTCACACTCGGGCTACCAGCATAGATGCAGGTCAGTGCGATTTTACAAGCGAGTCCAGACTTTCAGCTCAACCCCAGTCCAGAATATTGATGTTCGCCCAGCTCGCCGATCCAGACTTGCAGTGCGCGCGGCACAGTGCGACAGGCGTTAGCTGAACGCCACATGTCACGCGACCGACGGCACGTGAAAACCTATGTGACGGTTCGTCTTTCGTGGATCGTCCGACGTGTCATGCATCTAGCCTGGCCATAGCTCCTGTGGCCAACCGGGGATCAGGCATAGTCGGGGGAAACAAGTCATGCAATCAGATGAAAAATTGGGGCGGCGCACAGCGGCACGGATCATCGCGTGCTGCCTCGTCGCAGTGATGGCCGTAGCGGGCGGCGTCATCGTCGACGGCCCTCCCGATTCGGAGAGCTTTTCAACCGGGCGAGTTGAACAAGCCGCCGATAGATCGGCCCAGACTTCCGCTCCCACGGTGGAGCCCCGAACATCGCGCGGATCTCGCACCGTGACAGACCGCAGCACTGCCAGCAGAGCCACGGCGCGCCCATCGACCGACAAGAAGTGCTTCGGCGCGGACGCCGCAACCCTGGGCGTCGTGTTCAAGGCTGTGTTCGACTCATTCACACCGTCGCTGCCCGAGAACTACCGGCCAGCCGCGCGCGCCGCCGGGAAACAGGTTTTGGCCGCCATGCACAGCATGACGATCTCCTCGCTGGCGATCTCGATGCATCCGGCCCAGCTCGGCGCATCGCCCGCCGCGCCGATGAACAAGTATCGGGACCCGCTGTCGCAGTGGATCGTGACCCAGTTGATGAACGTGAAGAACGGGGAGGCCGCCCAGCCGATCCGTGTAGACAATCTGACTCTGTCGCAGGCCGTCGAGACGGCCTGGCTGTACTTCTATGTGACCGCCGTAATCCCGTTGACGCTGCTGAAATCGACCATGCCGAGCATCTACTCGCTCGGCCCGGTGGGCGTGGGTACGCTGATCACCTTGCCGATCTCGGTGGGTACGGCCGGAATGAGTCTCCTGTACAAGGCGATAGGCAACGCGATCATCGACCAGTGCATCGCCCGCAGTTCCGACGAGGAGATAGCTAACGCGGGGAAGCCCGATCCGGACCTGCGTTTCACCGCCCAAGTGCCGACGATAATCCAAGAGACGGCCGACCAGGTGTCGATCGCCGAACCGGATACCTGCCCGGCGATCGCAGACCTCAGCATCGGCAGGATCGCGGAGCGTACCGCCGACTATCTGAAGGCGATTGCGCCGAACGACGCGACTCGGCGGCAAATCGCGCAGAAGTACCGCGAACTGAGACACTTCATGAAGACCACTCGGGTGCCTGCCGGATTGATTCCCGCGGATCCAGCCGACTTCAACGGCATCGAAGCCGTCCTGTCGATCGGCATGGGCCTCGTCCCCTACGCGGGAGGAGCACTGACCGACATACTGATTGGGCTCGGCCACAACATCGGGCAGGGCGACAACCTGGGCGCGACGGTGCCGCTAGCCGACCTGACCGTTACCAAGACGCTGACCGCCGCGTACTACTCCTACGCGTTGACCACGCAGTTCGTCTCCGTCCTCAACTCGCTGGCCGCCGATTCCCTCGCCACCACCCTGGGCGGAATCAACATCCTTCCGAACATCGGTGGCGTGATCGACGCACCCAACACCTACGGACTAGTCGTCTACCACAACGCTCTGCGGTCGCTGTGTCTCACCGAGGACTACCGCCCGAAAGCCGACTCGGCTACGCCCGTCGCCAAGTGGTGACCGCCAAGATCGAGCGGCGATGGTGATCGCTGTGCGGGGGCCCGAGCGGCCATGACGAGCTCTGGAATCTGTTCGGTTGGCTCACACCAAGTGCCGTCCCGGGTTGGCCATGTTCGCCCTGGCGCACGCGATATCCCTCCCGCACGGTGACGACCACCGGCTAATCTGCGACGCATGCTCTCGTGGAAGCAGGTGCCTGCCGACGCCGACGTCGTCGCGCCCGATGAACGCATGTCCTGGCCTAGAACGATCGGCATCGGCGCACAGCACGTAGTCGCGATGTTCGGAGCGACATTCCTCGTTCCCGTCCTCACCGGCTTCCCGCCGTCGACCACGCTGTTGTTCTCCGGCATCGGGACCGTCGTATTTCTGATCGTCACCGGAAACCGGTTGCCCAGCTATCTGGGTTCGAGCTTCGCGGTGATCGCCCCGGTCACCGCCGCGGTCGGCGCCCACGGCACTGGGAGTGCGCTGGGCGGGTTCATCGCCCTCGGTGCCGTGCTCACCGCGATCGGCGGTGTGGTCCACCTGATCGGCACACGCTGGATCGACGTCACTCTCCCTCCCGTGGTGACCGGCGCCATCGTCGCGTTGATCGGCTTCAACCTCGCTCCCGCGGCGAAGGACAATTTCGAGCAGGGTCCGGTCACCGGCCTCGTCACCTTGGTGCTTATGGTCGTCGTCCTGGCGTTGTTCCGCGGGCTAATCGGCCGGCTGGCGATCTTCCTGGCCGTGGTCGTCGGCTATCTCCTGGCCTTGGCGATGGGCGACGTGGACACGGCGGCCGTAGCCTCGGCCGCATGGGTCGGGCTCCCCGACTTCGCGGCACCGACCTTCCATCTCTCTGTTCTTCCGCTGTTCTTGCCCGCTGTGATCGCGTTGATCGCCGAGAACATCGGACATGTGAAATCCGTGTCGCAGATGACCGGCCGGGATCTCGACTCAGTCACCGGCCGCGCGCTGATGGGCGACGGGCTGGCGACGATGCTCGCCGGCGCGGGCGGGGGCACCGCGACGACGACGTACGCCGAGAACATCGGCGTCATGGCGGCGACCCGCGTCTACTCCACGGCAGCGTATTGGATCGCTGCCGGGGTCGCCGTCGTACTGTCGTTGTGCCCGAAGGTCGGCGCCGTCATCTCGGCGATTCCGCCTGGCGTGCTCGGCGGCGCGACGATCGTCCTGTACGGCCTCGTCGGAATCCTGGGCGTCCGGATCTGGCTGACCAGCCACGTCGACTTCTCCCTGCCGATCAACCAGATGACCGCTGCGATTCCGCTGATCATCGGCATCGCCGACTTCACCTGGCAGGTCGGCGATCTGACATTCACCGGCATCTCACTCGGGTCTATCGCCGCCCTGCTCGTCTACCACGGCATGCGGCTGTGCACCGCAGCGCGCGGTGTCGGCGGACGCCGCGAGAGGCCGTCAACAGAGTGACGTTCGAGCCGTCACACACACCACTCCGGCCGGGATTCCTCCGGCTCCGCCGTCAGCCTCCTACTGTGGACGACATGGGTACCGACGACACCACCACAGCCCCGGACATCAAACCGCGTAGCCGGGATGTCACCGACGGCCTCGAGCGCACCGCAGCACGCGGCATGCTTCGCGCGGTCGGGATGGGTGACGACGACTGGGTGAAGCCGCAGATCGGTGTCGGGTCGTCGTGGAATGAGATCACCCCGTGCAACCTCTCGCTGGAGCGGCTGGCGAAAGGCGTCAAGGAAGGCGTTCATCGAGCGGGCGGCTATCCACTCGAATTCGGCACCATCTCCGTCTCGGACGGCATATCGATGGGACATGAGGGGATGCACTTCTCGCTCGTATCCCGGGAGGTCATCGCCGACAGCGTTGAGACCGTGATGAGCGCGGAACGGCTCGACGGTTCGGTGCTGCTCGCCGGATGTGACAAGTCGCTGCCCGGCATGCTGATCGCCGCGGCGCGACTCGACCTGGCATCAGTGTTCCTCTACGCCGGATCGACTCTGCCCGGATACGCGAAGCTATCCGACGGTTCCGAGCGCCAAGTCACGATCATCGACGCCTTCGAGGCCGTCGGCGCCTGCTCACGCGGCCTGATGAGCCGCGACGACGTCGACACCATCGAACGGGCGATCTGTCCGGGCGAGGGCGCCTGCGGCGGGATGTACACCGCCAACACCATGGCCAGTGCCGCCGAAGCACTCGGGATGTCGCTGCCGGGAAGCGCGGCTCCGCCCGCGCCGGATCGTCGACGGGATCGGTTCGCACGCGAGTCCGGTGCAGCGGTGGTGGAGTTGCTGCGCCGCGGAATCACCGCACGCGACATCATGACCAAGGAGGCGTTCGAGAATGCGATCGCAGTGGTCATGGCGTTCGGCGGATCCACCAACGCAGTGCTGCACCTGTTGGCCATCGCGTACGAGGCAGACGTCCCCCTCACGCTCGACGACTTCTCCCGGATCGGTTCCCGGGTACCGCACCTGGCCGACGTGAAGCCGTTCGGTGCGCACGTGATGACCGACGTCGATCGGATCGGCGGCGTGCCCGTCGTAATGAAGGCGCTACTTGACGCCGGTCTGTTGCATGGCGACTGTCTTACCGTCACCGGTAGGACGGTCGCCGAGAACCTCGCCGACATCGACCCGCCAGACCCGGATGGCCTGGTGCTCCGCGCCCTCGATGCCCCGATCCATCCGACCGGTGGCATCACGATTCTGCACGGCACGCTCGCCCCCGAAGGCGCGGTCGTGAAGTCGGCAGGCTTCGACTCCGACGTGTTCGAGGGCACCGCGCGGGTGTTCGACCGCGAACGCGCCGCAATGGATGCGCTCGAAGACGGCACCATCACCGCAGGCGATGTGGTCGTCATCCGCTATGAGGGGCCGAAGGGCGGACCGGGGATGCGCGAAATGCTCGCCATCACTGGCGCCATCAAGGGTGCAGGCTTGGGCAAGGATGTTCTGCTCCTCACTGATGGTCGCTTCTCCGGCGGCACCACCGGCCTGTGCGTGGGGCATGTCGCCCCCGAGGCGGTCGACGGCGGACCCATCGCGATGGTCCGCGACGGTGACCGTATCCGGCTCGACGTCGGGTCGGGCACCCTCGACGTGCTGATCAACGACGACCAGATGGCCGAACGTGCACAGGGCTTTGAACCCCTCCCGCCCCGATACACGCGCGGCGTGCTCGCCAAATACGCGAAGCTAGTGAAGTCCGCTTCGTTGGGCGCGATCTGCGAGTGAGCGTGCGCCGCAGACCCACCGGTAGAACCGGTTACGTGAATAGCCCAGGCCGGTCACGATGACACCCGAGTCGATCCTCGTCCCGGGCAACACGTGCAGGCAGACGTCGAGGGCCGATCGACTGTCGGTGATCGTCGACGCGGCCGACTACTTCGCCCACGCGAAGTCAGCACTCATGCAGGCGCAGCACCGTGCGATCCTTGTCGGTTGGGACTTCGACACCCGAATCGAACTTGCCCCGGGAAACTCCGCGCCCGATGTCCCGGACGAACTCGGGGAGTTGTTCGGTTGGCTCACCAAGAACCGTCCCGAATTGGAGATATTCGTCCTGCGGTGGAGCCTCGGAGCGCTGACTGGCATCGCACGCGGCATGCTGCCGCCGGTTGTCCAAGACCTCGTGTCCGGCCGCCGGATCCACTACCGCGTGGACGCCGCCCATCCCATCTCCGCAGCGCACCACCAGAAGATCGCAGTGATCGACGACAAAATCGCCTTCTGTGGAGGCATCGACATGACGGTCGGACGGTGGGACACCTCCGACCACGCGACGTCGAACGAATATCGCGTGACGCCGACCGGCGCCCCGTACGGACCTTGGCACGATGTGACGCTCGCTCTCGACGGCGAAGCCGCGCAGGCGATCGCCCACGTCGCCTACGACCGTTGGGAGGCCGCGACCGGAAGTCGGCTGGCCCCGATCAGCCCCGACCCGGCACCGATCTGGCCTGATGAGCTCGAACCGATGTTCACCGGTGCCACCGTGGGCGTATCCCGCACCCTGCCCGCGTACAACGACCGCGAAGGGGTCGACGAGATCCGCCGCCTTTACCTCGCGGCGATCGCCGCAGTCCGCGACGCCCTATACATCGAGAGTCAGTACCTGGCGTCCCGCGCGATCGCCGACGCCCTGATCAGCCGACTCACCGAACCCACCGGCCCCGAGATCATCGTCGTCATGCCCCGCCACGCCGACGGCGACATCGAGCGTCGCTCGATGGACGGCGCCCGCTACCGACTCCTGCGGCTGATCTGGGACGCCGACATCCACGACCGGTTCCGCATCTTCTACCCCGTCACCGCCGACGACGAGCCGATCTACGTGCACGCCAAAGTGTTGATCGCCGACGATCGGGTCCTGCGTGTCGGATCGTCCAACCTGAACAACCGGTCGCTCGGCTTCGACAGTGAATGCGACGTGACGATCGACGCGGTAGACAACGACGGCCAATCGGCTTCCGTCCGCTCGACGATCTCGGCGGTGCGGACCCGGTTGATCGCCGAGCACCTCAATGTGGACGCCGCCGAGTTCGATGCGACGGTCGCCGAACAGGGATCGCTGGTCGGGGCGATCGACCGACATCGCGGGAGCGGGCGCACTCTCAAGCCATTCACTCGGGTGAACACGGCGGGCGAGGACTCACCGCTCGCTGACGTCGATTTCGTCGACCCCGAGAACGTGGATGCAATCCGCTTCGACCGCCTGTACCGTGCCATTATTCGTCGCACTGTGCGCGGCGTCCGGTCGGTATTGCCGTTCTGACGGTGATCGCACGTGCACGCCCTGCCGATCTCGGCCGCACGACCCTCCGTGGCAAGGCTCACAACCGGGTTTCGATCGCACCAGTGACCTGCACAGCCCCAGTTTCAGTAACGACGAGATCACCGTATTGATAACGGCCAGGTAACGACGCGCGGCGGATTTCCGGTACGTTCGTCGTCAGTCCTCGAGAGCCGCAGGTCCCCAAGACATGCCCCCTGTCCGCCTCGGCGCGCCTTCGAGGAAACCCATCCCCTCCCAAAATGTAGGTCTTTTCATGTCGCCGAATCGAAAACAGACACGCAACGCCGTGCTTGTCGCCGCCGGTCTCATCCCGATGGTCGGCTCGCTCATGGGTGCATCATCGTCCGCTGTCGACCACTACGCCGGTCCCACCCCGACAAACGTCGCCAATGTCTCCCCCGCTCCACAACCGATCATCAAGCATGTCGCGCAGAAGTCGACGAACGAGCCGTCGACGCCGAAACCCGCACCACAGAAACCCATCGTCGACAAGGCACCGGCAGTCCCGAAGTCCGTAACCTCTGGCGCGGTTCCGAAGGTCAACTTCGCCGCCTATCACGCCGCGGAGGAGTCGATGGGGAAGACGGATCGTCGATGCCACATCGATTGGAAGTTGATCGCAGGCATCGGCCGCGTCGAATCCCATCACGCGAACCTCGGTGACACCGACAAGCACGGCCGTCTACGGAAGCCCATCTACGGCCCAACGCTCGACGGATCGCTGGCGGGCAACCGCGTCGTCAACGACACCGACGGCGGCCGCCTCGACGGCGACGCCACCTACGACCGCGCCGTCGGCCCGATGCAGTTCCTCCCGGAGACGTGGGAGCACTACGCCGCCGACGGCAACGGGGACGGCAAGAGCGACCCACAGAACGTCTACGACGCCGCACTCACCACCGCCCACTACTTGTGCGACGACGGACTCGACCTGAGCAAGGTCGCCGATCAGACGACAGCCGTTCTGCGCTACAACAACTCGATGGAGTACGTGAGCGACGTGCTGGGGTTCGCGCGGAGCTACTGACGCCCTACTTGCTGTCGATCCGGCCCCTTCTTGTCTGCTTGAACGATCTGATCCAGCAGTCCGGGGAACACCTTCTCGAGGTCGTCGCGCCGCAGCCTAGTCATCCGACCGTTCCCGACGTCGCGCTGCCAGATGAGTCCAGCAGTGCGAAGCACCTTGAAATGATGGGTGCGCGTGGACTGGGCCCACGGCAGACCGAACGCGCTGCAGAATTGTTCAGTCCCGTCCGACTGCGCCGCGAGTTGCGCTATCACGCTTCGCCGGTTCGCGTCCGACAGAGCGTGCAGGACCGCCGACAGATTGAACTCGTCGAGATCGGGATGTCCGTCCTGATCGGCCACCGTCACCACGCTCCTCTCCGGTCGACATACACGTTCCGTGCGACCTACGACGATCATAGTCACTGCCCGACTGCCCTCGTGGCGCACGCTCGCGAACGAGGACGAATACGGCGGTGGTGGCGATTAGCAGCCCGATCACCGCCAGGACAACGATTCCGAACGCGCCGCGGTAGGCATCGGCGTGACCAGGCTGCCCGGCCGCGGTGTCGTCGGCGGCGGCACCGGTGAGCCGTCTTCCGATGAGCGTCGACAACAAGTAGGCGTATCCGGCGACGAAGACCGCTTCACTGCCGATCCGGAAGAAGTTGAGCACCCCGGCCGCGGTGCCGGCCCTCTCGGCCGGGACCACCGCGAGGGCGTGACCGTCGACGAGACCGATCGGCAACCCGAAGCCGAAGCCGAGCAGAATCATCGGCACCACCACCCACACGATGGAGCGGCTCTCGGACAGCAACAAGATGCCGACATTGCCGAGGATTAGCGCGAGCAGACTCACGTACACGACCGATCCCACGGTGACCACACGCACCGTTCGGACAAGCCGATCAACCAGACTCGGGGCGACCAGCACAGGGGCCGTCATCGCGAGCATCGCCAGTCCCGCGGTACCCGGTGACATCGACTTGATTCCGCTCAACGCGGACGGCAAGTAGGTGAGCAGCGTGACGAAGCCGATGGCTCCGGCCACCGGCACCAGGCACATCGCCAGGAACTCCCGATTACGAAGCAACGAGAGATCGAGGACCGGGCCTCGTTCGCGACCACTCGCGGCCACCCCTGGAAGCACGCGAGATCCGAGCGCCGCACCCGCGAGAACGATGCCCTGGACAGCAAAGACCCCTCGCCAGCCGATGCCGGCCACCAACAGGCCCGCGATCGTCGGGCCGAGCGCGAGGCCCAAACCGTTGATCGTGCCGAACAACGCGAAGGCCCTCGTCCGCGCGGCTGAGTCGTACGCGTTCGAGAGCATCGAACTGGCACCGGTCAGCACGGCCGCCGCGCCGAGTCCAGCAACGGCACGTGCGATGTCGAGCACCAGGAGCGACGGCGCGCAGACGCTGACTATCGTGCTCGCGGCGAACACCGCCGCACCTCCGGCGAAGGTCGCGCGGTAGCCGATCCGGTCGCTGAGCACTCCCCACCCGAGTACCCCTACCGCGAAGACCACATTGAACCCGTTGACCACCCATTGCAGGGCTGCCGGCTGAGCTCCGAGGTCATCGGAGATCTTCGGCAGAGCGATCGCCGTACCCGCGATCGACATCGGGGTGACGAATTGAGCTATCAAGACGATGGGCAGCGTCCACCGGTTCGGCGCGTTCGTCGCCGGCGCGTCCTGCGAGTTAACAGTCATGGAAGTCCAAACTTGTTCGTAGGTACTATCTCTATAGTAGGTAGTACAAATATCAGAGTTCGGCAACTCGACAGACCACCGCGCCCCGTTTCGACGACCTCCGCCGCCTAGACTCGACAGCAGAGCGTGCACGTCGAGCGACCGAGGTGAGATCAGCGTGATCCAATACAGCCAGACAACGGTCACCGCTGATCACATTCGCCTCGCCGTCCAACTCCGCGGACACGGACCCACACTTCTTCTCCTGCCTGGGCAGGCGAACAATCACCGCTGGTGGAATCGGACGCGCAACGATTTCGCGACCAAGTTCACGACGGTCACCTTCGACTATCGCGGGACCGGCGACAGCCAGGAGTCTGACGTCTACAACACCCCACTGTTCGCCGAAGACGCGCTGGCGGTGATGGATTCACTGGCGATCGAGAGTTTTCACGTCTACGGGGCATCGATGGGCGGCCGCACCGCACAGTGGGTCGCAATCCTCGCGCCCCACCGCGTGAAGCGTCTCGTTCTCGGCTGTACGACCGCGGGAGGCGAGCACGCCGTCGAGCGCAGCCCCGAAGTCCGTAGACTCCTCGCCGGCCCTGACCGCGACGCCGCCCTCGAAGACATGATGTACACGCCGACCTGGCGCACCGCGCATCCTGGACCGTACGCGACCCTCGGTGACGACAAGATGACTCCGAAGGCTCGCCACGGCCATCTTGCGGCGAGCAACGCCCACGACGCGTGGACGCGACTCCCCGAAATCGCCGCGCCGACCCTGATCGTGCACGGCTCCGACGATCGGTTCGCACCGGCGGTGAACGCGCAGATCCTCGCGGACCGGATCACCGATTCACGCGTCCACATCTTCGACGGCGCACGCCACGGGTACTTCGACGAATGCCGTGACGAGGCGAGCCCGATGGTGGTGGACTTCTTGGCGGCAGGCTGAGTCCGTGCCGATCGCACTGCCGACTCTCGAACCGCTGTCCCGACCGACGAAAGGCATCCATGAACTCCTCGTTCCGCGCACTCCTCATCGACCGCGACGACGACAAGAAGCAGTCCGCGCAGATCGCCGAGGTCGCGCCCGATCAGCTCCCCGAAGGCGACGTGACTGTTCGGGTCGCGGCGTCGACGCTGAACTATAAGGACGCGCTGGCGATCACCGGCGCGAGCCCCGTCGTCCGGCAGTTCCCGATGGTTCCTGGCATCGACTTCGCAGGAATTGTCGAGGAATCGTCGAACCCGAACTTCGCGGCGGGCGACCGCGTCGTCCTCAACGGGTGGGGTGTCGGCGAGAAGCACTGGGGCGGCCTCGCCGAGTACGCGCGTGTCAACGGCGACTGGCTGGTCCCGTTGGAGTCCGCCTTCACGTTCGCGCAGGCGATGAGCATCGGCACCGCCGGATACACAGCGATGCTGTGCGTGATGGCGCTCGAACGCAACGGTGTCAGTCCTGAGTCGGGTGAGATCCTGGTGACCGGCGCAGCCGGCGGCGTCGGCAGCATCGCAGTCGCGATCCTTCACAAGCTCGGCTACCAGGTCGCCGCCGTCACAGGTCGGCCAGAAGAAGCCGACTACCTCACCGAGCTCGGTGCGACGCGCATTCTCCCGCGTGCCGACTTCACCGAACCCGGCCGACCGCTCGCCAAGGAACAGTGGGCGGGCGCCATCGACGTCGTCGGCGGTCAGGTGCTCGCCAACGTCTGCGCAGGCACCAAATACCGTGGTGCCGTCGCCGCGTGCGGCCTCGCCGGCGGAATGGACTTTCCGGCCACCGTCGCACCGTTCATCCTGCGCGGCGTGACCCTCGTGGGAGTCGACAGCGTCATGTGCCCAGTCGGGGAACGACGCGAAGCCTGGCGGCGACTCGCCGACGACCTCGACCCAACAGTCCTGCAACCGGTGACGACGGCCGCCACCCTCGACGACTGCGCACGCCTGGCCGACGACCTCCTCGCCGGAAAGGTCCGCGGGCGGATCGTCGTCCCGATCGGGGAGTGACCCCTGGCGTCACCGCACCCGCTTGGTGAGGTCGTGCGCTGCGCGCAGCAGGGCCTCGCCGAGTTGCGGGCGTCGCGTCGCGGAGAAGCGAGTCTGCACGCCGTTCAAACTGAGGGCCCATTCGGGCCGCCCCGCACGATCGAACACTGCGGCCCCGATTCCCCAACTTCCTTCGACGAGAAGCGCAGGATTCACCGAGTACCCGTGGACTCGGGTCTCAGCGATGCGACCTCGGACTCCCTGCGTCGAATGACCTTCTCCCCACTCGCCCTCCAAGTCGGTCCGTTCGAGATACCGATCGATCTCCGTATCCGGCAGATGCGCGAGCAGTACGAGTCCCGCTGAGGCGATCCCCAACGGCAAGCGTTTGCCCGGATACAGCACGTGCGAACGCAGCGGAAAAGTGCCCTCCTCGGATGCCAGCACGACCGTCTCGTCGCCGCGCCTCGCCGACAGGAACGCGCTCTCACCCGTCGACCTCGCCAGTTCCCGGAGAATGTCGACGGCGGTCGTCGCGATGTCGTATCGACTCGCGGCAATCGATCCCAGGACATACAGCTCCGGCCCGAGCACCCACAGTCCGGTGTCCGGCGTCCTGTCGACGAGCCCCTCCGCCGACAGCGACGTCAACAACCGATGCGCGGTGGCACGCGGCAGCCCCGCAGCTCGCGCGAGCGACGACGTGGTCGCCCCGCCTGCGTTCGGATCACTCAATGCACGCAACAGGGCTGAGACCCGAGAGACGACGTCGCTACCCGCTCGAGAGGTGTCCACTCAGTGGACGCTACCCCATGGCAGTTGCTGCTGATCGAACAATTCCAGGAGAGAATCTCTTACTCCATTGCTAGTCAACACGCATGAATGGTGTCCTTCACTCACCGACCGGCGACGACTGGTCAGTAGACGTAGGAGGGAACGAAGGTGGCAGACAAGTCTGTGGCAGACGCGGCGACAGCCGTCCAAATCATCGGGAACGGCGCCACGATCGCGGTGGGAGGGTTCGGGCTCTGCGGCATCCCCGACTGCCTCATCGAAGCCTTGGGCGCGCACGGCGCGCACGGGCTGGAGCTCATCTCCAACAACTGCGGCGTGGACGGCCAGGGGCTCGGCGTCCTTCTCGAATTGGGCCGCGTACGACGCGTCGTCTCGTCGTATGTCGGCGAGAACAAGGAATTCGCCCGGCAGTACCTATCCGGCGAACTCGAAGTGGAGTTGACGCCGCAGGGCACCCTCGCCGAGAGGCTCCGCGCGGGCGGCGCGGGCATCCCCGCCTTCTACACTCCCGCAGGAGTCGGTACCCCGGTGGCCGACGGTGGTCTCCCGTGGCGTTACGACGCCGACGGCAATGTCCAGGTCGGATCTCCGGCGAAGGAGGTCCGCGAATTCAACGGACGCCGCTACGCGCTCGAGACGGGAATCGTGGCCGACTTCGCACTCGTCCACGCCAGTGTCGGCGACCGTCTCGGCAATCTGGTCTTCGACAAGACCGCGATGAATTTCAACCCGCTCGCCGCGATGGCCGGTCGCGTGACGATCGCTCAGGTGGAGCGACTCGTCGAACCCGGCGAGCTCGATCCCGAACAAATCCACGTGCCTGGCGTGTTCGTGCAGCGCGTCGTGGAAACCGGGCCGCAGGACACCAAGATCGAGAAGCGCACCGTACGCGCACAGACAGGAGCGTGAAGGCGATGACCACCGGGACTGAAGCCACCGAGACCACAACGATCGTCGGCTGGACTCGCGACGAGATGGCCGCTCGCGCTGCCAAAGAATTGGGTGCGGGCCAGTACGTGAACCTTGGCATCGGCCTGCCGACCCTCATCCCCGGCTATCTCGATCCGTCGCTCGGCGTGGTCTTGCACTCGGAGAACGGCATTCTCGGAACCGGCCCTTATCCGACCGACGACGAACTCGACCCGAATCTGATCAATGCGGGCAAGGAGACCGTCACCGTGGAGCCCGGCGCAGCGTTCTTCGACTCGGCACTCTCGTTCGGCATGATCCGCGGCGGCCACATCGACGTCGCAGTCCTCGGCGGCATGCAGGTCTCGCGGACCGGTGACCTCGCGAACTGGATGGTGCCGGGAAAGATGGTCAAGGGCATGGGCGGAGCCATGGACCTCGTCCATGGCGCGAGCCGCGTCATCGTTCTCATGGAACACACCGCACGCGACGGCACGCCGAAGATCCTAAACGAGTGCACGCTTCCGCTGACCGGCGCAGGCGTCGTGAACCGGGTCATCACCGATCTCGGTGTCATCGACCTCGACGGCGGGGCGGCGACCCTCGTCGAGACCGCGCCGGGAGTCACCCGCGACCACGTCGCGGCCAAGACTGGCATCTCACTCGCCTGAGTCCAAACCGGAAGGAGATCACATGACCACCACACGCAGCGACGCCGACACCTCAGTCATCGTCGCCGGAGCACGCACCCCCATCGGCAAGCTGATGGGCTCACTCAGCAGTCTGCCCGCCACCCAACTCGGCGCCGTCGCGATCCGCGGGGCACTCGATCGCAGCGGCGTGGATCCGGCCGCTGTCGACTACGTAATCCTCGGCCAAGTCCTCACCGCAGGCTCCGGCCAGATGCCCGCACGCCAGTCCGCGATCGCCGCGGGCATCGGTTGGAATGTGCCCGCCTTGTCGATCAACAAGATGTGCCTGTCGGGAATCGACGCGATCGCCCTCGCAGACCAATTGATTCGGGCCGGCGAGGTCGACGTCGTCGTCGCGGGCGGCCAGGAATCAATGTCCCAGGCACCGCATCTACTGCGTGGGAGCCGATCCGGATTCAAGTACGGAAGCACCGAACTCGTCGACCACACCGCGTACGACGGTCTGCATGACGTGTTCACCGACCAGCCGATGGGCTCGCTGACCGACGAGCACAACTCCTTCTCGCGGGAAGAGCAGGACGCGGTCGCGGCCCGGAGCCACCAGCGGGCTGCGACCGCACAGGCCCAGGGCCGATTCGCCGATGAGATCGTCCCGGTGATCATCCCGCAGCGCAAGGGCGACGACATCGTCGTGTCCGTCGACGAGGGCGTTCGCGGTTCGACGACGACCGACTCGCTCGCTCGACTGCGCCCGGCATTCGTGCAGGACGGCACGATCACGGCGGGCAACTCGTCGCAGATATCCGACGGCGCCGCGGCCGTCGTGGTGATGCGCAAGAGCAAGGCGCTCGAACTCGGACTCGACTATCTCGCCGAGATAGGGGCGCACGGGAACGTCGCCGGGCCGGACTCGTCGTTGCAGCATCAGCCCGCCAATGCGATTCTCGCGGCGTGCGCGAAGCAGGGCATCGACGTCGCGGACATCGATCTGTTCGAGATCAACGAGGCGTTCGCCGCGGTGGGACTCGCCGCGAGCGCCGAACTCGGAGTCTCCGACGACATCGTGAACATTCACGGCGGAGCCATCTCGATCGGTCATCCGATCGGGGCATCGGGCGCGCGGATCGCACTTCACTTGGCCACCGAACTGCGACGACGCGGCGGCGTGGGCGCGGCGGCGCTATGCGGCGCGGGCGGTCAGGGCGATGCGCTGATTCTGTCGGCGCCGAGCTCGTAGCCGCGAACGCGGCTGACCTGATTGGGCAACTGAACGGGCGAATACACGGCTGAAGCCGCCGATCGCGGATACTCCCCCCTAGGAGTTACCCGCGTTCGGCGGCTTCAACGCTTTCCAAGCGTTTGCCTCGGAATTCCCCGACACCTGCCGGATCGATATTCGATCCCGGCGGCCCTCCGTCGAGGGAATATCCGCTGCACCCATCCCCATGAGCACGTCAGTTACCCTACAGCAAATCAAATGCTACCGCCAGTCGCGGACAGGAACCTATCCGGGCCCCGGGAATTCCCACTGGTGGGCACTATTCGACGCAAAATACGGGCACTGGTGTTACGCGTCCCACTCAGGCGTTGCGTCCGTAATTTCCACCTGGCAACATCAGATTGCTAGTATCAGACAGACAGCAGGGACATCGCGTCGAGATCGACCGACGCGGCATCCTGCGGAGGTCCGGGCCGAACGCCCGATCACCGCACTCGACGGGGGAGGCGCCATGGACGACGGATTCGCAGAACGACTCAACAGATTGTTCGATACGGTGCACCCCCCGGGGCGCAAGCCGCACACGAATGCCGAAGTTGCCGACGCAGTGACTGCCGCGGGCCACAAGCTCTCTAAGCCCTACCTCTCACAGCTTCGTAACGCTCACCGCACCAATCCGTCGCACGAGACAGTCACCGCACTGGCCCGCTTCTTCAAGGTGAAGCCGGACTATTTCTACGACGACGTGTACGCGGCGAAGATCGACCACGACCTGGAACTCCTCTCGCAGTTGCGCGGCGCGAGCCTACGTCGCCTGTCGAGCCGAGCATTCGATCTGTCCGTGGAGTCCCAGGAGATGTTGACCGCGATGGCCGAGAAGCTCCGGCGCGGCGAAGGACTTCCCGAAAACCCGCTTGAATGATTGAGCTCGCCGTCTCGTATCCTCAAGGCTGAGGAGTAGTTGGAGAAGTGTGATGCAGGTGGAATTCTCGCGTGTCGTGCGCCCGATGGGCGTCGCCGCACTCGTAGTGGGCGCACTGTTCGTCGCCCCGGGATCAGCGCTCGCCTGGCCCGGCCACCATCACCATTGCCACCACCACTCCGCGTGCGGAGACGACGACACCTCCGACGCTCCCGCACCGCCACCGACCACGTCGTCGACGACGTCAACTCCGTCCACGACCCCGGAACCTCCGACGTCGACGACGACGCACAAACCGAAACCCGCGCCGACCACCTCCCCGGGCGGGCGCGACCCGGGCACCATCTACCAGGACCTCCCCGGCACCACTGACGAGAACTCGTCGGCGAACAACCCGACGATCCGCGTGCCGAAGCACACCGCGACACCGCCTACGCCGACTCGCGGCTCCGCGGGAGCCGAGTCGACCGCCACGAAGCGTTCCCCGACCACCAAGCGCACCACGCCTGCCACGAAGCCGAAGCCCTCCTCGACGACCACCTCGTCGAAGGCCCTGCCCGCACAGCCGGCCTCTGACCCGAACCCGCCCGCTCAGACCGAGGCGCTTCCGGCTCCGACGGACGTGACCGCCGGCCAGTACGCTGCGGCGGGCGGCGGAGTCGGCGGCATGATCGTGATCGCGGGCGCCGCAGGCCTGATGACCCATCGAAGTGCCCGCGCGGGCCGGACTCGGTTGAACGCCGCGCGCGCCGAGTTCCTGTCGCCTCCCAAGTGATGCCGCGTGTCTAACCCCGTCGAATCGGCCCGAATCTCGCACCGCTCGCACCGCCGTGTCCACGCCGCGGTCGACGCGGTGCTCGACGTCGCCGCCCAGAAGCAGGCCGGATCATTGGACGACATCGTCCGCGCTGTCGGCGAAAGCCGCCAACGCCCGATCTCCGTCGCCGTCGACGACCTCGCCCCTGGGGTGTGGGGCCAGCGTCGCGACTACCCCGATCGCGACGTCATCGTATTGGCCCGCGCCCTCCCCAGTGAGGCTCGAACGCTGGCACACGAACTCGGGCACATCGTGTTCTCGCACACCGGCACCGTCGCCGACGAGTCGACCGTTGAAGCCGAGGACGACCTGATCGCCTACATGCTCGGGCTGTCCGAATCCGACGACTCGGAGACGGAAAAGGAAGAGACAATCACCGCCGAAGAGCTCGAACTGCAGGAGTGGGAGGCCGAAGCGTTCGCCGCACGGCTGCTGCAACGCTTGCGCCAGCTTCACCGCAACCGGTCGCTGCGCCCGATGCTCCGCTACGACGAGGCCCTCGGATGACCTCGCTCACCTGGGTGATCGCGGCGTTGTGCGCTGCCGCCGTCGGCGCCCGCATCGGGCGGCTCACCGTCCGCCCTCCGTCGTTGGCGCGCACGTCCGTCGCCGTCGCGGCGATCGGCGTTGCCCTCGCCGCAGCGATTCGGACACCGACCGTCTCGAAGATCCTCGACCCGTTCGGCGACGACGTCGCGGTGCTGACGTTCGTCGGCTGCTGGGTGGTGGTCCTGACGGCGACGACGTTGATCGGCGCCGCCGCGCTGCCGCGGATGACGCAGAAGGCCCTCCACACCACCACGATCATCACAGTCGCGGCGGCCGCGGCCGATCTCATCGCGATGAGCGTGACCGGTAAAGCCGTCGTCGGAACGGTATTCGTCGTGGCGGCAGGCATCATCGCCCTGATCAACGGGCTCCGGTACATCGCCTGGCACGCGTTGGGGCGCGCGATCGCCTACTTCTTGACCGGGATCACGGTCGTCACCGTCGTTCTGGCGCTTGACCTGCGCAGCCCGGACCCGGAGAACGGCTGGTGGGCCGCCGCGATCATCATCATCAGCTTCGCGTGCTCGTCGGTGATGTTGGCGTCGTGGTTCGTCGCACGTCGAGACCTGCGCCGCACTCACCGCCTGTGGGATGCGCTGGCCACCGCCCACCCGGAGGTCGCGACCGGCGACTACCAGTCAGCGACTCCAGTCTTGGCCGCCAACGACCGCGTCTCACAGATCCTCGACGGCCTCTACCTACATGCGGGCGCGGGCCTGATCACGCCTGGTGACGAACCCGATCACGGGACGCCGCGCATTCGCGCCCGCCAGATCGCGACGTGGCTGCACGAGACCGAGGTGACCCCGATCGACCCGGACAAGTTGACGACACCGGACGAACTGTCGGATCGCCGTTGGGTGCAGTTGATTGCCCGCGAGTACGAGAAAGCACAACCCGCCCGCGTTCAGTGAAGCAGGACGCCGCCGTCGACGGTGAGCGTCTGTCCGGTCATCCAGCCTGCGTCGTCGGACAGCAGGAAGGCGACGACCGAACCGATGTCGTCCGGCACACCGAGCCGCTTGAGCGGATAGGCGGATGCGACCTCTTCTTCGCGGCCTTCGTACAGCGCCGTGGCGAACCGTGTTTTGACGACGGCGGGCGCGACGGCGTTGACCCGGATGTTCGGGCCGAGTTCCTCCGCAAGCGACGAGGTGAGGTCAATGACAGCGGCCTTCGACACCCCGTAGAACGCGATGCCCGGAGCAGGGTGGATGCCTGCGATAGATGCGACGTTGACGACGGCGCCGCCGTGCTCCTGCTGCCACGCGCCATACACCTTCTGCGTCCACTGCAGGGTGGAGACGACGTTGACGTCGAGGATCTTCCGCGCCGCGCCGGCGTCGATGTCCATGAGCGGACCGAACACCGGGTTGATGCCGGTGTTGTTGACGAAGAAGTCAGCGCTGCCGAATGTCTCGATCGCTTTCGCTACGGTCTCGTCCTGATGATCGGAGTCGTCGGCCGATCCCGCGACAGCCAGCGCGTGGTCGGGCCCGCCGAGTTCGGTGACCGCTTCGTCGAGCGCATCCTGCTTCCGCGCGGTGATGACGACCTTCGCGCCGTCGGTGACGAGACGGCGGGCGATTCCCAGTCCAATGCCTCGGCTCGCGCCCGTGACGATGGCGGTCTTTCCGGCGAAACGTGCGGTCATGCGACTCTCCTGAGGTAGTGGACACCAAATTGAAAAAAATAAGCGATTGCTTACTTTGTATCGCCGCGCTGTCGAGTCGTCAAGGCTGTGGGCGCACGGCGCTTCCGACGCCCCGAAACACTGGCGAAGCCCGACGATCTGTGTAGGATTGTCAACAATCAGTCGATTACCATCGAAGGGCGGCCACGCTCATGGATTCCCGCGACATCTGCGCACTCTCCGCACTGGAACTGACCGACGCCTACCGTGTCGGCACGTTGTCCCCCGTCGAGGCGACCGATGCGGTCCTCGACGCGATCGATCGAATCGACGGCAGCCTGTCGGCGTTCTGTGTCGTCGACCCGGACGGCGCGCGTGCATCGGCGAGGGATGCGCAGCAGCGATACCGTGACGGCCGCACACTAGGACCGTTAGACGGTGTCCCGACGTCTATCAAGGACGTATTCCTCACCGCAGGACACCCCACGTATCGAGGTTCGACACTGATTGCGGATGCCGACGACGGCTCCGCGCCGACCGTCGACGCTCCAGTCACCGCGGCCACTGTCGAGGCGGGCTGCGTGATTGTCGGCAAGACGACGACCCCGGAGTTCGCTTGGAAAGGAGTCACCGACTCACTGCTCGTGGGCGTGACCCGCAATCCGTACGACCCCGACCTGACGCCCGGCGGGTCGAGCGGCGGATCGGCGGCGGCCGTCGCCGCCGGGCTCGGCCCGCTGTCGACCGGCACCGACGCGGGCGGGTCCGTACGCATCCCCGCTGCATTCACCGGAACTGTCGCCCTGAAACCGACGTACGGTGTGATTTCGATGTTCCCGTCAAGCCCGTTCGGCACCCTTGCACACGCCGGGCCGATGACCCGCACGGTCACTGACACGGCCGCGTTCATGGATGAATTGATCCGCCCCGACTCCCGCGACTGGTCGGCGGTCCCCCGCTCGGCGACCTGCCCCGACGGCGACGGCTTCCTTGCCGCGGCGCTCGACGGGCGACAGTCCGACAAACCGTTGAACGGAGTGCGCGTCGCCTACAGCCGGAATCTCGGCTTCGGCGTCAACGATCCCGACGTCGAACGCGAAGTGGATGCCGCGGTCGACGCGCTGGCCGACCTCGGGGCACGTGTCGACGATATCGACCTCGGGCTCAGCGATCCCGTCGACGCCTTCCACGTCTTGTGGTTTGCGGGAGCCGCGGCAGTCGTCAAGCCGTTCGGCGACGGCGCTATCGACCGGATCGACCCGACGCTGCGCGAGGCGTTGACCAGGTACCACGACTTCACCGCGCAGGACTACCTGGACGCTGTCGCCGAACGGATGGCGTTGGGGGTCAGACTCGGCGCCGTCCACCACACGTACGACGTCCTGGTGACCCCGACGACCCCGATCCCGGCGTTCGCGGCGGGCGCTGACGTGCCGCCCGGCTGGCACAGCCCCGATTGGACCTCGTGGACCCCGTACACCTACCTTTTCAACATGACTCAGCAGCCGGCACTGTCGGTTCCGTGTGGAATGACGGACACCGGTCTCCCGGTGGGGATCCAGATCGTCGGCGCACGATTCGCCGACCGGACTGTGGTGCGGACCGGTGCCGCGCTCGAGACCCGCCTCGGCGGCCGGACTGCACGCCCCCGAGTCCACGCCTGCAGTCCGGCGCTCGCGTGACCGACCGGCTCTCGGGGTCGCTGGCTCCTGTCGTGCAGGAGTCGACGCCCGCACTGATCGCGCGGTCGCTGCGGCGCGCCATCGCGGCAGGCGACTTCCCGCCGGGCGGTCAGCTCGGCGAGGCCTCGCTGGCCACCCAGTTGGGCGTGAGTCGAGGTCCGCTCCGCGAGGCCATGCAGCGACTCACCCAGGAGGGTCTGCTCGTATCGCGCCGCAACCGCGGACTGTTCGTGCCGGAACTGACACCCGACGCGGTCTCGGACATGTATCTGCTGCGTACCACCATCGAACGCGCGGCGATCGAACGCATTCTCGCGGCCGGCGACGGCCCGGCGTGCGCGGACCGACTCGACATCGCCGTCGCCTCGATGGTCGCTCGCGCAGGTCGGCCCGACTCTCCGGAAATGGTCGACGCCGACCTCGACTTCCACCATGAGCTCGTCGAAGCCGCCGGGTCGCCACGCCTGTCCCGAGTCCACGAGACCGTTATCGTCGAGACCAGTATGTGTCTGCGCGCGACGGCGCCGACCTACGGCGCTGGGGAGGATCGGGCCGCCGAACACCGAGCCCTCGCCGACGCGATCCGGGCCGTGGATCTCGCGCGGGCGACGGCTCTGCTCGACGAGCACATGCGCGATGGGCTCGCCCGTCTCCAGTAGCCCGCTCCGGTGTGCATATCGCACCGAATCGTGGCTGAGTGCAGCGGTTGGCCGCGTAACGGACGACGCTCCACGCGCGTTGCGTCCACGTCATCGGCCCGGTATGGCTCGCATACGCAAGTACGTGACGGCCGGCGCGAGCCGGTCACTTCACCGGAATAGCGACGTACTTGGTCTCCAGGAATTCGTCGATCCCGGTCAGTCCGCCCTCACGGCCGAGCCCCGACTGCTTCACGCCGCCGAACGGCGCGGCCGGATTCGAGACCAGGCCGGTGTTGAATCCGACCATCCCCGATTCGAGGCGTTCGGCGATGGAGAGCCCTCGGTCGACAGACTCGGTCATCACGTAGGCGACGAGGCCGAACTCGGTGTCGTTCGCCGCGGCGACGGCCTCGTCGTCGGTGTCGAAGGGGACGATCGCGGCGACCGGGCCGAAGATCTCAGTGCCCATGAGGTCGGCGTCCCGTGCGACATCGGCGAGGACCGTCGGCTGATAGAAGTGGCCGACGCCCTCTATGCGTCGGCCGCCACACATCACCGTCGCTCCTCGTGCGACAGCGTCGGCGACTAGGTGGTCGACCTTGTCGACCGCCTTCGCTTCGACGAGCGGACCTATCTCGGTCCCGGCTACTGCACCGTCGCCGACGGTGAGAGCCGACATCCGTTCGGTGAGTTCGGTGACGAACGGGCCGACCACGCTGCGATGCACCAGGATTCGATTCGCCGCCGTGCACGCCTGGCCCATGTTCCGGGTCTTGGCGACCATCGCCGCGTCGACCGCGGTGGCCAAGTCGGCGTCGTCGCACACGATGAACGGGGCGTTGCCGCCCAACTCCATGGAGGTACGGAGGACGCCGCGTGCGCACTGCTCCAACAGGAGCTTCCCGACTTGTGTGGAACCGGTGAACGACAGCTTCCGTGCCTGCCCGGAGTCGATCCAGGTGGATACCACGTCGCCCGGCGACGTCGTGCACACCACTGATAGCACTCCGTCGGGAAGTCCGGCCTCCGCCAGCAGGTCGACGGCGTACAGGGACGTCAGCGGAGTCAGTTCGGCGGGCTTGTAGACCATGGTGCATCCTGCGGCGATCGCCGGACCGATCTTGCGGGAGACCATCGCGAGCGGGAAGTTCCACGGGGTGATGAGGATCGACGGGCCGACAGGCTCGGCGGTGATGATGAACCGCGACTTCCCGTCGGGGCTGCGTCGCGCGTCGCCGCGGATCCGGACCGCTTCTTCGGAATACCACCGGAAGAACTCGGCGGCGTACGCGACTTCACCGCGGGCTTCGGCTAGTGGCTTGCCCATCTCGGCGGTCATCAGCGAGGCCAGTTCGTCGGTCCGCTCGATGACGAGTTCGTATGCGCGACGAAGGATCTCCGAGCGCTGTCGCGCGGGAACCGCCGCCCAGTCGCGCTGGTGAGCCGCGGCGGAAGCGATGGCAGCCCTCGCATCTGCGGAACCCCCGTCGGCCAGGGTCGCGATCGTCTCACCGGTCGCCGGGTTCTCGACAGTGAACGTGGCACCAGATGCGGCTCGATGCCATTCGCCGTCTCGGTAGACCCCCGACCCCAGCGTCGCGACGATGTCGTCGACGGAGCGGGTCATGACTGCACTCCCACCGCTCGTCGCACTGCTCGACCGAATCTCTGCACGCCCGTATCGATCTCGTCGGCGGTGACGACCAACGGCGGGATGATCCGGACGACCGACCCGGTCGGTCCGCACGTCAGTGTCAGCAGATCCTCGTCGATGCACGACTGCTGGACGATGCCTGCTAGCCGCGCTGCCTCGACCGAATCGGGTCCGCCCGCCGGAGCGGTCGGATCGCCGAACTCGACGGCAACCATCAACCCGGTCCCCCGCACGTCGCATATTTCCCGTACCCCGATGAGGTCGGCGCGCAATCCGGCGAGCAATTGCTCACCGCGCACCCGAGAGTTCTCGACGAGGCCCTCTCGTTCGATCACGCCGAGCGTCGCGACTCCCGCCGCGGCGGCGACGGCGTTCCCACCGTAGGTCCCCCCTTGCGACCCTGGCCACGCCTTCGCCATTATCTCCTCGGGTGCGGCGATCGCAGAGATCGGAAAACCCGAGGCGATGCCCTTAGCGGTGATCAGGATGTCGGGGACGAAACCGTCGGTGTGCTGATGTCCCCAGAACTTCCCTGTCCGGCCAACCCCGGCCTGTACTTCGTCGAGGATCATCAACGCCCCGTGGGCGCGCGCCCGGTCGGCCAACCCGGAGAGGAAGGCCGGTGGCACCGCGAGGTAGCCGCCGTCGCCGAGGAACGGCTCGACGAGGACCGCCGCGACCTCGCTCGGGTGGACGCGGGTGGCGAGGAGGAAGTCGAATTCGGCGAGTGCGTAGGCTACGGCCTCGTCCGCGGACATCTGCAGGCGAAGCGCGTCAGGAAAAGGAGTCGTCACCACTCCGGACATGAGTGGGCCGAAGCCAGCCGAGAACTTGGTGCCCGCTGTCGTCAGTGACGCCGCGGCCACTGTGCGTCCGTGGAATCCGCGTTGCACCGTGACGATGTATTGACGTCCGGTCGCCATGCGCGCCAACCGAACTGACGCCTCTACGGCCTCCGATCCGGAGTTCGCGTAGAACACCGAGTCGATACCGTCGGGCAGATGGTCGCCGAGACGCTCGGTCAGTTCGAGCAGCGGCTGGTGCATGACCGTGGTGTACTGCGCGTGGATGATCTTCGCGCACTGTGCCTGCGCCGCGGCAACGACGTCGGGGTGACAGTGTCCGGTGCTCGTCACACCGATACCGGTGGTGAAGTCCAGGTAGTCGCGACCGTCGATGCCGTGAATCCACGACCCCGACGCGCTCTCGACCACAACCGGAGTCGCCTGCTTGAGTACTGGGGAGAGGGATGCGCTGCTCATGAGGCCAGTGTGTGCCGCACCCCGCCGATTGTCAACGGTAGGATTGTAGACAATCTTGTTGCGTTCGGCCCCGCCGACGTTAGGGTGTAGACATGCGAGCACCGACCGTCATCCTGTTGACCGCCGACGGCGTCGCCGCGCCCGCCGATCTCGACGCGATCGCACAACTTGCCCGGGTCCGAACCGCGACCGCTTCAACGCTCGCCGACGAGTTGCCAGGTGCCGACGTCCTTCTCGTGTGGGACATCTTCTCCGATGCCCTCGCGGACGCCTGGCACGCCGCCGACGCTCTGCGATGGGTCCACGTCGCTGCCGCGGGCGTCGACAGGGTCCTGTTCGACGACCTCCGCGACTCGGATGTCCTAGTCACCAACGCGCGCGGCGTCTTCGACGGCCCGATCGCCGAATACGTCCTGGCATGCGTCCTCGCGCACGACAAGCAGTTACACCTGACGCAGGACTTCCAGAGCCGTCGCGAATGGCGCCACCGGGAGACGACGCGGGTCGCGGGACGACGGGCCCTGATCGTCGGGACCGGCGGCATCGGACGCGCGATCGCGCGGATGCTGCGCGCCGTCGGGCTCGACGTGCACGGCGCGGGCCGCACTCCGCGTGAGGACGACCCCGATTTCGGGGTCGTCGTCGACTCCGCTCGCCTCGCCGACCATCTGCCCGATGTCGACCACCTCGTCATGGTCGCGCCTCTTACCGATGCGACGCGTGAGATGCTCGGTGCCCGAGAGCTGGCCGCTCTCCCCGACGGGGCACACGTGATCAACGTCGGACGCGGCGCCCTAGTCGACCAATCGGCGTTGACCGGGGAGATCGCCGCGGGCCGCATCGACGCCCACCTCGACGTGCTCAACACCGAACCACTTCCTGACGACGACCCGTTGTGGGCCCTGCCCGGCGCTCACCTCAGCCCGCACATGTCGGGCGACGTCGTCGGCTGGCGCGATGAGCTGTCCGCTCAGTTCCTCGACCATCTGCGTGTCTATCGAGACGGCGACCTGCCGGGGCCAGCCGTCGACAAGCATCGCGGCTATGTCTCGGGCACACCGGTCTCGGGCTGATTGGTCCCTGGCTGATCGGTCCCGGGCCGACGCAATCCGGCATCGCGAGCGGCATCTGCCATAGCGTCGACGAACCGGCGCACCGGCCAGCGATTCTCGTCCCGCACGCGGTAGGCCACCGACAGGTTGCGTTCGAAGGTATCGGCGAGCGGCGTCAGCTCGACGCCGGCCGGAGCCGTCCGCGCCGCCAGGTCGGACACTAGGGTCACGCCGAGGCCGGCCGCGGCGAGCGCCATGGCCGTCGGCTGCTCGCCGACGACGTGTCGGACCTCTGGTTCGAACCCCGCATTGCGACAAGCGATCCGGACCGCGCGTCCGAAGTGCGACCGCGCATCCGAGAGGATCCACGGATCCGAAGCGATCGACGCGAGCTCCACTGGTTCCGGGCCGAGAGCACCGGCTCGAGCTGCCACGTGGATCTGTTCGACGGCGATCAGTCGTCGCTTGAGCGTAGGAGTGCGCGGCATCGCGTAGTTCGAGTAGTCGATGACGAACGAGACGTCCAACGAACCGTCTCGGACCGCGTCCGACCCGGCTTCGGGCATCAATTCCACCGAGTGCACGACGATTCCGGGCGACCGCTCCGCGAGCAGCGACAGCCCGGCCGGCAGTAGACCCGTCGCGACCGACGCCCATACCCCGGCGTGCAGCGTCGCCCCCGAACCGTCCCGCAACGATTCGATGGCGGTGCCTGCGCTGTCGACGGCGTCGAGGATCTGGTCCGCGTGGTCGGCGAGGAGCTCACCCGCTTCGGTCAGCGTGATGCGGCGGCCGTGCCGCGCGAAGAGGTCGGCTCCGGCCTCGCGTTCGAGGAGCGACAGCTGTTGAGACACGGTGGACGTGGAGTAGTGGAGGGCTTCGGCGACCGCTCGGACAGTTCCGCGGCGCCGCAGCTCCCGGAGAAGTTTCAGGCGATGCAGCGTGACCTCCATGCCTCCAGGGTAAGTGGGGTGGTGATCGGTTAAAGCGAACGGTCGTGTTCACAAACAGCACGTGGACGTATCCGCAGGTCAGGGCCCATCCTGGAGACACACCCGCAAGGAGGCTAGACGATGACACTCACACCGATCGAACGGCCGGGAACGGTCCCCGCAGTTTCGGAGACACCGGCCGCCCGAATGAAGACCACAACCCGCAGGCGTTCGCCCTACCTGCGGATGGAGTGGATCGACGCCGAGACCGGTGCCGTCGGGTGGCTGGTCGTCGACTCCCTGATTCAGGGCATGGCGACGGGCGGCACCCGGATGCGCGCGGGCTGCACTGTCGACGAGGTCGCAGACCTCGCGTACGGCATGTCGAACAAGACGGCCGCGTTCGACCTGCCGGTGGGCGGAGCCAAGGGCGGCATCGACTTCGATCCGAAGGATCCGCGGGCCGTCGACGTGCTCACCCGCTTCTGTGACGCGATGCGTCCGTACCTCGACCGCCACTGGGTGACGGCCGAGGATCTCGGCGTGACGCAGGACCTCATCGACACCGTGTTCGCGCGGCTGGGCATGGCGCAGTCGTATCACGCGGCGATCGCACGTTCGGCAGATCCGGCAGCGACCACCGCGCGCGTGATGGCCGGCCTTCATGCGCACGCGCCCGGTGGAGCGCTCGGCGACGTGATCGGCGGATACGGTGTGGCACGCGCAGTTGTGGCTGCGGCCCTTGCGACCGGTCGCCAGACACGCGATACGACAGTTGCGATCCAGGGTGTCGGAACGATGGGCGGCGCCGCCGCGTTCTACCTCCACCAGGCAGGCGCTCGGGTCGTCGCACTCGCGGATGCCGCGGGAACCCTGTACGACCCCGACGGCCTCGACGTCCCGACTCTGCTGGACACGCGGAACCGTTTCGGCGAGATGGACCGCGACCACATCCCGGCGTCGGTTCAACGACTCACCCGCGCCGCTGTCCTGTCCACCACGTGTGACGTCCTGGTTCCTGCCGCGGTTTCGTACGCGATCACTGCCGCCAACAGTGCGGCGGTTGATGCGGCGATCGTCGTCGAAGCGGCGAACGCACCGACAACGATCGACGCCGAATTGGATCTGACCGCACGCGGTATCGCCGTCGTGCCGGACTTCATCGCCAACGCGGGCGCCGTCGCCTGGGCGTGGTGGCTTCTCCTCGGCCGGGTGGGCGACGACTACCGCGACTCGTTCACCCTGCTCGACGCCCAGATGACGTCGAAGGTGACGGCGCTGATCGCGGGGTGGCAGCGGTCGGACGGCCCGATCCGCTGGACCGCGGACGTGTCGGCGATGGTCCGGAATCCGGAGCCGCTTGTCGTTCCGTGAACAGGTCGTCGGCGGGCTCGGCGAATGCGGCGTCCAGCGTCGCGGCGGTCTCGGCCGGGAACGTGCGGCGGACGAGGTCGGCCATAATCGACACCGCGGTCGACGCGCCCGGCGAGGCTCCGAGCAGTCCGGCGATCGTCCCGGAGCCGTCGATGACCAGTTCGGTCCCTTGTTGAAGGTCGCCGACCCGGCTCGGATGCGGTGTGACCAGTTGTGCGCGCTGACCGCCCGAGACCAGTTCCCACTCGTCGAACTCGGCGTTCGGCCAGAAACGTCGCAGCGCGGCGAACTTGCGTTTCGGTCGCGCGGCGAGCTGCCCGACCAGGTATCGGACGAGGTCGAGGTTGTGGAGCATCGCCGCGCCGATTACGTGCACGTTGTGCCAGCGCAGCGTGGTGAAGAAGTCGGTGAGCGACCCCTTCTTCAGTAGTTTGGTGCTGAACGTCGCGTACGGCCCGAACATCAGGTAGCCGCGGCCGTCGACGAATCGTCGGTCAAGGTGCGGCACGGACATCGGCGGCGCACCGAGCTCCGCCTGTCCGTACACCTTCACGTCGTGTCGGGCGACGGCGTCCGCATTGTCGGTGCGGAAGAACGCCGCGCCGACCGGTAGCACCGCGTAGCCGCGGATCTCCGGGACCTTCGCCTTCTGCAGGAGGCGAAGTGCAAAGCCGCCCGCACCTACGAACACCTGCTGGGCGTCGACGGCGAAGCGCCGACCGTCGGACGTGGTTCCGCGCACCGTCCAACCACTGTCCGGTCTGCGATGCAATCGGCGCACGTCGTATCCGGTGCGGACCTGACCGCCCCGTTCGACGACGACGTCGAGCAGTGCTTTCGTGAGCGCACCGAAGTCGACGTCTGTGCCGCGCGCCTGTCGCGTTGCGGCGATCGGTTCGCCCGACTCACGCCCGTCCATGATCAGCGGTGTCCACTGTGCGATCACCGCTGGGTCGTCGGTGAACTCCATCGTGCCGAACGCCGGATCCGCCGATAGCGTCCGATGGCGGGTACGCAGGTAGTCGACACCTTCTTCACCGAACACGACATTCAGATGCGGAGCTTGATGGATGAACCGCGTCGGGTCTACGAGTCCTTCCCGCGCCAGGTGCGCCCACCATTGCAGGCTCTGCCCGTACTGCCGGGCGATCTCGGCGGGCTTCGCGCCGTCGGTCGGGTCGGGCATGTAGTTGAGTTCGCAGAAGCCCGAATGCCCAGTGCCCGCGTTGTTCCACGGTCCGCTGCTCTCGCCGGCCAGCTCGTCGGATCGCTCCAAGACGACGATCCGGAGCGTCGGATCACCCACCGCCAGCATCGACCCTAGCGTCGCCGACATGATCCCGCCGCCGATCAACACCACGTCGGCCTGCTCAGTCGAGTCCCATGTGCCTTCCATAATCGCCTCCCGAATTGTGCTGCAACCAGTCGAGCAACTTCTCGCCTTTCTACTTTCGCCCACCCCAATCAATCCGTCCAATGACGTCTGTCGTCATTACAATCCGAATATGGATCAATGGAGTGTGGAGTTGGCCCCTCAGTTGCGAGCGCTCACGGCGCTCGCCGATTGCGACGGGTACATGACTGGTGCAGCCAATACGCTCGGCATTCCGCAGTCGTCGATGAGTCGACGCGTACACGCGTTGGAGCAGATCCTCCGAATCCCGCTGGTCGCGCGGGACGGCCGGGCGGTGAGACTGACACCTGCGGCTCGACGACTCGCCGAGACTGTCCGCGGGCCGCTCGCGGAGTTGGAGGCCGCCGTCGCCTGCGTGACCGACGACGCCGACCCCGAGCACGGAACCGTCCGCTTCGGGTTCCCACTCACCATGGGACACGGAATCGTTCCCGATCTGCTCGCCGCGTTCAACCGTGCGCACCCCGGCATCAGCTTGCAGTTGAAGCAAGCGCACGGCGCCGAACTCGCCGACGATCTACGGCGCGGCGACCTCGACTTGGCGCTGACGATCCCTCCGCCGGACGGGCTTCCGCACGTCGTCGTCGCGACGCAGGAGATTTGCGCGACCGTCCCGATCGACCACCGCCTCGCCACGCGGTCGCGTATCGCACTCGGCGATTTGGCGGGCGAGCGATTCATCGCCAACCCGGCAACCTACAACCTCCGACAATTGACCGAGAGATGGTGCAGAGCCGCGGGCTTCGACCCGGACATCATGGTGGAGATCACCGAGTTCGCGACCGTCCGCGAGTTTGTCGGGCGCGGACTCGGCGTCGCACTGCTGCCCCGCACCGACCGACTGCTGGATGGAACGGCGCAGGTCCAGCTAGTCGGTGAGTATCACCGAGCCGTTGGGCTCTCGTCAGCGACGTCGCGACTGAATCCCGCCGCGCGAGAATTGTCCGACTTCATCAGTAAACGGACGAGCGGCTGAGCAATGCGCACAGTCGAGCATGCGGACGTCGCTAGTCTGTGCGCCAGGTGGTGACGGCCCAGATCACAATCAAGTCGAGAGCGATGACCAATATCGACCACCACGGGTAGTACGGCAGCCACAAGAAGTTCGCCACGATCGAGATCCCGGCGATGATGATTGCCGCGACCCGAGCCCAGGTGGCTCCGACCATCATTCCGACTGCGATGAGGATGCCCACCGCGCCGACGATCAGGTGAATCCAGCCCCAACCAGTGATGTTGAGAGAATACGTATACTCCGGCCCGACGACGAACAGTTCGTCGTTCAGTACAGCCGACAGTCCCTGAAGGAAGGCCAGCAGGCCCGCGACGAATAGCAGGATCGCGGCGGCGAACGTGGTCGTTCCCGATACGCCTTGTCGAACGGGGTGCGCGCCCCCATTGTCTACCGATGTCATGATCAGACTCCCTCTCGATCGATTGACCTCAATAGTCGCCCATCGATGTGCGGTTCGGAGGGTATTTCACGGAGTTTGCCAGGAAAGCCCGTGCGGCAGCTCTCGCTGCACAGTCCCGAGCGGCGCGGGTGTTGATCTATCAGATCAACCACGACCAGACGATCGATTTCGTCGCATGCGGTCAGCTACACGCCGCACGGATGAAATCCGCGTGTAACACTCCCCCGCTCTGCGGCGATGGACCGGGATCAGTACCGTAGTCGCCATGGCAGACATCATGATCATCGGCGGACACGGCAAGATCGCACTGCTTCTCGCCCCTCTGTTGAATGCGCGAGGGGACGCCGTCACCTCGGTCATCCGTAATCCGAAGCACGCCGACGACATTCGTGCCGCCGGTGCCGCTCCACTGGTCTTGGACGTGGAGAACGCCACCCGCGAACAGCTCGCCTCCGCTTTCGACGGATTCGACGCGATCGTGTGGAGTGCAGGTGCGGGCGGTGGCAGCCCCGAACGCACGTACGCGGTCGATCGCGACGCGGCGATCCGCAGCATGGAGGCCGCCGGCGATGCAGGCGTCGACCGATTCGTCATGGTGTCGTACTTGGGCGCGGGACCCGATCACGGCGTGCCTAGTGACAACTCGTTCTTCGCCTACGCGGAGGCGAAGGCCGCGGCCGACGTCGCGCTGCGTGAGACCGCTCTCGACTGGACCGTCCTCATGCCCGGCGCGCTGACCATGGACGAGCCGTCGGGAACCATCGACCCGGCTGCGATTCGCGCGGCGAACCTGCCCGGAACCTCGCGCGCCAATGTCGCTTTAGTGGCGGCCGCCGCGTTGACGACCCCGGCGTCGATCCACCAGAACATCTCGTTCACCGACGGCAGCGTTCCGATTGAGGTCGCGCTCGGCGCACTCTGACGTTCTCAGCGCCTCAACGACTTGGTCGCGTCGAAGGCTTCGCTTCGCTGTCCGAGGTGCCAGGCGTGCCATCGCCGCCAGCGGCGCATCGCGATCGTCTGCTGCGCGCGATCGACCGCGGGCGAGACCCGTCTGAGCACCTCGATCACGGCGATGAACGGCGCCCGCGCCACCAGGAACGCCAAGCCCGGCAGCCCGCTCGGCAGCTGATAGTTCCGACGATTCCACGGCAGCATGAACAGCCGGGTGTACCCGGCTTGTAGGTGCAGATGGAACTTTGCTCGCGCTCGGGCGACACCGCGGACGTTCGGTGCCGGGTCGAACGACGGGACGAAGCCTTCCACGAGTTCGGGCCCCAGCGGTCCGGAGTCATGTTTGCGCGTGGCGTCGAAGTAGTAGAGGAGACGTACGCCGTCGGCGACGGTCTCGGGGAACATGTCGTCGACACGGCACCCGACTAGGTGCCCGAGATACCGGTTGAAGTGCAGCACCGCCCGCAATTCTTTTCCGCTGGTGAGGAAGCCGAGAGCACACAGGCCGAGACCAGGCCCCACGCTGCCGCCGAGGAGCGTCAACATCATCTCGCTTTGGCTTATCGGCAGTCCGTGCTCGGTCGCGTCCCATTCCGGGTGCTCGGCGACGCGAGCACGGACAGACACGTGCATCACCCGGACCTTCAATGACACCTCGCGTGCCCGCGATCCCGGTGCCAGCACAGCCCCGGGCTTGCAGACCTCCAGCCACCACCGACTGGTCTCCAGATATCGGTGCAGCGCCGACGCCCCGGCGTATCCGCCCGACAGCGACAGCGGAACTGCCAACGACGCCTCCGTATAGGTGTCCATCGTTCCGGCGTTCCCCACCGCACCGAGGCTGTAACCCCAGCGGCGCCACACGGCCGCGCCCTGTTCGATCAGTTCCCGGTCGACCCATTCGGGTACTGTCTCGAACTCGGCAAATAATGCGCGCATCGACTCTGGCGCATCGGGGACATTATCGACGCCGACACGCAACGCCTCGTCTAGCAGCTCGCGCGCACGGTCGCCGCCCATCTCCCCGTGGTAGGTCTCTGCGACGAACCGTTCGGCCACTGGATCGCCCGCCGAGTGCCCTCGATCGAACTCGGCCATCACCTCGTCGCGAGGCAGCAGGTCGAATCGGGTGACGCGTCGTACGACGTCCCGGACACGCTTGTGTTGCGGGGACACCGTTAGTTCAACGCTCATAGTCACCGACTGTAGGCGCGAGGACAGTGAGACGCCAGTCTCAAATCGTCTCAGCCCGACGATTGCGTCCGCACCAGGCATCGCCGGTGCGCTCACGTAAGGTCGGCCCCGGAACCGTCACTCACTTACAGGAGCGCACATGCAGGTCGGCGTCGTTTGGACCGTCAACGCGAAAAACTTGTCGATCGACAAAACGATCGCGAACGCGAACGAACTCCGCGAGGAGGGATTCCGTCGTATCTGGGCCACCCAGATGCCGAACGAGCCGGATGCTCTCACCGTAATCGGCGTCGTCGGCCGCGAAGTTCCCGACATCGAGTTCGGCACCAGCGTCCTTCCGATCCAGTCGCAGCACCCGATGAAGCTCGCGCAGCAGGCGACGACAGTGAACCAGATTCTCGGTGGGCGGCTGACCCTCGGTCTCGGACTGAGTCACAAGGTCGTCACCGAAGGTATGTGGGGCGTCCCCTACGGTAGGCCCGTACAGCGCACCGAAGAATATCTCGACGGCCTCCTCCCTCTCCTTAACGGAGAGAAGGCCAGTGCGGCAGGCGAGCTCGTCACGACGCGCGGATCACTGACGTTGCAGGCTCCCGCCCCGGCGGTCTACTTCGCCGCACTCGGCCCCAAGATGCTAAACCTCGCGGGCCGTCGCACCTCTGGCACGGTTACCTGGATGACGGGCCCGAAGACCCTGCGCGACCACATCGTTCCGACGTTGCGCCAGGCCGCCGCCGACGCCGGACGACCCGACGGCGCCGTCCGCACGGTCGCGATGCTCCCGGTTAGCGTGACCGACGACGTCGACGCCGCGCGGGCCGAGGCCGGACGCCAGTTCGCGATGTACGACGGGCTGCCGTCATATAAGGCGATGCTCGACCGTGAAGGCTTCACCGGCCCCGCCGACGCAGCGATCGTCGGCGACGAGGCCACCGTCGCCGATCGCATCGCCGAGCTCGCGTCATTCGGCGTCGACGAGTACGTCGGAATCCTGTTTGACCGCGACCCGGAGGCGCGCGCCCGTACCCGCGCCCTCCTGCGCACCCTGGATGAGTAGCGCCAATTGGTCGAGCTTTCACTGGACGAGCCCGTTCGCTGGACGAGCAGAGTCGAGGCAGCAACCGCGCCCAAGGAGAAATCATGTCGGACACCCTCATCACCGTCGACGAGCTCGCGGAGGCGATGCTCTCGTCTCGGCCGCCCGCGGTTCTCGACGTGCGCTGGCAGCTCGGACGCGACGACGGTGCGCAACAGTATCGGGAAGGCCATCTGCCCGGTTCGGTGTACGTAGACCTCGACACTGAGTTGGCGGCACCCGGCGAACCTGCGCGCGGCCGCCACCCGCTGCCAGACGTCGCCGACCTGCAGGCGGCCGCGCGGCGTTGGGGTGTGGACGCGTTGGCCCCGGTCGTCGTCTACGACGACGACGGCGGGATGTCAGCAGCTCGAGCATGGTGGCTGCTCCGGTGGGGCGGGGTCGCGGACGTGAAGATCCTCGACGGCGGGATTGGCGCCTGGAGCGACGCCGGAATGCGATTGTCGAAGGGCGATGCGAAGCCGCGCACGGGCACCGTCGTCCTGACCGGCGGAGGTCTGCCGTCGGTCGACATAGACGAGGTCGCCGCCACCGATGGACTCCTGTTGGATGCCCGGGCCGGCGAACGCTTCCGCGGCGAAGTGGAGCCCGTCGACCAGCGTCCCGGCCACATTCCGGGCGCGGCCAGCGCCCCGACCGCCGACAACCTGGTCGACGGAAAGTTCCGCACCGCGGACGAACTCCGTTCTCGCTTTACCGATCTCGGCGTCGACGGGCGCCGCGACGTGATCGTCTACTGCGGGTCGGGCGTCACCGCTGCGCACCAGATCGCCGCATTGGAGCACGCTGGTTTCCGCGCAGCGCTGTACCCCGGCTCCTACTCACAGTGGTCGTCGGACCCCGCGCGTGAGGTCGAGGTCGGCTGAGCCGTCAGTCGCGCGCTAACAGGAAGAAGTAGGGCTGCGGGGAGTTGCGCAGGTCCATCGCACCCAGGAGGGTGTCGTCGTCCAGTCGCCGGAAGTGGTCGATGATGGCGAGTTGGTCGTAGACCATCGCGGCGCCGGCCTTGCCACGGTATTCGACGTTGCGGAGGCGGGCGCGGTGTCTGCGCGTGCGGACTGCCTTGAACGCGGTGGTGATGCCCGGGATCTTCGTCCGCGGCATGCGGTTCCCGAGGGTGTTGAGCAGGTTCATCGGCACCGAACCGGGGTTCACCGGGTACAGGTCGTCCGGCTCACCGAACAGCAGCGGGTGCACGTGCTCGGCGCTGTCGAACCTCTTTCCGTACCAGCCGGAGACGGCGAGCAGCCCGTCGAGCGGGTGCCCGGTCGGAACCTCGGAGCCGTGCCACTGCCCCAGGATCTCGTCGATGGTGACGCTCGGCAGCGAATCAAAGAGTTCGCACGCCGCATCCGCCGGGATGCCCGCTTGGAGTTCGGAGACGGTGCGAGTCATCGTGCGCCGACTTTCTGCTCGGCGGTGTGGGGATCGAGATGCTTCACTGGACAGCCGCCGGGGAACGTGCCCATCGCCTCGACCTGATAGCCGGTCGGGTACGACTTGACGCGGTGGCTGTCGGACGCACTCTTCGGCCTGCGACGCGGCGGCAGCAGCCTGACGAACGCAGCGCGCGCTCGCATCGCCCGACCGCTGGCGGCGACGATCGGACGAGGTGGCTTCGCATAGTGGAAGGCGTCCAGTAGCGGATCGTCCATTAGGGCGCGCGAGAACACGCGTACTGCAGCCCGCGACGGCTTCGGATAGAACGTCGACATCAGATCCAAGGTCATGTCGGCGACGCGGCGGCCGCCCTCGTCGTATGCGAAGTGCTCGGCCTCGTAGTCGTCAAGGAGCGTCACGAACCCGTCGTACGTCTCGGGGACATCTTTAATGTTCATGTGCCGCGCGAGTTCGCGGTAGTAGTTGGTCGATGCGACGACCTCGTCGTAGGTGAACTTCCGCCATCCGTAGTCGTCGACCCACCGTTTCGGAACGACGACGAATGTCGCGAGAACGTACAGCATGTCATCGTTTGTGATGTCGTACGAGCGATGCATCTGGTTGATGCGCCGTAGCGCAGCCTTCGCGTCTGGCGTCGAGAACCCTTGTTGCAGAGGGATCTCCAGCAGGATCACGGTGTCGTCGTAGCGTTTCTGTGTGTCGTCGAAACCACCGGTATCGCACAGGAGGCGCCCGATGCTCGGGACCGCGTACGTGCGGAACAGTGCGAAGCTCAGCGACTGGTTGATGTCCCACGGAAAGTCGAACACCGACATGTTGCGGTAGATCTCCATAAAGTCGCGGTGCGGGTCTAGGCCCGCATTGCGGTCGGGGTTGAACATGCCCGGGCCGTCCTCTCTGGTGCGCTGGAGTCAACGCTTCCCCACCAAGCATAAGTTTACTTATGCGTATCGGCAAGGGTACCCAGGCACCCACATGACAGAATCGCCCCCATGGATTCCGACGCCGACCCCGACAAGCTTCGCCGCCGTTTCCTCCTCGCGGGCATGACAGTGCTCGCTCGTGATGGCTACTCCGGGTTCAAACAGGCCGCGGTCTGCACGGAAGCCGGTGTCACGACCGGCGCCTTCTACCACTCATTTCGAAAATGGAAGGCGTTCGAGTCGGCCCTCATCGCGCACTGGCGACTGGAGGCGACGGACCTCCTCGTCGAGTCCGCACGAAGCGTCACTGACCCCCACGATCGGATCGACGCACTCATCCAGATCGCCCTGAACCTTCCGCACGACACTGAGCGCGCCATCCGCAGCTGGGCGGCCGTCGATTCCGCCGTCCACGAGGCCCTCGCCGAGGTCGAGACCGCACGCCGCGACGCGATAGCGGAGATGGGCGTCGAGTTGTTCGGGCCGGAGCTCGCCGAAAGACTTGCGGCCACCGCGATGCTGCTGTTGACCGGCTTCGAGAACTCGGCGAACCCGTCGATCGACGACTTCGCATGGGCCATGCGCACTACGACCGCGACTGCACTCGCGCTGCTCGACGAGCGTCAGGCGTCGGAGTAGTCGGCAACCCGGCCCCGCTTCGGTGCCTGGTACATGGTCCACGCCATCCGTGGAATCAGCCGTCCGGGCAGCCGGGTCGGCCAGCCGTCCGGACGGAGGAGAGCCTCGGTTCCTCCGTCGACGGTGACCACGCTGCCGACCATGAAGTCGGCGGCGGGCGACAGCATCATCATCACCCATTCGCTGAGTTGCTCGGGTGTGCCGAATTCTCGGATCGGTACCGGGAACGACCGCACCTGCGACGACGTCGAACTCGCCAACTGCCGCTGAAGCAGCGGAGTCATGACTGGGCCCGGCGCGATCACGTTCATTCTGATCCCGGCACCCGCCCATTCGTCGGTCACCGCATGTCGACGAGCCCATCGCGCCACCGCGATCTTCGACGCCGCGTACGACGCGGGACCGGCTAGGGAGCCGCGGCGGCGCAGGATCCGGGCCGCGCCCTCGGTATCGCCGCCGACGAGACGCCGGATGGCACCACGCGGCACCAACGGCGTCGACGTCGTCGAATTCGATCCGAAGACAACGACTTTCGCGTTACCCGCAGCAGCAAGACGCGGACGCAGCGCAGTGGCGAGTTCGGTGACGCCGAGAACGTTGACCTCGACTATTGCGCGCTCACGACCCCGCTTCGGCCCCACCCCCGCAGCGAGAACGACACCGTCGAGCGGCCCGTCAACACGCGAGATCAGCTGCTTGATCGCATCGGTGCGGCCGTCGCTCGTCGAAAGGTCGGCCGTCACATCCGCATCCGCGAGGTCGACGCCAATCACTGCCTGCCCACTGTCGACCAGTCGCTGCGTCACGGTCGCTCCCATGCCGGACGCAGCACCGGTCACCACATACGTTCCCATCCCTCAACTAGAACATGTTTCAGGTTTCTACGGGAGCGGTCAACGCCGGAGACCAGATATCGGCCAAGATCTCAGCAGCCGACTCGAGGTCGAATTCGATCGTGCCCTGCACGTGCGCACGGGTGAAGTAGCGTTCCATTTGCGTCACAAGGAGTTCCACCCGGAATTCTGCCTCGGCGCCACACTCCGCGGGCCACCGCGCCAGATACTCCGGCATCGAATCCGTGAGGGCGAGGATCGATTCCCTCCCGACCTTCCGAAAGCCGGGCTCTACGGCGAGCGCCTCGTCCCACGCGCGGAACTCGTCGCGCGACTGCATCCCACATCTCGGGTGATGTCATCAACGGTGACGCTCGCATGGCCGTCCTCGATGGAGGATCGCCTGTTCGCTAGACAGCGTGTCAGTCGAAAAACTATCCTTAGGGTCACAATCTTTGGGGCGGACCCGCCGCGCGACATCGTGTTCGCGGCGACCGGTACCGGTGGGCGAGACTCACGCACGGCGACGGGGCGGGAGCGTCGCCGTGCGTGCTGCGAAGAGCAGCAGGCAGTCTCCCCCGTGTTCAATCGATCCGGTAGATCCGCTGCGCGTTCTTCGCGAACAGGTGCGCGAGCAGATGGTCGCCGCGGTCGCCGACCACGTCAAGCAGAGCGCCGACGACGACGTCGATGGTCGCATTCGGCCGGTCGACCGGCATGTCCGAGCCGAAGACGACCCGCTCGGGGCCGAAACGGTCGACGACATGAAGGACGAGGGGCCCGATCATCTCGGCGAGTATTTCGCGGCCACCGATGTTGCCGGACGTCTCGCGACCGTAGCCGAGGAGTCCCAGCGCCAACCCCGACACCTTGACCACAATGTTCGGTCGGGCTGCGAGCATCGCGATCCGCTCACGCCACAGACTCAAGATCTCAGCGCGAGCGGCGGCCGTCATCCCCGTCTCCGAGCCGACCGGCCCGAACACCCCGACCGGTAGGCCGAGGTGCTCGACGACGATCGTCGTCGCCGGGAATCGTCGCGCCAACAGGTCTAGTTCACCGAGTTGATGCGAGTACGCGAACGAGTGGAACGCCAAACCGTGACGTTCGAGCGCCTCGAATCCACGGAGGAAGGCCGACGAGCTGAGGGCGCCCGAGTTGTTGCGGGCGTGGACAACCTGTGGGTCTGAGTGGCTCGCCCATTTGCAGCGGACGCCGCGCACGAGCCCGGTGTACCGCAACTGGTCGTCGAGGCCAGCGGCGAAACCGGGGGCACTGGGATCGCCTGCGACGACGAACCCGCCCAGCCGCGGGGCGCGTGAGCGTCCGAACGGCAGACCGGTCACGTATCGGGTCTCGGCGAACGACGTGTCGCTCTTCGCCGCGCCCGATTCGGCCCAGTGCGCCTCCACGCCGACGACGGTGTCGATACCGACGCCGGCGACGCGTCGCACTCCGCTCGCCTCCGCTCCGTACTGTCGCGGCTCGTACGGCGTCCGCACGATGCTCGGGTCGATCATCAGCCGTGTCTCTGATCGATGTGACGGCAGGCCGGACAACCAGATCGCCGCACGCGGGAATCTGTTAATCCCAGGCATGCCCGCGACGCGCGAGAAGCGAGACAGCGCCCACGTCGACCGCATCGGATCATAGAAGTGGACGTGCGCGTCGACTATGCCGGGGATCACTCCGCTCAACGTCACGATCTCACAGTGCCACACCGGTCTAGGTCCGGTAACTACCCCGGTGCTGCACACCACATCAGGGCGCCGGGAGGCGAATCGTGCTGACACGATCGGAAATACTCGGGCACTGTCGCATCCGGGGACTACCCTCGGGTAACAAACATCTCCCACGCCCTGAGGAGGACGTCGCCCGGTGAACTCGCCAGCTCAGCCCGTGCTGTCCGAACTCCGGAGCCTGATCGCGGCGAACCCCGACCGTTTCGCCGCGGGCGTGTTCACTCGACTGTTCGCGACCACGCCTGCGCTGCGGGACCTGTTCCCCGTCGAGATGAGCGCGTTGCGTACGACATTCGCGCAGGTCATCGACTATGTGCTGGACGGCATCTCGGCGGAGGACGGCCACCAGGATCTGATCGAGTTTCTCGCTCAGCTCGGGCGGGATCACCGCAAGTACGGCGTCACGAGCGAACACTACTGGCTGATGTACGACGCGCTGATGACCGAGTTCTCTCGGATGCTGGGGCCGCGCTGGACGCGGGAGGTCTACGACGCCGTCTCGCACGGGACGATGCTGATCACCGGCGTGATGCGTGGTGCGGCCGAGAGCGCTTCCGGGCCATCGGTGTGGCATGCGAAAGTCGTCCAGAAGTTCGTGATCAGCAGGGAGCGCGCCGTCGTCCGTCTGATCGCCGATGCGGACGCACCGCAATTCCACGCGGGCCAGTACACAGAGGTTCAGATCCCGCAGTGGCCGCACCTGTGGCGCAACCTTTCCCCCGCGGCACCGCCGAACGAGCGCGGGGAGCTCGAATTCCATCTTCACGCCATCCCTGGCGGACAGCTGAGCGGGGCAATCGTCAGGCAGACGCGGCCGGGCGATGTGTGGACGTTCGGCCAGATGCACGGCACCATGCAGGTGACCGGCGATCGTCCGGTCCTCATGGTGGCAGGCGGTTCCGGGCTTGCACCGCTGCGCGCGATCCTCCTCGACATGGCTCGGCGCGTCGACAATCCGGAGACCCGCCTGTTCTACGGCGCACGCTATCCCGGAGAACTGTACGAACTCGGTGTGCTGCAACAGCTTGCGCGCACCAACCCGTGGCTGCACGTGACGGCGGTCGCCGAGACGGAAACCGACCCGTGGTGGATCGACGGCGCGCCCGATCCGCGCCAGTGGGGGTTCGATCTGCGTTTCGGCCGGGTCGGCGACGTCGCAGTTGAGTACCCACGTACGCTGTCGCGCCACTCCCTGGAGCCGCACGACTGGATCGACCACCAGATCCTGCTGTCCGGTCCAGCACCGATGGTGTTCCACACCCAACTCAAGCTTCGTTCGACCGGCGTCGACCCGAAGAACATCTCCCACGATCCGCTGAACTGACTTCCAGCACAACAAGTTCGGCCCCGTCTCCGCTGAACGAAGACGGGGCCGAACACGGTGCGGCAGAGGCTATCCAACGCTGCCTGAACAGGATGCAGACGCGAACGGACCGTTCGCCGTCTGCGTGTACTTCACCTGCCCGTCGACGAGGATCTCGCATTTGGACGACGCATTGTCGGACTCGTCATTGGTGACGGTGAGCGATGCGGCCTTCGCGAAACCAGTGACGGTGACGGTCTTCTCCCACGGCAACGACGCGTTTGTGTCCTGCGCCGTGTTGAAATCCTTATCGGTCCACGTGATCGACGTCGCCCCGGTCCCGGTGACGCGGTAGGTGACGGTGACCTCTCGCTTGGACTCCTTGTCGACGGAGTCGACGGCACTGCCGACGATGGCCACACAACCGCCGATGATCGCGACGAACACGAGGATGATGCCGCCGACGATCCACGGCCACACCTTGCGCTTCTTCGGAGGCTGGTACGGGTACGGCTGCTGGTACGGGTTGGGAGTACCGCCGGTAGGCGGAGGAGGAGTCGACACTGGGGAGAGTCTCCTTGATAGACAACGGAATCAGGCAACGGAACGCTAGTCGAACCCGTTGCCACTGCGTCGTCAATCTCGGCGATTTCGACCGTTTGGACTAATGCTGACAATTCAAACGAACGTGCAGCTTCGCCGGCCGAGACTCCCGCTCGTCAGCGGATCGGCTTCTTGTACCGATCGAGATAGGTGATCTCTTCGACCGGCGGACGCTTCGCTGACCGGAACGACGTGCCCGTCGTGTAGGCGACAGGAATCAGACCGGCCTGCGTCATATGCCGCGGTATGCCGAGGAGTTCGGCGGCTTCGACTTCTGCGTTGAGATGCAGAGTCGTGAAGCAGCTGCCGAGTCCGCGGCTGCGCAGCGCGAGCTGCAGACTCCATGTCGCGGGCAGGATCGACCCCATCATCCCGGCCGCCGCAGCGGTGTTCGGTTCGCTGCTCAGTTGGTCGAGGCGGCCGATGATCAGCGGGATCACGATGACCGGCACCTCGCCGAGGTGGTCGGCGAGGTAGTTCGCCGATGTCGCCACCCGGCCCGCCTGGCTACCCGGGTCGGCGCTCGCCGCACTCGCCGCCAGATACTCGGCGCCTCCGCGGCGATAGATCTCGGCGAGCTGCTGTTTGGTGGAGGCGTCGCGAACGACGAGCCACCGCCACCCCTGGTTGTTCGAGCCGGTGGGCGCCTGGACTGCGAGTTCCAGACATTCCAGGAGGACGTCGTCCGGGACATCTCGGGTCAGGTCGAGCCGTTTGCGCACCGACCGGGTCGTCGACAGCAGCGCGTCGGTCTGCGTCAGGTCGAAGTCAGCGGAGTCGAAACTGTCGATGGAGGTCATCTATCAATCGTATCGACGCGAAGCAGGGCGCCGCGCGATCCCAGCCGACAGCACCTATGCGACGTGCGGCTCGCGCACCGCCGATCCGTTCACTTCAGGCTCCAACGCCTGCGCGACAATCTCTGCCACGTCGCTCATCGGTTTAACGTCGAGCGCTTCGAGGACTTCAACCGGCACGTCGTCCAGGTCTGGTTCGTTTCGCTGCGGAACGAAGATCGTCGTCAACCCGTTGCGTTGCGCGGCAAGCAACTTCTGTTTGACACCGCCGATCGGCAGGACACGCCCGTTGAGGGTCACCTCGCCGGTCATTGCGACGTCGCTGCGCACCCGCCGCCCGGTCAGCATCGACACAAGTGCCGTCACCATCGTGACACCCGCCGACGGCCCGTCCTTGGGGACGGCGCCTGCCGGGAAGTGGATGTGCACCGTCCCGGTCAGCGCGGCCGGATCGATCCCGAAGTCGGCGGCGTGCGCGTGCACGTAGCTGAGCGCGATCTGCGCCGACTCCCGCATCACGTCGCCGAGTTGCCCGGTCAGTTTCAACTGAACCGCGGAACGTCCGTCCCGCTCGTCGAACGGAGTCGAGGACCCGAGCCGAAGGGGCGAGACCCCTAACGCTTCGATGAACAGCACGTCGCCGCCCATCCCGGTGACGGCCAGCCCTGTCGCGACACCTGGCACTTCGGTCCGCTCGGCCGCTTCCGGGGTGAACCGCGGTCGGCCGAGAAAGTCGACGAGGTCGTCGACGCCGACGGTCAGCGCCTCACCGGGCTCCCCAGATTCGCGCACCGCCACCTTTCGGAGTGCCTTGGCGAGGAGCCGCTCGAACTGTCGGACGCCTGGTTCACGGGTGTAGTTCGCGGCGACCTCTCGCAGCGCACCGTCGGTGATCGTCACGTCGTCCGCAGTCAGTGCTGCGCGCTCCATCTGTCGCGGGACCAAGTAGTCCCGTGCGATGGCGACCTTGTCATCCTCGGTATAGCCGTCGATCGTCACGAGCTCCATCCGGTCGAGCAGAGCTGACGGAATGTTCTCGACGACGTTGGCGGTCGCTAGGAATACGACATCACTCAGATCGAGGTCCAGGTCGAGGTAGTGGTCGCGGAACGTGTGGTTCTGCGCCGGATCCAGGACTTCCAGGAGCGCGGCCGAGGGGTCTCCGCGGTAGTCCGAGCCGACCTTGTCGATCTCGTCGAGCAGTACGACGGGATTCATCGAACCGGCCTCGCCGATTGCCCGGACGACGCGTCCGGGCAGTGCACCCACATAGGTGCGACGGTGCCCGCGGATCTCGGCTCCGTCGCGGACGCCGCCGAGTGCGACGCGCACGAACTTCCGGCCGAGGGCCCGCGCGACAGATTCGCCGAGCGACGTCTTGCCGACGCCCGGAGGGCCAGCCAGCACCATCACCGCACCCGATCCGCGACCACCGACAACGGACATGCCGCGTTGTGCGCGACGGCCGCGAACCGCCAGGAATTCGACGATCCGGTCCTTCACGTCGTCGAGACCGTGATGATCGGCGTCCAAGATTGCACGTGCGCCTGCCAGGTCGGTCGAGTCGTCGGTGGTGACATTCCACGGCAGTTCGAGGACCGTGTCGAGCCACGTACGGATCCACCCGGCTTCGGGGCTCTGGTCCGTCGACCGTTCGAGCTTGCCGACCTCACGCAATGCTGCCTCACGCACCTTGTCGGGCAGGTCGGCTGCTTCGACGCGGCCACGGTAGTCGTCGGCGCCGTCTGGTTCGTCTTCGCCGAGTTCCTTGCGGATGGCGTTGAGTTGTTGGCGCAGCAGGAATTCCTTCTGCGTCTTCTCCATGCCGTCACGGACGTCGGACGCGATCTTGTCGCTGACCTCAGTCTCGGCGAGATGCTCGTTGGTCCAGCCGATGAGCAGTCGAAGACGTTCGTCGACGTCTGCCGTCTCCAACAGTTCGCGCTTCTGTTCGTTCGACAGCCATGCCGAGTACCCCGAGGTGTCGGCCAGCGCCGACGGGTCGGTGAGCTTGTTGACCGCATCGATCACCTGCCACGCCTCACGACGCTGCAGCATCGCCAGGACCACCTTGCGGTAGTCGGCCGCCAGTTGTCGGGTCTGCTCATCGGCGGGCGTGTCGTCGACGAGGTCGACCTCCACCCAGAGCGCCGCACCCGGCCCGGTGGTTCCGGTTCCGATGTGGGCGCGTTGTTCGCCACGGACCACCGCGACGTACTGTTCCGGACCGGCCACCCGCCCTACCTGGACGATCGACGCGATCACGCCGTGCGTCGGGTAGCGATCGTCGAGGCGCGGGGCGATCAAGATCTTGCCGTCGTCGCTCGCGCGGGCCGCATCCACGGCCGCCTGCGCGGCGTCGTCGAGAGGCACCGGAACGACCATTCCGGGGAGCACCACCAGGTCGGGGACGAACAGGACGGGAACGGAAATGTTCTCAGACATGACACCTCCAAAGTTCAGTCTGGTTGACTCAACATCATCGGGACCGGGGTTGTTCCCACCTGGTCTCAAAGGACAGTCCGTGGGTCGAACCGGAGAGCTCGTCCCGGCTGGAGAGATCGTGGGCGTACACCCGTTCGCCGACCCCGACATCAATCGGTGAATACCTGGACTCCGAGACCGCCGTGTACCGCGAGCGGGAAAGGCGACACCGGGCGAACCGGCGTCACCTTTTCTCAACGCTTGCGTTTGCGCGGCTGCCAGACCACGAGTGCGTTCGTGTGCGGGACCGGGACGAGTTCAGCGCCCGGCCGAACCGCGCTACGCATCGCGGCGAGTTCGTTCTGCATCTCCATCACGCGAGCACGCAGCGCGTCGACCTGATCGGTCAACTCGATGATCCGCTTCACCCCCGCGAGGTTCACGCCCTCGTCCTGCGAGAGCCGCTGGACCTCGCGGAGCAGATCGACGTCACGCGAGGAGTATCGGCGTCCGCCGCCGCGAGTGCGCTGCGGCGTGACGATGCCGAGCCGGTCATAGGTGCGAAGCGTCTGCGCGTGCATACCGGCCAACTCCGCTGCCACCGAGATCAGATAGGTGGCAGCAGCCTCGCCGGGGTTGCCTTGCGGCGTCCCAGCGTTACTGTGTGCCTTCTCCGTAGCCATCGTGCATCACCGCGCCCATCCGTCTCGTGGATCGAACCCGCTCGCCTTCTCGGCGGCCGCGTACGTCTTCAACGCCTCGCTCGCGGCGTCGTCGAGCTTCGCCGGAACCGACACCTTAACGGTGACCAGCAGATCACCGGAGCCGCCCGAACGCTTCGGGACACCCCTACCCTTCAGCCGCAGGGTACGCCCGTCCGACGTGCCCGCCGGGATCTTGACGCCCACCGAGCCGTCCAACGTCGGAACCGACACCGTCGCGCCAAGAACGACCTCGGCGAACGATACTGGCAACTCGACCTTCAGGTCGTTGCCGTTGCGGGTGAAGACTTTGTCGGCCATCACGTGGACGGTCACATACAGGTCGCCCGACGGTGCGCCGCGTCGTCCGGCCTCGCCTTGACCGGCTAGCCGGATCCGCTGCCCGTCCTCGACGCCCTGCGGGACACGGACGTTGATAGTGCGGGGCCGCACCGTGACGCCCGAGCCTGAGCAGTCCGGACACGGATCTTCGATCTTGGTGCCGGTGCCCTGGCAGTCCGGGCACGGCTCCGAGAACCCGAAGTGTCCCTGGTTGCGGGTGACGAAACCCGAACCGCTGCACGACGTGCAGGTCCGAGGGCTGGTGCCCGGCTTGGCGCCGCTGCCGTGACAGTTGGTGCACGGCGACGGGCTAGTGACCCGCAATTGCACCGTCGTGCCCTGCACAGCGTCCCGGAACGCGAGCGTCGTCTCAGTCTCCAAGTCGTTGCCGCGACGTTGACGCGGCGATGTGCTCGCCCCTCGGGTGCGGCCGCCGCCTCCGAAGAGACCGCCGAACACGTCACCGAGGTCGGCTCCGCCGGACCCGCCGCCGCCGAATAGGTCGCCGATATCGAAACCCCCCGCGCCGCCCGCGCCGCCACCGCCGCCGAAGCCGCCGGGAAAACCCCCGCCGCCTCCGCCGTCGGCCCGGAACCGGCCGCTCGCCATGAGATTTCGCATTTCGTCGTACTCTTTGCGCTTCTCGTCGTCGGCGAGCACGCTGTGGGCTTCCGACACTCGTTTGAAGCGCTCCTCGGCTGCGGTGTCTCCGGGATTCGCATCGGGATGCAGTTCGCGAGCCAGCTTTCGGTAGGCCTTCTTGATCTGCTCCGCCGTGGCGTCGGAAGAAACGCCGAGGTCTGCGTAGAAATCGCGTTCCAGCCATTCACGCTGTGGTGCCATCAGACGTCACCTCCTGGGAATTAAGTCTGTTGTCGTATGTTGTGTCGTCGACTCGCTTCGCGCGCTCGACCAGCGGCGGACGGGTCTGTTTTTGTTGGGTCGCGACCGGTGTGCGCGGAGCCACTCGCTGATCGAGCGGAGTCGAGATCACGACTCCGCTCGACCAGCATCGCGATCACGCAGGATCGGTGACGGTGACCGTCGCGGTGCGGATCACCTTGTCGCCAAGCCGATATCCGGCTCGATAGACAAGCCCGACCACGGGTGAGTCACTGCTGCCTTCATGCTGGATCGCTTCGTGAATCTCCGGATCGAACGCAGCGCCCGCTTCACCGAACTTGACGAGCTGCTCGCCCTCGAGGATGCCGGTCAGCTTGTCGGCGAACGCGCGCAGCGGCCCCTCGTCGAGGTCGCCGTGCTCGCGGGCGCGGTCCAGGTCGTCAAGGATCGGAAGCAGCTTCTCTACGAGAACCTGCTTTCCGCGAGCCACCGACTGCAGTGCCTCTTCGGCGCTGCGGCGACGGAAGTTGGCGAACTGCGCCCGCTCCCGCTGCAGCGCTTCGGTCAGCTCGGTGACCTGTTGCGCCTCGGGTGCCGCGTCGGCCGGGGCCGCCGCAGCGTCTGCAGCGGTCTCGGCATCGGCAGTCTCGTCGACGGTCACGTCGACCACCTCTTCGACGAACTCGTCCGGTTCCGGGGAGCCGGTCTCAGGGCTGGTCACTTGTTGTCACCTTCCGCGGGGTCGTCTACGACCTCGGCGTCGACGACGTCGTCAGCTCCGTCAGCGGCCGCGCCTGCGGCGTCGCCCTCGGCCTGAGCGTTGGCGTAGATCGCCTGACCCATGGCCTGCGACTCCTCCGACAACTTCTCGATCGCGGTGCGGATCGCAGCCGAGTCGGTGCCCTTCAGTGCCTCGTTGGCGTCGGTGACCGCAGCCTCAACCTTGGTCTTGACGTCGGCCGGGACCTTGTCCTCGTTCTCCTTGAGGAACTTCTCGGTCTGGTTGACCAGCGACTCCGCCTGGTTGCGGGTCTCCGCTTCCTCGCGACGAGCACGGTCCTCTTCTGCGTGAGCCTCAGCGTCCTTGACCATGCGGTCGATCTCGTCCTTGGAGAGACCCGAGCCGTCCTGGATGCGGATGCTGTTCTCGGTGCCGGTGCCCTTGTCTTTTGCGGTCACGTGCACGATGCCGTTCGCGTCGATGTCGAACGTCACCTCGATCTGCGGGACGCCCTGCGGAGCCGGTGCGATGCCGCCAAGCTCGAACGAGCCGAGAAGCTTGTTGTGCGACGCGATCTCGCGCTCACCCTGGAACACCTGGATCTGCACGGACGGCTGATTGTCTTCAGCGGTCGTGTAGGTCTCCGAACGCTTGGTCGGAATCGTGGTGTTGCGCTCGATGAGCTTGTGCATCACCCCGCCCTTGGTCTCGATGCCCAGCGACAGCGGGGTCACGTCGAGCAGCAGCACGTCCTTGACCTCACCGCGGAGCACGCCGGCCTGCAGGGCGGCGCCGACAGCGACGACCTCGTCCGGGTTGACGCCCTTGTTGGGGTCCTGGCCGCCGGTCAGTTCCTTGACCAGCTCGGTCACGGCAGGCATACGGGTCGAGCCACCGACGAGCACCACGTGGTCGATGTCGCCGACCGCGATGCCCGCGTCCTTGATGACAGCCTGGAACGGGGTGCGGGTGCGCTCAAGGAGATCACTGGTGATCTTCTGGAACTCACTGCGCGAGAGCTGCTCGTCGAGGAACAGTGGGTTCTTGTCGGCGTCCACCGTGATGTACGGCAGGTTGATCGACGTGCTCTGCGACGACGACAGCTCGATCTTGGCCTTCTCAGCGGCCTCGCGGAGTCGCTGATTGGCCATCTTGTCCTTGGTCAGGTCGATGCCGTTGACCGCCTTGAACTTGTCGACGAGCCATTCGACGATGCGCTCGTCCCAGTCGTCGCCACCGAGGTTGTTGTCGCCCGAGGTCGCGCGGACTTCGACGACACCGTCGCCAATCTCCAGCAGCGAGACGTCGAACGTGCCGCCGCCGAGGTCGAAGACGAGGATGGTCTGTTCCTTCTCACCCTTGTCGAGGCCGTAGGCCAGAGCGGCGGCGGTCGGCTCGTTGACGATGCGCAGCACATTCATGCCTGCGATCTGGCCGGCTTCCTTAGTCGCCTGACGCTGCGCGTCGTTGAAGTAGGCGGGGACCGTGATGACAGCGTCGGATACGTCTTCACCCAGGTACGCTTCGGCGTCGCGCTTGAGCTTCATCAGCGTGCGCGCGCTGATTTCCTGCGGGGTGTACTTCTTGTCGTCGATCTCGACGGTCCAGTCGCCCTCGCCCATGTGGCGCTTGACGGAGCGGATCGTGCGGTCGACGTTGGTGACCGCCTGGTTCTTGGCGGGCTGTCCGACGAGGACTTCGCCGTTGCGGGCGAACGCGACGACGGACGGGGTGGTGCGGGAGCCTTCGGCGTTCGCGATGACGGTGGGCTCGCCGCCTTCTAGAACGGACACCACGGAGTTGGTGGTGCCGAGGTCGATTCCGACAGCACGGGACATATGTGTTCCTCCTTGTAGGCGGCTTCGGGAAGCCGGTTCGTATGTGGGCCTGTTGGCCTGGTGGTTATCTGCTTGACCGGGTGGAGACCCGGGACCGAGCGGAAACCTCAGTGCCTTCGGCTCAGGTTTACCGGGAGATTCGCGTCCCGTCAACCTTATTGAGTCTGCTTCACTCAGGTTTCGTGCTCCGTTCAACCTCATACCCGCAGCGTTCATTCCCGTAAGTTGATAGAACGTGGCTCAATTTTTGTATGATCTGCGACACTCGTGCTGTAGGTGCATACCCCTGGTCGCCGCTACGATCGAGGGGTGGTCTCCCCGGAAGAAGTGCACAACATCGCATTCAGCAAGCCGCCGCTCGGAAAGCGCGGCTACAACGAAGATGAAGTCGACGCGTTCCTCGACGAGGTCGAAGCGACGCTCACCGAACTGAGTCAACGCCTGAGCAAGTACGAGACGTTGTGACAGCGCCCGCGCAGCGACAACACCTGCGTGCGGCGACAAGGCCCGGGCTTTGACCGCGCCTGCGTATACCGTCGACCCATGAGCAATATCAGCTACGAGGTGCGCGACCAAGTGGCGCACGTGCGGCTCGACCGCCCCGACAAACACAACGGTCTCACCCTCGACATGCTCGACGACCTCGCAGCGACCGCCGACCGCGTCAGCAAGGACCGCAAGGTGCGCGCGGTCGTTCTCGCAGGTGAAGGAGAGTCGTTCTCGTCCGGCCTCGACTTCGCGTCGGCCGGCAAGGAACGCAACCGGATCATGCGGAACCTAATCCCGAAGCGATCGTCCGCGGCGAACAACTTCCAGAACGCCGGATGGGCCTGGCGCAGCGTCCCGGTCCCGGTGATCGCTGTGCTGCACGGCCACTGCTACGGCGGCGGACTCCAGATCGCACTCGGCGCCGACTTTCGGTTCGCTGCAACGACCACCGATCTGTCGATCATGGAAGCCAAGTGGGGGCTCATCCCCGACATGTCGCTGTCGGCGAGCATCGCCCAGCTCACGAGCATCGACATCGCTAAGCGACTCACGATGACCGGCGAGACGTTCGACGCGCAGCAGGCGCTCGACTGGGGTCTGGTCAGCGGCGTGTCGCACGACCCTTACGACGATGCCGACGCGCTGATCGACCAGATCAAGCAGCGGTCGCCCGATGCGATCGCCGCGTCAAAGTCACTGTTCGAGAACACCTGGTACAACGGCTCACGCCTCTCGTTTCCCGTGGAACAGACCTTGCAGGTCCGGCTCCTCCGCGGCCGCAACTCCGCCATCGCGCGCAAAGCCGGACTGGCGAAGCAGCAGCCGCAGTTCGTCGAGCGACAGCTGTAGTCGGTGTCCGCACGCTGGCGTGAAATCGAGGACAGGGACCCGGCAGGTCCCCTCTGGCGCGCGGCTCAGATCTTCCGACTCCTTTCGTTCGTCTACGCGCTCGGCTTCCAAATCGTCGTCAACGGCGACCTCACACATCCTCGGATCACGTGGATCTTGTTCGCGGTTCTGACGGTCGCCAACATCTGGTGGGCGGCGGGCTACCTGGTCGGGTTCGGACGTCGCCCCTGGTTCGTCGCCATCGAAGTGATCGTCTCCGCGGGGATGATGCTGTCGACGTCGTTTGTCACCGATGACGCCTGGATCTCGCATAACCAGACGTGGCCGACGACACTGTGGATGACGAACGCCGCGCTGTCGGCGGCGATCGTCGGCGGCTCACTGTGGGGCGCGGTGGCTGCGCTCGCCGTCTCGGGCGCCAACTATTTCGTCAAAGGCCACATCGACGTGAACTTTGGACGCAATGCGACGACCATCCTGCTCGTCTCCGCAGCCGCAGCCGTCGGCATGGCCGCTGCCCGAGCTCGCGCCGTCCACGAGGAACTGACCGAGGCCATCGGCCTGGCGGCGCGGTCGGCCGAACGTGAACGACTCTCCCGCGAGGTGCACGACGGCGTACTACAAGTACTCGCCCTCATCGCCAAGCGAGGCCGCGAGATCGGCGGGGCGACAGCCGACTTAGCCGAGCTGTCCGCTGAGCAGGAACGCAGACTCCGTGCACTCATCGCGGACACCGCCGAACCGTCGCCGAACTTGACCCCGACAACACGAGACTTCGCCGCCGTGCTTCGATCGGCCGCCGTGCCCCGAGCCAACGTGAGCGCCCCCGCCCACCCGGTGACCATCGACGCCGAGATCGCTGACGAACTACTCGGCGCCGTCGACAACATCCTCGACAACGTCGCCCACCATGCGGGCCCCGACGCGCAGGCGTACATCCTCCTGGAAGACCTCGGCGACACCGTCGTGGTCTCCGTACGCGACGACGGAATCGGCATCGCAGAAGGGCGACTCGCAGCCGCTGAAGCCGAAGGGCGCATGGGTATCTCCGCGTCGATCATCGGTCGCGTCGAGGACATCGGCGGCACCGCGCGGCTGGAGTCCGCGCCCGGAGCCGGGACAGAATGGGAACTGTCCGCACCCCGCACGAAGGGCACGCAGTGAGCGAACCGAGAGTCATGGTCGTCGATGACCACCCGATGTGGCGCGACGGCGTCGCGCGCGACCTCACCGACAACGGGTTCGACGTCGTCGCCACCGCCGACAGCGTCGCGTCGGCGACGGCCCGCGCGGGCGCAGTCCGACCCGACGTGGTCCTGATGGATATGAACCTGCCCGACGGCACCGGCGCGCAGGCGACAGCGGGAGTTCTCACCGCATCCCCCGGAGCCCGCGTGCTGATCCTGTCGGCGTCGGACGAGCGGGACGACGTGCTCGACGCCATCAAAGCGGGCGCGACCGGTTACCTCGTGAAAAGCGCCCAACAGTCCGAACTGATCGCGGCCGTCCGGGCGACCGGCGACGGACAGACGGTGTTCACGCCCGGCCTCGCCGGACTCGTCCTCGGCGAGTACCGCCGCATGTCGCAGGAACCGGCAAACGACGCGCCCGCCCTGACCGGTCGCGAAACCGAAGTACTTCGATATGTCGCGAAAGGCCTGTCGTCCCGCCAGATCGCGACCCGCCTCGAGATCAGCCCGCGCACCGTCGAAAACCATGTTGGATCGTCACTGCGCAAACTGCAGCTCGGCAATCGTGTCGAGCTCGCGCGATACGCGATCGAGCACGGGCTGGACGCCGAATAGGGCCGGGGCCGGAGGTCCTCGCGTGAGTACCCGCAGAGAAGTCCTCATACGAACTAGGTAGTTCCACGCATGTTTTCACGTCTTTCCAGGTCAAGAGTGGGAACAATGATCGAGACACCGCAGAACAAGCCGCCCGCGGGCTCCGACCCGACGCCCGCAAACCGCCTCACCGCACCACGCCCGCCCACCTACCCGCCTTCTGGGCAACCGTTCGTGCAGTACCAGTCCAACGGCTACGCGCCATTCCCCGCCCCCGGCCCCCGCACCCGCCCCGACGCTCAGCCAGCGCGTCGCCAAGGCCGCCGAGAGCGGACTCATCGGAAAGATCCTCGCCGGAGTCGGTGTTGCCATCACCCTCTCCGGCATCGTCATGCTCCTCGTTCTGGCCGCGCAAGCCGGCCTGCTGCGCCCGGAGGTCAGAGTCGCCGGGGGTGGTTTGCTCGCCGGACTCCTCGCCGGACTCGGTGTTTGGATCGGGCGGACGCCCGTACGGCGCGCCGGCGCCGTCGCACTCGTTGCCACCGGAGTCGCAGGCCTCCTGTTCGACGTCATGGCGATGAGCACCATCTACCGCTGGCTCCCCGAGGTGGCAGCGCTCGCGGTCGTCGGCCTCGTCGCCGGCGTCGGCGTCGGCATCGCGCACCGTTGGCACAGCCAGGCATTGACATTGATGGTCTCGATTCCGATGCTCGTCCTCGCCCCCGTCGTCACCGGCGGCGTCGATGAGATCCTCGTCGGCTTCATGCTCGTCTACGCCACAGCAACCCTATGGATTCAGGTGGGACGCGACTGGCCCGCCGTGTTCATCGCCAACACCGCCGCAGTCATGGTCCCGACCCTCATCCTCACGCAGACATCGGACCAACCGTGGTCGGCGACCGGCCTCGCATTCGCCGGAGCCGTGATCGCCGTCGGATCGTCGATCCTGTTGATCCGTAGCTCGAAGAACCCCGAAATCGTCGCTGTGACGTCCGCCTTCGCGGCAGCCCCACTAATGTTCGGCGGCTACGCCGTCGGGAGCGCGGCGTCGGCCGTCCTCGCTGCGGGCGCCGTTCTGTATTTCGCCGCAGCGCTCTCCACGACTCGCCTCGTCGGCCGCGAGACACCGATCGTGTGGCTCGTCGCAGCGAACCTGCATCTGCTGGTCGCGGCTGGTTACGTCCTCGACGCCGACTACCGCCCGGCCACCCTCATGGTGGTCGGACTTCTCCTCGCCGTCGCCGCCCCATTCGCCGGTGATCTCGCCCTCGCCATCCGAATCTCCGGAACCGTCTTCGCCGGCCTCGGCATTCTCGTCCTCACCGGCGACGGCGCTCTGCGTCAACTATTGGCCGCCGATCCACTCGCGAGCGACGGCACGCACGCTTCGCTGCTTGTCGGCGGGCTGATGGGTCTGGCCGCCACCGCGCTGATCACCTGGTCGTGGGTCGACGCCTACCCGGCGACAGGGCACCGAGTGACCGTTGCAGGCAGCATGATCAGCCTTTGGCTGGCCACGACTGTCGCTCTCAGCGCCGCGCACCTGATCTCGACCGACGCCGACGCAGCATTCCGCGGCGGACATGCGGCCGCCACCATCACCTGGGGCGCGGCGGCCGCAGCCGCACTTCTGTGGGCGCGCCGACTCCACGGTGCCGACCGCGCAGTGGTCCTGAGCGCCGGGCTGGCCGTCATGGCGGCAGCGATAGCGAAACTGTTCGTCTTCGACCTCGCCGCACTCGACGGTATCTTCCGCGTAATCGCGTTCATCGTCGTCGGACTCATCCTCTTGGCCCTCGGCGTGTCGTACGCGCAGAAGCTCAGCGGAAGCGAACCCTCCGACACTGCGCCCGTCGCCTGACCGCAACAGCGAAGCGGGCCGGATCCATCAGGATCCGGCCCGCTTCGCGCGTGAAAGAACGTGCTACTTCTTGAGGACCGCCATCACGATTCCGCCGACGAGCGCAACGATCGAACCGACGAGAGCCAGATACAGGCCCGCACCGACCTTGAAGTCGCTGCCGACCGTCAAAGTACTGATTCCGGCGCTGAGCAGGCCGACCACACCCAGAATGATCGTCAGTCGCTTCAAATTTTCGTTGTACTTGCCGACGAGTCGGGCCACCCCAAGTCCGATCAGCACGATCATCGCGATCCCGGCCAACCAGTGCAGACGCCCAGTCTCCGCAGTGACCTGGAACGTCGACGTCGACGTCGTGGTGCCCAAACCGGTGATAGTGGCGCCCTCATCGAGCTTCGCGACGAACCACACCATCGGGTACCCGATGAGCACCAGCACCGCACCGACGATCGTCGCGACAGCGCCGATCGAGAAGCCGGTGTATTCAGCGGCAGGCGTGGCACCGTTCGGACCGACCGGCTGACCCGATCCCTGCGGGTACGGATTCTGCTGATGCAGGTTCTGGGGATCGTGCTGCATCGGCTGCGGCTGACCCGGCATCTGGTTCTGCAGGTGCGGGTTCTGCTGGTACGGGTTCTGCGGCGGCGTCTGGGGATTCACGAACGGAACGTTAGCGCACTATGGTCGAAAGCCCCGTCGTTCGTCCGTCGTCTGAACGAGGACACTTTCGGGCGTACTGCGTCGAGGTCCCCACTCCGGACTGCTAGCAGAGCCGTCTCCCCCGCTCTACCAATCGGCTTCGTCGTAGACGATCATGCCTCGAATGTTGTGGCCGGCGAGCATATCGTCGTACGCCTGATTGATGTCCTCGAGCCGGTACGTCGCAGTCACCAAGTCCGTCAGATTCAAGACACCCGATCGGTATTCGTTGAGAAGCTTCGGGATCTGAGTGCGCGGACCCGCACCACCGAAGATCGCACCCTGCACCCGCTTCTGCAGCAGCGTCAGTTCAAATAGGCTCATCGGCACTTGCGAGACCATCTCGCCCATTCCGACGACCATCACCTGTCCGCCCTTGCCTGTCAGAGCGAGCGCCGGCGCGATGAACTCGCCCGTCATCTCACCGACCGTGAGGATCACACTGTCAGCCAACCGTCCCCACGTCATCTCACCGACCGGCCCGAGCGCATCCTCCATACTCTCGAAAGTGTGTGTGGCGCCGAGCTTCTCGGCCATGTCTCGCTTGAACTTGACTGGGTCGACGGCAACGACGAACCGAGCGCCCGCAGCCTTCGCCCCCTGCACCGCGTTGATACCGACACCGCCGACGCCGACTACCACAACGGTGTCACCGACCTTCGTTCCGCCGATCTCCGACGCCGACCCCCAGCCCGTCGCGATACCGCAGCCGAGGAGTGCAGCCTCCTTCAGTGGAATGTCGTCCTCGATCTTCACCAGCGACGCCTCGTGCACCGTGATGTGCGGGGAGAACGTGCCGAGTAGGCACATCTGCGCCAGACCGGTGTCGCCCTGGGTGACGCGATGCGACTTGTCGGCGATAGACAGACCCGACAGCAATCCGGCACCCTCGTCGCACAGGTTCTGTGCACCTCGCGAGCACGGCTCGCAGACGCCGCACGCCGGAATGAACGCGGTCACCACGTGGTCGCCCTCCGCGAATCGGGTCACGCCCGGCCCCACCTTGGTGACCACGCCAGCACCCTCGTGTCCGCCGACGACGGGGAACGGGACAGGCGACTGACCGGTCCGCAGGTGGTGGTCGGAGTGGCACAACCCCGACGACACCAGACGGACCTGGACCTCGCCGGCCACGGGATCACCGAGCTCAACCTCCTCGACCTTCCATTCGTCTCCGACGCCGTGCAGGACCGCGGCTTTCGTCTTCATCAAAGACCCACTCTCGTTCTAGGAGTTGACTATGCAGATCGTGACGCCGCAACGCGGCAGCACTGTGACCGCAGTCTCATCCTGCCCGGACACGCACCCCAGCGGAGGAATTCGTCGGAATCACTCACCACCTGCGGCTATCACCTGAACGATGGATTGGACCAGTGTCGGCGAGATGGAAAAATGCACGTCCCGCCACGTAGCATCCCCGCTGTGACGAAAGCCGGATCGATCAGCGGACCCCAGTCGCACCCGACACCGAATGAGGATGCGGCTGCCGGAACGAACTCCGGATACCGCCTCGACCTCGACGGTCTACGCGGGATCGCTATCTTCCTCGTCGCGATCTTCCACGTCTGGTTCGGCCGTGTGTCAGGCGGCGTCGACGTCTTCCTCACGCTTTCCGGCTACTTCTTCGTCGCGTCGCTGCTCAAGCACATCATCAAGACAAATCCGTCCGACCAGAGCTGGTCGGTAGCGATCAACCCGTGGCCGCGCCTGTCGAGAATGCTCCGCCGCCTCGTTCCGGCACTGTTCCTGCTGCTAGCCGCCGTCACCGCCCTGACCTGGTGGTCGATGCCGTCGACACGGTGGGCACCGCTCGGCAAAGAACTCGTCGCCTCAGCGTTCTACTATCAGAATTATCATCTGGCGTTCGCCTCCCAGGACTACGGCGCAGCCGACTCCGCGGTCAGCCCGCTGCAGCATCTGTGGTCGATGGCGATGCAGGGTCAGTTCTTCTTCATCACGATCGTCTGCGCGCTCGCCCTCGGCGGCTTGTTGAAGCTCGGCGCCCGATTCTGGCCCGCGTTGGGTCGTCCGAAGGTGATCACCGGCGTCGTCGGGGGCAGCCTCGCGTTCGTCGCGCTGATGTCCTTCGCGTGGGCCAACTACCGGCACGGAATCAACCAGCCGTTCAACTACTACGACACCGTCGCCCGCGTGTGGGAGCCGATCACCGGAGGTCTGCTCGCCATCTGGATGCCTCGGCTGCGACTACCCGACTGGTTGCGAACAACCCTCACCGCGGGCGCCGTCATCCTCATCGCATCGTCCGGCATCTGGATCACCGGCGTAGAGCAGTACCCGGCCGCCATGGCGCTCGTTCCCGCAGGCTCGACACTGCTACTGATCTGGCTCGGCTCGTCGGCCACCGCGTCCCGCCGTATTCCCGGCAACGATCTGTCGGCTGGCGGGCGCGTTCTCGCCCACCCGCGAATCGTGTGGCTCGGGTCCATCGCCTACGCCCTCTACCTGTGGCATTGGCCGCTGCTGATCTTCTACATGTCGTGGCGCTTCAAGGACGACGTCTCGTTCATCGAAGGCACCGCGATCCTCATCGTGGCGGTGATCATCGCCTGGTTCACGACCAAGTTCGTCGAAGCGCCGTTGCGCGCCGGACGCGGCGGCGGCTTCTCACCGAGGTATCGCAAGATCCTCGCCGTCGGACTCGTCGTCGCCACCCTGTTCTCACTCGGAAGCGCCGGGTACTGGCAGTACCGCGCCGACCACCGGTACATCGACACCACGAACCTCGATCCGCGCGACTACCCGGGCGCACGCGCGTTCCTGAGCAACTTCCCGACGCCCGCCATCGACGCGGTCCCGTCGCCGGAAGCCGCCGAAGGCGATTGGCCGGTCAACCACCGACCCCACTTCTCCAACTTCGGCGACCCGTCCATCAGAATCGGCGTCTACGGGGATCCGAACGCCCGTCGGACCATGGCCGTCGTCGGCGGATCACATTCCGAGCATTGGATGACGGCGCTCGACGTGATCGGCAAGAAGCGCGGCTTTCGCGTCACCACCTATATGAAGGCCGGATGCGCGTTGAGCACCGAAGCCGCCGTCGAGTTCAACGGCCAACTACTCACCGAATGCAACGACTGGTCGCAGCGGGTCGCCGACAAACTTGACGAAGACAAACCGGACGTCGTGTTCACGACCGCGTCGCGGCCCGTCGACGACGGCCCCGGCGACGTGATACCGAAGGGCTACCTCGACTACTTCAGCTTGTTTCGCGATCGCGGCCAACAGGTGATTGCCGTCCGCGACACCCCGTGGACTCACGGCCCGATGGTCCCCCGCGACTGTATTGCGGCAGGCAAGAGTCCGGACGTGTGCGGCGTCCCGCGGGAACGCGCACTCTCGGGCGTCAGCCCCGTCGACGCGATCGCCGGCGACTTCCCGAATATGACGTTCCTCGACTACAGCGACGCGTTCTGCCAGGACGCGTACTGCCCGGCGGTCGTGGGAAACATCCTCGTATGGCACGACACGCATCACCTGACGACGGCGTTCGTCCGCAGCCTCATCCCGTATCTGGACGCCGACATCGGCAAGGCGACCCAGTGGTGGCCGCCGGAGCCGGCCATGTTCCGGTAGACGAGTGAGGCACCGACCGGCAAGGAATCAGGAACGCCGTTGCAGACGGCACCGAACGGAGGCCGTCGGCGACATCTCGCCCGCCGCAACGAGCACCACGTCATAGCGTCCCGCCACCCGGCAATCGAGGAGCCCCCTGACCGGCGACGTCGACCGCAGGACGTACGGCCCGCGCGCATCGCTGTGAGCCTGGTCGAACTCGAACGTGGCGGGCGCGAACTGCGTCCCCCCAGCCAACACGATCGATGCCGACGTGCGATCCCGCTCGGCGACAGTGATCAACACTCCCCCGTCATCGACCAGGAGCGACGCTCCGACTGCGAGTGCAGCGACAACGCCTGCCGCACCGCCGTCGACGTCGAAGGTGTGACGGCAGCCGGTCGCACCGAGCCCGTCGCGAACCGCTTCGGACACAGCTCCGAGAGCGCTCCGATCAGCTTCACCCGCGCCTACATGGATCACGGCGGTCACTGCCGAGACCGGGAATCGGGCGTCGTGCAACGCCGCGTACGCCGCGCGTACCGGGACCACCGAGGGTGCGGCGGCATCAACGGTCACCGCGAGACCGGCCACGTCCAATCCGGGCGTTCCCGTCGTCACCATGCGCTCACGCTATTCCGGCACCATCGGGTGTCTATTCGGTTGAATGACGCCGCACGGGACGTCAGTGCACGCGCAGTGAATCGAAGACGGCGCGCGGCCGCGAACCGAGGGATTCACGCAGGTGGTTGCGGGTCAGGCTGAGGACCGAGCAGTGGCCACAGGGGGCTATCACGCCCGTCGCGTCCACCCCGTACGCACCGCACAGCAGGACGGCCCGCCCGACGTGGAAGTTCTGGGTGATGATCAACGCTGATCGGATCCCGAACCGGTCGGCGGCACGCCTGCAGGTAGCTGCCGTGTTGATCCCGAGACCGTCGCCGACGATCGCGGTCGGCGGAATACCCGCGCCCTCCAGATAGGCACGCATCACGCGGACCTCGTTGCCCGCATCGTCGGCGTCATTGCCCGAGACGAGGATTCGATCGGCGTGATGCTCGCGATACAGGTCGACGGCGACGTCGAGGCGGGCACGAACGTAATCGCCCGGCTGGCCGTCGTCGACTTTCGAGCCGAGGACGATCGCTGTCCGCGGCGCGTCGTCGGGAACCTCATCGGAACCGACCACCCGGCCGCGCGAAGCGATAGCCACCCACGACGACGTGACCGCGACCAGCACTTCCACTGCGACGACCGCCAGCAACGCGAGGAGTCCGAGACGTCGTCGAGTGAGCACCCGTTCACGGTAGTGGGCGCCACTCCGGGCGCTCAATCGTGCGGAACCGGCCGCCCGAATCAGACTTTGTGTGACGTGTCACAATTGGAGCCGATCGTGCGTGGTGGGCGCGCGTGTGAGGGAGGGAGGTCCGACATGCAGTACATGCCGGTCACCGATTCGATGTTCCTGATCGCAGAAACCCGCGATCAGCCGATGCACGTCGGCGGACTTCAGTTGTTTGTCCCGCGCGCGGGACAAACCCCCGACGACCTAGCCGAGGAGATGGCCGAGAAGTTCCACGTCCCGACCGGCGACGTCTCGTCGATGTTCTTGAAACGCCCGGCGACTCCCGCCCAGATCGCCGGCTACACGGCATGGTCGTACGACGACGACATCGACTTCGACTATCACGTCCGCCGCGCTATCCTGCCTCGGCCGGGCGCGATCCGCGACCTGTTGCAGTATGTGTCCCTCAACCACGGGAGCCTCCTCGATCGGCGTCGTCCGATGTGGGAGTCGCACATCATCGAAGGCTTAGCCGACGGCCGGATCGCGGTGTACACGAAGGTCCACCATTCGGTGGTGGACGGCGTCACCTCGCTGCGCCTGTTGCAGCGGTGTCTGTCGACAGACCCCGACGACCGGTCGGGCACCGCGGTCTGGGATGAACGGCCGAAGCGACGCCGCCGCCAAGAAAAAGAGGCACAGAAGAAGTCGGACAAGGTCCGGCCGACGCCGAGAGGCCTGTTGTCGTCGATCTCGGGCGCCGTCGCACAGGTCGTCGACGTCGCCGATCAGGTGGTCGGACTGGCTCCCGCCGCGGCGAAGATCGCCGTCGCCGGCGTCACCGACAAGGATTACGTCGCGCCGCTGCAGCAGGCTCCGAGCACCATCCTCAACGTGTCGATCGGGTCGGCTCGACGTTTCGCTGCTCAAGATTGGCCGATCGAACGGCTTCGTGCGGTTGGGAAAGCACAGGGCATGACGTTGAACGACGTGATGGTCGCGATGTGCTCCGGCGCGCTGCGCACATATCTGGCCGACCAGGACGCACTGCCTGACGAGTCGCTGGTGGCCGTGCAGCCGGTGTCCTTGCACAGCGACGGTGATTCCGATGGCAACTCGATCACCGCGATCTCGGTGCGGATGGCGACCGATCTCGCCGATCCTGCCGACCGGGTCGCCGCGATCAAAGCGTCGACCCATAGCGCGAAGGCCGCAGTCCGCGGGCTCCGTCCCCTGCAGGCTCTGGCGCTCGGCGCAGCGATCGTCTGGCCGCTCGCGTTCACTACGATCCCCGGGTTCGTCCAGTACACGCCGTCGGGCTTCAACCTGATGATCTCGAGCGTCCCCGGTCCCGAGGATCAGTTGTACTGGAACGGTGCGCGGCTCGACGGCTGCTACCCGGTGTCGATCCCACTCGAGGGGATGGCGTTGAACATCACGATCGCCACGATCTCCGGCAAAGCCAACTTCGGCGTCACCGGAGCCCGCGCCGAACTCCCCAGCCTTCAGCGCATCCTCGACCACCTGGAGACGACCCTCACTGAACTAGAAGCGCTGCCGCCGCAGGTGTAGATACGTCGGACGGGCACCTGCGGCGTTCGCCTGCGGCATTTCCAAGCCGCCGTCGCCAAAGGTCTCGCATCACCAGTGAGAACTGCCCGGCTTTCATACATCCGATGTCGACGTCACCGCGACTTGTCGGACATCACATAGCGAGCGTGCGGGACGGCTTGGTCCGTAACCCTACTGGCGAGTAACATAGCGTCCGGAAACCTGGAACCCGTTGCAACCTGCGAAGTTAGGTAATCCTTGGCAGCGCGCAATAGGGGCGAAGCCTTACGGTTACCAGGAGAAAACGTCGACTTCGGCGCGGGCTTCGGCCGCTCACGCCGAGTCTTGGTACGACCTGAAGAAAGGCCGGTACTTCCAATGACGACGACCACCATCGTGATCGGATCGATCGCCGCGTTCATCAGCCTGGCATGTTGGGCGCTGTTCCTGCGGGGCGTGTTCACCATGATCCGCTCCATCGCCCAAGGCCAAAAGGTCGACGCGCAGCGATTCGCATATCCAGGCAAGCGCCTGATGACGATGCTGAAGGAATTCGTCGCGCATACGCGGATGACCAAATTCCGAACAGTGGGCTGGGCCCACTGGCTTGTGATGTTCGGCTTCCTGATCGGCGCGATCTTCTGGTTCGAAGCCTACGGGCAGATCTTCGACCCCGAGTTCCACTGGCCGGTGATCGGCGCCTGGAACATCTACATCTTCGCTGACGAAGTTCTCGGCCTAGGAACAGTGATCGGCATCTCGGCGATGATGATCATCCGCCAGCTCAATCACCCGCGTCGCCCCGGTCGCCTCTCGCGCTTCTCCGGTTCCCGTTTCGGCGCCGCCTACTTCGTCGAGCTCGTCGTCCTCATCGAAGGTCTCGGCATGGTCTTCGTCAAGACCTTCAAGATCGCATCCGGCATCGAGAACCCGCCCGTCTGGACGTCGTTCTTCACCCACTACTTCGCGCAGCTCTTCGACGGATGCTCCGTGTACTGGGTGACCGGAGCCGCGGTCATCAAACTGATGTCCGGCATGATCTGGCTGGCCGTTGTGGGCCTCAACATCGACTGGGGTGTGGCGTGGCACCGCTTCGCAGCATTCCCCAACATCTTCTTCAAGCGTGAATCCGACGGCGGCGTCGCCCTCGGTGCCGCGAAGCCGATGATGAGCCAGGGCAAGGTCCTCGACATGGAGACCGCCGACCCCGACGTCGATGCTTTCGGCGCAGGCAAGATCGAGGACTTCTCGTGGAAGGGCTGGCTGGACTTCACCACCTGCACTGAGTGTGGTCGTTGCCAGTCACAGTGTCCGGCGTGGAACACGGGTAAGCCGCTGTCACCGAAGCTGATGATCATGTCACTGCGCGACCACGGTCAGGCGAAGGCCCCATACCTGTTTGCGGGCGGCAGCAAGGACATGGGCGGCGACGAAGTCGGCATCGTCGACAAGGATGGCAATGTCGATCAGGCGAAGCTCGACGCGGTCCCGGCTGCGGCACTCGCCGAAGCCGACCGCAAGCTCGTCGGCGACTCGCTCGGCGGAGACCCCGCCGGCGCGGTGATCGACGCCGAAGCACTCTGGTCGTGCACCACATGTGGTGCGTGCGTCGAGCAGTGCCCGGTCGACATCGAGCACGTCGACCACTTCATCGACATGCGGCGCTACCAGGTCCTGATCGAGTCGGACTTCCCGACCGAACTCGCCGGCATGTTCAAGAATCTCGAGAACAAGGGCAACCCGTGGGGTCAGAACTCCTCGCAGCGGACCGCTTGGATCGACGAGATGGACATCGACATCCCGGTCTACGGCCAGGACGTCGAATCTTTCGAAGGCTACGAATACCTCTTCTGGGTCGGCTGCGCCGGTGCGTACGAAGACCGCGCGAAGAAGACCACGAAGGCCGTCGCCGAGCTTCTCGACATCGCAGCCGTCGACTTCCTGGTCCTCGGCCAAGGCGAAACCTGCACCGGCGACTCCGCTCGCCGCGCGGGCAACGAGTTCCTGTTCCAGATGCTCGCGCAGCAGAACATCGAGACATTCAACGAACTGTTCGCGACCGCACCGACCCAGCGCAAAAAGATCGTCGTGACCTGTGCGCACTGCTTCAACGCACTCGGTAACGAGTACCCGCAGGTTGGCGGCGAATATGAGGTGGTCCACCACACCCAGTTGCTGAACCGCCTCGTCCGGGAGAAGCGGCTCGTTCCAGTCGCCCCGGTGGGTGGCCAGGCCATCACGTACCACGATCCTTGCTACCTGGGCCGTCACAACAAGGTCTACGACGCTCCGCGTGAACTGATGGATGCGGCAGGCGGTCAGCTGACCGAGATGCCGCGTCACGGCGAACGCTCCATGTGCTGCGGCGCCGGTGGCGCCCGGATGTGGATGGAAGAGCAGATCGGCAAGCGCATCAACGTCGACCGTGTCGACGAAGCGCTCGACACCCTCGCCACAACGCAGGCTCCGACCGGCGACGGCGCGACGAAGAAGATCGCGACCGGCTGCCCGTTCTGCCGCGTCATGCTCACCGACGGGGTGACCGCGCAAACCAGCGGCACCGAGGACGAGGGCAAGATCGAGGTCGTCGACGTGGCACAGATGATTCTCGAGGGCGTATTGCGCGGCCGCGAGACTGTCGAACGCGGCGGCAAGTTCCTGCACCCGATCCAGTCCGAGCTTGCTCCTGCTCCCGAGCCCGAACCTGTGGCCGCGGCACCGAAGGCCACAGCACCTGCTGCCGCTGCTCCGGCCGACGCCAAGCCTGCGGTGGGTCTCGCGCCCAAGGGTGGCGGACTCAAGAAGCCGGGCGGCTTGAAGAAGCCCGGCGGGGCGCCCAAGCCCGGCGGGGCAGCAGCACCGGCCGCGCCGGCAGAGACGACCGAGGCTACACCGGCCAAGGGCCTGTCCATGGGCGGCGGACTCAAGAAGCCCGGCGGGATGAAGAAGCCCGGCGGGGCACCCAAGCCCGGCGCTGCGGCCGCACCAGCTGCGCCGGCAGCCGAGGCACGTACCGCCACCGAGGCGTCGGAAGGCAAGGCCAAGGGCTTCGGGATGGCAGGCGGATTGAAGAAGCCCGGCGCCAAGAAGCCCGGAGCGCCCAAACCGGCAACTGCGACCGCACCTACGGCCGAAGCTCGGGTTGACGCTCCCACAGCAGAGGACGACACGTCGACTACGGAATCCGCCACCACGGCGGGCACCGAGGGCAAGGCCAAGGGCTTCGGCATGGCGGGTGGGCTCAAGAAGCCTGGCGCCAAGACGCCGGGAGCACCCAAGGCCGCCGCGGCTGCAGCCGAGGCTCCAACTCCGCAGGCTCCTGCCGCCGCACCCGAGGCTCCAGCAGAGTCCGCGGTGACCGAGGGAACCGCCGGCAAGGCAAAGGGATTCGGCATGGCGGGCGGGCTCAAGAAGCCCGGCGCCAAAACGCCGGGAGCACCCAAGGCCGCCGCTCCGGTTCCCTCCGCCGAGCCGGAGGCTCCTGCCGAGCTGGAGCCGGAGGCTCCCGCCGAGCCGGAGCCAGTAGTTCAGCCCGAGCCCGAGGCTCCGGCAGCCGAGGCACCCGAAGCACCGACGGTTCCAGCGTCAGACGCCCGGACGATCACCGAGCCCGGAGCCGCGAAGGCGAAGGGCTTCGGCCTGGCGACCGGAAAGAAGCGCCCCGGCGCGAAGTAGTCCGCATCGCTCAACGTTGGCACTCGAACTGTTCCCCGAGAACGGTTCGAGTGCCAACGTTTTCAGTCGACGGACTGTCGTGACTCGATCGCCGCAACCAATTCACGGACTACCGATTCCTCCTCGAACCTGAGGCGCTTCCACGGGAAGCTCAACGGCAAGAGACCCATGAGTCCTAGCATGTTTGCGGTCCGCAGATCACGGTCCCATCGGTCGTAGCGGCGGTGGAACATCCAACCGTGAACCGACACCACGATGCCCAGTTCCGGCCACACGAAGTCCATGCGAACGCCGTTGATCCACTGCTGCTGTACCCATCCAGAGATTCGGTACTGCTTGAGCAGTCGGACGAACAGTCGCTCAGCCTCAGACTCCGAATCGTCCTCGGCCGCAGCTACGAGGACACGCGCCAGCCGCATTCCATGGGCACCGGAGTTCCGGTCGAGACTCGCCCTCAGTTCGTGAACTAAAACCCGCTCAGTCTGCACCGCCCGGTCGATGATCGTGATCGCTTCGTCGATCGCCAGCGCGGACGCGAGTTGCAGGAGTGTCAACGCCTCCCGAGTCACCGGGACGCCTCGCGTGGCCATGACGTCTTCGGAGGGGAGACTCCGCCGCTTGCAGCTCGTGTCCACGGCGCCATGGGCCGCGCCGTGTGCCGATCGCGGGATCGACAGCGTGATGATGTCCGGTAGATCCGGTAGGAATCCGAGCAGCCATGCGGCGGCTGTCCGATCCACCACCCCGCCTGTCGCGGCCACCGCGATGCGGAGTCTCGCCATATCGGTCATCTGATGCTCGGCAGAAAGATAGACGCCCCGCGCGTGCGGAATCCACAGACCGGCCGCCAGTTTTCCGCGTGCTTCGCCTGCACTCATCCCCAGGTCCACGGCTTCAGCAGCGGTGATCACCCCGTCGTGAATCGCCAGGTGCTCGGCGACCCCGACGCAGACGCGTGCTCGGTCAGTACTTCTCTCCCCCACATTCGGTTAGACGCACGCGCACGCCTTTCGGTTCCGATCGCCGCAACGTTGGCACTTGAACCGTTCGCCAGGAACAGTTCGCGCGCAATCATGTCGACTCACTCTCGATAGCGCACGATCAGCGGCGCGTGGTCGGACAGGCGCGCGTCCGGCGACGATTCCTTGTCAGCCCACACGGCTTCCGCGCGCCGCGCGAGCGACCCAGTCGCCAGCTGATGGTCCACCCGCCAGCCGACGTCCTTGACGAACGACTGTCCAGCCCAACTCCACCAGGTGAGCGGACCCGGCTCATCGCCGTGCAGCGCCCGCACCACGTCGATCAGCCTGCGCGGCGACAGGAGCGACGAGAACCATTCGCGTTCCTCCGGCAGGAACCCTTCCATCTTGCGGGCGGGCCGCCAGTTGGTGACGTCGTACTGGGTGTGCGCGACGTTGAGGTCGCCCACGAGCAGGAAGTCACGGCCGTTCCGCGCGGCAGCGAGCCGGTTGCGGTCGAGCTCACGGGCGAAACCGGCGAGGAACGTCATTTTCCGTTCGTACTTGGCTCCGCCGTCCGCCTCCGAGCGGATTCCTCCCGGCCGCTGCATGTGCGCAGGTAGGCCGCCCTTCGGCAAGTAGAGGCAGGCGACGGTCAGCGGGCGGTCGGACAGATCCACCTCGATGTATCGGCCGTGGGTCGCGTAGGCACTCAATCCCCGCGCCTTCGGCGGTGTCAGCGCCCACGACCGGACGGCAGCAGGTTCGTACCGCGTCAGCAGCCCGACGCCGTTCCGGCCCGGGATCGAGCCGACATCGATCGACGCCGTATACCCAGGGAACTGACCGACTTCCGGCAATGGACACCGCAATTCCTGGAGTCCGACGACATCGGGTGATCTGTCAGCGAGCCAGTCGTCGAATCCACGACGGCGAGAAGCACGAATGCCGTTGACGTTGAACGAGGCGACGGTGAACGAGGTGGAAGTCACGCCTGCCAGTGTCCCCGGCGAATTCAATTCGATTGCGTCCGGCTGACAGAATGTACCCATGAGTCGCCCCCATGTGTCGCACCAGAACCTCAATCTCCGCACGATCGAGCAGTCCGAGAAGCTGCAGAACGTGTGCTACGAGATCCGCGGTCCGGTGCACGCGGAGGCCGCGCGGCTCGAGGCGGAGGGCCACCGCATCCTCAAGCTCAACATCGGCAACCCGGCGCTGTTCGGATTCGAAGCCCCGGACGTCATTCTGCGCGACATGATCCACTCGCTGCCCTTCTCGCAGGGCTATTCGGAGTCGGCGGGTGTCCTGTCTGCGCGCCGCGCCGTGGTGACCCGCTACGAGCTGATCCCGGACTTCCCGTACTTCGACGTCGACGACGTGCTGCTCGGCAACGGCGTGTCCGAGCTGATCACGATGACAATGCAGGCACTGCTCAATAACGGCGACGAGGTGCTTATCCCATCGCCCGACTACCCGCTGTGGACGGCAATGACCTCCCTGTCGGGCGGCACCCCCGTGCATTACAAGTGCGACGAGGACAACGGCTGGAATCCGAGCATCGAGGACATCGAATCGAAGATCACCGCACGCACCAAGGCGATCGTCGTCATCAATCCGAACAACCCGACGGGCGCCGTCTACTCGCGTGAGGTGCTCGAACGTCTCGTCGAGGTGGCCCGCAAGAATTCGCTGCTGATCCTCGCCGACGAGATCTACGACAAGATCCTCTACGACGACGCCGAACACATCAACGTCGCGTCGTTGGCTCCGGATCTGTTGACGCTCACGTTCAACGGGTTGTCTAAGGCGTACCGCGTCTGCGGCTACCGTGCGGGCTGGGTCGTGATGACCGGACCGAAAGACCATGCGAGGGGTTTCCTCGAGGGCATGGGCATTCTGGCGTCGACGCGTCTGTGCGCGAACGTCCCCGCCCAGCATGCGATCCAGGTTGCCCTCGGCGGCTACCAGAGCATCGATGCCCTCGTGAAGCCCGGCGGCCGCCTCTTGGAGCAGCGAAATGTCACGTGGGCCAAGCTCAACGACATCCCGGGCGTGAGCTGCGCGAAGCCGATGGGCGCGCTGTACGCGTTCCCGAGGCTGGACCCCGAGGTGCACGAGATCCACGACGACGAGAAGCTCGTCCAGGATCTTCTCCTGCAGGAGAAGATCTTGGTGGTGCAGGGGTCGGGGTTCAACTTGGGCGATACGAACCACTTCCGGATCGTCACGTTGCCGTGGACGCGCGACCTCTCGGAGGCGATCGACCGGATCGGCAACTTCCTGTCGTCGTACCGCCAGTGACCTGCGCAGACACTCCTGCTAACTAGGGCTAGCGCGTATCTGTAACCGGTGGTACCGTGTCAATGGACAATGGCACGATCGGAGACGATATGACCGACTGGCATCGCACGGACATCACCGCGGGTGGCGTTCGTCTGGCGACCTATTCATACGGCGACACCGCCGCCGCTGACCGGCCGACCGTCGTTTTCGTGCACGGCTGGCCGGACACGCACCACCTGTGGGACCGCATCGCTCCCCAACTCGCCGAGCATTACCGCGTATTCGCATACGACACTCGCGGTTTCGGCGAGAGCGATCGTCCCGACGACGTCCCGTCGTACCGTCTGGCGGGTCTCGCACAGGACTTGTTCGCGGTCATCGGGTCAGTCACCGACGGCGGCAGCGCGCACGTCGTCGCCCACGATTGGGGGTCGGTACAGACGTGGGAGGCCGTCACGACTCCGGGCGCGGAGACGTCCATCGCGTCGTTCACGTCCGTTTCGGGGCCGAATCTCGATTTCCTCGGCGAGTGGGCTCGCGCCCAGCTCGCGTCACCGACACCGGGCAACATTTCGCGCGCACTGTCGCAGGTCGCATCGTCGGCGTACACCGGGTTCTTCCAGATCCCCGGCGTGTCGGACGCGTTCTTCCGGACCCTCGGCTCAGCGAAGCTGTGGACGGAATTCCTGCACGCGATAGAAGGCACACCCCGCGAGAACGTGTCGTTCGCGCCGACACTGCGTGAGGACATGATCTCCGGGCTCAAGCTTTACCGAGCCAACATCCGCGGCAAGCTCGCCCACCCGGAGCCGCGACCGACGTCGGTGCCCGTCCTCGAAGTGGTGAACGACCGTGACATCGCACTGCGACCCGCGATCTACGACCGCACCTACACGCACGCGGCGAAGCTGTGGCGCAAGTCCTCGACCACCGGCCACTGGCTTCCCTACACGAACCCCGACTACCTCGCGGCGACGGCAATCGAGTTCATCGACTCCATCGAGAACGGCACGTCGCGCGCCCCGAACACGATCGACCGTGCCCGCCAGGTGGGGGCGCCGCTCGCGTTGACCGGCAAGCTCGCCGTCATCACCGGCGCGGGCAGCGGCATCGGACGCGAGACCGCGTTCGCACTCGCGGCACTCGGCTGCGAGGTGGTCCTCGCCGACATCGACACGGCGGCGGCCGACGAGACCGCCACCGAGTGCAAAGCCATGGGCGTACTGACGAACGTCTACGAACTGGACGTCTCGAAGACCGCCGCGGTGAACGAGTTCGCCGACGACGTCCGCGCCCGTCACGGCGTCCCCGACATCGTCGTTAACAATGCGGGGATCGGATTGGGCGGCAGCGCACTGGATGCGTCCGAAGAACAGATCGACCGCCTCTTTGACATCAATCTGCGGGGTGTGATCAGCGGCAGTCGTGCGTTCGCCAAGCAGATGGTCGCCCGCGGCACCGGCGGACACATCGTGAATCTGGCGTCGGCGGCAGCGTTCACCCCGTCCCGCGAACTCGGTCTCTACTCAGCGAGCAAGGCAGGCGTGCTGATGTTCTCGGAGAGTCTGCGCGCCGAACTCTCCAGCCACCGGATCGGCGTCAGCGCGATCTGCCCGGGCATCGTCAACACCAACATCACATCGGCCACCGAGTACGCGGGCGTCGACGACCAGGACGCTATGCGCCGCAAGGTGACCGGCTTCTACGAGAAGCGGAACTACACGCCAGACAAGGTGGCCCGCGAGATAGTCGCGGCGGTCGTCTCCAACAAGGCCGTCGTACCAGTCACGCCGGAAGCGAAGTTCGGCTACCGCGCGTATCGATTCGTCCCGTGGGCGTCGCGCATCGCGGCACGCCAGAAACTGACCAGCTAGGAGCCGGCTATGACGAGCACACACGGCACACGTTCCACCGCCGAGACCGATCCCGGCGATGTGGAGCTGCACGCCCGCAACGTCGAGTTCGATCTCACCGAAGCACCGTTGCACTGGATTCCGGACAGCCCGGTGTCGTCGAACATGATCACCACGCTGAACCTCCTTCTACCCGAAGGTGAGCGGTGGTTCGTGGAGACGTTCAACGAGGCGCTGCCGATGATCAAGGACGAGAAGCTGGCCGCTGACGTCCGCGGCTTCGTCGGCCAGGAGGCCATGCACGCCGAAGCACACGACAAGGCCGTCCAGACTTGGTTGACCAAGCGGGACATCGACGCGTCCGGCTACCAGGCCCAGATGGAGTGGATCTTCCGACGGGTCATCGGCCCGCGCGACGGCCAGACCCCCAGGGATAGGCAGAAGCATCTCATCGAGCGTCTGTGGTTGATCGCTGCGATCGAGCACTACACGGCGTTGCTCGGCGACTTCGCGTTGAACTGCACGTGGGCCGAGCACGGTGCCGACCCGAACATGATGGACATGTTCGTCTGGCACGGTGCCGAAGAGGTGGAGCACCGTTCGGTGGCGCACGAAGTCGCCGCATACTTCGGCGACAGCCCACTGCGGCGTGGCCGCGCCATGGCCCTGGCTCTGCCGTTCCTGGTGATTCTGCTGGTCCGTGGCTTCCGCCACATCAACCGTCAAGATCCGACCTTCGCGGAGCTACGTCTGCCTGCGGAGATCTACAAGTACGTGCACGACTACTTCGTCGAATCCCGCGCAGGTGTTTTCCCGAAGATCAGCAGCCTCGCACTGGCGACGGCGACGTACTTCAAGCCGGGCTTCCACCCGTCCGACATCGGTGACACCGCACAGGCCGTCGCGTTCCTCGCGACGTCGCCGGGCGCACGGCGCGCGGGATGACAGTCGTGAACCACATCAGTCATCCGCACGAGACGGATCTCGTGACCGAGCCGCCGCATCTGGTTGGGCGGTGGCGTCGTGATCCGCTGATGCGTTTCGTCACCGGCCTCGGCAAGACCTGGTTCCCGTTGTGGGCTCCCTTGTCGCCGCTGTACGACGTCCCGGAGAACGACGGCGTCCAGCATCTTGAGATCGTGGACCGTGAAGTGGTGGCGCACGACGAGAACGTGATCGCGTTGACGTTCGCGGCGCCGGACCGTTCGGTTCTCCCCGAATGGCGTGCCGGAGCGCACCTCGATGTCCTTCTGCCGTCCGGGTTGCTCCGCGAGTACTCGTTGTGCGGCGATCCGGGAGATCGGACAACGTACCGCATCGCAGTGCGTCGCATTCCGGATGGTGGCGGCGGCTCGAAGGAAGTCCACGACACGCTCAAGGTTGGCGATTCGATCTCGATCAAGGGGCCACGCAACGCGTTCCCGTTGGCGATGCCCGGCTACGGTTCGCCGGTCGGGAAGCTGCGTTTCGTCGCCGCAGGTATCGGCATCACCCCGATCCTGCCGATGGTCGCGATCGCTGATCGTTTCGGTCTCGACTGGACGATGATCTACACCGGTCGCACGCTCGATTCGATACCGTTCCGTGAGGAGCTGGCCCGCTACGGCGACCGCGTGCAAATCCGCACCGACGACGAGCATGGCCTTCCGACGATGGATGATCTCGTCGGCGAGGTCGGCGGCGACGGCGTCGCGCTGTACTGCTGCGGCCCGACCCCGATGTTGGAGGGTCTGCGCACGCACCTCGTCGACCGCGTCGACGTCGAACTGCACTACGAGCGGTTCTCGCCGCCGCCCATCGAGAACGGCACCGAATTCGCGATCCGACTCTCGTCGACCGGGGAGACGGAGACGGTGGCCGCTGACGAGTCGGTGCTGACCGCGTTGCGGCGCCTGCGGCCCGGCGCGCCCTACTCGTGCCAGCAGGGATTCTGCGGCACGTGCAAGCTGCGTGTCACCGAGGGCGTCGTCGACCATCGTGACGGCAGCCTGATGGAGCCCGAGCGTGCGGCCGGCTATTTCCTACCGTGCGTCTCGCGCTGCGATTCGGAGTCGCTGACTATCGACGTGTAGGACATCTCACCGGCGTCTTCAAGCCTCGAGCCTCGGGGTTTGGAAGAATCATGTGAATGACCGAGTACCGGATCGACGATCTTGCGCAGGCTGCTGGCACGACGACGCGGAATGTCCGCGGCTATCAGGACCGTGGACTGATTCCGCGGCCGGAGCGCCGCGGGAGGATCGCGATCTACGGTGACGAGCACTTGTCTCGTCTGCACGTCATCAACGACTTGTTGGGGCGAGGTTTCACGATGACGCATATCGCCGAATTTTTCGAGCGCATGGAGCAGGGCGAGGATCTCGCCGAAGTCCTCGGTCTTCGGGAGCTTGTTACCGCGCCGTGGTCGCGGACACCGTCGGAGACTATCTCGGTGCAGGAGTTGTACGACCTGCTCGGGACCGACGATGCGGACCTGCTGGAGCGGATGTGCGAATCGGGTCTCATCGAACCGGTCGGCGACGGTGCGCTTCCCGAGCAGTACACGATCACTGACACTGAGAGCATCGACGGGTATGTGCGTCTGATGGCGAACGGCATGCCGTTGTCGTATGTCCTCGATCTTCAGGAGAAGCTCGACGAAGATATGCAGCGCGCTGCGCACACGCTTGTCTCTGCTGGTCGCAGCGCGATCACCGACGGCAGGTTCGACGGCTGGATTCCTGAGGTCGGGGAAGAGTCGGAGTGGGCGTCTGACTTGCTCAGCGAGCTACGACGAACTGGGCGCGTCACCGCCCACAACACGTTGTACCGCGCCTTAGATCGTGAGCTATCTCGCCAGCTCGACGACTATCTGGCTGTCGCCCGCGAACGCAAGCACCGCCGCGACTGACGATTCGGCTTCTGCAGGCCGCTCTCCCCTGTTGATTGCGGGGTCGAGATCTCGGGATCGTTAGCCGACGACGATCGGCGGCAGTCCAGGAATCGGGTTCGGGATGGTGCGCTTGCGTGGTTTCGGCTGAGGCTTCGGACCGGGGGCGGGCTGTTCCTCGGTCTGCTGCGGCTTCTTAGTTGTCGACGTCGTCTTGGGCGGCGGCGGCGGTGTCGTATATTTGAGCATTTTCGCGCGGGCCGCTTTGACTTCTTTCGGGTCCGCCGAGTTCGGGATGTGTTCGGGCGCAGCAGATTCGTCGTCGGAGGTGGTCTGCGTCCCGGACAGGTCGCTCAGCTCGTCGATGCTGGGGCCGCTGTGTTCGTGAATGTTCATGGCGACCGCCGTACCGACGCCGCCCAGTCCGAGGACGACGACTATCGCCGCTGCTGCGGTGATTCGCCAGCGTCGTCGTTGTTCGGCGGCGCGTTGTTGTTCGGCGGCTTCGTCGTCTGCGTCGGATCGCTCGCTGTCCAGATTGTCGTCGGCGGCCATGCCGTATTGGACGTTTCCGTATTCGTCGAGCCCGTAGTCGGCAGGGTCAATGCCGGATGCGCTGAAGGAGAGGGGGCCGTCGCCGGACGTTTCCGCTCCCCAGGCGAGCGCGGCCGGGGCGACGGCGACGCGGTCGAGACTGTTGGTTGGATCGTCGTCGCCGCCGAAGGTGGTGGGGAACGGATCGCCAGGCGCGAGTGTGGTGAAGCCGCGTTCGGTGAGCGACTCCCACAGCCCGGGCCACTGGTCGGTTCCCGGCCCGAGGAGAATTGCGTCGACGGGTGCGGAATCGGCTAGTTCGACGATCATGCCGTGGATTCGATTTACTTCGGGCACAGTCGCTTCGACGATGTCGGCGCGGCTCAAGGAGACGAATCGCAACGGTCCCGCACCCATGACGAGGATGCTGTCGCGGTCTCCGATCGTGTCGCGGGCTTGCGCGACTAGTTCGGCCAGTTCGTCGAATACCGCGGGGTCGGCGGCTTCCGGTACCTTGCCGTTTTCCACGAATTCTGCGGCGATCCGCATGTCGAGGATGTTCGGTACGATCCGGCGTTCTGACCGTGCCGACACGATCCGTCTGCGGCCGTCGACGCGGCCGGTCCAGATACCGGAGGGACCGAACGTGATGGCGAGTACGGCTCCGGTCGGGGCTTCGGGGACGCTGAATCCGGCGAGCCAGGGCGGGGTGTCGTACTGATCGGCCATCGGTCAGCTCTGAAAGTTCAAATACGCTTTGGAAGGTGTCGGGCCACGCTGCCCCTGATACTTGGAGCCGACCGCAGCGCTCCCGTACGGGGACTGGGCCGGACTCGACAGGCGGAACAGGCAGAGCTGTCCAATCTTCATTCCGGGCCACAACGTAATCGGCAGGTTCGCCACGTTCGACAGTTCCAGCGTGATGTGGCCGGAGAATCCGGGGTCGATGAATCCCGCCGTCGAGTGGGTCAGCAGTCCGAGTCGGCCGAGCGACGACTTGCCTTCCAGACGGCCGGCGAGGTCGTCGGGCAGTGTGCACACTTCGAGGGTGGATCCGAGAACGAATTCCCCCGGGTGCAGCACGAACGGTTCACCCTGTGTGGGTTCGACGAGGGTGGTGAGCTCGTCTTGCCGCTCTGCGGGGTCGATGTGCGTGTACTTGGTGTTGTTGAACACGCGGAAGAGCCCGTCTAGGCGGACGTCGACGCTCGACGGCTGAACGAGGGCCGAGTCGAACGGCTCGATGCCGAGTCGGCCTCCATCGATCTCGGCACGGATATCGCGGTCTGATAACAGCACGGAGATCAGGTTACTGCAGATAGGCACAGTTTTCGGCATCGACGGCACACCGGTGGCAAGCCTCACCCCCGATCGAAACGGCGATTGAGACGCACCGACGACACCGACCCGACCGCCGGTTTGTTATGGTGATGCTCGCATCGTTCGCGGTGCCGCAATGCCGATGTAGTTTAGTGGTAGAACATCAGCTTCCCAAGCTGAGAGTGCGGGTTCGATTCCCGTCATCGGCTCTCCCTGGTCAGAGAGGGTTTTACCCCCTCTGGCGGATAGCAGAAGTAGGGACAACATGTACCGCCGTGGGCGCTACGTGGACACTTGCTATCCGCCAAGGACGACCATCACATGACCTCTCAACGTTCATTCGGGACCGTCGAACCGCTGCCCTCTGGCCGGTTCCGCGCCCGCTACACCGTGCCCGGTGAATACCGCCGACGCACCGCACCACTCACGTTCACTACGCGGAAAGCCGCGAACAATTGGCTCACACAGACACACGCAGACGTGTTACGCGGTGACTACCGTGACCCCGACGCCGGTGCGGTCACCGTCGCCGAGTACGCCGACCGGTATTTGTCCGCCCGCGCGGGTGTCGACCTCGCACCGCGCACCGTCGCCTTGTACCGGCGGCACCTGACCCGCTACATCGCCGCTCCGGTCACCGCGCCGGGACTGGGGACAGTGCGCCTTGGCGACGAGCCGCTGGCGTCGGTCGACGTAGCCACCGTCCGCGACTGGTACGCGGCCGTCACACACACCGCCGCCACCACGGCCGGGGCCCGGTGCAAGCGGGCCCCGCGCGTGCATCCGGCACGCGTGTGGGCGCGCGACATGGGTATAGCGGTCCCGTCGACAGGCCGTCTGCCTGCTGCCGTGGTAGCCGAGTGGGAGGCGGCCGGGGGCCCGGTACCTCCCCGAGAGTCGACCGGCGACACCGGCAAAACACAGGCGGCGCAGGCGTACCGGGTGTTGCGTGCAATCCTCGCCGCTGCGCTCGACGAGGGGCTTATACGGGAGAATCCGTGTCGTATCCGTAAGGCTGGGACCACGCGCGCGGCTGAACGGGTACCGGCTACGCCCGCGCAGATCGACGCGATAGCGGCCGCCATGCCCGACCGCCTGGTCGCTGCCGTGCATGTGGCCGCGTGGTCGGGTCTACGCGCCGGGGAACTGTTCGCGTTGGACCGGTCCAGGGTGAGCCTGGACCGCGACACTGGGACCGGCACAGTACGCGTCGACCGGGCCCTGATCGGTGGGTCGGGACCGGCGACGTACGGGCCGCCGAAAACTGCATCGTCGGTACGGACGATCCACCTACCGCCGCACGTGGTCGAGATTCTGGCCGCGCACCTGGACGCCTACACCGGGCGCACACAGTCGGCGCTGGTATTCACTACCCCCGCCGGGGGCCCGGTGTATGAGTCGCATCGTCATCGGCACTTCTCGCGGGCGCGCGCGGCCGCTGGGCGTAGTGACCTGCGGTGGCACGATCTGCGGCACACAGGCGCGACGCTGGCCGCCCGCACCGGCGCATCCATTCGAGAGATACAGCACCGATTGGGACACTCGACCGTATCGGCGGCGATGATCTACCAGCACCACACCGCCGACCGCGACGCCGACTTGGCCGCACGACTGTCGGACCTGGCTGCCCCGGCCGCGATACCGGCGGCCCCGTCGCCGCCGAAGCGGGCAGACGGTGCCGTCGAGAGTGACGGGGGTATGGCCTCTGCGTTGACGCTGGCCGCGCAACTCATCCGTTCCGGTGCCGGTGCCGACGCGCTAGAGAGCCTGGCCGACTCGTTCCGCCAGGGCCCCGGCAACGACGACCGTCCGCACGTAGAAGCGGTGACCGCGTGAGTTCCGTCGATGACCGCACGGGCGACGCGTGGACCGCCGACGACGCGGCGCGCCGCTCGCCGGCCCCGCCGTATTCCGGGGTACCTGACCGCTTACAGACCTACTACCACACAGTGAGCGTCGAGCTTCCGGCCTACGCGAGCACCGACGATGAGCACGACGCCGCCGCTGATGCTGCCGCCGAGTGGTATGCGGCCGACCATCTGGCCCGGTACGGGCCCCACTGCCCGCCGTCGTGCCCTTGCCGCCGCGCCACTACCCCCTCGAACCGAACGGACCTCCCATGACCTCGACCACCTGGCACCGCACCGTGAATCGATTCACCGAACACCTACGGGCGCAACGACTTTCCGATCACACCATCGGCTATCACGCCTCACATGTTCGGAGGGCCGCCGACGCGCTCGCCGTCGACCCTGGCGACGTCACGCCTGCCCGTCTCGCGCGATACCTCGACGGCCGGACGTGGACGGCCGCGACGTACCGCAATAACGTCAAGTCTCTCCGCGTGTTCTTTGCGTGGTATGTCGCAATGACTGGCGCGCTGGTCAATCCGGCCGCCGATATTCCCCTGAACGCGCCGGACCCGGCCGCGATGACTGCCCGCGCCATGACGTATCCCGACCGCTCGCGCACGGGCCCGGACCCTAAAGCGGTGCCGACACAGTGGGCGCACTGGATCGATGAGTGGGATACGTTCGCCCGCGCACAGGGGCGGCCCAAAACGACGCGCGAGACCCGCCGCTACCAGCTATCGGCGTTCGCGCGCGCGATGCATCCGACCGGCCCCGCCGAGGTCACAGAGATTGACGTCACCGATTGGTTCGCCGCTGGCGACTGGCGCACCGAGACCCGCCGTAGTCATCGCACAACGTTGCGCGGATTCTTCTCGTGGACTGTCACGACGGGCCGCCGCACCGACAATCCGGCCACTCACCTACCCCCGCCACCGGTGGCACCGACGTCGCCGCGACCGGCCGCCGAAGCTGACTATCGGTTCGCGCTCCGCATCGCCGACCCCCGCGACCGGCTCATGGTGAGACTGGCCGCCGAATGCGGATTACGACGTGCCGAGGTCGCCGCGATGCACTCACGCGACGTGCTCGACGTCCCCGGCGGTCGGCACATGCTCACCGTGACCGGTAAGGGTGGGCGCCGCCGCATGGTCCCGTGTCCGCCAGACCTCGCGCGCGACGTTCGTCGCGCAGGCGGGTACGTGTTCCCCTCGACCGCATCGAGCACCGGACACCTGACACCGGCGTACGTCGGCAAACGTACCGCGCGACTACTGCCCGCCGACGTGACGATGCACCAGCTTCGACACCGGTTCGCCACGCGGGTCTACGCCTCATCGCGGGATTTGTTCGCGTTGCAGCAGACACTAGGGCACGCCTCACCCGAAACGACGCGCCGCTACGTCGCACTCGATACAGACTCGCTATTCACTGCCGCACATGCCGCGTGGTAAGTCGTAGGTTCGAGCCTAGATGCCCGCTGAACTGGCGTTAGTGCGTCCCGCTGGTGCCTTGTCGCCACAGCCCTATGCGTCACGTTGTGCATTTTATGCTGATGTTTGGAAAATTATGCATCCGGTGATAGCGTGATCGTCATGACCTTAACGACACCAACGACGCCAGGGGTAACTAGCGCCCCTGGCGTCGTTGGTGCGCTACGCGAGCCGCACGCCTCAGGCCGCGCCGCGCTGGAACTGGTGGCCGCTGCACTGCGACCGCTCGCCGACCTCTCGCCGACCTACACCCAGTGGGGCCACGACGTGGCCGACATGATCACCCGGCACGACCTCGCCCGCGCCGTCCGTCGCCGCGACGTCTCGATGGTGCACCACTTCGCCCGCACCGCCCGCACGGAGGCCCTACGTACCGACGCCTCACTGGCGCTCGCAATGCTCACGTTTATCGGCCACGGTCCGCGCCGCGACGCCACCGACAGCGACGACGCCCCGTTCTATCGCCTTCTCGGCGACGACCGCGACCCTAGCGGCGATGATCCGCCGCCCCGGTTTCTCGATCCACAGACGACGCCGCGTACGCCGACCGCGCCGCCGCGCGACTGACGCGCGGACTACTGCCACGGTCGAATAACCATGCGCGACAGAAAGTATCGGCGTAGCAGGGACTGCTATCCCTACTCCGGTGCCTGACGTTCGTCGCACTAGTCCACGGATTCGGTACGCCCCGCGCGGGGCGTGAACCGATCGATCCGCGCGTGTACAGCTTCGCCCCGACTGACCGTCTCTGGGGCACCGTGGGCGTTACCCGATAAGGGGCCCGACCAACCATGACCGAACCGACGTCGACTTACGTCACGATTCCCGAGGCCGCCGCGCTTATCGGGGTATCGCGGGCGTTCATCAGCAAGTGCATACACCAGACGCGGACATTGCCCGCCGTCCGCGTACCCGGCACGCGTGTCGTCCGTATCCGCCGCGACGACGTACTGGCTCTCGTCGAGCCTGTGTAGCCGGGTGTGGTGGACCACCCACCGGGAAACGACGACGGTCGGGACGACCCCGGCATACCGATAGCCAAGTTCGGCATATCGACGGGTGAATGGCATCGCCGACTGGACCATTCTCCGCTATCCAAGGAAACGCGCACAGTAGTACGCACCTTGGCAACGTATGCCGACTTTGAGACCGGATCGAATGCGTACCCCGGAAATGTCAACCTGGCGCAAGCTATCGGATACTCCAAACCCGATTACATCGGCACGCATCTACGAATAGCGCGCACCGAGGGATGGATAGTACGAACCTCGAAATCCAATGTTAAACGGGGAAACGCCGCCACCTATTCGCTGGCACTTCCCGATCCGTCGAGCGAAGAGAGATAAGGAGGAAAACACATGAAACACAACGGAAAACGACCACGGTGGATGAACCTCGACACGTTCATTCCGGGTGACCGAGTACGAATCAAGGGGGCCGGTAAGTACAGAACAGGCGTCGTGTCACGCTCCTACGCGAACGTCGTCGTCGTTCGGCGTGGGGCTCGTCTCACCAAGCATGACGCGGCCGAGTTGATCCACGCATCGGATTATCCGTGGAAGTCAGCCAAGCGGCCATACAGGCCCCGTCGTCGAACTCTCGTCAACGCACCGCCGACGACGAACCGAAAACCAGCACCCTAATCGGTTTCTGCCGTCAATCCACACCAGATCACACAACAAAGGAAAGAAGAGAACCGTATGAGACACAACAACCACACAGACGAGGTACCCGACAAATTGCGGGCCGCATATGACGCCGCTCCCAGGGTAAGTTCGGCGGATCTCCAAAAATGGGTTTCGCTGGCGCACGATAAAAACAGTCCTCGTGATCCTGAACGACCCACCGCCATTGTTGTCGCCGAGGGTGCAAACGCCGCATACGACGTCGACGATTACCACCTCGCCGATCACCTGCGGCGCATGGAATACGCACTCAACACCATCACAGAAGGAGACTCGCAGTGAAGTACAACCAGACCTCGACAGCAGACGGTGCCGAAAGGTTCCTCGACAAGACGCCGAGCGGGCAACCGGTGGGGTGGGAACTCAGCGGCGGCGTCGGTCGGGAGTCTCTACTCCAGGCGGTGCCCGCCCCACCGCTCGACCGAACAATCCCCGCGCGGCTACGAACGGAGTACGACGCCGCGCCGATCATGTCTGACCGTGAGTTGGTCCCACTCGCAAACGACGCCCATCGTCGGCGCGCCGAACGCGCACACCAGGCGTCACAGGCCGCCTACGCGGCAACACATGAAGGACGAACAGTATTCACAGACCTACGGCCCGCGTACGACGCCGTAATCGCCGAGGGGCTCACAGACGAAGACTTCGACGACGCTCAGCACCTACAGCGCCTCAAGGTCGCCGAACGCAAGGTAGCGGCCGCCGAGTCAGCCACCAAGCGCGAGGCCGCCCGACAGGCCGCCCGGTGCCGCGTACCTGAATGCGGCGCACTCGACGTACCAACTCGTCGGCCTGTCGTCCAACTGACAGCACCGAACGGACCGTTGGATAACGGTCGATCGGTCGTCCTCGACGGTCTCGGCGTCGTCTGCGCCGAATGCGAATCGGTTATCGTCGCCGAGTACCTGGCGACGCTGGCCGCCGTCACACTCTCACGGCGCACCACACGCGCAGCCGCAGCACGTACGTTTGTCGCCAAAACGAGACCCGTGAAGCGCTAACCACAAAAACGACTCCCCGGCGGCCCGATTACATGCCTCCGGGGAGTCGTCCGTCCTATGCACCGCTGAGCGGCATGTCCAGCCAGAATCGCGGCCCTACGTCCTAGATCCAGAACGACGCCCCGCCCTCTGGGGAGACGGGCGGGGCGTCGCTGTCGTCGAACGATCTACGGGAAGATGAACGGCCGAATCGTATCCAAGAACGCTCGTAGGCCGACCGAGTTCAAGAACTCAGCAACCTGTCCCAATGGATCAACAATCATTAGGGTATTCCTCCCGATAGCTCTCGTGCAGCACTGTTGCGCCCCGACCGTCTGATGTGTCGCGCATCGCAGGTCGCGTGTTACACGATCCATATCGCCGCAGCGGTCGCCGCTCGCCGCCGGGCGACTCGGGCGCGTCAGCACAGCGGGGCACGACGACGGACACACTCGCGCCGCCAGGCTGCCTGTGGATAACTCCCATCTACCCCCGGTAGCCAGGGGTAGATGGGGCCCACGACTAACCCCCGGTAGTAGGGGTGACCTACCCCCGGCTACCGGGGCGCACCTACCCCCGGTAACCGGGGGCCCACCACCCATAGACCAACCCTGACCAGACATACCGTGGTTTCGTAGTCGGGTACGTTACGTCGCGCGCGCGAGAAAAGCCCGGCCAGGAGTCGAGTGGAAGCCAACACGACACGACACCGGCGACCACAGATCGCCGTCTCCCGAATGGCATAACTGCGGCGTCGGTGGCTCACAGTCTCATTCCTAGTTCGATCGGTCACGACCGACTCGCCCACGCGCAACCGCCGCACTCGGTGACAACTTTTTGAGTCGTCCCCCTTCTTAGAGGGCGGAGGTCCGCCTGCTCTCTTTCCGGCCCCCGGTTACCGGGGGTCGGTACATCCCCACCTCTGTGGGCTGGCCGAGTCCTCCGTGGACTTGGCTCCTCGTGTCGCGTGGCGATCGGACCGTGACTAGTCCGCGCCGATAGACGCGGCCTCACGGTCACTGTGCGGCGTATCGTCTACCTGGGGGTCGAATCGATAATGAAGTGCGGTGGAGGTCGCGACGCGGCCAGGTCGCAGTCGTCCGTGAAACACGGAGAGAACACGCTGGCGTCATCGTCGGCCCGCCGTGGTCCGTGGCTGACCGACACGAGTACCGCAGGCAAGTGAGACCACTGCCCGGAGCTCAGCGGTGCCCAGCACTCGCGATGTGATGCAGCGTCAACACGTGCGCGCAGCCCGGCGACGCGTGGCATGGGCCACCGGCCGGTGGAGAAGCACGCCACATCTTGTTGACTGACCGCCGTGTCGCGACTTCGCCACGGTGCTTCACCGTTGTGCAGTGAGGGCGGAGGCCCTGGTCACGGATAGGTCAATCGATTGAAACGCAGGGTATAACTCCCCCGGCTCCCGACGCCGAAGCTAAACTAAATTACCAATCGCACGACAGGAGAAGCACATTGGCCGATTCGGCGACAATTGCGGACTGGGTGTCCGCATCAAGCACGCTTTTCGGCTCACTCGTTACCGCTGTGTCTGTTGTCGTTGCAACGGTCTTTGGCGTTCGCACTCTTCGCCAGACTAAGCGAGATAGCATTGATCGCAGTCGGCCGATGGTCGCGGCTCACCTTGAGCGTGATCCGCATCCGACTGGCCTAGGCGCGGACCTCGTGGTCAAGAACTACGGACCTTCTGTCGCTCACTCGGTCGCAATCACGTTCACCCCGCCGATCGAAGATACTGGCACCCGGTCGGGAGAAGCCAGCTTCGTTCCTTTGCTCCTCCGCCGATACCGTTCACCAATCCCCAACCTCGTGCCCGGAATGGAACTCAGAAATCTCTGGAACATCGCTAATAAGGACCAGACAGACGAGTACGGACAGTACCTGAATGACGAACCGATCCCCGATCGCGTGATCGCCAAAATCACATACCGCGACTCACCCTCGGAAGATTCGAGAACTAACACTTACGAAGATACTTTCATATTGGACATTAATGTACTACGAGGCGAGGTAATCACAACACATTCGGATGACCACCTTGGTTTACACAAGAGATCAACAAAGGCTCTGGAATCGATCGAAAGTCGGCTAAAGTAGGGTCCATCCCACGGATTGCCTTCTCGTGAGTTGGCTGCTCAACACTGCCCTGGTCCGTTGTCCACGCGGCCCTGTCCGCCCTCGCGCATATCCATCACGCGAGCGGTGCGGTCTGGCATCGACGTCGGTGCCGTCAGGGCTCCGACACGTTTAAGCGTCGAGACGCTTCCCGTACTAAGCTCAGCCAGGTGTACTTCACCTCCGGATGGGCGGCCATTCTCGCGACCGGCGGCACGCTCGCGGGCGTCGCGATCACTCAGCTAGCGAACACGTTCGCCAATCGGTCCTCCCGGTCCCACGAGCACAAACACCGAGTCAGATCGCTGATTATCGACGTGGACTCAGCCGCCCGGCAACTCCACCGTGAAATCGAGTATCGGGCATCACTGACGGATCACCTTGCCAACCAGACAATGAGCACACGTGAACTCATGCGCCCCGTTGCGGAGGCATCTGCCGAGCTCGACGTAGCTATCGCCGCACTGACGATAGAAGCGGAGGATGACCTGATCGCCTACGCCGCACAGAAGGTACGCAAGGCCGCCCTCGAATTGGAAGTGGCGACCACGAGTAGAGACAACGCCTCCGCCGTCGGGTACGCAGCACAGCTACTTGAACACGCCGAGACACTCGCCACCGACAGCGGAGCGACTGTGCCACCCGAGTTTCGAGACCAGTACGAGGCACTTTTACAAAGCGCAGAACCACGCGGGAACTCGACCCTCCACCCGGAAGAGGCCGCGAAGTCGCTCGACGCCAGCTGCAAGGTACTCATACACCTGGGCTCCAAGCTGTGAGCGACAGTCACTGCTTGAACTACGTCACGAAATCCTCCGGTGAGCGCAGTGAACCGGGGGGGGACAACTCAGGACGACTTGGGCTGGTTCTGACGCAGCCATGCTTTCTCCGTTAGCTTGAGGTCGAGGACGATTCCAAGCTCGCGCGAGACTATTCTCAAGGAATTCCTTAGGACACGGTCCTGAGCGCGGTACTGGAAGGCCATTTGCGCCCAGACCGTTGCGACAACCGCCAAGAAGAGCCACGCATCGGTGGCGTCGAACTTCGGCTCCCGAAGCGCCACGAGACTAGTGGGTGGGTTGGTCTGGTCCTGGGCGATGTACTGATCCGCGAGGTCAACCGACGGGTGGGTGAAAGCACAGAGAAGCTTGTAGTACTGGTACGAGCCATCTGCGCCTACGCCTACCTCGTCACAGATCTCCTTGAAACTCGCGGCGACCGTTCGCGCCGACGCAGGGTCCGGAAGATCTGCGTACGCGACACGCGCCTTCTCGACTGGATCAGCCGCAGAGCGAAACGTTTCGTTATTCGACCCTCGCAAGATTCGGACGAGGCCTGCGCTCTGTCGTCGGCTCTCATTTATCCATGCGTTGGGTGCGTCCCGCACCTGAGCTATCCACTGGGCCGTAATTCCGGTTTCATAGGAGGTTCTTACCAGGGGCATTAAGATAAGGGGGCTTGCTTCTTCACGGTACGATTTCGCGATGAACTCGAGCAATTTCGTATTATTCATCGCTAGCCCGTACAGGCATCCGACGCGTACCAAGTCGATAGACTTTGAAACGGGTTCTCGGTCAAGATAACTATGCCAACCCTCGATGAGGCCGTCCGCAATCTCGCACAGTCTCTCGTATCCAATCGGCCCTTCGCTCACCGAAGTATGATCGCACGCCAAGTCTACGAGAATGCCGCAAACTTGGACTCTGCGACCAGCGCAGCCCGCAACGGTGATGCCAGGGGCGGGCGGCACGCGTTGTCACCGAACCCGACGTCCTGCGGTCGCCCCCGTTCCGACCACCCCTCGTTCGGTGCCCTCGCCCTTGTCGGCTCTGGAAACGTGGCACACGTGGGCGCTACGTGGGCACATACCGCGCCTACCGTGACTCCGGTGCGTTCCGTGCTAATCTCGTTAGCGCAGGTAGAGCTAGGTAAGTGGGATCTACCTGCGCGTTCACCGGTACGGCCTGCACTCTTCCCAAGCTGAGAGTGCGGGTTCGATTCCCGTCATCGGCTCCACAATATGCAGGTCAGAGACCGTTAACGTGCGACACATCGGCTCATGTCAACATTCCGTGTCCCCACCGACACCCCAGGGCCGCAGGTCGTACGGGGTTCGATGACCTCGCGCGAAGTCAACAACTGATGGCTTCGATCAGATCTCACACCAAACGGGACAGGACCGTCTCCCACATGGTGCTGTGGCGCCAGGATGAGAAGCAGCGCAGCGCGACGTTTGTCGACATCAAGTCCCTGAGCGGTTCCGCGCCAACGTCGACAGGCTCGGCCCGACCGAAGCACTGTCGATCCTCGGCGTCACCGATAGCGGCGAACTCACGCTGCACGAGTGGCTGACCGAGCACATCGACAGTCTTCCCGGCATCATCGAAGGCACCCGCCGCTCCTACAGGCGGTACCGGGATGCTGACCTCGCGACGCTCGGACGACTCCCCCTGTCGGCAATTACCGCGGCTACAGTGTCTCGGTGGCTGATCGAGATGAAGTCGGCAGACCCAAGACCGTCAGGTAAGACGATCCAGAACAAACACGCTTTCCTGTCCGGTGCGTTGAAGGCCGCTGCGGTGGCGGGGAAGATCGGACGGAATCCGTGCGACGGCCAGCGGATCTCGCGCACCGAGAAGCGCGAGATGGTATTTCTGTCGCGCCCCGCCACCGACCTCGTAAGAGGCCCTGTCCCGACTGCGGCCAGTCAAGAGGAAGGCTACTCTACGGAAACATTAGTGGAAGGCGTCTCCCCATTACATATAGGCGATTTAATTTGCTTGTCCTTCCAAGATTCAAAGCCCGGCGACGTGATCTTGTTATTCGTCTTTGTCGCGTCCACTGCATAAACAAATGCCTGATCTGGCTCACAAAACAACACCGCCGCCACGATGAAGGATTTGTCGACAGCTTCAGTGCCTATCTCACGGGATTTACCAAGAATGATGTCTGTCACAGAATTCGTGGAGAACGATGTTACTCTCGCGCTGCGGCCGTCGCTCCAGAGGTTGCGTTCTAGCTCGCCAACTGTCTTGCCTTCTAGAGACGAAGCCTTGAAACTCTCCTGCGTCGATGACGGCGACGTGTCTGGAGGTGCTTCCTCCGTGTCAGAACATCCACAAATTAGAGTAGCGCTGATAGCCAGTGCCGCGGATAGCGATAAGATCTTTCTCACCTGGAATCTCCGTTCGTTTGGCACAGAACCTGGCCAGTGGGCTCCTTTGATACTACCGTCGTTACTCCATCCCATTCTCCGGGCTGCCGCTTGTTTTTGGCGTCCCATACTAGCCAGATCCGCTTACGCACCATCGGGTATACGTCATGCCGAGTTCCGGCAGGCGCTCCGGGTTGAAAGGTGCATGAGCTAGTGACCATCCGAGACTCCTGAATAGTGTAGGAGAGAGATGCCTGGACAATCTTAGTAATACCTGCACCGCCTGTCCATGATGTGGATACGGTTTCACTGAATCCTGCCGTACATCCTTGACTAGGAGAGGTGATTTCGCAACCGCCTTTTAAGCCGTCCCTGTCGGGGACGATCTCGTCACTTATGTCCAGTACGCAGTACCCTTTTCGGACAGAAGAGAAGGCGCTCTCATATTCGCCCTCGACTAGCTTTGCGCCACCTGAAGAGTCGTTGCAGTTCTGTTCGTAATAGCCTGATGCATAGTGCTTACTGTTAGAGATTGCATCTCTGATCGGATCGCGATTCTCGACGCGGGAGGTCGCAGTGCGAGGTGCCGTCCTCGTGCTGGACGGGACCGGGATTCGATGCGTCCTCAATTGGCTTCTGTCCCGAATCTGGGTGTTCGAGTTCGCGTCGTTCGGTGGGGGGGTTCATGCTCGGGCCGCCCGAATCCTCCTCTTTCGGTGCTTCCTGGCTGGGTTCGACGGTCTCGTCGGGTGCTTCTTCTGGTGTTATTGGTGACAGCGTGGGTGGCGGTTCGTTGTTGCCGCCGCACTTGTAGGGCACCGGCGGCTTCTTGCCGATCGCGTCCCATGCCGAGTTGTAGGCGCTGGTTTCTCGTCTACACCGTTCGGCTGGCGTTTCGGCCGATGCCGAGGGGGCTAGCGACGCGGCGAGTGCCAGGACCATGATCATCGCCGCTAGCGCGCCGAGCATGCCCGATAGAGTGCCACGGTCTGGCCGGATCGATTGCTGGGTGGTGGTGTGCATCTGTGCCCCCGTCCTTTAGATGCGGCTGGTGGGGCCGTGGTCGTAGTAGACGTAGACGCCCGTGTCGGTCGTGACGGAGATCTTGGCGAACGGTCGAACGGAGATCGGTCCGAATGCGTTGGACACATTCAGTTCGACGCCGGACAACACCATGTCGGCAACGGGCTGGGTGAGTGCGATGTCGGCGAGGGTGACGGTGGTGATCTTGCCCGCGCCGACCTCGAACTGCAGGTCTACAGCAGGGATCACGGTAGCTTCGGCACCGAGTTCGCCGCCGATCTCACCGATCTTGCCGCCCCCACCGGAACCGGAGATCGTGACTTCCGGAGCGATCTTGGCGTTCACTCCGGCGGTCAGTTTGAGTTCGGGCGTGTGCGCGGTGACCTTCACGCCGTTCGGTGCGACCGAAACCGGGTAGCCGATCTTGTAGCCGACCTCGACCGTGGCCCGCACGACCTTCCCATCGATACCTTTGAGTCCGGCGTGCACGTCCGAGGACAACAACGCGTCGCCGGAGAACGGCGAGGAATCCAGTGCGGGGATCTTCTTCGCTTTGAGTTTGGACGCGGTCAGCGTGATGTCCACGTCCTCGCGAGTGTGGTGGGTGCGAGCCTCGGCGGGCCCTGCTAGCAAACTCGCTGCCAACGTGAAAGCGGCGACGCCCACGAGTAGCAGCGGTAAATCAGCAGGTCAATTCGCTGGTGTCATCGCACGTGCGTACCTGCAGAGATACCCGAATGGCCGGTCTGCGGCGTACCGATGACTGCAGATCACGGTTTGGTGTCCACCGGCATTCGAGTTTGAACCCCTCGGCATGATCACCAAGGGACCGCGCCGTCTTCGTCGTAGAAGCCGCCGCGGGGACCGTCGTCAGGAAGCAGGGCTAGCCGAAGCGCGATGGCCGCGCCGTCTTCGGGTCCGCGATCTCCCGCGTGGCCAGTGAAGTCGGTAGCGACAAGACCGGGGCAAGCTGCGTTGATGATGATGCCGGTATCGACAAACCTGCGCGCATACTGGGCGGTGATGCTATTGAGCATTGTTTTGGACGGCGCGTAGGCGGCCATCTGCGGCCCAGTCTGCAGGGCGAGCGAACCCATGCTGCTGGACATGTTCACGATCCGCGGCGACGCCGATCGGCCCAGCAGCGGGAGCATCGCGTTCGTGACCCGCACGACGCCGTACACATTGGTCTCCAAAACGGTGCGCAATACGTTGAGATCGAGAGTCGTCGGGTCTTGCGCTCCGTCGTCGGCGCTTCCGCCGATACCGGCGTTGTTCACGAGTACGTCCAGGCCGCCTGCCTCGGCCTCGAGGAATCGCGCGGCCTCCGTCGTGCTGTCGTCCGAAGTGACATCGAGCGCGACTCCGAACGCGTCCACTCCGGCGGATCGCAGCTTCTCGACGGCCGCCTCACGCCGCTGGTCGTCGCGCGCTCCCACACCGATGCGGAACCCGGCATCCCCCAGCCTGTGCGCGATGGCGAAACCTATTCCCTTGTTGGCGCCGGTCACCAGCGCCGTCTTCATGTCACTCATGGTCTCCATAGTCGTCGCGGAGTCGGACATCGTCCAAGACCAATTCGATCCGCTGTGATACCCAGGAGGTATCACCGAATAGGGTGGTCTCATGGACGACTTAGAGGTGCGAGAACTGCGGTACTTCGTCGCCGTCGCCGAGGAACTGCACTTCGGACGTGCGGCAGAGCGTCTCGGTATCGCCCAGCCGCCGCTGTCGCGCGCAATCCGTCAGATTGAAAGTCGCTTGGGCGTGCGCCTGTTCGAACGCGACCGGCGCGGGGTCCGACTCACCGAAGCCGGTCGGGTGCTGACCCGTGAGGCCGGGGCGGCGCTAGATGCGATGACGGCGGCGGCCCGCCGCACCCAGCGTGCCGCCGCCCCCAAAAGTCCGCTCGTGCTGGCGACGAAGGCTGGAGCCTCCCATGAACTGCTGCAGAGCCTTCTTGATGCGACGGCCGGAGATCCCGACATCGGTCCCGTTGACGTGATGCTGTGCGAAGTCGGCGAACAAGCGGGCCTCCTGAGGACGGGTGCGGCCGACGTTGCGCTCATGCATCGGCCCGTCGACGACCTGACCCGACTCGACGCCGAGGACTTGCTGACCGAAGGGCAAGTCGCCATTCTCCCGGCCGCCCACCCTCTGGCCTGTCGTGTTCAACTTTCTCTCGCAGAGGTATCCGACGTTCCCGACCTGCCGATGGCCCGCTGGCCTCAACTCGACGGCGCGTACCCCAACGGTCCCGGCCCGGAGGTTCGCACTCAATCCGAAATCGCGCACTTGGTCGCCCTCGGCAGATGCTTGCTTGTCATTCCAGCGTCCAGCAGGGCCTGGCAGTGGCCCGGACACGTCTCGGTGCCGGTCGTCGACGCGCCGCAGATCACCACCATCGTCGCCTGGCCTGCGAACAACTCGTCCCGTCAGCTCGCCGCATTCGTCCGCACCGCAACTCGGCTGACAGCGTCTGGCGGGTGAGGGCGACCGAAGTCGGAGGTATCAGGGGTGCGGTGCGCTCTTGGGCTGTCCACGCGGCCACCAGGCAGAGCGCAGAAATTGTTCAACACCCCCTCGACAGGGAAGCCCGTCACGCTGAGGCCGAAACAGAGACCGCCGGCTTGGGCTCGGTGTTTCGACGCGGATCGCGCAGCGCCCAACCACCAACCGCGGCTGAGACCAGCGAGACCCCGACTGCCACCCATGTGGCCTGCGCGAGGCCGTCGATGAACACGGAGGCGACAACGTCGCGAATCGCGCTCCCGGCGTCGGCGGGTGCGTGAGCCGATACTTCGACACCGGCCATCACTGACTGCTCGGCGGCCTCCTTCACCGGTGCCGGCACGCCGATCGACGCGAGACGGTCCGCGACGTCAGACGCGTACACCGAGGTCAGGACCGATCCGAGGACCGCGACACCGAGGGTGCCGCCGATCTCTCGAGTGGTGTCATTGACGGCCGAGCCGGCTCCGGCCTGCTCGGGAGTGAGGGCGTCCATGATCACCTGCGTACACGGGCCAGAGATGAGCGCGAGGCCCGCGGCCATCAGCATCATCGACCAGATGATCAGCCCGAAGTACGTCGACTGCTGATCGACGAGTTGCACCAGCCCGAATCCCGACGCCATGAGGAGCGCACCGGTGACCGCCACTGACCGCGGGCCGAAACGGTGCGAGGCAGCCATCGCGCCGGGCGACAGCGCGGCGACGACGATCGCGAACGGAAGAGTTCGGATGCCTGCTTGCAAAGGCGCATACCCCTGGACGGCTTGGAAGTACTGGGTGATCAGGAAGATGAACCCGAACAGCGAGAAGAAGGCGACCGCCACCATGGCCGCGGCGCCCGCGAATCGACGGTTGGCGAAGAGGCGGACGTCGAAGATCGGGTGAGCAACGCGGCGCTGATGCGCGACGAATGCGACAAGGACCGCGACGGCGACGAGCAGACCACCGACAGTCCGGACCGACCCCCAACCTGCGGACGGTCCCTCAATGACGGAGTACGTGAGCAGACCGAGGCCGACGATCGAAAGGACCACGCCGACGGCGTCGATGCGCGGAAGTGGCGTCGCGTCAACCATCCTTCGAGCCGGGACGACGATGGCCACCGCGGCGAACGCGGCGACTCCGAACGGCACGTTGACCCAGAAGACGGACGCCCACGAGAAGTGTTCGAGCAGCCACCCGCCGAGTACCGGACCGATGGCGATCGCAATGCCCGACGTCGCCGCCCACACACCGACCGCAGCGGCCCGCTGCTTCGGGTCGGTGAAGATGCTGACGATCAGCGCGAGGGTCGCCGGGAACACCAGTGCGGCGAACAGTCCGAGGCCGGCGCGGGCGGCGATCAGCTCACCGAGTGTTCCGGCGAGCGCGGCGCCGACCGAGACGACGACGAAGCCGACAACGCCGGCGAGCAGCATTCGACGGTGTCCGAAGCGGTCGCCGAGGTACCCGCCGGTGAGCAGTAGTCCGGCAAACACGAGAGTGTAGGCGTCGACGATCCACTGCAGCCCCGAGATGCCCGCATCCAGCTCGCGGCTCATCGTGGGAAGCGCGACGTTGACGATCGTGTTGTCGACCATCACCAGCAATTCTGCGAAGCACAGTGCGGCGAGGGCCAGCCATTTTGACCTCATCAAATCCTCCATTAATAGAACAGTGTTCCACGCAAGTAGAACGCCGTACTACATCAGAGTCAAGAACTTTGCAGAACAACGTTCCAGTACGGTAGGGCTCGTGCCCCCCGCCGACCCAGCCCCTGGACGCCGCACGCCGGCATCACAAGTACGTTCATCCCTCATCGCGGCCGGTCGCACGATCCTCGAGGAGGAGGGCCCGACGGGACTCACCGTCCGCGCCGTCGCTTCGGCTGCGAACGTCGCACCCATGGGTGTCTACAACCACTTCGACGGCAAAGACGGGCTGCTCGACGCCGTGGTCACCGACGGCTTCGCCGAATTCGGTTGCGCCATCGCCGCCTCCGACAGTGACCCGACTGAACGCCTGCTCGCTTCGGGTCGCGCCTACCGCGCCTTCGCTCTGGCCAATCCGACGCTGTACTCCCTGATGTTCGGCGGCATGCGCAACCCGGATGACGCCGCCGCGAGCGGAGCATTCAGCGCACTCGTGGAAGTGGTGCGCTACGGCCAGGTGGGCGGGATCATCCGCGACGACGACCCCGCGGCGCTCGCGATGCAGATCTGGTCGTGCGTCCATGGCGCGACCAGCCTGGAACTGTCGTCGCCCACCCCGCCCGGCACAGACATGGAATCGAACTACGAGCGCGTGATCGCGCTGATCGCACGCGGCGTCGCACCTGCCTGACAGCGAAGTCGATCGAGGTCAGCACACCTCAGCCGGCCGTGCCGAGGAGATACCGGGCGACAACTGACACACTGTCGTCCGGATCATCGAGGAGTCCCCGCAGAGCTGACTCGGCGGCCGAACCGCCGACTTCGCCGAGAGCCTGCGCGATGCGGCGTCGAACTGGCGCATCGGCGTCGAGTCGAGCGGCCAGCAGGTCGGCGACGGCACCGTCGTCATCGCCCCCGGCGAGCGCGGCCAACGCGTCGGCTGCCTCGACGTCGGAGACCCCATCCACCACCATCGCGACCAATGCGGGGGCGACATCGGGCGCACCTCGCTCGGCCAGCCCGAGCGCCGCGGCGCTCCGCACACCACGGTCGTCGTCCGACACCGCTCTCCGCAGCGCGGACGATGCTCCCTCGCCTGGCGTCTGTACCAACGCGCGCACGGCACGTCGTCGAACCTCGGCGTCCGAGTCCGCGAGCCCCTCCGCCAGGACTGACGTCGCGTCGCCGTCCGACCTCGACAACGCCCACCGCAACGCCCCCTCGACATTCAAGTCAGCCTCGTCGAGCACCGCACGCGCCAACACATCACCGCCCGCCGACCCACCGGCGAGCGCCGCCCGCTGACGGCCCGACGGATCGTGGGAGTCGAGCCCCGACAAGAGTGCAACGACGTCGAGGACCTGCTCCCAGCGGGCCGGACCTGATTCCATGACGCGGCGCAGACGGTCCAGGAGTTCGTGCTCACGCGCGATCCGCCGCTCAGTGCGCGCCGCGAGGTCGGCGACGACCGTGTCGGGCGCGAAGCTCGGGTCGTCGAGCGCCTGCTTTGCTTCTCTCAACGAAAGCCCCAGCGCACGAAGAGTTTCGACATGGAAGATGCGGACGATGTCGTCAGCCGCGTACTCGCGATAACCGGCAGAAGTACGTCCGCCGGGCACGACGAGTCCGAGTGACTCGTAATGCCGGAGCATCCGCGCGCTTACGCCCGAACGCCGCGCCACCTCACCAATCCGCATCGTTCACCTCATTCTCATTCTCCGAGAGCCGCAGTGCGGCGCGCGTGCTCGACGTCGAACACGAATGCCGACTCAGGGTCGGCCGCCAGTCGCTCGGTGGCGGCCGCGTGGCCGCGAATCAGTGGATCCGGTGACCGCTGTGCAAGCCGGACTGCCCCGTCGGCAGCTTCTCCGAGTTCGACGATGGCCCGGCTGAGACTGCGGTACATGTCGCCACCGCCTCGCCCGAACTGTGTCGCCAGTATGGCAGCCAATGCCGCCCGTTCATCGTCGGGAACGAGGATCACTGCGGCTCGCCACGCGCTGCGCGAGACCTCGTCGTCGTCATCGGTGAGCAGTTCACGCGTGATCGTGGCACACGTCGAGCCGTCGCCGATCTTCGAGAGCGTGTGCAACGCCTGGCTTCGCGCCTGCGCGACCGACGAATCGAGCTCGGCCGTCACCGCGGGAACGGTACGTTCAGCCGGAAATCGGGTGATCGCCCAGGTCAACGTGTCGCGCACGTAGAAGTCCGGCTCCACACCACACCGCTCGACCAACCGGTCGAGCAGTTCGGGTACCGGATCAGTGCCCGCGGCGAGCGCCGCACGCAGCCTCGCCTCCGACCTCTCGCTGGCGAGAGCCGCTGCCAGAGCCTCAACGCCGTGTCGAGCACCTGTCTCGGTTCGACTCATCTGGATTCGATTCATCTGGGGTCTGTTCATGACGACCACCTCCTGCCCCGTACTCCATAGGTTGACACCGTGTGAAGGTCAAGCAGTCAAGATGAAGCCGCAATTCCCCGCAAACCCCGCAGCGAATCCGTCCATACTGACCGGATGGGACATCGCCTCGTCGCCGTACTTACCGCCCTCTCGCTCGTCGTCACGGTGGTCCTCGCACCCGCCGCGTCGGCGAGTCCGCGAAGTGGTGCGCTCCCCGACGACTTCCTGTGGGGCGTCGCCTCGTCCGGATTCCAGTCCGAGGGACATTCCCCCGAAAGCAATTGGACGCGCTACATCCGGCAGGGCAAGACCACCGACGCGATCGGCTCGTCGGTGGACTTCCGACACCGTTACCGGCAGGACGTCGCGCTCGCGAAGGGGCTCGGCGTCAAGGTGTATCGGGTCGGGATCGAGTGGGCACGCGTGGAACCGCGGCCCGGCGTGATCGATCGGCGAGAGCTCGCCTACTACGACGACCTGATTCAGGCGATCGCCCATGCCGGGATGCGGCCGATGATCACCCTCGATCACTGGGTCTATCCGGGGTGGGTCGCCGACCACGGCGGTTGGGCGTGGTCCGGGACGCCCGCGGCGTGGTTGAAACACAACACGATGATCGTCGACCGCTACGCGAAGTATCACCCGCTGTGGATCACGATCAACGAGCCGACCGTCTACGTGGAGAAGGAACTGCAGCACGGCGGGATCTCACTGCACGCGGTACCGACGATGGTCGACCGGTTGGTGCGCGTGCACCGAACGATCTACGACCGTATCCATCGCCGCGACCCGGACGCGATGGTGTCGTCGAATATTGCCTATCTGCCGACGGTCGAACCGCTCGCGGACACCGCCGTCGAGAACCGGATCGTCGACAAGCTCGACTTCGTCGGCGTCGACTACTACTACTCGGTCGCACTGACCGATCCGAGTGCGGCGAACGCATTGATCGACCGCATGTGGGACGCGTCGATGGCCGCGGACGGCGTCTACTATGCGCTACGCGACCTCCACGAACGTTTCCCCGGCAAGCCGCTGTACGTCGTCGAAGCCGGAATGGTCACCGAGAATGGGAAGCCACGCCCGGACGGATACCGGCGCGCCGACCATCTGCGCGACCTCGTCTACTGGGTGCAGCGCGCCCGCGCCGACGGCATGCCGCTCATCGGCTTCAACTACTGGACGCTCACCGACAACTACGAGTGGGGCAACTACGCGTCCCGCTTCGGTCTGTACACGGTCGACGTGAAGACCGACCCGACACTGACCCGCCGCCCCACCGACGGCGTCGCCGCCTACCGGAAAGTGACCGCAGACAACGGTGTCGGACCGTCATACCGCCCGAGTAGGCCCGACACCTGGTGTTCCCTCGTCGCAGCCCCCGCGAGTTGCGCCCGCCCGGTGAGATAACGGCCGTCTAACCCGACGGTCGATCAGCTGACCCCTTCGGACTCCGACCGACCTGTTTCAACGCGAGTCGCAGCGCGTACTCGAGTTGCGCGTTGACGCTGCGCAGATCGTCGGCGGCCCACTTGGCGATCGCACTGTGCACGTCCGGATCCAAGCGCAGTAGGACCTTCTTCGGTGCACGCTTGGCGGATTGTTCGACCTCGGTCATCCGTACAGCGAGCCAGCGTTCACCACGGGCTGGGTGGCTCGGTCGCCGCACAAGACGACGAGAAGATTCGACACCATGCTGGCCCGACGCTCCTCGTCGAGTTCCACGACGCCCTGCTCGGCGAGACGATCCAACGCGAGGCCGACCATGCCGACCGCGCCTTCGACGATCTGCTGACGCGCGGCGACGACCTGAGCTGCCTGCTGCCGGACCAGCATCGCCTGGGCGATCTCGGGCGCGTACGCGAGATGAGTAATGCGCGCTTCGATGACCTCAATGCCCGCGGTCGCGGTACGCTCGCGCAGTTCGTCCGTCAGTTCCTCGGCGACGGTCGCGCCATCGCGCAGACTCGTGCGGTCATCCTGGTGGGCGTCATACGGATGGATCGTCGCTAGATGCCGGACCGCAGCCTCCGACTGCGTCGCGACATACTGTTCGTAGTCGTCGACCGCGAACGCGGCTTTAAAGCTGTCGACCACCCGGTAGACGACGACGGCCGCGATCTCGACCGGGTTGCCGTCGGCATCGTTCACTTTGAGCATCTGGGTCTCGAAGTTCCGCACGCGCAACGAGATCGACTGCTTATCAGAGAGCGGCACGAGTAACGAGAACCCTGGCTCGGCGACTGACCCGATGTAGCGCCCGAAGAACTGGACGACCTTGGCCTCGTTCGGTCCGACGACGGTCAGTCCGGTCAGCGTGAGGAGCGCCACGACACCGACGATGATCGAGACGACGACGAGAACGACCCATGCGGGCGACCCTCCGTCAGACAGCATCGCGATCGATGTGATGGCAGCGGCCGCGCAGATCGCGATCACCACGATCCCGCCGATCAATCCAAAGAAGCCGTTCGTCCGCCAGGCTTGACGTAGTTCCATCACGCTCCCCTACTATCGAAGTGATATCACCACGGTATCGACTTTCAGCGTCACTCGCCCAAGTCGAACCAGGCGGGTCAGGACTTCGTCATCCGGCGCGAACCGTTTTTCACCGTCCACGACTGCGCATGCCGCTGCCCCGTACGACGGTCAGTGAGGTCGTCGACGAAGTACCAGTCCATCCGAGCGGCCGACGGCGTGATGGTCATGACGCCGTAGCCGTGCTCGTCGGTGTCGACCCAGCGCGTGTGGTGGTTGGTCGCCATGATGGCGGCGGCTGCCACACCGCCGACGGTGTGTTCGGGTACCTTCACGATGTCATCGAGGTTGTTCGACGTCACCGACGTCACGACGAACTCAGTGGCGACAGTTCCCGCGCCCGGGTAGTCCGCGGCCTTTCGCGGGATGTCGTTGGCCCACGACATGTGGATGTCGCCGGTGATGAAGACGACGTTCTTCTTACCGGCGGCGTCGACGGCGTCGAGCAGCCGCTGACGGTCGGCGACGTACCCGTCCCACTGGTCGCCGTTGAACGGGACGCCGTTCTCCGGAATGCCGACCAGATCGGTGATCGCCTTAGTGCGTGCCGGGTCGAGCGGCGGGATGAGCAGCGGCGAGATCATCACCGAGTTGCCGATGATCTGCCACGTCGCATCCGACGTAGCGATACCGTTCTTCACCCACTCCATCTGGCGGCGCCCCATGATGGTGCGGTCGGGGTCGTCAGACTCGCGGGAGAAGCGCTCGGCCGAAATATCGCGGTAGGTGCGCAAATCGAGCATCGACAGCTCCAGCAGATCGCCATACGCGAGACGCCGGTAGATGTGACGGTTGTCGGAGGAGACCTGCGGACGCACCGGCATCCACTCGAAGTAGGCACGATCGGCGTGCGCCTTGCGCTGCGCCCACGGCCCCTGCGACCGCTTGTGGTTCTCGGCGCCGCCCGACCACTGGTCGTTCGCGGCCTCGTGGTCGTCCCAGGTGGCGATGAACGGATGCTGCCGATGCACGGCTTGCAGGTCCGGATCGGTCTTGTACTGCCCGTGGCGGATCCGGTAGTCGGCGAGCGAGACTATGTCCCTGGCCGGCTCGTGCCGACGGACGACGCCGTCCTTCCCCGCGTACCCGCCGGGCCCGTACTCGTACAGGTAGTCACCGAGGTGGATGACGGCGTCGAGGTCGGTCCGGTCGGCGAGGAAGCGGTATGAGCTGAAGTAGCCGGCTTCCCAATTCGAGCAGCTCACCACTCCGAAACGGACGCGCGCGACATCTGCGCTCGCGGCGGGCGCGGTCTTGGTCCGACCGATCGGCGACACCGAGCCGACCGCCGATCCGCCCGTGACACGGAAGCGATACCAATAGGTGGTCGCCGGACGCAGGCCCGCCGCATCAACCTTGGCGGTGTGGTCGCGGGAAGCGTCAGTGACGACGGATCCTGAGGCGACGATCCGGTTGAAGTTCGGGCTGCCGGAGATCTCCCAGGTGATGGACGATGAGCCGCCTCGGCGCGACCCCGGAGTCGCGTCCGCGCTCGGCGTGACTCGGGTCCACAAGATGACCCGATCGGGCAACGGATCCCCCGAGGCGACCCCGTGGCGGAACGCGGACGACGGGGAGGCGTCGGCCGGGCCCGCGGCGGAGGGCAGCCCGACGACTATCGCTCCGGCGCCCGCGGCTCCGATGAAGCTGCGGCGGGTGAACACGGACGAGGCTATTGACTGGGACACCGCGCTGACGGTTCCACACAGCGATGACCGGACGGGAACGCGCGAGAGAACGTGCGGGACCAATCTGTCGACCTCGTAGTCACCCGCCGTTCACCCGCTCATGCCAGTATCGATCGCATGATCGAGAACAGCCCAGATTCGGTCGGTCCGGATCGTCGTACGTTCCTCGCCGGAGCCGCCACCGTCGCCGGTACCGCTGCCGTCATCGGCGCGTCTGGCGCACTGTCGCCCGATGCTGTCGCCGCACAACGGTTTCCACTTCGATTCCAAGCCGAACGACTCCGCGTGCTCGTCACCGGGGACGCCGGCACCGGCGAGAAGCCGCAGTACGCGGTGGCCGACGAGGCCCGGAGACTGCACGCCGCCGACCCGTTCGACATCGCCGTCGGCCTCGGCGACAACATCTATGAGGCCGGACCGGACGGCCCGGACGATCGGCAGTTCCGAACCAAGTTCGAAAACCCGAACGCGGGCCTCGACTTCCCGTGGCTGATGGCACTCGGCAATCACGACAACACGGCGATCTTCCCTGGCGACGGCGGCTGGCTACTGCGCGGCGACGACGAGGTGAAATACCACTCACGGTCGCGCCGTTGGTACATGCCGTCGCGCTACTACTCGGTGGAACTCGGAGTCGCCGACTTCTTCATCCTCGATCTGAACCCGTTGGCCGCCTACATTCCGCCGTTCCTCTCGCCGGAGTGGGAGCCGGGCGGGCACTATATGACTCGGCAGGCTCGTTGGCTCGACAAAGCCCTCGCCGCGTCGACCGCCCCGTGGAAGTTCGTCTGCACCCACCACCCGTACGCGAACAACGGGCCGCACGGCCCGGCGGGCGACTACGACGGACTGCCCGCCCCGCTGAGCGGAGGTGCGGCGAAGACGTTCTTCGAACGGCATGTCGCGGGCCGCGCACAGTTCCTGATGTCGGGTCACGACCACAGCCAGCAGGTCCTCGAGAACGTCGCGGGTCTGCGCGGTACTCGTCAGATCGTCTCGGGTGCTGCCGCTAAGACCGTGAACAAGACGTCCTCGAAACGCTTCCGTGCCCGCTACGAGAATCTTCGGGACCGCGGATTCATGACGCTCGACATCACACCGTCGACTGTCGGGCTCGCCGCGTACGAAGTGTCGCCGAGCCGATCCGGCGCGCGGAAGGCGTTCGAGACCGCGTATCGCCGCTAACGGCGCGCGATGCCGGGCACCGGCGGCGTACCTCGCCGCGGCGGGACCAGTTCCGCGCGTGCATGCGCTACCACGATGTCAGTGAGCGCGGTAACCAGCGGAGACCGCAGTTTCCAGTACTGCCAGTACAACGGGATGTCGAGGGGTTTACGCGAGAGCGGGACGAGGCCCGCCCCGATGTGAGTGTCGGCGATCTCCACCTCGGGCACCGCACCCCAGCCGATACCGGCTTGAATCGCACGACGGTACTCGGCGGCCGCCGGGATGTAGGTGACCGGCGGGGAGATCGGCTCGGACACCAGGTGGTTAAGCGCCTTCAGCTGGAGGTGATCGTTGTGGTCGAACATCACCATCGGCGCGTAGCGCATGTCCCGGGCACGCGCCCCGTCCGGCAGCCAGTGCTCAATGAACGCCGACGTCGCCACCGGAAAGTAGCGGAGCGAGCCGAGTTCGACGGTCTCGCAGCCGCGTACCACTACCGGGTCGGAGGTGACCACGCCTACGACGTCGCCGGCCCGAAGCAATGCGGTCGTCACGCTCTCGTCGTCGCGGTGCAGGTCGATGTCGACCGGGTGCGCGTCGTGGAACTCGGCGATCACTGGAAGGAACCAGGTGGCGAGCGAATCCGCGTTACAAGCGATCTGGATACTCACGCGTGGCAGTCTCCGCCGGTCGAGGTCCGGTTCGTGCGCGATCCCGGTGAGCTCGCCCTGCGCTTCGGCAACGAGTAAGGACCACTGTTCGCCGAGCCTCGCGAGGATCTCGCCGTCGGGCGTCGCCGTCACGGGTTTGACACGCCGGACCAGGATTCGGCCGACCGAGTGCTCAAGGGCTTTGATGCGCTGACTCACCGCGGACGGCGTGACGTGCAACGAAGCGGCTGCGGCCTCGAACGTGCCTTCCCGCAGCACAGCGGTCAAGGTCATCAGGCTCTCGGCGGAGACATCCATGTCGGGAATCACAGTTACCAATTCTAATGTTTATGCAGAATCACTATCTAGACTTACCGCTCTGGTGTTCCTACCGTCGATGAACGTGACCACGACTCTCCTGCTCACCGCGCTCACTGGACTGCTCACCGGCGCGGGGCTCATCATCGCCATCGGACCGCAGAACGTGTTCGTGCTCCGCCAAGGCATCAGCGGCACGCACGTCGTGCCGGTGATCGCAGTGTGCGTCGTCTCCGACATCGCGTTGATCAGCGCGGGCACCGTCGGTCTGGGTGCCGCGGTCACAGCTCATCCTGGGATCGTCACCGTCGCAAAGGCTGTCGGCGGAACATATCTCGTCGTGTTGGGTCTATTGGCCGCGAGACGTGCGTCGCGGCCGACCGCGTCGTCGATGAGCGACGACGGCACCGGACGCAACCGAGGAATGTGGGCGGCACTCGGTACCGCGCTCGCCCTGACCTGGCTGAACCCGCATACGTATCTGGACACGGTCCTCACCTTGGGATCCATCGCGAACAGTCATGCGGACTCCCGGTGGGCGTTCACAGTCGGCGCGTGCGTTGCGAGCCTCGTGTGGTTCATCGCTCTCGGGTTCGGCGCACGAAAGGCGGCTCCGATGTTCAGGTCGATCCGCGCGTGGCGGATCCTCGACTCGGCGATCGCGGTCGTCATGATCGCACTCGGCGTCGGCCTCGTTGCCATGAGCTGAGCCCGTGCAGCACGCGTCCGCGCACCGCGGATCGGTCAGATGTGAAACATGTTCGAGTTATGCTCCGAACGTGAAGATCCCACACGCGTTCCGTCTGACTGTCGTCGCCACGGCGGTAACCCCGCTGATCACACCGTCGGTCCGCTCGAATCGCTCAGCCGCACCGATCGCCACGAGCGTCACGGTGATTCGATGAGCGGCGAACTCATCGATGTCGGCGACGACGTGCAGATCTGGGCGTCGATCGATGGTGATGGCCCCACTGTCCTGTTGTCGGCAGGGCTCGGCATGCCAGCCCAGACGTGGACGTTCAGCGGTCTTCCAGACGCCCTCGTCGCCGCCGGATTCCGGGTCGTCACCTATTCGGCGCGTGGCGTCGCCCCGTCGTCGGCTCCGCCCGCCCCGTACTCGGTGCACGACATCGCCGCTGACGCCGCCGAAGTCCTCGACCACTTCGGAGTGAACGAGGCGATCGTTGTCGGCTACTCGATGGGCTGCTACATCTCGCAGGCACTGTTCGACGTGTGGGGCGGCACAGTCCGCGGCCTGGCGATGGTCGGCGGTCTCCGCTCGTCGACGATCGGAATGGTCGTCAACGAGATGGAACTCGAATTGATCGAGAAGCTCGGGGACGTCCCGGGATCGGTTTCGTTGTTCGAGCAACTGATGACCATCCCGTCGGCGGCGATTCTGCGTGACGACGCTCAAGTCGCGAACTGGCGCGGAATGCTCGCCGCCTCCGGCGAGAACGTGTGGACCACGGTCGACGGTCGGCGCGGGCAGACCCGGGCGTCATACGACTGGATGCGGCTAGGCGAACCGACGGTCGAACGGCTGGCAGACATTTCGTGTCCGACGCTGGTCGTCAGTTTCGGTGACGACCTGTTCTTCCCCTTCGCGGGATCACAGGAGGCGGCGTCGCATATCCCGGACGCGCACTGGCTACTCGTCGACGGTGTCGGCCACGGCGGCCTCATCTTCGATCCGGAGCGCCGCGCCACCAACGCCGTCACCGCGTTTTGCCGCGACCTGTCGGCCACGCTGCCGGTCGAGACCTAGATCGGCCGACCATCCCATTCGTGGTCGTGCATGAATCCGCCGTCGAGACCGACATGGTAGCGACGAGCGTCTCGCAGGATGCCCGCGTAAGCGATGGGCATCATGAAACCGGGTTTCCGGTCCCTCTTTGACGCGATCACGTCATCTGCCTTGCGCATCTCGGCGAAGAACTTCCGGAACGTGTTGTCCGGGTAGGACGTCTTCCGCCAGCCGTAGAGTGCCATGCCCGCGCCGATCATCGTCGTCCGATTCTTGGGTGGCGTGATCAGTTCGGTGTTCTCGCCGAAGAATGCGCGATCCACACGGTCCTCGTCCGTGAACATCATGATCCCGCTCGTGCCGCGCGGGTTGCATTCAATCGTGACGAGACCGCGTTCTGGGTGGTCGATGAAGTCGAGTCCGAGGTGCCCGGTGAACTCGAACTCCTTCACCAGTCGGCGACTCCAGTCGACGACGCCGGGATGGTCGACGTGCTCAAACGTCAGGCAAGAACTGCCGCCGATCGCATAAGTGACCGGATACGTTGCGTGCGCGAACATTTCGCCGTCACGGCAGATCGAATACGTGCAGTACCGGTCGCCTTCTAGCCACTCCTGCGCGATCCACGGATTAGTCGGGTCGTAGGTGAGGTAACTCAGATCGTCGCCCGGGTACGCCTTGTACACCTTCTGGGACCCGCGCGAGTACGCCTGTTTGATCGCGAACGGCGTCGTGAACTCGCCCGACGCCGCGACAGCGTCTTCCGGTGACGAGATCTCGCGGAACTTGAGCGTCGAGATTCCGTGCTCGACGAGCGCATGCTGGTACTTGAGCTTGTTGTGGAGCGTGTCCTCGACTTCGAACGGGGAGAGGAACAGTTCACACGTCGGCGGGAACAGCCCGGCCATCATCGCGAGGATGTCGGTCTCTTCATGGATCGGGATGACGATGTCGACCTTCTCGCGTTCGACGATCGCCGCCAACTCCCGGCAGTACTCCTGCGGCTTGTACTTCGGCGGGCTGACCCGATGAAAAGCGGAAACAGCATTCGAATACTTGCTGACTCCGACGGCCATACTGTCGACGACCGTCACCTTATGTCCGGCGGCGGCCATACGGCGCGCCAGGTTGAGGGTCAGGAACGACCGCGCAAAGGTGATGAGGACGTGTCTACGCTCACTGGATGCCACGCATACAGACTAGACACAGACCAGTGGCTGCCGTGTACCGTGATGCACCTAGCGTCTCTTCCCTACTTGAATAGGACTCAGTTTTGTTCGCAATTGGCGTCATCGCTGCTGCAATGGCGGCGGTAGCCTACGGCGTTTCCACCGTATTGCGCGCGCTCGGCGCTCGGCGAGTGGCCGTCGAGATGCGGGAGAACCCGGAGACCGGACCGCACGCTTCGGAAGGGGCGGAGTCGTCGACACCGTCTGTCTCGTCGACGATGTCGACGATCGCCGACCCCGCGTTCCTCCTCGGCACCCTCATGGTGATCGTCGGTTTCGGCGGGGGCGCGCTCGCCGCGCGCTTCCTTCCATTGTTCTTAGCGCAGTCGATCGTGGCGGCGAACCTCGTCGTCACCGCACTGTTGGGCACAGTGCTGTTGAACATCACGCTGCACACGCGCGACTGGGTAGCGATCTGGCTCGTGGTGTTGTCGCTGTTCCTGTTGGGCGTCTCGTCGTCTCAGCACGCGCAGGATAATGTCGGGCGACCGTTCCACTGGGGACTGCTCGCCGCGACGATCGTGGTGTGTGCGATCGCACTGGCCAGTGTCTACACGCTCAAAAAGTATGCGGCCATAGTCGGCGGGGCCTCGGCCGGACTGCTGTTCGGCATCATCGCGATCGCGGTCCGCGTGTTGGACGGCATGGCGCCGTTCAGCCTCGTGACCATCCTGTCCGACCCGGCCGCCTGGTCGATCGCCGTCGCGGGTGCCGTCGGATTCTATGTTCAGACCGTCGCGCTACAGGTCGGCGCCGTGAACGGGGTGACCGCACTGCTGGTGGTCTTCGAAACCGCGGGCCCAAGCCTGATCGGCGTCCTCTTCCTGCACGACTCGGCGCGCCCAGGCTTGGCGTGGTTGGCGTTCGTCGGCTTCATCGGCGCCGTGGTGGGCGCTGTTCTCGTCGCCTGGTACAGCACCGGGGACCCCGACCACTTCGGCGAGGCTCCACCGGAAAAGGGCGGCTGGCACCGCGGACGCGAAAAACTCTCCGAAGGCTGACAGTCCTAGTCGAGATCTCTGACCGATCGGGCCCGTCTAGTCCCGTGCCGGACTGGACGCGTGCGCCCAGAACCGCTTCGGGATGCGCCCGGCACCTGCTGCCAGACGCCCGCCGATGACGGCATGCCGCATGGCCGACGCCATCGCCTCCGGATCGTTCGCACGGGTCACCGCGCTGGCGAGGAGGACTGCGTCGCAACCCAATTCCATGGCGAGCGCGGCATCGCTGGCGGTGCCGATCCCGGCATCGAGGACGACGGGGACTCCGGCGCGGGCGACGATCATCTCGATATTGTGCGGATTGGCGATACCGAGGCCGGTACCGATGGGGGATCCGAGTGGCATCACAGCCGCGACGCCCGCATCCTCCAGCCGACGTGCGAGGACCGGGTCGTCGTTGGTGTAGGCCATGACATCGAAACCGTCGGCGACGAGCGTCTCGGCGGCGTCGACCAGCTCAAGCGGATCGGGTAATAGGGTGTGATCGTCGGCGACCACTTCGAGCTTCACGAGATCGGTCTGGACGGCTTCGCGACCGAGTTGGGCGCACAGCACGGCTTCGTCGGTGGTGTGGCACCCCGCGGTGTTCGGCAGCACGTCGATGTCGAGTCGGTGCAGCAGGTCGAGGACACCGGTCCCCGACGTCGGGTCCACCCGACGCATCGCCACCGTTGTCAGTTCAGTGCCCGACGCGACGAGTGCACGTTCGAGGACGGCGAGGTTGACGGCACCACCGGTACCGGTGATCAGGCGTGACCCGTACTCGCGGCCTGCGACGGTGAACGCGTCAGCCACCCTGCACCGCCGTGAGGACGTCGATCTCGGAATAGTCGCCGATCTCTTCGCTCCACAGCGTCTTCGGGCGCACCACGCCGTCGACGGCGACGGCGATGCCCCGGTCCGGGAATCCCATGTGCGCGAGGAGTTTCGGTACGTCGACGGGACCGTCGATCTGTACGGTGTCGCCGTTGACGGTCAGTTCCATGGTCGTCTCATTTCTAATCGGGTTCTCGGGTGTTCTCACGCCAGCACGTCGATGAAGCGGGCCGCGGTCCACGGCGACAGCGCGATTCCGTTGCGGCCGTGCCCAGTCGCAACGAGCACTCGATCGTCGACCCGCTGCACGAACGGCACACCATCGGTGGACGACGGCCGGATTCCGGCAGCCACTTCGGCGAGCTCGTAAGTACTCAGGCCAGGCATGACGGCGATCGCGTCGGCGAGGAGATCAGCGACGCCGACGGCTTGCGGTCCGCGGTCGTCGGGGCCGGTCGCCTCGTACTGGGTGGCGCCGACGACTACGCCATCGGCGCGCGGCACAAGATAGATGGGACGACCGTGACGTCGCCCGCGGATCACGTGAACCGGCGGTGGCACCGACCACCGGGTTCGGCGCAGACGCAGGATCTCGCCCTTCTCGCCATGGATGGGTATGTCGGCTCCAGCGACGGCGGCAAGCACGGCGCTACCCAGTCCTGCCGCGATCAGGATCTGGTCGCCCGGCAGCTCGGTCGGGTCGTCGACGACAGTGGGAACGATCCGGGCACCCACTTCGCCCAGCCTCGCTTCGAGCGCTGCGACCAGTAGCCGATTGTCCACGGCGCCTTCGCCTTCGGCACGGTAGCCACCTGCGAGCCCGCGCGCCAGCGCGGTCTCGCAGCGCCGCAGCTCGGCTCCCGTCGACCGGGTCAACGTCGCGCCGGGGATGCGGTCGCGGACGAACCCGACTTGTTCGTCGAGGTAAGCGAGGTCGGTAGGGGACGCGGCGAGCAGAATGCTGTCGGTCGCCGTACGGACCGTCGGGTCGCCGAGTCGGGTGAGGAAGGCCGGCCACAACGCCGCCGACCGCGCGGACACGTCGAGAAGGCGATCCTCACCGGGATGGCCTTCGCCGAAGCATCCGAGCATTCCGCCTGCCACCTGCGCAGCCCGGGTGGCAGGTCCGGCGTCGTACACGGTCGTCGTCCACCCAGCGTCCGCAGCGGCCAGCGCGCACGCCAGCCCTATCGCACCGCCGCCGACGACGGAGAGTTCTCGTCCCACGTGGATCAAATCCCTTCGCCGGCATGATCCGGATCAGGTCAGACGGTCAGCGACGGCTCGGGTCGCACTCTCAGCCCGGCGCCGCGGACTCCCGTGTGCATCTTGGTTCCCCATCAGCCTACCGTTGCAAGCATGTCCCGCCGACCCCGCACCGCGCTCTCGAACGCTCGCCTGTATCTCTGCACCGACGCACGCCGGGAACGCGGAGACCTCTTCGATTTCGTCGCCGAAGCCGTCGCCGGCGGGGTGGACATCGTTCAGCTCCGCGACAAGGGCTCGCCGGGCGCGACGCAGTTCGGTGCACTCGACGCGTCAGCGGAGTTGAAGATTCTCGAGCAGCTACGCGACGTCGTCCACGCGGGCGGGGCCCTGCTGTCGGTGAACGACCGCGCCGACATCGCGCATGCCGTGCAAGCGGACGTCCTACACCTGGGTCAGGACGATCTTCCGCCGTCCGCCGCGCGAGCGATCGTCGGATCGGACATGGTGATCGGCAGGTCGACGCACGATGTCGACCAGATGCGCTCGGCCGTCGCGGACAGCGACGTCGACTACTTCTGCACAGGCCCGTTGTGGACCACACCAACCAAGCCCGGCAGGCCGGCCACTGGGCTCGACCTGGTGCGCGCCGCGGTCACCGACGCGGGTGGCAAACCGTGGTTCGCGATCGGCGGCATCGACCTCGAGCGGATCCCCGACGTCACCGGGGCGGGTGCATCCCGCATCGTCGTGGTCCGCGCGATCACCGGTGCCGCCGACCCTCGACGAGCGAGCACCGAGCTCAACGACGCGGTGCGCAGGCAGTGCTAGTGTGTTGCACACTATGACGTGGAAACTTCTCGTAACCCGCCGCAGCGGGGTCTGATTCGACCGACCCCCCGCTGCGGGTTCGTCGTCTCTCCACTCTTCTTCTCGTCGGTCACCTAATCTTCGACCGAAATGAACCGACGTGATGCATTCCATTCAGACCCAGCCGACATCCTGTACCCGTGACGGGCGCGGCGACCACCGTTCCGACCGACCCTGCGTCGACCGCCGCATGCCCGCCTGGTTCCCCAGGGAGGCGGCCACCATGACCACAGCACACTTCGACACGACCTACGCTCCCACCGGCGCGATCGCACTGGAGGCTTTCCGGTACGAGCATGGCCGCGCCGACATGATCCACTGCACCGCGGACATCCGGATCGCGCAACGAACAGTCAGACTGGAAGCGACAGCGTCCGGCGTCATCGGCGCCATGACATCGATGCTCTACGACATCGACGCGGGCGTCGAGATCGTCGCCTTCTCCCAACAGATCGACGACGACGAAGTCACCACATACCTGCGATGCAACGCCGACGGCCGACGCTGCTGGTCGTACGGGATCGCAAGCACGGCAGACGAGTCCGCCGTCGCCGCCCTGATCTCCGGAGCCAACCAACTGTCGAAGCGCTGAGACAGCCCGACTCTCAGCCGAGGCGATCCACCAGGCCCGGCCATGCGGCGGCCAGCCCCGGATGCAGCGGAAGTTCGGCGACCTTGGCGATCGGTACCCAGCGCAACTCCGTCGACTCGCCGTTCGGCGTGGTCGCGAGGAGAGAAGCAGCCTGAGCGAGCACCGTCGTGTAGGTCCACCCGCTCGACGCGCTATGCGTGACGACCGCGTCCACGACGTCGAGCTCGTCGCCCGAGATGCCAGCCTCCTCGAAGGCTTCCCGGACCGCGGCCTGCTCGACGGTCTCGTGTGAGTCGCGGGCGCCGCCCGGCAGACCCCATGTTCCGCCCTGATGCGACCAGATCGCGCGGTGCTGTAGCAGCACAGCGACACCGTCGTCGGTGGCCGCGGTCAGCAGGAGTCCGGCTGCACCGTGGCGTCCCCAGTACCGCTGCCCGTCGGCGTCGAAGACCCAGCCGTCGCCGTCTCCCTGCACGCTGCCGTCTCCCTGCCGTCGCACGTCGATGATCGTTGCCGTCGGCATGAACCCGACGACTCGCCACTCACCGTACCGGGTGTTGCCCACCGATCGTAGGCACGACGACTAGGCTGAAAACCGACCCAAATGAAGGGAATGTCGTGACCGGGCAGGTTTCGGGAGTGCGTTCGGCACTCACGCATGCCGGTCGTACGGTCATCCCGGATCGGGGCAGCTCCGGCCCAACCCTTCGCCAGGTGATCGCCGACCGCCGCGAACTCGCCGCGATGACGCGCGAACGAGTCAGCTCACCGCTCGTTGCCTTCCGCTTCTACGCGACGACCACGCCGGGAAAACTCGTCATAATCCTGCTCGCGATGGTCCTCGCCTGCACGCTCACCGGCTGGTACTCGTCCGCGTCGCTGACCACCCGCAGCGAGACGCTCTCGGCATTGATCGACCGAAGTGAGCCGCAGGCGGAAGCCGCCGAGACCCTGTACAGCTCACTGTCGGTAGCCGACGCGTCCGCGAACTCGGCATTTATCTCCGGTGGACGCGAGTCACCCGAATTGCGCGCCTCGTTCACCGACTCCATCGCCACCGCGTCCACTGCACTGATCGCCGCGACCGACGGCTACCGCAATGACGCCTCCGCACACACCGACGATGAAGAGGGCGCTCGGGCCGACCTCAATACGCTCGCCGTCAAGATCCCCGAATACACCGGACTCGTCGAGACCGCGCGAACCAACAATCGACTCGGCTACCCCGTCGGGTCGGCGTATCTGACCGTCGCATCGACCCTCATGCAGGAGACGATTCTCCCTGCGGCCCAACGACTCTACGAGCAACGGTCGGCCGCTATCTCCGAGCCGCAACGCACCCTGACCGTGCCGCCCTGGGGCGTGTACGTCGCACTGTTCCTGATCATCACCATGCTCGTCGGCACGGGACGATATCTGGCGCGCCGTACGCGTCGCCACTTCAACATCGGTCTGATCGCGGCGCTGACGGCGCTCGGACTCGGCACCGTCTGGCTGCTGGTGTCCGGTCTGACGTCAGTCGCCGCCGCTAACACGGCAAAGGAGTCGGGAGCCGATCCGTTGCACACCCTGACCAGCATGCGGATCCTCACCCAGCAGGCTCGGTCCGCCGAGACGCTGTCGTTGGTGCGCCGGTCCGACCCGGGAGAACTGGACCGCATGTTCGAGACGTCGATGGCCGAAATCGTCGCCCACGCAGACGACCTCCAGGGTTCGGCCGAACTCGACGACGACGCGGGCATCACCGATCCGCTCGACGACGTGAAGTCGGCAATCGAACGCTGGCGTTCGGCACACACCGAAGTGGGCAGGCTGCTGACCGCCGGAGACTTCACGAGCGCCCGCTCGCTCACCGTCGGCGACGGCGCGATCAGCACCGCCACTGGCTACAGCGAAGCGAACGACGCCCTCGTCAAAGCCATCGCGGAGGCACGCTCAACGTTCCGCACCAACATCAACACCGCCCAACGGGTCCTCGGTTTCACCGGGACCGGGATCGCCGTACTGTGCGGTGTGGCAGCTATCGCCGTCTTCGGCGGTCTGTTCCCACGGATCCGGGAGTACCGATGAGCCGTACGAAAGTTCGGCCCAAAGGTATCCATCGCTTCCTGTCGGTGGCTGTGCTCGCGGTCGCAGTCGCGGTCGGTGTCGCCGCCTGCGGCGAACAGGCTCAGCAGAACGGCAACCCGCCGACCACGACCGCCGAGATACCACTCCCACCCGATGTCACCTTCGACGGCTCGGTCAACGGACCCGCCCCGTCCGACGAGTCGACCAACTGCGACACGTCGAGCCTTCGGCCGGACGAGCCGCTCCCCCCACCCGGCGAGATGCCGCGACATTCGACAATGGAAGAGATCTACAAACGTGGACGCCTCGTCGTCGGCACCGACCTCGGATCCAATCCGTTGAGCTTCCGCGACCCGTTGACCGGCGACGTCATGGGATTCGATGTCGACGTCGCACACTGGATCTCCGAAGCGATCTTCGGCGACCCGAACCGGATCGACTACCGGATGGTGTCGACAGACGACCGGGTCGACGCGTTGACCAACGGATCGGTCGACATCGTCGTCAAGTCGATGTCGGTCACCTGCGAACGGCTAGCGTCGATCGACTTCTCGATCCCGTATTTCGAAGCATCCCAACGGATCCTCGCCTACCGCCACACCGGCATCGAGAGCGTCTCCGACCTGAACGGCAAACGGGTGTGCGCGACGTCGTCGTCGACGTCGGCCGGTCGGGTCAAAGCGCTGGCGCCGAAGGCGGAATTCGCGACGACCGCCAGTTGGGCGGACTGTCTGGTGATGATGCAGCAGGGCAGCGTGGACGCCATCACATCCGACACCCCGATCCTCGCGGGCATCGCCGCCCAAGACCCGTGGGCCAAAGTGGTCGGCGAGAGCCTCGGCGGGGAGAACTACGCCGTCGGCGTCGCCAAAGGGCATCCCGACCTGGTCCGGTTCATCAACGGGGTTCTCGCGCAACGCCGCACCGACGGCAGTTGGCAGACGTCCTACGACCGTTGGCTGTCAGTCCTCGGCCCTGGATCACCCCCTCCGTACACCTACCGCGATTGATGACGATGAGCGACAACACTGACGACGTCCCGACCGACCCCGTCCACACGGTGCCGTCGGGGATGGTTGACGACGGCCCCGCCACTCAGGCGACAGCTGCGGCTGCCCCCGTATCGACGGTCGGCACGACGCCGGTCGCGCTCGGCACGCAGGGCACCCAAGTTCGGCGGCTGTTCGAGGACATCACGTCATCGCGCCGCAAGATCCGCAAGGGCCCATCGCACATTCACGACCGGCGTCTCGGCAGCGGCCTCGTGCATCTCCCGGACGTCACCGACATCGATCCGGCCGACGCGGTACTCGCCGACCCGATGATCGTCGAGTCCAAGCGGTATTGCTGGAAGTGCGGAGCCGAAGTCGGCCGAAGTTCCGGCCCGGGGAAGGGCCCCGCCCAAGGTACCTGCCCGAATTGCGGGTCGCGCTACTCGTTCGTGCCAGGTCTCGCCCGCGGGACGATGGTCGCCGACCAATACGAGATCGCGGGCGCCATCGCGCACGGCGGCATGGGATGGATCTACCTGGCCGTCGACCACAATGTGTCCGACCGCCCCGTCGTGCTCAAGGGCCTGTTGAACTCGTCGGATTCGCAAGCGCAAGCCGTCGCCATAGCCGAACGCCAGTTCCTGGCGTCGGTGAACGATCCCGGCATCGTGAAGATCTTCAACTTCGTCGAGTGGGCCGACGACGACGGCCGACTATTCGGCTATATCGTGATGGAGTACGTCGGCGGTCACACGCTCAAACAGTTGACCACCGGCCCGACCGGCAAGACCAAGCCGATGCCCGTCGAACAGGCGATGGCGTACGTCCTCGAAGTGTTGTCGGCCGTCGGCTACCTGCATTCGGTCGGGCTCGTCTACAACGACGTGAAACCCGACAACATCATGATCACCTCCGACGAGGTGAAATTGATCGACCTCGGCGCGGTCTCGGCTGCCAACGGATACGGACGCCTGTACGGCACGCCCGGATTTCAGGCGCCGGAGATCGTCGAGACCGGACCTCAGGTCGTCACCGACATCTATTCGATCGGCCGCACACTCGCCGTGCTGACCGTCGACATGCCGATGGAGGACGGACGCTACGTCGACGGACTCCCCGACCCGGAAACCACCCCGACGTTCGTCGAGAACCCGTCGTTTTACTTCCTGCTGCAGCGCGCTACGTCGACGGACCCGGCCGAACGATTCGAGTCCGCCGAAGAGATGACAACGCAGGTCCTCAACGTGCTGCGTGAGACCGTCGCCCTCCACACCGGTGTGCCCCGGCCGTCGATGTCGACTGTCTTCACACCCCAGCGTTCGACGTTCGGGACCGCACTCCTGTTGGCGCCTGTTGACGGGTTCTTCGACCCGAAGGACGCCGCAATCCACGACCCGGCCGATATCGCCCGCGCGCTCCCGATACCGCTCGTCGACCCCGCCGATCCGGCGGCCAGCGTGCTCACGTCGGCCGCGCTCTCCTACCCGCGCCAAACGCTGGACACGATCAAAGCGGCTCGCGCCGAAGGATTCTCGACACTGATGTCGCCCGACCAGGTGCCATACCCCCGGCAGAACGCCGAGCATCCGTCGTTGGAGATCGATCTCGCTGAGGCCCGCGCACATCTGGAGTTGGGCAACCTCGACACCGCGTTGCAACTACTACGGGAGGTCGCGGGCAACCATGGAGACTCGTGGCGCCTGCACTGGTTTCTCGGCATCTGCGCGCTCCTCAACGCCGAACCTGAACTCGCCTACGACCGATTCCGCGAAGTGCTCGAAGCGCTGCCCGGCGAGGTCGCACCGAAGCTGGCCGTGGCGGGTACCGCCGAACTGATCGGCTACTGGCTCGCCGCCGAAGGTCTGTCGACCAACGAGCAGGCCGCCCAGGTGGAACGCTGGTACGACATCGCCCGCCAGGCGTACCACGACCTGTGGCTCACTGACCACGCCATCGTCACCGCCGCGTTCGGTTATGCACGGATGCTGCTGTCCGAAGGGGAGATCGCGCAGGCTATCGAACCGCTCGACGAGGTGCCGATCACCAGCAGACACTTCGGCACCGCGCAGATCAGTGCGATCCTGGCTCTGGTACATGGCCGTCCCCCCGCCGACATCACGACAGACGAGCTATTCGAGGCGTCGACTCGGTTCGACCAGATCGGGCTCGACGATCCGCGTCGCCGACGTTTGAAGTTGATCATTCTCGGCAGCGCACTCGGCTGGATCGAAGCGCACCCGGAACGGGGCGAGGGCGAGGACTTCCTCGGCTTCCCGTTCACCGAGTCCGGTCTGCGGGCGGGTACTGAGCGGTCGCTGCGCGAGTTGGCGCGCGCCACTCGCGACAACCGCGCCCACCGTTTCCTCCTTGTCGACCTCGCGAACCTGGTCCGCCCCGCAACGCTCTTCTAACCTAGAAGCGAATCGACAACGGCTCGGCTCGCGACAGCGACAGCGCGGCCAGCGAAGTCGGGGTGATGCCGCCGCGGAAAGTTGTGCCGATCCCGGCGACGTCCAGGCTCTTACCCAGGCGTTCCGCCTGATCCGACGACAGGTGCAGGTCCGCGATGTCGATCCGGTGCAGGCGGTCGTCGCCGTTCATGTCGGTCGACGACGTCTTTATCGACAGGACTGCGCGGGGGCCGTTCACTCGGATGATCGGGTCGGCGAGGGCGATCTCGAGCAGGTGGAATCGGGTGTAGACGACGGCGGTGCCGTGGTACCGGAGTTCGCCACGACCGTTCCGAATCGTGTTGTCGGCGAGTTCGAACGTCATGTCGCCTCGGTCGTTGACGTCGGCTCCGTCCTTGCCGGAAAGTGCGCCTTCGGTAGCCGCAACCGCGTCGGCGAATGTCGACGAGTATCCCCAGACGAGGTTTTGCTCGGCAGGTTTCGGCGTGTTCGGTCCGGGCGTGGTCGAGTAGTTGATCGGGACGTACTTTTCTTGCGCGGCGTTGACTGCGTTCGCGGCGCCGTACGTGTAGACGCCCCAGCGTTTGTTCGCGGGCGCATTCTCTGGTGTTGCCAGCGTCAAGCGGGCGGTGAATCGGCCGTGCGCGTCGAGCGGGATCCACTGCTGCCGGATGGTGCGCCGCAGGTCGAACGGCGCGCCGGGCACCTTGCGGAGCGCAGAGCGCGAGAGTGCCCACTTGGTGTTGCCGCGGACCTCCGAGCGCGCGGACGCGGGTGCTCCCGTGGACGGCTGCCACGTCGGAGCGAAGCCGCCGAACGTGACGAAGGTGCCGTGCGGGACCCCCGGCGGGACGGGGACCGGCAGGCCGGAGGTGTTGGCGGCCGGATCGAAACCGGAGCCCCTAACCACCACCTGGTCGCCTGGGTGCAGTTCGGTGTCGCCGACTGGGGTCGTGCCGTCGGCCAGGTAGAGGCTGAGCCCAGGCGTGAACCGTTCGGCATGCGCCGACCCGACGCCGAGCGCAGTCCCCGCAGGAATGCACAGCGCGACGATGAATACGACGGCGAGACCACGAAACCGAGACATAAAGCTGAGCCTAACCTACTGTTCTACGTGTTCGATTCGGCCTTTAGTCCTATGTCGTGCCGAAATGTTCAAGAGACTCATGCGGCTCGGCGGCAGAATTGAACCATGAGCACACGCAAAGACATGAACATTTGGCCCGGCATCACCTGCACTGACCCGCTCGCCGAGCGGGACTGGCTCGCTCGCCTCGGCTTCGAACCCGGCATCCTCGTTGAAGGCGACGACTCCGGCGAGGTGATCCACTCGGAGATGCTGTGGCCTGATGGCGGCCGCGTGATGGTCAGTTCGGCATGCAAGACCGATCCGACGTTCACCACTCCCGTCGGAAGCACAAGCGTGTACGTCGTCGTCGCCGATCCGGACGCCGTGTACGCGAGCGCCACCGGTCTCGGCGCAAGGCTGGTGCGGGACATGGCGGAGGAGGATTATGGGTCGCGAGGCTTCTCTATCGCTGACCCGGAGGGCAATCTGTGGAGTTTCGGGACGTACGCGGGCTGACCGGCAGGCTGTGCCGGGCAGGCGTCCGAGTCACGCCATACAACATCAAGGGCGCTCGGCCCGGCACTCACCTGGGCATTCCGTCGCCGACGGTCACGCTGATCGTCGATCTGCGCGACGGACTCGTCCTCACCGGGCCCGGTCTAGAACGGCAGACACGTTTCCACTGCGGACTCGGGGAACTGCACCTCGAATCGTTCACGATCCATCACGACGGAACCCAGGTGGGCGTGCAACTTGATCTTGCTCCCGGAGCGGTGCGGCGACTGTTCGGTGTCCCCGTCGGGTCACTTTCATCGATGCTCGAACTCGAGCATTTGGACGCCATTTTCGCCTCTCGTCTACGCGACGCGGTCGGCGCTGTGCCACACGAAGCGCGCAGCGCGGTGGCCACCGACCTCCTCGGGGCACAGTTGAGTGACGCCGCCGGCGCGCCTACCGGAGCCGACCCTGATGCAGTCCGCACGTGGCACCGCATCCTGCGATCGAACGGCCAGGTGACCGTGTCCGAACTGGTCGAGCAGTCGGGATGGTCCGCTCGACGTCTGACCAGCGTTTTCACCGCCGAGTTCGGGATGGGCCCGAAGCAGGCTGCGCGCCTCGTCCGCTTCGATACCGCCCGACATGCGATGGACTCGGGGTGTTTGGCCAGTGAAGCCGCTGCCGACTGTGGATTCGCCGACCAGGCGCACATGTCCCGCGAATTCACCGCGTTCACCGGTCTCCCGCCTAAGCAGTACGTGACCGAACGCCACAGCGAGTTTCTCGCCGACGGTGACTCCGACGAAGCCCCAGAACCTACACCTGTGCGGGCCGGCATCACCGTATAAGGGACAGTGCGCCCTAGCCGTGTAGGTTCGCGCCGAACGCTACTTCTCGATTCTGTTCCCGTCCGAGTCCCAGTGGTCGGCGACCTTCTTGCTCGGTTGGACGCGGGGCGGTTCGCCCGGCATCTTCGGATATGACGGCGGGTATGGCAGGTCGCCTAGTCCGTCGGCGTCGTCGCGACCCACCATCTCCAGGAGCGGTTCCAGTCCGGCCGCATGGTCGGCGATGTCGGCCCACGGGTCGCCGCGGCGCTCGAGTAACGCGGGCACCGTGGCGATCGTCAAATCATCGGGGACGACGTCGGCGAACTCGTCCCACGTCAGCGGCGTCGACACCCGCGCGTTCGGCGACTTCCGCACCGAGTACGGTGCGGCCATCGACCGGTCGCGGGCGTTCTGGTTGTAGTCGATGAAGATCCGGTCGCCGCGGTCCTCCTTCCACCACGATGTGGTGAACAGCTCCGGAGCGCGACGCTCCAGTTCTCGTCCAAGAGCGATCGCCGCACGGCGAGCGGCGATGAAGTCCCACTCGGGACGGATCGGTACGAACACGTGGACGCCACGACTGCCCGACGTCTTGACGAAGCCCGTGTAGCCGAGTTCGTCCAAGAGCGGGCGGACGTGGTCGATCGCGGCGATTCGCACGTCATCGAATTCACGCCCCGACTCGCCGCCCGGCGGATCCAGGTCGATACGCAGCTGATCAGGGTGATCGTTGTCCGGGTCGACGGTGGGCCAAGTGTGAAAGGTGACGGTCCCGAGATTTGCCGCCCACACGACGTCTGCCGGTATACGCGGGCAGAATGCCTGGCCAGACCGCTTGGACGGGAAGACGATCTTCGTTGACCCGACATGTTCAGGGTGATACTTCGTCAGGTGCTTCTGGTAGATCTCGTCGCCCTCCACGCCGTCCGGGAAACGCTGCAGAAAGGTCGGACGGCCGCCGATCGCGCCGAGTATGGGCCCGGCGAGCGCCATGGTCCGGTAGTACTCGACGAGGTCGCCTTTGCGCCCACCGCCCTCCCCGAGTTGTGGGAAGTAGAGCTTGTCGGGATTGCTGAGCTTCACCTCAACTCCGTTGACGTCGAGCATGAGCGGTTTCGGCTTCGAACTGGCCATCACGAACCTTCCAGGACGTCGTGGACGTCGTAGGTGAGCGGGACTTCGAGTTGTTCGTATCCGCAACTGGCCGGATCCCGGTCCGGCCGCCATCTCAGGAATCTGACGGTATGCCGGAAGCGACCATTCTCCATCTGGTCGTATGCGACTTCGACGACCAAAGCGGGCCGGATCGGAATCCACTCCCCGCTGCCCGCGGCCCGCCAGCGAGACACCTCGCCCTGCGCGACGTTGTCCGGGTCCAAGCGCATCGGCTCGAACATATCCTGCAGTTCGATCCGCTTCTTGTCCGAGAACGCGCTCGACCCGCCGACCATTCGAAGTTCGCCGTCGCCGCCGTACAGTCCGAGAAGCATCGACCCGAGTCCAGTCCCGCTCTTGTGGACGCGGTAGCCGAGGACCACGCAGTCGGCGGTCCGCTTGTGCTTGATCTTGACCATCTCGCGTTTGTTCGGCACGTAGAGCCCGTCGAGGCGTTTAGCGACGACGCCGTCGAGCCCCGCTCCTTCGAACGCGGTGAACCAGTCGCCTGCGACGGTCGGATCCTGCGTCACACGGCTGACCTGTAACGCCCCGCCAGGGTCGATAGCCTGGCGCAGGGCGTCGCGACGCGTCGGGAACACTTCGCCGGTGAGGTCGGAGTCGCCGAGTGCGAGGGCGTCGAATCCGATGAAGACGGCGGGGGTCTCGTGCGACAACTTCTCGATGCGCGACGCGGCCGGATGAATGCGCTGACTCAGCGAGTCCCAGTCGAGCCTGCGGACTCCACCGATCTCGCGGACCACGCCGACCTCGCCGTCGACCACGACCCGCTCGGGCAGTTCAGCGCGGGCTACGTCGACGAGTTCGGGAAAGTAGCGGGCAAGGTCCTTGCCGCCGCGCGAGACGATGACGACCTCGTCGCCGTCACGGAAGATCAACGCGCGGAATCCGTCCCACTTCGGTTCGTACGACCACGCTGGCCCATCGGCCGGCTGGTCGGGGACGGCCGCCACCGCTTTGGCGAGCATCGGCGCGACAGGCGGATTGATCGGGAGGTCCACCCGTTCATCGTCCACGACGTCACCGACAAGAGCAACGGAATCAGCTACTCCGTCAGTCGGGCCTGACAAACAGTTCGTCGCCAAATGCCTCGCCAACGTCGATGAACACCATCTCTCCTGTCCTGTGCACTGACTGTGCGCGCATCACTACGCCGGTCTCAGCGTCGGGCGAGTTTGACCTCCGGGCGGTACGAACGACGCCTCCAGTACTCACTCCGACTGAACTCCTCGGGATTCGGAAGCACCCTCTTTCGATCAGTTGATCGACTAGAGTCCGGACGCATGGCGACTTCACCGGAGCACGTCTCCGAGCCCTCGCGCAGGCACTTCCTCGGTTTGGCGGCCGGTGCCGCCGGCGTCGCCGGCGCAGCGTCGCTGCTCCCGCCTTCTCTGCTGTCTGCGGTCGCGCAGGCGCGGCCAGCCGGCTCGATCGACGACGTGGAGCACGTCGTCGTGCTGATGCAGGAGAACCGATCGTTCGATCACTATTTCGGCACGATGAAGGGTGTTCGCGGTTTCGCCGACAACTCAGCGAAACCCGGGATCTTCAATCAGAGCGGCGTCCACCCGTTCCTCGCGCGCGACGCGGCGAATCGCGGGACGCTGTCCGTCGAGTATCTGGCGTCGCTGCCGCACGAGTGGGCGGACGGGCAGAGAGCGCTTCGGCGCGGCCATTGCGACGGCTGGATCGCCGCGAAGGGCAGTGCAACGATGGCCTGCTACGACCGGCAGGACATACCGTTCCATCACGCCCTCGCCGAGACTTTCACGATCTGCGACGGCTACTTCTCGTCTTCGCCCACCGGGACCGGAACCAACCGCAACTACCTATTCTCCGGAAATTCGGGCTACGAGCCGTGGGGCGCCAGGTCGGTCGGCAACGAGATGTACGCGCCGGTGCATCCCGGTTTCACGTGGAAGACATACGCGGAGAATCTGCACGAGGCAGGGGTGGACTGGCGCGTCTACCAGGAGTGGGACAACTTCACCGACAACAACCTCGACTTCTTCGCAGGCTTCCGCGGCATCGGCCGCGACGCCGTTCTCCGTTCCGGCCAGCTCGGCGTCGACCTCACCGGGTTCTACTCGTTGCTCATCGAGACCGGACGCAAGAGCGAGCACGGTGATGTGTCGCCGTCCGCAGACCAACGCGCACGTGTCGCCGCAGTCCACCGAGCAGCGCGCAGTCTCGGTCGAGGTCGGGCCGACCTCTACGACCGCGCGCTCTACCGCGGCGAACCTGGGACGTTGATGTCCCGGTTCCGCCGCGACGTCGAACGCAATCGTCTCCCCGCCGTCTCGTGGATCGTCGCGCCGGAAGCCGACTCAGAGCATCCGCGCAGTTCGTCGCCGATCCAGTCGGCAGGTGTCGTCTATCAGCTCCTCGACGCGCTCGCCGCCAGTCCCGATGTGTGGCGGAAGACCGCGGTTCTCTTGAACTACGACGAGTTCGACGGGTACTTCGACCACGTCGTTCCACCGCTGCCGCCGAAGGGCGAACCCGGCGAGTGGTGGGACGGCAAACCGATGGGGCTGGGTTTTCGCGTACCGATGACGATCGTGTCTCCGTGGACAGTCGGCGGACGCGTCTCGTCGGAGGTCTTCGACCACACTTCGGTGGTGCAGTTCCTCGAGCGGGTCACCGGTGTGCGCTGTCCGAACATCTCGTCCTGGCGCAGGCGAATCAGCGGAGATCTCGTCTCGACGTTCGACTTCGGCCACTCGGACGGCCTCGACGTACCGGCGGCACCCGGCAGGCCGCCGACCTTCCGCAGCAGGTGGGCCGCGAAACCAGGAGGAGAGTTCCCCGAGCAAGAGCCGGGTACGACGACCGCGCTGCCGACGCCGTACCGCTTATCGGCGAACGTCGTCGACGGCGTCGTCGAACTGGTCAACGACGGCGCGAGCGCCGCAGTGTTCGCTGTCTTCCACGACGGCGGCGTCGAGCACGTGACAGTACGCGGGAAGCGTCGAATCCGGTTGTCGGCCAACACCGGTCACGTCGTCGTCACCGGGCCCGACCGGTTTCTGCGCGACCTGCATTTCACGCCAGGCGGGTCGAGCGCCCGAGTGGACCTCGATCATCAGTCCGGGCGGATGCGAGTGGACGGGCGCGACGCGACGACACACGGCAGTTGGTACGAGGTCACCGTCGCCCACACGTCCGGGCGGCAGTACTTCACGGGCAGACTCGAGAACGGCGCGGCAACGACCACGTCACCGCTGCGCCGCTGACTCGCCGCTTTCGGGACACGACGCCGACCCCAGTGAGCCACCCCGCACTCGTACTGTCGGCCCCGATGGCAACCACACCGAAGACCGTCTCGTCCCATTCGCGCCGACACTTTCTCGGATTGTCGGCGACCGCCGCCGGAACCGCCGCCGCGGCAACGCTTCTCCCTCCGTCGCTGCTCGACGCGGTGGCACGAGGGAGAACTTCGGGCGGTCTGCGCGACGTGGAGCACATCGTCGTCTTGATGCAGGAGAACCGGTCTTTCGACCACTACTTCGGGACGTTACGCGGAGTGCGCGGCTTCGCCGACAACTCAGCCAAACCAGGAGTCTTCGACCAGGACGGGGTGCGCCCGTTCCTGGCACGCGATGCCGCGAATCGCGGTGACCTGTCGGTGGAATATCTGGCATCCCTTCCCCATTCGTGGCAGGACGGCCAAGAGGCCCTCAACGGTGGACGGTGCGACGGGTGGATCGGTGCGAAGGGCGAGGCGACGATGGCGGCCTACGATCGCCGCGACATCGCCTTCCAGTTCGCGTTGGCCGAGACATTCACGGTGTGTGACGGCTACTTCTCGTCGTGCCCGACGTCGACGAGCCCGAACCGCAACTTCCTGTTCTCGGGCACCAGCGGTTCCGAACCGTGGGGTCCACGGGCCGTCGGCAACGACGCCTACGACTCGACACACCCCGGCTACACGTGGAAAACGTACGCGGAGAGCCTTCACGAGGCGGGCGTGGATTGGCGTGTTTACCAGGAGTGGGACAACTACACCGACAACAATCTCGACTTCTTCGCGACATTCCGCACCATCGGACGCGCGGCCGTCCAACTCGCGGGCGAGCACGGCGGCGACCTGACCGGCTTCTACGAGAATCTGCTGGAGGGCTCCGACCGCGGCGAGCAGGAGCGCCGTGCACGGAGCGTGCACGACAGTGCCGCGGGGATGCGCGGCGTCGTCGCCGATCTGTATCGCCGAGCCCTCTATCGTGGCGAACCCGGTTCACTGATCCCTCGGTTCCGCAGAGACGTCGAGTCGGGCAGGCTTCCGGCGGTGTCGTGGATCGTCGCGTCGTCGGCCGACTCCGAGCATCCGTCGGCGTCGTCGCCGATCCAATCGTCCACACTGACGTATCGGCTCCTCGACGCGCTCGCATCGAATCCGCAGGTGTGGGCCAAGACGGCCGTGCTGCTGACGTTCGACGAGTTCGACGGTTACTTCGACCACGTTGTCCCACCGCTGCCGCCGAAGGACGAACCCGACGAATGGTGGGATGGCAAACCGATGGGGCTCGGGTTTCGCGTACCGATGACGATCATCTCACCGTGGACAGTCGGCGGACGTGTCTCGTCGGAGGTCTTCGACCACACCTCGGTGATCCGTCTGATGGAACGAGTGACAGGTGTGCGCTGCCCGAACATCTCGCGGTGGCGTCGCCGAGTGTGCGGCGATCTGGTGTCGGCGTTCGACTTCTCCCGCTCGGACGGTCTCCGGCTTCCCACTCGACCGGGTCCGGTCCCGCCGATCGAGAAGCGGTGGGACGCCGAGCCCGGCGGCGACTATCCGGTACAGGGGACCGCGCGAGCAATGGCCCTCCCCACCCCGTACCGACTGTCGGCCACCATAGTGGGCGGAGTCCTGCACCTGCGGAACGACGGATCGCGCGCCGCCGTGTTCGGCGTCTTCTATGACGGTCGCGTCGAGCATCACACGGTCCGCGGCAGGCGGCGCGTGCAATTGGCGTCGATCACCGAACGTGTCGTGGTGACCGGGCCGGACCGTTTCCTCCGGGACCTTCGCTTCCCGCGGAACGGATCATCCGCGGACATCGCCCTCGACCATGAGCGCCGACAAGTCAGTGTCGACGGACGCGACGTCACCGCTACCGCAGTCACTGACGGATGGTACGAGGTGACCGTCACAGGTCCGGCGGGGCGCCAGTACTTCACCGGACGGCTCGAGAATCACCTGCCGACGAAGACGTCTGGGCTGCGCGCCGACTGAGTTCCGCGCCGTCGCAGACAGTGCCTTACGGTGGTGGATGTGGCCAACGACTTCGCTCCCGCAGGCCGATTCGCACCTTCTCCGTCCGGCGACCTGCACATCGGGAATCTGCGGACAGCGGTCATCGCACAGCTCTTCGCCCGATCGTCGAAACGCCGCTTCCTCATCCGCGTCGAGAACCTCGACCGGGTCCGACCCGGAGCGAGGGAACGGCAACTCGCCGACCTCGCCGCAGTCGGGATCGTGTGGGACGAGCCGGTGATTCTGCAGAGCGACCGATACGACACGTACGCGGCAGTGATCGGCGGGCTCGTCGCCGACGGCGACACCTTCGAATGCTTTTGCACCCGCCGCGAGATCCTGGACGCGCCGTCGGCGCCGCACGCCCCACAGGGGGCGTATCCGGGTACCTGCCGCGACCTAACCGAGTCCGAGCGTGCCGAACGGCGACGTATCCGCCCCGCCGCGATCCGTCTCCGTTCGGACGTCACATCGTTCACGGTCACCGACATTTTGAACGGCGAGTTCACCGGTGACGTCGACGATTTCGTGTTGCAGCGCAACGACGGAACGCCCGCCTACAACCTCGCGGTGGTCATCGACGACGCGGCGTCCGGAGTCGACCAAGTGGTGCGCGGCGACGATCTGCTGACATCCGCGCCACGGCAGGCGTACCTGGCGACCCGGCTCGGGTATTCGCCGCCCGAGTACGCGCACGTCCCGATGGCTCTCAACCCCGACCACCAGCGGCTCGCGAAACGCGACGGCGCGGTGACTCTCGCCGATCTCGCCGCGCGCGGAGTCGACGCGGAGGCCGTCCTGTCGATGATCGCTGTCTCGCTCGGGATGGCCGACGAGGGGGAGCCGGTCACGATGGACATCCTCGCCGAACGGTTCTCCCCGTCCGCTCTCCCCCGCGACCCGTGGATCTTCGAGCCACAATAGGTGGTCTCGGCCGACTCCGGTCGATTGCGAGAGCTACTTCTGGTTGATGCGCAGCAGGTTTCCGGCAGGGTCGCGGAACGCGCAATCGCGCACTCCGTAGTCCTGGTCGGCAGGTTCGGCGATCACGTCAGCACCTGCGGCGACGAGTTTGTCGAAGAGTGCGTCGAGGTCGTCAGTCGCGAGCGTGACCGCACCGTAGGAGCCCTTCGCTATCAAGTCGAGGATCACCGTGCGTTCGGCGTCGGTCACCCCGGGATCGACGACCGGCGGTTGCAGGACGATCGACGTCGGCGATCCGACGGGACCGACGGTGATCCACCGCATGTCGCCGTAGCCGACGTCGTTGCGGACTTCGAAGCCGAGCGCGTCGCGGTAGAAGGCGAGCGACGCGTCGGCGTCGACGTGCGGGAGGAACGTGTAGTGGATGTCGATGTTCATACGAGCAACGCTAAGCGGGTCCGCCCGGTTTCGCTTCTCGATTCCTGACCGGTCTGGCAGCCTGTCTGGCCAGACATGGCGGGACGCCTTCCAGGTCGCCGGACATCTCCCGGCGGTACACGCTCGGCGAAACGCCGACGAGCTCGGTGAACCGGGTGCTGAACGTCCCCAACGAGGATGATCCGACAGCGAAGCACACCTCGGTCACTGACATGTCGCCTCGCCGCAGCAGCGTCATCGCGCGCTCTACCCGGCGCGTCATCAGATACGAGTACGGCGACTCGCCGTAGATCCTTTTGAACTCCCGGCTCAGGTGGCCTGCCGACATGTGGGCGCCGCGAGCGAGTTCGTCGACGTCGAGCGGTTTGACGAATTCGCGGTCCATACGGTCACGGACCTTCCGGATCGCGACGATGGCCTGGGTGCGGGCGTCCCGATCGGCTGCGCTGCTCACGAAATCAATTGTTGCGGCCGCGAGCGGCGACGCGCCAGACGTCGATGACGAGTCCGCCCTTGGCAACAGCGACTTCGTCGACCAGATTGAGGACAGTGCACACATGGTTCGGCACCACACGGACCCGCGAACCCCGCACGGGAAGCTTTGCTTCATCGGGGAATTCGGCAGTCGCATGATGTTCGGACAGCCCGGTGATCCGCGCATCGGGGTAGTCGATGAGCCTCCCGAAACCCGATACATAACCTGGTCGATCCGCACCGAGAACCTTACTGCCCGAGTCGAGCACGATCTGCCGCTCGGGTCCGTCGGACCTGCTGATGACGGTCGCGAGGACCGTCAGTGCGATATCGGACGGCCCGGTGCTGCCCAGTTCCCACTGTTGTGCGTCACCGAAGACGTAGACGCCGGGGCGCGACTCGGTGAGGGCCCGGCCGTCGGACAGCAGCGCGGTCGGCGTCGACCCGCCGCTGCGAGCCTTCACGGGGACACCCGACTCGGCGAGCGCCCGAGAAGCTCTACGCAGCGCCTTCGCCTCGTCGTGCGCCGCAGAGTCGGCCTGCCCGACCCCGTAGCTGTGACCCGGGAACGTGAACACGCCCGCCACATGCAGTCCGGCGTCGTCCGCAGCCGCCGCGATCGCGGTGACGCCGTCGGGGCGCACGCCGCTGCGGTGGTGGCCGCTGTCGACTTCAATCAACACCTCGAATCGGCGCACAGCGTCACCGAGCCGAGCACCGGCGTTACGCACACCCTCCACCGAGTCGACGCCGAATGAGATGCGGGCGTGCTCGGACGCGGCGACGAGCCGGGCCGCACTAGACCGGGTGAGCCACAGCGGGTATGCGATGAACAGGTCGTCGCACGCCGCTCCGTCCGGGTCGGCGAACACTTCTGCCTCACCGATCGTCGCGACCGTCAGTCCCGCCGCACCCGCCTCTATCTGTTTGCGTGCGATCTCCACGATTTTGTGTGTCTTCACATGCGGGCGTAACGCGATTCCTTTGGCTTGCAAAGCTTCCGCCATCGCCGCGATATTGCGGTCGAGGATATCGACGTCGACGATGACCGTCGGCGTACTCACCATGTCGCCCATCGGCTCACTCTCCTGCTCGCTTGGTTCCCGCGTAGTAGCGGCCGAGGAACTCGTCCCGGTACTCGTAGTAGTTCCCATCCTCGATCGCCTTGCGCGCACGGTCGACGAGGGTGATCGTGAACGACAGGTTGTGGAGAGTGGCGAGCGTCGACGCCAGGCCCTCCTTCGCCTTGAACAGGTGGTGCAGGTAGGCGCGGGTGTACTGAGTCGAATAGTTGTCGAGTTCGGCGTCGAGCGGACCGAAATCATCCCGAAACTTGCGGTTCGTCACGTTGTAGCGGCCGTCGAACGAGTAGATCGCCCCGTTGCGGGCGACACGCGTCGGCGACACGCAGTCGAAGGTGTCGGCACCGTTCTCGATTGCGGTGAAGATGTCGTCGGGTTCACTGATACCCAACAGGTGACGCGGCGCGTCGTCGGGAAGTTCGTCGGTGACCCAGCCGACGATGGTCCCAAGATTGTCCTTCTCCAACGCGCCGCCGATCCCGTACCCGCCGAACCCTTTACCGCCGTTGTCCCGGTCGATGCGGCTCAATTCGACGAGGTCGCGCGTCGCCTTACGTCGTAGGTCTTCGTATTGCGCGCCCTGGACGACGCCCCACAGCGCCTGCTGCGGCCGGTGCGAACGTTCGGCGGACAGTCGGTTGTGTTCGGCCAGGCACCGGATCGCCCACTGCCGGGTCCGTTCGAGCGACGTCTCCTGGTATCCGCGCGTGTTCATCAGCGTCGTCAGTTCGTCGAACGCGAAAATGATGTCGGCGCCCAACTGATGTTGGATTCCCATCGATACCTCGGGGGTGAACCGGTGCATCGACCCGTCGAGATGCGATTTGAAGGTGACGCCGTCGTCGTCGACGTTCGCCAACCGTTCTTTGCCTTCGGCGATCCGCGAATCGTCTTGGGGTCCGGTCGCCTCCATCGAGATGACCTTCTTGAAACCCACACCGAGGGACATCACTTGGAAGCCGCCGCTGTCGGTGTAGGTCGGGCCCGACCAGTTCATGAAGGCACCGAGGCCGCCCGCCCGGTCGAGGATCTCCGGCCCCGGTTGCAGGTACAGGTGGTATGCGTTGGCGAGGACCGCCTGTGCGCCGAGCGCCGCCACCGATTCGGGCAACACGGTCTTCACGGTCGCCTTGGTGCCCACCGGAACGAAGGCTGGTGTGTGGATCTCGCCGTGCGGAGTGACGATCGTGCCGGTACGACCCGCCGTCCCGTCGAGGGTGGCGCGCCGGATGAACTCGCTGCTGGTCACAACGCAATAGTGCCCCACCTGCATCGGCCCCGACGTGCCGACCCGCGGTTGCGCGACCCGACATCGCTACTCGTCTGCATTACCGTGGGGCACATGACCCGCACGATGAAGCTCACCGCCACTGCGCTCCTCGGCCTGTCGATCGCCCTGTCCGCTGCTGCGTGCGGCAACGAACAGGAGGCTCCGAAAGCCGAAACATCGACCGCTGTGGTGACACCGCCCAGCGACCGCAGCGTGCCGGTCGTCCCCGGCCCGAAACCGCGATCGTCTACGGCACCGAGCACGAGTCCGGCGACGACGTCCGGCGACGGGCAGTCCTGTGGCTCGGCCAAAGGCCCTGACGGCGCACTGCAGATCCAGATCGTTGAGGGCGACCTCTCGTGTGAGACGGCGACGGCGATCGCGAAAGAGTACAGCCCGCTGATCGCGACCGGCCAGCCCCAGGACGTCAACGGCTGGAACTGCGGTCCGTCCACGACAGCAGGCGAACTCGCGCGCTGCACCAAGGATTCGCAGTCCTTCGCGTTCGTCCCGTAGACGACTACTCAGCCCAGGGCGACCGCGACGCGCTCCAACGCAGCCACTCGGCTGCCTTTGACGAGCACTGCGTCACCTTCGGTCAGGTCTCCGAGAGCCGCGACCGCAGCGTCGACATCCGCCACGTGGACGGCGGCGTCGCCGTAGTCAATCGCGTCAACGGCGATCACGGTGATGCCGAGATCGGCGGCCTGCCGCGCGATGTCACGGTGGGCGGCAGGCCCGTCCGCGCCGAGTTCGGCCATCGTGCCGACGACGGCGAAGCGGCGGCGCGCGGCGAGTCGGGCAAGTGACGAGAGACCGGCCGCCATCGACGTCGGATTGGCGTTGTAGGCATCGTTGATGACGACGGCGCCCGACCGCGTCGTATTCATCTCCATGCGCAAACCAGACAACGCGGCGTCGCTGAGCCCGGCGGCGAGCGCATCGATCGGGACACCGAGACCGCAGCCTGCGGCAGCTGCGGCGAGCGCGTTCGGCACCTGGTGTTCGCCGCGCGCCTGCAGGTCGATCACGGTGGATCCCCACGGACTGTGCAGCGTGAACGAGGCCCGCAACTGATCGTCGAGGACGATGTCGGTGGCGCGGACGTCGGCGTCGTCGGCCACACCGTAGGTCAGCACGCGAGCCTGGGTCCGGGGCGTCATGCCGCGGACGATCGGTGCGTCCGCGTTGAGGACGGCGATCCCGTCCGTGGGCAGCGACTCGACGAGTTCGCCTTTGGCTTGCGCGACGTCGGCGAGCGTCCCGAACATCTCCAGATGGGCGGCCTCGACGCGAGTGATGACGCCAACCGTCGGCGACGCGATGTCGCACAGCAACGCGATGTGCCCGACGCCGCGCGCCCCCATCTCCAGGACGACGGCTTCAGTGTCGTCGGGTGCGCCGAGGAGCGTGAGCGGCAGACCGAGTTCGTTGTTGAAGCTCTTCTCGCTGGCCGCCGTCACGTACGTGGTGGCGAGGACTCCGGCGAGGAGGTCTTTGGTGGAGGTCTTACCGACCGAGCCGGTGACGCCGACGACACGCTGCGGGAGACCGGCACGGACCGCACGCCCGATGTCGGCGAGCGCGAGGGCGGTGTCGGCGACGTGAACGGCCGTCGCGGCGATGCTCGGGTCGGGCGCACGGTCGGTCAGATAGACCGGAGCGCCCGCGTCGACCGCCTTCGCGATGAAGTCGTGTCCGTCGCGTGCCGCGACGATCGGAACGAACAGCTGACCTGCTCCGATGGAACGCGAATCGATACTCGCCGAAGAGACCTCGATGTCGGGCCCGTGGAGCGTTCCGCCGGTGGCTGCTGCGATCTGGCTGGCGTGAAGGTGCACTATCCGAACGGTACAGGAATGGCAGGACGGTACAGGCGAGAGCCGACACAGGCGAACACGTATCCTGGCATCCATGAGCACCCCCCTCCTGCGGTTGGTCGTCCTCTACGGCGGAGTGTCCGCCGAACACGATGTGTCGCGCGTCAGCGCGGCTCACGTGCTGGCCGCTGCGGATCGCGACAAATACACGATGGTCCCGGTCGGGGTCGACAAGAACGGTGTCTGGCACCGCAACGACGGGGTAGCGGCATCGATCGCGGCGGGCGAGCCGCTGCCGAACCGACTCGACGTCGAGGGGCCGGAAGTCGATCCGCTGCAGGTGGTGCGCGGGGACGGGGAACTGACCGTCGTCCTGCCGCTGCTCCACGGTCCGCATGGTGAGGACGGGACCGTCCAGGGCATGCTCGAACTGTTCAAGGTGCCGTATGTCGGCTGCGGCGTCCTCGGGTCGGCGCTGTGCATGGACAAGGCGATGGCCAAAGAGGTCGCTGCCCGCGCAGGCATCCCGCAGTGCGACTGGGTCACGTTCCGCGACGGCGTCGACGACGCGCGCACAATTGTCGACCGTGCGATCAATGAGCTCGGACTGCCGATCTTCGTGAAGCCGGCCAACATGGGGTCGTCAGTCGGAGTCTCTCGGGCCGGCACGGCCGACGAACTCGACAAGGCGATCAACGTCGCACTCCGGTATGACGACGTCGTCGTCCTCGAAGAAGCGGTGACCGCACGCGAGATCGAGGTCGGGGTCCTCGGCAACAACGCGCCGGACACGACGTTTCCGGGCGAGATCAAAGCGGGCAGCGACTTCTACGACTACGAGGACAAGTACGTCACCGGGACCGCCGAACTGATGATCCCGGCCCCGTTGGACGACGCCGCGATCATGCAGGTCCGGGAGCTCGCCGCTGACGCGTTCACCGCGCTTCGTTGTGCGGGCATGGCCCGAGTCGACTTCTTCTACGAAGAGGGCGGCCGCGGATGGCTGCTCAACGAGGTGAACACAATCCCCGGGTTCACACCGAGTTCGATGTACCCGAAGATGTGGGAGAACTCGGGGATCTCGTACCCAGACCTCATCGATCGACTAGTGGCTTTGGCGTTCGAGGTACACCGTCGACGGAGTTCGTTCTCCACGGAGCATTGACGGCCGCAGGCGACTCTCACGGAAACCTTCGCCGCCAACCCCCATCCTGCGAGCTGAACTACGAGGTCGCGACGTGACGAGCGTGGTCGTCGACTTCACGCTTGCCGATCGTCTGCCTGCTGTCGCCGGTGCGGCGTCGAAGGCGGCAGCCCGCGAGCGCATACGAGAGTTGGCGCGGAGTCTGTGACTCCGCGCCAACTCTCGATGGTGGTTTTGTTAGACCGTCACTTCCAACGGGTCCAGAGCGTGAACGGACGCTTGCCCGTCTTGTTGAAGCTGATCCAGACGTTGCCGTTGTGCGATGCTGCTTCACGAACCAGCAGATTCGCCGTCGCGTACGTCACGTTGCCTCGACCGGGCACGTACACCTGCTTGAAGCGAGTCTTCGTGTCGACCGACCCGTAAAAGTACGGGTGGACTGCCGGATGATCGAGCACTCCGGCGACACCGGACTGTGCGAGCTGCTTGGTCTCACCCTTGGTGAGTCCGACGAACACCTTGGTGCCGGTGTCCCGCACGGCGGCGGCGGATGCCTGACCTGCCGCGCCGAATCCGGTGGTCGCTACGAGCCCCAGCGCCACCATGGCCGCGAGCAGCAATCCTACGAAACGATTCTTCATTCTTCTCCCCCTGAGAGTGTTCATAGCCGACACCCCTGTCGACTCCGCATGATCCTGCCATACAGGACAGCCGACACGTACGAGCCCCCACTGTGTCACCCGACACAGTGGGGCTCGAGCATGGAAAAGGCCCCCGACCTGGATTCCAGATCGGGGGCCTTCGGCGGTGGCGGAGGGATTTGAACCCCCGGTGCAGGGTCACTACACACGACATTTCGAGTGTCGCACCTTCGGCCGCTCGGACACGCCACCGCGAAGAACTATACGGCAGCCGAACCAGAGAGTGAAATCAGCTGGTCAGAGCCTGTTTCCGCCGAGTTTCACTGCTTGTCGTTCGGCGTCCCACCGCCGGACAACTTGCCTGCGATCTCGCCGAACTTCTCCTTGGCGGTCTGCACCGCCCCCTGCACGTTCTCGTTTTTCGAGACCTCGTCGAACTTCTCCCGCGCCGTCGATACAGCGCCCTTCACCTGGTCGCTGTTGGCGACCTCGTCGAACTTCTCCTTGGCGCTGCCGACCGCACCCTGAACCTGCTCGCTCTCGACGAACTCGTTGACCTTGCCGATCACCTCGCCCGCGAGTTTGGTGACCTTGTCCATCGGATCCGACATGACATTCCCCTTCGATTGTTGCCTACTCGCAACCCGCGGCTGCGCACCCTTCAAGTGTGCCCCGCTTCACGGGCTGCCGCAGCTTCAAGCGCGGCGGGCAGCGAAGAAACCGGTGACCAGGTCTGCCGCCTCGTCGGCGAGGACCCCGCCGAGGACCTCGGGGCGATGAACCAATCGCGGATCACGCAGGACGTCCCACAACGAGCCGACCGCACCGGTCTTCGGCTCCCACGCGCCGAAGACCACGCGAGAGACCCGGGCCAATCCGATCGCGCCCGCGCACATGGTGCACGGTTCAACAGTCACGACGAGCGTGCAGCCTTCCAGCCGCCACCCGTCACCGTGGCGCCTCGTCGCCTTTCGCAGAGCGAGGACCTCGGCGTGCGCTGTGGGGTCCCCGTCGGCCTCACGCCTGTTCGCGGCGCGCGCCAGTTCGACACCATCGGAGCCGAACACGACGGCACCGATCGGGACGTCCTCGTCGCCAGCCGACCGGGCAACGTCAAGGGCCACCCGCATCATCGCCTCGGCGTCGCGGTGTACCGCGCCCCGATCGATGTCCATCACCGAGAGATCAGTGGCCGAGCTTGTCGAGCACGTCGGACAGTTCGTCCGCGAACCCGAGCCGAGCGGCGACCATGCCGATCTGTTCGTCTGCGTACAAGTCGGTGTCGCCGACGATCACGCTCATCACCGCGTCCGGCAGTCCGAGGTCGGCGAGGATCGCGAGATCGCCCTCCTCCCACGGGTCCACGTCGTCGATCTCATCTGGATCCAGATCAGGTACGTCGACATTCAATGCGTCGAGCACGTCGACGGCGATGTCGTAGTCGACCGCTGCCGTCGCATCCGAAATCAAAAGACGCGCGCCGGACGGCGAGGGGCGGACGATGACGAAGAACTCGTCATCGACGTCGAGCAAACCGAACACGGCGCCCGCCGCACGGAGTTCGCGAAGCTGCAATTCCGCGTCGTCGAGGCTGTCGAGCGCTGACGGCGTCAGCGGAGAGAGTCGCCATCCACCGTCGTCACGGACGACGGCCACCGCGAAACCGTCGACGTCGGGGTAATCGCTCTGCGCGACAGGCTTCGCCATGTCCGCAACGGTAGTCGGTTTCCGCAGGTCTCCCAAGTCGAATTCCGTGTGCGGCTCGCGTTTCAAGCCGCTGCGCGCTCGATGACGACAGAACCGAAACCGTACGGCAGCGTCAAGGCGGTGTTCGGGCCACAGCGAGTCAACAGCACAGCCCGGCCGAGAGACAGCAGCACGGTGATTGGTGACCACATGACCGTCGGCAACGGATCCGCCGCACGGCTGCGACGGTGGCCGACCGTGGCCCGCAGACGGCCGATACGTTCGACAGTCGGCCTGTTCGCGGCGTTGGTCTCGGCCATCTCGTACCCCACTCTCGCCGAACCGTTACACATCGCAATGACTGTGTCACACGTCACCATTCTTTGTGGGCGTACGGAGAGTCGATGAGCACGTTCGCGTCCAGTCCCGCATATCGCCCCGTCGGATATCGCCGTCGTCGGAGCGATGTGCCACCGTAGACACATGTCTGTCACGTCTTCGCGCCCCGTCTGCGTTATCGGCCTCGGCCTCATCGGGGGCTCATTGCTTCGCCGCCTGGCAGGCGGACGGACGGCGTTCGGCTACAACCGGTCGACGGCTACGGTCGACGCCGCCGTCGCGGGCGGTTACGACGCCTCCAACGATCTGCCGCAGACCCTGTCGCGAGCTGCCGCGGAGGACGCGGTGATCGTGTTGGCGATACCGGTCACCGTGCTCGCCCCCATCGTCGACGCCGTCGTCGACCACGCACCGGACTGTCTGCTCACCGATGTGGTGAGCGTGAAGGAGGAGGTCGCACGGATCGTCGCCCGTCATCACCCGGACGCCCGCTACGTCGGCGGGCATCCGATGGCAGGAACCGCCCACTCCGGGTGGGACGCGACGGATCCGACTCTTTTCGAGGACGCGATGTGGATGGTGACGACCCAGGACGACACCGATGCCGACGACTGGCTGGCCGTCGTGGACATCGCGCGCGCGGCGGGTTCGTACGTCGTGCCTGCCGCCGCTGACGCCCACGACCGGGCGGCCGCCGCGATCTCCCACAATCCGCACGTCACCGCTGCCGTCACCGCAGCGGTCGGCGCAGGCGAGAGCCGTCTGCCACTCCGCCTGGCGGCGGGCAGCTTCCGTGACGGAACGCGGGTGGCAGGCACCGCGCCCGAGTTGCAGCGCGCGATGCTCGAAGCGAACTCCGTCGCCCTACTCAACACGCTCAGCGAGACGATTGATCGCCTGGTCGCGGCCCGAGATCGACTCCGCGACCACGGTGACATCGCCGACCTCATCGAAGCGGGACACCGCGCTCGCACAACGTACGAAGAGATCGCGTCGGGCGATGTGGAACCGATCGTCGGGGTAACGATCGGCGCCGACGGTTGGGCGCAGGAACTGCGCCGCCAGGCCCACCAGGCGCGTGTCTGGCTCGGCTGAGCCTCGTCGGATCCGGGCCCTGTCAGATGCGGGTCGCGACACCCGGATAGTCGACGACGAGTCCATGCTCGTCGATGGACAGTTCCACGCTGCCCGCCGCCGTGGTGATCGTGGCCGTCCCATCGCCGATTGTGTACGACGCGACCTCTGGTTCGATCTCGTAAGTCGGAAGACGCAAACTCACCAGCGGGACGTCGGTCAACGCCCCTTTGCCGAAGAACGTGCGGCGGAAAATCGGGAGCGCCGACAGGAACGGTGACATCGCGACGTCGACGCCCTCGGCGCCGTCGAAGTCGCTCTGGACGGTGCTGTATGGAGTCTGCGCCATCCATCGGCCGTCCATATCGCGACTCAAGTCGAGCGGGGCTTCGCCGCCGGTCTTGAGTAGACGGAACGAGAGGCGCCGCGTGATCCCGATGTCGTTGGCGATCAATTCGTACGACGACGAATATGCCTGGACGTCCGGTGTCTCCGCGGAGATGATTCGGCCGTAGGCGCGCAGACGTCCGCCCGCCGTGTTGAGCCGCACTTGTTCGAAGCGCCCACCGTCGACCGAACGCCAGGTGAACATCGTCTTGGCTCCGGTGTCGGCTGCCTCGTCGGAAGAAGTCACACGTCTACGTTAGGGCATCAAGGTCGCGCTCATCGCCGCGCGCGCCTGGATTCAGCCGACTGCGCGGCACGCGAGGACACCCGACGTGTCCGCGGGAACCTCTTCGTGCGCGACGACCTGGCCTTCGACGGTGATGGTGCACGATGCCGGAGCGCCCGGAGCGACGACTACGCGGATCTGCAGGAGTCCGGTGGTCGCGTGCACTGTCTGCCGCCATCGCGCTGCGGTCATGTGGATAAGTTGGACGCCTCCGTCATCGATGTAGACGATGGCCGAACCGGGTGCGGCGTCGACCGCAAGGTCGGCGTCGAGCCCGTTCGGTGCGGGACGCTGTGTCTCCCCCGGCACTTCGTCAGTCGGTTCGATCGACTTTGGCAGATACGGGTCAGTGGTGTTTTGCGAGACGGGCGCATCATCGCGCATCGTCGCGACGTCGGAGTCGTCTCCGCCCGACATCAGCTTGAACGCACCGACCACGAGCAGCACCAACACGACGATCGCAGCAGCGCCGAGCACGGCACGCTGACGCGGATCGCCCGGCTCGGGCGGCGACGGCGCGTACTGCGGCGTGGCCTCGTCGACGCCCTGCGGCTGTGCTTGCGCGGCGGGGTCGGGGTCGGGCTGGTAGGTGTACCGCGGTGCCCCGTTCGGCCCGTAGCCCAACGCCGGGTACTGCTGACCGACGGCCAGCGGCGGCCGGTAGCCCGGCTGCTGCGTGTGTCCTGACCGTCCCGAATCCATCTCTGTCAGAGTACGCGGATCACTCGCCGCCGATCGCGCTCACCGCCACAAGACTGGCGATCGAATGCGGAAGGCCCCGGTGAGACGAACTCACCGGGGCCTTCGCGATATTCGACCTGAGGTCGGACTACTTGACGAGGTTCTCGTTCGTCAGCTTGTTCACTCCAGCTGCTGCCTTCTCCACGAGGGAGGCTGGCGGCTCGAAGTTGGCACCGTACTTGCCGGCGAGGTCCTTAGCGCGGGCGACGAAGCCTGCGACACCACCGGAGTAGCCGTTGATGTACTGGATGACGCCACCGGTCCACGCCGGGAAGCCGATACCGAAGATCGAACCGATGTTGGCATCCTCGACGGAAGTCAGCACGCCTTCGTCGAAGCACTTCACGGTCTCGAGGGCTTCAGCGAAGAGCATGCGCTCCTTCATGTCCTCGAGCGGGATCTCGACCGAACCCGACTTGAAGTTCTCGCGGACACCCGGCCAGATGAGGCCACGCTTGCCGTCCGTGTAGTCGTAGAAGCCCTTGCCGTCCTTCTTCGAGGTGCGGCCCAGTTCGACCATCTTGTCGACCACCGCGTATGAACCGTGGTCCGGGTAGTCGACACCTGCGGCCTTAGCCGCGCTCTCGGTCTCCTTGCGGATCTTCTGCATCAGGGTCAACGTCAGTTCATCGGACAGCTGCAGCGGCGGTGCCGGGTACCCGGCCTGGCCGCCCGCCTGCTCGATGAAGGCGGGCTCGATACCTTCGCCCACGGCCGCGAGGGCCTCGTTGATGAACGTGCCGATGACGCGGCTGGTGAAGAAGCCACGGCTGTCGTTGACGACGATCGGCGTCTTGCGGATCTGCAGGGTGTAGTCGATGACCTTCGCCAGGACGGCGTCGGAGGTCTTCTCACCCTTGATGATCTCGACCAACGGCATCTTGTCGACCGGCGAGAAGAAGTGGATTCCGATGAAGTCCTCGGAACGCTTGACACCCTCGGCGAGGATCGTGATCGGCAGCGTCGAGGTGTTCGAGCCGAGGATGGCGTCGGGCTCGACGATGTCCTCGATCTCCTGGAACACCTTGTTCTTGACCTCGACCGACTCGAACGCTGCCTCGATCACGAGGTCGACGCCCTTGAAGTCCGCGGCGTCGACCGTCGGGGTGATGCGTGCGAGGAGAGCGTCGCTCTTCTCTTGCGTGGTCTTGCCCCGCTTGAGTGCCTTCGCCTCGAGCGTCTCCGCGTAGCCCTTACCGCGCTTGGCCGCCTCGAGGTCGATGTCCTTGAGGACGACCTCGATGCCGGCCTTCGCCGAGACGTACGCGATTGCAGCGCCCATCATGCCCGCGCCGATGACGCCGACCTTCTTGGCCTGGTACTTCTCGAAGCCGTCGGGGCGCGAGCCGCCACCGTTGATGTGCTGCAGGTCGAAGAAGAACGCCTTAATCATGTTCTGTGCGACCTGACCGGTCACCAGCGACACGAAGTAGCGGGTCTCGACGACGTCGGCGGTGTCGATGTCGACGTACGCGCCCTCGATGGCCGCGGCCATGATGGCACGCGGAGCCGGCATGTTCGCGCCCTTGATCTGCTTACGCAGCAGAGCCGGGAACGCGGGCAGGTTGGCTGCCATCGCCGGGTTGGTCGGCGCGCCGCCCGGGATCTTGTAGCCCTTCACGTCGAACGGCTGCTGAGCCTCCGGGTTGGCCTTGATCCACGCCTTGGCAGCGGGGACGAGCTCGTCGATCGAACCGACGACCTCGTTGACCAGACCGACCTCCTTAGCCTTGGCAGGCTTCAGGCGCGGCCCCTGCAGCAGGACGCCCATGAGCGCCTGCTGGATGCCGAGGAGTCGAACGGTGCGGACCACGCCGCCGCCGCCCGGAAGCAGACCGAGGGTCACCTCGGGCAGGCCGAGCACGTTGCCCTTCACGTCGGCTGCGACGCGGTAGTGGCAGTGCAGGGCGATCTCGAGGCCGCCGCCGAGTGCCGCGCCGTTGATGGCGGCGACGACGGGCTTACCGAGAGTCTCGAGGCGGCGCAGGACCGCCTTCATCTCGTTGGTGCTCGCGTTGATCGCCGTCGCCAGTTCTTCCTTGGTCTGGTCGGCGGGCGGGTTGGTCATGTCCTTGAGGTCGCCGCCGGCGAAGAAGGTCTTCTTCGCCGAGGTCAGCACGACACCGGTGATGTCGTCCTTCTCAGCTTCCAGGCGGTCGACGGTCGCGGCCATCGCATCCCGGTAGGTGGCGTTCATCGTGTTGGCGCCCTGGTTGGGGTCGTCCATGGTGAGGATGACGACGCCATCGGCGTCCTTCTCCCACGCGATCATGTTGTCAGTCATGGTGAAGTTCTTTTCCTTCTCGTTCCGGGGCGATCAGAGACGCTCGATGATGGTCGCGACGCCCATGCCGCCGCCGATACACAGGGTGACCAGGCCGTAGCGGCCGCCGACGCGCTCGAGCTCGTCGAGGGTGCTGCCCATGATCATCGCGCCGGTGGCGCCGAGGGGGTGACCCAGCGCGATCGCGCCGCCGTTGATGTTGACCTTCTCGTGGGGAACGTTGAGGTCCTTCATCCACTTCATGACGACCGACGCGAACGCCTCGTTGAGCTCGAAGACGTCGATGTCGTCGACGGTCAGACCGGCGCGCTTGAGGGCGAGCTCGGTGGCCGGAGTCGGGCCGGTGAGCATGATCGACGGCTCCGAGCCGACCTCGCCGTACGAGACGACGCGGGCGCGGGGGGTCAGTCCGTTGCGCTTGCCTGCGGCTTCGCTGCCGACCAGGACCAGGCCCGAGCCGTCGACGATGCCGGAGCTGTTGCCGCCGGTGTGGACGTGGTTGACCTTCTCCACGTTCGGGTACTTCTGCATGATGACGTCGTCGAAGCCCGCCATGTCGGCGAGTGCCTGGAAGGCAGGCTTCAGCTTGCCGAGGCTCTCGACGGTGGTGCTGGGCCGACGGTGCTCGTCGTTGTCGAGCAGGACGACGCCGTTGATGTCGCGGACCGGGATGATCGACTTGGCGAAGCGATCCTCGTCCCATGCCTGTGCGGCGCGGCGCTGCGACTCCGCAGCGTAGGAGTCGACGTCCTCACGCGAGAAGCCTTCGATCGTCGCGATCGTGTCGGCGCCGATGCCCTGCGGGTTGATGTAGTTGTCGTACGCGGTGGTCGGGTCGGTGAAGAGCGCTCCGCCGTCGCTGCCCATCGGGACGCGCGACATCGACTCGACGCCGCCCGCGAGGACCAGGTCGTCGTACTCCGACTTGACCTTGGCCGCAGCCAGGTTGACAGCTTCCAGGCCCGACGAGCAGAACCGGTTGATCTGCGTGCCGGGGACGGTTTCGCCCAGGCCGGACACGATGGCCGCGGTACGCGCGATGACCGCACCCTGCTCGCCGACGGGCGAGACGACGCCCAGGATCAGGTCGTTGACTTCCTTCGGATCGAGGTCGCCGTGGCGAGCGAGGAGTCCGTCGATCAGCCCCGAGACGAGGTCGATCGGCTTGACGCTGTGCAGCGAGCCTCCACGCTGCTTGCCACGGGGCGTACGCACAGCCTCGTAGATGAATGCTTCGGACACAGGTGTTCCTTTCACACGAACCGATATTGGTTACGAACACAGGCTAACGCTTCATAACTTATTTGGCTATACCGGGTGGTCATCCGGTCTCGACAGTTCACCTCAATGCGCTATGGTCAGTTCACAATGACGGCTTCGAAGCAGTCCGGGACGCCACGCCCGGCCAACCGGAAACGGCAGCTGATCGATCACAGCGCTCAGCTGTTCCTTCGGCATGGCTACCCCCAAGTGTCCATGGCCGACATCGCTCGCGCAGCCGGTGTCACCGCCCCGTCGCTGTATCGTCATTTCGCCGACAAGGCGTTCATCGCGTCGATGTGCGGATCGATGGCGCGACGCCAGAACGCCTCGACGCTATGGCGGTGGACGGGCACGTATCTGACTCCGGAAGAGAACCGCGAGGTGGTGCAGGGCACTCGCGCGGTACTGAGGCAGTGGGCCGACGTCCTGTTCGCCGACCGGGATCTGGCCGACTGGGAGCAGCGTCAGCTGGTGTGGACACTGTTGAGCGTCGTCGGCAGTCTGTCCGTGCACCGTGCGCGACTCCCGTCCGCGCAGGCGGTGCGCGAGCTGGCGGTGGCCGCGGAGCGCCTCGTCGCACTCACACCGTCGTCGGCGACTAGATTGCGCATTCCGCCGAACGTCGAACTCCCCGGCGACGACCGCCGAACGGAGATACTCGACGCCGCGGCACAGTTGTTCGCCGACCGGGGCTACGGCCCGGTCACCGTCGACGAGATCGGTGCGGCGGTCGGTATCACCGGCCCCAGTGTGTACAAGCATTTTCCGTCGAAGGCCACCATTCTGATCGAGATCGGCAGACGAAGCGGCGCCCGCCTCGAGGTCGGTGTGGTGACCGCGTACGCGACCGGCACGGACGACGCCGATCGGCTGTCACTGCTCGTCGACTCGTACGTCGCGACCATTACATCGATCCCCGATCTGTCGGTGTCGTTCAACAATGCGTCGGCTCTCGCGGGCGACCCGGGTGCCCGCGAACTCGTCGACATCCAGCGCCGTTACGTGTTGCGATGGACCACGCTGATGACGTCGCTGTACGACATCGGCGAGGCCCAAGCCGCGATCGCCGTCCACGCCGCGCTGTCGATCGTGAACGACGCCGTCCGTGTGCGCCGCGGCGTGGAACGCCCTGACTTCGGGGCCCAAATGGCGTATCTGATGCGCGGGGTGCTGGGGCTGTGAGGGGCGTCCACCGGTCGACCCCGAATGATCGGCTCGATAACGTAGTCGCATGAACGCGCCGAATTCAGACGCCCGCTACTCCCGTGACGAGCTCGTCGAAGCACTCGACATCGATCCCGAGTACGGCGAGAAGATCTGGACGGCGTTCGGCTTCGCGTGGCAGCACTCGGACGCGAAGCTATTCTCCGAAGCCGACGTGGCCGCCTTCCGGTTGTTTGTACGCGGCGCCGCGCAGGTCGATGAAACGGCACAGATAGCGACGGCCCGCACCATTGGTCAGTCGTTGGCTCGTCTGGCTGACTGGCAGGCCGACCAGCTCACCGAGTTCGACGAAGACCCCGACGTGACCTGGTCGATCGACGATATGGCGAAGGCACTCAACAGGATCCAGCAGTTGGTGTGGCGGCTGCACTTGTCGATCGCTCTCGAAGGCAGCCGGTCGTCGCACACCGACCACGCGGACTGGGACACAGTGATCGGCTTCGTCGACGTCGTCGGCTACACGAGCTTGTCTCGGCAGATCGACCATCACGAGCTGAACGATCTCATCACCGCGTTCGAAGACCAGATCTCCGCGGTGGTCACCCGGTACGACGGCCAGGTGATCAAGACGCTCGGCGACGGCATCCTGTTCGCGAACCCCGATCCCGCGTTGTCCGCGTTGACTGCGCTGGACATCGCGGACCTTAGCGAGCAGCCCCCGATCCCCCGTCTGCGGATTGGTCTCGCGCACGGTGAGGTCCTCGCGCGACTCGGCGACGTCTTCGGTGAACCAGTCAACATTGCGGCTCGCCTCTGTGGGTCGGCCCGTCCGGGCAAGATTCTCATCGACGATAATCTCGCGGACGCGATCGAGGGCGACAGCCGCATCCGTCTGCGGTCCATCCCGCCGTTGAACGTTCGCGGCTACCGCCGACTGCGCGCGCACGCGCTATCACGCCCGAAGCCGTAAGACAGCCCGGAACCCGCAACCGCATCTCCGCCGTCACAGCCTCAAATGCGTCTTAACCCCCTGGGGCGGAGGCTGGCAAGTCGCATTGACGGTGCGGATACCTAGCTGAGGGCGCGGAGACCTAGTCCTTATACCAGGCCCGGACGACCGCAGGATACGTGCGAATAACAGCGAAGTTAAACCAGCAAAATCACTGAGCGGCAACATATGTGAACCCTCGCACCAATCATGGCAGCGGTATCGCCGTGGCTGCAGAATCGGGCCATGCCGTTGCTCAGGGGGAACTACAGCACTCGTCGTACCGCGTCCGGCCCGATCGTGTCCAGGGCCAGCGCGATCGGCTCCGACGCTCGACTGTCCTGGCTGTTGGCGGGTGTCGCGGGGATGGTCGGCGCGGTCGCCTTCCTACACAGCGCAGGCTATTTCGTCACCTTCATGACGGGCAACACTGAGCGCGCCATCGTCTCGTGGTTCGACGTGTCCAACACTGCGCAGGTCACGGGCGCGGGCGCTTTGGCCGCGATCGCATTGATCATCTCGTTCGTCGTGGGCGTCTGGACCGCGTCGTACTGTCGACGCCGCTTTTGGGCGAACCATCCGCACGGGCCGACCGTACTGACCACCGCGGGACTGCTGATCGCAGCCGCTGTCGATTTCGCCTTCCACGGGTTCCAAGACTCCGACGTCCGGTTCGTCCCCATCCTCATCATCACGTTCGCGATCGGGGCGCTCAACACATCGTTCGTCAAGAACGACGAAGTGTCGGTCCCGCTGTCGTATGTGACCGGAACGCTCGTCAAGTTCGGGCAGGGCGTCGAACGTCATGCCACCGGCAATGGCACCATCTTCGACTGGCTCGGCTACGCGCTCGTCTACGCGGGCTTCCTCACCGGCGCGGCGATCGGCGGCGCCCTGTCCTCGATCCTGTCCGGACCTCAGGTGATCCTCGCTGCGGGTCTGCTCTGCGGCGCGACCGCAGTCGTCACCTTCGTCCACTCCGATCACAAAGCAATCCTCGGCTAACCTATTCAGCTCGTGACGATGAACCAGGCTCGCCCACAGGTCACACCGTGTGCGAGAGCGCCTCGAGAGGGTCGGCATAGATCGCGTCGAGCGCGACGGCGCCCGCGGCCTTCTGCTGGACGGTGATCGCCGAGCGCGCCACGCGAACATCACGCTGGGTGGCGACCGACGTCGCGCGCAGAGCTTTGCTGACCGACGGCAGGGCCTCCGGGTAGTCGGTGAACGCCTGCCCGCCGAGAATCACATGGTCGGGATTGAAGATGTCCGAGATCAACGCGACGGTCCGACCGAGGACTTCCGCGCGCTCGACGAGGATGTCGTGGGCAGTGGCGTCTCCGGTGCGGGCCGCGGCGCGCAGTTCGTCGATCGACGTGACGTCCAGGCCTGCGGCGGCTGCGGCTTCAAGGACGCCGGAGTCGCTGACCGTCTCTTCCAGTCGGCCCGTGTTCTCCGGATCGAGGAGCCTGGTCGCACCAGTCGGGAAGTGACCGATCGTCGGCGGGCCGGCTGCGGGCGTATGGACGGTGCCGTCGACGCTGAACGCTATGCCCGCCGTCTCACGGGCATAGAAGTACAGGAAGTTCTGATTCTGCTCGGCCGGGTTGTTGACGACGAGTTCGGCCGCGGCCATCGCCTCAACGTGCGAGGCCACCGACACCGGTAGGCCGACGGTCTCGGCGATGATCCGTCCGACGGGCACGCCGGTCCAACCGAGCCGAGGGTGGTCGACTTCGCCGCCGTCGACGACGCGGCCGCCCATCGCGACTCCGGCCCACAACAGTCGCTTGCCGACCCAGCGGTCAGCGAATCGGCGTGCGCTGGCACCGATCGACGCGACGACTTCTTCGGGCGTGCCGTCCTGCGGCGTCGGGATCGCGATGGCCCCTACGACACGGTGCATGAGGTCGTGGGTGGTGATCGACGTCGACTTGTAGCCGATGTGGATGCCGACCGTAAGAAATCCGGCGGTGTTGATCTCGAACGGGACGCGCGGCCGGCCGACAGCTCCCGGCGGTGTCAAGTCGGCGCGTTCCCGGATCACGCCTGCCTTGAGCAGCGCGCTGACCTGTCGGTTGACGGTCGAGATCGAGAGGCCGGTCGCGGCGGCGGCGTCGTCGCGAAACACCGGCCCGGAGACTCGCGCCGTGCGCAGCACGAGAGCAGCAGCCTTGGTGGAGAGCTGTAGTCCCGCGGTGGCGATGTGCGGGGCCGGGGCCGTCGGCGTCGTACGGGTCGAGCGGCGGACTGTTGACGCGGAACGGACGGCAACAGCAGCGACACCACTGGGTGCAGGGATCTCGACGGTAGACGCGGGGAGGGGGCGGGACAGGGTGGAAGTCATTTTCGTGCGGGTCCTTGTGCTGGACGCTCGACGGGCGGCTATCCCGTTCGCAGCGTAAGAGGTGCCCGCACATGCGGCGGGCTAGGAATGGGCTGGTTCAGCGCATTCGGCAACAACACAGGACCCGTGCCAGCGGCAGACGGCAACCCAGAGCGGTGGTCATGTAGGTGACCTCCGGGATTGCATACGGCTGACGAGTCATGTCGCCGAAACTAGCAAGGACCCGCCCCGCATAGCAAGTGAAGTGCGGCGACTAACCTGGACAAGTGACCATCGACACCACCGCGTCCCGCCCATCCACCACTTCGCGGGCGGCTTGAGATGGGCGCCGTCTATCTGGTGAGACACGGCCAGGCTCCCGCGCACGCCTACGGAGTCGGTACCGCCGCCCCGGACGCTCCCGGACTCACCGACCTCGGCTTCGCGCAGGCCCGACGCAGCGGTGAGCTGCTCGCCGGCCTGGTACCCAGGTTCGACGCCGCGATCTCCGGTGACCTTCCCCGCCAGGTCGCAACCGCACAAGGAGTCCTCGGCGCGTTCGACGCGCCGCCCGACCAGATCGTCGACGCCGCGTGGAACGAGTACGCGCTCCCGCCGTCGGTGACGGCGGTCGACTCGTCGCTGTACGACGACCGCGCCCGCTATCAGCAGGCGCTCGACGTCGCGCTGGCCGGCTGGATCGACGGCGACCGGGTCGACGACGGCGAAAGTTACCCCGAGTTCGCGACGCGCACGCGTGCGGCCGCCGAGCGCGCGGCGTCGCTCGCGGGCAGCGGCAAGAACGTCCTCGTCGTCTCATCGGCGGGCACCATCACCCAACTCCTCGCGCAGTTATGGGGTGTGCCCGGCTCACAGTGGCCGACCCTGCACCGCACGTTCGTGAACGCGTCGATCACCAAGCTCATCGCAGGCCGCCGCGGCCTGTCGGTCGTCTCGTTCAACGAACACGCGCACCTCGCCGGTTCGAGCGACGGTTTGATGACCTATCGGTGAAGGTGTCGAGGCTGTTCGACGGCGTCAAGTCCGCTGCCGAGTGATCTTTCGTCGTCAGGCGCGGTGCATGTTCTCACCGGGGCGTGTCAGGATCGCCTGCGGGAGCACAGCCCATCGGGACAATCGCGTCACCGAGTACGCGATCTCGGCGACGTCGTCGCCGCTGATCATCTCGTCGGCGGGGATCGCATCCTCACCCTTGGTCCACTCGGACATGTCGGTGTCGACGTAGCCAGGACAGATCGACGTGGCGGACACCCCGTTGACCGACTCTTCGAGGTTGAAGGTCTCGCACATCGAGATGAGCGCGGCCTTGGTCGAGCCGTAAGCGATCAGATTCGGTTCGGGGTAGACACCGGTAATCGACGAGATCGCGATGACCTTGGCGCCGACGCGCTTGGTCACAGTGGCCTTCATGCTCGCGAGCAGCGCTTGAGTGAGCAGGAACGGCGCACGCACATTGACTTGGTAAAGCCGGTCGAAACGGCGTGCCGGGAAGTCCGCGAACGCGCCCATAGAACCCATGCCCGCATTAAGGACGAGGGCGTCGGTGCGGCCGTACTCGTCGAGGTGGCGGGCGGCGAGCGATGTGACGGCCTCCTCGTCGGACATGTCGGCGGGGACCGTGAGGACCCGACCGCCGTGAGCACGCAATGCGCGCGCACGCTCTTCAAGTGCGTCGGCGCCGCGCGCACTGATCGTCAGATTCCAGCCCTCGCGCGCGAACCGGTCGGCGACGGCGGCCCCGATGCCGCGGGACGCCCCTGTCACGAGAGCCACTCTGCGTTCGGTCACGATACTGCCTCCAGTCCTCGAGCGATGAATGTCGCGGTGGCCTCGCCCGCGAGTTCGGCCCCGCCGCCACCAGACGACCCGCCTGCGCGGGCGCGATGGCTGATACCTGCGGCGATGACGCCTAGTTTGAGGTTGGCCAGACCCAGGTAGAAGGCCCAGTCGCCGAGATCAGTCCCGGACGCCTGTGCATAACGTTGGGCCAGTTCGTCCGCGCTCGGGTAACGGTCACTGGTCCACGCCGCCTCGAAGCCCAGGACGGTCGAGAAGACCGGCTCGCGGTACACGCACATCAAGGCGATGTCGGTGATCGGGTCACCAAGCGCCGACAGCTCCCAGTCGACGACGGCGGCAACGGAGCCGGGGTCGTCGGGCGAGAGGATCGCGTTGTCGATCCGGAGGTCACCGTGCACGATCGACCGGCCCGCCGCCTTCGGCACCCGGTCGGTCAGGATGCCGACAAGTTTGTCGAGGTCGGGCAGTTCGCGATCCTTCACGATCCCCCACTGCCGCGACCACAGCTTCACCTGGCGGGCGGCAAAACCGTCGGGGCGACCGAAATCGCCGAGCCCGACTGCCTCGTAGTCGACGGCGTGCAGGTCGGCGAGTGTCTGGACGAGAGCGTGGGCACCCGCCGTCACCTGGTCGTCGGTAAGGGCCGCTAGGTCGTCCACGGACCGGACGACTGGGCCGTCGACGTAGTCGACGACGGTGCACGGCGCACCAATCACGTCACCGGATCGGTCAATGGCGACGGTGCCAGCGACCGGCACCGCGGTGTCGGCCAGTGCCGAGGTGACCGCCCATTCGCGTTCCATGTCGTGCGCGGACGGGGTGAGCCCGCCCATCGGCGGGCGACGCGCCACCCAGTGGTGGACATCGTCGCCGACGTCGAACGTCAAGTTGGAGCGGCCACCGCTGATCAGGTCGATCCGAAGTTCACCGACCACGTCGATACCGTGGTCGGACAGCAGTTTTCGAAGCCTGTCGGCGGTGAGGCCGGGATGCTCGGTCACGCGGGGGTTCCCTTCGTCGCGCGGAGAGTCAGTTGGCGGTGCGGGCTTTGCGGGCCCGGCCGACGGCTCGTTTGGCGATGGCCCAACGGTGCACTTCGGATGGCCCGTCGTAGATGCGGAACGGGCGCAGCTCGTTGGCCAGCCGAGCCAGCGGGAGGTCTTCGGAGACGCCGAGGCCACCGCACATCTGCATGCTGCGGTCCACCACTCGGGAGAACGCCTCGGCGGCGAACGTCTTCGCGATCGACGTCGCATCGGACGCATGCCCGCCCTCGTCGAGCTCCCAGCAGGCGCGCACCAGGAGCGCGCGGGCCGCGGCGAGATCGATCTCGTTGTCGGCGACCTGCTGCTGGATCATGCCGAGATCGCCGAGACGACCGCCGAAGCCCTGCCGCTGGTCGACGTAGTCGAGCGCCACCCGGTGGGCACGGACGGCGGACCCCATCCAGCGCATCACATGAGTCATGCGCGCCGGACCGAGCCGGACCTGTGCGTAGCGGTACCCCTCATCGACGGCGCCGAGGACGTCCTCATCGGGTACGACAACATCGGTGAACGTCACTTCGCAATGTCCACCGATCATCGACTTGTCGGTGGTGTGGATGTGGCGGTCCACACTGATGCCGTCACGGTCACCGGGGGCGAGAAACATCGTGGCCCCGCCGCGGTCACCGGGGGCGCCGGCGGTGCGCGCCATGATGATGTAGAAGCCGGCGCCGTCGGCGCCGGTGATGAATCGCTTGCGCCCGTTGATCTTCCACCCGCCGTCGACCCGGACCGCCAGGGTGCTGAGGGCATTCGGGTCGGCACCGGCACCGGGCGACGGCTCGGTCATCGCGAACGCGCTGCGCACGTCGCCCGACGCGAGGGGCGCCAGGTAGAGCTGACGCTGCCGATCATCGGCGATCTGTGCGAGCATGTGCACGTTGCCTTCGTCGGGGGCGCCGATATGCAGAGCGACGGGGCCGAACGTCGACGCGCCCGCAGCCTCGAAGACTGGGGCACGTTCGGACATGTTCAGGCCGAGGCCGCCGAATTCGATGGGGGCATGCGGGGCGAAGACACCCGCTGCCTTCGCTTTGGCGTTGAGTTCACGACGTGCGTCGTCGCCGCCTGCCGCGGTGATGTCCCCGTGGAACTCAGTCTCCACGGGCAGGACGTGGTCGGCGATGAAGGCTTCGGTCTTGGCGACCAGCTCTACGACTTCGGACCGCTGCGACAGGTCGATCGGCATGACAAACTCTCCCAACTCCCGACCGAGCGTTCGCTCGGACCGTGGTAGAGCGTCCCATGTTCCGTACGTCACGTCAAGGCGTGCGCCGCACGGTCACCGCGAGACATACCCGACGATAGCTCGCGCGTATTCGAGGTTACGTTCAATGAGTTCATCCGGACCGAGCTCGCCGTCCACCCGATACCAGGTCGACACCCCGACACACATGGTCGCGACCGCTCGCGCCGCCCCCTTGGGATCCGCCGTCACGAAGACTCCGGCGTCGACGCCGCCGAGCACGATCTCGTCGACCATCCGCTGTTGCCGCACCCGATGACCGATATAGCGCGGCCGGTACGCGGCGTCCAGGCTGCGCATCTCGGTGGATCCGACGAATGCCTGCTCGCGCCGATACATGTGGAAGCGCAGCAGCGACTCGACCACCGCGTCGAATTGCTCCAGCCGACCGTCGCCGGCTTCCGCTATCGCCTGCTCGGATCGTCGCAGGAGGTCGGCCATCGTCAACTCGAGCAGCCCCTGTAGGAGCGACTGCTTGGACGGATAGTGGTGGTAAAGGCCGGGAACGGAAAGCCCTGCGCGTGCAGCGATCTCACGCACCGACGTGCCGTGGTACCCGTGTTCGACGAACGCTTCGAGTGCCGCACGCAGCGGCGATGGAAGGCCTGCGGCCCCGTAGTCGCGCCACGACCCCGGAGCATCGAAGTCCGCGGTCACCGGTCACCCACCGCATGCGATCGAGACTCGGGCCAGAGCATGTGAGCGCACAGGGCGACGAGCCGATCCTTGTCTAGCGACAACCTACCTTCGGTCCACGACGCGAGCACGCGCCCGAATCCGCCAACCTGAAAATGCGACGCCGCCGTCAATTCTTCCTCACTGCGCACTCGGGACACTTGCTGCGCCGACCGGGACGTCAGTGCCGCGAAGGTCTCGACGGCCTCAGCTCGCCGCTCGGTCAGAACCGGACTTCCGAGCGCATCGGAGAAGATCAGCCGTCCTTTGCGCCGATCCTCGTCGATGACGTCGACGATGGCGCGGACCGCGGAGGTCACCTTCGCACGCGGGTCGGCCCCCTCGTCGAACGCAAGCCTGGCACTCTCGGCGATCTCGGTGATCACGCCGTCGTACGTCGCCCCGACGAGGATGTCGACGTTCTCAAAGCTCTCGTAGAAGTAGCGAGGCGTCAGCCCTGCGTGCGTGCAGATTCCGCGGACGGTTACCGGGCCCTCTTCCGGCTCGCTGAGTAGGTCGAGCGTCGCATCCAAAAGGGCAGCGCGGCGCCGGGCGACTCGTGCGTCGCCGGCTTCTCCTCCGTATGACCGCAGTTCGCCTGCGCCCTGACTCGCGTCACTCACGCTGTCCATAGTGACACCATCAGGCTTGACACCGAGCATCCCCGCGCGTTGAATTGATAACAGGAAACGTTCGTTATCAGTTTGAGGAGCCTCATGACCGCCACACCCATCGAGGAATTCGCGACCGAGACAGTGCCCGCACGCACTCGCGTCGAACTCGACGAGCAGCAGAACACCGATATGGCCCTCCTCGGCCCGGCGCTCCTGTCCGGGCCCGCGAACGTCATCATGCAATTGAGCCATCCCGCGGTCGGCTACGGCGTCTACGAGAGCACAGTCGACTCCGGCAACCTATACAAGCACCCGGTGAAACGGACCCGCACCACCCTGACCTACCTCGCCGTCGCCGCGACCGGTGACGGCGAACTCCGCCGCAAGTACCGCCAGGCCGTCAACCGGTCGCACGTCCAAGTGCGATCCGTCGAGTCGAGCCCAGTCAAGTACAACGCGTTCGATCCGAAACTCCAACTGTGGGTCGCCGCCTGCCTGTACCGCGGCTGGGAAGACTGTGTCCGAATCTTCGGCGACGAAACCGACCTCACCGAAGACGCCTACCGCCAGGGCGCCGTCATGGGCACCACCCTGCAGATGCCGCCGGAGATGTGGCCCGCCACCCGCGCCGACTTCGAGATCTACTGGAATTCCGTGCTCGACGAGATGGTCATCGACGATGTGATCGGCAGCTATCTGAAGTCGATCGTCCGTCTCGAGTTCGCGTCGCCACTGCTCCGCATCCTGATGGGGCGGTTCTCCGAGATCTTGACGATCGGCTTCCTGCCGGCAGAGTTCCGCGACAAGATCGGCTTCACCCAGACCGCCACCGACAAATTGATCTTCGACATCCACAACAAGATCCTGCGCGGCGTCGTCCACGCGATGCCCAGATCGTGGCGGCAGTTCCCGTTCAACCTCCTCCTGGCCGACGTCAAGTGGCGGATGAAGACCAATAGGTCGCTGATCTGAGCCGTCTCGGCTCCGCTCCGGCGGCTGGTGATCAGCGAAGGGGAAGCGCGGCGAGGTCGCGGATGGAGTCGTTGATCGTCGACGCACTCCCACCCACTCGAAATGACGAACCTCGATGATTGTCGGGAAGCCGGTCTCCACGCCCGAATAGCTTGTGGCGCAACGATCCCGGGACGTACTCGTCGGGGTACGCCCCGCGGTTGCGCAACGCGGGAACCACATGATCGACGACGTCTTCGAACGTTCCCGGTGTGACCGCGTAGGCCAGGTTGAAGCCGTCGACGTCGGTGTCCTCGACCCAGTCGATCAACGTCTCGGCGATCTCGTCGCCCGACCCGATGAACACCGGTCCCATACCGCCGATACCGCCCCACGCCGCGACGTCGCGCACCCGCCACGGACGGCCATCCTCGTCAGCCTGCGAGAACGCGCTGACCGCGGACTGGATGGCGTTCGAGTCGACGGCGCCGATCGGATCGTCCAAGTCGTATCGCGAGAGATCTATGCCCATCCACCCCGACATGAACACAAGCGACCCTTCGTCGGACGCGTAGCGCTGGTACTGCGCGGCCTTCTCCCGCGCGGCATCTGGTGTGCTGTCAGTGATCACCGTGGCGAGGGTGTAGATCTTCGCGTCGTACGGCCCGCGTCCGGCGGCGACAAGCGCATCCCTCGTGCGTGAGACCACCTCGCGCAGGATGGTCTTCGTCGGCGCAGCGACGAAGATCGCTTCCGCGTTCTCGGCCGCGAAGCGGGATCCTCGCGTCGACGCGCCCGCCTGGTAGATGACCGGGGAGCGTTGGATCGAGGGCTCGGCGAGGTGGATTCCGGGGACGGTGAAATGTTCGCCCCGGTGCCCGATGTGGTGCACCTTCGCCGGATCGGCGAACACTCCCCCGTCACGGTCGCGGCGTACTGCATCGTCCTCCCACGACCCTTCCCAGAGCTTGTAGAGGACAGTCAGGTACTCGTCGGCATGGTCGTAACGGGTGTCGTGGTCGAGCAGTCGATCGTCGCCCATGTTGCGGGCCGCCGCAGGTAGATAGCCGGTGACGACGTTCCAGCCGATCCGACCACCGGCGAGATGATCGAGAGTCGAGAGCCTACGGGCGAACGGGTAAGGATGCTCGAATCCGGTACCGGTGGTGATCCCGAATCCCAGGTCGGACGTGGCGTGCGCCATCGCCGAGACCAGCATCATCGGGTCGTTCACCGGAATCTGCGCACCATGCCGGATCGCCGCCTCGTCTGTTCCGGCATACACGTCGTACGTCCCGAGCACATCGGCGATGAACAGACCGTCGAAACGCCCCCGTTCGAGGAGTCGAGCGAGGTCGACCCAGTAGTCGAGCGTGTTGTAGTCCCACGACCGGTCGTCGGGGTGCCGCCACAGGCCGGGCGACTGGTGTGCGACGCAGTTCATGTCGAACGCGTTGAATCGGATCTGGCGAGTCATACGCCCGATGGTCGGCTCACTCGGGCGGCCGGACCACCGTTGCGCGCGCGGTGAGCCGAACGTTCAGGACTCGCTGAGCAAAACCGCTATCGTGCCGTCCGCCAATGCATCGAAGGTGTGCTCGACGTCGCCCGGATAATTCAGGTAGTCACCGGGTTCGAGACGGACCGGCGACTCGGTCGGACCGACATCGGCCCGCCCCGAGCACAGCACCACATGTTCGACTACGCCGCGCGCATGCGGCTGCGACAGCCGCGGCCTTCCTCGATCGGCTCTGATCAAGTAAGCGTCTCGGCGAGTACCCGGTCGGGCCGCGGATAACAGCGTCGCCGTGTACGAATCCGCTTCGCTCGCGCCGATGGTGGGGCCGTCGCCGAGACGGATCACTTCGACAAGCGGCCGCGGCGCGTCGACGAGGGCCGAGAACTGAATACCGAGCGCAACACTCAGTGACCACAGCGTCTCAATACTCGGGTTTCCATCGCCGGATTCGAGCTGTGACAGCGTCGACTTGCCGATACCCGCGCGTCGGGCGAGTTCGGCGAGCGAGATCCCAGCCCGGGACCGTTCCCGTTTGAGCGACGCGGCGACCAACTCCTGAGGACTCACCACCCGGCCGTTCACTGAAGAGAACGATTGTTCATCTTGACGAACATCTTCCATAGGTCCATCATAATGGACATGCGTTCGCTATGGAGAACCTTCGGTCGAGTCGCAGCAGCGGTCCCCCGCGAGATCGTCGCCATCGGCACCTCGATGTGGGTGATCGGAACCTCCTATGGCGCCGCCGCTCACGATATCGGTCTGGCTTGGTGGCAGATCGTCTTGATGGCCTGCGTCGTCCTCGCCGGATCGTCGGAGTTCGTCATGATCTCCGTCGTCGCAGGAGGCGGCCTCCCGATCATCGGTGCGCTTACCGGACTTCTGATGAACGTACGCAACGTCTCGTATGGATTGTCGGCCGGACGATTCATGAAGCGCGATCGCACACTCTTCGCCGCCGCGCACCTGGTGAACGACGAGACGGCCGTCTACTCGGCGCCACACCGCGACCCCGCGACGGCGCGGTCCGCCTTCCTGATCTGCGGTGTCGCCGTCGTCGCGTGCTGGCCGCTCGGTGCACTCACCGGGGCGCTCGCCGGACAGGTGATCGGGTCACCGGAAACACTCGGACTCGACGCGGCATTCCCCGCCCTCCTAGTGGCTCTCGCACTACCTGCCCTGCGCGACCGCGACACCCGCTGGGCTGCGATCTTCGGCGCGTCGATCGCTCTGGCCACCGCCGGGTTTGTCGCCGCCGGAATCCCCGTCATCCTGTCGCTTCTCGGCATCCCAATCGGCCTTCTCGCGACGAGCCGCAGTAGTGCGCCCGTACGGGAGAAGGTGGCATCGTGACCGGCTGGCAGTTCGCGGGGGCCGTCACAGTATTGGCCTGCGGCACCTATGCGCTCCGCGTGGCCGGCCTGATGCTGCGAACCAGGACTACCGTGTCACCTGCCGTCGAAGCTTTGATGGAGCGGTCGACGATGGTTCTGCTGATCGCTGTCGGACTCACCACGACCCTGTTCGAGGGCAGCGCGCTCGCCGGACCCGCCCGGCCGATCGGCGTTGCCATCGGAGTACTCGCCGCCTGGTTCAAGGCACCACTCGTCGCCGTCGTCGTCCTGGCTGCGGCGGCGACGGCCGTGCTGCGCCTGGCAGGCGTGCCGTAGGGCCGACTACACCTTTTTGAGCACCGATCGATCGAGGGTCCGCACGTCGGTCTGCCCCGACAATCCCAACGTGAGGTCGAGTTCGGCGACGATGTTCGCGACCGCGTCCCGGGCGCCTGCCGCGCCGGCCAGCGCCAACCCGTACATGTGCGGGCGGCCGACACAGACGGCGTCCGCGCCGAGCGCGAGCGCTTTGAACACGTCCGACCCGGTATAGAAGCCGGAGTCGACGAGGACTTTCATCTGTCCCCCGACCGCGTCCGCGACGTCGACCAGCGCGTCGGTCGACGAGATCGATCCGTCCACCTGTCGCCCACCGTGATTCGACACGATGACCCCGTCGACGCCGACGTCGACCGCCTGCCGAGCATCGTCTGGATGCAAGACGCCTTTGAGGACGATCGGCAATGACGTCATATCGCGCAACGTGACGATGTCTGCCCAGCTCAGCGTCGGCCGCGAGTAGATGTCGAGGAAAGTCTCGACTGCCGCCCGTGGCTCCGGAGCGGTGAGATTCCGACGGAGGTCGCCCGGCACGTTCTTCGCGATGGAGAACAGAGTCTTAATCGCGCCGATACTCACGTCCGGCTTCTCACTGACCGCGCCCTTGAGCCGTTCGGCGACGATCTCCCAGAACGTCGGATCAGATGTGTACTGGTCGATCCCCTCGGCCCGCGCGAACGGCAGCGACCCCAGGTTGAGGTCCTGCGGTCGCCAACCGAGCAGCGTCGTGTCGAGGGTGATGGCGATCGCCGCGGCTCCAGCCTTCTCAGCGCGGCCCACCAGGCTCTCGACGAGCCGGTCATCGGTGGACCAGTAGAGCTGGAACCAGCGTGGCGCACCGCGGCTGACTGAATCCATCTCGGCGGCAACCTCTTCCATCGGGGCACAGCCCTGGTTGGAAAAGATGTATGGCAGGCCGAGTTCGGCTGCCGCACGTCCGATATGGATGTCGGCGCGATCGTGAGCCAACGCGCCCGCGCCGACCGGCGAGAACAGGATGGGCGCGGGAAGGTTCTGCCCGAACAACTCGATCTCCAGGTTGCGGTCGCTGGTGTCGCGCAGCATGCGCGGGACGATCGCCCACCGGTCCAGAGCGGCACGGTTGGCGGCCATCGTCCGCCCCTCCCCCGCACCGCCCGCGATGTACGCCCACCCGCGTGCGCTCATCTTTGCCTTCGCCCGCTCCTCAAGCGTCGCGAAATCGGTCGGCACGGACGGAGTACGCCCATGAATCCCCGCCCGATAGATCTCGTTCTGCCGTGCCCGCCCGTAGTTCTCAGCCATGCGGTTCATTGTGTCTTACGCCACGGCGCCAGCACTGAGCGCACAGCGGTCAACCCGGCAGCAGGGCCTCGATCAGCGGGTGAGAAAGAAGTAGAAGTGCTTGTCACGGACGAGCGAGGTGCTGCCGTTCATGATGCCCATCAGGGTGTCGTCGTCCACGCGTTTGAAGTGGTCGATCACGGGCTGGCCGTCGTACACCATCGACGCGGTGAGTTCGCCACGGAACTCGACCATCCACAGGCTGGCCGCACCTTTACCGATCTCAAGGTTCGAGTACAGTTCCCCGTCCGCACCGCGGCAGACCATCGGTGCGACGTCGTAGCGGCTGCGCAACCACTTCCCGTACCACCCGACCGCCTCGAGTTGGCCGTCCAGTGCATGCCCGGACGGCAGTTCGCCGCCGCGCCAGTCACCGATCACGTCGTCGATGGCAACGGGGGTCAGCGCAGCCCAGATCGCGTCGAGGTCAGCTGGCGCACTGATCTCTTGAGAGTCCACGCGTTGCCGAAACTCTACGACGGCCTGCTGTTCCGTAAGTTCACTCATGGTCGATGAGTTTACGAGGACACGTCGTCGACCACAATCAGATCGTCGGTGTTACCAGTTACCCCGCGGCTCGGTTCTTCACCGATGCCTGCAACGCTGCGAGAAGATCAGCGACCTCGTCGTCGCCGTCGTCGGCCTTCGCCGCTTCGGGCTCGGCGAACGCGTTGTCGCCACCGGCTTTCGCCTCGATCAGTTTCGACAACTCCGCCTGGTAGGTGTCCTCGAACTGCGACGGGTCGAAATCGGAGGCCATGGTCTCGATGAGCGATGCTGCCATGTCGAGTTCCTTGTCCCGGATCTCGACATCCGAGGACAGGAAGTCGAAGTCGGGCACTCTGACCTCGTCGGGCCACAACAGCGTCTGAAGCGTCATGACATCGTCGATTACTCGGAGCGCGGCCAGCCTCGTCCGATTTCGGAGAGTGAAGTTCGCGATCGCCAACCGCTCCGTGCGTTCAAGCGCTTTAGCAAGCAACACATACGCTTTCGGGGATTTCGACGACGGCTCCAAGTAGTAGGGCTTGTCAAAGTAGATGGGATCCACCTGGTCGATCGGCACAAACTCGAGGATCGCTATCTCCGGGCTCCGCGTGACCGGAAGCTCCGCGAGATCGGCCTTCGTCAGAATCACCGACTCGCCAGAATCGGTCTCGTACGCGTTGGCGATGCTCGCGTACTCAACCTCCGCGTCCGTGCCCTCGCGCACCCGCCGATAGCGAATCCTGGTGCCGTCTTTCGCGTCGACCTGATGCGAACTCCGGTCGTGACTCTCCGTCGCCGAGTACACCTTGACCGGCACATTCACCAGGCCAAAGCTCAAGTCACCCTTCCAGATGGAGCGCATGCTGCGATTGTGCCACGCCTGCGCGCTCGTCGAGTGGAGCCGACGAGGCAACTGTGTTCGATGCGGCGGTGAACCGGACACGGCAGAATCGGGTCCATGCCCGGATCCAAGCTGGAAGTCGACGGACGGTTCATCACGGTGACGAACCTCGACAAGGTGATGTATCCAGGCGACGGCACGCGCAAGTTCGACGTTCTGCAGTATGTGCTCGCGGTGGCGGACGTGATGCTGCCACACATCGCGTCCCGTCCCGTCACCCGCAAGCGGTGGCCTCATGGGACCGGATCCGGCCCGTTCTTCGAGAAGGCTGTTCCGCCCGGTACGCCGGACTGGTTGGCACGCTTCACGATCGCGCACGCCGAAGGAAAAACCGTGTATCCGGTCGCGCGGTCGGCAGCAGACCTGGTGTGGCTCGCGCAGATGGCCGCTCTCGAGTTGCACGTGCCGCAATGGCGTATCGATCTGTCGGGGGTCGGGTCGGCGGGTGACGAGTCCCGACGCACCGACCGCCTGGTCATCGACCTCGATCCCGGGCCGGACGTCGGACTGCACCGGTGCGCTGAGGTCGCCCTCGCGATACGCGACATCCTCGCCGACGCCGGACTCACCTCATACCCGGTGACCAGCGGAGGTAAGGGCATCCACGTGTACGCACGGTTTCCGTCACCGGTGAAGTCGGAGTCGGCGCGCACCGTCGCCAAGCGGATCGCGGACTCCCTCGCCGCCGCGCACCCGAACGACGTGACGGCGTCGATGGCGAAAGCCGCGCGCACCTCGAAAGTGTTCCTGGACTGGAGCCAGAACACCGCGGCCAAGACGACCCTCGCCCCATACTCGTTGCGTGGCAGCGAACGGCCGTGGGTCGCCGCACCCCGGACCTGGGACGAACTCGCCGACCCAGCTCTCGCACAGCTCGACTTTCGCGACGTCCTCGACCGCATCGGCGAGTCCGGCGACCTTCTCGCCGACCTCGACCCGGCGATCGAAGTCGGACCTGTCGGCGCCGCTCCAGACAAACCCGTCGACCTCGGCGAATACCGCAAGGCGCGGTCGTCTCGACTCGCCACGGAGCCTGGCCCGACACGGATCACCGGCACCACGTCCGGCGTCAAACCGATGCTTGCAGCCGACGAGGCGATCGACGGGCTGACCGACGACGGGTGGGCGTTCGAGGGGAAGTGGGACGGATATCGAATCCTCCTCCGACACGACGACGGCGACATCCGCCTGTGGTCACGGTCCGGCGTCGACATGACAGCCGACTTCCCGGAGCTGCGCGAGTTGGGCACCGTGCTCCGCGGGTTCGACGTGGTCCTCGACGGAGAGGTGGTCGCGTACGACGCCGCGGGACGCACCGATTTCGGACTCCTCGCCTCCCGGCATCACCGCGACGACGAGTACACACTCGCCTACCTCGTGTTCGACGTCGTCGAGTTGAACGGCACTGACCTCACCTCGACGCCGTGGGAAAAGCGGCGACAGCTACTGGACGAGCTCACCCCGGTCATCGAGGCGGCAGCCATCGCTGAGGTCCCGGTCTTGCTGCCGGGGCCGGGCGCGGCGGCCGCCGAACACGCCCGGACGAAAGGATGGGAGGGGATCGTCGCGAAACGACGCGCGGCGACCTATCAACCTGGCCGCCGCAGCCCGGACTGGCGAAAACACAAGAACTGGAACGACATCGAAGTAGTAATCGGTGGCTACCGCCCCGGTCGCGGCGGACGGTCGGGGACCATCGGATCGCTTCTGGTCGGACTGCCGGCCGAGACCGGTCTGCGCTACATCGGACGGGTCGGGACCGGCTTCACCGACGCCGACCTCGACGCGCTGATGGAAGAGTTGAAGCCATTGACGATCGGCCGTAGCCCGTTCGTCGGCACGATCGATAAGCCGGTCGCGTCGAGCGCGACCTGGGTGCTGCCCACCCTGGTCGCCGACGTCCGCTTCATGGACTGGACCTCCACCGGACATCTGCGCCACCCGAGTTGGCGGGGTATCCGCCGGGACAAACTGCCCGGGGATCTGTAGTCACACGAATGACCTGCTCCGGGGCCATCACTACTCTTGGCCGTCATGCCAGTCGACACTGACGAACCCGACGTCCACTCCGGCCCTCGTCGACACCGTGTCCTCATCACGCTCGCCGTAGTCGTCGTTCTTTTCGGCTGCGGCGCACTCGTCGTACTCCACTCCGGAGCAGCGACGACAGTCGCCGCCTGGTTCGACGGCCACCGCGGCCGCGACTACCCCGACATCGACACCACGACCCTCGATCCAGTCCAGCAGCGGATTGTCGAAGTGACACGGACCGAGTTCGACGCGCAACCGGACGGCACCAAGTATTCCGAAGGCGTCGACGAGGCGTGGTGCGCCGACTTCGTGAGCTGGGTGATGAACCAATCCGGTCGGACTCTCGTCAATCCGAACTCGGGCAGTTGGCGGATCCCCGGCGTGGCCACGCTCACCGAATACTTCCAGTCCGAGAAGCATTTCCACGCGGCCGACTCCGGCTACCGTCCCGAGCTCGGCGACGTCATGCTCTATTCGTCGGAGAGTAGATTCGGTCAGCACACCAACATCGTGCTCCGGGTAGACGGCGACGTCGTCACGACAGTCGGCGGCAACGAGTTGGGCGGCAACGTTCGGATCAGCGAGTTCACGATCGGCGACGACGATGGGCTCGTCGGCTTCGGAAGCCTGTGACGTGATCGAGCGGAGTCGAGGTCTCGACTCCGCTCGATCAGCTCAAACTCAGCTCAGGTGGTGCACTTCCTGTAGTCCGTAGACCGGAGTGTCCAAACCTTCAAAGCGCGCCTTCAACTGCAGTGCGAGGTACAGCGAGTAGTGACGCGACTGGTGCAGGTTGCCGCCGTGGAACCACAGGTTCGGCTGCTGGGTGGGCTTCCACATGTTGCGCTGTTCGCCCTCCCACGGACCCGGATCCTTGGTGGTGTCCGAGCCCAGACCCCACACTTTGCCGACGCGGTCGGCGACGTCCTGGCCCATCAGGTCCGCGGCCCAACCGTTCATCGATCCGTACCCGGTCGCGTAGACGATGACGTCGGCGGGCAACTCCGCCCCATCTTCGAGCACCACGCTGTTCTCGGTGATCTCCTTGACGCCACCCTTCGCGAGCTTGATGGTCCCGTCGGCGACGAGGTCACACGCGCCGACATCGATGTAGTAGCCGGAGCCGCGCCGCAGATACTTCATGAACAGACCGGACTCGTCGTCACCGAAGTCGAGGTCGAAACCTGCCTTCTCGAGGCGGTCGTAGTAGTCCTTGTCCTGCTCTCGAATCTGGTCGTACAACGGGATCTGGAACTGGTGCATGATCTTGTACGGCAGCGAAGCGAACGTCATGTCCGCCTTCTTCGTCGTCATCCCGCCCCGCACAGCCTCCTCGCTGTAGAGCGCGCCGAGACCGATCTTCATCAACGAAGCCGACTTCACCACATGCGTCGACGAACGCTGCACCATCGTCGTGTCGATACCGTTCTCCACCAAGGCTTTACAGATGTCATGCGAAGAGTTGTTGGCACCGATGACGACGACCTTCTTGCCGACGAAGCCGTCTGGGCCGGGATGGCGGCTCGAATGGTGCTGGTCTCCGGCGAACGTGTCCGCGCCCGGGAACGACGGGACGTTTGGCTTGCCCGACATCCCGGTCGCGAGAACCAGTTGCGTCGGATGCAGGGTCATCTCCTCGCCGTCGCGAACGAGGTCGACGGTCCACTGCCCCTTCGCTGCGTCGTACGACGCAGACGTGCACTCGGTCCGGCTCCAGTACGGAACCTCCATGACTTTCGTGTAGAACTCCAGCCAGTCGGCCACCTTGTCCTTCGGCGCGAACACCGGCCAGTTAGCGGGGAACGGCAGGTACGGGAGGTGGTCGTACCAGACCGGGTCGTGCAGACAGAGGGTCTTGTAGCGGCTGCGCCACTGGTCGCCGGGACGGTCGTACTTGTCGACGACGAGCGACGTGACCCCCAATTGGCGCAGGCGGGCACCGAGCGCGATGCCGCCTTGACCGCCGCCGATCACGAGAACGTACGGCTGCACGGTACGCCCGAGCGCCGCAGCTTCGTCCTCCTGCCGTTCGGCCCACGACTTCGCGGTCGGGTCGCTGCCATGTGAGGCGCCCATCGGACGGGACACCCCAGTCGACTCCTCGAAGCCCTTCAACTCCTGCAACGTAGTGAGCAAGGTCCACGCGCGGTCTTCGCCGTCGTCGTCGACGCGCAGACGCAACTGGCCGTCGCCTCGACCCGTCGCGGTCTCGAACGCGATGAACGCCTCCGCGACGCCGTCAGAATCGGTCGGCTCCTCACTCGCAACGAATCCGCGTGGCCGAGTCTGTGTAAGACGCTCGGCAAGCATTGCGGCGATCTGGTCACGGCCTTCGACGGTCTTGAGATTCCACGTGAACGCCACCAGGTCGCGCCAGTAGCTGTCGTCGACGAACAGTGCGGCCACCGCGTCGGGGTCCTCAGCCGCCAGCGCGTCGTTGAATTTGCCCAGCCAGGCGTCGACCCGGTCGGCGGGTGTGCGCACCGTGTCCATCGGAGCCTCTGCAGTCTGCGTCATCGCATATCCTCTCCATCATGTGATTTATGTGCCATCGTTTTCGGTATGTGATGGACAGCACACTCCATGAGTGACGTGGGCTACAAGGGTTGCAGACAGTTGCAACGCCATTGACGGACGAAGCCGACCGAGCGCAGGCTGAACGGCACACGAGACTGCACATACGAGACTGCGACCAGATTCGACAGAGGACCCATGACCACTGCGCATCCGCTTCCCGAGCCGGCCCTCGCGACCGGCGAGGATCCGCGCGAGTTCGCCCAGGTTCTTCGCGCGATGCACGACGCGGCGATGGCCGGACAGCGGCTCCCGGCCCGCCCCCGATCGGTGATCGGGCAGTCGTGGGCGCGCGTCGCCGACGCAGGCGTCGACCCAGACATCGGCGGTCCGGTCGATCCGATCGCAGCAGCCGAACTCACCGAACGACGCGCCGCGTCCGGCCTCGGATTCCTACTGGACGACCTCGCCCGCGGCCTAGACGCGGTCCTTCGGGACAGCCCGAACATCCTGGTCGTCGCCGACGCGCAAGGCCATGTCCTGTGGCGGGCGGGAACGTCGGCCGTCCGCCGCCGCGCCGACGGCCTCGGCTTCGTCGAAGGCGCGTCGTGGGCGGAGAACGCCGTCGGCACCAACGCGATCGGCACCGCACTGACCGCCGGGCAGGCAGTCCAGGTGTTCTCCGCCGAACACTATGTCCGCAGCCATCATGCGTGGACGTGCACGGGCGCGCCGATCCGCGATCCACGGAGCGGCGGAATGCTCGGGGTGGTGGATGTGAGCGGGCCCGCGGCGTCGATCCACCCGGCAACGATCGCGCTCGTCGACTCGGTGGCACGCCTGGCGGAGGCGCGGCTGCAGAACGCGCACCGCGATCAACTCGACATGCTGCGCTCGGTCGCCGCCCCGATCCTCGCGCGAGCAGGTCGACCCGCATTGGCGGTCGACGAGTTCGGCTGGGTCGCCGCAGTCGACCGCGTCGAACCCCGCAGGCGGATCGTGTTGCCGTCCGATCTGGCACCGAGCCGCGTGCCCGTGTCCGGACTCGGCCTCTGCGATGTGGAACCGTTGCCTGGCGGCTGGCTGGTGCGCCCTGCCGACAACGCCGAACGCGAAAGCACCAGCGTCACTATCGGAAATGTCGTCACCGTCGCCTCCGGTGACGGTGTGTGGACACACAATCCGTCACCGCGGCATCGAGACCTGCTCACACTCTTGGCACGGAACCCGGCGGGACTGTCGGCAGCCGAACTCGCCGCCGAACTGTTCGGCGACCCGTCGCGGACCGTCACCGTTCGCGCCGAGATGTCCCGGCTACGCAAGACGTTCGGCGGGTTGTTGGCGACCGCGCCATACCGGTTCGCGAAGGAAGTCACGGTCAGTCTCTGACCTCGCCGATACGCGAACGTGGCGACCCACACAGCCGGATCGGCGACAGCCGCGCCCGTCCGTTAGCCTGGTGCGGTACGCGCGGTCCACGGAGGGGAGAGCGACATGCTCGTCGTCGCGCAGATCAGCGACCTGCATTTCCGCGGTGACGCTGAGCAACGTGAGCGAATCCTCGCCGCCCTCGACTACCTGCACGATCGGTGCGGAGGTTCCGCGAACATCGACGCACTCCTCGTCACCGGCGATCTGACCGACGAAGGGACCGCCGACCAGTACCGCGAAGCGGCCGCGACACTCACCACCGACATCCCGACTGTCACGCTGCTCGGCAACCACGACGATCGAACCGCCTACCGCCATGTCGCCCACCCCGACGCGGCCGACCCGTCCGCGCCGGTCGACTCGGCGTTGCTGCTCGACGGGCTACTGATCCTGGCGCTCGACTCGTCGATTCCCGGCCGCAACGACGGGTCGATCTCCGACGAGACTCTGACGTGGGCCGCGGAGCAGATCTCGGGAGCGGGCGACGTCCCCGTCCTCATCGCGTTCCACCATCCGCCGAACAAGGTCGGCATGCCGTTTATGGACTCGATCGCCCAACTCGATCCGTCGAACCTCGAAGCGTTCGTCCGCCGCCATCCACGGATCATCGGGCTCGTGTGCGGGCACATCCACTCGCCGTCCGCAGGAATGTTCGCGGGCATCCCCGTCGTGACCGCGCCCGGAGTGTCGTCGACGTTGAACCTTCCGTTTGAAGGCGACGACATCGTCAACGACTCCCAACCCGCAGGCATCGCCTTTCACTTCGTCGACGGCGACCGACTGACGACGCATTTTCGATGCGTGCGCTGAGTCGGCGCGCAACGTCAGTCCAATTCCTCCAACAATCCCAGCAGCGCCGGATGGTCGGGCGCGTGCCGCAGCGCCTCGGTGACCAGTTCGCGTGCTCGCGCCGGCCGATCGGATTCGACGGCATGCATCGCGCTCAAGTGCAGGACCGGGATCAGCAGGCCGATCCAGTTCGCGGCGCGAGCACGTCCGGCGATATCGCGCAATAGGCTCTCGGCGCGCTCGGGTTCACGCTCGCGGACGATGTCGGCGCGGGCGAAGTCCAGGCGGGCGCGTTCGAAGTCGACCGGAGCCGAGGTAGCGAGTTCCTCGTACGTACGCTCCGCGTGCGCGAGGTAGCCGAGTGCACGATCGTGATCCCCGGCGAAGAATGCGGTGAGTGCCGCCGTCCGCAATGCGTCGCCCACCTCGAACGCGCCGCCCGCCTGTGTGTAGGCGTCGACCGCAGTGTCCAGGTCGACGAGCGCCTCACCGAACCGTTGGAGTTCGGCGAGTTCAACGGCGCGCGCACCGTGCAGTTGCCCCATCAAACCGGTCGGCGCCTGCCCCGTGTATGCATCGATGACCTGCGTGTATGACGCGACCGCATCCCCGGCACGGCCTGCGGCCGACTGCGCCCGCGCCAACATCTGGGTGCCGTGCATCTGCGCCCCGAAGTCGCCGCGCTCGGCCATCGCGTCGACCGCCGGCTGCACGAGTTCGACAATCGCGAGCGGATCCTCCTCACGCATCAACATGACGTGTGCGAGGTCGAACCGCGACGAGTCGGCGGCATGCTCGTCGCCTTCCACCGTCCACACGGAGACGGCGCGCTCGGCGTCGTCGCGTGCCGTGTCCAAATCGCCAGCATCGCCCGACAGTGCTACCCGCGCACTCAGCACCTGCCCGAGCTGGGCGAACCGCGCACTCGACTCCGCCTCTGCCATCAGCAGCAGAGCCGAATCCAGATCGGTCTGCGCCTGCACGCCCGCAGCCAATTGCAGTGCGTCGACGAGACCGCCCCGGAACGCCATCGCCTGATCCGGGTCGGACGCGAGCGCGACAGCGCGTCGCGCGGCGACGAGAGCGGCATCTACGTCGGCGGCCGGATCGGCCGTGTCCAGTTCACCGACGAGATCGGCGCGCAGATGATGGAGCACGGCGCGTTGCGCGGCGGCGTCCGCGTCGATCGAACCGACCGCGGCCGCCAAGGCATCAGGATCGGAGATCAGCTCCACCTCGCCGCTGTCGACGCGATCGAGGATCGCCAGGCCATCGTTGACCGCGGCGACTGCCCGATCGGCGTCGAACGGCGCGACCGCCATCGCACGCAGACGCGCGAAGTTCGCCTGGGCTCCGGCACTCCACGTCGAGTCACCGTCCGGCCAGTCGAGAAGAGTCTCGGGCGGAGCGTCACCGCCGTGTACCTCCAACAACGCTGCGAGCAGGTCCGACTGAGCGGACCACGACGGGTACGCCTCCCTCGTGGCGTTCGCGACCTCACGCAGCTCGGCGATCGCCTGCTGTGGATCCTCGCGACGCCGATCCCACGCAAGCATGTGGCGTGCGCGAGCGAGGCTCCGGCCGTCGAGCTCGCCTAGACGTTCCCGCAATGCGTCCGCGCATTGCGCGGACCGGCGAGGCGACACCGACCCGAACGACGTCAGGCCGCTGATCAGTTCCTCGGCCGATCGCTCCGACACCGCCTTCACCCGGCCGCCCGCGTTCCGGCTCGACCCGGTCGTCCGCAGCCCGAGAATCTCGTCGAACGACGATGACGCCCACGACGACGCGTTCCGCACATCGAACCGGCCGCCTGCCAGACGAACCCGATCGGCGAGCTCGTCCGCGAGCTGGGCGGCAGAGATCAGGTCGGGTGCACCGTCGTCGTCCCGTCGCGCAACAACGGTGTCCGGGTCCGCGGCGGCCGCCGACGCGAGAGTCGCCGACAATGCGGCCGCCAACTGCGTTTCGGCGTACAGGTTGGCGCACACATCGACGGCGTCGAGATACTTCAATGCCATCGGCAACGCCTGCTCGAGCGCATCCACCCGGATCAGCGCGACGAGCGCGTCAGCGATGTGGTGGTAGATCCTGACCGGCCCGTACGTCTCGTCGATCGAGGCGGCCGCCCGGATCACGTCGTCGCGGCGACCTTCCCGACCCCAGCCGTCGATCAATGCTCCGTACGTTTCCGCCGGATAGAAGCCGCAGCGTTCGCTCGGATCGCCGTCGAGATCGGGCGTCGACAACGCCAGCGCCTGCGCGTACCCGCCCGCCGCGCTGTAGACCGAAGCCAACGTCGCACGCGTGCCCGGTCCACACGTGCCCGACGGCGGCGTGAAATCGGTGCATTGGTCGAGGATCCGGATCGCCTCCGCCGGATCGCCGCGGTGCACGGCGATCGCGCCATGCACGGCAGCCTCCACCGCGGGCGCGTAATAGGCGGTGCCGCGGACGCGGCGCGCCCAGTCGGCGACCAGCGCCTCCACCTGGCCGAGCGTGAGCTCCGGGACGCCGACGAGAACATCGAGCAGATCGACGACGGTCGTCTCGAACTGCTCGACCTGCCAGTCCTGCACCTCGAGTTCGGCGCGCTCAGCGTCCATGGTCTGCAGGAGCCAGGCGACGAGCGTCAACACATCGGTCGTGCGGCCCGACCACAGTGCGGCGTACGCCCCCTCCAGCCGCGTGAGGAACCGCAGATCGAGGTCGTCGAGTTCGTCGGCCCGCGCGATCAACGACGGGAATTGTGAGAAGTCCTCGTGGCCGAAGCGGGGGTCGCCGTGCCGCGCCATCCACAGGTCGTCGAGTAGTTCGGACACGGCCTCATCCATCGGCTCGGCGCTGGTCATTCCGGGTTCCCTTCGACACGGTCACGGGTAGCGAGGTCGGCAAGCAGAGTGATCGCCGAATCGAGTTCGGAGGCAGCCGCGACCCGCACCGATCGGCGGGCACGGAGCATGGCCTGGCTGTAGATCGCGCGGACCAAAGCGCCCGCAACCACATCGTCGCCCAACGTCGGCAGCCGTGCGACGAGCGGGTTCGTCACGTTCAATACCAGCGATGGTCTGGTGGGAGCGACTTCGCCGTCGTCGATCGCCGACAACGCCGCCAGCCATGCGTCGGGCTCGCCCGCGGTCTGCGACAGCATTTGTGAGCGGTCCTGGGCGATCTGCGCGGTGTCGTCGGTGAGTAAGAGGCCCGACAGTGATTCGGGTTCGAACGCGCGGAGCGTCACCTCGCACTGGAACGGCGACACCGCACGGCGTGCGACGTGGACCGCGTCGTCGAATTCGTCGCGGACCTCCCGCGACGGCATAGTCAGCGCCGACAGCAGGAACTGCTGCCCGATCAGTTCGCACCGCATCGATGGATCGGCGGCGACGATCGCGCGGATGGCCGCCGTCTCGAACGCGTGCCCGGCATTGACCAAGCCGATTCCGCGGCCGGCGAGGACGTCCGCGAGCACGCGGTAGTCATCGATGCTGCCCGAGTACCGGATCGTGTCGAAGCGGGCGCGGAACGTGGCGAGCGGCATCGGCCCGACATTGGTCTCGAACACGCAGTGTTTGTCGACGAAACCGAGCAGTTCGGGCCGATGCGCGGCAAGCGCCTTCACGCCTTGCTCGTGTACGGCGAGGAACCGTTCACGCAGCGCGGGACGGGCGCCGAGTCCGGTCAACCATGCCTGGACTTGCTCGCCCAACGAGGTCGCCACCACGTCGAACAGGTCGTCGTGCACGATCCCTTCGCGCGACGCCGTAGGTTTGAGTCCCGTCGCGTCGACGACGATCCGCACGAAGTACGCCCATTCCGGGACCAACCCGGGGACGTCGCCGACGAGAAGTCCTTTGACGTACGCGCGATGTACGGCGCGGGCGACGAGGTCGCCGCCAGTGGGGCTGACGTACGCCACCCCACGCAGCCCGGCCTCGGGGACATCCACCTCGAACATCTCCAACGGCGAGAATCCGAACTCGTCCTGACAGAACGCGACGCGGGCCGCGTCTCGGCCGCCGGACGGATCGCCGAACAGGCCGACGCCGGGATTGACCCGGTCGCCGTTAACCAGGACCGGTGTCGGATGCATGCCGGTGTACTCGGCGGCGAGGGTACGGACGCGGTCGGGCGCGAGCCACATCGTCGCGTCGCCGCGTGCCTCGATTCGGACAGTGGTGCCCGTCTCGATGCGCTCACCGGCCCGCATCTCGACGTGCCCGTCCGACGACCCCGTCCATACGACGGGGTCCGAGCCGTCGGCTCGTGAGGACACCTCGATGCGGTCTCCGACGAGGAATCCACTGAGCATGCCGACACCGAACTGTCCGATCTGCGACGTGGTGCCGAAACCGAACGGGTCGCGCTTGGAGCTCGCCCCGATGGTGCCGAGGAGATCGGCGATCGTGTCGGCGGTCATCCCGACTCCGTGGTCGGCGAGCACGAAGTCGCTTCCGTCGGTGGTGATCTCGATCGGTTCGTCCCGGCGCCCGGCGATGGTCTGGGCATCGATCGCGTTCTGCAGCAGTTCCCGCACGTAGACGCCGGGCCCGGTGTACAGATTGGTGCCGAGGACCTCAATCAAAGCGCGCAGATCGACGTCGAACATCCGGGCGTCATCCATGGACTCGATGGTACGGCCCCGGTGCGGAGCGTCTCTGTCCGGCGCAGCCCCGCACTCGCCTTCGTGCGGGTCAGTGGTACCGCTCAGACGGTTGGTTTCTGCATTTGCCGATCTACGCTCTGCGCGGTACCACTGACGCGCAGACACGACGTCACCCGTTCCGCTTGTCGCAGAAACACTCATGTCCGAGACTTCCGACCACATCGTGGTCGTGAGTCTCGGACATGAGCGAGGTGGGCGGTTATAGCGCGGAGATGATGTCCTCCACGCGGTCCTTCGCGTCACCGAACAGCATCTGCGTGTTCTCACGGAAGAACAGCGGGTTCTGGACGCCTGCGTAGCCGGCGGCCATCGAACGCTTGAACACGATGACGTCCTTGGCGTTCCACACCTCGAGAACCGGCATGCCGGCGATAGGCGAGCTCGGATCCTCGGCCGCGGCCGGATTGACGGTGTCGTTGGCTCCGATGACCAGCACGACATCAGTGTCCGGGAAGTCGTCGTTGACCTCGTCCATCTCCAAGACGATGTCGTACGGCACCTTCGCCTCGGCGAGCAGCACGTTCATATGGCCCGGCAGACGCCCCGCGACGGGGTGGATGCCGAAGCGCACGTCCACGCCTTTCGCCCGCAGTTTGGCGGTCAGATCGGCCACCGGGTACTGCGCCTGGGCGACGGCCATGCCGTAACCCGGGGTGATGACAACGGACTTGGCACCTGCGAGGAGTTCGGCGGCCGCGTCGGACTGGATCTCGCGGTGTTCCCCGTAGTCGGTGTCGTCCGACGGTCCGGCGGCGATACCGAAGCCGCCGGCGATCACCGAGATGAACGACCGGTTCATCGCCTTGCACATGATGTAGCTCAGGTATGCACCCGACGAGCCGACGAGGGCACCGGTGACGATCAGCAGATCGTTGTTGAGCAGGAAGCCAGACGCGGCAGCTGCCCAACCGGAGTACGAGTTCAGCATCGACACGACGACCGGCATGTCGCCGCCGCCGATCGACGCGACCAGGTGCAGACCCAGGAGCAGCGCGACAGCGGTGATGACCGCGAGCAGAATGTATCCGGTCGTGTCGGCGTGTTCGTCCCGCGCAACGTACACGCCGGTCAGGACCGCGAACACGACGATCGATCCGATGTTGATGAAGTTCTTGCCGGGCAGCATGAGCGGAGCCGACTTCATCTTCGCCGACAGCTTCAGGTTGGCGATGATCGAACCGGTGAAGGTGACCGCACCGATGAAGATGCCGATCGCGACCTCAGCCGCGTGGATACCGATGATCGCGCCCTGATCGTCCGGGGCGACGTCGTGCAGGTGAGCACCTTGGATCGCACCGTTCCAGCCGATGAGGACAGCGGCAAGACCGACGAACGAGTGCAGCAACGCGATGAGCTCGGGCATCCCGGTCATCTCGACGATCTTCGCGCGCCACAGACCGATGAGCCCGCCGACGACGACGGCCGCGATGAGCAGGCCGATCGGTAGCCACTTGTTAAACGACACCCCGGCGAAGTCGAGATCGTTCAGGTCACTGACGGCAAGAGCTATGGTCGCCGCCAAAGCGATGACCATGCCGACCATGCCGTAAGTCAGACCGCTCTTGGCCGACTCGTGCTTAGACAGTCCTGCGAGCGACAGGATGAACAGCAGCGATGCGACGATGTACGCCGCGATGGAGATGGAGTTGATGTCCATGACGTGTCAGGCCCCCTTACTGAACATGCTGAGCATGCGACGGGTGACGGCGAAGCCACCGAAGATGTTGATGGAGGCGAGGAGGATTGCGATCGTCGACAACACCAAGATCGTGGTGTTGCCGGTTGCGATCTGCAGGAGCGCGCCGACGACCACGACACCGGAGATGGCGTTGGTGACCGACATCAGCGGCGTGTGCAGGGCGTGCGCCACCTTGCCGATGACGTAGTAGCCGATGACGATCGCCAGCATGAGCACGGTGAAGTGCTGCGGGATCGGATCCGGCGCAAACGCGTTGACGAGGAAGAACAACACTGCGCCGACCAAGACCAGGCCGACCTTCTTACCGGCCGACATCGGCTCCTTGGGCTCCTCGACGGGAGCGGCCGCGGCAGGCGCGGCTTTCGGAGCTGCCGAGACCTGGACCGGCGGCGGCGGCCACATCACGTCGCCGTCGCGGGTGACGGCGATGCCGCGCTGAACGACGTCGTCCATGTCGAGCGTGAGCTCGCCGTTCTTCTCCGGCGTGAGCAGCTTGAGCAGGTTGACGATGTTGGTGCCGTACAACTGCGACGTCTGCGCGGCCAGGCGGCCGGACAGGTCGGTGTAGCCGATGATCGTGACACCGTTGTCGGTGACGATCTTCTGGTCGGTGACGGTGCCTTCGGCGTTGCCGCCGTTGGCGGCCGCCATGTCGACGATGACCGATCCATGGTGCATCCCGGCGACGGTGTCGGCGCTGACCAACTTGGGTGCGGGACGGCCCGGGATCAGCGCGGTGGTGATGACGATGTCGGCGGCGCGTGCCTCCTCGTCGTACATCGACGCGGTGGCCGCCTCCTGCTCGGCCGTCATCTCCTTGGCGTAGCCGTCCTCAGACTTCTCCGCTTCGAAGTCGACCTTGACGAACTCGGCGCCCATCGACTCGACCTGCTCGGCGACTTCGGGGCGCACATCGAATGCGCGCACCACGGCGCCCATGGCCGATGCCGCGCCGATCGCGGCTAGGCCTGCGACACCGGCACCGACGACGAACACGCGGGCAGGCGGGATCTTGCCCGCCGCGGTCACCTGGCCGGTGAACATGCGGCCGAACTCGTGTGCCGCTTCGACGACGGCTCGGTAGCCCGCGACGTTGGCCATCGACGAAAGCACGTCCATCGACTGTGCACGCGATATGCGCGGTACGGCGTCCATGGCGAGCGCGGTCACGCCCGCGTTCTGCAGTTTTTCCACGAGCTCCGGGTTGCGGCCCGGGGCCATCATCGAGATCAGCACGGCGCCACGGCGCATGCGTGCGATCTCCTCGTCGGTAGGGGCGTTGACCTTGACGATCACGTCTGACGCCCATACGTCGTCGACGGAGCCGACTCGAGTACCGGCGTCGGAGAACGCCGTGTCCGGCTGCTCTGCGAGCGCACCGGCGTCGGCTTCGACGACGATCTCGTAGCCGAGCTGCTGCAGTTGCGCCACCGTCTTCGCGGTGGCCGCAACGAGCGTCTCGCCTGCCTTAGTTTCCCGGGGGATGCCGATCAGCATGTCACTGCCTCTCCCACACTCTTTCCTGTTCTCACTTGTCTGATGTCCGCATCGAGTCGAAAGTCGTTGCGGCGCCCGGGTGAGACGGATGGCAGAAAAGAGGCCGCCCGTTTTACCGGGCGGTCTGCATCCATCGGCCAGTGCTACGTCGAACTCGCTCGATGCGCGCGGGCGGCACGTGGCCGGTCCCGCATATGAAAAACGTGCGACGAACTTAGCATGAGGGTTAGAACCCTCATATCGCTGTAAGGTGCGTCACAGGGCCAGCTCAGATGTGTGCTGCAGCCGATGCGCCGGCACGCCGCCCGAAGTACGACCCTTCACCGAGCTGAGTGCCCGATGCGTAGCCCTTCCCGTCCTGCGCGAGGTTGGCGGCGCAGGCTCCGGCAGCGTACAGGCCCGGGATTACCGAACCGCTCTCGTCCAGGACCGCGCCGTCGATGGTGGTCGCCATGCCACCGATCGTGAAACCGGCGTACAGCGCCTTGCCGAGGCTCATGTCGAAGGCCGCCCACGGCCCGCGATCCTGCGGTGCGAGGAATTCCGGGCTCTTGTGGAAATCGGGGTCCTCGCCCTTCGCAGCATAGGTGTTGTACCTCTCAAGAGTCGAAACGAGGGTCTCACGATCGAGGCCCAGGCCGTCCGCCATCTCTTCGACGGTCTCCCATCCGTCGATGAACGGGGCGAGCGGGAACTCGGGTCGCTTCATGTGCGCCTCGTCGACGATGAGGTACGCGGCACGGCCGGTTTGGTCCATCACGAACCCGGAGGTTCGAGAGTGGTAGGAGTCTTCGGCGACGAACCGCTTGCCTTCTTTGTTGACAGCGAGACCGGTCAACAAGATCGACGGAGGATAGACGGGGGCGGTGATGAAGGCCTGGTCCATGTGCTTGAGTGCGGCGCCCACAGAGACGCCCATGCGGATTCCGAGGCCGTCGTCGTAGGTGCTGCCGAGCGTGAAGGGCTTCTCCGCGAGTTGCGGCACGTGCTGCGCGACCATGTCCGGGTTCATGACGAAACCGCCGGCGGCCACGATCACCGATGCGGCACGGATGAAGCCCTCGTCGGCCCCGTCCTTATACTGGACGCCGACGACGGTACCGGAGTCGTCGACCACCAGCTTGCGGCCGCCGACCTCGTATCGAATGGGCACGCCGAGTTCGCCGAGTCGTTTGACGAGCAGGTCGATCACCATGCCCGCTCCGCCCGTGTCACCTTCGACTGGCACCTTGTGACCACGCGGCGCAGGCACAGCCTTCTCATAGAACGGCCAGACCTTCTCGTTGCCGGTGAACATGAGCCCCTGAGTCTGCGGTTGGATGACCGCCTTCTCGGGGTAGTAGCTCCGCTCGAATTCGAAGCCCAAGTTCTCCAGCCAGTTGAAGTGATCGACGCTGTCGTCGCAGTAGGCGCGAATCTTGTCGTGCTCGGGTTCACGCGAGACGGCGGTCAAGTACTTGACCATCTCGTCGGCGCTGTCGGCGTGCCCAGTAGCCTGCTGGACCGCAGTCCCACCGCCGAGGTAAAAGTGGCCGCCCGCCATGCACGTCGTACCGCCCGCCGCGGCAGATCGCTCTAAGACGAGGACGTTCGCGCCGTTCGTCGCCGCTTCGACCGCGGCGCAGCATCCGCCGATGCCCGCACCCAGGACTAGGACGTCGACGACGTCGTTCCACTCGGCGACGCCGCTCGCGTTGATTGCTTCAGGAATGTCCAGACCGCTCATGGAGTTCAGCCTAGACGAGCGTCTAGAACAAGTTCTAGTTTTGTGCGTTGTTCACACTGTGCGGTACCGACGAACCGAACCTTGCGGACCGCATTGATACGGTCATCGGCAGAGTGCAGCGGGAAACCCGGTGAGAATCCGGGACTGGCGCGCAACGGTGTGGGCCTCTGTTGAGGAGACCCGAGTCCGACCACCAGTTGCACTCACGAATGTTCACCACGTATCTCGCGCACAGATACCCGACATCGGAGTCACATCGTGCCGTCCTCATCGGCAGAGAAGTCGCCGCGCGCAGTCGACCCGGCTAGCCCTTCGGCCGCTCGGTTCTCCCGCGGGTACCCACTCGGCCCGTATCCACTCGTCGCGGTCCTCGCGGCCCTGACCGCCGTCAGCGTCGTCGTATCCGTCGCGTTCGGCGCCGAGAACATTCCTATCGACGAAGTCTGGCGTTCGGTCTACGCCGGACTGACCGGGCAGCGAAGCGACACCGCCTACGACATCATCATCTGGGATCTCCGGCTGCCCCGCTCGGTGATGGCAGCCGTCGTCGGTGCGGGACTGGCCTTGGCGGGTGCGCTGATGCAGACGCTGGTGCGCAATCCCCTCGCCGACCCGTACCTCCTCGGCGTCTCCTCGGGCGCAGCGGTCGGCGCCACCGCGGTGCTCACCGTAGGCGCGTTCTCCGCGCTCGGAGTCTGGGCGTTGTCCGGCGGCGCATTGATCGGTGCGCTGGCTGCGACGGCGATCGTCTACTCGGTCGCCCGGACACAGGGCGAGCTCACGGCACTCCGCCTGGTCCTGTCCGGGGTAGTGCTGTCGTCCGCGTTCATGGCGCTGTCGTCGATGATGGTCTTCACCGTCGGCGACCCGCACGCCGCCGAAGGAGTCATGTTCTGGATGCTCGGCAGCGTGTCCGGCGCCACCTGGGCCAAGGTGCCGATCGCTGCTGCGGTGGTAGTCGTGGCGACGATCGGAATGCTCACGATCCGGTCGTGGCTCGACGCGTACGCGGCGGGCAACGACACCGCCGCGTCGCTCGGTGTACCGGTGACGGCGTTACGGAACGGACTGTTCGCCCTTCAAGGCGTCCTGATCGGCGTACTCGTTGCCGTGTCAGGAGGGATCGGCTTCGTCGGTTTGATCGTCCCGCACGCTGCGCGACTCCTCGTCGGAGCCACCCACCGGGCGATGCTCCCGGTCGCGGTGTTCGGCGGCGCACTCTTCCTGGTCTGGGTAGACGTGATCTCGCGTGTCATGGCAGCGCCCCGCGAGATGCCCCTAGGTATCGTCACCGGCCTGATCGGTGCTCCCGTCTTCTTGTTCCTGATGAACCGCCGCTCCTACTCGTTCGGGAATCAAACGTGAAACCGCATAGCGCGCTCGGACTCCGCGCGGCCGACCTCACGTGCACCGTCGGCGGTCACAACGTTCTCACCCACGTCGATTTCACCGTTCCGGCGGGAGCACGACTCGCGGTCGTCGGACCGAACGGCGCGGGAAAGACGACTCTCCTGAGAACGCTCGCCGGAATTGCACGGCCGGCGCACGGATCCGTCACCTTCGATGGCGTCGACGTCGCTTCGATGCGGGCTAGACGACGCGCTCTGTCGGTGGCGTATGTCGGCCAGGAGGAGCAGCCGAGCGGCGAACTAACGGTCACCGAGGCCGTCGGCCTCGGCCGGACCCCGCACCGCGGCCCGTGGGCCGTCACCGACCGATCCGACCGCGCGATCATCGACGGCGCCCTCAACGCTGTCGGAATGCTCGCGTACGCCGACCGGTCGTGCACGGAACTGTCCGGAGGCGAACGCCACCGCGTCACCATCGCCCGAGCGCTCGCGCAGGGTGTGCCCGCCCTCTTATTGGACGAGCCGACGAATCATCTCGACGCCGCGTGGCGGCTTCGTCTCATGGATTTGATCGACTCCCTCCCCTGCACCGTCGTCGCCGCCGTTCACGACCTCGACCTGGTGTTGCGCCACTTCGACCTGGTCGCCGTCGTCTGCGACGGGACGCTCCGATCGTTCGGTCCTCCGGTGGACGTGCTGTCACCGGAACTCATCCACGACGTCTTCGCCGTGCGCGGCGACATCGTCGGGCACCCCGTCACCGCTCTGCCCCATCTGTTGCTCACCGAAGCCGCACCGTTCGCCGCTTCCCTGCCGAAGGAATCCCTATGACGTCCCGTGCCCTGCGCACCGTCATCGCGCTGACGGCGTCGACCGCGATCGCCGTTACCGCCGCCGCATGCGGTGCGACGTCGGAGTCCACGACCGGAGAGACCGTCACGGTCACCAACTGCGGCGAGAAGGTGACGTTCGACCAGCCGCTCGACCGACTGTTCGTCAACGACGGCGGGATGATCGCGACCGCGTTGGCGGCCGGAGCCCGCGACAACATCACCGCGGTGAGTTCGCTGTCACGCGACGCCGACATCCTCCGGCTCCGATTCGGCCGCCAAGTCGACACCTTGAACGAGGTGACCACCGAGAACCCGACGCTCGAGAACTTCGTCGCCGCTCGTCCGCAGGTCGTGTACGCGGGCTACAACTACGGCATGAGTGAGTCGCGCGGAATCACCGTCGACATCCTGGCTCAGCACGGCATCGACGTCTACCAGTTGTCGGAGGCGTGCCGCCAGGTGGACGGCGAGAATGAACGGGGCACGATGGATCCCTGGGCGGCACTCGACACGGACCTGCGCAACATCGGCACGATCACCGGACACGCTGACGAGGGCGCGGCTGCCGCCGACGAAATCCAAGATCGTCTGGCGAAGTTGCGGGCCGCACCGCAGAGCCAGGATCGGCCGACCGTCTTCCTGTTCGATAGCGGCAGTGACACCGTGTTCACGTCGGGATCGTTTGGGGGCCCGCAGGGGATCATCGACGCGGCGGGCGCGCAGAACGCGACCCAGGACGTCGCAGACACCTGGACGGCGGTCAGTTGGGAGCGTTTGGCGATCGCGGATCCTGATGTCATCGCCTTCGTCGACTACCCGGGCCAGTCCGTCGACGAGAAGATCGCGAGCCTGCGGAGCAACCCGGCGAGCCGGGCGCTGAGCGCGGTGCGAGACAGCCGTTTCATCAACCTGCCCTACGCCATGTGGGTGTCGAGTCCCCTCAATATCGACGCTGCCGAAATCCTACGTAAGGCATTGGAAGGGCAGGGATCCCTACCTGAGTCGACGATCACGACCTCGCTGAACGTGACTTCGCTCGGACTGAACGGGAACGAATTGTTGGCGCGCTGACTCAGCTCACTTCCACACCCAGAAGCTCACGCCCTTGTTGGCGCCGAGGAAGCCGTAGCCGACGTAGACACCGTTGGGCAGACGACGAAGCTCGTCATGTGCGAATCCGAGGCCGCTGCGCGCGTAGTCGATGCGGACGACGCGTTTGCCGTCCACGGTCGACGGCGCATAGAAGACATTCGCCGACAGGGCTTCGCCGCCGAGGACTCGGTTGTTGAGCCAGCCGTTGTAGAAGTGTTTTCCGGACCAGATCGCGCTCGCCGCGGCGGACGCTGCATCGTTCGGTCCGCCGATCGGGCGCGTCTGACCGTGGTAGACGCCCTTGGGGATCGCTCCGGCTTCAGCGGTGCGGAATAGCCGGTCGATGCCGGTCTGACTGCACGAGTTCCGCAACGCGGAGACGGTCGCCGCCTTCGACGTCGACGCGGTCACCGTCGTCGGACATTTCGGCGCGGCATGGGCTTGAGTGGGAACCGCGACCACGAGACCGGCAGCGGCTACGACGGCGAGGACGATCTTCGGGGTGCGCATATTTTCAGTGTGCGCCTCGAATCGCTCCAGCGGTAGTGCTTCCTTTCCCGCGGAAGTCGCCAGTCGGCGAAGTCGCGGACCTCCAACGCGAGACGTTACGAGGTGACCTCAGGTTCCCCGCTCGGCGCCGCCATACCTTCACCGCGCGATGCCGACGCTGAGCCGGGAACCTGAGGACAACACACGCCGTGCGACGGACGCGACCTGGCGGCGACCTCAGGCCCGACGTGACCGGAAGCCGCGGAGCCGCAGACTGTTCGCGACGACGAACACCGATGACAACGCCATCGCCAGACCCGCCATCATCGGGTTCAGCAAGGCGGCCGCCGCCAGCGGCAGAGCGGCGACGTTATAGGCGAACGCCCAGAACAGGTTGCCTTTGATCGTCCCGAGTGTCTTCCGCGCCAACGCGATAGCGTCGACCACGGCCCACAGATCGCCACTGACCAGCGTCAGGTCGCTCGCCTCAATCGCGACATCCGTACCGGTCCCCATCGCGAGACCGAGGTCGGCGGAAGCGAGAGCGGCCGCATCATTGACTCCGTCACCGACCATCGCGACCACCCGGCCGTCGGCCTGTAGTCGCGCGATCGCGTCGACCTTGCCCTCCGGCCGCACGTTCGCGATGACGGCGGCGCCGCCAGCATCGTCGACGATGCCGACCTGCGCGGCGACGTGGCGCGCCGCCCCTTCGTTGTCACCGGTCAGCAGGACCGGCCGCAGGCCCATCCGCTTGAGTTCGGCTATCGCTGCGGCCGATGTCGGCTTCACCGTGTCGGACACGACGATCACTCCCGCGACCTCGTCGCCCACACTGACGACCACGGGCGTCGCGCCCTGCGCCGACGCCTCGTCGATCGCCGATCGCAGACCGACAGGCAACTCGCCGCCCGCGTCACTCGGCCTCGTCACCGAGACCCGGAGTCCGTCGACAGTCCCGCTGACGCCCGCCCCGGCGAGGTTCTTGAAGTCCGACGCCTTTGGCAGGTCGACGCCGTCGGTGCGGCGGACAACCGCCCGTCCGATCGGATGCTCCGACCCTGCCTCAACAGCTGCCGCCCGCGAAATCAGGGCCTCGACGTCGACGCCGTCCGCAGCGAAGACATCGGTGACAGCCATCTCACCAGTAGTCACGGTGCCCGTCTTGTCGAGCACCACCGTGTCGACCCGGCGGGTCGACTCCAACACTTCCGGCCCCTTCAACAGGATGCCGAGCTGCGCGCCGCGACCTGTGCCGACCATGAGTGCGGTCGGCGTCGCCAACCCGAGAGCACACGGGCACGCGATGACCAGGACCGAGACCGCCGCGGTGAACGCCAGCGCCGCACCCCCGCCGACACCGAGCCAGAAGCCGAGCACTCCGGCCGCGATCGCGATGACCGTCGGGACAAAGTATGCGGACACCCGATCCGCCAAACGTTGGACCTGGGCTTTACCTGCCTGGGCGTCGGCGACCATCTTCGCCATGCCAGCCAGCGCTGTGTCGGCGCCGACCGCCGTCGCGTCGACCTCCAGTCGGCCGTGCGCATTGACGGTTCCGCCGACCACCGAGTCGCCGATCGACACCTCCACCGGAACTGATTCGCCCGTCAACATCGACTGGTCGACCGCCGACGCCCCCGAGACGACGACGCCGTCGGTCGCGACCTTCTCGCCGGGTCGGACGACGAACCGCATCCCGACCTGCAGTTGGGCGATCGGCACCGTCTGTTCGCGGCCGTCGCGGACGAGGGTCACGTCCTTGGCGCCGACCTCCGCCAACGCACGAAGAGCATCCCCCGCACGGAGTTTGGACCGTTTCTCGAAATACCGGCCCGCGAGCAGGAACGTGGTGACACCCGCAGCGGCCTCCAGATAGATGTTCGACGCGCCGTCGCCTCGCGACGCGATCAGGTCGAACCCGTGACGCATACCGGGCGCACCGGCGTCGCCCCAGAAGAGAGCGTAGATCGACCACCCGAACGCGGCCATCGTCCCGACCGAGATCAATGTGTCCATCGTCGTCGTACCGTGCCGCAGTCCGGCGAACGCCGCACGGTGGAACGGCAGTGCACCCCAGACGACGACGGGCGCCGCCAACGTCAACGACAACCACTGCCAGTTGGTGAACTGCCAGGCCGGAACCATCGCGAGTACGATCACCGGCACTGTGAGGATCGCTGAGACGATGAGCCGCTGACGCAAGCCGGCGACCTCGAGTTCAGCACGCGACGGTACCCGGTCACCGCTGTCTTCGGCCGCGACGGCCGCGACGGCCGCGACTCGAGTCGCGTCATAGCCCGCGGAACGTACGGCCTCGATCAGGTCGTCTGGCGTCACCGACGAGTCGTATTCGACATGCGCCTGCTCGGTCGCATAGTTCACAGTGGCGCTCACTCCGTCGAGCTTGTTGAGTTTGCGTTCGATCCGGTTGGCGCACGACGCGCACGTCATGCCGATCAGTTCCAGATCGACGTCACGATCGACGGCGACAGATTGCGTCATCAGTGCATCCCTTCATCCTGTGCCGCGCCGTGAGTCATCGTGGGCGTATGCCCAGGCGTGGGATCTGTGTCCCACGGGCCGACGGCGTGGCCGATCCCAAATGCCAACCCGAATACCGCCGCGAGCCCGGCGACGAACGCGGCGATCCGCACACCGGGACGCGACAGCGCGGTCATCGGACCGCGTAGCCGGCTTCGGTGACCGCCGAGTTCACGGCGTCAGCATCAAGCGCGGCATCGCTTGTGATGGCAACGCGACCGCTGGTGACGTCGACGTCGACGTTTGTCACGCCCGCGATCTCGCTGATCTCCTCACGGACCGACGCGGCACAGTGTCCGCACGTCATACCGTCGACGGTGATGGTGGTGGTCTCGCTCATCGTGATTCTCCTTCTATTCAGTGTTGCTATCTCGACCCTGCTCGATCAGCATTGCCGCCTCGACCAGCAGAGTTGCCTGTCAGGACTTGACGAGTCGGGTGATCGCCTTCATGGCTTCGGCGATTTTCTCGTCGGCCGCCTCGTCACCTTCCCGCGCGGCAGCGACGACACAGTGGCTCATGTGATCCGAGAGCAGACCGAGGCTGACAGCTTCGAGAGCCTTCGTCATCGCCGACACCTGGGTGAGAATGTCGATGCAGTAGGCCTCTTCTTCGACCATGCGTTGCAGGCCACGGGCCTGACCTTCGATGAGTTTCAGTCGCCGAAGGTAGCCGGCCTGATTTCCGATGTATCCATGGTGACCGCCGGTCACACCGTCGCCGTGGCAACAGTCGTCGGTCTCGTTCTCGGCCATTTTCGCCGCCCTTCTCGTATACCCCCTGGCAGTATCCAGGTGTACTCCGATCCGGGACATTTGTCTACCCCCAGGGGGTATCGACGCGAGAGTTCTCCGCCCCGCATCCAGGACCCGCGGGACGCTACTTTCCGAAACGGTCGGCTAGGCGCCCAAGGGACGACGCCATATCGCGAAGCGCCGCACTGATGGCGTACGTGTCATCGGCGCCAGGATTGGCGCGCAACCGATCGGCGGCGTCACGCACCGCATCGGTCATCGCTTTCACGTCGGCGCCCGAAAGCTGCTCGGCGACGGGGTCCGCGGTCCTCGCCGGCCCGGAAATCGGCCGCAGCGTGGTCGGCACTCCGATACGCACCGGATCGTCGTTCGACGCGATCACCTGCAACATCGACGTAGTAAGCACATCGTTCGACGTAGGTCGGACTTCCATGATCGACGCGTCCGGGTCGTCGCGGTAGACGACAGTCGTCGAGCCGCCGGGAGCGTCCGCGCCCAGGGACGGTTCGTACTCGTTGACGACCTTGACGGGTTGATGCTGCACGGAGCCGTCGGCCGACTCGACCGGCTCGAAACGCGCGGGGCCCGTTACGGGCAACGGCACGCCGACCTCCTGGATATCGGGCGCGTTGTGTGACGCCACAAACCCGTCGACGGCCTCCGCCTGGACAGCGGTGGCCTCCGGGACGTCCACGATGTCAGGGGCCGTCCAGGCGCCGGAATCCGGCGACACGATCGGCGCGTCCTCGGGGGCAAGCGACGGCAGGTCGGCGAACAGTTGGTCCAACGTGGACGCATCGACGCCGGAGGACGGCACGGGCTGTTCCACAGCGGGCTGGGGCACACTCGGCCACCCGGGCGGCGTAGGCAGCGCCGGGAACCGATCGGTCGGCGGATCCGGATTCATGTCGAACTGGGTCAGCGCGTTCCACGGCTGCGTCGGCGGGAACCCCCGCTGGTCGGGCCGGGCCGTTTGAAGCGGAAGTACCGGAGACTGAAGTACCGGAGACTGAAGTATCGGAGACTGGGGTATTGAAGTCTGGGGTATCAAAGTCTGGGAAATCAGAGGAGGAAAGCCCTGGGCTTGCGGCGCGGGAGGTTCAAACGGCTCCGGCACCGGGCGTGGTCGACGATCCATCGGCGATGCGAAGCCACCGCTCGGCGCACCCGCCGGAATACCTGGGTATCGGTGCGCCCCACTGTGCCCCAGGTAGTAGAGGCACGGCGTTCCGTCGAGTTCGGTGTTCGGGCAGGGCTCCTCGTCGCGAAGCATCTGCGCGCCGCGCGCGAAATCGCCCCAGACCAGCCAGCGTCGTCGTCCGTGGTGTTCCTGCGCGCCGTCGGAGGCGTGCGCGCCCGGATGCCCTTCGGGAAGGACGCAGGCGACCAGCCATTCCGCGTCGACTCCGAGTCGCAGAGCGCTACGCTCGTTCGGGGTGGCGACGATCGACGACCAGCATTGGCCACCACTCATGGTCACACCCCTAACGTCACGGACTCCATGCAGTCTACGGAGCTTACCGAGGCGAACACTAGGACCTGGCCGACACGCCCGCCTCCTGCGATACCGGGCGCTCGGCGACAGGCACCAGTTCGCCGCCGACGAGAGCGAAACTCCGCGACACGCCGGTCGCTGACCTGTCCGGGAAGTCCGCGCGCGCATGACATCCGCGCGACTCCTCGCGGGCCTGCGCGGCCGCGACGATCGCCTTCGCGGTGATCGCAAGTGCCGCGTCCTCGCTCGCCTGGAGGTCACAACGCGCACGCTCCGGACCTTCGGACAGCAGATCGGCTACCTCCGCCAGCCCCTTTGCGTCACGGTCGAGCGCGACCCGCGCCGACATCGCGTCCTGGAGCACCGTCCGGTCGAGCGCCTGCGCGACGCCGAGGTCGGGTACCTCGACCTCGGAGACCGGCCGTCCGGCCCGTTCGGCGGCCTGCGCCGCGGCCCGCCTGCCCATGACGAGGCCTTCGAGGAGACTGTTGGAGGCGAGCCGGTTGGCCCCGTGTAGGCCGGTGCGCGCGACTTCCCCCGCGGCCAGAAGGCCCGCCACACAGGTTCGGCCGTCGATGTCGGTCACGATCCCTCCGCACACGTAGTGCGCACCCGGAACCACCGGCAACCGCCCTGCCCCGATGTCCAGCCCGGAGGCTCGGACCCCTGCGGTGACGGTCGGAAACCGGTTCTCGAAGTCGTCGACACCGGTGATGTCCAAATAGACGCTGTCCGCGCCAGTGCGCTCCATAGCAGCACGGACGGCCCGGGCGACGACATCGCGAGGTGCGAGATCGCCGAGCCGATGAACACCGTCGGTCACCGATCGTCCCGCCGCATCGACGAGTCGGCCACCCTCCCCGCGCACGGCCTCGCTCACCAACGTGCGGCGGCCACGCGCGCCCGGGACATACAGCATCGTCGGGTGGAACTGGACGAACTCGAGGTCGGCGACGGCGGCGCCCGCCCGAAGCGCGAGGGCGATGCCATCGCCAGTCGCTCCCGCCGGATTGGTGGTCGCAGCGTAAACGTGTCCGACGCCGCCAGTGGCGATCAACACTGTCGGAGCCCAGACCACCGCACGCACGCCGTCCTGCACATAGGCCGCGCCGACCACCTCCCCACGATCGGTGAGGACGTCCGCCGCCCAACTGTCATTAACCACGGCGACCGGCGTAGCCCCCGCTATCGCCACTCCGAGCGCGGACTGAACGCGGGCTCCGGTCGCGTCGCCGCCCGCGTGAATTATCCGTCGGACGCTGTGGCCGCCTTCGCGAGTACGCAGAAAGTGCCCGTGAGCCGAGTCGAAGTCGGCTCCCCGCCGCACGAGCTGGGTCACCGCGGACCAACCATCGGCGAGGATCGGTTCCGTCGCGACCGAGTCGGCCAGGCCGGCTCCCGCGGCCAGCGTGTCCGCCAGATGCAAGCCGATCGAGTCTTCGGGCACAGCCGGGTCGACGACTGCGATGCCGCCCTGCGCATAGAACGTCGACGTCGAGTGCTCGGCGTGCGCCGTCGCTGACCGTGTCGGATCCCAACGCGACCCCTTGTTGAGCACGACGACGTCGAGACCGCGTTCGGCCGCCGAGAGCGCAGCGGTCAGCCCGGCTATTCCCGCGCCGATCACGACGAGGTCGGCACGCCGCTGGGTTGCAGTCATCCGCTGTCCTTCCTTCACTCCACCTGTCGACTGTTAATCGCTTTTCGACTGTTAATCGAAAACTGGTGTCGACGCTAGTCCGCCGCAACCCGCCGAAGCAACGCCTGCCACGCCCACGTCGGGAGAGGCGGGGTTCGCGGCGAGTCAACTACACTCCACAATGGTGATGACCATGAACGAAGACGTCGAGACCGTGCGGGACCAGCTCCCCGCCGTCTCAGCGGTCGCCGAAGCGGGGCGCTTCACGTCGACCGCCGGGCACGCCGTCTTCGGTGTCGGAAGGTTCGTCGCAAGCAGCATCGGCGGCCTGCTGCGCGGGCGCACGCCCGACACCAGGGACGTCGCCCACGAGGTGCGTCGAACCTTCGAGCACCTCGGCCCCACCTATGTGAAGCTCGGGCAGCTCATCGCGTCGAGTCCTGGCGTATTCGGTCCGACAATGGCAGGCGAGTTCGGAACGCTGCTCGACCAGGTCCGCCCCGCCGACTACAGACAGCTGCGGCAGATCTTCATCAATGACCTCGGGGACGCACCCGACAAGATCTTCGCGACCTTCGACGAGACGCCGATCGCATCGGCGTCCATCGCCCAGGTCCACACCGCGACCCTGCACAGCGGCGAAGAAGTCGTGGTGAAAATCCAACGGCCCGGCATTGCCGACCGGCTGGCACCGGACGTCGCCATCCTCGAACGCCTTGCCGGGCTGGCCGAAGTCTCCGAGTACGGCCGCATGCTGTCGGCGCGGCACGTCGTCGAGGACTTCGCCGACGGGCTCGACGCCGAACTCGACTTCCGCAATGAGGCCGCCACCATGCGTGAGTGGTTCGACTGTCTGCAGCTGGGGCCGTTCGGCGATCGAGTGCGCGTCCCCCGCGTCTACGACGAGTTGACCACCCGGCGCGTGATGACGATGGAACGCATCTACGCCACCCGCATCGACGACGTCGATGCCGTCCGCGCCGCTGGACACGACGGCGAAGCACTCTGCCGAAACCTCCTCCTCTCCCTGCTGGACTCGGCATTCCACGGCGGCCTCTTCCACGGCGACCTGCACGCCGGGAACGTTCTCGTCGACGACGACGGAACACTCGTCCTGCTCGACTTCGGGATCGTCGGCCGGTTCGACGCGCGGACCCGCCGCATCCTGCGTCAGCTCGTCGTCGACCTGATCGTCAAACAGGATTACGACTCTGCCGGTCGCGCGATCTTCCTGCTCGGCGCCGTCCACAAGCCCGGCTCCACAGAGAAGGGCGCCGAGGACATCCGCAAGGTCACGACACCGTTGTCGAAGACGGAACTCGGTTCGATGAGTTACACCGACCTCGGCAGACAGATGGCTGCCGTCGCGAAGGCACACGATGCACGACTGCCCCGCGAACTCATCCTCGTCGGAAAGCAACTGCTGTACGTCGAGAAGTACATGAAACTCCTCGCACCGCGATGGAAGGCCATCAGCGACCGCGAGATCTACGGCTACATGGCCGGGATATTAAAGGAAGCCGAACGCGACCGGCGGGCCCGCAATGCGTGACGTCGCGACAACCGCCCCTGCACCCTCTACGAGGAGCCGAACCACGTGAAGCGCGTCCTACTCGCACTGATGGCATTCCTCGGCGTCGCGTGCATCGCGGCGGCGATCGCCCTCCCGACGTACCTCGTACCGAAGTTGAAGGTCGTCCCGCTCGACCTCGACATCACGTCGGTTTCCGAGACCGTCGCCCCCGAAGGCGAGACCGGCGACCGACTCCCCGCGCGCATCTTCGACCGGTGCTCGGTCTCCGAACGCCGTGCGGCAGTGTTCGACGCGCATCTAACGCAGCAGCGTCGCTCGGTGATCGTCGACCCGTCCGACGAGAACCAGGCGACGCTCCAGTCGGCGCAGACTGTCCGGGTCGACCGAGTCCGTGATGCCGACGGCAAGGAACGCGACCTCACGATGTCGACCGACGGGAAACTCCCGTGCGACGACGCGCTGTTGACCGCGACGGTCGACCGGGTGTCGGTGGACCGCAAGACGTCAGTGCCGAACGGCAACGTGAGCTCGCTCCAACTCGAGGCGGTCCCCGAAGGCGGCAACGTCGACGACGCGTCGGTCAAGTTGGAGAACCGCAAGGGGTTCCAGTACAAGTTCGGCTTCGACGTCGGTAAACGCGACTATTACTACTACGACACGAACAGCCGTCAGGACTCCATCGCGAAGTTCGCGGACGAACGCCGGATCGACGGCGTCGACACCTACCACTTCGTCGCCGACGTTCCGGAGAAGGACCTGTCCGATCTCCCCGACGCGTCGGGCGAAGCCGCACTCGGCACCATCTTGAACATGCCGGCCCGCTGGTGGGGAATCTCAGGCAAGGGCGTGAAGAGCCGCGACCTGGTGGAGATGCACCGGTACGCGAAGGCCACGCGCCACGTGTACGTGGAGCCGACCACCGGCACGATTATCTACGGCTACGAAGACCAGCACCAGTATTTCAAGTCGCCTGATCAGAGCGAGGACGCACCGAAAGCCGTCCGAGACTTCCAGATGGACGCGCTGAAGGCGACGTTCAAATGGTCGGACGAGACGGTCGCACAGCAGGCCGATCGCGCCAAGCACTACCTGACGCTCCTGAATTGGGGCGGCAAGTACGTTCCGATCGGGCTCGGTGTGCTCGGCGTCCTGCTGCTCGTCGGATGGGCGATCCTCGTATGGCGTCGACGCGGCACGAAGTCCGGCGACGACCCCGACGACCCGCAGTCGCCGGACGAGACACCCGGTGAGGGACCGGGCGACGGCCCGGACGACGGCTATCCGTCGAACCCGACCGGTGGCGCACCCGCGTATGCGTACGCTGACGAACCCACCGCGACCACTGTGATCCCTGCGGTGTCGCCCACTGACGACACGACGGTGATCCCGACCCAAGACGATCCGTACCGGGATCCGTACCGCCAGGATCATCCCTACCAGCCTCCTGCTGACGAGTCTGCGACGGCGACCTGGAGCCAGCCGGACGACCACGTCGCATCGAGCCCAGCTGACGAGACCGACACCGGCTCGTTCCGTCCGATCACCGATCCGACCCGCCCGATGCCAGACTACGAGCGCTACCGTCGGCCCGAGTAGAACCGCCTGACGCTCAAACGCGGGTCTCGCTGACATCCGCGGCACTCGTGAATGCCGCGAATGTCAGCGGGACCCGCGTTTACGTCAGCGATCGCTGTCAGCGGCGGGCGACAGCGCGGCCCGCGGCGCGGCCGGAGAAGATACAGCCTCCGAGGAAGGTGCCTTCGAGCGCGTTGTAGCCGTGGACTCCGCCGCCACCGAACCCCGCGACCTCGCCTGCAGCGTACAAACCGTCGAATGCGACGCCGTCGGGACGCATCACCTGCGAGTCAAGGTTGGTTTCGAGGCCGCCGAGCGTCTTACGGGTCAAGATGTTGAGCCGGACGGCGATCAACGGGCCGTGCGCCGGGTCGAGCAGCCGGTGCGGTTTTGCGACGCGGACTACCTTGTCGCCCAAGTATTTCCGCGCATTATGAATCGCCATGACCTGCGCGTCCTTGCTGTACCCGTTCTCCATCTGTGCGTCGCGCGAAGAGATGGTGCGTTCAAGATCCTGCAGGTCGATGTGCCCGCCTCGGCCGATTTCGTTCATACCCTTGACGAGTTCGGGCAGCGTGTCACGAACGATGAAGTCGACACCGTGCTCAGTGAATGCCTCGACCGGCCCCGGCATCCCCTTAGCGAGGCGACTCTTCGCCGCGACCTTCAACGACTTCTCAGTGATATCCGGATTCTGTTCCGAACCGGAGAGCGCGAATTCCTTCTCGATGATCGACCGGCTGAGCACGAACCACGAGTAGTCGTAGCCGGTGTCGAGGATCGCCTTCATCGTCGAATTCGTGTCGAAACCGGGGAAGTTCGGCGCTCGAAGACGGTTGCCGTCAGCGTCGAGCCACAGCGAAGACGGGCCGGGGATGATTCGGATCGCATGGTCGGACCAGATCGGATCCCAGTTCTGGATGCCTTCGGTGTAGTGCCACATGCGGTCGCGGTTGACGATGTTTCCGCCCGCCGACTCGGTGATCGCCAGCATCCGACCGTCCACGTAGTCAGGCACGCCCGAGATCATGAACTCCGGCGCCGGACCGAGCCGGTCGACCGGCCAGTTCTCCCGGATGAGGTCGTGGTTGTGACCGATCCCGCCGGAGGTGACGATCACCGCGTCGCCGCGGATCTCGAAGTCGTCGGTCTCCACACGCGACGACGGGACACCGCGCTCGGCGTCGCTCGGCTCCAACACACGGCCGCGCACACCGACCGCGGCACCGTCCTCGGTGATCAGTTCGTCGACGCGACGCCGGAACGCGAAGTCGACGAGTCCGCGCTTCTCCGCTTCGAGTACCGGTTCCAGGAACACTCGGACCACGTCGGGCCCGGTCCCCCACGAGAGATGAAAGCGCGGCACCGAGTTGCCGTGTCCGTCGGCGAAGCCGCCGCCGCGCTCGGCCCAACCGACGACTGGCGTGAATCGGAGTCCGAGATCGTGGAGGTACTGGCGTTTGATGGTCGACGCGAAGTCGACATAGGCCCGCGCCCACTGTCGCGGCCAGTAATCCTCGTCGTCGCGGTCGAACCCTGCCGAACCCATCCAGTCCTGGAGGGCCAGTTCGGGCGAATCTTTGATGCCTAGCCGACGCTGTTCAGGACTATCGACCAGGAAGATTCCGCCGAGCGACCAGAACGCCTGTCCGCCGAGGTTCGCACGATTCTCCTGGTCGACGACGGTGACGCGTTTGCCTGCCTTCGTCAGTTCGTAGGTGGCGACCAGTCCGGCCAATCCAGCTCCTACGACCACCGCGTCGACGTTGTCCCGAGTACTCACGTGCTCCCCTGTTCTTCGCGCCTGCTATCGCGCACATCACATCGGCGACTCTACCGCCACGCGGGGCACCCGCCCTCTCCGCGGGCGACGAATACCGCTGCCGCCCAACTGTGGTACGCCGGTCACGCAGGCTCGCGGCATACGTGCGATTCACGAGATGTGCCGGAAAGTGCCCGTGATCTAGGACGTCACAACCCGGTTCAACCCGGCCTCCCCTTTGGACAGACGGTCACAGTTCGATTACGCTCACTCACCGAACGGGGGTCAGGGTCGTCAGGCCCGACAATTTGTACTCGCGGCCGCGCGTGCGTGGCCATCAACAGAAGGACTAACGCATGCTCTCCAGCGCCCGCAAGCGCTTGACCGCCGGTGTTCTGGCGGCCGCCGCTGCCGCCGCCGGGACGCTCGTCGCCGTCGCACCCGCACCGCAGGCCTCCGCGGCTGGCACCGTCGAGAACGTCTACTCGCACGCAATGCATCGCAGCGTGCCGGTGAAGATCATCGAAGGCAAGGGCGGTGGCTCCAAGCCGACCCTGTACCTCCTGGACGGTCTCCGCGCCCCGGCCCACAACAGCGGCTGGCTCATCGAGACCAACGTCGACAACTACATGGCGAACAAGGGCACGAACGTGGCCATCCCGTTCGGCGGCGCAGGCAGCTTCTACACCAACTGGGAGCGTCGCGACCCGAAGCTCGGCCTCAACAAGTGGGAGACGTTCCTGACCAAGGAACTGCCCGCCTACATGAAGAGCAAGCACAACAGCGACAACCGCCGCAACGGCATCGCGGGCCTGTCGATGTCCGGCACCGCGGCCCTGAATCTGGCATCGCGTCACCCGAGCTTCTACAAGGCCGTCGCCTCGTACAGCGGCTACCCGACCGTCACCATGCCCGGCTTCGGTCAGGGTATCCAGGCCTCCGTCATGGAGATGGGCGGCAACCCGACCAACATGTGGGGCGTCTGGCCAGCGGGCGAGTGGGCAGCCAACGATCCGTTCCTGACCGCAGGCAACCTGGCAGGCAAGCGCGTCTACGTCTCGTCCGGTACCGGTGTCGGATCCAAGTACGACTCGTCGCTCACCCCGGGCAGCCCGCGGTTCAACCCGACGAAGTTCGCCCAGATGGTGCCGCTCGAAGTCGCTGCGTCGACCAGCTCACAGTTGTACATCGCTCGCCTCGCGACCGTTCCAGGCGTCAAGCTGACCACCGACATCACGCCGGACGGCGCACACTGGTGGGACTACTGGGAAGCTCGCTTCAAGCAGTCGTGGAACACGACGTTCCGCCCGGCGTTCTTCTGAGCGAAGCGCTCGATACTGCTCGACCAGCATGAACCCGCCTCGGCCGGTGACTCCGCAAGGAGTCACCGGCCGATGTCGTGTCTTATCGCTACTCTAAGAGCGTGGGAACCGGACAGCACATTCTGACTCGTAAGACTCCATCGGCGATGTTTCTAGTCATGACGATCGCCGACGATGCGGTAGACGCGGTGCGCGAGAGCATCAGCGGGCTGGCAGACCTGGTGACGGCCGTATCGTCGCGAGCACCCGAAGCCACGCTGTCGGCGATCATCGCGGTCGGCTCGGACGCTTGGGACCGTCTGTACAGCGGACCGAAGCCCGCGTCGTTGCATCCGTTCATCGCGTTGACCGGCGAAGTGCACGCTGCGCCTGCCACATCCGGCGACCTCCTGTTGCACATCAAATCCGACCGCATGGATCTCGCGTTCGAGGTCGGCCGCCTGTGGGCGGCATCGGCAGGCGACGCCGTCAACGTGGTCGACGAGGTGCACGGCTTTCGGTATTTCGATTTGCGCGACCTGATCGGCTTCGTCGACGGGACCGAGAACCCGACGGGCGACGACGCGGTCGATGCGATCGTCGTCGGCGACGAGGACCCCGACTTCGCAGGCGGCACGTACGTCGCAGTCCAGCGGTACGTCACAGACTTCGCCGCGTGGACCGCACTCAGCGTCCCCGCCCAAGAAGCGGCGATCGGCCGTACCAAACTGGAGAACGTCGAGTTCGACGACGATGTGAAACCGTCCAATTCGCACATCGCGTTGAATGTGGTGGAAGACGAGGAGGGTAACGAACTCGACATCGTGCGCGACAACATGCCGTACGGCGACGTCGGGGGCGACGGCGAGAGCGGCACCCTCTTCATCGCCTATTCGAGAACCCCCGATGTCACCGAACAGATGCTGCGCAACATGTTCATCGGCGATCCGGAAGGCAACTACGACCGGCTCCTCGACTTCACGACCGCCGTCACCGGCAACCAGTACTTCGCACCGACCATGGAGTTCCTCGAAGACCCGCCGCCCGCGCCCGTTGCCGAAGAGGAACAGCTCGCAGTCGAAGACCAACAACCGACCGCCGAACCCGACCCGTCCGACGGATCGCTCGGCATCGGATCACTCCGCGCAGCCACCACACGACCGAAGAACGTAGAAGGGAACATCCGATGAGCAACCTGCACCGCGACCTAGCTCCGATCTCCAGCGCCGCATGGGCCGAGATCGAAGAGGAGGCGAGCCGTTCGTTCAAGCGCAATGTCGCCGGTCGACGACTGGTGGACGTCAAAGGCCCGCTCGGCCTCGACACCGATTCGGTGACCATCGGCCACCGCACGAAGATCGACGCACCCGCCGACGGCATCTCGGCGTTCCTGCGGAATGCGCAGCCACTGGTCGAGCTGAAGGTCCCATTCACGGTGACGCGGGAGGCGATCGACGACGTCGAGCGCGGCGCAGCCGACTCTGACTGGGACCCCGTCGTCAACGCCGCCCGTGAGCTCGCGCTCGCGGAGGACCGCGCGATCTTCGGCGGATACGCCGCCGCCCAGATCACCGGGCTCGGCTCCGGTGCGGCCAACATCGCGCTGCCCGACGATGTCCGCGCGTCCCCGGACGCGATCAGCCAGGCCATGAACAAACTGCGTCTGGCGTCGGTCGATGGCCCGTATTCGCTGGCCTTGTCGGCCGAACTGTACGCACAGGTCAACGAGACGTCGAACCACGGCTACCCGGTGCGCGAGCACCTGCGCCGCATCCTCACCGACGGGGAGATCGTCTGGGCCCCCGCGATCGACGGCGCCTACCTGGTGTCCACTCGCGGCGGCGACTTCGAACTGACCATCGGTCAGGACGTGTCGATCGGCTACGACTCGCACGACGCGGACGTCGTCAACCTGTACTTCACCGAATCGTTCACCTACCTGACCTACACGCCGGAAGCCGCCGTCGCGCTGCGCTGAGCGCGACGAAAAACCTTCGTCCGATCGGCGGACAGCCGTATAGAGTCGACGGAGTGCTCATCCGCCTGCTCCGCACGTACCTCACGAAGTACCGACGTCTGATCATCGCCGTCGTCGCGCTCCAACTGGTCGCGACGGCGGCGATGCTGTACCTGCCGACCCTCAACGCCGACATCATCAATCGCGGTGTCGCGACCGGCGACACCGGCTACATAGTGAGTACCGGCGGCGTGATGCTGCTCGTCTCCCTCGTCCAGATCGTCTGTTCGGTGATCGCCATGTACGCGGGCGCACAAGCCTCGCTCGGCGCTGGACGCGACATGCGGCATGCCTTGGTGCACCGCGTCAACGGCTTCTCGGCGCGTGAAGTCGGCCAATTCGGTGCACCGTCGTTGATCACCCGCACCACGAACGACGTACAGCAGGTGCAATTGCTGGCTGTCATGTCGATCTCGATCCTGGTGACCGCCCCGATCATGGGTATCGGCGGCATCGTGATGGGCATGTACGAGGCGCTGCCCATCTCGTGGCTGCTCGCCGTCGCCGTCCCCGTCCTCGGGCTGACGATGGGCTTGATCATCGGGCGGATGATCCCCGCGTTCCGCTCCATGCAGGAACGGATCGACGGCGTCAACCGGGTGATGCGTGAACAGATCACCGGCATCCGCGTGGTCCGCGCGTTCGTGCGGGAACGCCACGAGATCCAGCGATTCGGGGTAGCGAACGATCTCCTCGCCGACTCCTCGCTGCGCGTCGGACGGATGATGGCGTTGATGTTCCCGGCCGTCATGCTGATCACCAACCTGACGTTGATCGCCGTCCTCTGGTTCGGTGGCCACGCGGTCGGCGACGGAACCGTCGAGATCGGTTCGCTCACCGCGATGATCAGCTACGTCATGCAGATCATGATGTCGGTGATGATGGCGTCGTTCTTGGCGATCATGGCGCCGCGAGCAGGCGTCTGTGCCGAACGCATCTGCGAGGTCCTCGACACCGAGTCGTCGGTCCACACCCCCGACAAGCCGATCGCGATGACCGGCGACCCAGCCGTCGTCGAGTTCGACGCCGTCGAGTTCGGTTACCCCGGCGCCGATGACCCGGTCCTGGAAAACATCACGTTCGCCACGAAGCCCGGTACGACGACGGCCGTCGTCGGCTCCACCGGCGCCGGGAAGACCACCCTCGTCAACCTGATCCCTCGGCTCATCGACGCGACCGGCGGCACACTGCGGATCGGCGGCGTCGACGTCCGTGACCAGGATCCCGATGTATTGCGGCACAGTATCGGCCTGGTGCCGCAGCGGCCTTACCTGTTCTCGGGAACCGTCGCCAGCAACCTCCGCCACGGGAAGCCCGACGCGACCGACGACGAACTGTGGTCGGCGTTGGAGATCGCGCAGGCCGCCGACTTCGTGCGGGCAATGCCCGACGGTCTCGACACCGCTATCGCCCAAGGCGGTACCACCGTGTCCGGCGGCCAGCGTCAACGACTCGCGATCGCCCGAGCACTGGTCCGCCGTCCGTCGGTCTACGTCTTCGATGATTCGTTCTCCGCTCTCGACCTGCAGACCGACGCCAGACTGCGCGCGGCGCTCACTCCCGCGACGCGCGACGCAACGGTGATCGTCGTCGCCCAACGCATTTCGACCATCACCTCCGCGGACCAGATCATCGTCCTCGAACAGGGCGCCGTCGTCGGTCTCGGCACCCACGACGAGCTCCTGGAATCGTGCGCGACGTACGCCGAGATAGCCGAGTCCCAACTCGCGATCGGAGCGGCACAGTGAGCAGGCCCGGCGCCCCCGGCGCACCCGCGATGGAGAAGCCACATTCGTTCGGTCCGTCGCTGAAGCGACTCATCCGCCAACTCGGCGCCTACCGTGCGGCGATGACCGTCATCCTGCTCGCGATCGTCGGTTCCGTCGCGCTCAACGCATACACGCCGCGGGTCCTCGGCGACGCCACCAACGAGTTGTTCGACGGCGTGATCGGGTCACAGCTCTCACCTGATCTCAGTAAGGCGGAGGCCGTCGACGGCTTGCGAGAATCGGGGCACGGCACGTTCGCCGACATGGTGTCGGCGATGGACGTCGTCCCCGGTCAGGGCATCGATTTCGACGCCGTCGGCCGCATCCTCGCTCTGGTTCTCGGGCTGTACGTCGCGTCGGCCCTCCTCGGCTGGCTGGGCGCGTTCCTCCTCAACAAGGTGGTCATCGGCACCATCACCGGGCTGCGGGCCCGCATCGAGGAGAAGGTTCACCGGCTACCGCTCAAGTATTACGACGCGTCCGCCCGTGGCGACCTCCTGAGTCGGGTGACCAACGACCTCGACAACCTGTCGCAGTCGTTGCAGCAGACCATCAGCCAGTTCCTGAACTCTGTACTGATGGTGATCGCGATCCTGGTCATGATGTTGTCGATCTCGCCGCTCCTGTCATTGATCGCGATCGCTACGGTTCCGATCGCCGCCGTCGCCACCGCCTTGATCGCGAAACGGTCCAAGCCGCACTTCGTCGGCCAGTGGTCGTCGACCGGCGCGTTGAACGCGCAGATCGAGGAGGCATTCACCGGGCACGAACTGGTCAAGGCATTCGGGCAGGGGCAGGCCGTCGAAGCGGCGTTCGACGACCGCAACGAGAAGCTCTACGAATCGTCGTGGCGCGCCCAGTTCATCTCCGGAATCATCATGCCGACCATCATGTTCCTCGGGAACCTCAACTATGTGGCGGTGGCCGTCGTCGGCGGTCTCCGAGTCGCGTCCGGCCAGTTGAGCCTCGGCGAAGTGCAGGCGTTCATCCAGTATTCGCGTCAGTTCACTCAGCCGCTCACGCAGATCGGGTCGATGTTCAATCTGATGCAGAGCGGTGTCGCGTCGGCCGAACGAATCTTCGCCGTCCTCGACGAGGAGGAAGAGGATCCCGACCGCGCCGATGCGCAGACGCCGACGTCGGATGCGGGTCGGATCGTCTTCGACGACGTTTCGTTCCGGTACGTCGACGACCGTCCGTTAATCGAGAACCTGTCGTTGACAGCAGAGTCGGGCGACACCATCGCCATCGTGGGGCCCACCGGTGCGGGCAAGACGACCCTGGTGAACCTCATCATGCGGTTCTACGAACTCGACGCGGGCACCATCTGGGTGGACGGCGTCGACGCGTCGGCAATGACCCGCGACGACTTGCGAGAGCGGACCGGCATGGTGTTGCAGGACTCGTGGCTGTTCGGCGGGACCATCTACGACAACATCGCATACGGCGACCCGTCAGCTTCCCGCGAAGAGGTGATCGAAGCGGCCCGGATCAGCCACGTCGACCACTTCGTCCACACCCTCCCCGACGGCTACGACACGGTTCTCGACGACGAGGGCGGCGGCGTCAGCGCAGGCGAACGACAGCTCATCACCATCGCCAGGGCGTTCCTCGCCAAACCGACCATCCTCATCCTCGACGAGGCGACGAGTTCGGTCGACACGCGCACCGAACTGCTCATCGGCAAGGCGATGGCCAACTTGCGCGCCGACCGGACCAGCTTCGTCATCGCCCACCGGTTGTCGACGATCCGCGACGCCGACACCATCGTCGTCATGGAGGACGGACACATCGTCGAGCAGGGCGATCACGCGGAACTGTTGACGGCTAAGGGCGCCTACTTCCGGTTGTACAACGCGCAGTTCGCCGGCCCGTCCGAGCCCCTAGACGACGAACAGGCGACGGCGGCCGAACGCGTGCGGCACTAGTCTTTCACTGCACACCTGTCGAAGAGGCTGAGGAGGATGACGTGCCCGCATCGCGCATCGTCCTGATCCGCGCCGTCAACGTCGGCGGAGCGAAACTCCCGATGGCTGAACTGCGCGACATCGCGACGCGAATCGGCGCGACGGATGTCTCCACATATATCGCGTCCGGGAATCTGCTGTGCACCCCGCCGGGCCACGCCGATGCATTCGATCGCGCTCTCGAGCAAGCGATCTCGGACGAGTTCGGCTATTTTCGGGAGGTGATCAGCCGGAGCCCCGACGAGGTCGACGCCGCCATAGCCGCGTTTGCGTTCGGCGAAACGCAGCACGGCCACCTCTACTTCCTGACCGGGACTCCGGAAGCCGATGCGGCGGCCGAGTTCTGCGCCCGTGACTTCGCGAACGGCGAACGTCTCGCCGTCGTCGGGCGCGACCTGCACATCGACTATCCGAACGGTGCGGGCAAGACCCAGCTGAACGCGAAGGCGATCGAACGCGCACTCGGCGTCACCGGGACCGGCCGCAACCTGCGGACGAGCGCCGCCCTCGTCGAACGAGCACGCGCGTGAGCGGCCAGCCGACCCCGCCCGGAGCCGTCGACGCTCGCTTCACACTCGCGGCCGAACGCACGATGCTCGCCTGGCTGCGCACGGCCCTCGGGCTGATCGCCGCCGGTGTCGCGGTCCTCCACCTCATCGGCGAGTTCAGTTCGCCCGCCATGCAGGCCACGCTCGGCATCGGGCTGATCGCGTTGGGCGTTGCGTCGGCCGCCGTCGGCGGGTGGCGCTGGTACCGAACAACGCACGTGCTCGAACACGGCGGACGGATGCCCGGGCCGGTCGCGATCTGGGTGCTGATCGGCGGTCTCATCGTGCTCGCGGTGGCGTTCGCGGTCATTCGCTGACGTCCCGGTAATCTCAATCCCCATGACTGACTCGTCCAAAACCGTTGAGATCTCGACCGACGGCGCATGCCTGGGCAACCCGGGCCCCGGCGGCTGGGGCGCGATCCTGCGATACGGCGACGTCGAGAAGGAACTGTCCGGATCCGAGCCGGACACCACCAACAACCGCATGGAGTTGATGGCCGCGATCAAAGCACTCAACGCACTCACCCGGCCGTCGACAGTAATCCTGTACACCGACTCCAGCTACGTTCGGAACGGCATCACCAAGTGGGTCGCCGGCTGGGTCCGCAACGGTTGGAAGAATTCGAGCAAGCAGCCGGTTAAGAACACTGACCTCTGGCAAGAGTTGATCGAAGCCGAGAAGGCGCACACCGTGGAATGGCGGTGGGTGAAGGGCCACGCCGGCGACAAGTACAACGAGATCGCTGACACCCTGGCGACGAGCGCCGCACGATCATTGAAGGGCTGATCCGGAGCCGGTTGTGACGTCGGCCAGGCGGCCCGCCTCAGACGTCACACTTCAACGGGTGGATAGAGTTGATCCATCGTGAGCTGTCGACTCCGACGGGCCGCCCACGAACTGACGCCGATACTGACCAGCATAACGCCCGCGAGAACGATCACCGATATCCACAGTCGGTGATCGACGCCGCCGGAGATCAGCTGGCGCATACCTGTCACGGCATAACTCATCGGATCGTAGGGATGCACGACTTGGGCGAGTTTCGCCGTCGTCTCCACCGGATAGATGCCGCCGGACGCGACGATTTGCACCATCAGGAACGCCAGCGACACGACGCGGCCGACGGCCACCCCGAACACCGCGGTGAACATTTGGATCAACGCTAAGAACGCTCCGGATATCAGAAGCATGAAGGCGGCCGTCCCGAGGGGATGGACCGGGTCGAGGCCGACAGCGAAGTGAGCCACGAGGAACATCACGACGACCTGTGCGAATGCGATGAGGACCGCCGGCCAGTACGACCACAGTACGGCTCGCAGTCCCCCGAGCCCGTCCAGAACGGGTCGGACCTGTACCGGTTTGATCAGCATCCAGATGATCAGCGTGCCGATGAACAGCGCCAGCGGGACGAAGAACGGCGCGAATCCCGCACCGAACGTCGGAGCCTCGTTGTGTGTCACCGAGCTCAGCTCGACCGGCTGCGACAGGTTCGAGGCAGTCTTCGCCCGCCGCTGCGAGTCACCGAAGTCCGGGATCTGTTTCACACCGTCCGCCAGGCCAGTCGACAGCTGGTTAGCCCCGTCCAGCAGTTTCGGGGTGCCGTCGGCGAGTTGCGTGGCGCCATCGGACAACCGCTGGCTCCCGTCGGTGAGCTGCACGAGCCCCGAATTGAGTTGGCCTGCGCCCGCCGAAAGTTGGTTGGCGCCGCCGACCAGCTCGCCGACCTTGCCAGGCAGTTCACCGCTCTCCAACTGTCCGAGAAGACTACGTAGACCCGAGTTCCGGTCGCCGAGTTGCGCCGACAACGATTTCGACTGCTGCGACAGCGTTGTCACGCGTTGCGCCGTGTCCGGGTCGACGCCCTCGGTCCGCAAGAACTTCTGCACCGGTCGCAGCGACGCCGCCAACGACCGCGCCCCCGGATCGTTGCTGTTTCGCAGCTGCGCGATGACCCCACTCAACGCGTGTTCGGCTTGCGACTGTCCGGCACCGACCGCGCCGATCCCGTCGAGGAGGGTCGACGCCTCCTTGGTCAGGCTGGCGACGTCGTCCGCGTACTGTGTCGGTTTGAGGCCCGACTTCGCGACGTCTTTGAGGGCGGCGGTGAGTGGTGCTGTCGCCTGATCGACGCCGGACGCGAGCTGTCGCGCACCGTCGGCGAGCTGCGCGGAGCCATCGCGAGCGGTCACCATGTTGACCGCCAGCTCGTCTGCGCCGTCCGACAGCTGCTGGGCGCCGCTGTTCGCGGTACCCATACCCGCCGCGAGCTGCTTCGCGCCGTCGGCCGCCGTCGTGAGCCCCTTACCTGCCGAGACGAGTCCGACGAGGATCTGGTCGACGGCCTGTTCGCCGATCGCACCGTTGACGGCTTCGAGAACCTGCGCCGAAGCATTCTGTCCGATGATCCCAGCCAGATAACTGTTGGCATCGTTGTACTGGAATTCGATCGTCGCCTTGTGTGGATCGTCGCTGATCGCCGATGCGATCGCGCTGCTGAAGTCTTTCGGGATGGTGATTGTGAAGTAATAGCGGCCGTGCGCGAGTCCGTCTGCGGCGTCGGCCTCATCGGTCGCCGTCAGATCGAGTTCGTCAGAGGCCAGAAGCTGCTCCTGCACCTGTCGCCCCGCATCGAGTTGCTTGCCCTGCGACACCGCGCCCGCGTCCTCGTTGACGATGGCCACCGACACCTTGTTGACCTCATCGAACGGGTTCCAGAACACCCACAGGTACATCGCGCCGTACAGGAGCGGCAGCAGGACGATGGTGGCGAGCGCGATCCTCGGCATCGCACCTTTGCCATAGCGCTTGAACTCGGTGCCCAGTGACAGTCCCGCCAGCATCAGTTGGTCCCTTCGTCGTGGACGAGATTGTTCTGCGTCAGATTCGGCATGTCGATCACCTGTCGATGCCCCAGATCGTCGTCGACCGGGTTGCCGGTGGCCGTGATGACGGTCTGCTGCCGGCCGAGGTCCACCAGGCGTTGCAGCAGCGCCCGTTGGTCGGCGACACTGCTCAGTTGGTCGACGCCACCGACCACGAGCAGCGGTGGGCGACGCGTATTCGCGAGCGCGATCCGCAGCAGTGCGACGTCGAGTTCGTGGAGGTCTTCGACATAAGCACGCGGGGAAGGCACCGGCAGCGGCCCGAACACGGGACGACACACCTCTTCGACGGACTGCGCGCGCCTGCGGACGAATCGGAACCATGGGGAGTCCCACCGCAGCTTCTCGGTCACCAAGTCGGTCACCCGTGCCGCGTCGTAGACGGCGTCGAGATCGTCGACGGCTCCGATCGCCGCGATCTTGAAGATCGCCTTCGGGGTCGTCGCACCGAACACCGAGAGCTGTCCGGACTTCGGTTTCATTCGGCCGGCCACCGTCAACAACAGACAGGTTCGGCCCGAACCCGACGGTCCGTGCAGAACGGTGAGCCCGCCCGCCGGGACGTCGAGATCGACGGGGCCGTACACCGGGCCCGACGGTCCGCGCTTGGCGAGTCCTCGGGCGACGACGGCTGCGGTCAACGGCAGGCTAGTCATGGACCGACCTTAATCCGGGGGAGCAGTCGGGCACGAGCACGCGCGCCGAGGCGGTGCCCGGACGAACGGTCACGCTTGCGACGTGTCGGGTGTCACCGCGAACTCCGCGAGCCGATTCGGGCGGCACGATCGACGAGACCCCTTCGCCGACAACGGCCGTCGCTGCCACCACGGGTTGAGGCGCATGTCACCGGCCCGCGTAGGTTGGTTCGCAGACAGATAGTCTCGTCCGCTGTTCGAACAGGAGCCAGGAATGACCGCCACCGTCGGCCTCGCGTACGAACGGCACGGCAGGCGGGCCGACGCCGCGCCGATCGTATTCCTCGGCTCCCTCGGTTCCGACCGATCCATGTGGCGGCCGCAGATCGCTGGGCTTTCTGACGTCCACGACCTCATCGCTGTCGACTTGCCAGGGCACGGCCGGTCACCGGCGCCGGTCCGGACCTACACCGTCGCGGACATCGCCGACGACGTCGCCGCCGTTCTCGCCGCCCTCGACGTCACAGCGGCCCACATCGTGGGCAGCTGCCTCGGCGGTGCGACGGCGCAACAACTCGCCCTCGCATATCCCGACACGGTCCGCACCCTGACACTCTTGTGCACGGCGGCGCGTTTCGGCGCCCCGGAACCGTGGGTCGACCGAGCGCAGACCGTGCGCGTCGATGGGACGGCGTCGCTCGCCGACCGCGTCGTCGAACGGTGGTTTACCTCGACGTTCGCGCAACGCAATCCGGCGATCATCGATCGGATGCGGGCCATGGTGTCCGCCACGTCTGACGAAGGCTACGCGGCGAGCTGCGAGGCGATCGCGGCGTTCGACAGCCGCGACCGCCTCGGTTCGATCAGTGCCCCCGCGCTTGTGATCGGCGGTGCGGCAGACTCCGCGACTCCGCCTGAGCACCAGCGGTTCCTCGCCGATCAGATCCCCGACTCCCGTCTACAGATCCTCGACCACGCCGCGCATCTCGCGTCGTACGAGCAGCGGTCCGCGGTGAACGCGGCCATCATCGAGCATGTTGCGCAACACTGACCAGGTGGCCGACCCCGCTACGTGAGCACCTGCCGCGGGATCGGACTCAACGGGAACGGCGCGACGAACGGCACCGACTGGAAGCGCACGGTCGCGTGACCGCGCGGATTCGCGGTCGCGTCGTCGCCGATCAGCCACCGGTACGAGATCGCCACTTCGCCGGGCCACTCGCTTCGGACAACGTGAGTGAACGCGGTCGGCTTGCGTGTCGCCGTCGAGATGAACCGATCCTGATCGAAGAACAGGATGTGTGTCGGCGAACTGCCGGTCGCCCCGCGAGGGTAGACCTGAACCCATTTGGACCAACACCCGATAGCCGAGCCCTGTCCGGTCACCACCCACGAGATGTCGCGGCCGGGGAACGGGGGCGCGAGGCTGCGGACAGCGGCGTTGACGCGGCCAGTCGGGATGCCCGGGCACGCGACTGCGCGCGTTCTGTCCGACGGTGCTGCGGCGACTTGGCCGGTGCCCGCTGCGGCCCCTAGCGTGGCCGCAGCCAAAATGAGAGCGGCCGCGGCCGTCTTGATGTGATGACGCATGTTCTTTCTCCTCTCCTCTCCCCGACCGATTCGGTGCGACGTCGCAGACCTCATGTCGCAGATCTGATATCGCAGACCTGATGTCTTCAGCTTTCTGCGTTCGGCGCACCTACTACGTCGTGGCGACCGGGCGCACCGTTCCAACCTCGTCATTCGATCGACCGACGGCCCAGTCGGCGCCGCTACACCGCGATCGTGCTCGCCCACACATCTGAGCCAAAATGCGCAACCCCTTGCAATCCGCCCACTCTGGTGAGTACGGTCACATCTGTTGATCGATCGATCGGGTTATTCGTGTGGGCTGAGACGGCAGGTGGGAACGGTATGCGCATAGGCAGTCTCCTGAGCAGGCTCGGGATGGTCGGGGTGGCTGCGGCGACCGCAGCGACGGTGCTCGCGCCGGCCGCGTGGGCCGCACCGAGCCGCAGCGCGAACGTCGGCGGCGGCGTCGAACAGGCGTACATCACCGACACCCGGCCAGGAACCGCGCTGACGTTGGTCGCAGCCGACGGATCTACCGTGGGTTCCGGCGTCAGCGACCGGCTGGGTTCACTGCTCGTGCGGCACCTCTCGCCGGGCTCATACACGTGGAAAGGTGCGGGCATCGCACCCCGCTCCGTGCAGGTGACCGCCGTCGACTCGCCGCCGCCGAACTCGTCGCTGTACCACCAGAAGATGCACGAAGGACTGAACTACATTCGCATGAGGGATGGCGTCACACTCGCGGCGACAGTTCGACTCCCGTACGGCAAGAAGCTTTCCGACGGCCCGTTCCCGACCGTCGTCGAGTACTCCGGCTACCAGAACGCCGCACCGAATGATCTGGTCGCAGGGGCGATCGGCGACAAGGTCGGTGTATCGGATCCGCAGGCGCCCGCGAGTTCGGTGATCGTCGGTGCGACGTTGGCTCCGCAGATGCTCGGCTTCGCCACAGTGAGCCTGCAGATGCGTGGAAGCGGTTGTAGTGGCGGCGACTTCGGTCTATTCGATCACGTGACGGCGCTGGACGGATACGACGCGATCGAGACCATCGGTCGCCAAAAATGGGCGAAGAACAACAAGGTCGGCATGGTCGGCATCTCGTTCTCCGGCATCACCCAGATGTACACGGCGGGCACCCGGCCGCCGCACCTCGCTGCGATCGCCCCGATGAGTACCACCGGCGACCTCTATTCGACCGGCCGACCGGGCGGCATCTTCAACAAGGGTTTCGCTAAGTCGTGGCTGCAGGAACGGGTCGACGACGCGAAGCCGGGTCCGTCCGGCGGTCAGCCGTGGGTCAAGGGCCGCATCGACGGCGGCGACAAAGTCTGCGCCGCCAACCAGAAGCTCCGTCTACAGACGCAGGACCCGTTCGCTTTGATCGACCAGAATCCGCTGGCGTCGGCACCGGTCTACCAGGAGCGCTCGATCCCGGAGTGGGCGTCCAAAATCGATGTTCCGGTGTTCCTCAGCGGTGCCGCGCAGGATGAGCAGACCGGCCCCGCCTGGGTCGACGTCCTCGGGGCCCTCACGCACAACCCAAAGGTGTGGGCCAACATCATCAACGGCCGCCACTTCGATTCGCTCGGCCCGCAGATCCTGTCGCGGTGGGCGGAGTTCCTGCAGATCTTCGTCGCCGACGAAGTGCCGCGCACTCCACCGGCGATGGCTCCGCTCGGGCTCGCAGTCTATCCGGCTGCGACGAACGCCCCGGGACAGCCGATACCGCCGGTGCGATTCGCCGACTCGCCGAACCTGAAAACCGCGAAATCGCGGTTCATCGCCGGAACCCCGCGGGTGCGGGCACTGTACGGTAACGGCGCCGGCTCGGCAGGAGCAGGCGGACTGTCGTCGCCGTGGCAGAAATCGTTCCGGTCCTGGCCAGGTGAAGCCGGAGCCGAACGCCTCTACCTCGGCGGCAACGGAAAGCTCAGTGCGACGGCAGGCAGCGGCGAGATCTCGTTCCGCCCGAACCCGGTGAACCGTCCGCTCAACACGCTCGCTGACGCATCAGTCGACACGGCGGCCGCGTGGGGCACCTCCCCGAACTACGACTGGAAGCAGGCTCCGGGTCAAAGCGGCCTGGGATTCATCAGTGCCCCCCTGACATCGGATCAACTCATGTTGGGCGACGGCTCCGTGACACTGAACGTCAAGAGCAGCGCACCGGCGACCGACCTTCAAGTCACACTCACCGAAGTGTCGGCGAGTGGACACGAAACGGCGATCGGTACCGGCGTCCTCCGATCGAGTCACCGTGGCGACGGCACGAAGCCGGACTACACGACGTCACGACCGATGACCCCGGGCTTGCACCAGATGACGATTCCGATTCATCCGGTGATGCACTCGTTCGCTAAGGGATCACGCATCCGCATCCTGATCAGCGCTCCTGGCGGTGACCTGGCCGCGTGGCAGTTCGACACTCCGCGCACCGGCGGCCGCGTGGTCGACACGATCGACCTGTCCCGGTCGTTCATCAAGCTGCCCGTCGTATCCCACTCCGGCATGCCGGTCCGCCCGCAGTGCGGTTCCCTTCGCGGCCAACAATGCCGGGTCTACCACCGGGCGTTCAACGGAGGCTGACTCAGCCCAGTCGATCAGAACCAGCGTTCGAGGACTTGGGCCACACCGTCGTCGGAGTTGGTGCCGGTCGTCTCGTCGGCGGCGGCGAGCGCGACCGGGTCGCCGTTGCCCATGGCGACACCGTGCGCCGCCCAGCGGAGCATCTCGGCGTCGTTCGGCATGTCGCCGAACGCGACGACCGACGATCCCGCGACGTCGGTGTTGGCAATCAGCCACTGCAGGCCGGACGCTTTGTGCACTCCGGGCACCGAGAGTTCGATGAGCCCGGTGTCGATGGAGAAGGTGACTTCCGCGAGGTCACCGATGTACGGGGTGATCAGCGCCGCCATCTCGTTCGAACTCATGCCGGGCTTGCGCGCGAGTAGCTTCACCGCGGGCATCTCGGTGAGGTGACGGTCAGCGACCTCCACGTGGTCGGGATTAAGCCAGGCGTGCTCATATCCCGCCGATGCCACGAACGATGGAGTCGCCGCGTCGTGCTCGACGGTGCCCGCCCGCTCAGCGGCCAGACCGCAGCCCGGGACGAGTTCGATGCACACCATGCGCAGCGACTCCAGCACGTCGGGCGCGAGTTCGGCAGCGAACAGGACGGCGTCGTCGCGTACGTCGTAGACGATCGCACCGTTGGCGCAGACCGCGTACCGCACGGCGGCGGGTGTCGCGGCGAGTTGCTCGGCGATCTCGGGAACCCATCTCGGGGGACGCCCGGTCGACAACACCAACTCGACGCCCGCGTCGGCCGCTCGAGCCAGGACGTCGCGCGTCGGCTGGGTGATCTGATTGTGATCGTCGATGAGGGTGCCGTCGACGTCGGACGCGATCATCGTGGGAGGACCGAATTTGTCGCCGCTCACTCGCCCTGCCGTTTCGCCGCGCGCCGCGCGGCCTTCTCCTGAGCTTCCGCGTCTTCGATGACGAGAGCCTCCTCTGGTGTCGGGGCGCTTCCGCCGAGTCGTGCGGGGAGCCAGTCGACGCCCGCTGGCGCGTCCGGATACCCGTCCTGGACGCGGTGCAGCGCGGCGACCATCAGCTCATGCAGCCGATGTGTTGCGGCGACGACGTCGCCGTCGCTTCCGGCGAACGTCACCGGTCGCCCGAACGCCACGTGGATGGGGATGTGCGCGCGGCCGATATTACGTTTCACGCCCTTGCTGAGCTGGCGTTGAGCACCCCACACGACGACGGGAACCACCGGAACATCCGCCTCGACCGCCATCCGGACGGCCCCGGTCTTGAACTCCTTGGGCTCGAAACTCCGGCTGATGGTCGACTCCGGATAGACAGCGACGAGTTCACCGTTCTCCAGTGCGTCGACTGCCGCGCGGTACGCCTCCGATCCGGCCGACCGGTCGACGGGGACACTCCCGGTGTGAGCGACGAGGAACCTCATGATCGCCAGGTCCATCACCTCGGACTTGACCATGAAACGCGCACGGCGGCCGCGCTCCTTCAACGCGAGACCGACAGGAAGGAAATCCGCGTACGCCGTGTGGTTGATCGCCAGTACGCCGCCGCCGGCCGGGATGTTGTCCAGTCCGTCGAAGCGCAGGCGGGTTCCCTGCACCGCGCGGATACTGACAGCGATCGTTTCCAGGGTCCGATACACGGGCTCCATCGCCGGTGAACCTCCTCGGTCAGTCCTCACGCTCGTCGCGCTTACGCGCCTTCTTCTCAGCGTCGGCGACGTCCATCGCGTTTGCCTCCTCGAGCGTCGGAGCTCCGCCGCCGCGCGCGGCAGGGACCCAGAACTCACCCGGGGGGTACGGACCGTACGCGTCCTGCAGTTCGGTGAGCTTGGCGCGCATCGACTCGTGCAGGCGTGCGGTCAGCTCCGCCGGGGTGCCTTCCGGCTCGATCGGTTCCCCGACTCCCACCAGAATCTTCGCGCCGCTGCGTCCCATGTTGCGCGGATGCCCTTTGGTCCAGATCCGCTGCGCACCCCACACGACGGTCGGAATGAGCGGCGCGCCCGACTCGAGAGCCATCCGAGCCGCACCGCTCTTGAAGTCCTTGAGTTCGAAGCTCCGGCTGATCGTCGCCTCCGGGTAGACGCCGACGAGTTCACCGCGTTTGAGATAGTCAACCGCGTCCCGATAGCTCTGCGCCCCGTTGCCGCGGTCGACCGGAATGTGTTTGAGGGACCGCATGATCGGGCCGCCGACCGGGTTGTCGAAGACCTCCTTCTTCGCCATGAAGCGAACGTAGCGACGCCCCTGCAGGAATGCGGGGATTCCCGCGAACGTGAAGTCGAGGTATCCGGTGTGGTTGAACGCGACGACTCCGGGACCGTCGGTTGGCACGTGTTCGACCCCCGAGATGTCGAGCTTGAGTCCCTGCGCGAGCCATAGCAGGCGAGCGGTAGACACGACTGACGCGTACACGGGTTCCATAGGGGTGATCGTAGCCGGGACTTGCGACCGATGAATATCGCCTGGGGCCGCGCCCACAGGAAGTGCGGTGCGACGCGGCGATAAGCTGGACCGGTAGCAGTCCCCATCGAAAGGCACCAGCCCCGTGCAGATCACGAGCATCGGCCACGCCGGCTTCCACATCCAGACCGCGGCAGGCTCCATCGTCTGTGACCCCTGGGTGAATCCGGCCTATTTCGCGTCGTGGATCCCGTTTCCGGACAACACGGAATTGGACTGGACGGCCATCGGCGACTGCGACTACCTATACGTCTCGCACCTTCACCGGGATCACTTCGACGAGAAGAACCTGATCGAGAACGTCAACAAGGACGCGACCGTCCTGCTGCCGGACTACCCGGTACCAGATCTCAAGCGTGAGCTGGAGCGGCTCGGGTTCACCAAGTTCCTGGAGACCGACGACTCGAAGAAGCATCGCGTCTCGGGCCCGAAGGGCGACCTGGACGTCATGATCATCGCGTTGCGCGCACCTGCCGACGGTCCGATCGGTGACTCCGGCCTGATCGTCGACGACGGTGAGACGGTCTGCTTCAACATGAACGATGCGCGCCCAGTCGACCTCGACGTGGTGCGTGAACAGTTCGGCCGCGTCGACGTCCATCTCCTCCAGTACTCAGGCGCCATCTGGTATCCGATGGTCTACGACATCCCCCGCAAGTCGAAGGCCAACTTTGCGATGCAAAAACGTCAGCGCGGAATGGACCGGGCTCGCTCGTACATCGAACAGGTCGACGCCACCTGGGTCGTCCCGTCGGCGGGTCCGCCGATGTTCCTGGACGACGACCTGTACTCATTGAACGACTTCAACACCGGCAGCGACTCCGACAAGGCGAGCATCTTCCCTGACCAAGCCGACTTCCTGGAGCAGATGCGCATCCACGGCACCGACGACGGTGTACGTCACCGAGGCTTGATGATGGTGTCGGGGTCGGCAGCCGACTTCCGCGGCGACGAACTCCTCGAACTCTCGCACCCGTACCCGCCCGAACAGATTTTCGGCGACGGCAAGAAGGCGTACCTCGATTCGATGAAGGAGAAGTTCGCGCCGATCATCGCGGCCGAGAAGGCGACGTGGGCGGCAGCCGACGGCGAACCGCTCCTCCCCCAGTTGAAGACGCTGTTCGAGCCGATCATGGCGGCGTCGGACCTGATCTCGGATGGTATCGGATACCCCGTCGGACTCGTGGTCTTCCCGGCGGGGACTGATCCGAAGGGGCCGGACGCGCAAACGTTCGTCCTTGATTTCCCCGAGCGGACCGTCCGCATGCCGGTGGAGGGCGACGGCAAGTATCGCTACGGCTTCCGGATTGCCGCCGAATTGGTCCGCACGGTGTTGCGCGACGACGAACCGGACTGGGTCAACACGATCTTCCTGTCAACGCGGTTCACGACATGGCGCATCGGCGGCTACAACGAGTACCTGTACACCTTCTTCAAATGTTTGACCGACGAGCGGATCGCGTACGCGGACGGCTGGTTCAACGAAGCGCACGACGACGAGGCTTCGATCGAACTGGACGGCTGGAAGATCCAGCGACGCTGCCCGCACCTGAAGGCCGACCTGAGTGCGTTCGGCGTCGTCGAAGGCGAGAAGCTGACGTGCAATCTCCACGGGTGGCAGTGGGATCTGGCGAGTGGACGCTGCCTGACCTCCAAGGGACACGAGTTGCGCTCGGAGCGAGCGGAGTCATGAGTCGATGAAGACGCCGTGACCAGCCGTTCACCCCGTCCGGGCGAAGCTGCACGATCGTACGGCGGCCGGTCGCTCGCCGACCGCCGCGCCGACCGGCGGGCCAGGTTCCACGAGGCCGGCCTCCAACTGTTCGGCACTGTCGGCTTCGCACGTGCGACGATCTCGGCGCTGTGCGCCGAAGCCGGACTGTCGCGCAGGCAGTTCTACGAAGAGTTCTCCGGCAGCGAAGACCTGATGACCGAGATCTACGACGGTATTCAGGGGATGGCTCGCGGCCGCGTCACGGCGGCCGTGGTCGCTGCGGGCCGATCGGATCTGAGTGTTGTCGCGCATGCTGCGATCACCGCGTACATCGACGCTGTCGCCACCGACCCACGACTTGTGCGCTGCCTATTCATTGAGGTCGGCGGCATCTCTGAGACCATGGAGAAACATCGGATCGCCGGACGCGACGACTGGGCGAAGTACATCGCGTACCTGGTCGCGAGCCTGCCGAACTCGTCGTGTCGAACGATCGACTATCGGGCGACGGCGTTCATCGGGTCGCTGACCGCGGTGGTTCACCGGTGGGCGACGTCGGAGGAACGGCCCGCCCGCAGCGAGATCATCGAGCTGCTGTCGGACATGCTTCTGCGACTCGTAGCCGACAAAGAGACGTTCTGAAAATCGAACACGCGGGTTCGCCACGCACCGCGTTCGTACCAGCCTGCTCGGACCGATAACGAACCTAGCGGTAGGGGTAACCTCGTGATACGTTTACACCGAAGTGAGACTATCTAGTCTCACACGCGCGGCTGTCGAGGATTCCACAGGCGGCCCGCCAGGCTCGATCCGGGTGGAAATCGGGGCTCTTGGGAGGGAGCTACTCGGATCGTTGGAGCGCGGCACGGGACAGAGTCGGTCCGCCCACTCGACCCTGTGCCGCGCTTCCCCGATCCGCACACGTTCACAGTCCCAGCCAGCCGAGATGGTCACTGAGCAGCGCGTAGCCGGCGAACGCCACGATGTCGATGACTGAGTGCGCCACGATCAGCGGCCACAGACGCCCCGTCTTCTGATACCAGCGACCGAACACCAGCCCCATCACGATGTTGCCGACTCCTCCACCGACGCCCTGATACAGGTGGTACGAGCCGCGTAACAGCGACGACGCGGCGAGGCTCACACCGCCGTCGACGCCGAGCTGTTTCAACCGCACCATCAGATAGCCGACGACGATCACTTCTTCGGCGACCGCGTTGCCGACCGCGACGAGACACAGGAGCACGATGCGCCACCACGAAGCGTCGCCGGATGCGGGCACGAGACCCGCGTTGAAGCCGAACGCGGACGCTGCGGCGACGAGTGCTAGCCCGGGCAGTCCGATAAGGGCGGCCAGCCCGAGACCGGGCGGAAGATCTCGGACCGCAGGTCGGCCAATTCCCCACGCCGATGCGCGGAATCCGCTGCGCCACAGCAGATAGACGCCAAGCGCTCCGATCGCGAACAGCCGCACGATCCGCATCAGCTGACGCACCACGTCGATAGCGGCGTTCGACGACGTCGCCGGATTGAGCGCGACCGTCGTCTCCGAGACGCCCGCACCGACCTGCATCTCGATCAACGCCAGAATCGCGGACAGTCCGGAGAACCCGAAGGTGAAGATCCCGACGAGGACCAACTCGATGACGATCGCCCGACGCTCACGGGGGTCATCGACTCGCATCACCTGCACCGTGCCAGGTTACGGGGGATCTCGACTCGGTTCGATCAGCGGCGAAGCTGCGGACGATCGGCAGCGGTCAGTAGGACGACTGGTGGTCGAGTTCCGGGTGCAGGGCGAGCGCGTGGAGGGCGGCCGAGAGGTCAGCGACCCGACCAACGGGGCGACTGAACGGGAGGCGGACGTCCTCGTCGGAGTCTGCGGTCTCCACGCGGAAAGTCAGGCCGAAACGGTCGAGCCGCAGCGGGCGGACACGCCCGCAGCGCAGCGCGGCCGGGATTCGCCGCGCCAGTTGATGAATGAGGTCGGCGTGGTCGGATTCGAGATGAGCGAGCCAGTCGTTCTCGTAAGCCCAGAACACGTCGGGTTCGGCGCAAGCGAGCTCGTCGACGTCGACCGCACCGGCTCCGGTCGACGTGGCGATGACGGCCGTCGCCAATTCCATCCGGACCATCGAATAGCCGTGCCCGACATCGAGGAGCCGTTCGTCGGGGTGATCGCCCGCGATCTCGACGGCCAGTTCGCGCTGCAGCTCCATCGGGACTTCGTGCAGTTCCCCGGTCAACCACACCAGCGCCCGAACACGCTCACGCAATTGAAGTGGCGCGCAGTCGATCACCTCAACGACAGCCGACGACTCGTGGTCGTCTCCTGCGACCGCCAACGCTGGTGCGTCGTCGGCGATGAGTAGAAATGCGTCGCCTTCGAAGAGGTGGATCATCGCGACGTCGTCGCACGCGTCGGCCGACGCGGAACCGTCGACAGAGAGGGTTCCGCCCCGTGCGCGACGGCAGGCCGTCTGGATCATCTCGGCGTCGCAGGGGGCAACGATCGTGACCATGGGATCCTCCAGCATTCTTCTCGTGCACCAAACCTCGGTGATATAGGCAACCCTAACTTACGTATGCCTAACCTAGTTCCTGCATCGGTATGCGTCAATGCTTCGGTTCACGGCGAGCACAAGGGTCCGCACCCTCGACTACTGTGGAGACGTGCCAGTCTTCGCTTACTTCGGTCCCGCAGGCACCTTCACCGAGATGGCGCTCGACGCGATCCTCGCCGCCCGTTCCGACGCCGATTCCGCCGACAAGCGCGCGCTGGGAAGCCCGCTAGCGGTGATCGCCGCCGTCCGGGCGGGCGAAGCCGACTTCGGCTGCGTTCCGATCGAGAGTTCCCTGGAAGGTGCCGTCCCGGCAACCATGGACGCGCTCGTCCCCCACGACGGGCAGACTCGCGTGCAGGCCTACGCCGAAGTCGCCCTCGACATCGCGTTCCGAGTCGCCGCCCGCGAGCCGATCGCCGACGACGCGGTCACCACGATCGCGGCGTATCCAGTAGCCTCCGCGCAGGTCCGGCGCAGCGTCGCCGAGAAGTTCCCGAACGCGGAGTTCGTCATCGCGACGTCGAACGCGGGCGCCGCGGCCGACGTCGAAGCGGGCCGCGCCGATGCGGCGGTGACCACGGCGGCGGCCGCTGCACTCCACGACCTTGTCACGCTCGCCGACGGTGTCGCCGATGCCGACGACGCCGTCACCCGCTTCCTACTCCTCGGGCCGCCCGGACCGCCGCCGCCGCCAACCGGAGCCGACCGCACCAGCGTGATCCTCGACCTCCCCAACACCCCGGGCAGCCTGGTGTCGGCGATGAACGAATTCGCGATGCGGGGCATCGACCTCACCCGCATCGAGTCGCGTCCGCGGGGTGCGGGCGCACCCGGCCAGTACCGCTTCTACCTCGACGCGTGCGGACACGTGAACGACGCGGCCATCGGCGAAGCCCTGCGCGCGCTGCATCGGGCCGCGGAGAACGTGATCTACCTGGGATCGTGGCCCAAGGACCGCGGTGCCGCGGCCGAGCCTCCTGACCACCGCGAGTCCCACGAGTGGTTCGCGAACCTATTGCAAGGAGACCACTGACATGGCCCGGCTCCACCTGGTCCGACACGGCGAGACCACGTCGAACGTGATGCGGATTCTCGACACTGCACTCCCCGGCGCGTCGCTCACCGATTTCGGCGCCCGCCAAGGTGTGCGGTTCGGTCTGGAGCATCCAGACGGGAGGCCTGCCGTCCTCGCCCACTCGGTCGCCAACCGCGCACGCCAGACTGCCGACATGATCGCGTCCGTCTGGGACGCGGACACCGTCGCCGTCGACGGCGTACACGAAGTCCAGGTCGGCGACCTGGAGGGGAAGACCGATGTCGAGTCGCACAAGGTGTTCCACGATGTCGTGACCCGCTGGCATCACGGCGAACTCGACGCTCGGCTGCCCGGCGGCGAATCGTTGGAGATGCTGCACGAGCGCTATCTTCCGGTGATCGACGAGCTCACGACGAAGTACGTGACCGGTGAAGGTCGCGACGTCTACCTCGTCTCTCACGGGGCGGCGATCCGGTTGATCGCCGCCCATCTGTCGGGCATCGACTCGGAGTTCGCCCTCAAGAACTTCCTACCGAACACCGGGTCCATCGTCCTGGAGTCAGGAGAAGGCGGGTGGACGGTCACCCAGTGGGGCGCCGCCGACTTGCCCGCGGGCGACGGGAGCCCCGCAGACCCGATGGGTTGAGCGTCAGCCCCAACCGTTCTCGTGCAGCCACCGATCGTCGATGCCGAAATGGTGGCCGACCTCGTGCAGTACGGTGACCGCCACCTCGTGACGCACCTGGTCCGGTGTCGAGCACATCGCCAAAAGCGGCTCACGGAATATCTCGATCGTGTCCGGCAAGAATCCCGAATACTCGTTGGTGCGCTCGGTGAGTGAGACGCCCGTGTACAGCCCGAGGATCGTCGGGTCGTCCGGGTGGTGGGCGTTGACCAGGATCACCACGTTCGACATCGCGTCGGTGAGTTCGGACGGAAGCAGGTCGAGGGCATCACCGACGAGCTCTTCGAACCGTCGGTTCGACATCGATACGGGCATGCGGTGTCATCCCGCCGCAGGGGCGGGAATCTCCCTACTGTCCGGGTTGTAGCCGGGCGGCAGCGGAACCGGCGAACCGACCGACCGTCCGGGCGGACCTTTTTCCGGCGGGACTGGCACTTGGCCGTTGATCAGCACCTGTTCACGCGCGTCGCCGACGAGGGTCGCGAAGCCGCCGCGGTCGGGCAGCGCCGTGTAGCAGACCACGCGCCTGCTACCGGTGAGCCAGCTGACCTCCGAGATCACCGACCACTGCACGTTGAGTGTGGTGTCCTCGAGCTTCGACGGTCCACCGAAGAATTTGTTAGTCACGGTAGGACAGACCTTCGTCAGGTACTCGTTCTGGTCGCGCGCGCTCGGCCACGCCTTTCCGGAGTCTCGCCCGCCGAAACGCTGTGCCAGATCTACGACGCCCGTCGTCTGGAAGGAGTGCGGCTCCGAGCAGTCGACGACATCGCTCGTGGCTTTCCGAGTGGCCTTGTCGATTCCGACGCACGTGCCGACCGGCCACGTGAACGACTGGTCGATGTCGGCGACGCGTCCGGCGAACTGTTCCTGGACCCCCTTGGCGCCCGGCTGCTCGATGCCGCAGCGCAACACGCGCGCCCCCTTCTCCCACTGGACTTTCGACGGGAACATCAGCCCAGACGCGAAGCGTCCCTGCGGGTCGAGTCCGCCGCCGAGATACCGGTCGACGATCGCGGGACAGTTCTCGTCGCGGATAGCGCCGAAGCGTTCCGGACCGGGCCACGGGGCGGACGCAGCGAACTCCGAGGTCGGGAACGTCTCCGTATCGAGCGCGCCCGCGACCTCGAACCGGTGCGGTTTGGCACAGTCGGTGAGGGTCGGCTCCCCGACGGCGGCGTCGTCCCATTGGAGGCAGTCGCCGGGTTCAGAGCGCGTGAAATCGTTCTCGATGAGCGCATTGCCCTCGCCGATCACCGTCGACCCGACGCTGCCGTGGTCGGCGAATCCGCCTTTGGCCAGGAGCACACCGCCCGCAACGACCGCTCCGAGGAGAATCGCCGCCAACATCAGCAGCATGCGATGTCGGGGGCGCCGAGTTCCAGCGTCTGGGTCGTCCTCGTCCGTGAATTCCTCGTCCGGGAACTCCTCGTCCGGGAACTCCTCGTCGTTCTCGTACTCGGCATCACCGAAGTATTGGCCGTCGTCGACGGTGTCGTCGGCCGTCTCATCGGCGGCGTCGAACACCGAGTCGGCGTCAGCATCCTGCGGCGACAATTCGTCGCCGCCTCCCGGTCGGTCGCTGTCAGAAGTCATCGTCTCCATCATGCCTGGTCGGCCTCGGCTATGTCGTCCCCCGGGCCACGAACACGCCCAGGTAGGCTTCCAAGGGTGATCGACCTGAAGATCCTGCGTGAAGATCCCGACCGCGTCCGCGCATCACAGCGCACACGAGGCGAAGACCCCGAACTCGTCGACCGACTGTTGCAAGCCGACGTCGATCGACGTGCGGCGATCGCCGACGCTGATGCGCTCCGGACCGAGCAGAAGTCCCTCGGCAAGCTGGTCGGCAAAGCGTCCGGCGACGAGAAGGCTGAGCTCCTCACGCGCGGCAAGACCCTAGCTGACCAGGCCAAGGCTGCGATCGCCCGCCAGAAGGAAGCCGAGGAGACCGCGACCACGTGCCAGCGCGCGATCTCGAACATCGTCTCGACACAGACTCCGTCGGGCGGCGAGGACGACTACGTCGTCCTCGAACACGTCGGTGAGCCGCGCCGAATCGAGAACCCGAAAGACCACCTCGAGATCGGTGAGCACCTCGGGTTGATCGACATGGAACGCGGCGCCAAGGTGTCCGGGTCGCGTTTCTACTTCCTGACCGGTCTCGGCGCACAGTTGCAGCTGGCCCTGCTGAACATGGCCGCGGCGAAGGCGACGGCCAACGGCTTCACTCTGATGATCCCGCCCGTCCTGGTGCGTCCCGAAGTCATGCAGGGCACCGGTTTCCTCGGTGCGCACGCCGACGAGGTGTACCGACTCGAAGCCGACGACCTCTACCTTGTCGGCACCTCGGAGGTGCCGCTCGCCGGCTATCACGCCGACGAGATCCTCGACCTCGACAGCGGACCGAAGCGGTACGCGGGCTGGTCGACGTGCTTCCGACGCGAGGCGGGCTCGTATGGCAAAGACACGCGCGGCATCATCCGCGTCCACCAGTTCGACAAGGTGGAGGGATTCATCTACTGCAAGCCCGAGGATGCCGAAGCCGAGCACGAGCGTCTCCTCTCCTGGGAGCGGGACATGCTGGCCGCGATCGACGTCCCGTATCGCGTGATCGACGTCGCGGGCGGCGACCTCGGCAGTTCGGCTGCGCGCAAGTTCGATTGCGAAGCGTGGGTTCCGACGCAGAACACCTATCGCGAGCTGACGTCGACGTCGAACTGCACCACCTATCAGGCGCGTCGCCTGCAGGTGCGTTACCGCGACGAGAACGGCAAACCGCAGACCGCCGCCACGATCAACGGCACGCTCGCCACTACCCGGTGGCTGGTCGCCATCCTGGAGAACCACCAGCAGCCCGACGGCACTGTGCGGCTGCCCGAGGAGTTGGCCCGATTCGTCGGCGTCGACGTGTTGACTCGGAACTAACCCGAAGCTGGCTGATCCATTCGATCGGCCCATTCGGTCGGACGAGTGTCCCAGACGGTTTTCAGGTGCCGTCGGTAACGTGGCGAGGATGAACGACCAGCCCGAGCCGCCGATGATGCGACGGCCCCCGCCTGGCGGCCAGCCAAATAGTGCGCCTGGCGGCCAGCCGTATCGTCCGCCGCTGGCGTGGTCGGAAGATCCGCAGCCGCAGCGGCGATACACGCCGCAGCCCGGCCAGGAACCGTTGCAGGGTCGTCCCGGCTACGCGCCTAGGCAACAGCCGCAGCCGGTCCCGCCCCGGGACCGGCACCACCAGCCCGGACCTTCGGGTCCGCCGCCTCGTCGACCACGCGGCGAGCCCGGTTCCCCGCCGCCGCGCCGTCCGAACGATCCCCGCAGGCCGGCCGGAGCGACGCCGCCACCGTCACCGAAGCGTCGACGCAGACCGCGCCGCGCCCTGCGCATCATCCTGGTCATCGTATTGTTGCTGCTGATCATGCCGGTTGCGCTGATGTTTTACTACGACGCGAAACTCCACCGTGTCGACGCGCTCGCCAACTATGCGGGACGGGTCGGCGACACTCCGGGGACGACGTGGCTCGTCGTCGGCACCGATTCGCGCGCTGACCTCAGCCAGGAGGACAAGGACAAGCTCGCGACCGGTGATAGTGACGGCGCCCGTACCGACACGATCATGCTCGCCCATATCCCGACGTCGGGGAAACCGATGCTGATCAGCGTTCCCCGCGACCTGTACGTGCCGATACCCGGCCAGGGCAGCCACAAGGTCAATTCGGCGTTCAACACGGGTGGCCCGCAATTGCTGGTGCAGACGCTGGAGCAGTTCTCCGGCGTCCACATCGACCACTACATAGAGATCGGTTTCGGCGGATTCGACAAGGTCGTAGACGGCGTCGGCGGTGTCAAGATGTGCCTCGACATGCCGTTGCGAGACCCGAAAGCCGGGCTCCGCCTCCCGAAGGGCTGTCAAACCTTGAACGGTGCTCAAGCGCTCGGGCTCGTGCGGACCCGCGCATTCCCGAACGCCGACCTCGAACGCGTCGTCAACCAACGCAAGTTCTTCTCCGCGCTCATGTCGAAGGCGACGAGCCCATCCGTGCTGTTGAACCCGTTCAAGCTGATCCCGTTCGCCAACGGCGCGGTCGACGCGGTGACTGTCGCGAAGGGCGACCATCTCTGGAACTTGGCGTGGCTCGCGTTCCGTCTGCGTGACCCGGTGACCACGACGGTGCCGACCGACGGCGACCAGGTGACCGACGACGGTGACTCGCTGGTACCCGGCGACACCACGGCGAAGTTCTTCGATTACGTGAGCCGCGGCGTCGAAGTCCCCGACGACCTCCTCACCAAATCGAACGGTTCGGTGATCGGCGGTTAGCGCCGAACATGCCATAGGCTGAGCGTATGAGTGAAGCCCCGACCGCGTTTCAGGAACTCCTCCACGAGCAGATCAGCAACGAGTTTTCGGCGTCGCAGCAGTACATCGCCCTCGGTGTCTGGTACGACGCGCACGACATGCCGCAGATGGCTCGCCACTTCTACGAGCAGTCCGTCGAAGAACGCAACCACGCGATGATGATCGTGCAGTACTTCCTGGACCGCGACATCGACGTGCGCGTTCCGGCTGCTGCCGCGCCGGTCGCTGAGTTCTCCGACTATCAGGAGCCGATCGCGTTGGCTCTGTCGCAGGAGAAGGTGGTTACCGAACAGATCGTCGCCCTGGCCAGTTCGGCGCGCGACAACGGCGATTACCTCGGCGAACAGTTCATGCAGTGGTTCCTCAAGGAGCAGGTGGAGGAGGTCGCGAGCATGACGACGCTGCAGACCATCGCCGAGCGCGCCAACGGCAACCTGTTCGATCTCGAGAACTTCGTCGAACGTGAACTTAACAACAGCCCGAGTTCGACCCCCGACGCCTCAGCGCCGGTCGCCGCGGGCGGCAATCTGCAGCGGTAGTCGCCTACGCGACAGCTACCGAATGGTCACCTGGCGGGCGATGATGCCTGCCTTGGACGCGCGCTGGGCGGCCGTCAGGTCTGACGTGTCGGCGAGGGCTTCGGTGAGCGCCTTGTCGAAGGCGTCGAGGCCGTCGTTCCACTCGGCGTGGTGGGCTTCGACGTCGAGGTCGAAGACGGGGACGAGCAGCCCGTGCGTGCGGAAAGATCCGGCGAAACGGGAGCCGACGCCGAGCGTGAGGCCGCCTGCGTCGTGGACGCGTGCCAACGCGTTCATCAGTGCATCCTCGCCCTCGGGGCGAACCCAGCGCAGGTGCGCCTTCTCACCTGCGTCGACCCACCACGGCGCGCCGACACCGCTTGCGGCGGTCAGTCGGGCGGTCGGCAGGATGGTGTCGTTCGCGCGCTCGAGCATTGCCTTGATCTGCGGGTCCAGGTCGGTGTCGTCGGCGAACCACCACCCGAAGTCGTCGTGGACGGTTACTTCGATCGATGCGGCCGGATCGACGATCGCGGCCAAGTCCGATTCAGTGACCGCACCGTCGTACTCGCTTCCTGATTCGGCTGCCGCGGCCCACGCGAGCGCACCGGCCAGCGAGCTCCGCAGATCCTCGGGATCAGGGTCGGTCTGCAGCCCTGCATAGCCGTGCGCGGCTCCGGCGTCGCCGCGGACGTCGGCGAACACAGCGCCCGGAAGCACGGTCGCGAACTCGACGCTCTGTTTCGCGGCGAAATCGGCGGCGAACGGCACGTGAGCTGTCGCAGACGCGATGAACGTGCGCATCGCGACGAGATCGCATTCAGCGGCCAGTCCGTTGAACGGGCGGACCGGCCCGGCCAGCGACGCCGCCTGCCTGACCTTGCGTGCGGCTACCCGCTCGGCGCGATTGCTTCCCGGGCGCGGGCCACTGCCGCGCTTGCTCTTCTTACCCATGCGTCCAATATCTCACGGGTGCGGTCAGTATGCGGTGACCAGCCAGTCGCGCACGCGCGCCGGATAGTTGGTCGCCACCCAACGGACCCCGAGGTCGGCGCACAATTGCACGTCAGGCTGCTCGTCGACGGTCCAGCAGTAGGTGACGCGACCGGATGCGGCAGCACGGTCGACGAGATCGGGATGGGTGCGGAGGGTGTCAATGGACGGGCCGACGCCGGTGGCGCCGACCGCGGTTGCCGCGGTGCCGCCAATAATCCGGGCGGTGTCGCCGAGCAGGATCGTCGGCAGCATCGGGGTACTCCGTCGAATGCGCCATACCCCCGCCGACGAGAACGAGATGACGACCGCACGACTGTGGTCGGCCGAGGGAGGGGTGGCGACGCCGAACTCGTGGAGCATCGCGAGGAGTTCGGTCTCGACGAGCGACCCGTAGCGCACCGGATGTTTGGTCTCGATGAACAGCCGAACGGGGCGATGCCAGTCGAGTGCCAGCCCGAGGAGTTCACGCAATGTCAGCACCTGTGCGGGGGTGCCGCTGTGCCACGAGCCGAAATCGTGCTCGCGGAGCTGCGCCAGTGTCATCTCGCTGACCGCTCCGGCACCGTCCGACACTCGCTCGATGGACCGATCGTGGATGCAGACGAGTTCGTGGTCGGCGGTCAACCGGATGTCGCACTCTAGCCCGTCCGCACCCTGTTCGAGGGCCAGCTCGTAGGCGCCGAGAGTGTGTTCGGCGACTTCACCGGACGCCCCCCGGTGCGCGACGACGGCAGGCTTGCCCGACCGCGACACTCCTGGCCTGCTCAAGCCGCGACCAAACGTCGTGTCGGTCGCTCGGCGACGGGGTCGAGGGTTCCAGCAAGGATTTCGATGCGCCGAATCGCCCAGTATGCGAACACCGCGGATACCGCGAACACCGCGGTGACCAGCGCGAGCGCGTCGGCGTCCACTTGAAGGGACGATGTGCTCCACGCCGCGATCCGATAGCCGACGGCCAGCACCGCGACGGCGTTGACGATGGCCCACGCACCTGAGAGCCGGATTCGGACGCGCTCGGCTCGCTCGTCGGGTCCAGCGACGCGCGCGGCTTCATGGAGCAGCCACGGCGCTCCGACGACGTTGACGAGCGGAATAACCGACAGCAGGTACACCCAGGCTGGGCGGCGAGGGTCGATGAAACCGGTCGACGCGTACTGGCTCACTCTGATCTGCCGCACCCACTGCCCGAATGCGACCGTCGTCATGACCACGGCGGCGAGCGCCGTCAGCCCGAACACGAGGACGCCAATGCTGGTCAACCAGTCAACCCACGCCGGGATGGGGCGGGTGCGGTTGACGACGGCGACAATGTAGCGGATCGCGTGTACGACGCCCGCGACAGCGAGCATCAGAGTAGCCAACCGCAGTGCTCGAACCAGTGCGTCAGTCGTGAGCGACACCGGATCAGACGACGCCTCCGACATCGGATCGGCGGAGTCCGGACGGGCGTCCACCAGACCCCAGCACGGTGTGGTCGCGTACGACGGCGTGGGACCTGGCTTCGCGTTCCGCGGCGACCGAGGCGCGGGCATCGCCTCACGCGGTCGATGCGCGGTCCAGCGAAGCGCAGGACGTGCACCCCGGGGCTGCTGGGTCGGACGGGTGCGGACTTGGCCTGGCTGCGGGATCGGCCGAACGGGTGCCTGAGCCGCGGGATGTCCCTGTGTTGCGGGATGTCCCTGTGTTGCGGGATGTCCCTGTGTCGCGGCGACGGCGCCTTGTGCGTCCGTTTGAAGAAGTGGCCCTCCACAACGCGGGCAGACCGTTCGCCCGTCGCGGTGCGGCGCCTGGATTCGGCACGCGGGGCAGACGTCGAGGTTCACTCGTCGCTCGATCCGGTCTCGACGGGCTTGTCCGCGCTCTGCCACGCGACCATGCCTCCGGTCACGACCGCCCCGTCGATGCCGCGCATCAACAGATACTCCATGATCCGGTAGGAACGGCCGCTGGTTCGGCAGACGACGAGAAGTTCGCGGTCGAGATCGATCTCCTCGATGCGAGCGGGAACGTCGGCGAGCGGGATATGCACGGCGCCTCGGACATGCCCCTGCTCCCATTCGTCGATCTCGCGCACGTCGATCAGGACCCGCTCCGCGTCGCCGGTGAAGTCGTCGGGGAGGTCGGTTACCGCTACGGTCTCGATGTCGCCCATACTCACGCCTCCAGTTTTCCACACGTCGCGGCCGCGGGTGGGTCGTCGAGCCGACGCATGGCCAGCCGGATCTGAGACGGCCCGTTCGCAGAATCAGGCGGCATCGGCCAGCCGCAACTATGCATACCTACATAGCGCTATCCACAAAGGAGCGCTTCACTGTCATAAATCGGTCCATCTCGATTCGTTCACAGGATCCGCGAAGGTGTGGATAACCCTGTGGAATTGTGGATAGACCTAGGTAAAGGGGGTGAAAGTGTGTCACACGTCTCCCATAAGCTGCCGGATTCATCCAATATCGGCCCGTGGGCAACCTCTCCGGCACCCGAAGTTCGCCGAAGTTATCCACACCCCCGGTTGTGGACAACTTGGGGATAACACGCCGCGCGAAACTCTCAAGGCGAGGTTTGGAGTTGCGTCGACCACACATCGCGACGTCAGCCGGTTGCCTAGACTCGTCGACGTGCATGTGGAATGGCTGACCGCGTATCTCGACCTCCCGAGCGGCGACTTCGGCTCCGAGGTGACCTTCTGGCGGGCAATCTCGGGCAGCACCGTGTCGCCGCCACGCGGCGACCACAAGGAGTTCGCAACACTCGAACCGTTCAATGGCGACGCACACCTCCGCGTCCAACGGGTCAGCGACGGTCCCGGCGGTACGCACCTGGACATCCACGTCGCCGATCCGGTATCCGCGTCGTTGGAGGCCGTCTCGCTCGGCGCGTCGCTGATCGCCGACTACGGCACACATCGCGTGATGTCCTCGCCGGGCGGCGGCGTGTTTTGTCTGGTCCCGCATCAGGGAGAGAGCGAACGTGCCCGTCCCATCCGGTGGCCGGGCGGGACCATCAGCATCGTCGACCAGGTGTGCTTCGACGTGCCGACCGAGCGCTTCGACGCCGAAGTCGCATTCTGGGAAGCGCTCACCGGACATCCCAATCCGGGCAGGCACGACCCCGACCGAGTCGGGCTGACCCGCAACCCGGATCTAGCCCTTCAGGTCCTCCTGGTGCGCTCCGACGTCGCCGAACCCGCGACGTACATCGAAGTGGCGGCAACCGACATCGACGACGAGATCGAGCGGCACGAGGGGTGGGGCGCATCCGTCGTGACGCAGTGCACCGACCGAGTGATGATGGCCGATCCGATCGGCCGCTGCTACTTCATCTCCGCTCGCAACCCTCGGACCGGCACGTAGCGGCCGCCCGCATCTCCTGCAACTTCGCCATTTCGCGTTCGACGTCGACCCGTTCGGCGGACGTCAGGTCGCGCAGTTCAGTGAGGGTGACGCCGTCCTTGGTCGGCGTCCACGTCGCGGCGAGTCGGCCGTCGACGAGTACGAACCCGGGAAAGCGTCCGTTCGGTGTCGCGAGCGCCGCGTACCGGTCGGGGTCGGCGACGCGCGCGCGGTCGGCGTTAGCGACGAGGAGGTTGTCGTACGGTGCGACGCACCGGACCGGGGCGGGTTCGTGGCCCGACGCGATCGGTAGCCCTTCCAGGTCGTAGAGCTTCTCCCCGCCCGGCCCGGTGAGTTCTACCAATTCCCAGTCGGCTTCCATCGCCGCCACGATCGGCCCGAGGCCGGTGAGGCCGGACCAGGTCTGAACGGCGTTGACGGTCGCCGGCCCGAATCCACGCAGGTACAGGCGGACCAGGTCCTTGCGTGCCTCGTCACCGATCACCGCTGGTTCGCCTGGCCCGATCCAGTCGTCGAGCAGCCGATAGGCGGGAGCGCCCGATGCCTGCCACAGTCCGCGCGGCGGTGTCTGAACCAGTGGCAGCCGCCAACGCGCGACTGCGGCGAGATCGGCCGGTGGTTCGTCCGGCCATCGCTGCGCGAGCGCGGCGCGGAGCGCCGATCCGGGTACGGGTTCGGCTGTGGCGGTGAGTAGTTCGACGGCTAGGTCGACGATCTCGTCGGCCGTCACGGTCTGCAGCTTCTTCCCGTGGTTCGTCGCCGCAGCGGCGTTGATCGACGGCTGCACGAGGGCCCGGATCCAGCGGGCGTCGAGTCCGTCCATCAGGAAGACGGTGCCGCGTTGCAACGTCATGCGCACCAGTTCGCGGTCGGTGAGGAGGTCGTCGACGTCGGCCGGATCGAAGTCCTCGACCCGGCACGCTAGACCGTAGAAGGCGGCCTGCGGATCCTGCGACTGCAGTCCGACGAGCCGATCGACCACCTCCATGACGTCGTCGTCGACCCGTTCAAGCAGGTGCTGACGAGAGAGCAGGGTGCGGTTCCACTGCTCGAGCGTGAGAGCGCGCGCCATCAGGCGTCGAACGCCAGCCCGGTGCTCACATGGCAGCGGTATCCGTTCGGGTTCGTGAACAGGTACTGCTGGTGAACGTCTTCGGCGTAGTAGAAGTGGCCGTCGCCCGCTTCGGCGAGCGGGACGATCTCGGTGGTGATCGGTCCGTACCCGGCGGCGCGCAACGTCGGTTCGTAGCGTTCGGCGGTAGCGACGGCCAGCCGTGTCGCCTCGTCGTCGAGCCCGAAGACTGCGGACCGGTACTGGGTACCGACGTCGTTGCCCTGTCGCATTTCCTGCGTCGGATCGTGCGAGGTGAAGAAGAGTTCGATCAGGTGTTTGAGGGATGTCTTCGCGGGATCGAAGACGACGAGCACGGATTCGGTGTGTCCGGTCTGCGCCGTGCAGACCTCCTCGTATGTCGGGTTCGGCGTGTAGCCACCCGCGTAGCCGACGGCCGTCGTATAGACGCCCGGCTGCTGCCAGAAGATCTCCTCAATGCCCCAGAAGCAACCGCCCGCGAGGACGACGGCCTGCAACTCGGGGCCCCACTCGCCGATCCCCGCCGCACCGAATCCGCCTGCGGCATCGGGAGTTCCCCGCATCGGCCGGTGGGTGACGAGGTTCTCTTCACGGAGCGGCATCACGGTGTCGCGTCCGGGGAGAGCGTTCTCACGGGGGACCATCGCGGTCTTGACCGCGGACGCTGCGAGAAGACGATCGAAGATGCTCATGGGTCCAGGCTACGACGGGGCGGTGAACTCCGGCCGACGGGAACAGAACCGTGAGCACATCTGTTGCAATAACCAACCGTGTGGGGAAATGTTGTTGACTGGACCCAGTACGGATCTCATTCAACTTGTAGAGAGGATCATCGTGGCTGAATACACCCTGCCCGAACTCGATTTCGACTATGGCGCCCTCGAGCCGCACATCTCCGGCAAGATCATGGAGCTGCATCACAGCAAGCACCACGCCACCTACGTCAAGGGTGCGAACACCGCTCTGGAGAACCTTGCGGCAGCCCGCGAGGACGGCACCATCGCAGGCAAGGTGTACGGCCTGTCGGCAAACCTGTCGTTCCACCTCGGTGGCCACACCAACCACTCGATCTTCTGGAAGAACCTGTCGCCCAACGGCGGCGGCGAGCCGACCGGCGATCTCGCCGAGCAGATCGGCGTCGACTTCGGCGGCTTCGAGCAGTTCAAGGCTCACTTCACCGCAGCAGCGACCACGCTGCAGGGCAGCGGCTGGGCCATCCTCGGCTACGACACCATCGGTGAGCGTCTGGTCATCGAGCAGCTGACCGACCAGAGCGGCAACACCTCGGCCGCACTCATCCCGGTCGTCATGCTCGACATGTGGGAGCACGCCTTCTACCTCGACTACCAGAACGTCAAGCCGGACTACGTCAAGGCCTGGTGGAACGTCGTGAACTGGGCGGACGCCTCCGAGCGCCTCGCTCGCGCGAAGACCCAGGGCGCGGGCCTGATCGTTCCCGCCTGATCACTCGTATTGACGCTAACGGCGGTCGCCCCCCCTGGGGCGGCCGCCGTTTGTGTCTCACGCTGCATGCGTCGCCTCGTGCGTATTGTCCGGACTCGTAGCGGGAAGTGACACCCGCAGCGTTCGCCCTGGTCTTCATCGCGGTCCGACGACGCGGTAGCGGCCGATGAGGAACGCCCGGTTCTGAGCCGTATCCAGAAGTTCGAAGTCGAAGGCGCGCGGGAACAGCGGACGGCCGGAGCCGACGGTCACCGGCGCGTACGACACGACGAGCTCGTCGAGCATCGCCGACTCCGCGAACTGAGCGGCGAGGTCGCCGCCGCCGACCACCCAGACGTTCTTCTCCCCGGCCGCGGCCTCCAGCGTCTCGCGATGGTCGGCGGGCGAGCCGGACAGCACGGTGACCGACGGGTCGACCACGTCGACGCCGCGGTGCGTGAACAGGAAGGTCGGGTAGTCAGCGTACGGCCACGGTTCGCCAGCGTCGGCGATGTGGTCGACGACCCACCGATAGGTGGTCGCTCCCATGACGATCGCGCCGGTCGACGACATCAACTCGTCGATGTTGAACGGTCCGTCGTCGTCGATCGGCTGGGTGAGCAGCCAGTCGAGGGAGTTGGCGTCGTCAGCGAGAAAACCGTCGAGGGTGGACGCGGTGTAGTAGGTGTACGCGGTCATGGTTGGTCTCCTTCGGCAATGCGGCGTTGCCACATGATCGGATCGGGGTCGAGTACGGGTGTTGACACGTCGACGCCCGCGTCGGCGAGCATCCACCGAGCGAGGAGCCGACGATGGGCCGAGAACGTCAACTCATGCGCGACGATCTGCGCGAGCCGGAACGACTCGGGTGGTTCACACAATGCGTCGACGATCCAGTCCGCCCATCCACCGCGGCGCTCGATGTCGCGGATCGTGGCGAGCCAGCGTGCGGACACATGGTCGTGGAGGGGCGCCAGCGCTGAGACGTCCTGGACCGGTGTCATATCGGGCATCGCGTCACCGGCGATGGACGCGAGCCACGGCTGTTTGCTCGACACCAGGTGCCACAGCACCTGCGCGAGGCTCTCGTCCGCCCCGTCCCAATGACGTGGCGCGCTACCGGGAAGGCGCACCGCGCCCAGCTCGTCGTCGGACAGCTCCGCTGCGGTATCGAGCAGCACGGCGATATCGGCGACATCGTGCTGGACCTGTAGCAAGACGGCGTCGCCTGCGGACTCCTCCCCGGAGTCGACGTAGAGGACGGTCGGCGAATGGAAGTGAATTCCGTTGGGTGCGGGCAGCCAATGCCCGGAACGTTCGGCGCCGATCATCGCGGTCGGCGGGTGCCCGTATGCGCGCGCGAACGCTCTGCTGAAGCCTTCGACGCTCGCGTACCCCGCTGCGAACGCCGTGTCAGTAACTGTGGCCCCGCGCTGTAGTTCCCATGCTGCCCGTTCGAGCGTGACGCGTCGTCGTAGCGCGACCGGCGACTCGCCGGCACCCGCTCGGACCGACCGGGCGAAATGGAACGGCGACGTATACGTCGCGGCGGCCATCTCACCGAGGTCGTCGCGTGATTCGTCGAGGACAGCGTCGAGCAGTCGTCTCAGCGGATCTGTCATGCGTTCAGTATCGACTGACGCTGGCGTCACGCGCTTGACCGTTCTTGCTCGACCGAGCATCGGGTGATTTCGAGGGCTGTGTCGAAAGGGGCACAGCGACGATCAGCCGCGGCGCGCGTTCCTCCTGGCCTCGGCCTTGCGGATGTTCTTGAGGCTCCGGGCAGGCATGAACCGGAACGCCACCCACATGAATCCGATCGGAATCCCGATGCCGAGCAGCAGGATGACGATCACGGACCCGGGCTCGGCCATGATGTCTCTCGCGGTCTCCGGGTATGCCACCGCGGCCACCGCCACGATCAATACTTGCAGTACGACGAAGAGCCCGACGCACGCCCCGAACAACGTCCGCCGCTCGGTCGGTGTCGGAACTCTGCGGAAATCTGTCACGAATCGGCCGATCGGACCGAACGTGGCGATCACCGGCACGATCATCCCGACCGACGCCGTCGCGCCGTCCAAAAGCGACGCGACGACACCAACGACGACTACTGCGACGAAGTAGGCGAGTGCATACCAGCCGACGTACTTCCACACGTTCATGAATCTCCCCCGCCTCACGGCCCGCAACTGTGGCCCCGCAACGACGCGAAGCTCCTCCCTCGACGGGACGATATCAGGCGAGACGTCGCGACCGGTGGCGCCAAAGATCCCGCTTACAGCCATGATCAAACTGCCGTGATCTGACCGACAGTCTCACAGGTAGATGACTCCGACGGTAGCTGCGCCTGCCGAAACGAGGAAGAACACGGTCAGGACGACGGCATCGAGGCGACCCGGACGGGACGCGTACGCGGTCAGGCGTCCCGTACCGCCGCGGGCGGTGATCGCCTCCGACATCTCGGCGCTGCGGCGCATCGCCGACGACATGGCGGCGACGATGATGTCGAGGATCCCCAACTCAGCCGACGGATGCCCAGACCCAGCTTTCGACTTCGGCCGTAGGCGGTGCGCCGCCCACAACAACCGCATCTCGTCGATCAGCAGCGGAAGTCCGCGCAGCGACAGTGCGATCGTGACCGCCCACTCGTCGACCGGCAGACGGAGCCACCGCAATGGACGCATCAAGACGGCGATCGCGGGCGCCAGTTCGGCGACCGGCGTCGTCCACACGACCAGCACGGACAGTGCGATGACGATGAGCCCGAGGAGGACCGCACGCAGGGCAGTGAGCCCGCCGTCGGACCCACGTGCGACCCACGACCAGGCAACACCGACAGCCATCAACGCCCAGAACCACCATGGCGGACGCGGCAACGCACCGACGGGAATCCCGGCGGCAAGCGCGAACACGATCGCACAGACAGCGACGAACCCGAGTGCCGGCCACGACGGCAAGATCCACGTCATCAACCCGAGCACCATGATGACGATCAGTTTGGTGCCCGCCCACAAACGGTGGACCGGCGAGTCGCCCGGAATCTGTCGCAGCATCGGAATCTGCATGTCAGGCACCGCCTTCCAGCACGCCTGCGACCAGTTCGACGCGGCGGTTGCACACCCTGTCCAACGACTCGAGGTCATGCGAGATGATCACGATCGTCGAACCGTGCTGCTCACGTAGCGCCGCCAACACGTTCAACACTTCCTCCCGCGCCTGCGGATCGAGGCCGGCGAGCGGCTCGTCCAACACGAGAACGTCCGGGTCCGACGCGATCAGCGACGCGAGCACGACGCGGCGCATCTGTCCGCCAGAGAGCGAGTCGACCCGTTTGGCCGCGAACTCTCGCGGCAACGACACCAGGTCAAGGACACGGCCGACCTCGGTGGTGCCGACGTTCTCGCCGCCAACCGCCATGATCTCGTCGCCGACGCTCACCTTCTGCAATTGCAGTCGGGCGTGCTGGAAGCCGAGACCGACACGTCCGACGTTCTCGCGGACCGGTTCACCGCCGAGCAACACCTGCCCGGAAGTCGGCTCGGTGAGCCCGGCGAGGATCCACGCGAGCGTCGACTTGCCCGACCCATTGCCGCCGACGATCAACACACCGTCGCCGCGGTCGACGCGCAAGCTCACGCGGTGCAGCGCCGTCACCTCCCACGGCGACCCTTGAAGATAGGTGTGGGCGACACTGTCGACGACGAGAAGCGGGCTGCCGCCGAATGGCTTCGACGTCAACGCGGGCGCCGTGTTCTCCGGGCGCATCCATTCGGGGTGATGCGCGACGACGCGCCCGTCGGCGAGATGGACGATCCGGTCGGCGGCGCGCGCCTCCGAATCTCGGTGCGTGATCAGGACGACGGTGATGCCGTGACGTCTCGGGAGTTCGGCGAGGATCGAGATCAGATCGTGGCGCCCCTGCGGATCGACCATCGACGTGACCTCGTCGGCGATCACCAGACGCGGACCACGTGCGAGAGCCGCCGCAACGGCGAGCCGCTGCTGCTGGCCGCCCGACAAGTCTGACGTGTCCCGATCGCCGAGACCGGCCAGACCGACCTCGGCGAGCAGTCCATCGATATCGACGGTTGCGTCGTCGGGCAGACCCCACACGAGGTCATCGGCAACCCGCGAACCGAGCATCTGCGCTTCCGGCCGCTGCAGGACCAGAGCCGTCCCGCCCGCCCGTCCCAGGCCGGGCGCTCCGGGGCGGTCGACGATACCGATCGTCGGTTCGACGCCTGCGAGGATCTTCGCGAGCGTCGACTTGCCCGAACCGTTGGCGCCGACGACCGCCACGAACTCGCCCGGATGCAGTTCCAGATCGATCCCGGTCAGCACGTCGTTCGAGGTTCCCGGATAGCGGTAGCCGACGCCGACCGCGCGCATCGGCAGCGGACCGGGCACCACGTCGTCGACCAGGTACGCGCCTTCGAGAGTGTCGTCGAGCTTGACGTCGGCGAGCCGGTCGAGCACCTTGCCGAGCATCCACCCGGCGACGAGGATCGTCACGAATGTGCCGATGGTGCCGGGGATCCAGATCCATAGCCACCAATGGTCGACGACGTTTCCGGAGAAGTTCTCGATGGCGTCGCCCACCGCGTCGAGACGGACGGCCCGGACGGTCTTCGCCAGACCGGTCAGCACATTGTCGAACACTTCCAGACCGAGTCGGCGCAACGGTGCGAGCAGCCACATCAACGCGACGGTGAGACCGGCGATGAGCGGCGCCGCGATCACCGCGACCAAAGTCAGGACGGCGGCTCCCCCGCCGCGGCGCCGGACTTCTCCGACGATGCCGCCGACCACTGCGGTCGCGGCCACTCCGACAGCGGTGCCTAGTCCGGCTACAGCGAACGTGACGGCGACGGTCGTCACGAATGCTGCGATCACGGCGCGGGACCGGGTTCGGGCCGCGAGTAGCGCTATCGGGACCGGAGCGAGGAATCCGAGAGCGGCAGCCATCGGGACCACCGCGACGATGACGGCGGGCACGACGGTGAGACCACTGAAGATCGCGATGGACGCGATCTCGATCGGCCGGAGCGGCCCGACCGCGGCATGCCGGACATCGGTTGCAGGGGAGATCACCGCACCATTGTGCCCTCCCTCGCGCGCTCGGCCCTTGTCCGCGGGCCCCGCACCCGAGTTTCAGGTGAGCCGAAGAGCCACGTGCGGGGCCCCGACCTGCAGTTTCGCGGCAGAACCGAGTGTTGAATGAGGGATACGGGTCACCCTAACCTGGCGTTATGTTCGCTGCCCTGGCATTGAGTTTCGCCGTCATCTTCATCGCGGAGTTGGGAGACAAGTCCCAGCTGATGGCGATGACGTTCGCACTCCGCTACCGGTGGTGGGTGGTGTTGACCGCGATCCTCACTGCGACAACGCTCGTGCATGCCGCGTCGGTGTTCTTCGGGCACTTCCTCGGCTTGTCGATCCCCACTGAGCTTCTGTCGATTGTCGGCGGTCTGTCGATGTTGGTGTTCGGGTTGTGGACGCTGCGCGGCGACGAACTCGACGACGACGAAGCAGGCCGTGCCGGCCGCGTCGGGCGCTCGGTGTTCCTGGCGGTCATGTCGGCGTTCCTGCTCGCTGAACTCGGCGACAAGACGATGCTGGCGACTATCGCATTGGCCGCCGACCGCGACTGGCTCGGCGTCTGGATCGGTTCGACGATCGGCATGGTGGCCGCCGATGCGTTGGCGATCGTCGTCGGACGGGTCCTCAACCGGCACCTGCCCGAACGGACCATCGCACTCGGCGCTGCCGTGCTGTTCTTCGTCTTCGCGATCTGGCTCGTTGTCGATGGCCTGATCGGCATGTCGACGGTCGTCGTGGTGTCGACCATCGCAGCCGCCGCCGTGATCGTCGCGGCGGGCGTCTGGTGGATCATCGCGACCAACCGTCGACGGGCGGTCGAATCGACGCCGACCGACGAGCTACCGATCGATCGCTCGGCATCTGTGGGTTAGAGTCTCCTCGACCGGGCCCTCGGGGCCGTGGACCGAACAAAAGGACTCTCACATGGACGTCACCGGCTCCGCCGTCATCGTCACAGGTGCCGCCTCCGGGCTGGGCGCCGCTACCGCCAAGCGTTTCGCAGCCGACGGCGCAACCGTTTTCGGCATCGACCTGCAGCCCTCCATCGACAAGGCCGAGAAGGTCGACGGCGTCCAGCTTGTCGCTGCCGACGTCACCAGTGAGACCGAGGTTCAGGCGGTCGTCGACCAGATCGCCGACGCCGGCCTCCCGCTGCGCGTCACAGTGAACTGCGCGGGCGTCGGCTGGGCGTCGCGCATCCTCGGCAAGGAGGGTCCGCACGACCTAGAGCTATTCCGCAAGGTCATCGAGATCAATCTGGTCGGCACATTCAACGTGATGCGCCTGGCCGCCAACCGCATGCAGGCGGAACCCGCCGCCAACGATGACAACGCCCGCGGTGTCATCATCAACACCGCATCGGTCGCCGCATTCGAGGGCCAGATCGGCCAGATCGCGTACACCGCATCCAAGGGCGGAGTGCACGCTATGACGATCTCCGCGGCCCGCGACCTAGCTCGCGCTGGCATCCGGGTCTGCACCATCGCTCCCGGCACCATCAACACCCCGATGCTCGCCGGCGTCACCCCCGAGATCAAGAAGACCCTCGAAGCGGGCATCCCGTTCCCGCAGCGGCTCGGCGAGCCGAGCGAGTACGCGGACCTCGCTGCACTCATCGTCGGCCACGACTACCTGAACGGTGAGACCATCCGCATGGACGGCGCGCTCCGGATGGCACCGCGTTAGGTCGATCTCACGAGCGAGGGCCCGTCAGGTGTCGGCGACCAGGTGCAGACCTTGGTCGGCCGCGATGACGGGCTCTCGCCGTCTGTGCAACACGTCGACGAGGTCATCGACGACGGCGACTGTCTCCCTCGGCAGCCCGGCGAGACGTTGCGCCACCCGGTGTACCTCGGGATCGGCCATCGCCCGGAACCGCTCGATCTCCGCGCGAGTTCGGCGCTCAGCGTCGTCGGTGAGAAAGTGACGGATGTCGACGTCGAATGCCGCAGCGAGTCCTTCGACGGTCCGGAACGACGGCGACTTAGCCTTACCCGAGCGGAGTTGGCTCAGGTACGACTCACCGATGCGGTATCCACGGTCTGCGGCGCGTTGTGCGATGGTCTTCGCGCTGTACGGACGTCCGTCGGGCCCCGGAAGACTCCGAAACAGCTCGTCCAGCCGCAGGGCGAACACGCCCGCCTCCCCATCCGACATGAATTGCCGCCCCTCTCGTGCCCCCCGGCCGCGAAATCGTCTCCGACTCGATCGCAGACATTCAATCGCGTCAACGCGCGTTGATGCAATTCGGACTGGATTTACTCAGTGCGAGAGCAAATCCCGGCTCCTCGGAAGGTCGAGGACGGCGTCGGACGACATCCATTCGCGCAAAACCTTCGTCGCGCGGACGTCGTCCTCGTTGTAGACGAGAAGGCGGTCGCGCTGCGACAGGTCCTGCGGCGCTCCGTCGAGGGCGACGGCCGCCGCATACCACTCCATCGACGCCTCCCCACTCGCCTCGTCGTCGCGCCACCCGAATCCCGCGACCGGCGCGATTCGCTTGAGCCCCTTACCGCGCGGACACACGAAGTTGCGGCCGACTGCTTCGAAGACGTCGACCCACTCCTTCGATCCGATGAACGCGTCGACCTCGGCCCGCGGCGGCACTCCGGGCACGACGCCGTGGAATCGGTCGGCGCTGCCGCGCAACCAGCGGTTCTCCGCCTGCTGCGAATAGCAGTAGGCGGCGAACGTCTTGCCTGCGGTATGTGCGGCCGCGCGTTCGGCGCTCAGCCACGCCCAGAACTCGGCGAACGACCTGCCCTCGTCGACGGTCGGCAACGGATCCCAAGTGACGAACGCGCGGTACCGGACTTCGCGGCCGGGATCGGTGGTGTCGGTCAGGAGCGTGCCCCACATGTAGGCACCGCGTTCGGAGTAGCTCTCCATGTCGACGTCCACTTCGACGTCGGCGCGACGGACGTACGGCCGATCGCCACGGCGCGCCAGCGGGAGGCCGTCGACCCAGCAGCGCGCCGAGACGATCGCGTCGTCGAACGACACGGCGCCCGGCCAGTCGGCGGGCGGGTCGCCGCGATGGGTGGCGAGATCGTCGACCGTCACGATGCCCGCGTCTTGAAGGACGAGCGACTGACTGCCGCCGACGACGAGACTCACATCGCGGCGTTCGGTCAGTTCCGCCTCGCATCGCGGCCACCAATGGCAGCTGCGGCATTCGGCGACTCGGCGGGGTCCGGTCCCAACCTGTCCATCGACCACGGCGCGACGACGCGCGAACACCTCGGCGTATGTGTCCATCGCCGTCGTGAGCGGCACTGCGACGATGCAGTCGGCGTCCAAGCCGATCAGGCCGCCCCACCGCTCGTCGGCGTCGACACCCCAACCGAGATCGTCGAGCATGGCCGTCAGGTGCGAGAGCCGCAGCACGTCCCGACGCTGAGATCGGAACGAGCGAGTCGCATCCAATTCGGGCAGCCAATCCCACAGCGGGCTCGTCCGCAGCGTCGGTGCGGGCGCGTCGGCTGGCCGATCCGGGCTGGTGGGTGTGGTGACTCGATGGTTGACGATGATGACCGGAAGGTATCCGCCGTCGTGGCGGATCAGCGCTTCGGCGTGTCCGCGACGGCCGCGGTCGGCGTCGGTCGGCAGCGTCGCCTTAAATATCCATGCGGCGCCGGATTCGACGGCGCGGCGAGTCTGCTCGACACGATCGCGGTGCGGACCGTCGTCGACGGTGACGATCGCATCCGCGGGCTGCCCACTCTGAAGACCGTGCAGCGTCGCGATCACCGAACCCCGGTGCGACTGGGCCGCCTCGATGCGGCGACGCGCCTCCGGCGACAAGTCCGAGGCTGCCGCATCACCGCGTTCGGCGAAGTCGAGAGCGAGCCTGTGTTCACATCCGTTGAGGTTCCGTGCCCCCAACACCGCAGAACTCACGTGCCGCGCCCCTCTTCGTTCCGTCGACTCGCACGCCGGCCCACACGGGCCGGGTGATTCACTACCCCACGAGACTATGCAAAGCTAGAGACAATCATTCGCAGGTGTCGACATTCCGACGGAGAGGTCAGAGCATGGGACTGCTCTCATCCGTGCGCGCGAAGCGTACTGATCGCAAGGCGGGCAAGAAGATCCGCAAGGGCGAAGAGAAAGCGATCAAGTACCGAGCCAAGGCGCAGGCCAAAGCCGAGTCCGCAGCGGAACGCAAGATCCGCAAGAAGGCGCTGCGGACGGAGAACAAATTTCACAAGCGCACGCAGAAGACCGAGCGCAAAACGACCAAGACCACGTCCAAGGCGCAGCGCAAAGTGGCCGAGGCCGAAGCGAAGATCGTCGCCGAGCAGGCCAAGGCGGACGCTGCCAAGGCGCTGTTCACCCCGGCCAAGATGAAACGCTTCCTCACCGTCGGACGCATGGCGGCACCCGTCGTCGTTCCGATCGCGTACCGCGGCGCCGTCGCGGCGCGCGCCCAGTTGACGGAGATCCAGGCGCGCCGCGCCGGGGTTCCCGCGCAGGTCCTGACCCAGTACGGCGGACCGAGTGCCGCGCTGCGCGCCCGCATCGCCACCTCCCGCGACTCGGCCACCAAGGTCGCCGCGGCCGAGCAGACTGCGGAGGGCAAGGCGTTCGTCGACGCGATGACCGACCGGCTGGCCAACCTTGAGGTGGCCGTCGACGCCGCGGACGCGATGCCGCCCGCGCAACGGAAGTCGGCGCAGCGTGCGATCGACAACGAACTCACCGCGATCGACAACGATCTACTCGCCCGGCTGAACGTTCACCCGGCCTGAGCCGCGCGCCTGGTCGGCAACGATGGCACTCGAACCGCTCGTCCGGAGCCGTTCGAGTGCCATCGTTCTCATCCGGGTCGAAATGCTGTGGCGAGCCACACGTTCGAGCCGGATCCGTGATTAGGTTGTCGCATGGTGAAGCGCATACTCGTCCTCGTGTCCGGTGTGATCGTCGCGCTCAGCGGGGTTCTGGCCGGCCAAGTGCCGACCGCATCCGCCGCCCCCAGCTGTGCGAGTGTGCATGTGTTGTTTGCGCGAGGCACCGCGGAAACCGCTCCCCCGTTGGGTGTGACAGGAATCGCATTCGAGAATTCGCTGCGCAATGAGATCAAGGGAAAGTCGATCCGAGTGGAGGCCGTCGACTACCGCGCCAGCAGCAACTTCAGCAATAAGCTGGCGTTCGCGGAAACCTTCGTGACCGGTGTGAAGCACACACAGAACCGCATCAGGCAGATCGCGGCCGCTTGCCCGAAGACCGATATCGTCGTCGGTGGCTACTCACAGGGCGGCGCGCTCGCCGCATACACGGTCTCCGACTCGTACGACATCCCGGCCGCGTACGCGCGATACCGGGAGTACGCGCCCAAACCGTTGTCCGCAGACCTCGCCGACCGCGTCGCGGCGGTCGTGCTGTTCGCTCCCCCGTCGGCACGTTTCCTGAAGGACGCGGGCGCACCCCCGATGAAGGTCGGCAACGCGTATGCGGGCAAGACCGTCCGCTACTGCGCCCAGGGCGACACGATCTGCAACGGCGCCCCGCTCGGCGGACCGAACGCATTGCACCTGCTGTACCCGGCTAACGGTTCGACGGAGCGCGCAGCGGCCTACGTCGCACATCGCGTGTAGACCGAACGGGCTAACACTTCGTCGTCGAGTGGCGACAGGCACGGTAGGACCGTATTCGTCGACCTCGGCGTGGGAGACCGCGCCCGCCTACCGATGACACTCTTCGCGCGCACTCGAACCCTGATCGCGGCGACTTTCGTCGCCCTCGCCGCCGCCACCGCGGTCACCCCTGTCGCAGACGCGGCACCCGCCCGTCCGCCCACCGACTCGTTGCGCTTCCACATCCCGGCCGTCGGTGGGGTGGAGGTCGGGCCCGCCGGCGTCCCCGGCGGCTCGTTCCAGACGACCACCGTCACCGCCCGACCCGGTATCCGACCGATGATCTTCCCGCCTACGCCGGCGACTGTGCAGTTCACCGTCGACGACGTCGCACCGTACTACTTCCAATACGCATACCGGTATCTATCGGTGAACTGGCGCAATCTGCAGACCGGCAAGACCGGCCACCTCGACCTCCGCCATTGGGCGAAGGGGCCGACCACGACCGGCTACCCGGCGTCCTTGCCGACGTCGGCCGTCGCGCAGACCGGTGGCGGTCCCGTCGTCGCGACCGTGTCCGTGATGCGGACGCAATACCAAGCGCCGCCCACCGTGATCAGTGTGATCCCCGGTGTGGCGGCGCTGGACGTGCCGAAGTGACTTCTACCGGCCGGGCAGGTACTTGAGCGACTTAATGAGGACCGGAGTGAGCTTCAAGTAGAGGCTCTGCGGGACGCCCTTGATTCCGTCGAGACCGATGACGCGCTGCGTCGCGATGGTCTGCGGCTCGGTGTACTTGAGCAAGCCCTCCTGGCCGTGGCGTCGTCCGACACCGGAGATGCCCATGCCGCCCATCGGCGCCGCCGTCGACCCCCACGCCGCGGCGTAACCCTCGTTGATGTTGACGGTGCCGGCGTGCAGACGTTCGGCGATCTTCTGCGCCTGCGCGTTACTTCCCGCGAAGACGCTCGCGTTGAAGCCGTACTCGGTGTCGTTGGCACGCTCGACGGCTTCGTCGACGTTGTCGACCGGATAGATCGACACGACCGGGCCGAACGTCTCGTCGCCGAAACACGTCATCTCGTCGGTCACGTCGGCGAGCACGGTCGGCTCGAAGAAGAACGGTCCGAGATCGGCCCGCTTGCGTCCGCCTGCGAGCACTGTCGCACCCTTGGCGACGGCGTCGTCGACGTGCGCCTGCACGGTGTCGACCTGTTGCGCGGAGGCAAGCGACCCCATGTCGGCGGTGAAGTCGTACGACGACGAGAGTCGCATGTTCGTCACATACTCGCCGAAACGGCGGCTGAACTCGTCAGCGACTGATCGTTCGACGTAGATGCGTTCGATGGAGATGCACAGCTGGCCCGAGTTCGAGAAGCACGCGCGGGCGGCCCCGGCGACGGCGTCGCCGATGTTGACACCGTCGGTGACGATCATCGGATTCTTGCCGCCGAGTTCGGCGGAGAACCCGATGAGACGTTTGCCCGCCTGCGCGGCGAGCGTCGCGCCCGTCGCCGACGACCCGGTGAACATGACGTAGTCGGTGGAGGCGACGATCGCTTGTCCGACGACCGAGCCGGGCCCCGGAACAACGGCGAACAGCTCACGCGGGAGCCCGGCCTTGTACAAGAGCTCGGCGAGGGCGAGCGCACAGTACGGGGTGTTGCTGTCCGGCTTGATAACGACGGCATTGCCTGCGATCAGTGCGGCGACTGCGTCCGACACGGCGAGCGTCAGCGGGTAGTTCCACGGACTGATGACGCCGACGACGCCCTTCGGCTGGTAGCGGACGCGAGCGTCCGTCGCACCCGGCAGCATGCCCTGCACGTGGTGCTCGGCGAGCATTCCCGGCCCCTGCTGCGAGTAGTAGCGGGCGGTCAGCGCGACGTCGATGACCTCTTCCTGAGCGTAGATCCGAGCCTTGCCGGTCTCGGCCTGCGCGATGTCCATCAGCTCGTCGGCGGACTCGTGGACGAGTTCGGAGAACGCGGCGATCACCTTGGCGCGCTGTGCGGGCGTTCGGGTCGCCCAGTCGGCCTGCGCGATACGGGCTCGCTCGACGGCGCGGTCCAGGTCGACTGCGGTCGCGACGGGGATAGTCGCCATCTCAGCGCCGCTGAACGCTTCGAGCACGGGCTTAGTGGGACGCGGCTCATCGATCGCGGCGAGCGCGGCCAGACGGGTGAAATAGGCGGGCGAAGGCTTCGGCATGGAAACTCCTGGAGCGAGTGGCGGACGTGGAGGGTCAGGCGGGTCGAGAGACGAGAACGATGCCGTCGTCGTCGGAGTAGGCGATGTCGCCCGGGACGAATGTGACGCCGCCGAGTTCGACGGGGACGTCGCGCTCGCCGGCGCCGGTCTTGGTCGACTTGCGCGGGTTGGTGCCGAGCGCCTTCACGCCGATCGCCATGCCGCCGATGGTCTTCGCGTCACGGATCGCTCCGTTCGCGACGACCCCGACCCAGCCGTTCGAGCGGCCGAGTTCGGCGATGATGTCGCCGACGAGCGCTGTGTGGACAGACGCGTCGCCGTCGATGACGAGGACGCCGCCGTCGTTCGGCTCGGACAGGATCGACTTGAGCAGCGCGTTGTCCTGGAAGCAGCGGACCGTGGTGACGACACCGACGAACTCACGGTTACCGCCGTACTGAGTGAATTGGGTATCGCAACTGCGGACGTCTTCGCCGATCTCATCGACGAGGTCTGCGGTCGGTGTGAAGGTGAGCGATGTCATGTCCGCAGTCTATTCGCTCTACCTACTGTGGAGTAACCCCCCGTTACAGTCATCCCGATTACAGTCGCCTCGCTCGCGGCCACCACGCTAGCGCGCCCGGTCCGCGCGAGTGAGACAATGGATGCCGTGGACGACATCGAGATCCGGGACGATTCCATCCGACTGGGCCAGTTCTTGAAGCTGGCCAACCTGATCGAGACGGGCGCCGACGCGAAGATCGTCGCGGGCGACGGCCTGGTGTCGGTGAACGGCGAGGTCGAGACACGGCGTGGCCGTCAACTGACTGGCGGCGACGTCGTGGAGGTCGGTGGGATCAGCGTGCGAGTCGTAATTCGGTGAGTTCGGCCGTCGTGGCCAGACGCTCACGTTGTTCGGCGAGCGCTGACGGTGCGCGCCGTCGGCCGGCGAACAGGCGAACGAAGCTCACGAGCGACATACGACGACGTTGAATGGTGGACTGCACTGGTAGGTCCCCTCCCCGAGACGAACTTAATGTCTCACCTGATCATCGTCGCAACGACGCCGAATCGTTACCCCGAGTGCCGAGAAGAGGGTCATTTCACAATCGGCCACGGCGGGTGACCGACTCTGCGAACAGCGTCGATTCCGGGCTAATGTGGTGTCCGTCGAACAGACCACGAAGAGAGGGATCCGCATGTCCCCCAACCCGTCCGCAGATCTGGCCGTCGCCGGACTCACCAAGAGCTTCGGTTCGCTGCAGGCACTCGACGATGTGACGTTCGAAGTCGGCGCGGGTGAGATCTTTGGTTTCGTCGGGTCGAACGGCGCGGGCAAGTCGACCACCATGCGCATCATTCTCGGCGTGCTTGCCGCCGACTCGGGGACCGCCGCATTCGGCGGACGGCCGATCGACGCCGACATCCGCCGCCGCATCGGCTACATGCCCGAAGAACGCGGCCTCTACCCGAAAATGAAAGTAGGCGACCAGCTCGTCTACCTGGCGCGACTCCACGGTCTGTCGGCGTCGGACGCAGCCGAGCGAACCCAGTACTGGACGCACAGACTCGGCATCGACAGCCGAGTCGGCGACAACGTCGCCGACCTTTCGCTCGGCAACCAGCAGCGCGTCCAGCTCGCCGCAGCTCTCGTCTTCGACCCCGACGTCCTCGTACTCGACGAACCGTTCTCGGGCCTGGACCCCGTAGCGGTCGACGTGATGAGCGAAGTACTCACCGAGAAGGCAGGCGACGGAGTCCCCGTCATCTTCTCCAGTCATCAACTCGACCTCGTCCAACGCCTGTGTGACCGTGTCGGCATCATCGGGAAGGGCCGGATGCGGGCGCTCGGAACCGTCGACGAACTCCGTTCCCGCGGCGGCGTCCGTCTCCGGGTCGACGCCCCTCACGCCCCGCCCGGATGGGCCGACGACCTGCGCGGCGTGGTCCGTGCCGATTACGACGCGGCGACGACGATCTACTTGGACGGCACACACGACGACCAGCAGATCCTCGCTGCTGCTCTCGCCACCGGCCCCGTCCACACGTTCGCGTCCGCCACCCCCGACCTGACCGAAATGTTCCGAGAGGTCGTGACCGCCGAATGAGCGTCCCAGAACCCGCGTCGGCCTGGACGTCGATCCGGCTGATCGCCGCACGAGAGATCGTCACCCGCGTCAAGGCGCGGTCGTTCATCGTCACCAACGTCATCATGCTGCTCGTGGCGATCGTCGGGTGCATCGTCGCATCGCAGTTCGTGGGCGGCGACGACTCGAAGTCGGAGACCATAGCGGTCCAGGGCGTCGACTCGGGCACGACCGCCGCCATCAAGGCGACGGGCGAACAGCTCGGCGTCTCGCTGTCGTTCTCCGCCTCCACCGACGCGCGAGCGGCGGCCGCCGACGGTTCGGTGACCGCCGCGATCGTCGCCTCGCCCGGTGGCGGATACACCGTCTACTCCGAGGACGACCTCGACACCGACATCGAAGCCGCGATCAAGAGCGGTGTCTCGGCGGCCACCGTCCACGGTGCCCTCGCCAAGGCAGGCGTCGACCCTGGGACGCTGCAACGCGGTGCGGCCGTCACCGTGGAGCGCACGAAGCAGGTCACCGACGCCGAAGGCGAGCGCCTCGCGTTGTCGTACATCGGATCGGTCCTGATGTTCATGATGATCTTCGGCGGCGGCATGGCGGTCGCCGTCGGCGTCGTCGAGGAGAAGGTCTCCAGAATCGTCGAGATCCTCCTCGCCACCGTGAAACCCGGTCACCTGTTATGGGGCAAGATCCTCGGCATCGGCGTTGTCCAAATGGCGTCGACGCTCCTCTTCGCGGCCGCAGCATTCATCACCGCCCAGGTCACCGGCCTGCTTACTGTTCCAGACGTCGCGGCCACGATGCTCGGTGTATCGGTGATCTGGCTGCTGCTCGGCTTCGCATTCTTCTCCGCCCTGTACGCGGCGACCGGCGCGATGGTGTCGCGGCAGGAGGAGATCAACAGCGCGTCATGGCCGTTGATGATCCTCGCGATGGGCGCCCTGTACGCCGGGATCTTCGGCATCGGCGCACCCGATTCGTCGGCGATACGAGTCCTCGCCTGGATTCCACCGTTCTCGTCGACCGTTGTGCCCATGCGTGTCGCGACCGGATACGCCACTTGGGTGGAAGTCCTCGGCTCGTGCATCGTCATGGCTGTAGTGACCGGAATCGCCGTATGGATCGCCGGACGCATCTACCGACGTTCGGTCCTTCTCACCGGTTCGCGGGTGTCGTGGAAGACAGCGTTGGGCAAGTAGCGGTCGACGTCTGCCCGTTCACCGGGTAGGCCTGATGGCATGCCTTCGACCCAGGACCTGAGCGCCCGCGCCACCGCACTCCTCAACCTCCACCGTCCCGGCGATCCCGTCGTCCTGCCCACCGTGTGGGACGCGTGGTCGGCGAAACTCGCCGTCGATGCGGGATTCGCCGCCCTCACGGTAGGCAGCCACCCGGTTTCCGACTCCCTCGGGAAAGCCGACAACGAGGGCATGTCGTTCGACGATCTGTTGACTCGCGTCGCCCAGATCACCGCGGCCGTCGACGTCCCGATCTCCGTGGACATCGAATCGGGATACGGCGAGAGTGCGCAACGCCTGATCGCCGGACTCCTCGAAGCGGGAGCCGTCGGCCTCAACATCGAAGACACCGTCCACGGCGAAGGCGGCCGCCTGCGCTCGTCGACCGAACACGCCGAGCTCGTCGGTGCTCTCCGCGGAGCAGCCGACGAGGCGGGCGTCCACGTCGTGGTGAACGCCCGCACCGATCTGTTTGTACGCAAAGACGGCGACGACGCCGACCGCGTCGATCGCGCGATCGCGCGGATGACCGAAGCCGCCACCGCTGGCGCCGACTCCCTCTATCCCGTCGGACGCCACGATGACGCCGTGCTCCGCAGGCTGACCGACGAACTCCCACTACCGGTCAACGCGATCGCGCTGCCCGGCACCGACGATCCGGCGTCGTTCGGCCCGCTCGGCGTCGGCCGGATCAGTTTCGGCCCGTTCCTGCAGGCCGCGCTCGCCGAGAAGGCAGGCGAACTGCTGGACCGCTGGCGCTGACCGGAGCCGTCGACGCGTCAGCGCGCCGCGTCAGTCAACCGGTCCAACCCCGATCGAGTCTCTTCGACCTGCCGAACCTTCCGATCCAGTCGCTCCCCTACCGCGTCGACCGCACGCCGCAGGTTCGGACACATCTGGACCACCGGGCCGTCGCTGCCCGTGGCGACACAGTCAAGGTAGGCCCGGATGGCCGCAGTGTTCAGACCCGCATCGATCATCAACCGGATCCGGGCGACCGTGTCGAGATCGGCCAGCGTGAACTCGCGGTACCCCGTGGAGGTCCGTGCCGGACACAGCAGACTCTGATCCTCGTAGTGCCGGACGATGCGTGGCGTGACACCAGCCCGCGCCGCGAACTCGCCGATCCTCATCTGCGCCTCCGTTTGACCTTCACACTGACGTCAACGTCTACCTTGCATCGGTATGAGCATCAACCGCACTCTCATCGTCCACGGTTTCGGCGCGGGCATCGACGATCATTGGTTTCGTTGGCTGGCCAACGAAACCCACGGCGACCGGCTCGCCCTCCCCGACGCTCGTCGGCCCGACGCCGACACGTGGACTTCTCTCGTCGCCGACGCACTCGCGAATAGCGACGAAGGCACGGCCGTCGTCGCCCACAGCCTCGGCTGTGTCACCGTCGCCCGAGCCCTGCAGCAGGTCTCGGACGTTCGACTCGGCGCGTTCGTCGCCGTCGCACCGTTCCGACGACCACTCTCCGGACCGTTCGGGGACACCGAGCTCGATTGCTTCATCGCCGACGGCCTCGACGCATTCCTCGCGGGTACCGAGGTTGCCGCGGTCAGGCGGAGAATCACCCGCGCGACCGTGTTCGCATCCGACGACGATCCGATCGTTCCGTCCGAGGCCAGCGACGAGTTCGCCGCGGACCTCGACGTCGCCGTCCGCGTGGTCCCCGGTGCGGGACACTTCCTCGCGGACGACGGCGTTAGCACGCTGCCGCAGATCCTCGACGGTCTCGACCTGCGTGGACTCTGAGGCCTATCGCTGGCTGACCTGGGTCGGGACGATCGGGGCTGGAAGCAGCGTCGCACCGGACAGGTAGCGGTCGGCCGCCGCTGCCGCGGAACGGCCTTCGGCGATCGCCCACACGATGAGCGACTGGCCGCGACCGGCGTCGCCCGCGACGAACACGCCGGGCAGGCCGACGGCGTCGAAGTCCTCGCCACGTGCGACGTTGCCGCGAGCGTCGTAGGCGACGCCCAGCTTGTCGAGCAGGTCACCGCGCTCGGGGCCGACGAAGCCCATCGCGAACAGAACAAGGTCCGCTTCAAGCTCGAAGTGACTGCCTTCGACCTTCTCGAAGCGACCGTTCACCATCGCCACCTCGTGCGCTTTCAGACTGGTGACGTGGCCGTCTTCCCCGGCGAACTCTTCGGTGTTCACGCTGTACACGCGTTCGCCGCCCTCCTCGTGGGCAGACGAGACGCGGTACATGAGCGGGTACGTCGGCCACGGGGTCGACTGGGCGCGCTCGATCGGCGGCTTGGGCATGATCTCGAACTGGTGGACCTGCTTGGCGCCCTGCCGTAGCGACGTGCCGAGGCAGTCGGCCCCGGTGTCGCCGCCGCCGATGATCACGACGCTCTTGCCGGTCGCCGTGATCTGGTTGTCGACGGTGTCGCCGTGCTGCACCCTGTTGGCCTGCGGCAGGAACTCCATCGCCTGATGGATCCCGTTCAGTTCCCGGCCGGGGATCGGCAGGTCACGGCCGATCGTCGAACCGTTCGCCAGGACGACGGCGTCATAATCGCCGCGTAGCTGTTCGACGGTCACATCGACGCCCACGTTGACGCCCGCACGGAAGACAGTCCCCTCAGCCTCCATCTGCTCGAGGCGGCGGTCGATGAAGTGCTTCTCCATCTTGAACTCGGGAATGCCGTAGCGCATCAGGCCGCCGATGCGGTCGGCGCGCTCAAATACGGTCACGTCGTGGCCCGCCCGCGTCAACTGTTGGGCCGCGGACAAACCGGCAGGACCCGAACCGACGACGGCGACCTTCTTACCGGTCTTGCGGTCGGGCAAGACCGGTGCGACGGTACCTTCGTCCCACGCCTTCTCGATCAGCTCCACCTCGACCTGTTTGATGGTGACGGCGGGCTGGTTGATGCCGAGTACGCACGACGCCTCGCACGGTGCCGGGCAGAGACGACCGGTGAACTCCGGAAAGTTGTTCGTGGCATGCAAGCGGTCGATGCCCGCGTCCCACCGGCCTCGGTACGCGAGGTCGTTCCATTCGGGGATCAGGTTCCCGAGCGGGCAGCCGTTGTGGCAGAACGGGACACCGCAGTCCATGCAGCGACTCGCCTGCGTCTGCAGGGTGGACTCGTCGAAGTCGTTGTAGACCTCTTTCCAGTCCATGAGTCGCAGGTCCACGGGACGCCGGGTCGGCGTCTCACGTTCGGTGTGCTTGAGAAAACCTCTGGTGTCAGCCACGAGCCGCCTCCATGATCGCGTCGTTCACATCTCGTCCGGTTCGCTCGGCGACGTCGATGGCGGCGAGAACCTTCTTGTAGTCACGGGGCATCACCTTGGCGAAGTTCCCCTGCTGCTTCGACCAGTCGTCGAGGACGGCCGCGGCCACCGTCGAACCGGTCTCGTCACGGTGTTCAGTCAGCGAGCCTTCCAAGAAGGTGACGTCGTCGGCGTCGAGTTCTTCCAGGTCGACGAGTTCGACGTTGAGGTTCGCCTCGAACGTGCTGTTCGGGTCGTAGACGTAGGCGACGCCGCCAGACATGCCCGCCGCGAAGTTGCGGCCGGTCTCGCCGAGGACGATCACACTGCCGCCGGTCATGTACTCGCATCCGTGGTCGCCGACGCCTTCGACGACGGCCGCGACGCCCGAGTTGCGGACGCAGAAGCGTTCGCCTGCGACACCGCGCAAGAAGATCTTGCCTCCGGTGCCGCCGAAACCGATGACGTTGCCTGCGATGATGTTCTTCTCGGCGATGAAGTCGACGGGAGCGTTCCGCGGCGGACGAACGACGAGCTTGCCGCCCGACAGTCCCTTGCCGACGAAGTCGTTCGCATCGCCTTCGAGCCGCATGGTGATGCCGCGCGGGACGAATGCACCGAAGCTGTTGCCCGCCGACCCGGTGAAGTCGATCGAGACCGTGCCCTCGGGCAGGCCCTGCGCCCCGTACACCTTGGTGACCTCGTGGCCGAGCATGGTGCCGACCGTGCGGTTGACGTTGGTGATCGGGCTGGTCACGTTGACGCGCGTCCCCGATTCGAGGGCCGCGCGAGCCTTCTCGATCAGCTCGTTGTCGAGGGCCTTATCGAGGCCGTGATCCTGGACGCCCGTGCAGTACAGGTCCTGGTTCATGAACGGCGACTCCGGCATCGTCAGGATCGGCGACAGGTCGAGGTTGCCGGCCTTGGAACCTTTCCAGCGGTCCATGGCCTTTGTCGTGTCGAGTGCTTCGAACTGGCCGATCGCCTCGTTCAAGGTACGGAAACCGAGGCGCGCCAACAGTTCACGCACCTCTTCGGCGATGTACAGCATGAAGTTCTCGACGAACTCCGGCTTGCCGGTGAACCGTTCGCGCAGGAGCGGGTTCTGCGTGGCGACGCCCACCGGGCAGGTGTCGAGGTGGCAGACGCGCATCATGACGCAGCCCGAGACGACGAGCGGCGCGGTCGCGAAACCGAACTCTTCGCCGCCGAGCAGGGCGGCGATCATCACGTCGCGACCCGTCTTCAGCTGGCCGTCGACCTGAACGACGATGCGGTCGCGCAGACCGTTCAACAGGAGCGTCTGTTGAGTTTCGGCGAGACCGATCTCCCACGGGGCTCCCGCGTGCTTGAGCGACGTCAGCGGGCTCGCGCCGGTGCCGCCGTCGTGCCCGGAGATCAGCACGACGTCAGCGTGCGCTTTCGACACGCCTGCGGCGACCGTGCCGACACCAATCTCGGAGACGAGCTTGACGTGGATGCGCGCCTTCGGGTTCGCGTTCTTCAAGTCGTGGATCAGCTGTGCGAGATCCTCGATCGAGTAGATGTCGTGGTGCGGCGGCGGCGAGATCAGGCCGACGCCAGGAGTGGAACCGCGGACCTCGGCGACCCACGGGTACACCTTGTGCGGCGGCAGCTGGCCGCCTTCGCCGGGCTTCGCGCCCTGCGCCATCTTGATCTGGATGTCGGTGCAGTTGCTCAGGTAGTGACTGGTCACACCGAACCGGCCCGACGCGACCTGCTTGATCGCGCTGCGTCGCCAGTCGCCGTTCTCGTCGTGGCTGAAGCGACGCGTGTCCTCGCCGCCCTCACCCGAGTTGGAGCGTCCACCCAACCTGTTCATGGCGATGGCGAGGGTCTCGTGCGCTTCCGCGGAGATCGAGCCGTAGCTCATCGCACCCGTCGAGAACCGTTTAACGATCTCGCTGGCGGGCTCCACCTTGTCGAGCGGAATCGGATCCCGGTCGCCGAGTTTGAAGTCGAACAGGCCGCGCAGCGTGCCCAACCGCGTCGACTGGTCGTCGACGAGCTTGGTGTACTCCTTGAACACGCTGTACTGGCCGGTGCGGGTGGCGTGCTGCAGCTTGAACACCGTGTCCGGGTTGAACAGGTGGTATTCGCCTTCGCGGCGCCACTGGTATTCGCCGCCGACTTCGAGCTCACGGTAGGCGCGCTCCTGGGGACGGTCGGTGAAGGCGACGGAGTGCCGGCGGGCCACCTCGTCGGCGATCTCGTCGAGGCCGATGCCGTCGAGCTGGCTGTTGAGGCCGGTGAAGAACTCGTCGACGACGTCCTGCGCGACGCCGATCACCTGGAACAGTTGGGCGCCGTTGTACGACGGCACTGTCGAGATGCCCATCTTGCTCATCACTTTGAGGACGCCCTTGCTGGCGGCCTTGATGTAGTTGGCGCGAGCTTTCGCGAAGCGGGTGTCGTGGTCGAGGTCGTCGGTGCCGGGCACGACGAGGGCGCCTGCCAGCAGCATGTCCTCGATGGTCTCGAACGCCATGTACGGGTTGATGCCGCTGGCGCCGAACGCGACGAGAAGCGCCATGTGATGGACCTCTCGGGCGTCACCGGATTCGACGACGATGCTGGCGCGGGTCCGGGTCCGTTCCCGCACCAGGTGGTGGTGGACGGCCGAGGTCAACAGCAGCGACGGGATCGGTGCGAGCGTCTCATCGGACTCGCGGTCGGAGAGCACGATGATGCGCGCGCCGTCGGCGATGGCCGCCGACACCGCTGACCGGACGTCGTCGAGCGCCTTGCGCAGTCCGGCGCCGCCCTCGGCGACCGGGTACAAGCCGTGGATGTGGACGGACGGGAAACCGGTCGCATCGCCGTCGATGCCGGTGAGTCGGGCGAGGTCGCCGTTGTCGAGGACCGGGGCGCTCAGGACGATCTGCTTCGCAGAGTCGGCTCCCGGGTTCAGCAGGTCGCGTTCCCCGCCGATGCGGTGGCGGATGCTGGTGACGATCTCCTCGCGGATCGCGTCCAACGGCGGGTTGGTGACCTGCGCGAACATCTGCTGGAAGTAGTCGAACAACATGCGCGGGCGCGCGGACAACACGGCGACCGGAGTATCGGTGCCCATCGAGCCGATCGCTTCGGCTCCGGTCGCCGCCATCGGCGAGATCAGCAGGTTCAGGTCTTCGTTGGTGTACCCGAACACCTGTTGACGGAGGGTGACGCGGTCGTGCGCCATGTGGGTGTGCGGCGGAGCCGGCAGGTCTTCGAGCTTCACCTGGTTGGCGTCCAGCCACTCCTGGTACGGATGCTCGGCGGCGAGGGAGTCCTTGACCTCTTCGTCGGCGACGATGCGACCCTGCGCGGTGTCGACCAGGAACATCTTGCCCGGATGCAGACGGGTGCGGGTGACGATGTCGGCGGGGTCGATGTCGAGGACGCCGACCTCCGAGCCGAGGATCACGAGCCCGTCTTTGGTGACCCAGATGCGCGAGGGGCGCAGACCGTTGCGGTCGAGGACCGCACCGATCACCGTGCCGTCGGTGAAGCACACCGACGCCGGGCCGTCCCACGCCTCCATGAGCGCCGAGTGGTACTCGTAGAACGCGCGGTGCTCGGGCTTCATGTCCTCGCTGCGTTCCCACGCCTCGGGGACCATCATCAAGACCGAGTGCGGCAGGCTGCGGCCGCCGAGGTGCAAAAGTTCGAGGACTTCGTCGAACCGTGCGGTGTCGGACGCGCCGGGCGTGCAGATCGGCGCGATCTTGTCGAGACCGTCGCCGAACGCGTCGGTCTTGATGAGCGCTTCGCGCGCGCGCATCCAGTTCTCGTTACCGGTGACGGTGTTGATCTCGCCGTTGTGGGCGACGCGGCGGAACGGGTGCGCGAGCGGCCAGGACGGGAACGTGTTGGTGGAGAACCGCGAGTGGACCATGCCGAGCGCGCTCTCGACGCGGTCGTCCTGCAGGTCGAGGTAGAAATCACGCAACTGCGGCGTGGTCAGCATGCCCTTGTAGACGAAGGTCTGGCCGGACAGGCTCGGGAAGTACGCGGTCTCGCGGCCCGGGCCGTCTTGACCGGCACCCTTCTCACCGAGCTCGTACTGGACGCGCTTGCGCACCACGTACGCCTTGCGCTCGAGGTTCATCACGGCCTCGCTGCCGGGACGGCTCCCGTTCGCGTCACGGTCGGCGAGTGCGATGAAGATCTGTCGGAACGTCGGCATCGCATCGCGGGCGAGCGCGCCCAGCGACGACTCGTCGACGGGCACGTCGCGCCAGCCGAGCAGGTCGAGGCCCTCTTCGCTGACGATCGATTCAATGCCGGCGACGGCGTCGCGCACGTCCTGCGCGGACTGCGGCAGGAAGGCAATACCGGTGGCGTATGCGCCTTCGGCGGGCAGGTCGAAGTCGACGACGTCGCGGAGGAAGCGGTCGGGGACTTGAATCATGATGCCCGCACCGTCACCGGTGTTGGGCTCGGCACCCGCGGCGCCGCGGTGTTCGAGATTGACCAGCGCGGTGATCGCCTTCTCGACGATGTCGCGACTGCGTCGTCCGTGCATGTCGACGACGAAGGCGACACCACAGGCGTCGTGCTCGTTGAGCGGATCGTAGAGGCCAGTGGGCCCCGGCAAGTGCTTCATGGAATCTGCCATTCCTGCACGCGACGCTGCGTACTGATTTGTACTTGAAGAACCCGGGCGGATCGATGCGAGCTGCACATCGCCGGGGATTCAGCGTCTTTGCTGGATTACTCGGACACATGGCCCGAGTGCAGTACCACTGATTCTGCCACGTCAGCGGCCCCATCAGCAAAATCGGTAGGACATCGGATGGAAACAGCCCCGTAATGAGGCAGATCCGCCGTATCGTCTCGTCCTATGACGGCGAGTCACACTGAGATCGCATCCGGCCTCGACAACGCCGGTTCGCTGCGTGCCCGGACGCTCAACGCGTATGTCTGGCGAGCGGCCCGACCGCTGATGGGCGTCGCGAGCCGCGTGCCGGGAATCGGCCCGACAGCCCTCCCGCTGATTCGACCGGCACTCAACGGATCGCTGTCGGCGATCAGCCCTGTTCCACGTGGAACCAAGACCACGACGGTCAGACGGCATGTCGGTAACGGCCAGATCCGGGGCGAGTGGACACACGAGGCACACCGGTTCGGCGGCGGTGTCCCGTCGCCGTCGAGTCGACGGACCATCCTCTACTACCTTCACGGCAGCGGCTATCTCGTCTGCTCGCCGCGGACCCATCGCGGTCTCGTCGCCCGGCTAGTCCGTCGGGCCGGGATCGGCGCATTCAGTCTCGACTACCGGCTGGGGCCCGAGTACCGGTTCCCGGCGGGCGGTGACGACGCAATCCGCGGTTACCGCTGGCTGCTCGACCAGGGATTCTCGAGCGATCAGATCATCGTCGGCGGCGATTCGGCCGGCGGGCACCTGGCTCAAGACCTGCTGGCCGCGAACCACGCCGACGGCGTCCCGCAACCAAAGGCGATGGTGCTGTTCTCTCCGCTCTACGATCCGGTGTTCAATGTCGCTCGCGCACTGGAACGCACGGGTGTGCACGACCCACATATCCACGCCGCGAGCGCACAACGACTGATGGGCCTGTACCGCGGGGACGCCGCCTCCGACCACCCGCGGATGCGGATCGCACTGACCCACGACATGGATCTGCCCGACACCCTGATCCAGTACGGCGCTCGCGAAGTCATGGCCGACGACGCCCGGATCATCCACCGAAACCTGTTGGCAGCAGGCGGATCGTCGACTCTGCAGGCCTGGCCGGACCAAGGCCACGTGTTCCAGATGTTCCCCTACTTCACACCGGAATCACGCCGGGCCGTCCGCGAAGCGAAGGACTTCATCGACCAACACCTGGGCTGACGGGGCCACCACGGGGACGAGATCGGGCAGAGTGGATTATGGGAGCAACTCACTTACCCTCGCGTCCACTTCAGCACGCAGGGCGGCGTGGATCGCCTGGACCGTCGGGCTGGACAGTCGTTCACGGCGGGCAGCGAACGAGAAGTCCATGCGGATCTCGACGGCGTCGCCCAAGACTCGCTTCAACTCCGGATGCCGCATCGCGACGAACGCGGGCAGAAGCCCGATCCCGCCACCGGCGCGTGCCGCCTCCACCTGCGCGAACACGTTCGTCGACATCAGCCGAGACGTCAGTGCAGGCAGGTGGTGCGTCAGGTCGAGGTCGCCGACCTGCAACAGTGAGTCGACGTACCAGATCACCGAGTGCGCGGTGAGATCCGCGGTCGCCCGCGGGACCGGGTGCGTCTGGAAGTACTCGTCGGTCGCGTACAGACCGAGCGCATACTCGGCGAGCGGTGCGGTCACCAGTTTGCCGCTCATCGGCACACCGACGGCGATGGCAACGTCGAACCCCGACTGCTGAAGGTTGAGTTGCCTTGTGGCAGTGAGGACTTCAACCGTCAAATCCGGATTCGCGTTCCGCAGACGTGCCATCGCCGGAGCGACGAAATAGGCGCCGAAAGCGTCCGGGGCGGTGATCCGCACGTTGCCTCGCAACGAGTTCGTTCTGGCACCCGCCACGGCATCGATCGTCCGCTCGACTGCCGTCTCGATCGGTGCCGCACCCTCGGCGACGTCGCGCCCCACTTCGGTCAACTCCCAACCGTCGACCCCCTGCTCGACCAGACGCACACCGAGCACCTTCTCCAACGCCCGAATCCGCCGAGTCACCGTGCTCGAATCCACTCCCAGATCCGTCGCCGCCACCGCACGGCTCCCCGCCCGTGCGACGGCCAATAGGTAGCGAAGGTCGTCCGCCCGCACGCTCCGCGCATCGATACTGTCCGGCATTGCACGATTGTAATCTCCAAACCTGTCCGAGCTAGCAGTTCCGCACCCCGCCAGTGCGCGATTGTGCGTTGACGCACACCCGATCCCTCTCCAGGATGAGTGGCGACGGACACACCCCCGAAACCCAGTTCGACCTCTGAGGAGAACACCCGCAATGCCCCCTGCTGCCGATTCGACGCCCGCCGACGCGCCCGCAGTCGTCACGACGGTCTCCGGACGCACCGGTGTGATCACGCTGAACCGGCCGCGGTCGATCAACGCGCTCGACCACGAGATGGTGCTGCTGATGGACTCGGCGCTCGTCGCCTGGGCCGAGGATCCGGCCATTGACACAGTCATCGTGCGCGGTGCCGGTGACCGAGGGCTGTGCGCGGGCGGCGACATCGTCGCGATCCACACTGATGCGAAAGCCCTGACCAGAGCTGGCGACGAAGCCGCAGCGGCATCGGCGTCCGCCGCATTCTGGCGCGACGAGTACGTGATGAACGCACGCATCGGTGACTACCCGAAGCCCTATGTCGCGATCATGGACGGCATCGTCATGGGCGGCGGCGTCGGGATCTCCGGACACGCGAATACCCGGATCGTCACCGATCGCACCCGTCTCGCGATGCCAGAGGTCGGCATCGGACTGGTTCCCGACGTCGGTGGAACCTGGCTCCTGTCGCACGTCGACGACGAACTCGGCACGTACGCCGCGCTGACGACGACGCATCTACGCGGAGGCGATGTGATCGCGCTCGGCCTCGCCGACCACTTCGTGCCAGCCGACCGACTTGACGCCTTCGTCGACGCACTCGCCGATCGGCCGCTCGACGACGTCCTCGCCGAGTTCGCGCAGATCCCTCCCGAGTCGGAAGTCGCCGCGGGTCGCGAGTGGATCGCGAAGGCGTTCGCCGCCGACACCGTCGCGCAGATCGTCGAGAACTGCGTCGCGACCGCCACCCCGGAAGGTTTCGCGGCTGCCGAGGCTGTCGAAGGCAAGTCGCCCGCGGCGCTGGCCGCTACCCTCGCCGCGCTCCGCGCCGCAGCAGGTGACGCATCACTGCGCGACGCGCTCGTCCGCGAATACCGTTCGTCGCTGCGGTGCCTGCAGCACCCCGACCTGGCCGAAGGCATCCGCGCGCAGGTGATCGACAAGGACCGCACACCGAAGTGGCAGCCCGGTCCGGTCGATGCGAGTGCGTTCCTCGCCCCATTGCCGGATCATCTCGAACTGACGCTGTAGACACCGCACACGAACATCAAGGAGACGCAGATGACCGACTCAGCCGAGTACGAGACGATCAAAGTGGACACCGAGGGCCGGGTCGGCATCATCACGCTCGACCGCCCGAAGGCACTCAATGCCCTCAACACCCAGTTGATGACCGAAGTCGTCGACGCCGCAACAACATTCGATGCCGACCAGTCGGTGGGCGCCATCGTCATCACCGGCTCCGATCGCGCATTCGCTGCGGGTGCCGACATCAAGGAGATGTCGTCGAAGTCGTTCAGTGACGTGCAGTCCCAGCGCTTCTTCGGTGATTGGGACCGCCTCGCCGGATTGAGCACCCCGACGATCGCGGCTGTCAACGGCTTCGCACTCGGCGGCGGCTGCGAACTCGCGATGCTGTGCGACCTCATCATCGCGGGCGACACCGCCAAGTTCGGTCAACCTGAGATCACCCTCGGTGTCATCCCGGGCATCGGCGGCTCGCAGCGCCTGACACGCGCGGTCGGCAAGGCTAAAGCGATGGATCTGATCCTCACCGGCCGCCAGATGAAAGTCGACGAGGCCGAACGCCTCGGACTCGTCTCCCGCGTGGTGCCCGCCGAACAGACGCTCAGCACCGCACTCGAGGTGGCTGCCGAGATCGCGAGCAAGTCGGCGATCGCCGCCTCGCTCGCCAAGGAGGCCGTGAACCGCGCCTTCGAGTCGGGACTCACCGAAGGCGTCCGCACCGAGCGTTCGCTGTTCTATTCGACGTTCGCCACCGACGACCAGACCGAGGGCATGGCCGCGTTCGTCGAGAAGCGCAAGCCCGCCTTCACTCACCGCTGACATCCCCGCTGATCGAGCGGAGCCGAGATCCACCAAAGGAGCACCACCATGACCGACGTCATCCCCCACTACATCGCAGGTAAGCGCACCACCAGCATCGGTGACGCCGCCCCGTCGGGCCGTACTGCGGAGGTGCTGAACCCGAGCCTGGGGACGGTGCAGGCGCGCGTCGCGCTCGCGTCGACCGACGAGGTCGCCGCCGCCGTAGCCATCGCCGCGGACGCTCAGAAGGTGTGGGCGTCGTGGAACCCGCAGCGACGCGCCCGCGTCCTGATGCGGTTCATCGCTCTGGTCAACGAGAACATGGACGAGTTGGCGACGGCGCTGTCGCTGGAGCACGGCAAGACCTTCGAGGACGCGAAGGGCGACGTGCAGCGCGGCGTCGAGGTCATCGAGTTCTCGACCGGCATCCCCCACCTGATCAAAGGCGACTTCACCGAGGGGGCGGGCCCGGGCATCGACGTCTACTCGATGCGCCAGCCGCTCGGCGTGGTCGCGGGCATCACCCCGTTCAACTTCCCGGCGATGATCCCGCTGTGGAAGGCCGGCCCGGCCCTCGCGTGCGGTAACGCCTTCATCCTGAAGCCGTCCGAGCGCGACCCGTCGGTCACGGTGCGTCTGGCCGAACTGTTCACCGAGGCCGGTCTGCCGGACGGCGTGTTCCAGGTCGTCAACGGCGACAAGGAGTCGGTCGACGCCCTCCTGACTCACCCCGACGTGAAGGCTCTCGGCTTCGTCGGCAGCAGCGACATCGCGCAGTACATCTACGAGACGGCTGCGGCCAACGGTAAGCGGTCACAGTGCTTCGGCGGCGCGAAGAATCACATGATCATCCTCCCGGACGCGGACCTCGACCAGGCCGTCGACGCCCTGGTCGGCGCGGGCTACGGCGCCGCCGGTGAGCGCTGTATGGCGATCTCGGTGGCCGTGCCGGTCGGAGAGGAGACGGCGGAAGCATTGCGCGCCAAGCTCGTCGACAAGGTGAACGCGCTGCGCGTCGGCCACTCGCTCGACCCGAAGGCCGATTACGGTCCGCTCGTCACCGGTGCCGCTCGCGACAAGGTCATTGACTACATCGGGCAGGGCGTCGAGTCGGGAGCTGAGCTCGTCATCGATGGCCGCGAACGCACCAGCGACGACTCGACGTTCGACGGCGAAGACCTGTCGAACGGCTACTTCGTCGGCCCGACCCTGTTCGACCACGTCACTAAGGACATGTCGATCTACACCGACGAAATCTTCGGACCTGTGCTGACGATCGTGCGCGCCAAGGACTACGACGAGGCGCTCGCGCTCCCGACTGACCACGAGTACGGCAACGGGGTCTCGATCTTCACTCGCGACGGCGACGCGGCCCGCGACTTCACTTCGCGCGTCGAGGTCGGCATGGTCGGCGTCAATGTGCCGATCCCGGTGCCGGTCGCCTACCACACGTTCGGCGGCTGGAAGCGGTCCGGATTCGGCGACCTGAACCAGCATGGACCGGCGTCGATCATGTTCTACACGAAGACTAAGACGGTCACGCAGCGCTGGCCGTCCGGCATCAAGGACGGAGCCGAGTTCTCCATCCCGACGATGGAGTGACGCTCCCCTTCTCCTGAGATCAGTACGCTCATCGGCCTCTGTGGACTATTTGTCCGCGCAGATCGGTGAGCGTACTGATTCCGGCCCGCCTCGCCAATCCAACTCCCTCGCCAATCCAACCCGAATCCGAGAACTGCGCCGTACCGTGTCCAACGTGGATGTCCGAGTGAATACGATCGATTCCCTGTTGCGCCGGACTGCGTCCCGCATTCCCGACAGCGTGGCGCTCCGATTCGCAGACCGCGACTGGACGTATCGTGCGCTCGACGACGCCGTGACGCGTGCTGCGGCGCGGCTCCTCGCGCTCGACATGGAGCCCGGGGCACTGATCGCGGCGTTCGGGGTGAACTCCGACGCCTATCTGATCGGATTCCTCGCGACCGTCCGCGCGGGTCTGGTGCACGTGCCGATCAACTTCGCACTTAAAGCGGGAGAACTTCAGTACCTCTTGGACGACTCCGGCGCGTCCATCGTGCTGGTCGATCCGCTGCTCCGGCCGACCCTCGACGAGGTCACAACGGACCTCCCGGTGATCGCCCTGCGCGACGCGGACGACAGCCTCGTGGCCTCGTCATCGGATGGCCCGGTACCCGAGCTGGATGTCACGGTCTCGCCGACGGATCTCGCGCAGCTGCTGTATACGTCGGGCACCACCTCCGCGCCCAAGGGCGCGATGATGACGCATCAGGCGCTCGTCCACGAGTACGTGTCCTGCCTGGTCGGACTCGACTTCACCGCCGACGACGCACCGCTGATCGCGATGCCGCTATACCACTCGGCCGGCCTGCACGTGTTCGCTCTGCCCTACCTGTCGATCGGCGCGACCATCTCACTGATCGAGAAGCCGGACGTCGGCGAGATCCTGCGTCTGGTGGAGGAACGACGGATCGGATCGCTGTTCCTCGCGCCGACGGTGTGGGTGCCGCTCGCGAACAGCCCTGAATTGGACTCGCGCGATCTGAGTTCGTTGACGAAGGCGCAGTACGGCGCCTCGATCATGCCGGTGACCGTGCTGAACCGGCTGCGCGAACGGTACCCGGACATCGGCTTCTACAACTGTTTCGGCCAGTCGGAGATCGGACCGCTGGCCACCATTCTGCGACCGGACGAGCACGCCGATCGGCCGGCGTCGTGCGGCCGTCCGGTGTTCTTCGTCGAGACGCGAATCGTCGACGGCGACGGCAACGACGTGCCGCTCGGCGAGCAGGGTGAGGTCTGCTATCGCTCACCCCAACTGTGCAGCGGCTACTGGAACAAGCCTGCGGCTACTGAGGAGGCGTTCACGGGCGGCTGGTTCCATTCCGGCGACCTCGTGACCAGCGATGAGCAGGGCTACCTCACAGTTGTCGACCGCATCAAAGATGTCATCAACACCGGCGGTGTCCTGGTTGCCTCCCGCGAGGTCGAGGACTCCGTCTATCTGCACCCGGCGGTGGCCGAGGTCGCGGTGATCGGCACGCCGGACGACAAGTGGATCGAAGCGGTGACCGCTGTCGTCGTGGTCAGGGACGGCCAGTCGGTCACCGAGGGCGAGTTGATCGCGTTCGTGAAGGAACGGATCGCGCCGTTCAAGGTGCCCAAGTCGGTGCTGTTCGTCGATGAACTGCCGCGCAACCAGAGCGGAAAACTGTTGAAGCGGGAGTTGCGGGCGAAAGCGTGACGGAGACGGGCCACGGCTAGGGCGGGAGCGTGCTCGTCGGCGGATGCTTCGACGAACGACGGGAAGTATTCCGTCCCAAGGGATAGCCTCGGTGGTGGGCCCGCGCCCCGGTCGCAGGTCCGCTACAGCCCAACGTCAACCTCCTGAGGAGGACGAGCATGACCGAGGAGAACACCTACACGACCACCGACTCCGGCGCTCCGGCGGGCAGCGACGAGCATTCGCTCACCGCGGGAGCCGCGGGCCCCATCGTTTTGCACGATCACTATCTGATCGAGCAGATGGCGCAGTTCAACCGTGAGCGCATCCCCGAACGCCAGCCGCATGCCAAGGGCAGCGGTGCGTTCGGCACATTCGAGACCACGAGCGATGTCTCCGCGTACACATGCGCGTCGCTGTTCCAGCCAGGGGTGAAGACCGAGATGGTCGCGCGGTTCTCTACCGTCGCGGGCGAGCGCGGCAGCCCGGACACGTGGCGTGATCCGCGCGGATTCGCGTTGAAGTTCTACACCGACGACGGCGTGTACGACATGGTCGGTAACAACACGCCCGTCTTCTTCATCAAGGATCCGATGAAGTTCCAGCACTTCATCCGCTCCCAGAAGCGGCGCGCCGACAATAATCTCCGCGACCACGACATGCAGTGGGACTTCTGGACCCTCTCGCCGGAGTCGGCACACCAGGTCACCTGGCTGATGGGCGATCGCGGTATCCCTCGATCGTGGCGGGAGATGAACGGCTACAGCTCGCACACCTACCTGTGGGTTAATGCGGAGGGCGTCAAGCATTGGGTCAAGTATCACTTCATCTCCGACCAGGGCGTCGAGTTCCTCACGCAGGACGAGGCCGATCGCCTCGCGGGTGCCGACGGCGATTACCACACACGGGACCTGTTCGATTCGATCGCGGCGGGCGACCACCCGAGTTGGACTCTCAAGGTGCAGCTGATGCCGTTCGACGATGCGAAGGCGTACCGCTTTAACCCGTTCGATCTCACCAAGGTGTGGCCGCACTCGGACTTCCCGCTCCACGAGGTCGGGAAGATGACGCTGCACACCAACCCGACTGACAACCACGCCCAGATCGAGCAAGCCGCGTTCGAGCCGAGCAATGTGGTCCCCGGGATCGGTTTCAGCCCCGACCGGATGTTGCTCGGTCGCGTGTTCGCCTATTCGGACGCGCACCGCGCTCGGCTCGGAGTCAACTACAAGCAGATCCCGGTCAACCGGCCGCACAACGAGGTCCGCAGCTACTCGAAGGACGGCGCGATGCGGATCGATCCGGTCAGCGATCCGGTGTACGCGCCGAATTCGAAGGGCGGTCCCGCAGCCACGTATTCCGGGCAGCCCGAGCCGCAGTGGGCGGTCGACGGCGACATCGTCCGCAGCGCCTACGTCGATCACCCGGCAGACGACGACTGGGGTCAGCCCGGCACACTCGTCCGCGAAGTGCTCGACGACGCCGGCCGGGATCGGTTGGCGGGCAATGTCGCCGGCCATCTCCTCGACGGTGTCAGCGAGCCGGTGCTGGCGCGAGCGTTCGAGTACTGGCGGAACATCGACGCCGACTTGGGAGCCGACATTGAACGGAGGGTCCGAGCCGGGTAGGTGCAGACTGGACCGATGACCGCCCGAACCGTACGGGCGGTATGACGAAGGGACCGGTGATGATTTCCGCGATCAAACGACGAAGTATTTTGCACGCCACAGGTCGAGTGATGACCGGTCTCCCGTACATCAAGCTCGGGTACGCCGCCGCGACCGCGCCGGGCATGCGTGTGGACGCGGCGGCTCCGCTGCTCGACAAGTTGCCGCTGCCGGTCGACAACGAGACCGTCGTCCGCGCCAACGGTGTCGTCCAAGCTGTTGGCGGGCTCCTCATCTCGGCGGGTGTCGCGCCGCGCTTGGCGGCCGCGGGCGTGCTCGCCTCACTGGTGCCGACGACGCTCGCCGGCCATGCGTTCTGGAACTACGACGATCCCGCTCTGCGCGGACAGCAGCAGACCCAGTTCCTGAAGAACGTCATGATGGCCGGGGGACTCGTCACGATCGTCGCGGCGGGCAGGAAGTAGCGACAGCGAAAGATTCGGCGCAGACCGCTAAGCGGTCTGCGCCGTTCCAAGCACGATTCCGGCGACGAACCTGCCGCCCAGTTCGTCCCGCAGTTTCTCAAGTCCGCGGAACTGCCGAGCGTTGTACGACGCTGCGGTTCGACACGCCTGTTCAGAAGGGCGGACATGAGACCATCCTGTCGCCAGTCTGCCGATTCGCGACGCTATTCTTCCCAGCGATCGCTCGTGCTCGGGTAGCGGACGCGCAGGTGACTGTAGAGGTAGGTGGCGACGATCAACGCCCCCGCCGAGCCGACCGCCCACCACAGCCAGCCGTTGAGGAGACCGTCGCGGACGGCGGCGATCACCCAGACGAGCACTGTTCCGACAGTCGCGATCGTGGCGATCAACCGGATCGTCAACACAACGGTCGCAGCTATCGACCATGCAGCGCGACGTGCCGTACTCATGTCCGCAACACTATGCGCGTACTCGCGAATCAGCTATGCGTCGGACCCTTCTGTGTCGGATAACCGTTTTGGTGCGGATTGCCCTTTTGGGTCGGATCCATTTGGGGCAGATGTTTCTGGGAGGCGTACACGATGGCGCCGAGCGAGACGCCCAGCAGCACCGCCAACGCGATCAGCAACTCCAGTGTCGTGAACGGCGGGGTCAGCGCGGCCAAGACAGTCGGCATCGCGAAGCCGACGTAGGCGACCGCGTAGAAGATGCCGGTCAGGCGGGCCAGTTCGGCCGGCGGCGCGATCCGTTGGACCTCCATCAGACCGGACGTGAGTCCGATGCCGAATCCGACGCCGAACACGATGCTGGCGACGACGCCGATCAGCAAGCTGTCGGTGGTGACAGCGGCGATCATCACCACGATGCCGACCACGAGGATCGCCAGCGACACGAGCAATCCGCGTGCGCTCGACTCCGAGTCGATCCGTTTAGCGAGCGGCTGAACGGCGGCACCGGTCCCCAACGCGATGACACTGAGCAGCGTCCCGTACGCAAGCCCCAGTCCGCCGGCGGCGTCGGCGAGAAGCACCGGCTGGTAGCCGTACGACAGGCCGCACGCGATAAACAGCCACGGGCAGCAGATCATTACGACGCGCACAAAACGGCGGTGCCGTACCGACGACACGAGGAACCGCCCCCGCCCACGCACATCGTCGTCGAGTGTGGGCGCGGTCTCGGCGGGTCGGCGGACCAGCCACAGGAACGGAATCGTGACGACGATGTGCAACAAGAACGGGAGCGAGTGTGTCCACGGGCCCCACTGGGCGATGCAGCCCGCGACGAGCGCACCCAGCGCGGAACCGAGAGTGAACGCGAGCGATGCGCGACGCGCTCCCGACGACGCGTCGGCGGCCGGATCGAACGGTCGGCGCGACAGTTCTTTGAGCCACGTGGTGCCGACGGCGGTAGCGGTGCCGACGGCGACACCGGAGAACATACGACCCAGGAAGATCGTCCTCAATCCCAGCTCTTCGCTCGCGAGGAGGATGCTGCCGATCAGCCCGGCGATGACGGCGACCAGCATCGGCGTGCGGCGTCCCACCCGGTCGGCGACACTCCCCGACACGATCAGCGCGGGTACCAGCCCAACGACATAGATGCCGAGGAACGCGGTGACCGTCGACGCCGAGAAATGGTCCTGCTCCCGATACATGACGAGCAGCGGGCTGAATTGATTACCCGACCATGCGCACACGAACAGCGCGCCGAACACGAGCACCCAGTCACGCGGGAACGGCCCGGCCACCGTCGTCGACGCGGCGGCAGTGGTGTGCGTCTGGGTCGTCACAACGCACCCTGATACAGGTCAAAGTGGGCCTGCAGCAGCGCCGAATAGCGGTCGGCGTCACCGTCGCGCAGGCACGCCGCCAGCTCCTCGTGGTCGGCGAGTGACGACCGTAGGTTGGCCGGGTCGATGCGCAGCAGCAGATTCCGCAGCCGATGTTGGCGCGCACGCAACTGCTCGTAGAAGTGCTCGGCGATCGGGTTGCCGGACGCGCGCACCACAAGGAGATGGAACTCGTCGTCGACGTCGACGAACCCGTCGACGTCCTCATCCGCGACGAAGGCGCGCTGGCGCGCGAGGTTCTCGTCGATCGCGACCCGCACGCCGTCGTCGGGACCACCCTTGCCGAACAGTTGCGCCGCCGACGCCGCTTCGATCGCATGCCGCATCGCGAGGACGTCCGCCGCCTCGGACGGAGTCATCGGTCGGACCACGGCTCCACGCCGCGGCTGCAGGTCGAGGAGTTGTTCGGCGGCGAGGCGGAGGAACGCCTCGTGCACCGGCGTGCGGCTGAGCCCCAGGTCAGCACTCACCGCGACCTCACTGAGCAGTGAGCCGCCGGGCAAAGCTCCGCTGATGATGCCATTCTTCGTCGTCACGTAGGCGCGTTCGGCCGCGACCTCGGTCTTCGATTCCACAACACCGAAGATATCTTGCATGCAAGCTTGCATGCAAGATCGGTTGGCCTGTCTTTCGCCGCCCAGAGGGTCCCGAGATGGTGGATGATTGCCGTATGCGAACTCTGCTGAACGTCATCTGGCTCATCCTCTGCGGACTGTGGATGGCCATCGGCTACGTCATCGCGGGCGTCATCTGCTGCATCCTGATCATCACCATTCCGTTCGGGATCGCGTCGTTCCGCATCGCCGCCTACGCGCTGTGGCCGTTCGGGCGGACCACCGTCCCCAAACAAGACGCGGGCGCGGGGTCGCTCATCGGCAATGTCATCTGGATCGTCTTCGCCGGCATCTGGCTCGCGTTCGGCCACATCACGACCGGCATCGCCCTGTGCATCACGATCATCGGCATCCCGCTCGGCATCGCGAGCTTCAAGATGGTGCCGATCTCGCTGATGCCGCTCGGCGTCGACATCGTCCCCGTCGACACCGTGCGGCAGGCGTACTGAACGGCTTCCGCCGACGGGAGTCTCGACTCCGTGGTCAGCAGAAGACCGACTTGATCAGCGGCGAAAGGTCACTGACCGCGCCGGATCCACTCGTCGAGATCGCCTGCTTCGGCACCGACGGTCGTTTCGTCACCGTGCCCGGTACAGACCCGGGTGTCGTCGTCGAGCACCAGAATGCGGTCCCGGATCGACGAGATGATGTCGTCGAAACTCGAGAACGACCGTCCGGTAGCACCCGGCCCACCCTGGAACAAGGTGTCGCCAGAGAACAACACCTTGGCCGACGGCGACCAGAGGACGCACGACCCCGGCGAGTGTCCTGGCGTGTTGATCACTTCCAGTCGATCGCCGCCCACTTCGATGACTTGCCCGTCAAAGAGATCGCCGTGCGGCACACCCGGATGGGTCTGCTCCCACAGCATCTCGTCGGCGGGATGCAACAAGATCGGGGCGCCAGTCGCTTCGGCGAGTTCGGGCGCGACACCGATGTGGTCGTTGTGCGCGTGGGTCAGCACGATCGCGACCACCTTGCGGCCATCGACGGCGGCGAGGATCGGCACGGCATCGTGCGCAGCGTCGATGATCACGGCTTCGGTGTCGTCGCCGACCACCCAGATGTTGTTGTCGACGTCCCACGTGCCGCCGTCCAGCGAGAAGGTGCCGGAGGTGACGACTCGATCGATGCGCAGCGTCACAGCTCCACCACCGATCGCAGCACTTTGCCGGCCTCCATCGACTCGAACGCCTCGTTGACGCCGTCGATGCCGATCCTTTCGGAGACGAACTTCTCCAACGGCAGACGCCCCTGCAGGTGGAGGTTGACGAGCATCGGGAAGTCGCGTTCGGGCAGGCAGTCGCCGTACCAGGACGACTTCAATGCACCGCCGTGACTGAAGAAGTCGACGAGTGGCATCTCCAGACGCATCTCCGGCGTCGGAACACCGACGAGGACGACGACCCCGGCGAGGTCGCGGGCATAGAACGCGGTCTGATACGTCTCCGGACGGCCGACGGCGTCGATCACGACGTCCGCGCCATTGCCGTCGGTGAGCTCCTTCACGGCTTCGGCGACGTCCACGGTCTTCGACGCGTCGATAGTGTGCGTCGCACCGAGTTCGGTGGCCCACGGAAACTTACCGGGATCCCGGTCGACGGCGATGATCGTCGTCGCACCGGCTAGGCGAGCGCCCGCGATGGCGGCGTCGCCCACACCTCCGCAGCCGATGACCGCGACCGAATCGCCGCGCGACACCTGCCCGGTGTTCATCGCCGCGCCGAGACCCGCCATGACACCGCAACCCAATAGGCAGGCGACGGCCGGGTCGGCCGACGGGTCCACCTTGGTGCACTGCCCCTCATGGACCAGGGTCTTCTCGGCGAATGCGCCGATACCCAGCGCGGGCGTCAACTCGGTGCCGTCGGTGAGCGTCATCGGCACACTCGCATTGTGCGTGTCGAAGCAGTACCAGGGCTTGCCCTTGCGACAGGCCCGGCACTCACCGCACACGGCACGCCAGTTCAAGACGACGAAGTCGCCGACTTCGACGTGCGATACCGCATCGCCGACGGACTCGACGATCCCTGCGGCTTCGTGCCCCAACAGAAACGGGTACTCGTCGTTGATTCCGCCGCTCGCGTACGCGAGGTCGGTGTGGCAGACGCCGCACGTCTGCACTTTCACGACCACGTCGTGCGCCCCCGGATCGGGGATCACGACGTCGACGAGTTCGGTCGGCGCGTTCTTGGTTCGGGAGACGACTCCCTTGACCACCTGGGGCACTCCGGGCTCCTATTCAGTTCGATGCATATCTGACCTAGGTCGATGGTAGGTCAGCTACGCACTCGACTCACTTCAAAGCGGCGATCAGCTCCACCTTGTTCATCGTCGAATACCCCTTGACGCCCTTGGCTTTCGCTTCGGCCTTGAGCTGCGCGACCGTCTTCGCGGCAGGCTTAGCCGTAGCCGGCGTCTTGACAGCAGCCGAGGGCTTAGCCGCGGGCGCAGCGGATTTGGCGGGCTCAGCGGGTTTGGCGGGCTCAGCCTTTTTCACGGCTTCGGGCGTGGCGGCAGCAGGCTTGGCAGCTTCGGGCTTGGCGGTAGCCGCAGTCTTCGCTGGAGCAGCGGGCTTGGCCGACGTGGCCTTCTTGGCCGGCGCAGCTTTCGTCGCCGCAGGCTTGGCCGGAGCAGCTTTCGTCGCCGCAGGCTTGGCCGGAGCGGCCTTCTTGGCCGCGGGCTTGGTCGCAGCGCCCTTCGTCGCCGCAGGCTTGGCAGCCGCAGGCTTGGCAGCTGCGGGCTTGGCGGCGGCAGCCGTCTTAGGAGAGGCCACCTTCTTGGCGGGTTCAGCCTTCTTGGCTGGCGCGGACTTCGTCACCGCTGCGACGATCTCGGCGCCCGGCTCGTCCTTCTTGGCCAGCGGCGAGAACGCGATCACGAGATCGCGCAGAGCCATGACCTCGTTGGTGAGGCGCTTGACCTCGTCCTCGAGGCGCTTGATCAGGGTCTTCTTGGCAGTCATCGGCAGGTCCCCTCCGAAGATGTCGTGTCGCCTACCGGCGGTTCCGAGCAGGCGTGCTCATCACCCTACGACGCGAAACCACGTGGTGCGGCACTCGACGCGGTGTTGATGTCAATTCCGGTCACATGCTGCACCTGCAGTTCTTCGTCCAAGACGACGAGATCTGCGCGATAACCCGGCGCCAAGCGTCCGATGTCATGGCGTCCGAGAACCTGCGCCGGGGTTGTCGAACACATGACGGACGCGGCGAGCAACGCGTCATCGCGCGACATCGGATCGGGTGCGCCGACCAGGCCGGCCACTGCTCTGGCGAACAGCGAGTCCATCGTCGCCGTACTCCCCGCGATCGCGTCGGTGCTGCGCAGACGCGCCACGCCGTCCTCTACGTAGACATCGAGCGAGCCGAGTACGAAGTCGCCGTCTGCCATCCCGGCGGCGACCATCGCGTCGGTGACCAACACCGTCCGCTCCGGTCCGACGGTCTGCTGCACACCGGCGACCAACGCCGGGTGCAGGTGCACACCGTCGCCGATCAGTTCGACGACGACGCGCGGGTCCTCGGTGAGCGCGAGCACCGGGCCCGGCGCTCGATGGTTCAACGGCGCCATCGCGTTGAACAGGTGAGTGGCAACGCGCGCACCATGGTCGACTGCGGCGCGCGTCTGCTCGTAGGTGGCGTCGGTGTGTCCGACAGCCACCTGGACGCCCGCGGCGACGAACCGATCGACGGCATCGAGGGCGTTCGGGAGTTCGGGTGCGATCGTGACCATCACGATGGTGCCATCGGCGATCGTGAGGAGCCGGTCGATCTCATCCAGGTCGGGGACCCGCAGCCGGTCGGGAGCGTGGGCGCCGCACCGCGAATGCGCGATCCACGGCCCTTCCAGGTGGATGCCCGCACTGACGCCTTCACGCACGAGCGGCGCGAGTCGCGCGACGATGCCCGCCAACTCGTCGGGGCTCGCGCTCACTGTGCTGGTGACGGTCGTCGTCGTCCCGTGCCTGCGGTGGAAGGCCGCGGCGGCCCGCACCTGGCCGGGGTCACCGTCGGTGTACGACGCTCCCCCGCCACCGTGTACGTGCTGGTCGACGAACCCGGGAACCACTGTGCCACCCGGGAATTCCAAGTCGGGCACTGCCGGCGGCTCACCCGATTCGACCGCGTCGATCAGGCCGTCGCACACCGACAACCATCCGGGCCGGTGGACGACGCAGTCGCCCACGACGACGTCCGCGGCAACGATCACAGTGTCTCCGTCACCTTGCGCAACCCACGGGGGGTGTCCGGGTTCTCCCCACGCGCCAGCGACAGGTGCAGCGCCATCAGCTGGAACGGGACGATCTCCAGCAGGGGCGACAGTTCTTCGGGCGCGTCGGGAATGGCGACGCCGCCGGTGAGGCCCGTGATGGCCGACGCGGCGCCGACTCCGAAGATGTCGGCACCGCGTTCGACGAGACGTTCGATGACCGGTGCCATCGCGTCGCCGCCCCGACCTGTCGGCACCACCGCGAGCACCGGGACCTGCGGATCGACGGTCGCGAGCGGACCGTGCAGCAGGTCGGCCCCAGAGAAGGCTTGCGCCGTCAGGTACGACGTCTCCATCAGTTTCAACGCGGCCTCGCGTGCCGTCGGATACGAGTAGCCGCGACCCGTGGTGAGGAGACGTTGCGCGTACCGGTACTTCTGCGCTGCCGCCGCCAACGCGCCGTCCGACCCCAGGACCTGGTCACCAAGATCCGGCAGCGCGTCGGCCGCCGAGGTACTGACACCCTGCCAGGCGGCGATCACCAGATACAGCGCCAACAGTTCAGACGTATAACTCTTGGTGGCCGCCACCGACTTCTCGGCGCCCGCCATCACGTCGACGTGCAGTTCCGCGGCATCCGACAGGGGCGACGACTCGTTGTTGGTGACGGCAAGCGTCAACGCCCCGTGCGCGCGACCCACCTCGACCGACTTCACGAGATCGGGAGAACCGCCCGACTGCGAGACCGCGATCAGCAGCACATCACGCAGGTCGGGCCGAGCGCCGTAGACGGTCACCGCGGACGGCGACACCATGCCCGCTGGGATCTGCAGACCGATCTCCACCAGGTACTTCGCGTACAAGGCGGCGTGATCGCTGGTGCCTCGGGCAACGAACTGGACGAAACGTGGTGCGCGAGAGGCAATCAGCTCGCCGATCTCGACGCACGCCGCGCGAGCCGCGAGCAAATCGCGCCACGCGTTCGGCTGCTCGGCGATCTCCGCCGCCATCAGATGTCCCGGATGCTGATCGTTCACGGCCATGAGAGTCCTTCGCGGCAGGAGCTGACGTG